>NZ_FORH01000007.1 GCF_900113955.1 Celeribacter neptunius | reverse complement strand
CACAGACCCGCAAGCGGTTTTTTCAAAAAACATACCAGACCACCAAAGTTTTTTCCAAAACCCCTTATTTTATGGGCATTCACGACAAAACTTTCTGCGCAAACACCGACAAAAATTCCAAAATCGCAGGGAAAGAGCGTGAATCACCGCGCCAAAACCCGACTCGAAATCGCGATTCCGCACCCCAAGACAGACAAATCGCCAAAAAGAACCCCCGCGAAGATCAAAAATATCCCAAAAAGACAGCGCAACAGCCAGAAAAGCCACAGCCAGACAAGGCAAAGACAACGCGCAGCGACAGGAATTCGACGAGGCCCCGTACATATCCTATGTCACCGGATTTGTGTTACTGGTTTGCAGGGCACCACACTCTTGACCACGGAGGCCGGGGTGATTGCGGGCCAGCGGTCCGCCGGGACGGACCTGTGTCTGCTCCAGCGCCACGGCGGTCCGGGTGTTGCTTGCCGCCTTCACCGCCCTGAAAGCGCCAACCGAGGCAGCAAGCACCCTAAGATGCACGCCGGTCGTGTTGAAGGCGGTCGAGGCTTTCGCGACATTGCCCTCGAGGCTGAGCACTTGAACGCTTCGAGAATGTCAAACCCCGGCGCGCCCGCCCGTCAGTTTCGGTAAAGGCGTAGGCACATAGATACTGAGTGTCAGTGATACTGTGCCTCGGTACTGCACATTGATGCGCAAGCGCTCGGAGAACATCATCGCGACATTGACCCTGAGGGCTGCCAGATCCGGAGGCATCGATCTCTGAGCGCCCGGCATGCTCCAAAAGCTGGCGCCCCTGCCTCCACACCCTTGACTCTCACAAACCGGATCAGGTCCGAAGGAAACCCTCGAGAAGGCCTATCGGTCGCGCGTCCCGTCACTCCGCACCGGGTTCCGCGCCGGCAGCCCCGACATTGAGCGACACGAGATCCAGCCGCAGCAGATATTTCGCGAGGAACACCGGCCGACCGTTGCGCGACAGGACGGTGGTCAGCGAGACCAGAGGCACATCCGGAGCGACATCGGCAAAGCCGCTGCGCGGACGGCCACCGGTGCTGGCATCCGAGAGGCGCCACAGGGTCGCCACGCATTTCGAACGGAATTTCGGCCCCAGATCGTTAAGCAGGCTGCCCGACATGACCCCGTCATCCAATGGGCGGGCTTCCTTGAGCGCCTCGAACGGCACGACCTCGAGCGCCGAGACCACCGGAATATCGCCGCGTTGAAACAGTGTCTCGCGCGACAAAAGCTCCGTCTCGCTCTGCGGCAGGTTCAAAAGCGAGCGGCTCCAGTTCGTCGTACTCAGCGCGCCGTGGCGCATCACCTTTGCCTTTAGCTCTCCGGCCCCGGTCACGATCTCTTCCAGAGGCGCGCTGAAGGCTGGGGGACGCTTGCCGGGCGCCGCCAGCTGACGCCGACGCGGATCGGCGGCGCGCTCGATCACCCCGTCTTCTTCCAGAAGCCGCAGAGCCTCTCGCAAAACCGTCCGGCTGACCCCGAGATCCTGCGCCAGCCGCACCTCGGGCGGGATCACCGCCCCCGGCACCGCATTCTTGCGCAGAACTTCGACAAGCTGATCATAGACCTGCACCGAGAGCGCCCGGCGGTCCTTGACGCGTTGAAACTTCAACTCTTGATCATCCATTCACTCAATCCTCTGCGATCCCGGAGGTGACCGCACCATTTTAGCCACTGATTGCTTTCGGCACAATCCGAAGCACGACACTGGACGACATATGCTTTCATATTTCATTGTTGAACAATGAATGAAAAGATGCATGACTGAGGCAAAACCTCACCATCAGGATCATGCATATGCAAATGAACACCCTCGGGCGCTCCGGGCTTTCGCTCTCCCATTTCGGCCTCGGCACCATGTCGCTTTTGACCTCGAACTCCGAGAGCGAGGCCATTCACCTCACCCACAAGGCGCTCGACGCCGGGATCAACCTGATCGACACGGCGGATATTTATGACAATGGCGCGATCGAGACCGTTCTGGGCAAGGCGCTCAAATCCCGGCGCGACGAGGTGGTCCTTGCCACCAAGATCGGGTTGCCAATGCATGGCGATCCGCAAAAATCCGGCGGCGGACGGGCCTGGATCACCGAGGCCGTCGAGGACTCGCTGCGCCGCCTGGGCACGGATTACATCGACCTCTATCAACAGCACCGCCCCGACCTGAAAACGCCGCTGGAGGAAACCCTGCGCGCCTTCGAGGATCTGATCAAAGCCGGCAAGGTGCGCCAGATCGGCAGCTCGACCTTTCCAGCCGAGATGCTGATCCGGGCACAATGGGCGGCGGAGCGCGAAAACCTGACCGGATTTGTCTCAGAACAGGCGCCATATTCCATATTGGTCAGAGGAATCGAGGCAGAGGTCCTGCCAACCTGCCAGCGCTACGGCATGGGCGCCCTGGTCTGGAGCCCCCTGAACGGCGGCTGGCTGACCGGCAAATATCGCCGCAACATCGAAGCGCCGGAGGGTTCCCGCGCCGCCAGCGGCAACCCGTTCGTGCGCGCCGACGACGAGGCGAAACTCACCCTCGTCGAGCAGCTCGCCCCTCTGGCCGAAGCGGCCGGGATGAGCCTCATGCAGATGAGCCTCGCCTGGACCGGGGCACACCCGGCGGTGACCAGCACCCTGATCGGGCCGCGCACGGAAGACCAGCTTGACGCGCTGCTCTCGGCGGCGGAGATCAGCCTCAGCGCCGAGCTGCTGGACGCAATCGACGAGATTGTCGCACCGGGCCGCAATGTCGACCCGCGCAACGCCGGCTGGACGGCGGAAGGCCTCAGCAAAGCCATGCGGCGTCGCTGAGTCGCCCTGTCCCCGAACGGCAAACGCCCCCAAAACGAGCGAACAGCGCTCCGCGCGACGAAATAAGCCCAAAAAATATGCGTCGCGCGGATCGACCAAGGTTTCGACAGACCACAAACAATCCATTGTTGAACAATGAAACACAACACGTAAGAATTTTCCCATGACCCGACCAGATAAAGCATCCCAGTTATGACCCGCCGCGACGGAGAGGCCTCCCCCCCTGCAAACGCCGCACCGATCGCGATTGTCGGTTCCTTCAGTATCGACAGCGTGGTCACCCCCGATGGAGAGACCCTGCCCGCAAAACCGGGTGGCAATGCTCTCTGGTCCTCCATCGGGGCCTATCTCGCGGGTCAGATCCCCCGTATCATTGCCCGTGTCGGCACGGATTACCCGGCCCATGTGCTCGACCGCCTGCGCACCGCCGGTTTCGACCTCGACACGCTGATCCGCCTGCCCCGCACGCATCCGGTCCGCGTGAGCTATGTGCATCGCCCCAATGGCGAACGCATTCAGCCGGTGCCTGAGGCGCTGCTCGCCCAGATGCCGCCTCACATTCGCGCCGAATTCGTCGACACCACCCAGAAGCCGGAAACCCTGGTCGAAGGTGCACCCACGCCCGACGACATTCCCGCCTCCTGGCTCGGCGAGGTGAACCATTGGCACCTGCCGCTTTTGCCGCTGGCGCGCCATCGCGCCCTCGTCGACACCCTGTCGCGTGCTGCCGGCATGATCCATGCCGATTGCCCGACGCGTCAGGAACTGATTGCGGCGCCGTTCGAGCGGCTGCAACAGACCCTGACGATGATCGATGTCTTTCTGCCCTCGACCTCGGATTTCGATGTCTTCGCCCCAACGCTTGATGTGACACAGGCGCTGCTGGCGCTGCGCCACCACGGTGCCGGTGCACTGATCCTCAAGGCCGGAGCCGACGGGGTCTATCTTCTCGAGGATCACAGCCTGCTGCACCTGCCCGCCTTTCCAGCCGAACCGATCGATCCGACCGGGGCCGGCGACGCGTTTTGCGGCGGCTTTCTCGTCGCGCGCGCCGCGGGCGCCAGCATGATCGACGCGGCAGCCATGGGATCGGCCTCTGCCTCATTCGCATTGGAAACCGCCAACCCGCTCGATCTCCTTGAGGTCGAACGCGCCGAGGTCACGGCCCGGATGCAGGCCATCCGGTCGCAGGTCAAATCCCTGCCCTCGGAGTTCCTCGCTTTGGAACCGGGGACGGAGAAAATCGGTTTCGACACGGCTCACCACGCCAAGGATCTGCACGCATGACACGTATGACAACGATAGGCCTGATCGGCCGCTCAAGCCGCCCCGGCGAGACCCTTCCCGCAAACCTGCTCGAGGCTGCGGAAGCCGTGGGCAAGGCGGTGGCCAAGGCCGGCGCGGCGCTGGTGACCGGCGGCACCGGCGGGGTGATGGAAGCCTCGAGCCGCGGCGCAAAGACCGCCGGCGGGTTGACCGTCGGCTTCCTGCCCTATGGCGATGCCGACAAGGCCAATGGCTATTGCGATCTGGTGTTCCCGACCGGCATGGGCACGATCCGCAACATCCTCACCGCGCGCTGCTGTCACAGTCTGATCATGCTCGGCGGCGGGGTCGGCACGTTGAACGAGCTGACCGTCGCCTATGACGCCGGTGTGCCGGTGGTGGCGCTCGAGGGCTGTGGCGGCTGGTCCGACCGGCTGCGCGAGACGCTCTATGACGGCTGCTATCTCGATGAGCGCCGCGTCCTGCCCGTCAGTTTCGCCGCCACACCCGAAGAAGCGGTCGAGATCGCACTGAGCCGCGCCGATGAGCCGCGCACCGGTTCGAAACTCGAGGCCCTGACCGGATGGGCCGGAGGATAACGCACCAAACGCTTGAATTTTCACTCTCTACACGCAACCAATGGAGCCTCACATGACCGAACGCACTGATCTCCTGACTTCCCCGCTTTTGACTTCAAAGGGCCGACGCGCCCTGCTCTTCTCGCTCGCCACCGCTGTCGTGGGGAGCCTCCTGCCGATGGCGGCCACCGCGCAGGACGATGCGGTCTGGACCATGATCACCGACCAGAACGGGCTCGGCGATCACGGCTTCAACGATCTGGCGAAACTCGGGCTTGATCGCTCGGTCGAAGCCTTTGGCGGTCGTGCCCAGGTGATCCAGTCCACCGACCAGTCGCAATTCGTGCCCAACCTGTTGCAGGCGGTCGCGGGCGGCTCCACCATGGTGGTGGGCGTCGGCTCGCTCTTGAATGACGCGCTGACCGAAGTGGCGATGATGAAGCCCGAGGCGCATTTCACCCTGATCGACGCGGTGTCGGTCGATGACGACGGCAAACCACTCGAAAACGTCGCAAGCGTCACCTTCCGCGAACAGGAAGCGGCGTTTCTCGCCGGTGTCGTCGCCGCGATGACTTCGAAAACCGGCCATATCGGCTTTGTCGGCGGCATGGAAACCCCGCCGGTCGTGCGCTTCCTCGCCGGCTACAAGGCGGGCATTGCCACCGTCGACCCGGAGATCAAGATCTCGCATGCTTTCGTCGGCTCCTTCCGCGATCCGGCCAAGGCCAAGGTTCTGGCCGAGGGCATGTTCGACAGCGATGTCGATGTGATCATGGATGTCGCCGGCGGCGGCGGGCGCGGGATCTACGATGCGATCACCGAAGCCGGCGCGGATCATTGGGTGATCGCCGCCGACACCTGCAAGGGCCACCTCGCCCCCGACAATTTCCTGACCTCGGCGGTCAAGGATGTGGCCGGCGCGGTGTTCTACGAGAACAAGGCGGTGCATGACGAGACTTTCGAAGGCGGTCCGCAGAGCCTCGGCCTTGCCGAAGGTGCCGTGGGGCTCTGTGCCGACAATATCGACACGCTCCCCGCCGAGGTTCTCGCCAAGGTCGAGGCCGCCAAGGCCAAGATCATCGCCGGCGAACTGACGCCGCCGGACACTTACGAGGCGCTTGATGCCTTTGCCCCGGGTGAGCTGTGAGCGCCCCAAGCGTTCATAAGGCCGCGGCCATCCGGCTGACAGGCATCGACAAGCGGTTTGGCGCGGTACACGCCAACCGCGCCATCGACCTGAGCGTTGCGCCCGGATCGATCCACGGGCTTCTGGGCGAGAACGGTGCTGGCAAATCGACCCTGATGAAAATCCTCTTCGGCATGATCCATGCCGATGAAGGCCGCGTCGAGATCGACGGCACCCCCGTCGCCTTTCGCTCCTCGGCCGAGGCGCTCTCTGCCGGCATCGGCATGGTGCAGCAGCATTTCAGCCTGATCCCGGCCTTCAGCGTCGTGGAAAACCTGATCATGGGCCGGGCCCGCGGTTCAGTGCTCTCGCGCCTGACCCGCAAGCTCGACCTGAAAGCGGCTGCCGAGCGGGCACAGGAACTGTCGGATCGTTTCGGTTTTGGCATCGATCCTCTGGCGAAGGTCGCGACCCTCTCGGTCGGCGCCCGCCAGAAAGTGGAAATTCTCAAGGCGCTCTGGGGCGGTGCACGCACGCTGGTGCTCGATGAGCCGACCGCGGCACTGTCGCCGCCCGAGGCCGACGAGCTTTACGCCGTGCTGCATCGCCTGCGCTCCGAAGGCACGACGATTGTGCTGATCAGCCACAAGATGCCAGAGATCATGCATCTGTGCGACCGGGTGACCGTGTTGCGCGACGGCGCGGTGGTGGGCGAGGCGGAACTGGCCGGCCAAGCGCTCGATGAGCCCGCGGTGCGACAACCGATCGAGGCGGCGCTGGTCAATATGATGATCGGCCGTGACAAGCCGGAGCTGCCGGAGCGTGCGCCTCTCGAGGGGCCGGTCATTCTTGACATCCGGGGCCTGACCGACGGCACCCGTCTCGGCCCGATCGATCTCAAGGTCCACGGTGGCGAGATCGTCGCCGTCGTTGGCGTCGAGGGCAATGGCCAGAGCGAACTCGTGGAGCTTTTGATGGGGCTGCGCAAGGCGCGCGACGGCATGATCGGCATCGACAATCACAATGTGGTCGACTGGCCGACCCAGCGCCGTCTCGATGCCGGGCTGGCGCATATTTCCGAAGACCGCCACGCCACGGGTGTGGCCGATACCATGTCGCTGATCGACAATGCATCGATCGGGTTTGTCGATGGCGCACCGTTCAGCGGCTCGCCCCTGAGCCTGTCGCAGAAGCAACGCCGGATCTTCACCGAAGTGCTGATCGAACAGCACAAGGTCCGCACCCCCTCGCCCGATCTGCCGATGGCGTCGCTGTCGGGCGGCAACCAGCAGAAACTCGTGGTCGGGCGCGAGCTGGCGCGGGCACCGCGGCTGATGATCGCCGCCCAGCCGACCCGCGGACTCGACATCGGCTCCACCGTCGCGGTGCAGGACGCGCTTTTGCGCCTGCGCGCCGAAGGCAATGCCGTGCTGCTTTTGAGTCTCGATCTCAATGAGGTCTTCGCCATCGCCGACCGGCTCGTGGTTTTGCGCAAAGGCCGGATCGTCGGCACGATGCAGAGCGCAGATTTCGACATCGACCAGATCGGTCGCTGGATGTCCGGTGCGGTGGAGCACGTCGCGACAAAGCCCGAAGAAACAGACCCACAAACACTGGAAGCCGCCTCATGAGAGCCAAACGTCCCGACCTGCCCGGCACCGGCACAGCCCGCCTCGCCCCCGACATGGCCGAAGCGATGGAAGCCCGGAGCCACGCACCACGCGCGCCGGGGGCCTATCTGGCCCTGACCCGCGATCGGGCCCGCACATTCGGCGGGCGGGCGCTGATTTTCGTGCTCACCCTCGGCGCGGCAATGCTTTGCGCCCTGCCCTTTATCCTCTTGTCCGGCGCCAATCTCGCGGTGACGGCCGAAGCCTTCTTCAACGGCGCGCTCGGGTCGAAATTTGCCGTCGCGGAAACGCTGGTGCAGATGATCCCGCTGCTGATCGCCGGGCTTGCCGTGGCGATTTCGTTTCATGGCGGCCTGTTCAACATCGGCGTTGAAGGCCAGTTGATTTTCGGCGGGCTGGTTGCCGGCGTGATCGGGGCGGAGGTCAACGCGCCCCCGCTGGTTCTCACCGCGCTCTGCCTTCTGGGGGGCATCGCCGGCGGCGCCTTTGCCGCGCTCATTCCGGCGCTGTTGAAAGCCTATCGCGGCGTGCATGAGGTGGTGACCACGATCATGATCAATTTCATCGCCATCAGCGTCGCACTCTACGCCGTCTCGCCCGCTGGCCCCTTCGTTTCCGCCACCCAGCCCTCGGCGACGGAAAAGATCCCGCGCGAGGCCCGGCTGTCGATGATCTGGGACGGCACGCGTCTGCATTTCGGCCTGATCATCGCGCTGTTGACCGTGATCGGCATCTGGTGGCTGCTCTATCGCACGCCTTTGGGGTTCCGCATCCGGCTTTTGGGCGCCAACCCCGGGGCGGCGCGCGCCTCCGGCGTCTCGGTGCCGCGCATCACCATCGCCACGCTGCTGATCTCCGGCGGGCTTGGCGGTCTGGCCGGGGCGGTGCAGGTCTTGGGCGTGTACGGCCGGTTTTTCGACGCTTTCTCCGCCGGTTACGGCTATGATGCCATCGCGGTCGCACTTCTGGCCGCGCTCTCGCCCATCGCCATGATCATTTCCGCCTTTTTCTTTGCCATGCTCGATTCCGGCGCGGTGCAGATGCAGGCCGTCGCAGGCATCAGCCGCGAAATGGTCGGTGTGGTCTCCGGCCTCGTGGTGGCTTTCGTCGCCATCCAGCCCGCCATTCTGCACCTCTGGGCCCGACTGCGCCAGAAAACGGCCCAACGCCGGGACCGCAACATCACTTCGGGAGATCCCGCATGAGCGACTTCATCACCCTGTCGCTGTTCGCCTCGATGCTGCACCTGTCGATCCCGGTGATCCTGCCGATGCTCGGCGGGCTGCTGTGCGAACGCAGCGGCGTGGTCAACATCGGCCTTGAAGGCATGATGCTCGGCGGGGCCTTTGGCGGCGTGGCCTTTTCCTACCTGACCGGGAACCCGTGGCTCGGACTCGCAGGCGCCATGTCCACCGGCGCGCTTGCCGGCGGGCTTCTGGCCGTGATGTCCGTCTCTTTGCGCGGCGATCAGGTGATCGGCTCGACCGCAATCAACCTGATCGGTGCCGGTCTCACCGCCGCCCTCGTACCGATCATCTGGGGCATCGACGGCACCACGCCAAGCGTACCGAAAGTGCCGACGCCACCCTTGCCGCTCGTGGGCGACCTGCCCCTGATCGGGCCGCTTCTGGCGGAGTTTTCACTGATCGACATTATCGCCTTCGGCCTCGTCTTTCTGGTCTGGTGGGTGTTGATGCGCACCGACATGGGGCTACGCCTCAGGGCCTGTGGTGAAAGCGCCGTGGCCGCCGATGCCGCCGGGATCGACGTCACCCGGGTGCGTTTCATTGCGGTCACGCTCTCGGGTGTGCTGGCGGCGCTTGGCGGGGCCTACCTGTCGATCGTGACGCTCGACCTGTTTCAAGCCTCGATGACCCAGGGGCGCGGCTTTCTGGCGCTCGCCGCCATGGTCTTTGGCAAATGGCGGGTCGGACCGGCCTTCTTGGTCTGTCTCGGCTTCGGCCTCGCCGATGCGGTGGCGCTGCGGGCGCAGATCTTCACCGACGATCTGCCGCATGATCTGCTGTTTGCCCTGCCCTATGTTCTGGCACTGGTGGCGCTGGCGACCTTCGTCGGTCGCGCCTCCGGCCCCGCCGATGTGGGCAAACCCTTCCGCCGGGCGTAAGCCTAAGCCAAAGCGGCCCGAAACAGAGAAAGGACACGACAATGTATGTCAGCGAAATTCCCGCCCTGCGCGATTACTGGTATCCGGTCGCCTATAGCACTGAGCTGACCGATGCGCCGAAAGCGGTGCGGCTGTTGAGCGACAATTACGTGATCTGGCGGGCCGCGGATGGCAAGATGGCCTGTGCCGTCGACGAATGCCCGCATCGCGCCGCGCGGCTGTCGCAGGGCTGGGTCGAGGACGGCAATATCGTTTGCCCATATCATGGCTGGGCTTTCGACGGGTCGGGCGCCTGCACCCGTATCCCGCAGAACGACCCGGACAAGCCGATCCCGCCGCGCGCCCGCACCCTGCCGATGCTGGTCGAGGAGAAATACGGGCTGATCTGGCTCTGTGTCGGCATGCCGCGCGAGGACATCCCGATCCTGCCCGAGCTGGAAGAGGGCGGCTTTACCCTCATTCACGAGATGATGGAGCTCTGGGACACCTCAGCGCCGCGGGTGATCGACAATGCGCTCGACATTTCCCATGTCGCCTGGACCCACCGCAACACGATCGGCGACAGCAACGCCTCGCAATTCGAAAGCTTCGAGATTCAGCGCGACGGCCATGATCTCTCGGCCCGGATCAGCTATCGCGCCCGGGTCACCGAGGCGCTGCGCAAGAACACCGGGCTGACCGGCGAGTACACGATCCGGGTGACCAATTCGAAACTGGTGCAGCCCTTCATGTACAAGGACGTGATGGAATATGAGAACGGGCTCAGGCATGTGCTCTACAAGACCGCGACGCCCGTCGATGACAGCCATACGCTGTTTTGCCAGTTCATCGCCCGCAACGACGCTCCCGATGCCGAGAAGGTCGCGGGCATCATCGATCTCGACCGGCGCATTCAGGCCGAGGACAAGGAGCTTCTCGCCGGGGTCCGGCCGGAATTCCCGCTCGACATCCAGACCGAGATGCACACCCGCGCCGACCGGATGACGGTGGAATATCGCAAGATCCTCGCCGAGCTTGCCGCCGAGAATTCCGACGTCACACCGGATGAGGCCTGGGCCCGGCCCTTCCTCGCCGCCGCCAAGGCGCAGCGGACACCCCGCTGAAGACCCGATTCAGGAGAGAACCATGACAACAGTCGCCGCCGCACGCGCGCCTGACACCCAGACCGTGACCGATGTCACCCATTGGACCGACACGCTGTTTTCCTTTCGCCTGACCCGGCCGCAGAGCCTTCGGTTCCGCTCCGGCGAATTCGTGATGATCGGGCTGCCGGGCGACAATGGCCGGCCGATCATGCGCGCCTATTCAATTGCCTCGCCCTCCTGGGATGAGGAGCTCGAATTCTATTCGATCAAGGTGGCCGACGGGCCACTGACCTCGAGGCTGCAAAAGATCGCGCCAGGCGACGAGGTGATCCTGCGTCCGAAACCGGTGGGCACGCTGGTGCATGATGCGCTCCTCCCCGGCAAACGGCTCTGGCTGATTTGCACCGGCACGGGGGTTGCGCCTTTCGCGTCGATCCTGCGCGACCCGGAGACCTGGGAGCGGTTCGACAGCGTCGTGCTGGCCCATACCTGTCGCACGGGCAGCGAGTTGAGCTATGGCCGCAGACTGGTCGAAGCCCTGCCCGAAGATCCGTTGATCGGCGAATTGGTCGCCGGAAAATTGCACTATTACCCGACCACCACGCGCGAGCCCTCGGCGATCGAGGGCCGGATCAGCGATCACCTGCGCGACGGCCGGGTATTCCGCCATCTCGGCCTGCCCGCCTGGACCCCGGAGAACGACCGCGTCATGGTCTGCGGCAATCTCGCTCTGAACAAGGACATCATGGCGATCTGTGAGGACGCTGGTCTGCGCGAAGGCTCCAATGCCGCGCCGGCGGAATATGTGGTCGAAAAGGCCTTTCTCGACTGAAACGCCCCGGCCCGAGACAGGAAATGCCGCCCCATGGGACGGGGCGCGTTCCCCTCGCCGGCCCCCAGGCCTCATTTGTTCTGGCCTCATTTGGTCTGGTCTTCGTGCCCCTGCCGCAACATAGTGCGGGCGAGGTGAGGGGAGGCAGAATGAAACGGCGCCATTGGTTTTTCGCATTGTTCGGCGGTCTGATTGCGCTTGTCCTGCTGTTTCAGATCTCGGCGCTCTATTTCACCGCCCAGGAGATCGCCAAGGCGACGGGCCGTTTGTCGCTCTACCGCTCGACCGTCACCTCGGAACTGGAGCGGTTTTCCCACCTGCCTTATGTGCTGGCCCATGATCCCTATGTGCAGAACACGGCAAGCGGCGGAGATCGGGATGTGCTCAATGCCCGGTTACGCGATTTCGCAAACCGCTCGGGCGTGGACGCGATCTACCTCATGGCCCCGGATGGCGAGACCATCTCGGCCTCGAACGCCGGGACTGCGCTGAGCTTCATCGGCCACAATTACGCCTTCCGCCCCTATGTGCGCGATGCGATCGAGGGGCGTGAGGGACGGTTTTACGGCATCGGCTCGACCACCGGTCTGCCGGGGTATTTCATTTCCGAGCCGGTCCGCGACGGCACCGGGGCGCTCACCGGCGTGATCGCCATCAAGCTCGACCTCACCGCGCTCGAAGCGGCCTGGCGCGATGGCGGTGAACAGGTGCTTCTGGCCAATGGCGAGGGCGTGGTGTTGCTGGCCTCGGATGAAAGCTGGCGCTATCGGCTCTTACGGCCCCTGAACCAGGGGGAACGCGAGCGCATCGACCGCGACCGGCAATTCAGCGGCGCCGAGCTGCGCCCGCTGGATTGGCAGTCGCGGGACAATGGCGCCGCCCGGATCAATGGCGAAGAGGTGATCCATCTGAGCAGCACCGATCTGCCGCATGGCTGGAGCCTGCATTACTTTGCCGGTCGCGAGCGGGTCATCACCCTGAGCTGGCTGGTCACCGCGCTGGCGCTCGGGCTGGCCGCCGGCGTGTTCATCCTGTTTCAGGTCCGGCGCACCGAACGGATCGGCGCGGCGCTCAGACGTTCCGAGGCGGAGGAGGCGGAATTGCGCGAGGCCAATGACCGGCTGGCCGTGGAAATCGAAGAGCGCCGTGCCGCCGAGCGGCGTCTGCAGCGCACACAGAAGGAGCTCGAACAGGCCTCGCGTCTGGCCGCGCTGGGAGAGCTGTCGGCCTCGGTGACCCATGAGCTGGGTCAGCCGATCGCCGCGTTGAAAAATCACATTGCCGCGGCCGAGATCGGCGGTCGGTCCGACCCCTCGCTGCTGGCGCGGCTCTCGGGGCTGACCGAGCGGATGGAGGGCATCACCCGGCAATTGCGCTTCTTCGCCCGCCCCGGCCAGCGCGGGTTGGAACCCGTCGACCTCGATCTGGCGATGGATGAGGCGCTGGCGCTGGTCTCGCCCAACCTTGAGCTGTCGGGGGTGGCCCTGTCGCGCGCCCGCGCGCTCCCCCCTGCCGTGGTCAAAGGCTCGAAACTCCGCATCGAACAGGTGATGACCAATCTTCTGCGCAATGCGGTGGACGCCATGGAAGACGAGATCGATCCCCGGCTCGACATCGCGGTGGGCACCGCGCGCAACGCGCAGGGCGAGGACATCGGCTGGTTCGAGCTGCGCGATACCGGCCACGGGCTCGGTGCGGCGACACTCGACGAGTTGCAGGAACCTTTTGTCACCCGTCGCGCCTCGGGACAGGGCATGGGGCTTGGCCTGGCGATTTCCGCCAGTATTGTGCGCGAGCACGGCGGGCGGATCGAGGCCCGCAATGGCGGCACGGATACCGATGCGCCCGGCTCGGGCGCGGTGTTCCGGGTGGAATTGCCGCTGGCGGCGACAACAGGGGAGGACGAGCCATGAATGAGGCCGCTTTGCGCATTCTGGTGGTCGATGACGACAAGGCGATGCGCAGCTCTCTGGTCGATCTGCTCGAAGCGGCGGGCCACGAGGCCGAAGCCCTGTCGCGCGCCGATCAGGTGGCGGAGAAATTGCCGGAGATGGTGCCGGACGTGATCCTCTCGGATGTGCGCATGCCGGGCATGTCGGGGCTGGAGCTTCTGGCCACCCTGCCCCCGGAGGCGCCGCCTCTGGTGCTGATCTCCGCCCATGGCGACATCGCCACGGCGGTACAGGCGATGCAGGACGGCGCCTATTCCTTTGTCGAGAAACCCTATGAGCCGCGCCGCCTCCTGACCATCCTGTCGCATGCCGGGGCGCAGCACCGGTTGCATCAGCGCACCGAGCGGCTGAAGGCCCGGCTGCGCGATCTCTCGGGGCTCGACAAGCTGTTTCTCGGGCAAAGCGCGGCAGCACGGGCGGTGCGCGAAGAGGTGCTGAGCCTCTCGGAAAGCCCGGCCTCGGTGCTTCTGGTCGGCGAAACCGGCACCGGCAAGGATGTGCTGGCCCGGGCCCTTCACGATCTCGGTCCGCATGCCGAGGGGCCTTTCGTGGCGTTCAACTGTGCAACGCTCACCCCCGAGGGGTTCGAGCGCGAGATGTTCGGCGCCGAGGGCGGACCACAGGGCAAACTGGCCGCCGCCGATGGTGGCACGCTGTTTCTCGATGAGGTCTGTGCCTGTCCCTTGCCGGTGCAGGCGATGCTGTTGCGGGTGCTGGAACAGCGCGAGATCACCCCGGTCGGCAGCAGTCGCCCGCGCAGGCTGGCGTTTCGGGTGATCTCGGCCACCAACGAAGACCCGGAGGCCGCCGTGGAGGCCGGTCAGCTCCGGCTCGATTTCCTGCATCGTCTGAACACGATGAGCCTGAGCCTGCCGACCCTGCGCGAGCGGCGCGATGACATCCTGTTGCTGTTCACCCATTTCTGCGGCGAATTTGCCCGGATCTATGAACTCGAGGTGCCGGAACCCTCTGCCGAGGATCTCGCGGCGCTGATGAGCCATGGCTGGCCCGGCAATGTCCGCGAGCTGCGCAATGTCGCGGAACGTTTCGTGCTGAGGATGCGGCGGGGGCAGGCTTCGGTCGCCGCCGCCCTGCGCGCCGATCACCTCGACGACGTGCCGGACACGCTGCGCGAGGCGGTGGCGGTTTTCGAGCGCGAAGTGATCGGACGGGCGCTTCGGGCGCATGAGGGGCGCATGGATGCGGTGGCCGAGGCGCTCGGCATCGGGCGCCGGACGCTCAACGAGAAGATCGTCAAGCTGGGCCTCAACAAGGATGCCCTGTTGTAAGCACGCGCCGTTGTCGCCTCCTCGCAGCCCTGCGGAAATCCGCAGGGCCAGACCCCGAACGCGCGCGATTTCCTTCATAGGCAGGGGCCAGACCGCCGGTCATACTTCCCCCGGACAGATCAAAACATGTCTTGGGAGGACATCATGAACAAGATTTTGGGCCGTGCGGCCATGGCCGCGCTTTGCGTGGGGTTTGCAACCGAAGCGATGGCAACCGAATGGAATGTCTCGCTCTGGGGCAAGCGCCGCGCCTTCACCGAGAATGTCGAGAAACTCGCGGAACTGGTTTCGGAAAAGACCAATGGCGAGTTCACCATGAACATTTCCTATGGCGGCTTGTCGAAGAACACCGAGAATCTCGACGGGATTTCCATCGGCGCTTTCGAGATGGCACAATTCTGCGCCGGCTATCACCCGGACAAGAACCCGTCGATCACCGTGCTGGAACTGCCGTTTCTGGGGATCGACAGTCTCGAGCTCGAGCGTGACGTCGCCATGGCGGTCTACAACCATCCGGCCACGGTCAAGGATCTGGCGCGCTGGAACGCCAAGCTGCTGATGCCGACGCCCTTGCCGCAATACAACCTCGCCGGTGTCGGCGATGCGCCGAAAACCATTGACGACTTCAAGGGCCTGACCGTGCGCGCCACGGGCGGCATCGGCGCGGCCATGGCGGCCTCCGGCGCCGTGCCGACCTCGATGTCCGCCACCGAGGTGCGCCAGGCGATGGACAGCGGCGTGATCCGCGCCGCCGCCTTTGCGCCGCACGCGCATATGTCCTTTGGCACCGCCGAGATTGCCACCTGGTGGACCACCAACCTCAACCCGGGGGCTGTGAACTGCCCGGTGGTGGTCAATATCGATGCCTATGACAGCCTGACGGATGAAGAGCGCGCCGCGCTCGACAGCTCTGTGGATGAGGCGATGCAATATTACATCGACTTCTACAACGATCAGACCATGGCCAAATGGGGGCCACTGATCGAAGAGAAGAACATCGAACAGGTGACCTTCTCCGATGCCGATATCGAGGCGTTCAAAGCCGCCGCCGCGACGCCCGCGGCCGAGGCCTGGGTCGCCGAGAACACCAAGCGCGGCCTGCCGGCACAAGAACTCTACGATCTGGTGATCGAGACCGTCGCCGCGTCGAAATAAGCCGAACGATACGAACCGAACCCGTCCCGCCCGCGCGCGGGGCGGGGTTTTCGGCGTTGACAGACTGAGGGGATGAGAGATGGCGGGAACGGCCACAGTCCTGACCGATAACAGCCGGCTGAGCCGGCTCGATCAGGGCCTTCACAAAATAGAACTGCTGCTGGCGCTGTTGAGCGGGCTGACGGTTTTCGGGCTGATGCTTCTGGCGGTGATCTCCGTCGGCGGGCGCAATTTCTTCAATCAGCCGCTGCCCGGCTATGTCGACTGGATTCAACAGGCCATGCCACTCATCGCCTTCATGGGGATTTCCTATACCCAGCGCAACGGCGGCCATGTGCGCATGGACATGGTCGTGGGCGCCCTCAAGGGTCGGCCGCTCTATGTCGCCGAGTTGATCACCACAACTGCCATGTTCCTGTTCATAGTGCTGATGGTCTGGGGCACCTGGGCGCATTTCCAGCGCAGTTTCGATTTCGCAGCACCGCTGTGGAGCCGGGACAGTTCGATGGACATCAGCCTGCCGCTCTGGCCCGCCAAGCTTCTGGCGCCGGTGGCCTTCGGCGTTCTGACCCTGCGGCTGGCGCTGCAGATCGTCGGCTATGGCCGGGCGATCGCCACGGGCACGGCCCATCCGGTGGCGGTGCCGCTGCCGCTCGATATGGCCGCACAGGCGGCGATGGAGGCGGAACACGTCTCCGGCAAAGACGACTGAGGGGACGAAAATGGACTCGATTGAAATTGGCCTGATCGTCTCTGGCGGTCTCTTGCTCATGGTCATTTTGGGCATGCGGGTGGCCTTTGCCGCCGGCCTCGCGGGCATGATCGGCCTGATCTGGATTTTCTGGGCGAAAAAGGGCTATGACCCGGAGGATTTCGGCTGGGCGCTCACCGTGGCGGTCAAGACCGCCGGACAGGTGCCGCATTCGAAAGTCTCATCCCAGGCGCTGTCGCTCATTCCGACCTTCATCCTGATCGGCTATCTGGCCTATTACGCCGGGCTGACGAAAGCGCTGTTCACCGCCGCGAAACGCTGGATCGCCTGGGTGCCGGGAGGGCTTGCCGTCGCGACGGTCTTTGCCACCGCAGGCTTTGCCGCCGTGTCCGGCGCCTCGATCGCCACCTCGGCGGTGTTTGCCCGGATCGCCATCCCGGAGATGATCGAAACCGGCTATAACAAGAAATTCGCCGCGGGCGTGGTGGCCGCGGGCGGCACCTTGGCCTCGCTCATTCCGCCGTCGACGATTCTGGTGATCTACGCGATCATCGTCGAGCAGGATGTCGGCAAGCTCCTGCTCGCGGGCTTCCTGCCGGGGATGTTCTCCGCCGTGGTCTATGCGCTTCTGATCATCGGCCTGTCGGTCTCGATCAAGGGGTTCGGCCCGGCCGTCGGCGGGTTCTCCTGGAAAGAGCGGTTCGAGGCGCTGCCGCCCGCCGCACCGATCCTCGTTGTGGTGCTGACCATCGTGCTGTTCGTCTACAACCCGTTTGGCGGCGAGGCCTGGGGCACGCCGACCGAAGGCGGGGCGATCGGCGCCTTCGTCGTCTTCCTGATGGCCGCCTACAAGGGCATGCGCTGGGGCGAGTTCCGCGATGCGCTTCTGGAAACCGCGAAGCTTTCGGTGATGATCTTCACCATCATCTGGGGCGTGCTGATCTATGTCCGGTTTCTGGGTTTTGCCGACCTGCCGGGGGCCTTCGCCGACTGGCTGACCTCGCTCACCATGTCGCCGATGCTGATCCTGGTCTGTATCCTTCTGGCCTATGCGGTTCTGGGCATGTTCATGGATGCCATCGGCATGCTGCTCCTGACCCTGCCGGTGGTCTACCCGGCGGTGATGGCGCTGAACGGCGGCGAAGGTGTCTCGGCCGCCGATGCGACCTTTGGCATGTCGGGGCCGATGTGTGCGGTCTGGTTCGGCATTCTGGTGGTGAAAATGGCCGAGTTCTGCCTGATCACCCCGCCGATCGGCCTCAACTGTTTCGTCGTCGCCGGCGTGCGTGAGGATCTTTCGGTGCAGGATGTGTTCAAGGGCGTGACGCCGTTCTTCATCGCCGATGCGATCACCATTGCCCTTCTGGTGGCCTTCCCGATGATCGTGCTCTGGCTGCCGATGCAGGCCTGATCACGCCACGAAAGGACACTGCGACAGGACACTGCGACAGGAGACTGCGACGGTCCCCCTTCGTAACATTCTCCCGGCCCCGCTCCTCCCCGAGCCGGGGCCGGGCGCGCGGAAACGGGCACCTGGTCGAGCCGTTGGTGCAATCAAACTGTCATCAAGCCCCTTGCCGTAGAGACCGGGTTTGGGCAGAGTTACGGTCACAACAGTCCCCACCCGAAGCCGCAGGCCCCGGGAAGGCGCGCGCAGGACTGGGAGGACCCCGCGATGTTGGAAACGGCGCTTTTGCAAGACGGCAGCGGCACGCCGCTGCTTCAGGACAAGCTCAACGATACACGCGAATGGTCGGTGGTGAACGCGTTTTGCCACCGGGCCTATATGCCGCTGTCGACCCGACCGCTGACCCGCGGCATGGACCCGAACGCGACGATCCGGATGCTCAACATCGGTCGCATCACTTTCAGCCGCTTCTGTTTCGGCACGCCGACACGGGCCGATGATTTCGACCCGGACAGCGGCAATATCATCGTCGTCAACACCTTGCGCGGCTCGGTCCGGCATCCTTTGGGCGGCAATGACGCGATCGACAGCCGCCCCGGCGACAGCTACGTCGTGGATTGCAGCCGCACCGATTACTGGAACCTCGCCGATGGCCATGATCTGCAACTCAATCTGACGATCCCGCACAAGCTGATGGAGGAGACCGCGGCGCGCTGGTACGGCTTCGTGCCCGAGGACGATCTGTGGCGGCAGCGTCTGGTCTTCGGCAGCGGGCAGTCGGCCTGGCTGTCGCTGCTGGACTATGCCACCCGCTCGCTCGATGCCCGGAACGACCGAATCGGCGATCCGCTGACCGAGAAACGCATCGAAGAGATGATCTGTCTCGATCTGTTGCGCAACTGGGCGGGGAGCGCCGGACTCAATCTCGACACCGGGGCGCGGGCGGCGGCGCCGCATTACGTGCGCGAGGCCGAACGGCTGATGCGGATGACGGCGCAGGATGCCCCGACCGTGGCCGAGATCGCCGGCCAGCTCGGCATCACCGGGCGCAGCCTGTCCGAAGGCTTTCGGCGGTTCCGCGGCATCACCCCGCATGATTTCCTGAGCGCCCAGCGGCTCGACGGTCTGCGCCGCGCCCTGCAACAGGCCCGCCCCGGCGAGACGGTGAGCGCGATCGCGCGGGCCCGCGGCTATGTCAATCTCGGCGCCATGACAGCGCGCTATCGTCAACGCTTCGGCGAGACCCCGGCCCAGACCCTGCGCAGCGGTCGATTGTAACCCCTCTCCCGCAAGCGCCCCGGGCAGAATGGCGCGTCATCATTTTTGGAATGGTTACGATATAACATATCAATTTATCTGACCAGCGCCTCGTCGCCCGATCCACCTCGGTTTCGGCGCTGCAGCGTCTTTGCCTTCCGGTTTCGAACAGGAATTTCCGCTCCGGAACAGGAGGCGGTATGCCACGGTCTACCCTTTCGGCACCGGGCGTCTAGGTTTCTGAGCTGACGCGAGGCCCACCCTCGCCTCACAGCAAACACGCAAAACGTTTCAGGAGGAGACCCGTCATGAAAGCGCTTGTCTACCAAGGCCCCGGCGAGAAGGTTTGGACCGAAAAGGACAAACCCGGGATCGAGAAACCCACCGATGTCATCGTCAAGGTGACCAAGACCACGATCTGCGGCACCGATCTGCATATCCTCAAGGGCGATGTGCCCGCCGTCACCCCGGGCCGGACGCTCGGCCATGAGGGCGTCGGCATCGTCGAGGCCGTGGGTGATGCGGTACAGAATTTCAAGCCGGGCGATCCGGTGCTGATCTCCTGCGTCACCTCTTGCGGCAAATGCGCCAATTGCAAGCGCCAGCTCTATGCACATTGTTCCGACGGCGGCTGGATTTTGGGTCACCTGATCGACGGCACCCAGGCCGAATATGTCCGCATCCCGCATGGCGACAACTCGCTCTATCCGATCCCGGAAGGCGCCGATGAAGAGGCGTTGGTGATGCTGTCCGACATCATGCCGACCGGTCTCGAGATCGGCGTGCAATATGGCAATGTCAAACCCGGTGACACGGTGGCGATCATCGGCGCCGGCCCGGTCGGCATGTCGGTGCTGCTGACGGCGCAATTCTATTCCCCGGGCCGGATCGTGATGATCGACATGGACCCGGCGCGGCTCGAGCTCGCCAAACAATTCGGCGCCACCGACACACTGCAGGTCGGCGAGGACGATGTGGTCGAGGAGATCATGAAGATGACCGGCGGTCTCGGCGTCGATGTGGCGATCGAGGCGGTGGGTGTGCCCGCGACCTTCGACACCTGTCAAAAAATCGTCTCCGCCGGCGGCTCGATCGCCAACGTCGGTGTGCATGGCAAACCGGTCGAGCTGCATATCGAAGAGCTCTGGATCAAGAATATCAACATCTCGATGGGTCTGGTCAGCACCAACACCACGCCGATGCTGTTGAAAACCCTGAACTCCGGCAAGGTCGACCCGGCGAAGCTTGTGACCCACCGGCTCAAGCTCGACGAGATCATGGAGGCCTATGAGATCTTCGGCAATGCCGCGCGCGAGAAGGCGATGAAGATCATTCTCACCGCCTGATCCACCCCACCAAGCCCTCCCGGCCGGGACAGATGGTTCTGGCCGGGAAACCGCCTTTGCGCGTCGAAACGAGCCGTCGGCATCGTCCATCTCCCTGCCCCGGGGGCCAGAGGAACCGCGCGCCTTGGCAGAGTCGCTCCCTGAGCCGGACACCCTCGCCTTGGTTCTCTGTCCGTAAACAGGACATCCAAGACGACATCCCCTCAAACCGTTTTCCCGCAGAGCTCCCCCGGCACGACACAGGCGCTCCCCCCGTGCTCTCCGAGCGCGATACCGCGCTTTCGGGGCATGCTCCCCCACGGGTTTCAGAATCGCGTCCCTCGGCTTGGCGCGCTCCATGGCAACCCGGCCATGCACGATCTTCTGGCCGGGCACATGCTGCTCGACCAATCCGCAGTGACAGAAAGGTATGATGACGGATCTCACCATTGACGGCAAAGCCCTGCGCGAGGCCTGCGAGCAATTCGCGACCGGGGTGACCATCATCACGACACCGGATGACGAGGAGGCGCATGGCATGACCGCGAATGCGTTCATGTCGGTCTCGCTCGACCCGCCGCTGATCGCGATCTCTCTCAACAACGCTGCAAGGATGCTGTCGAAAATTCGCAGATCGGGACGTTATGAGGTGAATATCCTGGCCGAGGGCATGCACGATGTGGCGCTGCATTTCGCCGGCCGCCACAACCCGGATCTCAGTGCGCTTCTGGCGCCGCGAGACGGCATGCCCGTGGTGCCGGGGGCCACCGTTTAGATCCTGACCGATGTGGTCAGTGAAGTCCCCGCGGGCGACCACACGATGATCCTCGGACATGTGCGTCATATCCATCGCAATGGTGATCTGCCGCCGCTGCTGTTCCATTGCGGGCAATTCCAGAAGCTCCTCGCCACGGCCTGACCGGCCGCGGCAAGCGCTCCCCTCATCCTCCCGCCATCCCCCCGATATCCCCCTGCATCTCGCCGGGGTCAGAAAGGTGTCAGGCAGGTATCAGACAGGAGTAAGACCGGGCGGATGCGGCAGCTTGTGCCCGGAATTCGCCAGACAATCCATCAACGCGTCCTGCAGCGTCTCTTCCAGCACCGGGTGATAGAAGGGCGTCTCGAGACAGGCATCGATCGTCATCCCCTGCTCGATCGCCAGCGCCAGCCAATGCGCCATATGCTCGCCATCGGAAATCGCCAGCGTGGCGCCCAGAAGCTTGAGACTGCTCTTGTCGGCATAGATGCGGATCATACCGGCGAGCTCGGCCTTGACCTTGGAGCGGCCATTGTTCTGGGCCGAGGCCTTGCCCACCGCGGTGACCTCCGGATCGAGCGTGTCGAAACCCGCCCCAACCGTGGCGATCTGCGGCGCGGTGAAGGCCACGCCCAGTGGCACCCGCCGGCGGAACGCTGTGCGCGTGCCGGCAATGATGTTCAGCGCCGCGATCTTGCCCTCGTCCTTGGCCTCGTGCAGCAATGGCCGGTCCGCATTCACATCCCCGGTGAAATAGACCGGCAGATCGCCAATCTGCAGCGTCTCCGGGTCATAGGCCGGCATGCCATGATCATCCAGCGCGACGCCCAGGTTTTCGAGCCCGAGCCCGTCGATATTCGGGCGCCGTCCGATGCTCGCCAGGACCCGTTCGACGGTGACGCTTTTCTCTCCGGCCTGAATCGTCACGGATCCGTCCGCTTCGCGCCGCGGCTCCACCAGGGTGCCCGTGGTGATCGCCATGTCGCGGCCGAGCCACTCTGCGGCGGCCTCGGCCACCACCGGGTCCTTGATCCCGGCAATCACCGGTGCGGCATCGAACCCGTGCACCTCGACGCCCAGACGCCCCATGGCCTGACCGATTTCGCAACCGATCACCCCGAGCCCGACCACGGCCAGGGATTTCGGCAGATCCGGTTCCTCGAACAGCGTGTCGGTGGTCAAAAGCGCGTCGCCCAAGGCCCGGAACGGCGGCGGCAGGATCGGCGCGGAGCCGGTCGCGATGAGGATAGCATCGCAGGTGATTTTCTCGCCGTTCACCTCGACACAATCGGGGGCGAGGATTTTCGCGTGCCCGTCGATGAACTGGGTCTCGTCGAGATGTTTGTGGGTCCGGGTGATGAAACCGCCGACCAGCTGGTCCCGTATCGCCCGCACCCGCGCCATCACCGCCGGGCCATCGACGCTCAGATGTTCCGTGCCGCGCAGGCCGAACATCTCCTGCCGGCCCCGGTTGTGATAGAGCGAGGCCGTTTCGATCAGCGCTTTCGACGGCATGCAGCCGACACGGGCACAGGTTGTGCCTTCCGGTCCGCTGTTGATCAGCACGACGGATTTCTTCGCCCTGAGAAGCGTGTAGAGCGCGGTTACTCCGGCGCTGCCGGCCCCGATGATCGCGACGTCGACTTTCCGTGCCATGATCCCCATCCTTTCCGAATACCTTAAGATTTATGTATGGTTATAGCGCCTTGTCGGGCAAGGCCGAAGCAAAGATCGCGCGAAAATCGCGCGCAGGACGCCGAAAGACGATACGACGCAGCTGCCCCGTCCGGTCTCGGTGCCGCGGAGCGAACGCCCCGCGGTATTTTCCGGAAATTCCCGCCCGCGTCCGGATCACGGCCGGGCCCCCGTGTCACATGGCGCAGCGCCTTGGAATGCTTGAGAATGTTCCGCTCAATATTACCTTTGAAATTCGGAATATCGGATCGGAGATACCTTTGAGGTATCATGGGATATCCGGTGAGGCATTGAGAAAGGGCGAGGGCATCCCCAATTTGCCCGGCAGACAGACAAACGGGAGGAGTCGCCATGCGCAACATCACGATCGAAAACATCACCGACGCCGTCATCAAATCGATGGATTCGGATATTCCTGCACGCAACATGGAAATCATGAAGGCGGCGCTCAAGCACGTCCATGAGTTCATGAAAGAGGTCAATCTGACCTATGACGAATGGTTGGAGGCCATGGAATGGATGCGCCGCGCCGGCGAGATTTCCAGCGACGCGCGCAACGAATTCATTCTGATTTCCGACATCATCGGCGTCGAGGTTCTGGCCGATATGCTCGACAAGAAACCGACCCATAACGAGACCATCTCGACGGTGCTCGGGCCGTTTTATCGCGAGAACCCGCCGGTTCTGCCGAAAGGCGCCTCGATCATCCAGAAAGACTTCGAAGGTCAGGAAACCGTCCGCGTTTCCGGCACGATCCGCGACACCGATGGCAACCCGGTGCCGGGCGTGACCATGGATGTCTGGGAAGATGCCCCGAACGGTCTTTATGAACAGCAGGACCCGGATCAGCCGGACTTCAACCTGCGCGGTCGTTTCCTCACCGACGAGAATGGCGAATACGAATTCGTCGCGATCCGTCCGGTGCCCTATCCGATCCCCTATGACGGGGCCGCCGGTGAGCTTCTGAAATACATGGGTCACCACCCATGGCGCCCCGGTCACGTCCACTTCATGATCATGAAGGACGGCTACAAGACCCTGATTTCGCAGATCTACGACAGCACCACCGAATATCTCGACAATGACAGCGTCTTTGCCGTGAAAGAGGATCTGATCGGCGAGATGAAACCGGCCCCCGAAGGCGCCGACACCGACATGGTGATGACTTTCGACTTCGTGATCCGCGACAACGCGCTGATCGAGAGCGTCGCCGCCGAGTGATCGGCACCGAATGATCACCGCCGAGTGATCTGGATAAACCATGGACGGGGCCACGCCCCCTCCTCCCAGGGAACGGCGCGCTCCCCCGTGCCGTTCCCATGACTTCAAATATGGGAACTGCCATGAACACGCCCCTTACCGCACAATCGCTCACCGGCCTTCCCCAAGACACGCCTCACGATACGCTGCAGGAAGCGACCCGCATCCGCGCCGTGACCTCGTGGATTCTCGAGGCACCGACCCGGCGCAAGCACAAGCTGTCGAACACCTCCATCAGCTATCAGGGCTACGTCTTCGTCCGCGTCACGCTCGAAAACGGTGTCGAGGGCTGGGGCGAAGCCTCCACCCTGGGCGGTCCGCGTTGGGCCGAAGAGAGCGTCGAAGCGATCAAGGCCAATATCGACACCTATCTCGCGCCGGCGCTGATCGGCAAACCGGCCTGTCTTCTGGAAGCGGCCGCCGGCGAGATGGCCCGCGCCTGCAAACGCAATTACGCCGCGAAATCCGCGCTCGACACGGCGCTTCTCGATGCCACCGGCAAAAGCCTTGGCGTGCCCGCACATGTGCTTCTTGGTGGCGCGCGGCGCACGTCCTTTTCCGCGATTTGGGCCTTGGCCTCGGGTGATGCCGCCCAGGAGGTCGAAGAGGCCCAGGGCATGATCGAGAAAGGCTGGTTCAACCGCTTCAAGATCAAGCTTGGCTTTGCCGATCCGAAAACCGATCTCGACCGTCTGGCGGCGCTGCAAAAGGCGCTGCCCCCCGGCACCGATATCATCGCCGATGTCAATCAGGGCTGGTCGGAAGCCGATTTCATCCGCTATCTGCCGCGTCTTGCGGACCTTGGTGTCAGCCTGGTCGAGCAACCGCTGCCCGCCGGCCAGATGGCTGCCATGGCGCGCATCTCTGCCCGTTCGCCGATCCCGATCATGATGGATGAGGGCGTGTTCACGCTGGACGAGGCCTTTGACGGCTGCGCCCGCGGTGCTGGCTCCGTTCTGTCGCTGAAACTGTGCAAACACGGTGGTGTACATCAGCTCAAACAGGTCGCCGGTGTGGCGCAGGCCGCGGGCGTGCAGCTCTACGGCGGTTGCCTGCTGGAAAGCTCGGTCGGGGCCGCGGCGCATCTGCATGCTTTCGCCACCCTGCCGGCACTCGAATGGGGCACCGAACATTTCGGCCCCAAGATCCTGATCGAGGATCTCTGCCGCGACGGGCTCAGATACGAGAATTTCGAGGTGCATCTGCCGGAGGGTCCGGGGTTGGGCGTGACGCCCGATCTCGACCTGATCGACAGATACGCCCGCAAAGACTGAAGGACCTACCATGACAAGTGATCTGCGTGTCCGTTTCGAGGACATGGGCCGGAAGCTGGCCGAGAAACCGCATCTCAAGCGGCTCGGCGCGCTGTTTTCCGAAACCGTCCTGATCGAGATCGACGGCAACGAATATTACCTCGCCTTTCACCGCGGGGAATTGGAACGCGTGACCGAAGGGCCGAGCCGCCAGACCCCTTGGCGGTTTGCGATCCGCACCGATGGCGAGGCGCTCGGCAAATTCTGGGCACCGGTCCCGGAGCCCTCCTTCCACGACATTTTCGGCTTTGTCAAAACCGGGCGCGGCCGGATCGAGGGCGACATTCTCGTGCTGGTGAAAAACCTGCGTTTCTTCAAGGAATTCATGGCGCTTGGCCGCCAAGAGGAGGCCGCAGCATGAGCGCGCAACCCGCTTACGAACCGATCATCGGTCGCTATGTCACCATCGAAGTCCAGGGCCGCAGCTACCGCGTCTATGTCGAAGAGGCCGGTCAGGGCCAGCCGGTGATCTGTTTCCACACCGCCGGTGCCGACAGCCGCCAGTGGCGCCACATCATGAACGATGCGGAGCTGACCGCGAACCACCGTTTCATCGCCCCCGACATGCCCTGGCACGGCAAGAGCCTGCCGCCCGAGGGGTTCGAGGAAGAGGAATATCTTCTGACCACCGAGGTCTATGTCGAGACCGTGCTGAAACTGGTCGAGGCACTGGCGCTCGAGAACCCGATCTACGCCGGCTGTTCCATGGGCGGGCGCATCGCGCTGCAACTGGCGCTCAATAACCCGGAGCCGTTCAAGGGCTTCATCGCCATCGAGGCCTCGGATTTCCAACCGGCCTGGTATGACATTGACTGGTTCCACCGCCCCGATGCTCATGGCGGCGAGATGGGCGCGGCGCTCGTGTCGGCCAATATCGCACCGCAGGGGCCGAAAGCCGAACGTTGGAACACCCAGTGGATGTTCATGCAATCCGGCCCGGGCGTGTTCCGGGGCGATCTGAATTTCTACACCAAGGACGACAGCCTCGTCGGCAAACTGGGCGGCATCGACACCTCCGAGAAACCGCTGCATATCATGGTCGGCACCTATGACATGACCTGCACGCCCGAGGACGCGAAACGCACCGCCGATCAGATCCCCGGCGCGACCCTTGCCGTGATGGACGGGATCGGGCATTTTCCGATGAGCGAAAACCCCGCCACCTTCCGTCCGCATTTCGTCGAGGCACTCGCGAAAATGGGCTGAGGGCGGCCTCTGAGGGCCTCTCTTGGAATTCAAACGTCTGAAATACTTCATCGCCGTGGCCGAAGAATTGCACTTCGGCCGCGCCGCCGCACGTCTCGGCATGGCCCAACCGCCGCTGTCGCGGCAGATCGCGGCGCTCGAGGACCAGCTCGGCGTCAAACTCTTTGACCGCAGCCGCAATCAGGTCCGCCTCACCGACGCGGGCGAGGTGCTTCTGGACCGGGCACGCGACATTCTCACCGATCTCGACAGCGCCTATCGCGAGGCCACGCTGATTGGCAAAGGCGGCGCCGGACGGCTCAGGATCGCCTTTGTCGGCTCGGCCACACATGGCCCGCTGCCGACCCTGATCAAATCCTTCCGCTCGCATTATCCCGATGTGGATCTTTCGCTCTCCTCGATGAACAATGCCGAGCTGGAGCGCGCGCTGATCCAGCGCGACATCGACATCGCCGTGGCGCGCCCACATCTGGCCGCCGCCGAAGAACTGCGCTCCGCCCGGCTGTTTCACGAACCGCTCATTCTGGCCCTGCCCGATGGCTCGCCCCATGCCAGAACAACCAGCCCCATTGCCCTGCGTGATCTGGCGGCGGAGACGTTCGTGCTCTACCCGCGCCGGCCGCGCCCGTCTTTCGCGGATTTCATCCTCCATGTCTGTGCCGAAGAGGGATTTTCCCCGCAAGAACAGGTCTTCGCACAGGATTACCAGACCGCGATTTCACTGGTCTCCGTCGGGGTCGGACTGGCCATGGTGCCCGAGAGCGTGTCGCATTCGCCGCGCTCCGGCGTCACCTATCGCAGCTACGAGGGCCACAATCCCGGCACCAGCCTCACGGCCCATGCCCGGCTCGACAACCGCAAGCCACAGGTGGTGAATTTCTTCACCCTGCTGCAACAGTTCACCCGCCGCGCCTCATAGCATCCGCGTCAAAACGGCGCTCCGTAATGCTCTTCGAGGCGCTCTCCAGAGCAACCGAACGGATATGAGGCGATACCCTGAGCCGTCTCGACTTCACACGCCCTGAGCCGCAGTCTCTGCGGAAGGTCTTTGTTGCCGGCGGCAGGAACAGCCCGCCGACGACGGCCCAACGCACACCGGGGAGAACACCGCGCAGGAAATGACTGTCGCGGCCCCAGACGGACCAGCCCCGAGGAGGGGGCCGGTGACACAGGGAGGAACATCATGAAAACCACCATTCTGGCGGCCCTTGGGCTCGCCACAGTCCTCAGCATGCCCGCATCCGCCGAAGAGGTGAAGGTCGGGCTTCTGCTGCCTTTCTCTGGCGTCTATGCCGCGCTTGGCAATGATATCGAGGCCGGCTTCGAACTGGCGCTCGAGGAATACGGCAGCGAGACAGAGGCCACTTTCAGCCTGATGCGCGAGGACACCGAGGTGAAACCGCCGGTGGCGCTGGCCAAGGCGAAAAAGCTCATCTTGCAGGACAAGGTCGATGTCATGGCCGGCATCGTCAGCTCGGGCGTTCTGGGCGCGGTGCGCGATCTCATCGATGGCGCGGGCGTGCCGCTGATTGTCGCCAATGCCGGCAATGACGAGGCCACCGGGGCGCATTGCTCGCCCTTCATCACCCGCATGTCGTTCTCGAACGGGCAAGTGAACCGCCCGATGGGCACATGGTTGTTCGATCAGGGCATCACCAAGGTCTTCACCCTCGCCCCCGATTATGCCGCCGGGCGTCAGATGATCGACGGCTTCACCGAGACCTTCACCGCCGCCGGTGGCGAGATCGTCGGCCAGGAATTCACCCCGTTCCAGAAGACCCAGGATTTCGGGCCGTTCCTGGCCAAGGCCAAGGCCAGCGGCGCCGAGGCGGTCTATGTCTTCTACGCCGGCGGCGAGGCGATTTCCTTCGTCAAGCAATATGACAGTTTCGGGCTCAAGGCCGACCTGCCGCTCTTCGGCTCGGGGTTCCTGACCTCGCCGCTCTATGTGAACGCCGAAGGCCCCGCCGCCGAAGGGGTGATCACCGCGCTGCATTACGTGCCGACCATCGACAACCCGGAAAATGCCGCTTTCGTCTCGGCCTTTTTGCAAAAGACCGGTCGCATCCCCTCGGAATACGCGGTGCAGGGGTTCGATGCCGCCCGCGCCCTGATCGAGGCCACGAAGACCGGTGCCAGCGATCGCGACAGCCTCGCCAATGCGCTGCGTCAGGTGCATTTCGACGGGCCGCGCGGCACGCTGTCGATCGATCCGGCCACCAACAACATCGTGCAGCCGATCTATGTCTACGAGACCGTCCCGGGCGAATTCGGGCTGAGCCAAAAGGTTCTGGCCGAATTGCCCGCCAGTGCCGATCCGCTCAACGGCTGCGCCATGGCGCCCGTCTCGAACTGATGCGACAGCCCGGCGGGCATCGCCTGCCGGACCAACAATCAAGGACCTGATCCCATGTCTCTCGACCCCGGTTTCTGGGCATTGCAGACGCTCAACGCGTTGCAGCTCTCCATGCTCCTGTTTCTCCTGTCCATCGGTCTCACCGTGATTTTCGGGCTGATGCATTTCGTCAATCTTGCCCATGGCTCGCTCTATGCTCTGGGCGCCTATGTCGCCGCCGCAGCCGCCACGGTGGGCGGGTATTGGACCGGGTTCTTTCTGGCCCCCGTCGCGGTGGCGGGCCTGGGCATCCTGCTCTATTCCGGACTGATCCGGCGGATGCGCAAAAGCGGGCCGATGGCGCAGGTGCTTGTCACCTTCGGGCTGATCTTTGCTTTGCTCGATCTGACTCGCATCGTCTGGGGCGACATCGCGCTGGCCATCGAGCTGCCAGCATTGCTGGACGGGCGGGTGTCGGTGTTTGGCATCGGCTACCCGGTCTATCGCCTGTTCATCATCGCTTTGGGCCTCGCGATCTTCACGGCACTCGCGATGGTGCTCAAACGCACCCAGATCGGCGCGATGATCCGCGCCGGCGTCGACAATGACGCCATGGCCGCCTGTCTCGGCATCAACGTGGAACGGCTGTTCTTCATCGTCTTCTGTGTCGGCTGCGCGCTGGCCGGTCTGGCGGGTGCCGTGGCCGCGCCGCTCTTGAGCGTCACTCCCGACATGGGGCTGCAGATCCTGATCCCGACGCTGATCGTCATCGTCATCGGCGGGCTCGGCTCGCTGCAAGGCGCCATCGCCGGCTCCCTGATCTTTGGCTTCGTGCAGACCTTCGGCGCCGTCTTGGCCCCGCAGCTGGCCTCCGTTCTCATCTACGCGCTCTTGGCGGCGGTCCTGGTGATCCGTCCCATGGGCCTCTTCCCGGCGAAAGGTTGATCCGATGTTTCAACACACCGCTCTGCGCTACACCGCGCTCATCCTTCTGGCCGCAGGTGCCTTTGCCCAGGCCGTCACCGCCGGCTATTTCGGCCTCGAAGTGCTCACCGAGATCCTGCTTCTGGCCATGCTGGTACTGGCACTCGACATGGTCGCGGGCTTTGGCGGCATGGTGTCTTTGTGCCACGGCGCGCTGATGGGCCTCGGGGCCTATGCCTATGCCATCCTCACCACCAAGGCCGGCATCGCACCACCGGTGGCCATGGCCGGTGCCATCGCCATCACAGGCGTCGCGGCCTGGGTGATCGGCGCGATCGGCGCGCGCAGCCATGGCATTTATTTCATCATGGCGACGCTGGCCTTCGGGCAGATGGCCTATTCCTACGTGTTCGAAGCGCCGCTCTTTGGCGGTGACGACGGCATGGGCGGCATTCCTCGGCTTGATCTGACTCTGATCGGTCTCGATCTCAATGACAGCCGCAGCTTTGCACTGTTCTGTCTCTTGCTTCTGGCGGCGAGCTATGGCGCGGCAGTGCTGATCCTGCGCTCAGGCCTCGGTCGTTCGCTCATCGGCGTCATGCACAACGAGCAGCGCATGCGCGCGCTGGGTCTCACCGTCTGGCGCATCAAGGCGGATGTCTTCGGCCTCTCCGGCATGATCGCCGGACTGGCGGGTGCCCTCGCAGCCCAGCATGTCATGTATATCTCCCCCGGCCCCTTGGCCTGGACGGTATCGGGCGAAGCGCTGGTCGTCGTGATCCTCGGGGGCCTCGGCACGCTCGTCGGACCAATGATCGGTGCCGCCGCCTTTGTCGTCCTGAAACACGAGGTCAGCAATGTGACCAGCTATTGGCATCTCGTTGTCGGCGTCTTGCTGATCGCCGTGGTGATGAGCCGCGCCAATGGCCTCTTTGGCTGGATCGAAGCCCGCTGGGGCGCGCGTCTGGAGCGTCGCCTCTCCGATCTGACCCGAAAATCCGATGCAGAGGAGGTTCCCACCGATGCTTGAGACCCGCAATCTCGACAAAAGTTTCGGCGCCGTCCATGTCACCCGTGACGTGTCGCTCAAGCTCGAACGCGGCGAGCGCCGTGTCATCCTTGGCCCCAATGGCGCGGGCAAGACCACGCTCTTTAACCTTCTGGTCGGCGAACTCACCCCCGACAGCGGCGCGGTGCTTTTGGCGGGTGAGGATGTCACTGCCCTGCCGGTCGCCAAACGCGCCCGCCGCGGCCTGTCGCGCAGCTATCAAAAGAACACGCTGTTCGACGGGCTGACGGTCGAGGAAAATCTCGGGCTGGCCGCCGCCGTCCACACCGGATCGGCGACCCGGCTCTGGGGCGACAGCCTCGCCACGCCGGAGGTGCGCGAGATCGTCGAAGAGGTGGCCGAACAGGTCCGGCTCATGCCCTATCTGCACGCGAAAGTCTCCGAAGTGAGCTACGGCGTACGGCGACAATTGGAGGTCGGCGTGGCGCTCGCCACCCGGCCTCTCGTGTTGCTGATGGACGAACCGACAAGTGGCGTCGGCCCGGAAATGGCCAAGGGGTTTCACGAGCTGCTCAATGACCTGCCACGCGATCTGACGCTGTTGATCATCGAGCATGACATGGATCTCGCCTTTGACGTCGCCGACACGATCACCGTTCTGAACTACGGCGAGGTGGTGTTCGACGGGCTGCCGGACGCGGCGCGCGGTTCGAAACTTCTGAAAGAGATCTATCTGGGGAGCTGGGAAGATGCTTGACCTACAATCCGTCGCCTCGGGCTATGGCGAAACGCAGGTGCTCCACGGGCTGAGCCTGCGTGCCGAACAGGGCCGGGTTCTGGCCATACTCGGCCGCAACGGCGCCGGCAAATCCACCACGCTCAAGACCATCATGGGGCTCTTGCCCACCCGCGAGGGCGAGATCGCCTTTGACGGGCAAAAGATGGGCCGCACCCCCTATGAGATCGCCCGCATGGGCATCGCCTATGTGCCGGAGACGCGGGATATCTTCCCCTCGCTCACGGTGCGCGAGAATCTCGAGATCACCGCCAAACGCTTTGGCACCAAGGACAGCGACTGGACGATGGAGCGGGTGCTCGATCTCTTTCCGCGCTTGGGCGAGCGGATGGAGAATGGCGGCACGCAATTGTCGGGCGGCGAACAGCAGATGCTCGCCATCGCCCGGGCGCTTCTGATGAACCCACGGCTTCTGATCCTCGATGAGCCGACCGAGGGGCTTGCCCCGATCATCGTCAAGCTGATCCACGACAAGCTCTTGGAGCTGAAACACCAAGGCCTGTCGATGATCCTGGTCGAACAGAATTTCGGCTTTGCCACCTCTCTGGCCGACGATGTGGTGGTGGTGAGCAAGGGTCAGGCGGTCTGGACCGGTAGCGCGGAGGAAATCCGCGCCGATGAGGCGGCCCAGCACAACTGGCTCGGGGTCTGAGACGATGGCGGGCGCGTCAGCTGGTCTTGCGTGCGACCAATTGAGCGATGCGCTTGAAATTGCAGACATGCACCCCCTGCGCGTCGATCCGCGCATTGAGCGCCAGCGTCGTCACCCCCAGAGGTGTGCGGATCGGCCGAAAGCGCACGCCATTGCGCTGCGCCGTCCCGAGAGAGGCCGGCACCACACAGATGCCCTCGCCGATCGCCACCAGGCTGAGCGCGGTCTGAATGTCCATCGTCCAGACCCGGCGCGAGGTGTCGAGCCCCTGCGCCTCACAGCATTGCAACACCAGATCGGCATAGCTCGGGCGCGGGAACTCCGGATAGAGGATGTAATTCGGCTTCTCCAGCGCGGCGAGATCGACGCTGCGCCCGCCGGTATCGAGCGTGTCGGGCACCGCCACGATCAGATCCTCTTCGGTCAGGGTGCGGGCCGAGATCTCGCTGTCCGCGAGCGCCGGGCGGGTGAAGGCGACATCGATCTCGCGCGCCACCAGCGCCCGATGCAGTTTCGCATTGTTCATCGGGATGAGGCTCAGGTTCACATCCGGATAGGCGGCGCGGTAGGATTTCAGGATATTGGGCAGGATGCCGAACGTGGCCGAGCCGACAAAGCCGACGCGCAGCCGTCCCTCCGCCCCCTGCCCGAGGCGTTTGACCTCGAGCCGCGTGTCGTTGAGCTGTTCCATGATCGACTGGGCCCGGTCCAGAAGACGCTCGCCCGCCTGGGTCAGGCTGGTGGCGTTGCGGCAGCGGTTGATCAGCACCACGCCGAGGCTCTCTTCGAGCAGTTTGATCTGACGGCTGAGGGGCGGTTGCGCCATGTCGAGCCGTTCCGCCGCGCGTCCGAAATGCAATTCCTCGGCGACGGCAATGAAATAGGTGAGTTGCTTGAAGTTCATACGGGCCTCCCTTCCCAATGAACGCATCTGGCGACCGGCCCCGCGTGTCCGGGCCGGATATCTGTCATGGGGATGCACGCGAGACCCCGCCCCCGGTCTCCCGGCGGCAGGACTGTCCCGCGTGATCTTCCGGCCTAGCCGGTGTCGCCACCAGCCACCACGAGGGTGGAGGCGGTGACATAGCCGGCATCCTCCGAGGCCAGAAACAGGATCGGCGCGACCTGTTCATCGAGCGTGCCGTAGCGCTTCATCATGGTGGAGCCGGTGACCTGTGCGACCGCTTCGGCCATCCAAGCCTGCTCCTCGGCGCTGTCGCCTGCCGCATTGCGCGGCACCCGGCGCGGCGGGGCTTCGGTGCCGCCCGGTGCGGTGGCCACGACCCGGATATTCTCCTCGGCCAGCTCCATGGCGAGCGAAGCGGTCATCGCGTTGACGCCGCCTTTCGCGGCCGAATAGGGCACACGGTGGATGCCGCGGGTGGCATTCGAGGAGACATTGACGATCACCCCGCCGCCCCGGGTCCGGAGCGCGGGCAGAACCGCGTGACAGGCCCAGAGCGTCGGCATCAGCGAGCGTTGAATCTCTGCCGAGATCTGCTCCGGCTCGAAGGCGCCATAGGGCCGCATGCGGATCGCACCGCCGACGCAGGTGACGAGAATGTCGATGCCACCAAAGGCCGCCTCGGCCGCCGCCATGACCGCCTCTGCGCCCTCGTAGCTCTCGAGATCGGCAACCACAGAAGTGGCGCGGCCCGGCCCGGTCGTGGCGATCTCTTCGGCCACCTCCGCGACGAATTCCGCCCGGTCGGCCAGCACCACATCCGCCCCCTCGGCACAGGCCCGGGCAGCGACGCCCCGACCGATGCCCTGGGCCGCGCCGGTGATGACCATGACCTTGCCCGCGAAACGTCCGGGACAGATCATGCTGCGGCCTCCGCCTCGTTAGGGGTGAATTTCTCGTAATGGAAACTGGCGGGGGTGACGCCCTTGTCCCTGAGAAAGCCGCGCACGGCCTCGACCATCGGCGGCGGCCCGCAGAGGTAGAGATCGACCTCACCGTCGTTGAGCTGGGCGTCCGTGAGGTGATGCGTGACATAGCCCTTGAGCGGGTGCGTACTCGCCGCATCCGCCACGGTCGCCGCCCAGGTGAGATTGGGCAGACGGTCGGCCAGCGCCTCGATCCGGTCGGTTTCCACCAGATCGATATCCGAGGTGACGCCGTAGATCAGATGCACCGGCGTGTCGGTCTCGCCCTTCTCGGCCATGACCTCGAGCATCGACAGCAAGGGCGCAAGCCCGGTTCCGCCCGCCAGCATCACCACCGGACGCTTGCGTTCGCGCAGGAAGAAACTGCCGTAAGGCCCGGTGAATTCCAGCGTGTCGCAGGGTTTCGCCACCTCACTCAGATAGCGGCTCATCGCGCCGCCGGGCACATTGCGAATGAGGAACATGGCCTCATCGGCGCCCGGCGCGGAGCTGAAGGAATAGGAGCGCGTCACGCCCAGACCCGGCACGGCAATATTGACATATTGCCCGGGCAGAAAATCAAGCGCCCCGGGTTTCGGCAGGGTCACCCCCAACACAATCGTGCTGGGAGAGACCTGTTCAAGCGTGGTGATCTCGCCGGTGTAGACCGAGGGGGCGAGTTTGCAGCTCGACGAGGGCACCGGTACGGAGATCACACAATCGCCTTCCGGCACCATCTGGCACGAGAGCACCAGACCTTCGGCGGCCTCGCCTTCGGAGAGCGCCTCGTCGAGATAGTCGTCGCCGAGATCATAGGCGCCTTCTTCACAGCGGCATTTGCAGGTGCCACAGACGCCGTCGGAACAATCGACCGGCAGGTTGACCTTTTGCCGATAGGCCGCGTCCATCACGGTCTCCATCGGGTTACAGTCGATCACACGGGTCACCCCATCCTCGAAATTGAGGGCAATACGATAGCTCATCTGCCCCTCCTCAGACGTGGTACACGTCGATGACCTGATGGATGTAATCATCCTTCAGCACCACCTTCTTGGCGGTGATTTTTGGCGTCTCGCCCGACAGGTCGAGCGTGTAATAGGAGGTGCCGAAAAAGCTCATCGTGGTCTGATAGCGGTGGCTCAGCGTGTGCCAGTTGAAGCGCAGATCGAGATCCTGTTCGCGCCGTTCCACGATCTCGATGTTCGTGATCATGTGATTGGTGCGCGGTTCCGGCATGGTGGCGCCGGAGCGTTCGGTCTTGATCCGGAACACTCGGTCCTCAAGCCCCTGACGGTTCGGATAATAGATCAGCGAGACCTGGCTCTGCGGATCTTCCACGAGCTGGTCGTCATCGTCCCAGGACGGCATCCAGAACGTGGCCTCGGACGCGTAGCACTCGACCCAGGCATCCCAGTCGCGGTCGTCCAGAAGCCGGGCTTCACGGTAGAGAAAGGCGGCGATCTGTTCGAGATCGGATTTCACCAGCGCGTTCATGCCATCACCTCCTCAGTCGCGGCGACCGGGGTTGCGGCCCCCTCCTTGTCGAGCGCGTCGAGCAGCAGTTCGGACCAATATTCGTGCTGGCGCACGAACAGCCCCTCGTCTTCGGCGCGCTCGGCGCTCAGGATCGGGGTCATGCCCATGGCCTTGGCGTTGTCATCGGGACCCTCGATCCAGCGCGTGGCGCCCCGGCTCAGGTCGTTCCAGATGTCGTCGGCCGCAGCGTAAGCGGTCTGACAGGCACGGAATTCCTCGAGATCGTCGGGGGTGCCCATGCCGGAGACGTTGAAGAAATCTTCGTACTGGCGCAGGCGGGTGGCGCGTTCCTCGGCCGGTTCGCCCACCGGGGCAAAGCAATAGATGGTGATCTCGGTCTTATCGACGCTGATCGGGCGCACCACGCGGATCTGGGTCGAGAACTGATCCATCAGATAGACATTCGGATAGAGCGCGAGGTTGCGGGTCTGGCTGGTGATGAATTCGGTCTTCTCCTTGCCGAGACGCTCCTCGAGTTCGGCCTTGTGGTTCCAGACCGGGCGCACCTCGGGGTTCAGCGTCCGGGTCCACAACAGGATATGACCGCGCTCGAAACCGTAAACGCCGCCGGTGCTTTTCGACCAGCCATTGGCATCGACCGCCTTGGTGCCCTCGTCCTTGCGGTGGCCCATGGTGGCGGCATAGTTCCAGTGCACGGAGCTGACATGATAGCCATCGGCGCCGTTTTCCATTTGCAGCTTCCAGTTGCCGTCGAACGTATAGCTGGAGTTGCCGCGCAGCACTTCGAGCCCATTGGGCGCCTGATCGACGATCTGGTCGATGATTACCTTTGTCTCGCCAAGATGCTCCTCGAGATCCGGCACATCGGCCGTCAGGCTGCCGAAGAGAAAGCCCTTGTAGCTGCCGAACCGGGCGACCTGTTTCAGGTTATGCGCACCGTCCTTGTTGAAGCCTTCGGGATAGCCGCCGGTCTTGCCGTCCTTCACTTTCAACAGCTTGCCGGTGTTGGAGAAGGTCCAGCCGTGGAACTGGCAGGTGAAGCTCGATTTCGTGCCGTGTTTGCGACGGCACAGCATCGCGCCGCGATGGGCACAGGCGTTGATCACCGCGTGCAACTCGCCCTCTTTGTCCCGGGTGATGACGATCGGAACCCGGCCGATCCAGGTGGTGAAATAGTCGTTCGGCTCCGGGATCTGGCTCTCATGCGCCAGATAGACCCAGCCATTCTCGAAAATGTGCTTCATCTCCAGATCGTAGATCTGTTCGTCGGTGAAAATATCCCGGCGGCAGCGGTGGATGCCGTTTTCGTCTTCCTCGACGGCGCCCGTAATGCGGTCTCTGAGCGTGCTGGTCATGCGTTTCCTCCAGTTTTGGCGGACCTGTGCCTCCTGGCACGGCCTTATGCTGTCCCGTTCGGACCGGCAGGAAGGTGCACGGATCGCTGCGCTGCAGCTGACGACAGCATGTAGAGATCCATCCCCCTCGCGGGGGTGAAGAGGCCAGTCACGCCTCTTTGAAACCTTTATGGTATCAGGTGATACCTCCCAAACGGCCGCTCCTCCTGCCGCCGCATCCAAACAAGATTGGACCAGTGTGGGCGGCATGGGATAGAAAATCCAAGACCAAGTTCATCTGTTTCTATACGGGGAGGGTATAGTATGGAGATGCGCCAGCTCCGCTATTTCGTGGCGGTGGCGAGCGAGCGGAATTTTTCCCGCGCCGCCGAAAAGCTGCATATGGCCCAGCCGCCACTGAGCCGTCAGATCCAGATGCTGGAGGCGGAGATGGGCACGGAGCTGATCGACCGCTCTGTCCGGCCCCTGAAACTCACCGCACCCGGGCGGCTGTTTCTGAAACAGGCCGAACAGATCCTCGCCCACGCCGAAGCCGCGAAACAGATGATCGAGCGCTCGGCACAGTCCGGCAAGCGCAGCGTCGTCTTCGGCTTTGTCGCCTCGACCATGTACGGCCGCTTTCCGGCGCTCATCCGCGGCTTTCGCAAGGTGGCGCAGGATGTCGAGATCAACCTGATCGAGATGAGCAGTCTGGAACAGATCCCGGCGCTCAAGGAGGGGCGCATCGATGCCGGCTTCGGCACCCAGCGGTTCGAAGATCCGGGCATCACCCGGGTGCTGCTGCGCGAAGAGGACATGCTGGTGGCGCTGCCCGAGACCCACCCGCTGGCCCGCGAATGCAGCCCGCTGCCCCTGACCCGCATCGCCCAGGAGCCGCAGATCCTCTACCCGAGCCAGCCGCGCCCGAGCTATGCCGATCAGGTGCTGACCGTGTTTCATGATCATGGGCTTTCGCCCAATATCGCCCATGAGGCGCGCGAATTGCACATCGCCATCGGGCTGGTGGCGGCCGAAGAAGGCATCGCGCTCGTGCCCGAGGCGGTGCGGCGCTCGCGCATGGACGGGCTGTGCTTTCGCCCGATCGAGGAACATGCCACCTCGCCGATCTTCATGAGCTTTCGTCGCGACGACAGTTCGCGCCCGATCCGCCAGATGATGGAGGTGATCTGCGGCATGTATCCCGGCTGGGGCTATGCCGCGCCGGAAGGGCTGCGCAAGGAGCTGGAAAAACGCGGCGCGGCTGCCACGACACCGCCCGGGCACTGAGCCGTTCGGCACGATCTGCGGAGTTTGCCCCGGATACGGCGGGCCGGCGGGCTAGGCCTTTTGCGAGAACGTGTCCTTGGCCGTGTGCAGCTGCAGATGCTGCACAAAGGCCCGCGCGATCGCCGTGGTCGGGCGATGTTTCGGCGTCACATAATAGGTGCTGTAGCGGATTTGCGAGGCGAAGGGCCGGAACACCACGTCTTCGGCCCGGTAATGCACCACCGGAAACGGGTTGACGATGGACAGGCCCAGCCCCTCGCGCGCCAGATCGACAGCGGCGAAAGAGGTCGAGACCTCGGCCACGACATTCGGGGCGCTTCGACAGGCCTGAAGCACTTTCTCGAGCTCGGCACGCCGGGCGTGACGCCGGCTCAGGGCGATGAGGTTCTGCCCGTCCAGATCCTCGGGATGAATGATCGCATGATCGGCCAGCGGATGCCCGTGCGGCATGACACAAACGGCGTTCGATGTCCGAAACGGCGTCAGCTTGATCCCGTCACGCGGCAGTTCCACCCCGAGAAAGCCCAGATCATAGCGCTCGTCGAGAATGCCGCGGGCGACCATGTCGGAGGCGGCCACCTCGAGCCCGACATAGAAATGCGGATTGGCCTTCAGAAACCCCGCGATGTGATGCACGAGATAGCGATGGGCATAGGTCGGCGGCGCGATGATCTGCAAGGTTTCCTGCTCCAGCTCGGTCGGGTGATCGAGCTTTTCCAAAGCATCGAACAGCGCATCGAGGCGCAGGTTGAGCTGCGCCGCCTCGTTGGTCGGGCGCAACAACCGGCCATCGCGTTCGAACAGGATGCGCCCGGTGCGGGCCTCCAGAGAGGCGATGGACCGGCTGATCGCGGATTGCGACAGACCCAGCCGATTCGCGGCCTCCGAGGTGGTCCCGCATTCCATCAATGCACGAAGTGCCTGATATTCGGGCAGACTGTGCCAAGTTTTAGCTGCCATCGTCTCTCTGCGCGAAGCTCATAATCGTATGAGTTATTATCATACATATTTTTGTTTCCTATGAGAAATCATTTCCTACTGTAACGGGACACACAGGAACGGAATTCCAATGGCATTCGAGACTACGCCGACCGTCTTTGACGGACATAATGATGTTTTGCTGAAACTTTACCGGGCTGGCGGCCTGGCCGCAGCCGAGAGCTTTATCAGTGGTTGCGAGGGCGCCATTGACCTGCCGAAGTCGCAGGCGGGCGGATTTGGCGGCGGCTTCTTCGCCGTCTACGTGCCCTCGCCGACCGACCGGGCGCTCAAATTCGACGAGATGACAAAGCCGCGCTACGACATGCCGCTGCCGGACCCGATCGCCTGGAAAGACGCAATCGAAGTGGTGATGGCGCAGTCCGCGATCCTGTTCGAGATGGAAAAGCTCGGCGCGCTGAAAATCTGCCGCAGCGCCGCCGATATCCGCGCCTGCCTCGAAGAGGGCAAGATGGCGGCGATTTTCCATATCGAGGGGGCCGAGGGGATCGATCCGGATTTCCACACGCTCGAGGTGCTCTATCAGGCCGGGCTGCGCTCGCTCGGGCCGGTGTGGAGCCGCTCGACCATCTTTGGCCATGGCGTGCCGTTTCGCTACCCGAGCACCGGCGACACCGGACCGGGACTGACCGAGGATGGCAAGCGCCTGGTCAAGGCCTGCAACGAGATGGGCATCATGATCGACCTGTCGCATCTCAACGAGGCGGGGTTCTGGGATGTCGCGAAACTGTCGGACGCACCTCTGGTCGCCACCCATTCCAACGCCTATGCGATCTGCCCGCACAGCCGCAACCTGACCGACGATCAACTGGCCGCCATCCGCGACAGCGACGGCATGGTCGGACTGAATTTCGCCGTGGCGTTTCTGCGCGAGGATGGGCGGATGATCCCCGATGTGCCGCTTGAGCAAATGCTGCGGCACCTCGATCACCTGATCACCCATCTGGGCGAGGACCGGGTCGGCATGGGCTCCGATTACGACGGTGCCGTGGTGCCGCCGGATCTGACCACCTGCGCAGGCTTGCCCAAACTGAGACAGGCGATGGCACAACACGGATATGGCGACGCCTTGATCGCCAAGCTGTGCCACGAAAACTGGCTGCGCGTGCTGAAAAAAACCTGGGGGCAATAACCCCGCACCAGCACATGTGAAGACAAAAATCCAACAGGAGAGAGTAAAATGAATGTAATGAATCGTTTGCTGTGCGGTGCAGCCCTCGGGCTTGCCGTGAGTGTGTCCTCTTTTGGCGCCTGGGCCGAGACCCCGGCCAACATGCTGGTGATTGCCCACCGGATCGACGACATCACCACGCTGGACCCGGCCGAGAGCTTTGAATTCGCCGGCTCCGATGTCAGCCGCAACGTCTATGGCCGTCTGGTCTATCTCGACCCGGCGGACCTGAGCGCGGGCTACAAGCCTGATCTGGCGGAAAGCTGGGAGGTCTCCGAGGATGGCATGACCATCACCTTTACGATGCGCGAAGGTGTGAAATTCCATTCCGGCAACCCGGTGCGTGCGGAAGATGCAGCGTTTTCGCTGCAACGCGCGGTGATCCTGAACAAAACTCCGGCCTTCATCCTGACCCAGTTCGGCTTTACCCCGGAAAACGTGGCGGAGACGATCAAGGCCGAGGGCAACAAGCTGATCATCACCACCGACAAGAAATACGCCACCTCCTTTGTGCTCAACTGTCTGACCGCGACCATCGGCGGCATCGTCGACATGGAGCTGGTGATGGCCAATGAGGTCGATGGCGACATGGGCAACACCTGGCTCAAGACCAATTCGGCAGGCTCCGGCCCCTACACTCTGGGCAGCTGGAAACCCAACGAGAGCGTCACGCTTGTTTCCAACCCCGACTATTACGGCGGCGCCCCGGCGATGGAACGGGTGATCGTGCGTCACGTGATCGAAAGCGCCTCGCAGCGTCTCCTGCTCGAGCGCGGCGACATCGACATCGCCCGCAACCTCAACCCCGAGGACATCGCCGGCGTGATGGAGATGGACGGCCTCAAGGTCGAGGACGAGCTCAAGGGCCGCCTGATGTATATCGCGCTCAATGGCAACCATCCGGTGCTGTCGAAACCGGAAGTGCGTCAGGCCTTCAAATATCTGATCGATTACGAAGGCATGCAGAACAGCTTCCTGAAGGGTCAGTACACGATCCATCAGAACTTCCTGCCCGCCACCTATCTCGGCGCCTCCGACGAGAACCCGTTCTCGCTCAACATCGAGAAAGCCAAGGCACTTCTGGCCGAAGCCGGTGTCGAAGGGCTCGAGATCGAAGCCGGTGTCCGCGAGGCCCAGGAACGCATCGAGATCGCGCAATCGCTGCAGAACACGCTGGCGCAGGCCGGTATCAAGCTCAACATCACCGTCGGCACGGCGAAACAGATCCTCGGCCGCTTCCGCGCCCGCGATCTCGACGTCTATCTCGGCGCCTGGGGCCCGGACTACCCGGATCCGCAGACCAATGCCGGCACCTTTGCCTATAACCCGGACAACAGCGACGCGGCGAATGCCACCGGCCTTCTGGCCTGGCGCACGGCCTGGAACCCGGGCGATCTGACCGAGAAAACCGCCGCGGCGGTCACCGAGACCGACCGCGACACGCGGATCAAGATGTATCAGGACATTCAGGCCGAGTTCCGCGAGACCTCGCCCTTTGCCATCATGTTCCAACAGATCGAACAATCGGCGCTGCAGGAGAATGTCATGAACTTCTCCACCGGTCAGGCCGTCACCTCCGCCGCCTACTGGCAGGTCACCAAGTAAATGTCTGCGCAAGACATGTCGAACGGGAGGCGCCCGGGCCGGGCGCCTCTCTCTCACGCTTTATGGCCCCTGCTCAAGACCACGCTGCGCACGCTCGGCTCTGTCGCGGTGACGCTTCTGGGGCTGTTGTTCGTGACCTTCATCATCGCCCGCGTCATGCCGATCGACCCGGTTCTGGCGATCGTTGGCGAGCGCGCTTCACAGAGCACCTATGATGCGGTCTATCACCAGCTCGGGCTCGACAAGCCGCTGATCGTTCAGTTTTTCTACTATCTCTGGGATGTGCTGCATCTCGACTTCGGCACCTCGCTCCTGACCGCTCACCCGGTCTCGCAAGACATCGCCCGCGTGTTCCCCGCGACGCTCGAGCTCGCCACCCTCGGCATCACGATCGGCATCCTGTTCGGGGTGCCGCTGGGCGTCTTGGCCGCCGTGCGCAAAGGATCGTGGATCGACCAGATCGCCCGCGTCGTCGCCCTGATCGGCTATTCGATGCCGATTTTCTGGCTCGGTCTGATGGGGCTTCTGGTGTTCTACGGCGTGCTGGGCTGGGTCGGCGGGCCGGGACGTGTCGGCATTTTCTACGCCGATGTGGTGCCGCCGGTGACCGGGATGATCCTCCTCGACAGTCTGATCGACGGCAATCTCGAGGTCTTCCGCGACGCGTTCAGCCATATCATCCTGCCCGCCTCGCTCCTGGGCTACTACTCGCTGGCCTATATCAGCCGCATGACGCGCTCTTTCATGCTCGAACAGCTGAGCGCCGAATACGTCACCACCGCACGGGTCAAGGGCATGTCGGAATGGCATGTCATCTGGCGCCACGCCTTTCGCAACATCCGCGTGCAGCTGATCACCGTGATCGCGCTGAGCTATGCCGGCCTCCTGGAAGGCTCCGTGCTGACCGAGATCATCTTCAGCTGGCCGGGCATCGGCAGCTATATCACCACCGCACTTCTGAGCGCCGACATGAGCGCCGTCCTGGGCGGTACCGTGGTCGTGGGGCTGATCTTCATCCTGCTCAATATCTTCTCCGATCTGCTCTACAAGATCTTCGATCCGAGGGCGAAATAATGTCTGACACCCATAGCCCCGACACGCAAAACCCCGAGGCACAAAGCCTCCGCGCCTGGCTGCTCACCGAGACGCCGACCTCGCGGCGCCATGCCAAGCTCTCCGCGCTCTATCATGGCTGGCTGTCGTTCCGCGCCAACACCATGGCGATGATCGGGCTCGGCATCCTCGTGGCGCTGCTCTTCGTCGCGCTCTTCGCGCCGCTTCTGGCGCCGCATGACCCGTTCGAACAGAACCTCGGCAGCCGGCTCCTGCCGCTCTGGACCGAAGGCCACGTGTTCGGCACCGACAGTCTGGGGCGCGATATCCTGTCCCGGCTGATCTATGGCTCGCGGATCACGCTCTATATCGTCGCCCTCGTGGCGCTGATCGCGCCGCTGGTCGGCCTGCTGGTCGGCACCGTCTCCGGCTATGTCGGCGGCTGGGTCGACACCGTGCTGATGCGGATCACCGATATCTTTCTGGCCTTTCCCCGGCTGGTGCTGGCCCTGGCCTTTGTCGCCGCGCTGGGGGCCGGCATCGAGAATGCGGTGATCGCCATCTCGCTCACCGCCTGGCCGCCCTATGCCCGGGTGGCACGGGCCGAGACGCTGACCATCCGCAGCTCCGACTATATCAGTGCGATCAAGCTGCAGGGCGCCGGCGCCTTCCGGATCATCACCAAACATATCTGGCCGCTCTGCATCTCGTCCCTGATCGTGCGGGTGACGCTCGATATGGCGGGGATCATCCTCGCCGCCGCGGGCCTAGGCTTTCTGGGCCTGGGTGCCCAGCCGCCCAGCCCGGAATGGGGCGCGATGATCTCCGAAGGGCGCCGTTTCATCCTCGATCACTGGTGGGTCGCCACCGTGCCCGGGCTTGCCATTTTCACCGTCTCGCTGGCCTTCAACCTCTTGGGTGACGGGCTGCGCGATGTTCTCGATCCGAAAGCAGGTGACTGATGTCGACGCTTCTTGATGTTGAAAACCTCTGGGTGAGGTTCCCGACCCGCAACGGCGTCTTTGACGCGGTGCGCGGCATCTCCTTCACGCTGGGGCGTGAACGGCTCGGCATCGTCGGCGAAAGCGGGTCCGGCAAATCGATGACCGGCCGTTCGATCCTGCGCCTGATCCGGGCGCCGGGGGTCGTCGAGGCCGATCATATCTCGCTCGAAGGGCAGGACCTTTTGCAGCTGAGCGAAAAGGAGATGCGCGAGGTGCGCGGCAAGCGCATCAGCATGGTGATGCAGGATCCGAAATTCTCGCTCAACCCGGTGATGACCATCGGCGATCAGATCATGGAAGCCTACCGGCTGCATTCCAAAGCCTCGAAATCGGAAGCCTATGCCAAATCGATCGAGATGCTGGAGGCGGTGTCGATCCGCGATCCCGAACGGGTGATGCGGGCCTATCCGCACGAGATGTCGGGCGGCATGGGCCAGCGGATCATGATCGCCATGATGCTGATCCCCAACCCCGAAATCCTGATTGCCGACGAGCCGACCTCGGCGCTCGATGTCTCGGTGCAGCGTCAGGTCCTGGACATCATGGACAAGCTCGTGCGCGAGCGCGGCATGGGGCTGATCTTCATCAGCCATGACCTGAACCTCGTCGCCGATTTCTGCGACCGGGTGCTGATCATGTATGCCGGGCGCGTCGTCGAGGTCTGTGAGGCCGACAAGCTGCACGAGGCGAAACATCCCTATACCCGCGGGCTCCTGAATTCGCTGCCGCGGCTCGACGCGCCGCGCGATCATCTCGAAGTGCTGCAGCGCGATCCCGCCTGGTCCGAGGCCCCAAGCGTGAGTGGACGATCATGAATATGCTTGAAATCAAACAGCTCGACGTCTGGTTCGGCCATGGCCACAACCGGGTGGACGCGGTCAAGGGCGCGGAGTTTTCCGTACCCGAGGGTGAAAGCTTTGGCCTTGTCGGCGAAAGTGGCTCGGGCAAATCCACCATCCTGCGCGCCATCACCGGGCTTGCCCCCGAATGGTCCGGCGGCATCACGGTCAATGGCGAACGGCTCGGCAAACAGCGTCGCAAGAGCTTCTACAAGACCGTGCAAATGGTGTTTCAGGACCCCTATGCCTCGCTGCACCCGCGCCATTCGGTTGATCAGGTGCTGGGCGAAACCCTGGCGCTGCACGGGTTCCGTGACATCGACGCGCGCGTGGTCAAGCTGTTGGACGATGTCGGGCTCGGGCAGAAATTCCGCTTCCGCTATCCGCACCAGCTCTCCGGCGGGCAGAGACAACGCGTCGCCATCGCCCGGGCGCTGGCGCCCGAACCGAAACTGTTGCTGCTGGACGAACCGACCTCGGCCCTCGATGTCTCGGTGCAGGCGGAGATCCTCAATCTCTTGGTCGATCTGCGCAAGGACCGGGGCCTGACCTATCTGATGGTCTCCCATGACCTGTCGGTGGTCGGCCATATGTGCGACCGGCTGGCCGCGATGCGGCATGGCGAGATTGTCGAGATCATGGATGTCGCGGCGCTGCGCGGGATGCAGGCCCAGCACGCCTATTCGCAAGAGCTGCTGCAAGCCTCGGTCTGAGCGTATAAGAACGGCTTTGCGCGCGCTGTGCCGCCTCACGCCCCGACAAGTCTCAAGCAGATTTCCGGCAGCCGTCCAGACACGGCTGCCGAGAGACGACAAGCCCGCCCGCTGAGCCGATGATGTTGCCCGGTTTTGCGCAGGATTTCTACGACCGGGCGGACAAGGGAAGGACCTGAGCCTCTCTTCCCGGCTCTGTCAGATGCGCCCGCAGCTGGCGCTGCATGATCCGGCAAACAGAGGGGAAAATCCGCTCCGCCGCACCGGTGTAGTTCCGCAGGGCACAGGGTACCGGCTGATGCAGACCGCGGTCGGGGGCGGGACGGAACTCCGCCCAGACGATCAGCGGCATCTGCCCGCGCCGCCAGTCGGCCACCACCCAGGCTTCGGGCATGAGCGCCAGTTTCAGGCTCAAAAGCCCCGGCAGAGGCAGCCAGAGCGGTTCCTCTCCACCACCGCGAATGAGTGCCAGTCGCGCGCAATTGTAGCATTCCGCCGGGATCTCCTCGGGCCGCTCCGAGAGCGGCGGATGATCCTCATGCCTGGTGTAGCGCCCAGCCATCCCGACCCACTCCGCTCAGCCGGTCAGCGACGCGAAGAGCACCGGCAATTGTTCCGGCAATCGCGCCACGTGGTCGACCACGGTGTAGTTGTTGGCGCCAAAGATGCGTTTGACATAGCGATCCGCCTCGGGATCCAGCGTCAGGCAATAGGTCATCACCCCTTTGCCGGCCAGCTCCTCGACCGCCTTTCGGGTGTCGTGGCGCAGATGCTGCGGATCGCGCTCATCGATATCCGCCGGTTCGCCGTCGGTCACCAGAAGGATCAACTTGCGCCGCTCCGGCTGTTTCAACAGCCCCGCGCCCGCGTGGCGCAGCGCCGTCCCCATGCGGGTCGAAAGCCCGCCGATCATGCCGTCGAGCCGCGCCTTGGCCGCCTCGCCAAAGGGCTGGCCCCAATCCTTGAAGCGATAGTATTGCACCTGATGGCGCCCGTCCGAGGCAAAGCCATGCAGGGCGAAAGGATCGCCGATGCCCTCGATCGCGGTGGCGACCAGTGCGGCGGCCTCGCGGGTCAGCTGCAACACGGTCTTCTCCGAACCCTCCATCGTGTCATTGGTGCTTTCGGAGAGGTCCAGCAACACGGTCACCGCCAGATCTCGCGAGGTGATGACATTGCGCATGGTGATGCGCGGATTGGGCTGTTCGCCCATGCGGATGGCAATCATCGCATCGACCGCGGCGTTGAGATCAATCTCATCGCCGTCTTCCATATTGCGGATGCGCTGGACGCCTGCGGGCGACAGCAGGTCGATGATCTGGCGAATGCGATGCGCGATCGGCTTGTGTTCGATCAGGATCTCATCGATCGCGCCAGGGTCGCCCTTTTTCGCGCGATGCTCGAAGAGCGTGGCCCAATCGGGACGGTAGAGCTGCACCTGATAATCCCATTCGGGATAATGATAGGGTGGCGAAATCGGGTCCTTGCCCCACATGTCGTTGAAACTGGTGCTGGCCTCGCCGGCATCCTCATAGGGCATGAAATTGTCGCTGCAGACCCAGATTTCCTGGGCATCGTCACCGGCCAGTTCGGCATCGACCTCATGCGCCATTTCCAGCACCGAGACATGTTTGCGGATCTGCCGCTGGCTCGCCGGGAGATATTCCGCGCCATGTTCGTCCCAGTTGAATTCCTCGAATTCCCAGACAAATCGGTTGTCGTCGCGATAGGGGATGCGCAGGGAATTGAGGATGCGCAGGCTCGGCACATCCCGGCGCGCCGCGAAGATGTGATAAAGCTCCAGCCCGAGCTCCCAGGAGAAATGGTTGTCCTCGGCAAGCTCACCGATCCCGGCATGGAACTTTGCCGCCAAGGCATCGAGCGCCGGGGCCTCGAGCCGCAGGGCCGGATCGCCCAGCGCCTCAGCGAACCGCTCCAGTGCCAGCACCGTCGGATGCTCCGGCGGCGCCTCGACCCGTCGGGCCAGCAGGCGGCCCCAAAGTTTTCGCAACCCCGGGAACGCCCGCGCGGCACAATATTCCACCCGTGCATCCTCGATCATACCGATGAAGAACATCTGCGCCGGCGTCAGCTGTTCGGCGGAGATCGCGGCGCTGGAATATTGGATATGCGCGGCCATATGCGCCGTCATCGCCCGGTAGAGATCATGACCGGAGATCCCGCCGAGATCATCCACCGCATCGGGCAGATGCAGCACGTGGCCGTCGATATAGGGGCGAAACCCGTCGTAATCGGCCGCCGTCGGGCGCAGGAAGAAGTCGCGTGCCCAAAGCGCCCTCAGGTAGAAATTCAACTTGCGCTGGGTGTCGATGAACAGCGTGCCGCGGCGTTCCTGTTGCAGCATTTTCTTGGCATCGGCGCTTTCGAGCGCGAAATACCTGGTCAGGTTCGGCAGGTCGCGGCGATAGGCCTCGGCGCCGAAATTGGCCCAGCGTTTCAGCCCCGACAGGGTGAGCTTGGACAAAAGCTCGTCGGTCACGCCCAACATCGGGCGCAGGCCCCGTGCCGCCTTGGCGGAGAGCTGATGGATGAGCTGAAGATAGCCGCGCAGCAATTCCGGATCACCCAGACGCCGCGCCGCCATGGGCAGGGAGGCAAACAGGAGCGCGATCACATCGCCCGAGGTCATTGAGCTCAGTTTCATCGCCGCCCCGACGCAATCGCGGATCACGTCCTCACCGCATTCGCGGGCGACGGCGGGCATGTTTTCCAGATAGGCCAGCACCAGATCATGGCCGCGCCCGAGGGCGCAGAGCGCTTTTGCGCCCTCCATATAATCGGCCAGCCCGGCGGCGCTCATCACCCTTGCGGCCTCGTGGAACTCCGCCTCGACAGTGGCGAAGGTCTCGGGCGGGGCCTTGGCAAAACAGGCCCGCATATCTTCAGAATCAAGTGTCATGATGTCCCCTCCTGCATCGGTCCGCCTAGCCGCGTCAGACGAAGAAGGTCTCCACCGCCGCCAGAAGCGTCTCGCGCATGTCCGGGTCATCGGTCAGCGGCGTCACCAAGGTCATCTGACAGGCAGATTTGGGATCGACCCCCTGGGCGATCATCTGGCCGGCGTAGACCAGGAGCCGGGTCGAGATACCTTCGTCCAGCCCGTGGCCCTTCAGGTTGCGCGAACGATGGGCGATCTGGACGAGTTTCTCGGCGGTCTTAGCGTCGACCCCGGTCTCGGCTGCAACGATCTCACTTTCCAGCGCCGCCTCCGGATAGTCGAAATCCAGCGCGGCAAAGCGTTGTTTCGTCGACTGTTTCAGATCCTTCATCAGCGACTGGTAGCCGGGGTTGTAGGAGATCACGAGTTGGAAATCGGGATGCGCCTCGATCAGCTCGCCCTTCTTGTCCAAGGGCAGCTGGCGGCGGTGATCGGTCAGCGGGTGGATCACCACAGTGGTGTCCTGCCGCGCCTCGACGATCTCGTCGAGATAACAGATCGCGCCGATCCGCGCGGCGGTGGTCAAGGGACCGTCCTGCCATTTGGTGCCGTCTTTATCCAAGAGAAACCGCCCGACCAGATCCGAGGCGGTCATATCCTCGTTCGAGGCCACGGTGATCAGCGGCCGGCCGAGTTTCCAGGCCATATATTCGACGAAACGCGATTTACCGGCGCCGGTCGGCCCCTTGAGCATCACCGGCATGCGGCGGGCATAGGCGGCTTCGTAAAGCGCGATCTCGCCCGCCACCTCGCGGTAGAAAGGCTCGCGGGTCACGGCGAACTGGTCCACATCATGTTTGGTCATTTCGGATCACCCCGGACGCTTTCGCGCCCTTTTTCTGTTCAGACTGTTTTGCTGTTCTGACTGTCCCGGGGCGGCGCCCATCGGCCCCTGCCCCGTCTTTTCCGCATATAATCGCAGGCCGTGTCTCAGACCGGATTGCCGCGGTAGATCACCATCTCGGCGCCTTTCGACTGGGCGTAATTGTCATAGCCCACCAGCCGCACATGGTTGTTCGGATGCGCCTTATGACAGGCATCGGCCTCCGAGAGGATGCGGTCGACATCGGTCTCGCCGAACATCGGAAGCTTCCACATGTACCAGTAATGGTCCATGGCGTTTTCCGGTTCGGTATGTTCCACCGCCGGGTTCCAGCCTTTCGAGACGATATATTCCACCTGTTTGCGAATGCCGGCGGCATCCATTTCCGGCAGGTAGGAAAAGGTTTCGAACTTGCGGCTGCTCACATCGGAGAGCGACGATTTGTAATCCTGCACTTCACTCATGGGTCGGTCCTTTCATATCTTTGTACTGAGTTCATGCCGACCCCGCAGCGTCTTGCCTTGGGGCCGGAGTTTTCACTCAACGGTGCTGCACATCGAGCTTGTCGACCGTGTCGAATTCGAACTTGATTTCCTTCCAGGTCTCCATCGCCGTGGCGAGCTCCGGGCTCGACTTGGCCGCCTTGGTCAGAATGTCCTTGCCCTCCTTCTCGAGCTGACGCCCCTGATTGCGCGCCTCGACACAGGCCTCGAGTGCCACCCGGTTGGCCGCGGCCCCCGCCGCGTTGCCCCAGGGATGGCCCAGCGTGCCGCCACCGAATTGCAGCACCGCGTCATTGCCGAAAATCGTCACCAGCGCCGGCATGTGCCAGACATGGATACCGCCGGAAGCGACCGCAAAGGCGCCGGGCATCGAGCCCCAGTCCTGATCAAAGAAGAGACCGCGGGAGCGATCCTCCTTGACGTAGCGCTCGCGCAGCAGGTCGATCCAGCCAAGGGTCGACTCCCGATCGCCTTCGAGCTTACCCACCACGGTACCGGTGTGCAGGTGATCGCCGCCCGAGAGGCGCAGCATCTTGGTCAGCACCCGGAAATGGATACCGTGATTGGGGTTACGGTCGAGCACGGCGTGCATGGCGCGGTGGATGTGCAACAACATGCCGTTGTCGCGACACCAATTGGCGAGCCCTGTGTTGGCGGTGAAGCCGCCGGTGAGATAATCATGCATGATGATTGGTGCACCCAGCTCCTTGGCGTATTCGGCGCGTTTGTACATCTCTTCCGGCGTCGGCGCGGTGACGTTCAGGTAGTGCCCCTTGCGTTCGCCGGTCTCGGCCTCCGCCTTCTGGATCGCCTCCATGACAAAATCGAACCGCTGGCGCCAGCGCATGAAGGGCTGGGAATTGACGTTCTCGTCATCCTTGGTGAAATCCAGGCCGCCGCGCAGCCCCTCGTAACACGCCCGGCCATAGTTCTTGGCCGAGAGCCCCAGCTTGGGCTTGATCGTACAGCCGAGCAAGGGGCGGCCATATTTGTTCATCACATCGCGCTCGACCTGAATGCCATTGGGCGGTCCGCCGCAGGTCATCACATAAGCCAGCGGGATGCGCACATCTTCGAGCCGCAGGGCGCGCACCGCCTTGAAGCCGAAGACATTGCCGACGAGCGAGGTCAGCACGTTGACCACGGAGCCTTCTTCGAACAGATCGATCGGATAGGCGATGAAAGCATAAAAAGCCTCGTCATTGCCCGGCACGTCCTCGATTGCATAGGCTCGGCCCTTGTAATAGTCGAGATCGGTCAGGAGATCGGTCCAGACCGTGGTCCATGTGCCGGTGGAGCTTTCTGCGGCCACCGCTGCAGCGGCCTCTTCGCGCGGCACGCCTTCCTGCGGGATGATCTTGAAACAGGCCAGGAAATCCGTGGCCGAGGGCACGTATTCCGGCATCCAGTAGGTTTCCCGGTATTCCTTCACCCCGGCGGTGTAGGACTTCGTATGATCCTTCGGCATCTCGGCCATCCTCCATTCGGTCATCGATTGACCAAGAGGCTAGTTGACCGATCAAATACAGAAAACTAGATTGTTTTTATGTAATACATATAGGTTTATTTATGACAAAATTCATCCCGCCAACCTTTCAGCAGATGCGCCTGTTCGAGGCGGTGGCGCGGCATGGCTCGATCACCCGCGCCGCCGAAGAGGTGCATCTGACCCAGCCCTCGGTGTCGATGCAGGTCAAGACGCTCGAAGAGAAGATCGGCCTGCCGCTCACCGAACAGATCGGCAAGCGGCTGCATCTGACCCGCGCCGGCGAAGAGGTGGCCGCAGCCTCGCGCGATATTTTGGCCCGGCTGGGCGAGATGGAAGTGGCGCTCGAGGACATGAAACACGAGGTCGCGGGACCGCTTTCGATCGCCGTGGTCTCGACCGCGAAATATTTCCTGCCGCAGCTCCTGGGCGATTTCAAACGCCGCCACCCGAAGGTCGAACCGCGGCTGCAGATCACCAATCGCGAGACCGTTCTCGACCGGCTCGGCGCCAATGCCGACGATCTCTACATCATGGGCCAGCCGCCACAGGGTCAGCCGGTGCAGGCCGAACCGTTTCTGGAAAACGTCATCACCTTCGTCGCCCGTCCCGATCATCCGCTGGCCGGCACAAAACATATCCCGCTCTCCCGGATCGCCGAGGAGAATGTCATCCGACGCGAACCCGGATCAGGGACACGGCAGGCCATCGAAAAACTGTTTCAGGCCGCCCATGTCGAACTGATTCCGCATATGGAATTCGACGATGCCGATGCGATCAAACAGGGGGTGATTTCCGGGCTTGGCATCGCCTATCTGTCGCTGCACGCGCTGCGGCTGGAACTGGCGGCGGGCGAGCTCGTCGTGCTCGATGTCGAAGGCTTCCCGCTGCGCCGGCGCTGGTACGCGCTCCATCGCGAAGGCAAACGCCTCAGCACCGCGGCGCAGAGCTTTCTCGACTTCCTGCAACAGGAAAGCGGGCGCACACGATCCGAGACCGAACCGGGACCACGGTGAACATTCCCGCAGACGCGCCACATCCGGGCCTCCGATCGGGCTAGTCTCCGTCCCCCGCGAACAGACCGAGCGGCGGCGGACCTCCGCCCTTGACCTGTTTGGTGACGATATAGGTGAAATAGCGGGCAATTCCGATGCGGGCATCCAGAAGCGTGTCGATCAGCCGCTGATAGGCGTCGATATCGCGGGTGACGATCTGCAACAGGTAATCAAAGCCACCGCCCAGCGCCCAGCAGGCCACGATCTCTTCATGCGCCTGCAACGAGGCCTCAAAGGTCCGGAACGACGCCTGGGTGTGATCGGCCAGCTCGGCGGCGACGAACACGGTCACCGAGGGGCCGAGTTTGCGCAGGTTGATCTCGGCACGATAGCCCTCGATCAGCCCGGCTTTTTCGAGCTTTTTCAACCGCTCCCAAGCGGGCGTCGGCGAAAGACCGATCTTTTCGGCAAGCACGGATTTGGAAATCCGACCCTCTCGGGCCAGAACGCGCAGAATGTCGAAATCACGGGCGTCGAGTTTGATCATGGTGTCAGGCTACGTGGAAATCACCGGGGCTGCATCCCCCAAATGCCTGGGCCATGGCGGGCGGCATGGCGTACAACGTGGCGGACGACGTGGCGAGCGATCGCGGTGTCCCCGACGGTCCGCGCCGCCGCACCGGGCGCTCAAAGCCGCGTCAAAACGGCGATCCAGATCAGATTTCACAGCGCTCTCTCGTTGATTTTGTTTGACGCCGCAGAGGCGCTTGCCTCAACTGATGTACACAACACCAAGTGAATCGCTTGAATGTCAAGATTACCACCTCGAATAAACCCGAATTTATGGGTGAATAGGGTGATCTCCTACATATAACCGCATAAGTTGTGCACAAGACGCGAGACCGACATGCCGATCAAGAATGCCCCTTTCTCTCACGCCGAATATGACCGCCGCATCGGGCTGACCCGCGCCGCCATGGCCGACGCCGGGATCGATGTGCTGTTCGTCACCAACCCGTCGAACCAGTATTGGCTCACCGGCTATGACGGCTGGTCGTTCTACACCCATCAAGGCGTGATCCTGTCACAGGAGGGGGAGCCCTTCTGGTGGGGCCGGTTCATGGATGCCAATGGCGCGCGCCGAACCGTCTGGATGGAGAACGAAGACCACATCCTGCATTACAACGACTCGATGGTGCAATCCGAGGTCTCGCACCCGATGGAAGATCTCGCTTCGCGCCTCAGGATCATGGGCCATGGCAATGCCCGCATCGGGGTCGAGATGGAGACCTATTTCTACACCGCAAAGGCCCATGCGATCCTGGCCGCGGGGCTGCCCGAGGCGGAGCTGATCGACGCCTCGGCGCTGGTGAACTGGCAGAGGCTGATCAAGTCCGACGAGGAGCTTGGCTTCATGCGCCGGGCAGCACGGATTTCCGAGCTGGTGATCGGCCGCGCCATGGAACTGATCGAGCCGGGCATGCGCAAACACGATCTGGTGGGCGAGCTGTACCGGACCTCGGTTCAGGGCGAGGAGGACAGCTGGGGCGATTATCCGGCCATCGTGCCGATGTTGCCGTCGGGCGAAGATGCCTCCGCCCCGCACCTCACATGGAACGGTGAGGCGCTCAAGGCCGGCGAGGCGACCTTCATCGAGCAATCGGGCTGTTATCGTCGCTATCACGCGCCACTGTGCCGCTCCGTGTTTCTCGGCAAGCCGCCACAACATATGGTCGATGCGAGCCTGGCCCTGACCGAGGGGCTGAATGCCGGGATCGACGTTGCCCGGGCCGGCAATCGGGCCTGCGACATCGCCCGGGCTTTGAATGCGGAGCTTCTGAAAGTCGGGATCGAACGCCCCAATCGCGCCGGCTATGCCGTCGGCTGTTCCTATCCGCCGGATTGGGGCGAACATACCGTCTCGATCCGCGACAGCGATGAGACCGTGCTGGAGCCGGGCATGACCTTTCACTTCATGCCAGGGCTGTGGATGGAGGGCTGGGGCATGGAAACCACCGAGACCATTCTGATCCGCGACGAGGGACCGGCGGAGACGCTCTGCAACGTGCCGCGCAAGCTCTATGTGAAAGACTGATCGATGAGCGCGCTTGGAACCTGCAAGGATATTCTCGCCGATCTGATCGCCTTTCCCACGGTGTCCTCCGATAGCAACCTCGCCGCGATTTCCTATATCGCGGAGCGGCTGAACGACGCCGGCGCCCGGGTGGAGGTTCTGGCCGACGCCAGCGGGCAAAAGGCCAACCTCTTCGCCACGCTCGGCCCGGAGCGCGCCGGCGGTCTGGTCCTGTCGGGTCACACGGATGTGGTGCCGGTCGAAGACCAGCCCTGGACCAGCGATCCGTTTCGACTGATCGAGCGGGACGGCCGGCTCTATGGGCGCGGCACCTGCGACATGAAGGGGTTTATCGCCACCTGCATGAGCAAACTCGACCGGCTCAAAGCCGCGGCACAGGAGCGGCCGATCCATTTCGCCTTCACCCATGACGAGGAGGTCGGCTGTCTCGGCGCGCGCGATCTCGTCTTGGTGCTGCGCGGGCGCGAGATCCGCCCGGCCATGGCCCTCATCGGGGAGCCCACGGACATGCGGGTGATCGAAGGGCACAAAGGCTGCTGCGAGTATACCGTCACTTTCACAGGCGCAGAGGGGCACGGATCGGCGCCGGAAAAGGGCGTGAACGCGGTGGAATATGCGGCGCGCTATATCAACCGGTTGCTCGACCTGCGCCGGGCTCTGATCGCGCGCTGTCCCGAGGGATCACGGTTCGACCCGCCGCACACCACGATCAACATCGGCGGCCTCAAGGGCGGCCATGCCCATAACGTGATCGCCGGCAAGGCGGTGCTCGAGTGGGAAATGCGGCCGGTGGCGGAGGACGACATGACCTTCGTCAAACGCGAGATTGCCAGCTATGTCGGCGACGTGCTCTTGCCGGAGATGCGGCGGGTGGCCTCACATGCCGCGATCGAAACCGAGGTGATCGGCGAGGTCGCGGGGCTCACACCGATGGACGAGAACGCCGCCCGCGATCTGGTGTTTCGCCTCACCGGCGCCAACCATGCAGGTCTCGTGCCCTTTGGCACCGAGGCAGGATTGTTCCAGAAAATCGGCATGCAGGCGGTGATTTGCGGACCCGGCTCCATTGACCAGGCGCACAAGCCGGATGAATATATCGCGCTTGATCAGCTCCGCCAGTCTCTGGCCATGCTGGACCGGTTGGGAGAGATATACGGTGGACGACACGCTCATGACGCTGACTGAGCCCTCTGGCGATCCCCTGCGGCCACGCGAACGCCACGACCAGATTCACCGCGAGATTCGCAGCCGGATCTGCCTGTTGGACTATCCACCGGGACTGAAACTGTCGGAAGTGGAACTGGCCGAGGAATTCGGCATATCGCGTACCCCGCTGCGCCGGGTCCTGGCCCGGCTCGAAGACGAGGGGCTGGTGATCTCGGTGCATGGCGTGGGCACGATGGTCACCGATATGGACATGGCGGAGCTGGCGCAGGTCTATCGCCTGCGCAAGGAGCTGGTGCTGTTGCAGACCTCGCTCGACACCGTGCCACCGACCCCCGCCCTGCTGACCCGGATCGGGGCGCTTCTGGCGCGGGCGGAGGCGCTCAAATCCGCCCCCTCGGCCAGGGAGTTCTCGATGCTCGACCGGGACATGTTCCTGACACTTCTGGAGCTGACCGCGAATGCCCCGCTGCGCACCATGTCCGAACGGCTGTATTTCCGAACCGCGCGGATCTGGCTGCAACAGGTCACGGCCTCGCGGATCGACCTGATACAGGAGATCGAGATCTACGCCCGCGAGGTTCAGGACATTCTCGAGGCGCTGACACTCGGCGATCTCGATGCGGTGGGGCATCTGCGGCGGGGGCATATCTCGCTGAGTTTCGAGCGGATGCAGAAATGAGATCCCCCCGGCGCGAAGCCATCTGCCGCACACTTCTGACGCGCGCTTCAAGGGACTGCGCCATTCCGTGCGCCATAAGGCCCACGCGCATTGCCGCGATCACGGTTCTCGCGGTGTGAGACCCTCGGTCATGGCCGCGACCGAGGCGACCAGGGCCGTCCGGTCGATGCGGAAATGTCGCGCAAGATCGCCGATGCTGCCGGTCTGGCCGAAATGTTCCACACCGTGCGAGATCGTCCTGTGTCCGACCACGGCGCCGAGCCAGGCCAGGGTCGCGGGATGACCGTCGATCACGGTGACGATGGCGCAATGCCGGGGCAAACCGCCCAACAGGCGCTCGACATGGCTTTGCGCCGCCGGGTTGCCCCGCGCCCTCTCGCGCTGCGCCGCGGTCCATCCGGCATTCAGACGATCCGCCGAGGTCACCGCCAGCACCGCCACGTCGCGGCGATATTCCCCGATCATTCCGGCAGCGGCGATGGCCTCGTCCGCCACGGCGCCCTGATAGGCGATGACAACCGAACAGTTCGGCCCCGGCGGGCGCAGCCAATAGGCGCCGTCGATCGTGCCCTGCCGAAAGGCCTCATCATGACGTTTGCCCGGCTGTTCCAGCGGTTTCGTCGTCAGGCGCAGGTAGACCGATCCCCCGGTTTCATCGCGCAGCCAGGTGCGTTCGTCCGGATCGCCCTCGCCATCGCGTTGCAGATAGTCGAACGCCCATTCCATGATCACCGACAGCTCATCGGCAAAGGCCGGTTCGAACGCCGCGAGACCGTCCTGGCTCATGCCGATGAGCGGCGTGCCGATGGATTGATGCGCCCCGCCCTCTGGGGCCAATGTGACACCGGAGGGCGTGCCGACGATCATGAAACGCGCATCCTGATAACAGGCGTAATTGAGTGCGTCCAAACCGCGGTTGACGAAAGGATCGTAGACCGTACCGATGGGAATGATCCGCTTGCCCCAGAGACTGTGCGAAAGCCCCGCCGCCCCGAGCAAAAGGAACAGATTCATCTCGGCAATGCCCAGCTCGACATGCTGGCCCTCGGGGGCAAAATTCCATTTCGCGGTCGAGGGGATGCGATGTTCGATGAAGGCATCCGGCAGTTCCTCGCGCGCGAAAAGCCTGCGCCGATTGACCCAGGGGCCGAGGCTGGTGGTGCCGGTGACATCGGGCGAGGTGGTCATGATCCGCGCCGCAAGCGCGCTGTCGCCTTTGGCCAGATCATCGAGGATCTTGCCAAAGGCGGTCTGGGTCGACAGTTCGCGATCCGTCGAGATCCCGATCTCCGGCACCGGCAGAAAGGCATCGTGATAACGCCGCGGGGCTTCGGAAAAGAACGGCACGCGTGACAGGAAGTCCCGCAGGGATGCCGGGTCTTCAACACATGCGAAAGGCTCCCATTCCGCGCCTTCCGGCACCCCCATATGCTTTTGCCAGCCGGCCATCTGCGCCTTGGTCATCAGCCCGCCATGATTGTCCTTGTGCCCGGCGATCGGCGTGCCCCAGCCCTTGATCGTATAGGCCAGAAAACAGGTCGGGCGGTCATGATCGATGGCAGCGAAGGTCTCGGCCATGGTCTCGACGCAATTGCCGCCGAGCCCCTCCATCAGTGCCGCCAGCTCCCGGTCGGAGCGCCGGTCGATCAACGCGGTCACATCGCCCTGATCGCCGAGATCGTCGAGCAATCGTTTGCGCCAGACCGCGCCGCCCTGATAGGTCAGGGCCGCGTATTCGGCATTCGGACAGGCATCGATCCAGGCACGCAGCTGATCGCCCCCCGGCTCGGTGAACGCGGCGCGTTGCAGGGCACCGTATTTGATCTTCACCACCTCCCAGCCGAAGGCCTCGAAAATCTTCTCGATCCGGGCAAACAGCCCCTCGCGCACGATCCCGTCGAGCGACTGGCGGTTGTAATCGATGATCCACCAGGTGTTGCGCAGATTGTTTTTCCAGCCTTCCTGCAACACCTCGTAGACATTGCCCTCATCCATTTCCGCATCGCCCACCAGCGCGACCATGCGACCGATCCGCGTGTCCGCACCCCAGTCCTTGGCGGCAATGAAATCCTGCACGATCGAAGCCAGCGCGGTGATCCCGACGCCGAGCCCGACCGAGCCCGTCGAGAAATCGACATCGTCGATGTCCTTGGTGCGGCTCGGATAGCTTTGCACCCCGCCAAAACCACGGAAATTCTGCATCTTTTCCCGGCTCTGATGGCCCATCAGATATTGCATCGCGTGAAAGACCGGCGCCGCATGCGGTTTGACCGCAACCCGGTCTTCGGGCCGCAATGCGGAGAAATAGAGCGCCGTCATGATCGACACCATCGAGGCCGAAGAGGCCTGATGCCCGCCGATCTTAATCCCATCCGCCTTCCGGCGGATATGATTGGCCTCGTGGATCATCCAGTGCGACAGCCACAAAAGGCGCTGTTCGATCGTTTTCAGATATGCGGTCTCGTCATTCATCCCGGCCTCCCTCGCTTCGCTCAGCGTACAGGATTTTGCACGCCGTTTGCCGTCAAGATCATTGCCATTTTTGATGTTTTGCGATGATATTCTGCGCACAGAAGCAAATTTGAGACGGAAACCCGCGAAGATGTCGGAAGAGCTTGATGAAATCGATCGCAAGATCTTGCGTGAGCTTCAGCGAGACGCACGTCTCACCCATCAGGAGCTGGGCGACAGGGTCGGTCTTTCGCCCTCGCCCTGCGCCCGGCGCATGCGCAAGCTCGAGACCGAGGGCTATATCACCGGCTACAATGCCCGGATCGACGATGCTCGGCTCGGTTATGGTTTCAGCGTCTTCATCTCGGTCCGGCTCGACCGGCAGATCGACGACCGGCTGGTCGCATTCGAGACCGAGGTCCGGCACTGTCCCGAGATTGTCGAATGCTGGCTGATGACCGGCAGTTTCGACTATCTGCTCCGTGTCGCCGTCGCCGATCTGGCGGAATTCGAACGGTTTCTGACCGGTCGCCTGACCAAGCTGCCCGGTGTCGCCTCACTGGAATCCTCCATCCCGATCCGGCGGGTCAAACACCTGCCGGCAAGGCTCGACTGACCGCCGTCTCGCGCCCGGGATCAGCCACGATCGATGCGGTATTGCCGCATCTTGCGATAAAGCGTCGGTCGCGAGATGCCGAGAACCGCCGCGACCCGTGTCAGATTGCCCTTTTCGGCGAGGATCGTCCGGCGAATGGCGCTCGCCTCGATGCTTTCGAGATCTCCGGAATTGCCGCTCAGGATGCTCTCGAGAGAATCCGCCTCCGGCTCATCGAAATCGTCGCGCAACTCCGGCGGCAGATCACCGATGCACACGACCGGACCGGAGCCGACGAGATAGATGCGCTGAATGACATTCCGCAACTCCCTGACATTGCCCGGCCATCTGTAGCTTTCGAGCAGATCGATCGTGTCGGCAGCGAAAGCCATCTGCGGCCGACCGATCTGTGCCGCGTAATGGGCCGAGAAATGTTCGATCAGGGCGGAGATGTCCTTGCCGCGTTCCCTGAGCGGCGGCACCTCGATCGTCACCACGCCAATGCGATAGAACAGATCCCGGCGGAACGTGCCCTTGTCGATCTCGGAGCGCAGATCACGGTTGGTCATCGCCACCAGCCGGACATCCACCGGCCGCCGGGTATTGTCGCCCATGCGGTAGATCGCACGCTGTTCCAGCGCCCGCAGCAAATAAGGCTGCAATTCAATCGGCATATCGCCGATTTCATCAAGACAGAGCAATCCACCATCGGCCTGTTCGAACTTGCCGGCCCGCCCGCCGCGCACCGCGCCGGTAAAGGCGCCATCGACATAGCCGAACAGCTCGGCGCCGATCAAATCGCCAGAGACCGCGGCACAGTTGACGGGCACATAGGGCGCGTCCGCGCGACCGAGACGGCTGTGGATCAGACGCGCGAAAAGCTCCTTGCCGACGCCGGTCTCACCCTGGATCAGCACCGAGACATTGACCTTTGCCGCCCGTTCCGCCAGTTCGATGGCCTCGAGCATTTTCGGCGAGGCGCCAATGATCCGGATTGCATCCTCGGTAACATCGCGGCGCGGCTGAATGCTCAGCCCGCCACCCGCCGGTCGCATTTTCGGCAGTTCCGAGCGCAGAAACAGCGCCGCGCCACGATAGGAATTGTCAAGAATGAGCCGTTCCATGCCCTGTGCTTCCACGTTGGGTGGCAACAGAGACGGCAGATCCTTTTCCGAAACGGCTTCGGGGTCGGGCAGCAGCTTGTGGCCGACCAGAAGCTGATCCGAGGCCGGAAAGGTCTTTTCGTCCACCCCGCGCCGGAACAGGATCCGCCCCTCGCGGTCGAGCAGCAGAACCGAATTGTCGCTATGACTGTATTTGGATTGCAGGAACGCCTCGAGCAGCTGTGTCCGGTCCTGTCGCTGCAGTTCCGCCAGGGCGATCTCGATCTCACGCGCCGCCGCCAGGACCAGGGCGACATTGTGCCGGCGAAAGATATCGGGCGGGCCGGAGAGATCCACAACGCCGATGACCGAGTCATCGAACGGGTTGCGGATCGGCGCGCCGGCGCAGGTCCAGGCCTGAACCCCCTCGACGAAATGCTCGGAGGCGTGGACATACATCGGCTTTCCGGTCCTCAGCGCCGTGCCGATGCCGTTGGTGCCGATGACCTTCTCATCCCATTGCCCGCCGATTTCGAGATGGATCCCCTGCCCCTCGTCGAGCACGGACTCGTCTCCGATCGCATCGATGATCACCCCCTGATCATCCGCCAGCAGCAGGATCGACTTGGCGTCGCTCAGATGAGGCTCCAATCGCTTGAAGGCCGCCGAGGCCGCCTTGCGCAGATGCGCGTTGCGCTCTCGCCGCAACAGGACCTCGGTCTCATCGGTGATCTTGCGCGAGCCAAATGTCCCGGCATCGACGCCAAGATCCATGCTGCGCTGCCAGGACGCCAGAATATCGTCCCTGACATGGTCCGGCTTGACGCCATCGGGCCGGTCCGCCGTGACAAAGCTTTCCCAGGCCGAACGTATGTTGCGTTCCGCGGAACGGTCCGACACGATCGCCGCCTTTGACAGGTTTTGGCGCTTGCTTCCCTTATAGTAGCTCGCTCGAGTCATCTTCGGCTATACCGTGCCCTTTCTCAGTCTGGAGCTCTGGTTCGTCCCGGTTCTCCTGCCATTTGTCCGACAGGCCCAGGCAGGCTCCAAACTTCTGAACGATGTCTTTTTCCGTGAAATCAGGCCCCAGTTCGACATCCTCGTACTGAGTGAGCGCCGCCTCGATCTCTGCGCTGACCGGAGAGACAAATCCGTTCGCCGCCGTGGCCAGGACAAAGCGCTGCGCGCCGAAGCTGCGTCGCAGCTCCCCCAGCAACTGGATCTGATGCCCGTTGTTGCTGTCGACAAGCGCGACGCGGCCGCTCAGGCTCACCCGGACATAGGGGTCCGGGTCATCGGATCTTGCCGCCGTGGACATGGAATAGATGAGCAGGCCGTCGGGCTTGGGCGCCTGTTTGCGCCGGGCTTCATCCTGGCGCATTTTCGTGAAACCGCCATTGCTGATCTGATCCGCCAGTCTGCGGATCGTGCCGGCATTTTCGGATATAAGTCGCTTAGCCCGCACGTCCTCCGGACGCGGACCGTCGCGCTTTGAAAAGATATCCACGCGCATTCCTCCCATCGAAAACGATAACACTTCGGCCCTCACCAGGCTATGTCAAAATGTCGCATCAAGCGAAAATGCAGATAAAGTGAACATGCCGTGAGAGCTTGAAAACAAGGCCCAATCGCCCCTAAAGGGCTGAAACGAGACCTGTATTCCGAGGTCCCGAACGCCGGTCGGCGTTCGGGGATGTCAGGCCTCTCGGCCAAATTTCGCCGCAAGCGGTCAGGCCGGATCGAACCGATCGGCATTCATCACCTTGCTCCAGGCGGAGACGAAGTCGTCGACAAACATCTTGCCGTTCGCCCCGGAGGCATAGACCTCGGCCAAGGCTCTGAGCTGCGAGTTCGAGCCGAAGACGAGATCGACCCGCGACCCGGTCCATTTGACCGCGCCGGAAACACGATCGCGCCCCTCGAACCGCGTCTCGCTGGCGTCGGTCGGCGCCCATTCGATGCCCATGTCGAGAATGTTGACGAAGAAGTCGGGGCTCAGCGTGCCGGGGCGGTCGGTCAGAACGCCATCGGCATCGCAGGTCGCGCCGAGCGCCCGCAACCCGCCGACCAGAACCGTCATCTCCGGCGCGCTCAACGTCAGGAGCTGGGCCCGATCCACCAGAAGCGCCTCGGCAGGATAGCTGAAGCTCTGTTTCTGATAATTGCGGAATCCGTCGACCAGCGGCTCCATCGGCTCAAAGGAGGCGGCATCGGTTTGCGCCTCGGTCGCATCGGTGCGGCCCGGGGTGAACGGTACTGTGACCTTGTGCCCCCCCGCTTCTGCCGCCGCCTCGATCGCGGCACAGCCGCCCAGCACGATCAGATCGGCCAGAGAGACCTGTTTGCCGCCGGAGGCGCCGCCGTTGAAGGCCGCCTGGATGCCGCTCAGCACGTCCAGCACGCGGGAGATGCGCGCCGGATCATTCGCCTCCCAATCTTTCTGCGGCGCAAGACGGATGCGTGCGCCATTGGCGCCACCACGCTTGTCCGACCCCCGGAAGGTCGAAGCCGAGGCCCAGGCGGTCCAGACCAGATCGGCGACCGACAGGTTCGCGCTCAGGATCTCGGTTTTCAGCGCCGCGATATCGGCGGCATCGACCAACGGATGATCGACCGGCGGCACCGGGTCCTGCCAGATCAGGTCTTCGGCCGGGACCTCCTTGCCGCGATAACAGGGTTTCGGCCCCATGTCGCGGTGGGTCAGCTTGAACCAGGCCCGAGCAAAGGCGTCGGCGAACGCATCGGGGTTCTCATGAAAGCGTTTGGAAATCGGACCATAGATCGGGTCCATGCGCATCGCCATATCGGCGGTGGTCATCATGATCGGCACCCGTTTTCCGGAGCCATCGACCTCGGGCGCATGATCGTCGTCGCCGAGGGATTTTGCATGCCAGATCTGCGCGCCGGCCGGGCTCTTGGTCAGCTCCCAGTCATAGCCGAAGAGCACGTCGAAATAGCCCATGTCCCATCTGGTGGGGTGCGCGGTCCAGGGCCCTTCGATCCCCGAGGTGGTGGTGTCCACGCCCTTGCCGCTGCCATGCGCGTTGCGCCAGCCAAAGCCCATCTCCTGAAGCAGTGCCGCTTCGGGTTCCGGGCCGACCAGCGACGGATCGCCCGCGCCATGCGCCTTGCCGAACGTGTGACCGCCGGCGACCAGCGCCACGGTCTCTTCGTCATTCATCGCCATGCGGGCGAAGGTCTCGCGAATATCGCGCCCCGAAGCGAGCGGGTCGGGATTGCCGTCCGGCCCCTCGGGATTGACATAGATGAGCCCCATCTGCACCGCGGCCAGCGGATTGGCAAGTTCGCGCGCGCCGGAATAGCGGCTGTTGGGCTGGTCCGAGGTGGCGAGCCATTCGGTTTCGGCGCCCCAGTAGATATCCTCCTCGGGCTCCCAGACATCGGCCCGGCCACCGCCAAAGCCGAAGGTGCGCCCGCCCATGCTTTCGATCGCGACATTGCCGGCGAGGATCATCAGATCGGCCCAGCTCAGCGCGTTGCCGTATTTTTCCTTCACCGGCCAGAGCAGACGCCGGGCCTTGTCGAGATTGCCATTGTCGGGCCAGGAGTTCAGCGGCGCGAAACGCTGGGTTCCGGTCGCGGCGCCACCGCGGCCATCGGCGGTGCGGTAGGTGCCGGCGGAATGCCAGGCCATGCGGATAAAGAACGGTCCGTAATGGCCGTAATCCGCCGGCCACCAGTCCTGGCTGTCGGTCATCAGCGCGGTCAGATCCGCCTTGACGGCGGCCAGATCGAGCGCTTCGAAGGCCTTGGCATATTCGAAATCCTCGGGCATCGGATCACCGCCATTGCGATTGAGAATGCGCAGGTTGAGCTGGTTCGGCCACCAGTCCTTGTTGCTGCGGCCCGCATGGTTCGTGGCATTGTGCATGACCGGGCAACCGCCCGTCATTTTTCGATCATTTCCGTCCATTTTCTATCCCTGTGATGTGTCTTTGGGGTTGAGAGAGCTCCCGGCCCGGCTCCCGCGAGGCATCGGACCGGGAAAACAGCGTGTCAGATCTCGCCGCGGTTCATCGCGCCCGAGATGAACTCGGCCTGGCGGATCGCCAGCGCGACGATGGTCAGCGTCGGGTTCTCGCTCGCACCTGTGGTGAATTGCGAGCCGTCCGAGACGAACAGGTTGGCGATGTCATGGCTCTGACCATGTTTGTTCACCACACCGTCGCGCGGATTTTCCGACATCCGGTTGGTGCCGAGATTATGCGTCGAGGGATAGGGCGGCGTCGGAAAGACCCGGGTCGCCCCGACCGCGTCATAGAGCGCCGCACCTCTCTCATAGGCATAATTGCGCATCGCGATATCGTTCGGGTGATCGTCGAAATGCACATCCGGCGCCGGCAGGCCGAACTGGTCCCTGACCTCGGCGTTGAGCGTGATGCGGTTGGTCTCCTGCGGCATGTCCTCGCCGACGATCCACATCCCGGCCATGTTCTCATAACCGTCGAGCGCCGTGGCAAACTCGCGCCCCCAGGCGCCCGGGTCGAGAAAGGCGGCGGCAAAGGGCAGCCCGACCGAGACGGTCTCCATCTCGAACCCGCCGACGAAGCCACGCGAGGGATCGTGCCGCGCCTCGTCCTGGATGATCCCGGCCATGGTGGTGCCGCGCCACATCCGCACCGGCTTGTCGAAGACTGCGTAGACCGACCCGGTGGTGTGGCGCATGTAGTTGCGCCCGACCTGGCCCGAGCTGTTGGCCAGCCCGTCGGGGAACATCGGCGAGGCCGAATTCAGCAAGAGCCGCGGGCTCTCGATCGAGTTGCCGGCGACACAGACCACGCGCGCCGCCTGCATCTGAAGATCGCCGTTCTCGTCGAAATATTCGACGCCGGTCACCTTGCCGCTGTCGTCATGCAGGATCCGCGCCGCGTGGCACTTGATGCGCACTTCGAGGTTGCCGGTGGCTTCGCCCTGTTCGATGTCGGTATAGGCGCTCGACCATTTGGCGCCCCATTTGCAGCCCTGGAAACAGAACCCGGTCTGCTGGCACATGGTCCGGTCACCGTCCTCGTGGCTCATGATCGCCATGCGCCCGGTGGAGACCTCGGTATAACCGAGCGCCTTGGCCCCCGCTTCCATCACCTTGAAATTGTTGTTGCCCGGCAGGCCCGGCCAGCCATTGGTGCGGGTCACGCCGAGCTTCTTCTCGGCCTTGTCGTACCAGGGCGCCATCTCGGCGCCGTCGATCGGCCAGTCGAGAAGATTCGCGCCCGGCACATCGCCATAGGTCGTCGCGGCCTTCCATTCGTGGTCCTGGAACCGCAGGCTCGCCCCGGCCCAGTGCACGGAAGAGCCGCCCACCGCCTTGACGATCCAGGTCGGCAGGCCGGGGAAATCTCGCGCCACGCGCCAGTCGCCGCTGGTGGTCCGGGCATCGGTCCAGGCGAGCTGGCCGAAACTCTCCCATTCGTCATTGATGTAATCCTCCGGCAGGTAGCGCCCGCCGGCTTCGAGCGAGACGACGCTCACCCCTTTTTGCGCCAGCTCGTTGGCGAGAACGCCGCCCCCGGCGCCGGTGCCGATGATGACGACGACACTGTCGTCGGAATGGTCAAACGGTGCAGACATGAGTGCTTCTCCTCCTGCTCAAAGCCAGTTGATGTCGTCGAAGCCACGATTGATGTAGCCGCCGTGGGAAAAGCTTTCGCCCTCGTAGCCAAACAGCGGCCAGAGCGCCTTCTGGTTGTAGAGACCGGTGACAAGCCCGCCGCGAATGCTCTGGAAGAACACGCTTTCCTCGATCGCGCGCAAAAGCTCGACGCGGTCGCGTTCCCAGGCCACGCCGAGATAACCGGCATATCCGCGGCCCCGGGCGGCACCATCGAGCGCGGCAATCCCCGCCTCGATATCGGCGGCGGCCTCTGCCGTGTCATAGCCCTTGACGGCGATCACATAGAATTCGTCGGAGACATGGTCATGCGGATAGATATCGCGTGCCATCTGCACCAGTGTCGCGAAGGTTTCAGGGCTCAGGTGCTGGGTCTCGGTCGCCCAGGCCGCATCCGCGGCGGCGATGAAGCCTGCGCCGACGACGAAGCTCGCGCCAAGCGCGCTGGCCCGTGACAACAGCATGCGCCGGGTCAGACCCCGGTTTCTCTCTAGGGTGTTCATGGTCCTCTGTCTCCTCCTTAACAGACTGGAAAATTCATAAAAAACGGCCGCCCCGTTCGAGCACCTCGATCTGGTAGCCATCGGGGTCGGCGACGAAAAAGAACCGCGCGATGCGGCGGCCCGCCGGGGCAAAGTCCACCAGCTTGCGGGGGGTGAGCCCCTCGGCTTCAAACCGGGCATGTTCGGCGTCGAGATCCGAGACCGAGACGGCGAAATGGCCGTAACCATCGCCCAGATCGTAGGGCTCGGCGCGGCCCTTGTTGACGGTCAGTTCCAACTCGAAACCGGCCTCGTCATTGCTCAGGTAGATGAGGGTGAATTCGGGAAAATCGAGCCGGTCGGCGATCTCGAGCCCGAAGGCGCGGCGGTAGAAATCGACCGAGCGCGCCTCGTCCAGAACGCGGATCATCGAATGGATGGATTTGGCCATGGTGTCCTCGCGATAATGTTGGAATGGTGACCGACCCGAAGGTCGGCCACGGGGCCGTCGTCAGGAAGGCGACCGGCTCAGGGAACGATGACGCCGCGCCCGGTGAACTTGCGCGCCTTGAAATCCGAGATCGCGAGGTTGATGTTGTCGAGGCTGTATTCGGTCTGGTGCATTTTCACCTTGCCGTCGGCGTTCATCTCCATCAGCTCGACCAGCTCGACGAAATCGCCGACCAGGCTGCCGCCGATCTTGATCTCGTTGGCCACAAGTTCGAGCGTCGGCACCCGCACCTCGCCGCCATAGCCGACCATGATCAGCTCGCCGCCCTGGCGCAGCAATTTCCAGCACAGGTTCTCGGTGCCGTATTCCCCGACGAAATCGATCGCCACATGGGCGCCGCCGCCGGTCAGGTCCTTGATCTCCTCGACCAGGTTCTCCCCGCCGGCGATGACGATATCGGCGCCGAGCTCCTTGGCCAGAACCTGCGCTGCCGGTTCCTGATCGACCGCAATCACCCGGGCCCCCGTGGTGTGTTTGAGCACCTGCAGCGCGATATGCCCGAGCCCGCCGATGCCCAGAAGCACGACATAACCGCCGGGGTTCAACAGTTTCGCGGCCTTCTTGGCGGCGCGGTAGGCGGTGATGCCGGCGTCGGCCATCGGTGCGACCGACAGCGGCGTGATACCGGTGTTGAGCTTGATCACCGAGCGCTCGTTGGTCTTGAAATATTCGGCAAAGCCACCGTCGAGACCGAGGCCCGGGAAGAGACCGTGATCGCAATACATGTCGTGGCCATACCGGCAGTTCAGGCAGATGCCGCAGGCGTTGAACGGGTGGCAGATCACCGCATCGCCGGGCTTGACCGAGGTGACACCGCTGCCGACATCCTCGACCCAGCCGGCGTTCTCATGGCCCATGATATAGGGCAGGAGATTGCCGCCCTGATCCATGATGTCTTTCCACACGCCTTCGATGATATGGAGATCGGTGCGGCACAAGCCCGCCGCACCGACCTTGACGATCACCTCATCGGCTGCGGTGATCGTGGGAGAGGCAACATCTTCGATCTTCAGCTGCACGTTCACGGCCGGATCGTATTCGTAGAGTCTCGCTGCTTTCATGTCCTGGTTCCTTCTGGCTGAGCGGGCCGCCGATCCGCGGCGACCCGATATGTTGCAGGGCTTATTTGCGCCCCAGAAGCTCGGCACCGCCGCCGAGCGCGGGGCCCTCGGTCGGGTCGGCTTCGCCTTCTTCCAGATCGCCGATCAGCGTTTCCGTGGTCAGGATCAGCGTCGCGACGGAGGCGGCGTTGACCAGGGCGCTGGCCGGCACCCGGGCGGGATCGATGATCCCGGCCTCGAACATGTCGCCGAACTCGCCGGTCGCGGCGTTGTAGCCATGATCCTTCGGGGCGTTGACGACCTTGTCGGAGACGGTGTCGGCATCGGCCCCGGCGTTGCGCGCGATCCGACGCACCGGCTGGGTCAGGATCGAGCGGACCAGGGCCACGCCGCGCGCCATGTCCCCCGAGACGTTCAGGCCATCGAGACAGGGGGCGATCTGCGCCAGCGCGGTGCCGCCACCGGCCACCACACCATCCTCGACCGCGGCGCGCAGGGCACAGAGCGCGTCCTCGACCAGCTGGATCGTGCGCTTCTGTTCCACCGGGGTGAACCCGCCGGCATAGATGATCGCGCTGCCACCGGTGAGTTTGGACATGCGCTCGCGCAGCTTGTCCTTTTCGATATTGGGCGGCGCCACGTCATGCTGGCGCTGCACCTGAGCACGGCGGGCGCGGATCGCTTCCGGGTCGCCTTCGCCGCGCAGGATCGAGGTGTGCGACGCATGGGTGCGCACCGTCTCGGCGCCGCCGAGCTGGGCGCGGGTGACATTCTCGATCTTCTTGCCCAGATCACGCGCCAGCACCTCGCCGCCGGTGAGGATGGCCAGATCGTCCATCATCGCCGTGCGCCAATGGCCGTATTCCGGCGGATGCACGATCAGGTATTTGCCGGCGCCGCCATTCTCCAACAGCGTGATCACAACCTCGGGGGCAATTTCTTCGGCGATGATCAGAAGCGGGCGGTTTTCTGCGTCGGCGATGCGGCGGGCATTGTCGAGCAGGTCGGGTTTCAGGATCTTCTGATCCGTCATCAGGATCAGCGGGTGGCGCAGCACCGCTTCCATATGCTCGCGATCCGTCACCATGTGGTGCGAAATGTAGCCGCGCTCAAAGGACATGCCCTCGACCACTTCCATGGTGGTGTCGATCGTCACACCGAAATCGGCCGAGATGACCCCGTCGCGCCCGACCCGGCGATAGGCTTCGGCGACCAGCGTACCGAGTTTCGGATCGGTGGCCGAGACATGGGCAACCGCTTCGAGATAATCCGGGTTTTCCTCGCAATCGCGCGACGAGGCATCGATCGCCTCGACGATGGTCTGCACGGCGAGATCGATGCCGCGGCACAGATCGACCGGGCGGGCACCGTTCTCGGTCAGCTCAACGCCGTTCTGGATCAGCGCATTGGCGAGAACGATGGCGGTGGTGGTGCCGTCGCCGGCCACATCGTTGGTCTGCATTGAGACTTCGCGCACCACCTGGGCGCCCATGTTTTCGAAGCGGTCGGTCAATTCGATCTCGGATGCGATGCTCACACCGTCGCGGGTGACCATCGGGGTTCCGACCGGCCGATCCACCATCGCGTTGAGCCCCTTCGGCCCGAGCGTCGGTTCGACCGCAGCCGCCAGCCGCGCCACGCCCTGCGCGAGGCATTTGCGGGCGTTTTTGCCGTGCACCATGAGTTTAGCCATATCTTCCTCCTTGGACCCAAAGCAGTCTTGGGCCTCCTCCCATTTTCGTTGTGATTTAGACGCTTAGATGCCGGGTTCCGGCGCCTCTCGGGGCGGCACCCGGCCGGCGATGAAATCGACCAAAGTCGGCCCGTCGATACCGATTTCGACCTCCTTGTAGCGGCTCTGAGCCAGTCCCCGGCACAGCGCACCGTTGAACTCCATCGTCAGACGGGTGCTGCGCAGACGCCGCAGATGCGGGCCCAGCGCCTCGGGCGAGATCCGCCCGCCCTGCCAGGTCGGAAAGGCCGGGTCGCGGTCCGTCAAAGCGAGGCCCTTCGCCGCCAGAATGTCGAGATATCGCGGCAGCTGCCGGAACGCCTCCTCACCCGTGAAATGGGTCTTCTTCAACGCCCCGACCGTCATCGAGACGATCTCCGCAATCGGCCTGTCCTTGGCCTTCAGCGCCAGAAGCATGGCTTCCTGTCGGCGATCAAAGGCCTTGGCCATGAATTTCTCCACCACATCGTCGAGCACCGCCCCATCGCAATTCTCGGCAAAGATCTGATGGAACGGGCGGCCGCTGTTGACCCCGTCGTTCACCTCATCGCCAAAGCAATGATCCTTGAGCTCTACGGTCATCGCGCGCACCCAGGGCAGCGCCATGACCGCGTTGCGGATGCCGAAAGCCATCAGAAAGGCGAAATTCGGCGAGCACCAGTAGGTGGGCAGACGGAACTCGACCCGGACCGTGTGATCGTCGTTCACGCTCACGGCTTCGACAAAGTTCAAATCGGTGATCGGCTCGTCGAGCTCGGGATCGGAGACTGCCGCAAGGCAGTCCCAGACCTCGAGTTCCCGTTCGGCCATCAATTGGGCAACGAACATCCGATCACTCCGCCGCGATCTGCACCGGTGCACCGGCGAGCTGTTTCTTCTTCGCCTCGACATCGATGTTATAGATCTTGGCGGCGTTCAGACCGAGGATCTTCTCCTTGATCGCGTCGGTCAGCTGCACCCCGCGCTCTTCGGCAATGTCGTCGGGGATCTGGAAATTCCAGAATTTCTCGACCAGCCATTGCGGCGTCCAGATCGCGTAATCCGAACCGAAGAGGATCTTGTCCTCGCCCACCCACCAGAGCAGCTCGGCGATCATCTCGGCAAAGTAACGCGGCCGCGAATGGATGAAGGGCAGCACCACGGCGAGCCCGCCATAGACATTGGTTTCCTGCGTCGCGATCCAGCAGAAATCGTCGATCCGCGGCTGGCCGCAATGTTCGACGATCCAGTTGAGGTTCTGGAAATCGGTGGCGGCGTAATCGACATCATGCACATCGAAAGCATCCTTCGACAGCGGGATGATCGTCGGCCCCTTGTGGACATGGATGTTCTTGATACCGAGCTTGTCGCAGAGCTCGAAGCACTTGTAGGCCTGAGGATCGTTGAGCGCCCAGCCCTTGGAGGCGCCGTTCCACTCGGCGGTGTACATTTTCACGCCGGTGATATCGAAGGTCTCCTTCATGTAATGGATCTGTTCCAGCGCCTTTTCGCCGTCGCGCGGGTCAAACGAACCGTTGACGATGAAGCGTTCGGGATGGCGCTCCGCCATGGCCGAGCTGCGCTCGATCGAGGAAAACCCGTTCTCGTAGAAATCCGACAGCACGGTGGTCTGAATGATTGCCATGTCATTCGGCCCGTCGACGAAGAGGTCGCGATAGATGTTGTCTTCGGAATATTTCTCGAACCGGGCCTTTTCCCAGAGATGCTCTTTCGGGCTCAAATTGGTGTGATAGGCATAGAAACAGTCGATGAACTGCTTGCCGTGGATATTGGTCTGGTTCTCGGGGCTGCCGTCCCAATAATGGGTGTGACCGTCGAGAACGAAAATTTCCTTGCCTTCGGGTGTGATATACATGGGGACCCTCCCTGGGTGTGCGTGGCTGTGATTGATTGCCCGGTTCGATGCCTGGCCCGTCCGGTCGGGATCGCGGCATCGAGGCTCCTCCGCCTGCCGGTCCTCCGGATCGTTCTCGGGTCTGCGTCTGTCGGGAAAGCCGGGGACAGGGGTGAACCGCCCCCGGGCAAAACGCTTAGATGTATTCCATCACTTCGTTCATGTCGCCGAAGAGGATCACGGTGTTGTCGTCGACCCGGACCATGCGGCCATAATGGGTCGAGGTGTTCACCTCGAAGATTTCGGCGGTCATTTCGCGACCGAGATATTCGGTGATCTCATCCATCTTGAAGATCAGCTTGCCCTCGCCGTCGATCCGGATCGTCGCCGGATTGTAGGTGACGGTCACATTGGGGTTGTTCTCTTCCATGAACTCGGCGATGGCGCGGGCCTCGACGCTGTCGTTCATCGTCACACCACACTGGTGCGACACCTCGCGCGAGGTCATGTCGATGTCCTGCATCGACTTGAAGATGTTCTGCTTGGATGCGTTGCGCGCTATGCTAGACATCTTGTTCTCCTTGTCTGGATGATTAATTGAGGCCGAGTTCGGCGAGGATCTGGGCCAGACGCTCGCGCGAGACCTCTTTCACGTCGTGGTAGGAAACCGGTTTGGAATGCGGCTGCGACCAGATCGGTTGGAGCGCATCCGCCGCCTTTTCCGCCAGCGCGCCATGCTTGGCGAGCCAGGACTTGAACAGCATGCGATTGTGTTCGCCGTGCTTTTCGTCGTGAACCAGCAGGTAGATCAGATCGACCGTATTCGCGAGGTTGCGCTCGTAATCGGCCTCGGCCGCCGAGATCACCGAGGGGGTGATGAAGTCGTTATTGGCCGCCGCCGCCTGCATGAAGAAGCCAGAGCGGATCAGCTCGCCGACCAGCGGTTCGAACACGATGTTGATGGCGAAATACTGTTCGAGATAATCCTCGGAGCCCATGATCGTCTCGACCGCCTCACGGCAGGGCTGCCAGATCGGATCCTCGAGCCAGGTCTTCTTGCCGAGCTCGTCGTCCCAGCCCTCGTTGTCCATGCCGATCTCGGCCAGATACAGGGTGATGTCCTGGGTCAGGCGCATCTTGTAGGACGAATTGGTCAGCGTGGCGTTGTTGATCATCTGCGTGTAGCCGTAGCGCTGCGCCTGCATGAGCGAGGTGCCCAGGCCGAATTCGGCGTGTTTCCAGGCGCCCAGGTGCTTTTGCAGGATCGTCTGCCAGGCCTTGTCGAACACCTTGTGCGCACCGGCCTTGCGGGCGTTGGAGATGACGTTCTGAACCATGGTCTCGATCTTCGACTGGCGCTGATAATGGGTCCGTTCCCATTCCTGATCGGGCGCGCGGAACGCATGCCAGTTGCTCGACAGCGCGGCGGTATTGTCCTTGCGGTAGGCACCACCGCCCTTGCCGCCTTCGAACTCGATGATCCAGTTCTGGATCAGATAGCGCTCGGGATCGGGTTGCACGTCGACGGTGACGTCCTCGTAATGGGTCGCCCGCCGGCCGCGCGGTTCGAAGTAATTGTATTTGCGGCTTTTCGAGCCGACGAACTCTGCGGCGCCTGCGGCACCGGAGCCGACTGAACTAGATGTTGCTACCATGGTAGCCTCCCTTTGTTGGTTTCACGTCACTAGCGTTCGGGCCGCTTTCAATGGCCCGAAGAACCGGAAGTGGGCGTGAACTTGTCGTAGAAAATGCGATCGGTATCGAAGTCGTGCATGAAGAGCACCGGCGTCAGCGCATCGATCATCGGCGGCGGACCACAGGCATAGACATCGCCCTCGCCATCGATCCCGAGCGCCTTGAGCCGCCGGTCGACTGCCTCGTGCACAAAGCCGCGCTCGCCGGTCCATTCGGCATCGTCATCGGCATGGCTGAGCACCGGGATGAATTCGATCGCCGGGTTGGCAGCGGTGAGCGCATCGATCTCGTCGCGCAGGATCAGATCGTCACGGCCCCTTGCGCCGTAGAAGAAATAGACCGGCCGGTCCTCACCGCTTGCGATATGATCGTTCAGGATCGACCAGACCGGCGACATGCCGGAGCCGGCGCCCACCAGGATCACGGGTCCTTCTCGGTCTTCCCGTCGGAAACACATTCCGTAGGGCCCTTCGACTTCGACTTCGGCTCCGGCTTTGATGCCGCCGTCGTCAAGCTCGTTGGAGAACCGCCCGTCGGGGTATTTCTTGATGATGAAGCCGAGCTTTTGGGTTTCGCTCGGCGAATTTGCCATGGAGAACGAGCGTGTAATCTCCTCCCCCGCTTCGGTCCTGACCGTGATGTCGACATATTGACCCGCCCAGAATTTGAGAGGTGCATCCAGCTCGATCTGAACCCCGCGAATATCGTGGGTCAGCTTCTGGAAATCGACGATCTTGCCGGAGAACTGGCGCACCGGGATGGACTTCGAGAGCACCTCCTCGTCGTAGTTCAGCAATTCGATCTCGACATCGCTGTAGGCAAGGGTCCGGCACATCAGCACATGGCCGCTGTCCCGTTCCATCTCGTTCAGCGCGAAGGTGGAATATTTCAGCATCTCGGTCTCGCCGTCGAGCTGGACGCATTTGCAGGCCGAGCATTGCCCCTCTTTGCAGCCATGCGGCAGCGCGATCCCCTGGCGGAATGCGGCGTCGAGGATGGTTTCCCCCTCTTCGACCTCGAATTCCACACCAACGGGTTCTAATCGGACGGTATGTACTTCCGTCATTCTTTCCTCCCTGGACACGGCACACGCCTTTTCGCGGTGCCGAGGGTCCGGGGCCGCGGCTGCGGCACCCGGAGTGTTGGTTAGTTGCAGGCGTTGATGGTGAAGCCCTTGCGGTACTCCGCGACATGGGCCTCGCGCTCGGCATCGGACATGGCGCGCAGCATGTTGAGCGGCGAGCGCAGCGTGTGGCCACGAACGTGCTCGAGTTTCCACATGTCCTTGTTGTCGAAGCGCAGATGCGGCTGTGCGGTCAGGGTTTCGCCGTCTTCGCGCACAAAGTTGAGGTCCTTGATCGCATCGGCGAGATCCCAGCCGTCATAGACGGTCTCCCATTCCCGCTTGCCCGAGAACTTGCCCATGGCCGGCGTCGGGCGACCTTGGTATTCGTCCGCGAAGGCCTCGACCGCGGTCCAGCGGTCGAGCTCATGACCGAAGGTGTGCCACTGACCATCGATCTGGTCGACGACCATGTCTTCGCGAATGAGACAAGGCACCAGGCAGGACCAGCAGCGATGCGGATAGACATAGCCGGTGTCCTGGTTGAAGGTCATCACCGTCTCGCCCGGTTTCGACAGCTTGTCGTACCATTTCCAGAACTCGCCAAACTCGGCGTACCAGCCCGGATACTTGTGTTCGAACCACTCGAAATCCTTGTCGGTCTGGGCTTCGATGCGCCAGAAGTTGACCGGCCAGCCGACCGCAAAGAACTGCGCGACCTTGTGGACATAGTTCTTCTCGGTGATCCGCTTCCAGGCCTCCTGGACATCGTCGTGATGGATCTTCACGCCGTATTTCTCGAGCGGCAGCATGTAGGTCCGGTAGTAGTCTTCAAAGATCCAGCGATGCCACATTTCCGCATAGGATTCCTTTTCCTTGTCGCGGTTGGTGGTGCCGTATTCGATGAAGGTGCCGATGGCGGCATCGACGATGGCGTGGTTCTGCCAGAAGGCATAGCGCAGGTCGCGCTCCAAGAGCAGATGGTTCTCCGGCTCCTTCAGCGCCGCCATCAGGAGCGAGTGGCCATTGCCGATGTGGCGGCTCTCGTCCGATTGCACCGACAGGAACACGGTCGGCAGCGCATAGTCGCCATTGCGCGCCGCTTCCGACGGCATGGCCACGAACAGCGTGTTGGTAAAGGCGGTTTCTGCAACCACGGTCAGGTACATGCAGGCGGCGGTCATGGTGTCGCCGGTGATGAAGCCTTCACCGAACTGGCGGCCGATGGTGGTGGCATAGCACTTGCCAAAGGCTTCTTCGGTGATGTCGAACCCGGCCGGGTCGATGTAGTTTTCCATGTACCATTTCTTCAGGTTCATCTGAATCGTGGAGTGGCGGAATTCATCGACCATCTGCATGGTGAAACCGGTGCGCAGGTCCTCGCCGGGCGACAGGCGTGCCACCATGGCCATCGAACGTGCGGCCGAGATTTCCGGAAAGGGAATGATCGCCAGGAACAGCTTCATCCATTCGATCCAGCGCGGTTCGACATTGCGGAACATGTCACCCCGCAGCGCCGCATCGAGCGCGCCGTAAACCCGGTTGTCCTTTTCCTCTTCCATCGGGAAGTAGGAGCGCAGGACCTGTTTCATCGGGTCGCGCGGCGCCTTGGTGATCTTGTAATCGGTTGGGAAGGTCGCAGCCTCCTGAACATAGGACGGGTTCCACCCCAGATCTGCGATCTTCTTGGTCGCCTCCCCGACCGAGATACCACGTTGCGACGTGATCTTATTAAGCGTCAAAGTCATGCCATGAGCCTCCTTAAAGCTCTGAGCCCGGTTTCCCGGTCACGTTTGGCGGCTTTCGCCGTTTCGGTTCATGCGACGGGCATCGGCGCGCGCCACACGGGTTCTCGGCAAAGGTGGAGATGAGTCCTATCCAACCCGGACCGCCCCGTGGCCTGTGCCACCGGTGCCGGTGATATTTTCCTCCCGATCCTTCGTTCTTGTACGATCCCCCGGTGGGTGACCGCGTGTTATGCCTCTCTTCATGCAAGGCTGGTTCCAGAGCAGGGAAATGTGCAGCTGCAGCATGAAATTTTCATACAACTCACTGTTATTTATGTATATTTTTGTATTATTTTTTTTGCGCTGCGCTGCTTCCAAAACCCTTGCGCAAGGCGGTGAACGGCAGTGTCACGGAACGTTACGCCCGGCATTTACAGTGACCGGTGCAGAGCGTTACACAGCAGGTCCCCAAGAGGGTCTCGCGCGGTTTCCCCTGCGCTCTCCCCGGGCGGCGACCCGCCGCGATGACATGTCTCAAAACGGCAAAACCGCCGGCGGGCGGCGGTTCGGAATTTCAGGATTGGCTGGGGATTTCGGGCGGTGGGATCAGGCCCGCAAGCGCCGCTGTGACGCCGGGGCGAAGCCAAGCTCGTGACGATATTTGGCCACCACGCGGCGCGACACCCTCAGCCCCTCGGCACAGAGCCGATCGGCGAGCCCCTGATCGGACAAGGGGCAGGCCGGGCTTTCCTCAGAGAGCGCGGCGCGCAGGCGCGACAGCACCCTGGGTTTCGACGGACCGCCCTCGGCGCCACGCGAGGCGGTCTGGGCGCAGAGCATCCGGGCCTCGAAAATCCCGTGCGGCCCTTCGACCAGCAGACCGTTCAGCACACGGCAGACGGTGCTGAGATGAAACCCCGTTCCTTCCGCGATCACAGATCGCGAAAGCGGGTGCAGCGCCTCCGGGCCATCGCGAAAATAGTCCGATTGAACATCGACCATGTAGTGCATGATCTGCTCCAGAGCACCTTTGCGCAGATCAAGCGCCTGTTTGAGGGCGCGGGCCTGTTTCAGCGCCAGTCGCAGTTCGGGCGAGCTGCCCCCGGTCACCTCCGGGAGCACGGAGACCTCTGTTTCGAAGGTCGGTTTGACGATGGCGATCCAGCCGTCGCCGCGCGGCTCGACCCGCACATCGGGGGCCCGGAGCAGCGTCAGGTCAGTCGAAAATCTGACGCCCGGTTTGGGATCGAGCCGACGCAACCGTGCGAGATGATGCTCCACCCTGTCGCCGGAGAGCCCGGTGGCTTCCGTCAGCGCCGCGAGGCCGCCAGTTTCGAGCAGTTCGAGACAATCGAGCAGCTTGTCGATCTCGGCATCCCGCAAGCCCTGATCCTCCAGTTGCAAGCGCAGACACTCGGCGAGATCCCGGGCGAACAGCCCGGCCGGCGAAATCCGGTGCTGAACCAGTCTCAGGGCCTGCGCGACCAAGGTCTCGGCCAGCCCCAGCTCCGCCGCGATCTCCGCCGCGCCGCGGCCAAGCCATCCCGACGGCTCCAGTTCCTCGACAAGTGCCAGGACAAGCCGCTCCATCGCCCCGCCGTGGGCGAGCAGCCCGGCCAGTTCGCGCAGCACATGGTCAAAGAGACTGGTCGGCGCATCGGCACGGTCGACATCGGGCAGGTCGAGCGCATTGCCCGCCCGGACCACGGCATTCCGACGCCTGCGCATCACCAGAAACGGGTTCTCCCGCGCCGCCTGCATGAGATGATCCTCAAGCTCCGCACCGGACATTTGCAGCACATTGATCACATGGCCCATCCGAAAGACCGGCGCCTGCCCTATCTGCAATCTGGTCGAAAAACTCATCCGCCGATCTCCGCCAAGACCACTGGCCAGACTCCGGCTCCACGGGTTACACTTCTCGCGTTGTTGCGAGGAGCCTCGACGCCATGAGCACGAAAATCCCCCCGGGGGCCGTCGCCCCGCTGTTTCACACACCGCCGGAGATGTCCTATCCCGACCTCTCGCCGCAGCTTCTGGCCCGGGTCAAACAGCTCTGGTCCGCGCGCGGGCTGGATTTCGACAGCCACTGGCGGGCGGGCATTCGCACCCTTTCCGGGTTTCGCGCCGTGCCGCGTCTCGATGCCGCGACCGACAGTGCCACCGTCGATCTGGTCTTTCTCTTTGATCAGGCGCTGCTTTGGGTGCGCGCCTTGCAGGCCGCAGCGGCGGAGGGGCACGCAGCCGGGCTCGAGGGGATGTCGGCGGCGCAATGGCACGGGCTTGCGGGCGTCACCGCGCGGCTGAGCGAACAGATGACCGCCCTGCGCCTTCTGGCCCTCACCGAATTGCCGCTGCCCGCGATGCAGATCGCGCGTTCGCTCTCGGAGGATGTGGACATGGCACTGGTGCTGCTCATCCGTCCGAAACTGGCCCAGCGCTTTTCCGAATGCCGTACGGCGGAGGACACCAATGAGTTCTGGCGCCGTCACATCGCCGGGGGCCGCGCCTTCCGGGCAATCTCGGAAAAGCTCTACAGCGCCGGGATCGATCATTCCGCAGACACGGAATACGCCAAATGGCGCAAATCGGTGCTCGCGGTCCTCAGCACGGCGGTGCACAGCAACCTGTTGCATGCTCCCTCCCCGGAGCCGCGGCAGGGCAAGACCCTGTTGAACGACGACAGCCTCTATTTTGCGACATTTCGAATTCATGAGCTTTGTGCCTATGCGCAGCTTGTGATGCCTGAACTGACCGGGCTTTTGCGCCAGACAGGCGCGCGCGCGCCCGGAACACCCGGAACATTTGCCCCGCTCGCGGCGCCGCTCAGCGCCATTCTCATCGATCAGATCCAGAGTTTGACGGCGCCGGCTTCCGAAGCTCGTGCTCAGGAACAGGCGCGCCGTCACTAGGGCATGACAATCATGCGTCGTGCCCGGTCTCGTGCAGGTCGCCCAAGGCATAACGCCTAGTGCATGGGGTCTTCGCCCTTGCCGAGCCGGCCCTGCGAGATCCACTGCGCCGCGAGGATCAGGGCCCCGGTGGCGAAATCCTTGCCATGCTCGTCGATCATCTCCTCGGCGATCTTCGCCAGTTGCTGGAAATAGCGATCCTTGCTTTGTTCTTCGGTGCTCAGCGTCTGTGTCATGGTCTCGCTCCCTTGAGAATTATTTGAACATGGTTTTCGGGAAGGTGACGATCGAAGCCTCCCCCCCGGCGGCTCCGATCGCCAGATGCTTGCCATCGGGCGACCAGGCCAGCGCCGTCACCGGCGCGCCGCCCCCCTCGCGCAGCATCATCTCTTCGCGCTGGCCGATCTGGCAAAGCGTGACCAGGCCATTGGCATAGCCGGCGGCGCACAGATCACGTGTCGGATGCGCGGCGACGGTCTCGACCACGGTCAAGCCGGGCTTGCCGGTCTCGACCGGCCCCCCCTCGTGATCTCCGAAGGGCAAATCCGGCAAATGCCAGCCGACGATGCGAAACGCCCCGGAGGCGATCATCGCACCGGCCTTGTCACTGAAACCGACGGCGGCGACCGGCGCCGGAAAATCGACGATCCGGTCCGCCTGTCCCGTCTCGACATCCACCAGCAACAGGGCCTTGTCCCGGCACCCGCCGACCAGCCATCTCCCGTCGGGAGACCAGCGCAGGCTGGTTGGTTCACCATCGACCGCGATCTCGGCGATTGGCGTCAGCCCGTTGGTCGTGAGGAGTGTCACCTGTCCCGGCCCCCAACAGGCGATCCGACCGGCGCGTGGCGCCGGAGCGATCAGCCGGATGTCATGGGACAGATCCGACGTCAGGAGCGTGCTGCCATCTTCCGGCGCCACGACCTCGAGCCGGGCATCGCGCGCCACCAGAAGCCCCTCCTTGTTCGGCAGGGCCGCCAGGGCCGTGACCGGCGCGACGCCCGCCTTGGCCACCCGCAGGCACTGTCCCTTAGCCGTGGCGCGCCAGATCTCCTGCCCGTCATGATGGACAAAGACGAACCCCTGCTGCGCCACCCGGCACATCCCGAGCCCCGCATCGGCAACGGGTCCGTCACTGCGAACCGGGAGGGGAAGCGGTTTCTCGCGTGGTCGAATGGTCATGCGGCCGGTATCCGCCTCGATCCGCGTTCTCATGTCCGGGTCCTCGGCATCCCTGAGGGGCAGGAAAGCGAGCGTGCCGTCGCCGAGGGTGACCGCCACAGAGGAACCGATGACATTGAACTGAAGATCCCGGACCTCGGTCCCGAGCTGCCACGATCGGGCGATCAGATCGAAGAGCGACAGGGACGGCGGGGAAAGGTGCTGTGTCATTTTGAATGGTCTTCCGTAGCTTTTGCGAGTTTCCGGTCCAGATCCGCCAGCTGCGCCTCGAGCGCCGCGATCCGGTCCCTGCACTGGTCTATCGCCGTGTCATTTGCATCGCGCGCCTGGTTGCGCCGATCTTGCTCTGGCCCTTCCTCTGCCCCCTCCTCCACCCCGTCGAGCGCGTCCTTCTGATCGAGGATCATCATGCCGCCGGCGATCTGGTTGAGCCGCAAATGCTCGCTGTTGGCGGTGGCGATGGCCTGGATCAGCACGAGCCGTTCGCTGAGGAGGATATGGAGATCACCGGATTGACCTGTCATGATCCTGCCCCGACGACACTGGCGAGACAATATTGATCGGAGACCCCGCCGCGATGACCCAGATGAACGACCCCGCCGACACCCGGTTTTTCAAAACGCTGCAACAGGTTCTTTCCGAGAGCGATGCCGCGGGCGACGACACCGAGGACCATGAGGCCTGCCGCGCCGCGGTAGACAGGGCCATCGAGACCGCCGCGCCCGACGATTTGCGCAACGCGCGCCTGACGATCGATGCCCTGCCCGCGACACGGCGGGACAGGCTCCTGGCGCAGGTTCATGCCCGCATGGCGGGTGACCTGTCGGCGATCTGGGATGTCATGAGCAATGCTCAGGGCGCACGAAAGCCCAATTGACAGCCCTGCTGTCAGTCTTGCTGTCAGCCCTGTTGACGACGCCTGAGGCACGCCCTCTCCGACCTGTGCGGTTGGGTCAACCATCGGCCTCTCCTCCCTCGAGCTTCCGACTGTTTGCGTTTGGGAAAGACTAGCCAAGCTTCCCGGCTCCGCAAATGAAACCGGGTGGTTATCGGCGGGTTTCTGCGAGAAAAGGTGAATCTGTAATATATCGTTACGCCCCGTGAGAGGGGAACGTAACGCTCTGTTCCAAAATAATTTTTCCGCATCGCAGAATATCAGAAATGCGCCTGCGGAAACGAATCGCGGCCTTGATTCGTGCCCCGATCCGGGAGAGCCTCCAGGGGCATCAAAAGGGAGTGGGGCACCGCGATGAGCGATTTTCCAGAGGTGATCGAGACCGCGGACATACGCCTGCGACCGATGGCGGTCAGCGACCTGAACGGGGTTGTGCAACAGCTGGGCGAGCCGGAAACCGCCCGCTGGATGGCGGCCGCAAGACAACCGTTCGAGCACCGCGACGCAGAGGACATTCTGGCCATCGGCCAAGACCCGGCGCATCGCCTGCGGATCGTGGAACAGGACGGCACCATGATCGGCGGTCTCTGTCTGGTGCCCGATCTCTGGTTCTGGCTCGATCGCAGCGCACGCGGTCATGGCATCATGTCCCAGGCGCTACGCACCGCGATCACCGCCCATTTTGCCCGCCCCGCGCCGCCGCTGATCGCCACCTGTCGCGACGACAACCTGCCCTCGCAGACGCTCTTGTCCCGCCTCGGCTTCGCGCGTCGTCCGGCGGGCAGGCGCATGTTCTTTCACGTCGAAGGACGCGCTCTGCCCTGCCACGACCATGTGATGACATCCGGGCAATGGTTCCAGCTGCACCCGCCCGTCCTGCGGCACGGCCGCCTGACGCTGCGCCCCGCCGTGCAAAAAGACGCCGCGACCCTGATGGCAATGCTGCCCCGCGCCGGAAATGCCGGTGATGACGATGGTGTTTGGCCGCGCCCAGAGGCCCTGCCCCTCTTTATCGAGCTGCACCGCTGCCGCACGCCGGATCGCGGGTTGTTTGTCGTGGAGGACCAACATACGCGCGTCATCGCGATGGTGCTGCGGGCCGCCACCGGGTTACCCGTCGAGATCCGATACCTGAGCCCGGAGGAGGCAGCGTGCCACACAACCGAGCTAGAGGCGATGCTGGCACGGCACCTGTGCTGAGCTGCCCCGCCCCCCTTGCAAGAGCTGCGCGACATGCGCTCACTCGCGCTGTACCGCGCGCAGCGCACGCTGGGTTGCCGGGCCGAAGGCGCCGTCGATCCCGCCCGAATAGAGACCGCGCGTTTGCAACAGCCGCTGCACTGACCTGCGGGTGTCGGGGGACAGGCCAGCGTAATCGACGAGCAGCTCCTGATAGGCTTTTTGCGACCCTCGTTCCAATGCGCTGAGCAGCAACCTGGCGGCCTGAGCCGGATCGTAGCCAACACCCTGACCGTTGTTGAACAGAACGCCCAGATTGGCCGTGCCATCCGCGTGGCCGGCCTCTGAGGCGGCGCGATAGAAGCCTGCGGCACGGACCGGATCATAGTGCGGGCTGTCGGGATTGATCGTCATCGAGGCCGCGAACATCATCGCCGCGACATTGCCGGCATTCGCACTGCGTTCGAACCAATAGAAGGCGCGGGCGGCGTCGGGGTCCACGCCAATCCCGCTCTTATACATGGTCGCGATAAAGGCCATGCCCTGGGCGCTGCCCATCTCGGCGGCAACCATGGCGCTGTCGAAAGCCTTGGCCGGCTGGCCCAGCTTGTGCTGCACCCGCGCGAGATTGGCATGGAACCGGCGACTGTCCGGCCAGCGCGCAATCGCGGCTTCGCAGGCCACCAGTGCCCGCGCCGCATCGAGTCCGCTGTAATCCACGCCGAGTGCCGGGTCCGGACGGTCGTCGTCATAGGGATGAGCGGCCAAACGGTCACAGTCCTGCACCTCGCGGGTGCTCCGTGCCGGTTCGGCGGCGGTTGCCGGCCCGGGCACCTGTGGTTGCGCCTGTGACTGCGCCGGTTGCTGCGCCTGTGCGGCCGGCTCGACCGCATCGTAGCATTCCCAGTCCCGCACACAGAGCCCCTCATTCTCGGGATTGGGCGGCGCGGCATAGGCGGCGTCGCGCCAGTACCGGGCCTGCACCGGATCGCTCGATGCAAGCAGCTCCGCCAGCACCTCCATCGCCGCAACCTGGCCGTTCTCCGCTGCCCGCGTCAGGTACTCACGCGCCAATGCGCGATCCGCCGGCATCCCGGCATCGCCGTCGAGATAGATCTGCCCGACCACCGATTGCGCCGGGGCGTAGCCATAATCGGCCGACTCGCGCAGCCAGGAGACCATTTCCGGTTCGCTGGCGGGGACCCCGGTGCCATCTTCATAGAGCAAGGCCAGAAGATACATGCCCTGGGCGCTGCCATAGGCGGCCGCCTTGTGCAGCATTTCCGAGCCCAGCGGAATATCCGTGGCACCGCCCTGACCGGTCAGATGCATCAGTCCGAGACGCAGATAGGCATCCGGCTCGCCATATTGCGCCGCCAGCTCCTGCCAGGCCAGCGCCGCATCGTGCAACTTCGGCACCCCCATGCCGAATGCATAGAGCGCCCCGAGTTCCGTCATCGCATGGCCGTGATATTGCCGCGCGGCGTCGCGCAACAGGGGCGCGGCCTGCGCGAAATCCCCCTCGGACATCAGGTTCTGCGCCGCAAGATACAGGTTCTCGGCCGCCGGTGAGGGGTCGATCTGCCGGAGCGGAATATCCGGCAGATGCCCCGTCCCACCGTCTTCGCCGTTTTGAGCAAGACCCGCGCCGGCTGGCGCCCCTTCCGTTCCGGCCTCCCCGAGCTGTGCCGCAGAGCTGTCGATCCGGGCGACATAGCCCGGCTGCGGAGTGCCGGTGGGCGGCGCTTCGGGCACGGCGATCAGACGCTGGCCCTCGACCTGCTCCACCCGCCAAAGGGTGCTGATCGCGGTCAGCCCCAGCCCGGGGATATCGGTGAGCAAGGTCACCGGATCATCCGGATTGGCCGAGAGCCCCGCCGGCAAGGTGATCTCGACACGCCCCTGTTCGGCCACCGATGCGACCTTGCCCTCGATCATCTCGGCTTGGGCGCTCAACGGCAGGCTCAACAGGGCCATCAGGGCCATCAGGGCAAGGGGGCGCAACATGTCGATCACTCTCCTGTTTCTAAAATACAAAGAAATTGCAGCGCGGCGGGGCCGTCCGGGCCGGTCCAGCGCAGGTAGCAAAGCTTGCCGCTGCGGCTCAGGGTCAGGCTGCGCAGGAGCGCGGCACGCGCCTCAGGGGACATGAGGTCCGGCGCCTCCTCCTGAGGCGGGATCAAGCCGAGTGCACGCGCCTCCGTCAGCGCCTCCGGATCGCCGCTCAGCCGCAAAGCAGTGGCCGTGACCGTGATCCGGGTGTCGGCACTGCACGGATCGGATAGATCGGGGTCCCAACGCAGCCAGAGCGCACCGAATTCCGATTGGATCTCGAGGCTGCTCAGTGGCGCCGGGCCGCCCCCGGGCGGGGTGATGCGCCATGATCCGATCCAGTCGGTTGGCGTCTCCGTGACCGGTCTCTCCGGGGAAACCGGCGCGGCAAAACGCACCGCAAGCTCGGGCGCCAGGAAACCGAAGCCCGGCGGCACGCCGCTGATCGCTGGGCAAATCAAGTCCCCGGCCCAAAGCGGCGCTGCGATCAGAGAGGCTATGATCCCCGGCCAGCGCATCACAACCGCCGGCAGCGGGCATCGAGCGTGATCATCTGGCTTTCGCCCACGTCATAGAGCCGGATCGAGCAAGCGACACCTTTGCGGGTCATTTCCAGCTCTTTCAATGCGCCAAAGACCATCTTGGTCAGCTGTGCCACCTCGCCTTTCGCGGCATCGGCCTGCATCTTGGCCTCCAGCTCGCGCAGGAAACTCGGGTCTGCGCGCAATATGCCGCCGTCGTCGATGTCAGCCGGAAAATTGATGAACCTTTTCCATTCACCGTTGCGGTTGCTGTAGAGCCGGAACATCAGCCTGCCATCGGCGTTTTCGACGCGGAACCGCAACACGGCCTCCGACAGGCTCTGCTGTGCCGAAGCGCTGTCGGCACTGAAATCGCTCAATTCCCAGAACCCCATCCAGTCGCCGTCCCCCGCCGCGAGCGGCGCCGGCTCGGCTGGTTGCGCGGGGTCCTCAGGGGCGTCGATTGCCACGGCGGGCGCAGCAACGAACAGATCGACCGTCGTGCCCTCGGGGGCCGGCTGGCCAATCCCGGGGGCGGTGGATTGCACGGTGCCGGGTTTCTCATTGCCGGTTGCCGGTTTGCCGGCCGACACCGTCCCGACTTCAAAGAACCCGTCCTTGCGGATCATGTCCTGCGCCTTGCCCGGTTCCAGCCCCTTCACCGGCGGCACCGGGCGCATCTCCGGCTCGGCCGGCGGCGCGGGGAGTGTAAAGGCCAGAGGCCGCAATGTCGTGAACATCGGGTACGGACCCGGCCCGGGCGGATCCGTGTCATAGAATGTGCCCGGCTCCTCGCCCTCGGGCGCGGGATGTCCGGCCGCTGCGGGGCCGGGAACAAAGCCCGCTTCGGCGAGGATACCCTGGGCCTGCGCCTCGGTCTTGGCCCCCGCGAGGCTCGGCACATCGATCATCGGACGCGGGCCGATCACGGTCAGCGAGACCGCCGACCCCATCGCCGCGGGGCGTCCGGGTCCTGGCACGGCGGCATGGACGAAGCCGGGTTTCAGCTCCAGCCGATCCGCCGGAATCCGTTTCCCCACGACCCCGTTCAGCCCGGCCTCTGCCAGGGCGCTGAGCGCCTTGGCCTCGGTCAGCCCGAGGATCGCCGGCACGGTGGCGAGTTCGGGTTCCTCCTCGGGCTCAGGCTGCGGGCCGGTCACGGTCAGAGCGACCCCGGTCCAGACCCGGACCGGTTCCCCGGGCGCGGGAGCGCTGTCGACGACGATACCTTCGGGCTCATCGGCTTTCGGCGGCACCCGGGTTGGCGCACCGAGGACGAAAAGCCGCGCCTCTTCGAGCGCCCGCACCGCCTCGGAGGTGGGCAGACGCAGGATGTCGCGCGGGACCGCTGTCATCTGGCAATGTTCGGGGAGACCCGCCGTCATCCGGTCGAGCTCCTGCTCCAGCTGCGGCTGTGCGACCATGTGGCAGGCGCCGCTGTCATAGCGCAGGCCGGGATGCGTGCGCATCTCCTCGCGCAATGCGGCAATTTCGCGATCACGTTCGCCGGTCTTGCACGCCATGTGCAGGCCGCGAATGCGGTCCAGTCGCGCCCAATAAGCGGCGGAGCGCGTGCGAGCCTCTTGCGCCAAGGCCGCGACAAGCTCATCGGTATGTGGCAGAGCATCCTCCCCCGCGCCGTAGAAAGCGGGACGACAGGAAAAACGGGTGCCGTTCGCAAGCGCCAGCGCCTCGGTCAGCGGATCGAGTTTCCGGCAGCTGGCCGCCGTCGGAATCGCCTTTTGCGCCGTATCGAAGGCCGTGCGATACGCTTTGCGCCGCGCCGCGAAGGTTTTCGCCTCGGGAGGCAGGTCACGGTCGAGCTGTTCCAGCTCGGTATAATGGTCCTCGAACTGCTCCAACAGCCGCATCTTGCTCTCGAGGGCATCGACCAGAAGATCGAATTCCTCATGAAAGTTATTTCCAGAAATCTCCTGGAGAGGCAGGCGAAAGGTGTAGCTGTGATGCCGCAGGTTGCGCTCCGCCTGACGGTAGGCATGGCCGGCTTCAACGCAGGCGTCATAGGTCGCCGTGCGGAGGTTTTCCAACTCCAGAGCTGCCGCGTCGTACTCACAGCGCTCGCGGTAATAGCCCAGCGCCAGAACGTGTTTGTAGCGCTTGGTGAGAAGCGTATCCAATATCCGCCCGCCGACATCCGTATGATAGAGCGCCGCAAGTTCGAGATTGCGCTCGCGCGCCGACATCAGCGTCGTCAGAAAACTGTCCGCATCGGCCGCGCGCAGCTGGCTCAGCCCCTTCACAAGGCCATACCAATTGGCGACGCTGATCCCCGCGTTCACGACCGACTTGTAATCGTCCTTTTGATAGGCGTTGAGCGTGGAGTCGGCATCGATGAAAGTGTTCAGCACACATTGCGCCGCGTCGATCTTCAGATCATCGAGCATGCCGATAGTGACGGCGGGATTGTCCTTCAGGTGCAGGATATATTTGCTGTATTTGCGCACCTGTTCATCGGAACCACAATTGGCGAGCGCGGCCTTGCCGACCCTGAGCGGGTAGAATTCGGCTTCCAGCGGATATGGCGACGGCATGCAGTCGGGGTTTACCTTCCGGACAGCGTTTTCAAAGGCTTCGAGCTTGCTGCTCGGAAATCGCTCGTTGAACGTATATCCGTTTCCGGCCACCGCCATGACGGGCATGAGAAGCACGGCCAGCCATATCAGCAACCGAGCGATCATGGTGGGCTCCCTTCGGCCAGGAACCACCCTGCGACCCAGCCGCGTATGCCGCGATAGCTGATGTCACACCACACCCGTTTGCGGGCCTTCTCGCGCTCGGCGGGGCTTGCCGCCTGCCACTGCGCATAGCTCATCTGATTGATGCAGCCGTGATTGAGAATACCGTCGCCATAGGGCGGGATCGCACCGATCTTCGCGGCGCGCGCTGTCGGGGCGGCGCGGATGTTGAGCACATCGTTCGACGCCACATCGACGACCCGGAAATAATCCGGCCCATCCGCCTCGGCCCAAGCCGCCCCCACCCAAACCGCGCCAGCCAGAAAAAGCGCCGCTATGGCGCTAATACCCTTGAGATCTCCATTCCAAGTCACGTTCATGCTCCAGATCCGCCGCAAAGAGACTGAGACAGGTGTCGCTGTATCTTGCACCCGGGTAGACATCGACGATCCTGAACCGGATCACCCGATGGGTGTCGGGCTGGTTGCCCGGCAGGGTGATGGTGATCGGGGTGGCGGTATCGGGCAGTTCGACCAGCACCGGCGCGGCACGGTCGGTCGAAATCTCCGCCAGGCGCACACGCCCGTTGGCAAAGAACGCCTTGTCCGATTTGGCGTAGCCGTTGCGGATCATCACCTGCCGGAAGGCGCCGGCCCCCTGCAGGCGCAACGTCACGCTCTCCCCAATGCCGACCCCGGGCACGCCCTCGCACCAGGCATTGCCGGACCCGTCGAACAGATTGGCGGGGCCATAGCGGTTTCCCGCCTGCGGTGGCAGGACCGAACTGACACAGATCCGCATATGATCCACCAATTCCGTGGCCGGGAAATCCGCACAGGTCTCGGCCTGTGACGCCGTCGCAAAAAGGGCTGCGAGCAGTGGCAAAATCAATCTCGGACGCATCGCCCCGCCTCCTGTCTCGCGCATCAAGCGCTGCTTTTTTATGATAGACGAAAACGCCTGATTTGGCCAGAGCGCGCGCCCGTTCCGGCGCTTGTTCCGGATCGGACGCCGGGATATATTGTGACGTTATTACTGTTAAAAATCAGAATGATAAGCAGAACCCCAAGCCAGACACAGAGAAAAGATGCGCGTATTTGCCGCGCGTCTCAGGGCGCAGGCCATCGGCACTGGGCCCCGCGCCGGGGCGGAAATGAACACGGACTTCCCGGTCGTCTCCGTTGGTTACGGATGGACATTCTGACCAATACCGTCAAGCTGACACCCCGGAGCCCTCTGCAGAAGGCCCCGAGGTGGAGACCGACCAAGACCTGACCCAGAGCGCATCGAGAAAGACAGCCGCTGCGCATGGACACGCAAGGAAGATCATGAACGAGTTGCACAGAACAGAACGGACCGCACAGACGGAGATCCCGACGACCATTCAGGTCTGCGAAACCGATGTCCCGCTTCGCGTTTTTGCACGTGATGACGCTCTGCGAGACGACCTGTGCCTGGCCATTGTCACCGGGGTCGAAGGCCCGTCCTATCGCCCGCTTGGTGCCGCCATGGTGATTTCGGAAACCGGTCACCACTGGGGCACGCTATCCTCGGGCTGTATCGAGGATGATGTGATCCTGCATGCGCGCGGGGCTTTGGCCTCGGGGCAGGGAAAACGCCTGCGATATGGTCGGGGCTCTCCCTTCATGGATCTGCAACTGCCCTGTGGCGGCGGCCTCGACATCACGCTCATTCCGAGACCGGAGCCCCTCGTCATCACCGACGCCCTGGCCGGCCTGAGCGCGCGCCGACCGATCCGCGTCACCATCACCAGGGACAATCGCCTCGTGAGCGGACGCCTGGCCCGCGGGGCGCAAACCGGAGGTCAGACCTTCGAGCTCCACCCCCGTCCTCGTCTGGTGATTTTCGGCAAGGGGCCGGAAGCCCGCGCGCTGTTCGAAATGGCCAATGCCACAGATATCGAAGCCGTCTTGTACAGCCCGGACATAAATCCTGAAACCGAAGCCACGCCACAGGCCTATCCGTTCACCGGCCCGGGCTGGCCGGATACGGTGAAACTGGACGCACGCTCTGCGGTGGCATTGTTCTTCCACGATCATGACAAGGAGCCACCCCTGCTCGCTCACGCCCTGTCGAGCCCCGCCTTTTACGTCGGCGCGCTCGGCAGTGCCGCGGCGCATGCCACACGCGAGCGCGCGCTGGCGGCCCTCGACCTGCCATGGGAGCGGATCGACAGAATGGTCAAACCCTTCGGCCTCGTCGCCCATGCGCGCGCGCCACATGCGATCGCCGCCGGGGTTCTGGCGCAGGTTTTCGAATATGCCAAACTCGACTGAGAACCGCCTGGAGGAAGGCCGCCCGGAGCCAAGAGCGCGCGCCGTGATCGTTCTCGCCGCCGGGGCGTCGCGCCGGTTCGGACCGGAGGACAAACTGCTCGCCCACCTTGGCGATAGCCCCCTGGCCAACGCGGCTTTCACCCTTGCCGCCGGCACCGAGGCGGCACAGCGCTTGGCGATTGTCGCCTCGGATGAGGTGGCCGATCTCGCAGCCCGCGCGGGGTTGGCGACCGTCAGGCTGGCGGCAGGCGGCCCGCAATCCGCAAGCCTGAAAGCCGGGCTGCACCGGCTCGCGCCGGGGATCGGCGAGGTGCTGATCCTGCTCGCGGATATGCCCTGGGTCGCACGGGGAGATATTGACGCACTGCTCGCCAGAGGGGCACCGGCCTGTGCCCGGATCGGCCCGGCACGCCTGCCCCCCGCATTGCTCCCCGCGCGCTGGGTCCCGGAAATCCTCCGGGTCGAGGCGGATCAGGGCGCACGGTCCTGGCTCAGCCGCATTCCGACGGACCACTGCCTGGCCTTGCCGGAAAATCACCTGCGCGACATCGACCGCCCCGAGGACATGCCCCGATAGAGCCCGAGCAACCGCGCTCAGAGGGGCTGGACGGATTTATACTGACGCTGATGCCAGACCAGGGGCCGCGCCGTGCGATCCAGACCAATCCTGGTGAGTCCCCCGGCGAACAGGATATGACTGTCCAGCTCGATCTCCCCGATCACACTGCAGTCCATCGCGGCCACGGCGTGTGCGAGCCGCGGGTGCCCCGACGGCCAATCGCCCCATGTGCCCTGCTCGAAACGATGCTCCTGCGGGACCTTGCCGGCAAAGCCATCGGCGATGGCCTGTTGCCCCTCAGCAAAGATGGCAAAGGAAAAGCCGGCACGCTTGCGGATCAGCGCCGCGAGCGGCGCGCTGGCATCGATCGAAACAAGGATCGCAGGCGGTTGCGCGCTCAGGGAGAAAGCCGCCGTCACCGTCCTGCCGAGCCGCAGCCCCCCGTCAGCCGCGGTCACCAGACAGGCGGTCGCCGCCAGCGCCGCCATGGCATCGCGGAAATCCGTCATCTCGACATCGCTTTCAAACGTCGGGTCCAATATCGGGCTTTGCAAAAGGCTCATGAGCCGCTCCCCGGATTGGGCGAAAACAATGTCTCGAACTTGTTGGGCACGCCATCCATCTCCTTGGCATTTTCCGGTGGCACCCCGATCTGGGTGATCACCGGCCATATCTCTGCGTATTTTCGGTTCATCTCAACCCATTGTTCGACATCCGGCTCAGTATCGGGGCGGATCGCGTCGGCCGGGCATTCCGGTTCGCAAACTCCGCAGTCGATACATTCGTCCGGGTGGATCACCAACATGTTCTCACCTTCGTAGAAACAGTCTACCGGACAGACTTCGACACAGTCCATGTGTTTGCAGGCGATACAGTTTTCGAGCACGACATAGGTCATCGGGAAAGCAGTCTCTTGATGCGCAGAGGAAAATACCCCGCCCGCGGAGGACGCGAGCGGGACTGGTCAGCCGGATTGGAGAGCGTCGTCCGATCAGACCAGATTTCGGTCAGGCCAGTTTCGGTCAGGCCAAGTTGGCCTCGGCGAATTCATAATTCGCGAGATTGTCGAGGAAGTTGGTGGTGTAATCCGGGCGACGATTGCGGAAATCGACGTAATAGCTGTGCTCCCAGACATCGAGACCGAGAAGCGCCGTGCCCTCGCCGGTGGCGAGCGGGTTCACCCCATTGGGCGTTTTGGTCACGGCGAGCGCGCCATCCGCTTTCTGGATCAGCCAGGCCCAGCCAGAGCCGAATTGCCCGATCGCGGCGGCTTTGAACGCGGCCTTGAACGCATCGACCGTGCCGAAGGCTTCGGTGATCTTGGTCTCCAGCTTGCCCGGAATGCCGCCGCCATTGGGCGACAACGCGTTCCAGAAATGGATGTGGTTCCAGTGCTGGCCGGCGTTGTTGAAAATCGGCGCGCGGGCATCGTCGCCATAGGTCAGCGCGATCACCTCCTCGAGGCTCTTGCCCTGCAGGTCCGCATTGGCCTCGACGAAGCCGTTCAGCGCTGTGACATATGCCTGGTGATGCTTGTCATGGTGCAGCTCAAGCGTTTCCTGGCTCATGCCGCGCGCGGCCAAAGCTGCGTGAGCGTAATTCAGGGCGGGAAGTTCGAAACTCATGTGCATCTCCTTTCAGGGGCTTGCGAAAACGCGGCCACCACGATATTAAAACAAGTATTCGCTTTGAAAAACATTGGGCGCAATATGTCAAGCGACGACTTGGAAAAATATCGCGCAAAATATTGCCTAGACAAGCCCGGCACCGAAAACCGTCAGGAGGACACCGCTTTGGAACAGACATCCTGGTCACCCCGCGCGCCCTCAGAGCGCATCCTAATGATCCTCAAGATGCACGGGGCAATGACCTCGGCCCAGGTTGGCAAACAGCTGCAAATCACCGGGGAGGCCGCACGCCAACAGCTCGCCCGGCTGCTCGAAGACGGTCTGGTCAACGAAGAGCGCCGCGCCGCCGGCCGCGGGCGCCCGGCGGTCTATTGGCATCTGTCGGACAAGGCACAGTCGCGGTTCCCGGACACCCATGCTGCGCTGACGGTCGAGATTCTGAACAACATTTCCGATGTGCTCGGACCGCAGGCGCTGGAACGGATCATTGCCGCCCGCGAGGCCGGCACCGAAGCGCTCTACCGCAGTGCCATGAGCCAGTGCACCGACCTGCCCGCACGGGTGCGCAAACTGGCCGAGCTGCGCAATGACGAAGGCTATATGGCCACGGTCGAGGAGCCCGGCGACGGCACCTTGCGCCTGATCGAAAACCACTGTCCGATCTGTGCTGCGGCAAGCGTGTGTCAGGGGTTTTGCCGGGCCGAGATGGAGGTGTTCAATGCCGTGCTCGGTGCGCATGCCAAAATCGAACGCGCGGAACATATTCTCGGCGGCGGGCGCCGCTGTACCTATGTCATCTCCGAAGCTGAACCCGCCGACCTCGCACGGCCGGACCCGCACGGATGAGCCTTCGATCATCCCCATGCGCCTGACCGAATATTTCGACCTGTCCCACCGCAACAGCTTCGGCTTTTCCTCCCGCGCCCGCTATGGCGCGGAGGTGACGCGGGCGGAGGACATTCGCGACCTCGCCCGCCTCTCGAAGCGGCTCAACCTGCCGCTCCACCTGCTTGGCAGTGCGAGCAATTGCCTTTTGCCCGACCGGCTGCACGCGGTGGTGGGCGTGATGGCGATCAAAGGCTGGTCCGTGGACGACAGCCCCGGGGATCACGTCAGGGTGACGGCGCAGGCCGGCGAAGACTGGTCCGATCTGGTCGCGCGGCTGACGGCGCGGGACATCGGCGGGCTGGAAAACCTCGCGGGCATTCCCGGCACGGTCGGCGCGGCCCCGGTCCAGAACATCGGCGCCTATGGCATGGAGCTTTCCGATGTTTTCGAGAGCTTGCAAGCCTATGACCGCAGGGCGGACAGCATGATCACGCTGGGCAAGGCGGACTGTCGCTTTGGCTATCGTCACAGCCTGTTCAAAGACGCGCCGGGCCGCTACCTCATCACTCAGGTGACCTTGCGCCTGCCCCGCCCGTGGCACCCCGTTCTGAGCTATGTCGGGCTTCGCGATCTGCCCGCGCCGCAAACACCCGAGACGATCCTAGAGGCGGTTCTGGCGCAACGTGCGGCGAAACTTCCGGATTGGCGGGTGCTGGGCAATGTCGGGTCGTTCTTTCACAATCCCATCGTCACGCAGGAAACTCTACGCTCCCTCCCGGAGATGCCCGCACATCCGACCCCGGATGGCGTCAAACTCTCTGCGGCCTGGCTCATCGATCACTGCGGGTTGAAAGGCCTACGGATCGGCGATGCCGGCATTCACACCGGCCATGCCCTGATCATCGTCAACCACGGGCGTGCGACCTTGCCAGAGGTTCAGGCCCTGGCCGATCAGGTGATCCGGCGGGTGCGCGCCAAATTCGGTGTCACCCTGGTGCCGGAACCTGTGACGCTCGGATAGAGGCCCCCAATCCGCAGGCCGCTGCGTCACCGCCAATCCACCGCAATCACGACGACCAGATGAGCCAGCCCCTCTCTCAGGTCAAACGGCCATCTTTCCCAAAACTCTGACGACGCTCAATCAGCAGCTTCACCAGAAATCTCGAGAATCCTCCTGACGTCGGAAAAGCTGAGCCGGACGGGATTGGCCTGTGTCGATGACGCCGTCAACGCACGTTGCGCCATGTCATCCCAGAGCGGGGCAGCGCAATGCAGCTCGGCGAGAGAGGCCAGCCCCTGTGCATCGATAAACGCCCGAGGCGATGTTCCGAACCCGTCGCGCAGCCAGCGGTCGACCTCATCGCAACGCGCCACCGACATCCCTGCCCTTGCCAGTGCGGCGCGGTTCACCGTCAGGGCAGCAGGTAAAAGCCGCCCGCAGATGGCGCCATGCGCGCCGCCGCGACTGCCGATGACGGCGGCCAGGCCGTGCACGATGCCAAGCCCGGAATTGGCAAGCGCGAGGCCGCTCAGATAACTGGCCTTGGCCATGGTGTCGCGCGCGACCGCATCCTCGCCCGCCATCAACAGGCGCAGCGCGGCGGCGGCGGCGGCAATCATCCCGCGCGCGAGCGCATCGGTGACGGGGTTGGCGCGGTTCGACAGGTAGCTCTCGATCAGCTGGGTCAACGCATCGAGCCCGGTGGCGAGCGTCAGGTCTTTCGGCAGGCCATCTGTGAGCGAGGCATCCACCACCGCCAGATCCGGCACGAGGCGCGGGTCGCGCAGGCTGATCTTGAGCCCCTGCTCCGGCACGCCGATCACCGCATTACGGGTGGCCTCTGCCCCGGTGCCCGAAGTGGTCGGGATGGCCACGAAGGGAAGCGGCGTGGCGAGTTTCGGGGCGGCGCCATCTCCAAGCCCCAGATGATCCATCACATCGCCTTCGGAGGGGCAAAGGCCGGAAATCGCCTTGCCGAGATCGATCACCGCGCCACCTCCGACCGACACCACACAATCGGCCCCGGCCGCGCGGGCCTGTGTCACGCCGTCCCGCACCTGATCAGCGGTCGGTTCGCCCCGTGCCGTCACCACCGTGACGCTCAGGCCAAGCGTTTCGAGCTCTGCACGCAGCGCATCGGCCCAGGCGACCGAGGCACTGCGCAACAAGAGGACGCTCTGCCCCATCTCGCGCACCAAAGCCGCGACCTGATCCTTGGCGCCGCGCCCGATCAGACTGCGCGCGGGCGCGGTAAAGGCGATGTCGGCGACCGGAGCGGCGGCGAGGCTTTCGGCAAGCCCGGACATCAGAACCGCATCGTGGCGTCGACGGCGCGCGCCCAGCTGTCGCATTTGGTTTTGCGTGTGTCCGCGTCCATATCCGGCTCGAACGTGCGGTCGAGTGCCCATGTGGCGGCAAACCCGTCCATGTCCGGATAGACGCCGGCGCGCTGACCGGCGAGCCAGGCCACGCCCATCGCCGTGGTCTCGAGCACTTTCGGGCGATCGACCGGCGCGTCGATGATATCGGAAAGGAATTGCATGGCGAAATCCGAGGCGCTCATGCCACCGTCGACCCGGAGTGCGGTGGTGGCTTCGCCCTGCCAATCGGCATGCATGGCCTCGAGAAGATCGCGGGTCTGATAGCCGACGCTCTCGAGTGCTGCGCGGGCGAATTCCTCCGGCCCGGAATTGCGGGTCAGGCCAAAGACCGCGCCGCGACATTCGGCATTCCAATAAGGCGCCCCCAGCCCGGTGAAGGCCGGCACCAGCACCACGTTCTGGGTCGGATCGGCCTTTTCTGCCAGGGGCTGTGTCTCTTTCGCCTCACGGATGATCTTCAGCCCGTCGCGCAGCCATTGCACCACGGCACCGGCGATAAAGATCGAGCCTTCGAGCGCATAGGTCGTCTTGCCCCCGATGCGGTAAGCGATGGTGGTCAAAAGCCGGTTTTGCGAGCGCACCGGCGTCTCGCCGGTGTTCAGAAGCGCGAAACAGCCGGTGCCATAGGTGGATTTCACCATGCCCGGCTCAAAACAGGCCTGACCGATGGTGGCAGCCTGCTGGTCGCCGGCGATGCCGCGGATCGGGATCGGGCGACCAAAGAGATCGGGGCGGGTCTCGCCGAAATCGGCGTCGCAGTCGCGCACCTCGGGCAGCATCGCCATCGGAATGTCGAAGCGTTCGCAAATCGTCGTCGACCAGCGCCCTTTTCGAATATCAAAGAGCATGGTGCGCGCGGCATTGGTGGCATCGGTGGCATGCACCGCCCCGCCGGTGAGTTTCCACACCAGCCAGCTGTCGACCGTACCAAACAAAAGCTCGCCCTTTGCCGCACGGTCGCGGGCGCCCTCGACATGATCGAGGATCCATTTGAGCTTGGTGGCGGAGAAATAAGGATCGAGCAAAAGCCCGGTCTTTTCGGTCACCACCTCCTCGAACCCGTCGGCTTTCAGGTCCTTGCACAGATCCGAGGTGCGCCGGTCCTGCCAGACGATCGCACGGTGGATCGGCTGTCCCGTCAGCCTGTCCCAGACCAGGGTCGTCTCGCGTTGATTGGTGATGCCGATGGCGGCGATGGCACTGGCATCCCCCCCGGCCTTCTCGATCACCGCCCGACAGGTGGCGGCGGTGGTGGCCCAGAGATCGGACGGATCATGTTCGACCCAGCCGCTTTGCGGGAAATGCTGTTCGAATTCTTCCTGCGCCGTATGGGCGACCGACAGGCGGTCGTCGAACAGGATGGCGCGGGTCGATGTGGTGCCCTGATCGATGGCGAGAATATAGGTCAAGGGTGTCCTCCCGGAAGGTCTTTCGGCGAATTCGCTCTGCTCGGTCATAGGCTAGGCCATGAGCGCATGACGGAAAAGAGCAGCGAGCCGGAACAGGGGACGGTTGCGTGTCAGATGAAAAGAGGGCGGGGAAATCCCCGCCCCCTCGATCATCGCAAAGGCTTACTGCCAGGAGGCCACGAGTTCGTCATAGGAGACGGTTTTCGGCTCCTCACGCTCGTTCTCGATCGCCGGTTTCGGCGAACCCGCCATGGCGAGCCATTCGGAGGCGTCTTTCTCGTCGTTCATGACCGGGCCCAGGTCGCCCTGAATGCCGGCACGTTCGAGACGTTCCATGACCTTCTCCATGTCGGCGCAGAGGCTGTCGAGCGCATCCTGAGCGGATTTCGCCCCGGACATGGCGTCGCCGATGTTCTGCCACCACAGCTGGGCCAGCTTCGGATAATCCGGAACATTGGTGCCGGTCGGCGACCAGCGCACACGGTCCGGCGAGCGGTAGAACTCGACGAGACCACCGAGTTTCGGCGCACGATCGGTGAAGCTGTCATGCTGGATGGTGGATTCCCGGATGAAGGTGAGGCCGACATGGGCTTTCTTCACATCCACGGTCTTGGACGTGACGAATTGCGCATAAAGCCATGCCGCCTTGGCACGGTCTTCCGGCGTGGATTTCATCAGCGTCCAGGAGCCCACGTCCTGATAGCCGACTTTCATCCCGTCTTCCCAATAGACACCATGCGGGCTGGGGGCGAGACGCCATTTCGGCGTGCCGTCGCCGTTCATCACCGCCGGGCTGTCGACAAGAGGTGCAACGAAGGTGGTGTACATGAACATCTGTTGCGCGATATTGCCCTGACCCGGAACCGGGCCAGCCTCGGAGAAGGTCATCCCCATCGCGGCGGGCGGCGAGTATTTGTTCAGCCAGTCGATGGCTTTCTCGACCGCATAGACCGCTGCCGGGCTGTTGGCGGCACCGCCACGCGACATGCAGGCGCCGACGGGCTGGGAGTTCTCGTTCACACGAATGCCCCATTCGTCGACCGGCAGGCCATTGGGCTCACCCTTGTCGCCCATCCCGGCCATGGACATCCACGCATCGGTGTAGCGCCAGCCCAGAGACGGGTCTTTCTTGCCGTAGTCCATGGAACCGTAGACATCGACGCCGTCGATGTTGCGACCGGTGAAGAACTCCGCGATGTCCTCATAGGCCGACCAGTTGACCGGCACCCCGAGATCATAGCCGTATTTCGCCTTGAAGTCGGCCATGATCGCCGGATCGGTGAACCAGTCGTAGCGGAACCAGTAGAGGTTGGCGAATTGCTGGTCGGGCAGCTGGTAGAGCTTGCCATCCGGCGCGGTGGTGAACTGGGTGCCGATGTAGTCGTCGAGATCGAGACCCGGGTTGGTCACATCTGCGCCTTCACCCGCCATCCAGTCGGTCAGGTTGCGCACCTGTTGATAGCGCCAGTGCGTGCCGATCAGGTCGCTATCGTTGACATAGGCGTCGTAGATGTTTTCGCCGGACTGCATCTGGGTCTGGAGTTTCTCGACCACATCGCCTTCGCCGATCAGGTCATGAGTGATCTTGATGCCGGTGATTTTCTCGAAGGCGGGTGCGAGCACCTGAGATTCATACTCATGCGTGGTGATGGTCTCGGAGACCACTTTGATTTCCATGCCGGCAAACGGCTGCGCGGCATCGACGAACCACTGCATTTCGGCTTCCTGATCGGCGCGCGACAGCGCCGACTGATCGCCGATCTCGGCGTCGAGGAACGCTTTCGCCGCCTCCATGTCGGCAAAAGCAGGCACGGACAAAAGGCCGAGCCCCAGCGCCAGTGCGGTTGTTGTCTTGAGACGATGGTTCATTGGTTTCCTCCCTATGTGAACCTTGTTGTTCGGTGTTTTCGGTCTCGCCCGGGTCCTCCTCAGACCCAGCGAAACACGATGGCAGCAAAGATCAGGCACACCACCAGCGCGAGCGCCTGGGTGGTGCCGACGAGGCCAAGCCACGCCAGATTGATGAAGGCCGAGCCCAAAAGCGTGATGAACAGCCGATCCCCCCGCGTGGTCTCGATCCCCAAGACGCCGATGCGTGGCGTTTCAGGAAATTTGATCGCCAGCACGGTGAAGATCACCAGAAGCGTTGCGATCGTTGCGAAGAATGTGGCGGTCGGCCAGGTCCATGCCATCCAGTCCATGTCTTGATCCTCCTTTGATCAGACCCGCCCGAGGGCAAAGCCCTTGGCGATGTAATTGCGGACAAACCAGATCACGAGCGCGCCCGGCACGATGGTGAGTACCCCTGCGGCGGCCAGCACGCCCCAATCGACACCTGCGGCACCGACGGTGCGGGTCATGGTGGCGGCGATGGGTTTCGCATCGACCGAGGTCAGCGTGCGCGACAACAGCAGCTCGACCCAGGAGAACATGAAGCAGAAGAACGCAGCCACACCGATGCCCGAGGCGATGAGCGGCATGAAGATCTTCACGAAGAACCGTCCGAAGCCGTAGCCATCGATATAGGCGGTCTCGTCGATTTCCTTCGGCACGCCGCGCATGAAGCCCTCGAGGATCCAGACGGCGAGCGGCACGTTGAACAGACAATGCGCCAGCGCCACGGCGATATGGGTGTCGAACAGCCCGATCGAGGAATAGAGCTGAAAAAACGGCAGGGCAAAGACGGCGGGCGGTGCCATGCGGTTGGTCAGAAGCCAGAAGAACAGGTGCTTGTCGCCCAGGAAATTGTAGCGCGAAAACGCATAGGCGGCGGGCAGCGCCACGGCCAATGAGATCACCGTGTTCATCACCACGTAGATCATCGAATTGACATAGCCCATGTACCACGCCTCGTCGGTGAGGATGGTGATGTAATTGGCGAATGTCAGATCGCGCGGCCAGAGCGAGAAACTGCCCAGGATCTCGGCATTGGTCTTCAGGCTCATGTTGATCAGCCAGTAGATCGGCAGCATAAGGAACAGAAGATAGAGCGTCATCACCACGGCGCGGCTGTTCACCTTGGGCAGGCTGCGCGGCTTGGTGGCGGCGGGTGTGTGGGCGGTTGCGTCCGTCATCTTACATGCCCTTTTTGTCGAGGTTGACCATCACGGTGTAGAACACCCACGAAATCAACAGGATCACGAGGAAATACATCAGCGAGAAGGCGGCAGCGGGTCCGAGGTCGAACTGGCCCAGCGCCATTTTCACCAGATCGATGGACAGAAGCGTCGTCGCATTGCCCGGACCACCGCCGGTGACCACGAAAGGCTCGGTGTAGATCATGAAACTGTCCATGAAGCGCAGCAGAATGGCGATCATCAGCACGCCCATCATTTTGGGCAACTCGATGAAACGGAACACTTTCCAGCGGTTCGCCTGATCGATCCGCGCCGCCTGATAATAGGCGTCGGGAATGGATTTCAGCCCGGCAAAGGCCAGAAGTGCCACGAGCGAGGTCCAGTGCCAGACATCCATGACGATGATGGTGATCCAGGCGGAAATCGTGTTCTGGGTGTAATTGTAATCGATGCCCAGCGCCTCGAGCGTGTAGCCCAGCAGGCCGATGTCGACGCGACCGAAAATCTGCCAGATCGTGCCCACCACGTTCCATGGGATCAACAGTGGCAGCGACATGACCACGAGGCAGAAGGATGACCAGAAGCCGGATTTCGGCATGTTGAGCGCGACGAAAATGCCCAAGGGTACTTCAATTGCGAGGATGATGCCCGAGAACATCAGCTGACGCTGAAGCGCGTTCCACATGCGCTCGTCCGAGAGCATTTCCTGAAACCATTCGAGCCCGGCCCAGAAGAACTGGTTGTTGCCGAAGGTGTCCTGCACGGAATAGTTGACCACGGTCATCAGCGGGATCACGGCGGAAAACGCCACGAGGATCAGCACCGGCAGAACCAGGAACCAGGCTTTTTGATTGGTGGTTTTCTGTTGCATCACGCGGCCTCCCCGCTTTCGGGCGTCACACGCCAGTCATTCGCATAGACATTGACCTTTGCCGCATCGAAGGTGACGCGGTTCATGTCGACACGCACCGGATCGTCCTCGCCGGCGATGATATTGATGTCCTGACCGAAGAACTCGGCGCGGATGATCTTGTGACGGCCGGCATCTTCGACACGGCGCACTTTGACCGGCAGGCCCTCCCCTTCGGTGAGGCGCGCGAATTCCGGACGCACGCCGATCTCGACCTTGCCATCAAGCGCGCCATAGCCCGCGCCAAGCGCCACTTCGGAGCCGTTGATATAGGCCGTTGTCCCCACCACCTTGGCGGGAATCACATTCATCCCCGGCGAGCCGATGAAATAACCGACGAATGTGTGGGCCGGACGTTCGAACAGCTCCTCGGGCGTGCCGATCTGCACCACGCGGCCGTCATACATGACGACAACCTTGTCGGCGAAGGTCAGCGCCTCCGTCTGGTCGTGGGTCACGTAGATCATCGTGTGACCGAAATCGTGGTGCAGCTTCTTGAGCTGGGTGCGGAGCTCCCATTTCATATGCGGGTCGATCACGGTCAGCGGCTCATCGAACAGAAGCGCGTTCACGTCCTTGCGCACCATGCCACGGCCCAAAGAGATCTTTTGCTTGGCATCCGCACCAAGTCCGCGCGCCTTTTTGCGCAGCATGTCTTCCATGCCGATCATGCGCGCGATTTCCTGAACGCGCTCGGCAACATAGCTCTCATCGCGGCCCCGGTTGCGCAGCGGAAAGGCCAGATTGTCATGCACGGTCATCGTGTCGTAGACCACGGGAAACTGGAACACCTGAGCGATATTGCGTTCGGCGGTCGGCGCGTGGGTGACGTCCTTGCCGTCGAACAGGATGCGCCCCTGCGAGGGCATCAAAAGCCCCGAGATGATGTTCAGAAGCGTGGACTTGCCACAGCCGGAAGAGCCGAGAAGCGCATAGGCCTCGCCGTCTTCCCAGTCGTAATTGAGTTCCTTGAGCGCGAAATCCGCCTCGGAGCCCGGGTTCGGATTGTAGGAATGCGCGAGATTGTCGAGGGTAATTCTTGCCATGATCGCGCCTCCTCACGCCGCCATCGCGTAGGCGGCGGGCGCGACGAGCCCCCCGTCTTCGCCGAACACATAGACGTGGCGCGGGTCGAGCCAGACCTCGAGCGCGGCACCGATCTCGAGATCGTGCACCCCGTGGATCAGCCCGACCCAACGCGCACCGTGGTGATCGAGATGAACAAAAGTCTCCGAACCGGTGAGCTCGGTCACATGCAGGTGCGTGGTGAACTTCATCGCATTTTCTGTATGTTGCAGAATTTCCAGATGGTTCGGACGGAACCCGGCCATATAGCGCCCGTCCGGCAGCTCGGCGAGCTTGCCCGTCGCCACGGTGCTCTGCCCGTCGCCGAACATCAGCCGCTCACCAGTCTTGGAGATCTGCAGGAAATTCATCGGCGGATCGGAGAACACCCGCGCCGTCGTGGCATCGACCGGCTGGCGGTAGACCTCGGGCGTCGGCCCGAATTGCGTCACGCGGCCCTGCCAAAGCGTCGCCGTATTGCCCCCCAACAAAAGCGCCTCTTCCGGCTCCGTCGTCGCGTAGACAAAGATCGAGCCGGAGGCCTCGAAAATCTTCGGGATCTCGACCCGCAACTCCTCGCGCAGCTTGTAATCGAGGTTGGCAAGCGGTTCATCGAGAAGCACCAGCCCGGCATTCTTGACCAAGGCCCGCGCCAGAGCACAGCGCTGCTGCTGCCCGCCCGAAAGTTCGAGCGGCTTGCGGTCGAGGAAGGGCGTGAGCTTCATCAGATCCGCGCTCTCGCGCACACGGCGGTCGATCTCGGCCTGATCCACGCCCAGGAGCTTCATCGGCGAGGCGATGTTGTCATAGACGCTCATCGACGGGTAGTTGATGAATTGCTGATAGACCATGGCGACGCGGCGATCCTGCACGCGCATGCCGGTCACATTCTGGCCCTGCCAGAAGATCTTGCCGCTACTCGGCTGATCGAGACCGGCCATCAGCCGCATCAGCGAGGTCTTGCCCGACAGGGTCGGGCCCAAAAGAACATTCATTGTTCCTTTTTCGAGCGTAAGATCGGTGGCGGCGATATGCACCTGCCCCTCCACGATCTTCGATACGCCCTTCAGTTCCAGCGTCATAAGGTCCTCCTCCCCGCGCTTTGTTGTTTCTGGCCTTTGGCTTTATTCGGCGGCGGCCATCCGTGCGCGGTGGCTTTGCATCCAGTCATCCAGATCCGCGATCTGCGTCGCATCCAGTCGCAGCCCGAGCTTCGAGCGGCGCCAGACGATGTCTTCGGCCCTGCGCGCATATTCGCGCTCCATCAGCCAGATCACTTCGGTCTCGGTCAGCGTCGCGCCGAAATCGCGCCCGAGCGCCTCGGCGCTCTCGGCCGCACCGAGCAGTTCGCGCGCTTCCGTCCCGTAGGCCCGCACCAGGCGTTTCGCCCAGGCCGGGGTGAGAAAGGCGTAGGTCGCGCCCAGTTCCGTCACCAGCCGGTCCACGCCGTCCACCGGGAAATCACCACCGGCGAGAGGCACACCTGCCGTCCACTGGCCCTTTGTGTCCGGCAGATGTTCCGATATTTTCTCAAGCGCGCTTTCGGCAAGACGGCGATAGGTCGTGATCTTGCCACCAAAGATATTGAGCACCGGCGCGCCGCCCGTCGCGTCCACCTTGAGCGTGTAATCGCGGGTCGCCGCCGTCGCCGAAGAGGCCCCGTCATCATAGAGCGGGCGCACACCGGAATAGCTCCAGACCACATCCTCGGCGCTGATCGGCGCCTTGAAATACTTGTTGGCGAAGGCGAGCAGGTAATCGCGCTCCTGATCCGTGCAATAGGGCTTTTCGGACGGGTCGCTGTGTTCGGCATCCGTCGTCCCGATCAGGGTGAAATCCGTCTCATAGGGGATCGCGAAAATGATCCGCCCGTCGGTGCCCTGAAAGAAATAGCACTTGTCGTGATCATAAAGCTTGCGGGTGACGATGTGACTGCCGCGCACAAGCCGCACGCCCTCTTTCGATGGCAGGTCGATCTTGTCATGGATCACATCACCGACCCAAGGCCCGCCGGCATTGACCAGCATCTTGGCGTAATGGGTCGCCGTCGCGCCATTTTCCATATCTTTCGTTTCGATCCGCCAAAGATCGCCCTCGCGCGCGGCACGGAGCACCTTGGTACGGGTCAGGATCGCGGCGCCGCGGGCCTCGGCATCGCGGGCATTGAGCACCACGAGGCGGGAATCCTCGACCCAGCAGTCGGAATATTCATAGGCTTTGGCGAAGCGCTCCTGCAAAGCTGCCCCCTCGGGCGTGCCCTGCAAATCGACGGTCGTCGTGCCGGGAAGGATCTTTCGACCACCCAGATGATCGTACATGAAAAGCCCAAGCCGGATGAGCCAGGCCGGGCGGCGGCCCTTCATCCACGGCATCACGACAGAGAGCAGCCTCGAGGTCGGCGTTTCCGACTCGAACCTCATATCCTTATGATAAGGAAGAACAAATCTCATCGGCCAGCTGATATGCGGCATCGCACGCAGGAGCACTTCGCGCTCGATCAGCGCCTCGCGCACCAGCCGGATCTCGAAATATTCGAGATAGCGCAATCCACCGTGGAACAGCTTGGTCGAGGCGGAGGAGGTGGCCGAGGCCAGATCGCTCATCTCCGCAAGCGTGACGGAATAGCCCCGCCCCGCCGCGTCCCGCGCGATCCCGCAGCCATTGATACCGCCGCCGATCACAAAAAGATCGACCGGATATGTGCTCTCGTTTCCGCGCACAGGTTCTCCTCCCGAGTTGTGGCGCTAACGTAAGATCGAAACAAAGATAAACGCAAGTCATATATTTTCGTTTATTTTCGATTTAAGGAAATCAACAGCTTAGATGCGCAATTTCCGCAGATGCGAACGAATTTTCACGAAAATCACGCAGCTGCGGCGATAAATCATCTGGATTCGCATTCAATTTTCGCGTTTTTTCGACGAAACCGTGAAAAACGAAGAAAACCGAATATCATGTCCAACAATTTCCGCCATCCCGTCATTCTCGAGATTGCCCGCAAGACCGGCAAAGTCACCGTCGAAGGGCTGGCGGAGCATTTCGGCGTGACCCATCAGACCATTCGCCGCGATCTGTCTGAACTGGCCGAACTTGGGCGGCTCGAGCGCGTGCATGGCGGGGCGGTGCTCGCCTCCGGCACAATCAACATCGGTTACGAAGATCGCCGACAGCTGAACGCGGATGCAAAAGTCGCCATCGCGCGCGCCTGTGCGGCACGTATTCCCAGCGGGATTTCACTGTTTCTCAACATCGGGACGAGCACGGAAGCGGTGGCGCAGGAGTTGTTGCAGCACAAGGATCTGATGGTCGTCACCAACAATATGAATGTTGCCAACATCCTGGCCGGAAACAGAAATTGCGAAGTGATCGTGACCGGAGGGCATTTGCGGCGTTCAGATGGTGGGCTGGTCGGCAACCTGGCCGCCGAGACCATCCGGAAATTCAAATTCGACCTGGCGGTCATCGGCTGTTCCGCACTCGACCGTGATGGAGATCTTCTCGACTTCGACATTCAAGAGGTGAGCGTGAGCCAGGCCATCCTGCGACAATCGCGCAAAATCTTCCTTGTCTCGGATCACACCAAATTCTCAAGAAGTGCCCCCGCACGGATCGCATCGCTTTCCGATATCGACGTCTTTTTCACCGACCAACCGATCCCGGCCGATCTTTCTCAGGCCTGCTCAAACTGGAACACCGAAGTGGTCTCCGACTGCTGAAAGCACGCCCAACGTCCAACCGCCAACAGATCAGGATTGAAGCGCGCCCGATTTACCGGAGGCTGTTTGGCTTAAGCCACGCAGCCATGTCTGTGGGGATGGCAGCAATCCGACACGCGATCTGCCCCCGATTTCTCGGCGCTTGACCGCCGCCATTCCATCCGACCATTGTCCCATCTGGGTTTGGCCGCATCATGTGTTACACTCCCGCCGGGAGGCGACGCGCCATGCAAGACGCGTCATAAAAGTGCCATGACAAACGCACGGCATATCGAAGAGATCGGACAGGTGCTCGAGGGCGGCCAGACCGGGCGAGACAGTGTTGTCTCGGCCTCCTGGCGGCGTTGCGTGGAGCTATACGGCATGGACCCGATGCGTTCGGACCCGGCCTATATCGTGACCGAGAGCGAGTTGCGCGATCACCGCAAACAGGCCGAATGGATGATCGCGGCGGCACGGTCCGGGCTGCAATCGCTGTTTCGTCAGGTCGCAGGCCAAAACTACGTGCTGCTGCTGACCAATGCCCAGGGTGTCTGTGTCGACTATTTTGGCGACGATCTGTTTACCGAGGACCTGCGTAACGCCGGGCTGTATCTCGGATCGAACTGGTCCGAGGATCTGGCCGGAACCTGTGGCGTCGGCGCCTGTATCGTCACGCAGGAACCGGTGACCGTGCATCAGGACGACCATTTCGGCAATGCGCATGTGGCGTTGTCCTGTACCGCGGCGCCGATCTTTGACAGTCTCGGGCAATTGGCCGCCGTGCTCGACATCTCGCTTTTGCGCTCCCCCACGCCCAAAAGCAGTCAGAACCTGGCGATGAGCCTCGTGACCTCGGCCGCGCGCCGCGTCGAGATGGCCAATCTGATGGCGGAAAGCCCGCGCGACTGGGTCTTGCGACTGTCATCCAGCCCGGAATTCCTCGATGTCGATCCCGAAGCCGCCGTGCGCCTGGACGGCGCGGGGCGCGTGCTGGGCTACACCCGGGCCGCACGCCGCTTGTTCCCCGAAACGGGTCCAATCCTCGGGCGCCGGATCGACGAGGTGCTGAGCGTGAGCGTCGATGATCTGCCGGATCTGATGCGCGACCGCCCCACCGAAGAGCGGGTGATCGAGATGCGCGACGGCGGCGCCCTGTTCGGCCATGCCATCGCGCCCAAGGCGCCGCGCCAGCCCCATCACGGGATGCGACGGGGCGGAGCGCTGGCCGGGCTGAGTGGCGGCGATCCGGCAATGGCGCGCCTTTTGGGGCAGGCCGAACGGCTGGCGCCGGGCACGGTGCCGCTGCTGATCACGGGCGAGACCGGCACCGGCAAGACCAAGCTCGCCCGCGCGATCCACATGATGAGCAAGGCGCAGGGGTTCATCAGCCTCGAATGCGCGTCGCTGACCCCGCAGGATCTCGCCGAACTGTGCCCGGACACGGTGAGCCTGACAACGCTGATGCTGCGCCGGATCGAGGAGTTGAGCCCCGAAACGGCCATCGCGCTGAGCGGCCTGCTCGACCGCAGGCCCGACCTGCGCACACTTTCGACAAGCTGTCTTGATCCGGCCCGGATCGCCTTACCGCGCACCTTGTTTCATCGGTTGACGGGCTGCATTCTCAGCGTCCCGCCGCTCAGGATGCGGCGCGACCTCGACTGGCTGATGTCGCGCCATCTGCGCCGCCACGCCGCCGATACGATCCGCCTGTCGCCCTCGGCGCGCGCCGAGCTGATGGGACGGACCTGGCCCGGCAATATCCGCGAGCTTGAACAGGTGCTCGACACCGCTGCCGCGCTTTGCGTCGGACCAGTGATCGACCTGCCCGACTTGCCCAGTCCGGTCGGCTGCGAGCCTGCGGACGGGCCGGTGGACGGACCAGAGGACGGACCGGCCACGCCGGCAAACCCCTGGGCATCGCTGGAACAGGTTCTTATCGCCTGCGACTGGAACATGGCCCGCGCGGCGCGACGCTTCGGGGTCAACCGCTCGACCATCCTGCGCCGGATGCGGGCCGCCGGGTTGCGCCCGCCTGAGTGAAATGTTGCACCCATGTTGCGCGCGCAACATGCTGCGCTGCAACGACCCTTTTTCTTCGCCCGTTTGCCGTCGCGGGCATGGATCGCCTCGGTTTCAGAACCCCATACTTCCCCTCACAACACGCACAGAGGAGGAGATGCGATGCTCGACAGTTCAGCAACCAACCAGACCCAAGAGGTGCTCGACAGCCTCAACGCCGCCCTTGAGAGCGGCGATATCGACCGTGCCGCGGACTTGTTCGCGACCGACAGCTATTGGCGTGATCTCGTCGCGGTCAGCTGGAACCTGAAGACGGTCGAAGGCCCCGAAGGTGTCGCCGACATGTTGCGCAGCCAGCTCGAACACACCCGCCCGGGCAAGTTCGAGATCCAGTCGGGCGAGATCCCTGCCGAGGAGGACGGCGTGATCACCGCCTGGGTCACTTTCGAGACCAAGACCGGGCGCGGCTGGGGGCTTATGCGGCTCCGCGACAGCCGGATCTGGACATTGCTCACCGCCTTACAGGAGCTCAAGGGGTTCGAAGAAAACCGCGGCACCCGCCGTCCGATGGGCGCCGAGCATGGCGCGCAGAAGAACCGCAGCTCGTGGAAAGAACGCCGCGAGGCCGAGGAGGCCGATCTCGGCTATGGCACACAACCCTATGTCGTCATCATCGGTGGCGGTCAGGGCGGCATCGCGCTTGGCGCGCGGCTGCGCCAATTGGGCGTCTCCGCCATCGTCTTGGACAAGCACGACCGGCCCGGCGATCAGTGGCGCTCGCGCTACAAGTCGCTCTGCCTGCATGATCCGATCTGGTATGACCACCTGCCCTATATCAAGTTCCCCGACAACTGGCCGGTGTTCACCCCCAAGGACAAGGTCGGTGACTGGCTCGAGATGTACACCAAGGTCATGGAGATCAATTACTGGACGCGCTCGGAAGTGACCCAGGCCAGCTATGACGAGACCTCGGGCAAATGGACGGTCGAGGTCAACCGCGACGGCGAGACAGTCACGCTGGAACCCACCCAGCTCGTGCTCGCCACCGGCATGTCGGGCAAGCCGAACATGCCGCAATTCCCCGGCATGGAGACGTTCAAGGGCACGATCCAGCATTCCTCACAGCATGAAGGGCCGGATGAATGGGCCGGCAAGAAGGTCGTAGTGATCGGTTCGAACAACTCCGCCCACGATATCTGCGCCGCGCTCTGGGAGGGCGATGCCGACGTGACGATGGTCCAGCGCTCCTCGACCCATATCGTGCGCTCGGACAGCCTGATGGAGATCGGCCTCGGCGCGCTCTATTCCGAAGAGGCCCTCGCCAACGGGGTGACCACCGAAAAGGCCGACATGATCTTTGCCTCGCTGCCGTACAGGATCATGCACGAGTTCCAGATCCCGCTCTATGACCAGATGCGCGAGCGCGACGCGGGGTTCTACCAAGGGCTGGAAAAGGCCGGCTTCGATCTCGACTGGGGCGATGACGGCTCCGGCCTGTTCATGAAATATCTGCGGCGTGGCTCCGGCTATTACATCGACGTGGGCGCCAGCCAGCTGATCATCAATGGCGAGGTGAAGCTCGCCAAGGGGGGCGTCGATCATTTCGAGGAAGACGCGGTCGTTCTCACCGATGGCACGCGCCTGCCTGCCGATCTGGTGGTGCTGGCCACGGGCTATGGCTCAATGAACGGCTGGGCCGCGGATCTGATCAGCCCCGAGGTCGCCGATAAGGTCGGCAAGGTCTGGGGGCTTGGCTCGGACACCACCAAGGACCCCGGCCCCTGGGAAGGCGAACAGCGCAACATGTGGAAGCCGACACAACAGGAACATCTCTGGTTCATGGGCGGCAACCTGCACCAGTCGCGCCACTATTCGCTCTACCTGGCCTTGCAATTGAAAGCCCGTCTGGAGGGGCTCGACACCCCGGTCTACGGCCTGCAGCAGGTGCATCACCTGTCCTGATCCGGGCCACGCCCCCGGCCCGTGCGGCCGGGGGCATCTCTCATCACATATCAAGGAGACTCTCATGAAAGCCGCACGTTGGCATGGCGTGAAGGACATTCGCGTCGAAGACATCGACACCCCGACCCCCGGTCCCGGAGAGGTCGCGATCAAGGTCGCCTGGACCGGCATCTGCGGCAGCGACCTGCATGAATATCTCGCCGGGCCGATCTTTATCCCGGTCGATGAGACCCACCCGCTGAGCCGTGACAAGGCGCCGATCACCATGGGTCACGAATATTGTGGCGAGATCACCGAATTGGGTGCGGGCGTGACCGGGTTGAGCCTCGGAGACCGTGTCGCCATCGAACCGATCTTTGCTTGCGGCACCTGCCCCGCCTGCCATGAGGGCAAATACAACCTCTGCGACAGTCTCGGGTTCGTCGGGCTTTCGGGCGGCCATGGCGGTTTCGCGGCGACCTCGGTGGTGCCCGCCCGCATGGTCCACAAAATGCCCGACGCCCTGTCGATGGAACAGGGCGCGCTGGTCGAACCGGCGGCGGTGGCGCTCCATGCGGTGCGGATGTCAAAGATCAAGGCGGGCGACACGGCCGCGGTCTTCGGCGCCGGGCCGATCGGTCTTTTGGTGGTAGAGGCCCTGCGCGTCGCCGGCGCAGCCCAGATCCATGTCGTCGAACCCTCGCCGGAGCGCCGTCAAAAGGCACTGGAACTGGGCGCCACCAGCGCCATCGACCCGGTGACGACCGATCCCGTGGAAACGATCCGCGCGGCGACCGGTGGCGTTCATGTGGCCTTCGAAGTGACAGGCGTGCCGCGGGTTCTGCCGCAATGTATCGACAGTACAAAGCACGAAGGCCAGACCCTGATCGTCTCGATCTGGGAAGGCGAGGCCGCGTTCCAGCCCAACACCGCCGTCTTGAAGGAACGCCAGCTTTTGGGCACCATCGCCTATCGCAACATCTATCCGGCGGTGATGGAACTCATGACCCAGGGCTATTTCAGCGCCGACAAGCTGGTGACCAAACGCATCTCGATCAACGAGATCGTCGATCAGGGGTTCGAGGCTCTCGTGTCGGAGAAATCACAAGTGAAGATCCTCGTCAAAGCACCGGATTAGGCCGGATCGGACAGGGCACCGATGAGGCAACCGCGGGCCAGCCCCCTGCTCGCCTTTTGGCGAATGATGGCAAGGCTGCCGACACAAACAAAGGCGGGGAAATACCCCGCCTTTCGATGCAGTTTGGGACAACTTCGGATCAATCCCCCCAAAAGCCACAGGCATGCGACAAGCGTCTGATGAAACCTCCGATCCCCCCCTCTCGCCAGCGCATGCTGCAGACGCCAAGACGCGCAGACACCGGGAAATCCGGTTCGTCACGGAGCTGGCCGTCCATCGAAGTTTTGTTCCAACTCAAGATCTCCCTTGGCTCCATCTTTGCCGGCAGCCGAGAATCCGCGTGCGATCCCATCTCCGCCAGCCTTCCTTTGCGTGACATCAACCCGGCGTGGAACGTCCCAAACCCGGGCACGAAATCAAGAAAGGGATCAAAGGGGAGGGATTTTTCATTTCCATAAAAATCACCTAAATTCAACGCTATGGGTGAATTTAATGGCGGAGACGAAGGGATTCGAACCCTCGAGACGGTTTCCCGCCTACTCCCTTAGCAGGGGAGCGCCTTCGACCACTCGGCCACGTCTCCGTCGACCCGTGTAATGGAGGCGTTACAGAGACACAAGTCTAAATCTTGCTCCAGATTCTTACGCAAAGCCTTGGGCGTCACGCGTAGTAATACTGCCGGTACCAGCGCACGAAACTGGCCACGCCCTCGGGCACCGCGGTTTTCGGGGCGTATCCTGTCAGCTTTGTCAAAAGCGAGGCATCGGCCCAGGTGGCCGGCACATCACCGGGCTGCATCGGCATCAGGTTGCGCTCGGCGGTTTTGCCCGTCGCATCCTCGATCGCCTTGATGAAATCAGTGAGCTGCACCGCGTCGTTATTGCCGATATTGACCACCCGGAACGGCGCCACGGGCGACAGGCTATCGCCCTCTTCGACCACGCCGTCCTCGGGACGCACCGGCACCGCGTCGATCAACAGGCGGATGGCATATACCAAGTCTTCGACATAGGTGAAATCGCGTTTCATATCGCCGTAATTATACACGTCGATGGGCTTGTCTTCCAAAATGGCCTTGGTGAATTTGAACAGCGCCATGTCGGGCCGCCCCCAGGGACCATAGACGGTGAAGAACCGGAACATGGTGATCGGCAGATCGAAGAGATGGGCATAGCTATGCGCCATGCTCTCGGTCGATTTCTTGGTCGCGGCATAGAACGACATCTGATGATCGGCTTTGACCGTCTCCTGATAGGGCATGACGGTGTTGGCGCCATAGGCCGAGGAGGTCGAGGCCAGAAGCATGTGTTTCGGCGGATGGGCCCGTGCCGCTTCCAGCAACTCAAACGTGCCGATGATATTGCTCTCGAGGTACGACCGCGGGTTCTCGATCGAATAACGCACTCCCGCCTGGGCGGCGAGATGGACCACCACATCGGGCTTTTCCTCTTCGAACAAGGACATCAGAAGCCCGGGGGCCTCCACCTTGTCGTGGACCGAACGGTAGCCCTCATACGCCATCAACGTCTCTTCGCGCCGCTCCTTGAGCGCCACGTCGTAATAATCCGACAGGCAGTCGAGACCGATCACCCGCCAGCCCTCCTCCAACAGAGTGCGGCAGACGAAAGAACCGATAAAGCCGGCGGCGCCGGTGACGAGAGCTGTGGGCATGGATATTTCCTCAGGCGAAGCGGATCAGTCGGCGTGGAACAGGTCGCGGGTGAAAATCTTGTCGGGCACATCCGCGATCTCGTCGGTCATCCGGTTTGCAACGATCACATCCGCCTCGCGCTTGAAAGCATCGAGATCACGTACCACGCGCGAGCCGAAGAAATCGTCCTCTTCCATCACCGGTTCGTAGACGATCACCTCGATCCCCTTGGCCTTCACACGTTTCATGATGCCCTGAATCGAGGATTGGCGGAAATTGTCCGACCCGGCCTTCATCACCAGACGATAGACCCCGACCACTTTGGGGCGTTTGGCGATGATCTGATCGGCGAGGAAATCCTTGCGCGTGTGATTGGTGTCGACGATGGCGGCAATCAGGTTCTGCGGCACTTCGGAATAGTTCGCAAGGAGCTGTTTGGTGTCTTTCGGCAGGCAATAGCCGCCATAGCCGAAGGATGGGTTGTTGTAGTGATTGCCGATCCGCGGATCGAGCGAGACACCGTCGATGATCTGGCGTGTGTCCATGCCGCGCGACATCGCGTAGCTGTCGAGCTCGTTGAAAAACGCCACCCGCATCGCGAGATAGGTGTTGGCGAAAAGCTTGATCGCCTCCGCCTCGTCCGCATCGGTGAACAGCACCGGCACATCCTTGTCCTGCGCGCCTTCGAGCAGCAGGTTGGCAAAGGTCTCCGCCCGCGCGCTGCGCTCGCCGACGATGATCCTTGAGGGATGCAGGTTGTCGTAAAGCGCGCGGCCTTCGCGCAGGAATTCCGGCGAGAAGATCACCTGATCGGTGTCGAATTCCTCGCGGATGCGGGTCACGAAGCCGACCGGAATGGTCGATTTGATCACGATGGTCGCGTGCTCGTTCTCATGGATCACCTGCAAGATGACCTTTTCCACCGAGGAGGTGTCGAAATAATGCGTTGCGGTATCGTAATTCGTGGGCGTGGCGACAATGACGAAATCCGCGTCCTTATAGGCCGCATCCCCGTCCGTCGTCGCGGTCAGGTTCAGTTCCTTATGCGCCAGAAAATCCTCGAGCTCGGCATCGACGATCGGGCTCTTGCGCGCGTTGAGCATCGCCACCCGATCTTCGGAAATATCCACCGCCGTCACCTCGTGATTCTGGGACAGCAACACCGCATTCGACAGGCCGACATAGCCAATACCTGCAATCGCAATCTTCATGATCTCTCCTATACGCCAGTGGCTTGCGGCGAGTTTGCCTCAAACAGAGTGGTAGAGGAAGCCCTTGCCTGCTGCCAGAGCCTGCGGGCAAACTTTGTGAACTTGCGGCAAATCCGGCACGCACCGCCCACCTCGATCATGACCATGCGATGCACCAGTTCTGCCCGCAATGTCACAAATCCTGAAATCCCCTGTCACGCAAACGAGACATTCCCCCCATATCACGACCGCGTGATTTGGAGATCAGGCGATGTGGGGACCTGAGAGATGACCGAGATACGACCGCTTTCCTTTGTCCTGGGCTGCCTCTGGGAACCCTCGCGCAACGGCGTCCGCGCCACTTTGTGCCGGATGCTGCTGGGCCAGACGCTGCGTCCATTCTGATCGACATCTGAACGGCTGGCCTTTCTCTTGCCGCGTTTTTCTGGCTCAATGCCGGAAACACGCGGGAGGCGGGCATGACACAAGCACTCAAGGATATTTTGGCGCACCAGCAGGCGGCACAGCGCCTTTCCCCGGTGGTCGAGCTCGAGACCCGGCTGGACCGGCTCGAGCGGCTGACCAACGCGCTTCTCGCCTCGGAACCGCGTCTGATCGCGGCCATCTCCGAGGATTTCTCTTACCGGCCGGACATCGAAAGCAGGGTCTATGATGTCGATCTGGTGCTGGGCGAGATCCGCCATGCCAAGCGCCATCTGAAACGCTGGATGAAGATCCGGCGCGCACCTGTGCCGCTGATCTACAAGCCGGCCCGGGCCGAGACTCATCCGCAACCGCTCGGCGTGGTGGGCATCATCTCGCCCTGGAACTTTCCGGTGCAGCTGGCGCTGGCGCCGATGGTCGCAGCGCTTGCCGCAGGCAACCGGGTGATCCTGAAACCCTCGGAACTCACCCCGCGCACCTCCGAGGAACTGGCCAGCCTGATCGAGGATGCCTTTACCGAGGAAGAGGTCGCCACCGTTCTGGGCGGACCGGAGGTGGCCGCGGCCTTCTCCGCCCTGCCCTTTGATCATCTGTTCTTCACCGGCTCGACCGGCGTGGGCCGCAAGGTCGCCGAGGCCGCGGCGAAGAACCTCACCCCCGTCACTCTGGAGCTTGGCGGCAAGAGCCCCGCCGTCGTCATGCCCAGCGCCGATCTCGACCGCGCCGGACGGCGGATCGCCTGGGGTAAGGCGATGAATGCCGGCCAGGTCTGTGTCGCGCCGGATTACGTCTTGGTGCCGCGCAAGAAAATGCTGCCCATGTCGGATGCGATCATGGGGGCTTTCATGCATTTCTTCCCTGACGGACCGGAGAGCGCGGATTACGCCGCCGTCGTCTCGGACCGTCACCTGGCGCGGCTGAACGCGATGGTGAAAGAGGCCGAGGAACGCGGAGCGAAGATTTTCCGGCTCGAGGGCGAGGCTGGCAACACCCGCAAATTCGCCCCCACCCTGGTGCTCGACCCGCCGCAGGACATCGCGCTGATGCAGGAGGAAATCTTCGGCCCCGTCCTGCCGCTCATCCCCTATGACGATCCGAAGGAGGCGCTGGAATTTGTGGCCGGCCGCGATCACCCGCTGGCGCTCTATGTCTTTGCCGAGGAGCGCGCGGAGCAGGATCTCTGGCTCGCCCGCTCGCTGTCGGGCGGGGTGACGGTGAATGACACGGCGATCCATGTCGGCTTTGGCTCGCTGCCCTTCGGCGGCGTCGGCGCTTCCGGCCAGGGGCGTTACCATGGCCGCTACGGGTTCGAGACGTTCTCGCATCTGAAACCCGTGGTGCGGCAGGCGAAATGGAACGGCATGGCACTGGCGGAACCGCCGTTCAAAGGCTGGCGCAAACGCGCGCTCAAAATGATGCGCAAGCTGATGTGAGACGCACGAGGTGCGGGCAGAAATCCTGTCGGCTTTGCGGGAGCCTGCTGCCCTTGCCGATCAAGCGCTGAGCCGTGATAAGCCTGCCCGTGGGATGGCGCTCGAACCTGCGAGGTCATCGTTTTATCCCAACCAAACCCGCGAAAGCTCAATCTGTTGTGCGCCGGTGCAATGCGCCAGCCCGGTCGTGCTGAAAGCACGCCTTTGACGTGACACGGGCAGGCGCAGGCGCGGCGGCTTCGCCTTGTTCCGCGCCGAGAGGCGGGATCTCCGCCGAGCGCTTAACCCCACCTTCAACACACCCTCCCGCCTGCAAACAAAAAAAGCCGCCCCTTTCGGAGCGACTTTTAAATATCTGAAGATCACCTGAACTCAGGTGTTGAACAGGAAGTGCATCACATCGCCGTCCTGCACGATGTAGCTCTTGCCCTCGGCGCGCATCTTGCCGGCTTCCTTGGCGCCCGTCTCGCCCTTGCAGGCGATGAAATCGTCGAATGCGATGGTCTCGGCGCGGATGAAGCCACGCTCAAAGTCACCATGGATCACGCCGGCGGCCTGCGGCGCGGCGGTGCCTTTGGTGATGGTCCAGGCGCGCGCCTCTTTCGGACCGACGGTGAAATAGGTCTCGAGATGCAAAAGCTCGTAACCCGCGCGAATGAGACGGTCGAGACCGGCCTCGTGCAAGCCCAGTTCTTCGAGGAACATTTCGGCCTCATCACCGTCAAGCTGGGAAATCTCTTCCTCGATCTTGGCGGAGATCACCACCGTGCCCGCGCCCTGTTCCTCGGCCATCTTGGCGACCGCAGCGGAATGGGCATTGCCCTTGGCGGCATTCTCTTCCTCGACGTTGCAGACGTACAAGATCGGCTTTTGCGTCAAAAGCTGCAGCATGTTCCATTGCTTGCGCTCTTCGTCGGTGACCTCGACCGTGCGCGCCGGCTTGTCATTCTCCAAGGCTTCCTGCGCCCGGGCCAATAGCTCGTCCTGCAGCTTGGCTTCCTTGTCATTGCCCTTGATTTTGCGCACCAGGTTGGCGCGGCGTTTGGCAATGCTTTCGAGATCGGCGAACATCAGTTCGAGCTCGATCACCTGGGCATCGTCGACCGGATCGACCCGGCCCTCGACATGGGTCACGTCACCGTCTTCGAAACAGCGCACCACATGGGCGATGGCGTCGCATTCGCGAATATTGGCCAGGAACTGGTTGCCGAGCCCCTCGCCCTTGGACGCCCCTTTCACCAGACCGGCGATATCGACAAAGGACATCCGCGTCGGGATGATGGTTTTCGAGCCCGCGATCTCCGCCAACTGGTCGAGCCGCGGATCGGGCACGGCCACGTCACCCACATTGGGTTCGATGGTGCAGAACGGGAAGTTCGCCGCCTGCGCGGCGGCGGTTTTCGTGAGCGCGTTGAAGAGCGTCGATTTGCCGACATTCGGCAGACCGACGATACCCATTTTGAAGCCCATGCCGGCCTCCTTTGATCTGAAAGTCGCCCGCGTGAATAAGCGGCAAATGCCACGCGCGCAAGGGCGCGCTTGGCGGGAATCGTGCCGCGGGCGTAGCATGAATGCAGGAAACGCCCGAGGAAACGACAAAAGGGAGGCTGTCATGATCACCCCATATCTGCATTTCGAAGGCCAGTGCGAAGCGGCGATGCACTATTATCAACAAGTGCTCGGCGGCGATCTCGACCTGATGCGCTACAAACAGATGCCCGATGCGCCAGAGGGCTATGACACCTCCGAGGCGGTGATGCACAGCGCGCTGATGTCGCCCTATGGCGATCTCATGGCCTCGGACTATCCGCCCCATATGTCGGCCCTGCCGCAATCCTCCGTGTCCGTCTCGGTTGAGGCCAAAAGCGTCGCCGATGGCCGGCGTATCTTTGCGGCGCTGATCGAGGGTGGCACGATCAAGATGGAGTATGGCGCAACCTTCTTTTCGCCGGGCTTCGGCATGTGCACCGATCAATTCGGCACCAGCTGGATCATCATGACCGCACCGGCACAAGGCTGACCGCTCCGGCGGCTTGCTCGCCCCTTGCGCTGGACGGCAATTTCGGGCACTTCCTCTGGGACCCTCACCGGGACCATGAAGGGGAGCGCCTCAATGACACGGATCGACGACAAATTCACCGAGCTGAAAGCCGCCGGCAAAAAGGCCTTTGTCGCCTATGTCATGGCGGGCGATCCCGATGAGGCGAAATCGCTGGAAATCGTCAAGGCCCTGCCGGGTGCTGGCGTCGACATCATCGAGCTGGGCCTGCCCTTCACCGATCCGATGGCCGATGGCCCGACCATTCAGCTTGCCGGTCAGCGCGCCTTGGATCAGAGCATGACCCTGCAAAAGACCCTCGATCTCGCCGCCGCGTTCCGCAAGACCGACGACAGCACCCCGATCGTGCTGATGGGCTATTACAACCCGATCTATTCGCGCGGAGTCGACCGGTTCCTGAAAGACGCGGTCGAGGCCGGGATCGACGGGCTGATCATCGTCGACCTGCCGCCCGAGGAAGACGACGAGCTCTGCATCCCGGCGCAGCAGGCCGGGATGAATTTCATCCGTCTGGCGACGCCGACGACCGATGACAAACGCCTGCCGAAGGTTTTGGAAAACACCTCGGGCTTCGTCTATTACGTCTCGGTGACCGGAACCACCGGCGCCGCCGCCGCGTCGGGCGCCGATGTCGCGCCGGAAGTCGCCCGGATCAAGGCCAAGACCGATCTGCCGGTGATCGTCGGCTTTGGTGTGCGCACGCCGGAGAAGGCCGAGGAAATCGCCGCCGTGGCCGATGGCACCGTCGTCGGCTCCGCCATCGTCAGCGAGATCGCACAGGGCAAGTCGGTCGAAGAGATCGCAGCCTATGTGAAATCCCTGTCGGACGGGGCGCACCGGGCGTAACCCCGCCCGTGACGCCTGAAGACGTTGCGCCCCTTTCCGGGCTGCCGACGTTATGCCGGCAGCCGGACGGTCATTTCCAGTTCGATCTTGAGATCCGGCGCCGCCAGCGCCGCGACACCGATCCCGGTCAAAGACGGCTGCGCCCCGTTCAGGAAGGACATCAGCGGCGGATAGGCCTCTTCCATCGCCTCGGGCGACAGTCCCACGACAAAACAGCGCAAAATCGCAATATCCTCGGGCGTGGCGCCCAGCGCATCGAGCGCGGTCTGGGCATTGGCGGCGGCGATGGCGGTCTGCTCGGCGAGGCTCTCGGGCACCTCCGCCCCATCGGCGCGCCAGGCCACCTGGCCAGAGACATAGGCGACGCGGCCGGAGCTCTCCAGGATGGAAATCTGAGAATATCCAAGCGCCGCCGCATCCGGCAGGCCTTTGGGGTTCATCCGTGTCATGGTATCGGTCATAATTCAGGTCTTTCGTCTTGAAGGAAGAATCATATGTATGGAAAAACTCTACATATGTAGAGTTCACCTCACAACGTGAAAACCTCGGCAGGAAAACGAGGGCAGGAAAACGACGGCGGAAAAACGATGATGGAAAAACAACAACGCAGAACCGCGATCCTCGACGCGACAATCACCCAGCTTGCGCGCGCCGGGCTCGACGGGGTCACGCATCGCGCCGTCGATCTGGCGGCGGGCCTGCCGCAGGGCTCGACAAGCTATTATTTCGCCAAGAAAGCCGCACTGTTGACGGCCGCGGCGGAACACCTGGGGGATTTGCTGGGCAAGGATTGCGACGCATTACAGCTGGGCTTCGCCGAACATGTCGCCCGCGACGGCATGGAGGCCGGGATCGCCTTTGTCGGTGAAGAGGTGGTGAGCTATGCCGAGACCGCGCAGGATCTCTATCTGGCACGCATCGAGCTGACGCTGGCGAGCGCGCGTCGCGAAGAGCTTGCCGGGGTCGGTGACATGCTCACCCGCGCCGCCCGCCGCCCGATCGAGTTCTTTCTCGAACTTGTCGCGAAACAGAGCAGCCCGGAGAAGATCGACACATGTGCCGGCCTCGTCGACGGCATCATGCTCATGTATGTGACGGGACAGGGGCCGAAACCGACGCAGGACCAGCTGCGCGCCGTGTTTCAGGCGCTCGGCTGACGGATTTCCCCGGCAAAAGCACCGGCAAGAGACTTGCCCCTCGGGGATGAATCGCCCTAAGTGCGGCCAAGACCGATCCTTTGCCCGCAGGAGGGACCGAGATGATCCAGACGCCTTACTACCTGATCGACAAGGCAAAGCTTCTGCCGAACATGGAAAAGATCGCCTGGCTTCGGGAAAACTCCGGCGCCAAGGCCTTGCTCGCGCTCAAGTGTTTCTCGACCTGGCCGGTGTTCGACTTCATGCGCGACTATATGGACGGGACGACATCGTCGTCGCTCTATGAGCTGCGCTTGGGCAAGGAAAAATTCGGCCGTGAGACCCATGCCTATTCCGTGGGCTGGGCCGATCACGAAATCGACGAGGCGGTGAGCTACGCCGACAAGATCATCTTCAACTCGCTCGGGCAGCTCGACCGGTTTGGCGACAAGGCCAAGGGCATCGCCACCGGCCTGCGGCTCAATCCGCGGTTTTCGACCTCCGGGTTTGACCTCGCCGACCCGGCGCGGCCCTACTCGAGGCTGGGCGAATGGGACATGGCACGTCTTGAGATGGCCGAGGACCGCATCAACGGCGTGATGATCCATTACAATTGCGAGAACAGCAATTTCGAGCTGTTCTCGGATCAACTCACCCGTATCGAGGGGGAATTCGGCAGCTTCCTCAAGCGTCTCGACTGGATCAGCCTCGGCGGCGGCATTCACTTTACCGGCGAGGGCTACCCGATCGAAAAACTCGCCGACCGGCTCAAGGCCTTCTCCGACGCCATGGGCGTGCAGGTCTATCTGGAGCCCGGCGAGGCCTCGATCACCAAATCCGCAACGTTGGAAGTTTCGGTCCTGGACATCATCGACAACGGTAAAAAGGTCGCCGTGGTCGACAGTTCCATCGAGGCGCATATGCTCGACCTGTTGATCTACCGCGAGACCGCCAAGCTGCCGCAAAACGGCACACATGAGTATCAGATCGCCGGCAAGACCTGCCTCGCCGGGGATATTTTCGGGGACGCCAGATTCGACAAAGAGCTCGAAATCGGCGACCGTGTCACCATCGACGACGCCGCCGGTTACACAATGGTCAAAAAGAACTGGTTCAATGGCGTTAAAATGCCCGCCATCGCAATCCGCGAATTGGACGGGACCGAACATGTCGTGCGCGACTTCGGCTATGACGATTTCCTCAAGGCGCTCGGCTGAGCGTCCTCACACCTCACCCACGAAACGATAAGGGGGTCCCTACCGTTGAAACGGAACGTTCTCATCATCGGCGCCGGTGGCGTCGCTCAGGTCGTCGCGCATAAATGCGCGCAAAACAACGATGTGCTCGGCGATATCCATATCGCCAGCCGGACGCTCTCGAAATGCGAAGCGATCCTTGAGTCGGTCCGTGAGAAGGCCGCGATGAAACAACAGGGCGTTCTGAAAGCCCATCAGGTCGACGCGATGGACAGCGGGGCCGTGGCCGCGCTCATTCGCGAGACCGGCGCGCAGATCGTGATCAATGTCGGCTCGGCCTTCGTCAACATGACGGTGCTCGACGCCTGTATCGACACGGGTGCGGCCTATATCGACACGGCGATTCACGAGGATCCGACCAAGATCTGCGAGACCCCGCCCTGGTACGGCAATTACGAGTGGAAGAAACGCGATCTTTGTGCCGAGAAGGGCGTGACCGCGATCCTCGGCGCCGGGTTCGATCCGGGCGTTGTGAACGCCTTCGCGCGCTTTGCCATCGACATGATGGACGAGGTGAAATCCATCGACATCGTCGACATCAACGCAGGCTCCCACGGCAAGTACTTCGCCACGAATTTCGATCCGGAGATCAACTTCCGCGAATTCACCGGCGTCGTCTACTACTGGGAAGACCAGCAGTGGAAAGAGAAGAAGATGTTCGAGACCGGGCATGACTGGGATCTGCCGGTGGTCGGCACCCAGCGCGCCTATCAGTCGGGCCATGACGAGGTGCATAGCCTCGCGACCAATTACCCGCAGGCCGATGTGCGGTTCTGGATGGGCTTTGGCGAGCATTACATCAATGTCTTCACCGTGCTGCAAAACCTCGGGCTTCTCTCCGAGCAGCCGGTGAAAACCGCCGAAGGGCAAGAGGTCGTGCCGCTCAAGGTCGTGAAAGCCGTGCTGCCCGACCCGTCCAGCCTCGCCCCGAATTACGAGGGCAAGACCTGTATCGGCGATCTGGTGAAAGGCACCAAGGATGGCGAGGATTTCGAGGTCTTCGTCTACAATGTCGCCGATCACAAGGAGGCCTATAACGAGGTCGGCTCGCAGGGCATCAGCTACACCGCCGGCGTGCCGCCCGTGGCCGCCGCCATGCTGATCGCCTCCGGCGACTGGGATGCCGGCACGATGAAGAACGTCGAGGAGCTCGACCCGAAACCGTTCTTCACCATCCTCGACAAGATCGGCCTGCCGACGCGCATGCAGATCGGCGGTCTGGGCGGCGAAGACAAGCCCTGGAACGGCTGAGCAGGAACGGCTGATCGGGGCCACCTGATCACTTCCTGAGCACAGACACCTGAAAAGCCCGCGAAATAGCGGGCTTTTTAACAATCTCCGTCTCTATTCATAGTCTGGCAAGACCTCTCGAAAAGCGTGAGAAAAACGCACAAATCGAGACCGTCATGCCCAGATATTCTTACAGATATTTTCTTCTCTTCGCTCTGTTCCTGTCCCTGAACGCACTGCCGCAAACGCTCGGCGCCTCTGAAACCGCGCAAGACACGGATCAGATCTATGCCCGGCAAATCCAGCTGCTCGGGCGGCAGGCCGCGCTCGGCCATCGTCTGGTGCGCAACATCTGTTTCGTTCAATCCGGGATCGACACGGCGCAAAACCGTCGCGAGCTGGAGACCACCCGCGATGAAATCGCCGCGACCCTGCAGGGGCTCGTGAATGGCGATGAGAGCCGCGGCATCCCCGCGATCAGCAATGGCAATATCCGCACCCAGATGGGCTCGGTCGAGATGGTCTGGAAAGGCTTGGACAAGAAGATCACGGCCTTTCTCTCCGACGAGGGGCTGAGCGACAAGGATGTGCTCAAACTCGGCTTCAAGGCCGGATCGCTGGAAAAGCTGTTGCGCAATGTCACCCAGTCGCTGGAATTGAAAACCTCGGTCGACAGCAGCCCGGAGCAGTTGGAACGCAACCGGGTGATCGCCACCGCCAGCAGTCAGAACCGGCTGTTGCAGCAGGCGGGGCAGTCCGCCTGTTTCATCCACCTCGCCGCCGCGGATCAGGCCGGGCCTCATATTGAGAACCTTACCGGCCATATCGCGGCCTTTGACCGGAACAGTTTTGATCTGACCTTCGTACAGCCGACCCGGGCCGTGATCGCCGTGAGCGAGGAGTTGGAATTGGCCAACCTCACCGCATGGCAGGACTGGAACGGCATCGAACCGCTCCTGAGCAGCGTGGCAGAGACCCGCGATGAGGACGAGATGCGGCGCAGGCTCATCGAACTGTCCTTGGGCATTGCCTATCTCGACCGCGAGCTGGACGACACGCTCGCGATTTTCATGGCGCTGTGAGGCCAATAGCACTGCGGGCGAGCCTCGCTGAATTTCAGCCTTGGCCGCACCGCGAATATGTGCGAATTGGTTCGCTATTAGAACCAATTCGACAGGAAGAGGTGCCATGCCCGTCATCACCAATATCGACGATCTGAAACGGCTGCATAGAAAACGCACGCCGAAGATGTTCTATGACTATTGCGAAAGCGGGTCCTGGACCGAGCAGACCTTTCGCGAGAACACCACGGATTTCGATCAGATCCGTCTGCGCCAACGCGTGGCCGTCGATATGGAGGGGCGCTCCACCGCGACCCAGATGATCGGCCAGGACGTGGCCATGCCGGTTGCGCTGGCGCCCGTCGGCCTCACCGGCATGCAGCGCGCCGATGGCGAGATCAAGGCGGCGAAAGCGGCGGAAAAATTCGGCGTGCCCTTCACGCTTTCGACCATGTCGATCTGCTCGATCGAAGATGTCGCAGAGCACACCACGAACCCCTTCTGGTTTCAGCTCTATGTGATGCGCGATCAGGAGTTTCTAAAAAATATCATCCAGCGCGCCAAAGATGCGGGCTGTTCGGCCTTGGTGCTGACGCTCGATCTGCAAATCCTCGGCCAACGCCACAAGGATCTGAAAAACGGTCTCTCCGCCCCGCCCAAGCTCACCCCCGCCGTGCTCGCCGATCTGGCGACGAAATGGACATGGGGGCTGGAGATGCTCGGCACCAAACGCCGCGGCTTTGGCAATATCATCGGCCACGCGAAAGATGTGGACGATCCCTCATCGCTGTTCAAATGGACCGCCGAGCAATTCGACCCGCGGCTCGACTGGGGCAAGATCGAAGCGATCAAGGAGATGTGGGGCGGGCCGCTCATTCTCAAGGGCGTGATGGAGCCCGAGGACGCCATCATGGCCGCCAAGACCGGCTGCGACGCCATCGTGGTGTCGAACCACGGCGGGCGCCAGCTTGACGGGGCGCTGTCTTCGATCAGGATGCTGCCGGCGATCATGGACGCGGTGGGCGATCAGGTCGAGGTGCATCTCGACAGCGGAATCCGCTCCGGTCAGGACGTGTTGAAAGCGCTGGCCATGGGGGCAAAAGGCACGTTCATCGGCCGGGCCTTCATCCACGGTCTCGGCGCCATGGGCGAGCAGGGTGTGACCAAGGCGCTCGAGGTGATCCACAAGGAACTCGACATCTCCATGGCGCTCTGCGGCCGCAAGTCGGTCGAGGATCTCGACCGCGACGTGGTTCTGGTGCCGGAGGATTTCACCGGCCGCTGGGCCTGAGGCTCAGGTCTTCGGAGCGGGTCCGGCCCGCTCCAGCCGCCAGACGGCTGGAATGATCAGCGCGACCATGGCGGCCACGAACAGGAACGCTATGCGCAGCCCGTAGCTCTCCGAGATCAGGCCGATCACGGAAGGGCCGACGAAGAAGCCGGCAAAGCCGATCATCCAGGCCCGCGAGACGGCAAAGCTGCGATGACGCTTATGCACATGTTTGCCGAGAAGCGAGGTGGCGGTGGGCACGATCACCGCCATGCCGATCGCGGTGAGCGCAATGCCCAGCAGCGCCACCGCCTGCGTCATCGATTGCGACAGGGTCAGGGCGCCGATCACCCCCATCACGCCGGAGAACAGCACCACACGGGCCTCGCCGAAACGCTGGGTCGTCACCTGCCCCATCAGCCGGAAGATGAACATGATGAAACCGAGCATGGCCGGGCCGAAGCCACCCTGTCCCGGCGCGCCGCCGAGCTCGCGCTCGAGAAACAGCGCCGACCAGCTCTCGATCGCGTTTTCCCCCATGAAGGAGACGAAGAGCATCACCGCCACCGGCAGGATCGCCGCCCAGGGCAGGCGCGCCGGCGCGGCACTGTCCTCTTCGCTCTCCACCTCGGCGGGCTCTTTCTCTTCACGACAGAGCCAGGCAAAGCCCAACAGGATCACGCCGATCAGCGGAAAGACCTGCGGGATGCCCCATCCGACACCGCGCATCAGCCCGGTGAGAATGGCCGCGATGCCGAGAAACAGCGAGAAATTCGCATGGTTGATATTCATCAGATGCAGACCGCTCTGCGCCTCGAGCTGGGAAATCCGCAGATTCGCACCGATGTCGAAACTGGCCACCGCAAGGCCGATTGCCACCATCATCGGAAAGAGATGCCAGGGCGCGGAGACCAGCAGCGGGATCTGCAGCATCATCGCTGCGAAAACGGCGAGGATCGGCAGGGTGCGATGTTTGAACAGCGCCAGCAGATAGGGGGCAAGATACATGGCGATCATGCCACCGGTGGCCGAGCCCAGGAGCGCCAGACCGAATTGCGCATCCGTCGCCCCGGTCTGGGCCTTCAAGGCCGGCACCATGGTGGCGAAAGCGCCCCAGACCACGCCGGTGCCGCCAAGCGCCATGAAGGGCGCGCGCGACATCGCCACAGCTCTTGCGAACCCGCCGAAGATCCCGTTCGAGATGTTACCTGACATATGCGACCTCCCGTTCGACACTGCCCGCCCCGCGCCAGTCCAATGTGCCCGCCCGACATGCCAACCCGACGAGCCAGTCCGACGCCATAGCCAAAGCGCTTTGGCGAACGCTACGCCGATGCCCTTCGCCCGTATAGAGCGAATAAACGCAAAGCCGGGTCGGCGATCCGCGCTCAAATCGCGAATGGCCCTTCCCATTTCAGCGATTCCCGTGTATGGGCACGGCTTCACGCGGGACTACAGCCTTGGAGGAGTCCCGCCCTTATTATGGAGAATTCAAAAATGGCTGGTGAGATTCCTGATCTTATTGCCTTGGAACGTACGGGGACAGGCAAGGGCGCCGCTCGTCAGGCACGTCGCGACGGTCTGGTTCCGGGGATCGTTTACGGCGATGACAAAGAGCCGCTTCCGATCAACATCAAATTCAACGAGCTGCTGAAGCGCCTGAAAGCCGGCCGTTTCCTGTCGACGCTGTTCAACCTCAAGGTTGAAGGCCATGACGACGTCCGCGTGATCTGCCGCGGCGTGCAGCGTGACGTTGTGAAAGACCTGCCGACCCATGTCGATTTCATGCGTCTGCACCGCAACTCCCGCGTCAACCTCTTCATCCCGGTCGTGATCACCGGCGAAGAAGCTGCCCCGGGCATCAAACGCGGCGGTGTCGTGACCCACGTGCGCTCCGACGTCGAGCTGATCGTGACCGCGTCCGACATTCCGGACCACATCGAGCTGGACATCACCGGCGGCAACATCGGCGATGTGTACCACATCTCCGACGTCAAACTGCCCGCTGGCGTGAAGCCGGTCATCGAGCGTGACTTCGTGATTGCCAACATCACCGCTCCGGCCGGTTTGGGCGGCGGCGCCGACGAGGAAGAGACCGAAGAGGCCGCAGCCGAGGAATAATCCTCAGCACGGTTTTCGACCGGTTCGAAAATTTGAAACGCGGGGTCTCAGGACCCCGCGTTTTTCTTTCGCGAGACGATGGCCTGCGCGCCCCTCGTTATCGCCCTGTCATGAAACGGCCCTAGCCTGCCCGCATGACACTGATTTCCTGCCACCGTGGCGCCCGTTTCACCGCTCCCGAGAACACCTTTCCCGCGTTTGACGCGGCGCTGGCGCAGGGGGGCGAGATTCTCGAATTCGATGTCCGCCAGTCGCACGACGGCGTGCTCTATGTGCTGCATGACGACAGCGTGGATCGCACCACCGACGGCAGCGGCCTCATCGCCGAGCTGACATCGACCGAGCTTGACGCGCTGGATGCCGGCAGTTGGTTCGCGCCGCGGTTCGAAGGGCTGCGCCTGCCGCGTCTCGAGGCGTTCTTCGAGCGCTACAAAACCCGCGCGCAATTCTATATCGAAGTGAAATGGGCCGATTGCGCCGCCATTGCCCGGCTCATTCGCCAGCTCGACATCGCGTCGCAATGCTACACCTGTTCCTTTTCCGAAGAAATGCATCTCGACATGCTGCGCTATGCCCCGGAGGTGCGGCAGATGGTACATTGGCGGCGCGAGGGCAACGCCGAAGCCGCGATCGAGAAATACAATGCCGCCATCGTCGAGTTCTTCGACCAGGAAGGCCACGCCCATCATGATTTCACATTGTAAAACGTCCGGGCGGCGCAAGCGGCAGGGCTGAAGACCCAGGTCTATAGCGAGCGCAACGATCCGGCTCTGTTTGCCCGCATCCGCGATTGGGGCGTCGATTGCATCAACACCGATCATGTCGCCGGTTTCAACGCGTTTCGCATGTCGCAGGACTCGCAAATCACCCTGTAACAGGCTAGGTGTTCCTGCAAAGGAGACCGCCCATGCGTTTGTTTGTCGGCCTCGGGAATCCGGGCGCAAAATACGAGAAAAACCGCCACAATATCGGCTTCATGGTGCTGGACCGGATCGCCTATGATCACAGCTTCGCGCCCTGGCGCGGCAAATTTCAGGGCCAGCTCTGTGAGGGCCGTCTCGGTCGGGAAAAGGTGATCCTGCTGAAACCCGTGACCTTCATGAACCTGTCGGGCCAGGCGGTCGGTGAGGCGATGCGGTTTTACAAGCTCACCCCCGAAGACGTGGTGGTGTTCCACGACGAGCTGGATCTGGCGCCGGGCAAGGTGCGGGTGAAATCGGGCGGCGGGCATGCCGGGCACAACGGGCTGCGCTCGATCCATCAGCATATCGGCGCCGACTATGACCGGGTGCGCCTCGGCATTGGCCACCCCGGACACAAGGACCGGGTGGCGCCCTATGTGCTCTCGGATTTCGCCAAGGCCGATCAGGACTGGCTCGACGATGTGATCCGTGGCTGTTCCGATGGTGCGCCCGCGCTGGCCGAGGGAGAGGCGGCGAAATTCGCCAATGCGGTGGCGCTGCGCACAGCGCCGCCGCGCAGCTCGACGGGGACGAAAGCCCCCAAGGCCCAGACTGAGACGAAGCAGGCCGAGGCGAAACTGACAGACGCGAAACAGGCTTCCACGCCCCCCGAAACGCCGGCGAAAGACAGCCGCTCGCCGCTCGAAAGACTGCGAGACAAGTTTCAATGAGCTGGCAAGACGCGTTCGAAGCGCAGGTCCGCTCCTGCCAGAACCTCGGCTCGCCTTTCACCGCCATGCTTCTCGAAGGGTTTGCCCGGTTCGGCCTGCCCGCAGGCCCCATTGGCGCCCGCATTGCCACATGGCCCGGCGATATCTCCAGCAACGGCGCCTCCGTCCCCTTGCGACTCGCGGGCGCGCTGCACGGGTTGGTGCTTGAAGGGGTGGATGCGGATCTTGGCGCGCTCTACCCGCCGCATCCGCTGCCGGAGCCGGAGCGCCTCTGGCAGGCCGCCTGTGCCGCCATCGCCCGGCACGAGGCCTATCTCGACCAGCGTCTGAACGATGCGCCGCAGACCAACGAGGTCGCCCGTGCCAGCGCGCTGATCCTCGGGGCCGATGCACTCGCCGCGCACCTCGATCTGCCGCTCGTGCTGTCGGAACTCGGGGCGAGCGCCGGGCTCAATCTGAATTTTGACCGGTTTCACCTAAAGGCCTCAAATGGCGATTTCGGCCCCACAGACAGCGCCGTGGTGCTGACGCCGGAGTGGCGGAGCCCCGCCCCCGCGCCACATGGGTTTCGGGTGACGGATCGACAGGGCGTCGATCTGAGCCCCCGCGATCCGGTGGCCGAGCGCTTGCGGCTCCTGTCCTTTATCTGGCCGGATCAGCGAGCACGGTTCCAGCGCATCTCCGCCGCGCTCGACATCGCCGCAGACCATCCGCCGCACGTCGTTCAGGCCGATGCAATCGACTGGCTCGAACAACGCCTGTCCCAGGACTTTGCCGGACAGGCCCATCTCGTCTATCATACCGTGGCATGGCAATATTTCCCGGCAGCGGCACAGGCACGCGGAGAAGCGCTTCTGGCCGAGGCAGGAGCCCGTGCGACCGAGGAGGCGCCGCTGGCGCGTCTCGCCATGGAGGCCGACGGTCAGGGGCCCGGCGCCAAGCTGGTGCTCACCCTCTGGCCCGAGGGCCGGCAACACGATCTCGGGCGGTTCGATTTCCACGGCCGCTGGATCGACTGGACATCACCGGTCTTCTGAGCGGGGATAGTGTTTGAAGGAGACTGTGATGGAAAAGGCCCCTTCCCTGAACGTGTTGGGCGGCGTGCTCGCCCCCTGCTCCACCGCGCCGCTGACAGGCTATTTCCGCGACGGCGCCTGCAACACCTGCGCCGAGGATATCGGTTCGCACACGGTCTGCGCGGTGATGACGGCGGAGTTCCTGGCCTATTCGAAATATGTCGGCAATGATCTGTCGACACCCCGCCCGGAATACGGGTTTGCCGGGCTGAAACCCGGCGATCACTGGTGTCTTTGTGCCGGACGGTTCCTGCAGGCCCATGACGAGGGCTGTGCACCCGATGTGTCGCTGCAGGCGACCCATCAAAAGGCGCTCGAGATTGTGCCGCTCGAGGTGCTCCGCACCCATGCGTCCGATCCGCAATAGCATGCGGATCAGTCCGCCTTGCGCAGACGTTCCATGATGTCCTCATCCATCAGATCGTCGAGGAACAGGCTCAACAGCCCGGACCGCCCGCTGACATCCGCCTTGCGATAGATCGCATTGCTCTGTGCCTTGATCGTGCCGGCAGAGACACCGCGCGCGGCAGCGATCTCTGCCCCGGACATGCCCTTGATCGTGAGGATCGCCACATCGCGCTCGGCCTCTGTCAGCCCCCAGAGCTCGAAACGTTCGCCGATCAGTTCGGAAAACTCGCGCGAAATCCGTCTGAGCCGGTCCTGCGCCTGTCCGGCTTCGCGTTGCGCCCGGAGAAGCGCCTGGCCGCCATAGATCATGCCGAAGACAAGGCTGAAGGCCGCGGCGATTTCCATCGCCTCCCGAAATTCCCATTTGATCGGCTTCACATAGATGCCGAAGACCGACAGGAGAATGCCGGAGACAAAGAAGATTGCCGAGGCTGCCTGAACCAGAAACAGCACCCCAAGTGTAAACCGACGCATGGCCGACCGCTCCCTGCGGGCAGAGCCCAATTGTTCTGCCACATCGGTTTAAAACGGTTTTCGGCGGCTCTGCATCCCGGAACTTCACAAATCGCCCTGCGTCGGCGTGATATCGCGCGCCGAACTCGCCCTGCGCAGATCCTTCTGGCCTGATCGTTCGGGCCTGATCGCGTCGTCTTAATCGCTTCGTCTTAATCACTCGCGCCGCGCTCGGGACGCTCCGGCGCCGGGGCGGCGTTGTCCCGGTCCTCCGCACCGTCGTGATTGCGCGGGGGCGGGACATGTTCGGGCCGCGCATCTTCCGCCCTGCCGGCACTCGGATCGCGCCGGATTTCCGTCGTCTCAGCAATGTAATCCCGCAGGATGGCGCCATTGCGGGGATCGAGAATGATCTCGCGCATGGCCCTTTGCCTCTGCGCCACGATGCGCACCCGTCCGAGCCAGGTGCGCGATGTGGTGATCTCGCTGTAGCCTTGCGCCTGAAGTCGCGCGATCATCTCCTCGGTCGTATCGGCCGAGGCCGCAATCGTCCCGGCGAAAAGCCAAAAGACGGCAAGCACCCATCTCATTTTGACCATCTCCTCTTCACGCGCCGGCATGGGCGCCTCACGCCCTGTCACACAAGCCCTGTCACACAAGTCCCAGTCCGATCACAGCCCGGACGACTGTCCGCGCCTCTCCTAGCGGGTTGGACATGCCCCTGTCCAGCGCGCCAAAACTTAGGAGGACCATGGCGAAATATGCCATGGCCCAACCTGACGGTCTCCCGGATCATCCACGGCACATTTTGGGGGGATAGGACGTGCACTGGATGCCGCACATTTGCGGGCGGAACACCGTATGTCTTGAGAGGGGCCTTTCAGGCCACCTTCTCGTTTATCTCATGGCCGTAAAGCTCTGATCCATAGAACTCCGGACCGTACAGAATCTGCCCGCTGTCATGGCGGAACAACAGCTCGACCCGTTCTGTCCCGTATTTCCGCACGATCAGGCTGCTCGTCCCGCCCGAACGCAGGACCGCCGAAAGCACTTCGTAGCCCTCGGCCTCCGCCGCCCGGATCGCAGCAGACAAGGCAACCCCATGCACATGGCTCAGCCCCCTGACAGCATGCATAAAACTCACCTCGTCGAGGCGCCCGTCTCCGAGATCGCAGACCAGCCCCCAAAGCGCGCCCTCCTCAAGCAGTTGAAGCGTCAGCCTGTTGGCCTCCAGACGGCAGGACAGAACCTGACAGCCCGCGGCCTCGACCGCCTCAATGACCGTCAAAGCCGGAAGCGGGGCTGCGCCCTGTGGGAAAGTCCCGAGCGGCGCCAGCGAAGACAAGAGAAGAAAGCGTCCTTTGCCGCGTCTTTCCGTGCCATGTCTTTCCGTGCCATGCCTGTCGCTCAGCCTGTCACCACTTCTGCTCACGCGCCCTGAACGGCGCTTCCCCCGATCTCCCGTGCCGCATCTTCATGACATTGGCCGGGACAGGGGTGGACAAGATCAATATTACGCCCGGACCAAACCCTCTGGGAATAAACCTCCGGGATAGAGCCGCCAGATTCTGGGACCCATTCGACCTGTAAACTTTTGTTTAAAGGCGACTGGGCACCGATGCCGCCCTGTCCGGCAAACTCGCCCTGCGCGGGAGCATCGGCACCCGCCGCGCTTTGCCCCGGGACGGGACAAAGGCTGCGGTCCGAGCGCGATCAGTCGTCGCTCTCGTCATCGTGGCTGTCATGATCGCCACCATCGCGATCACCACCATCCCGATCCCCGCTGTCATGATCGCTGCTGTCATCACGGCTGTCGTGATCGCTGCCGTCGTCGCTCTCATGATCGCGGTCGTCGCTGCTGTCGTCGCTCTCGTGATCATAGCTGCTGCCCTCATCACGGCTGTCGTCATCCCCGGACAGGTCATCCTCGGCACTGGCGTTCATCTCCTCCAGCGCGCTCAGCTCGGCATTGCCCAGCCGGCGGGTCTCGCGACGTGTCTGCTCATTGGTCTCATTGTCAAAGCTCGTCTCGAGCTTTTCACCATTCATATAGACTTCGACACGGGTCGCGCGGATGCCGCGTTTGATTTCGATACGCTGTGCCCCAGGGAACATGTCCACGATCTCCTGGGTCGACAGTTCCGCCGTGGCGGCAACGGGAGAGAGGGCCACGACGAGGGCGGAGCTCAGAAGAAATTTACGCATGTATCAGTCCTTTCAAGGTCAGGTCACCCTGGGAGCAGCCCCGATGGCTCCTCTCGCATGGCGCCCTTCAAGGCTGACCAGCCTGCGCCCTGAAAGCTACCAACCGGAGTGACAACCACCCCACTTTAATCCCCTGCCGGATCGGACTAAACTTAGGTTATAGATGAAAAAGAGCCGCCCCTTTCGGGACGACTCTTTGACTTCATTCGGAAAATCGGATTATTCCGCGTCGCGCCCCTCGTCACCGGCGAGATCGGCACCCAGGTGGCGCGCGACGGTAAAGATGTCCTTGTCGCCACGCCCCGACAGGTTGATGACGATGATATGATCCTTCGGCAGGTCACCGGCGATCTTCATCACATGGGCCACCGCATGGCTCGACTCGAGCGCCGGGATGATCCCCTCTGTACGACAGCAGAACTGGAAGGCTTCGAGCGCTTCCTTGTCGGTGATCGAGACATATTTCGCCCGCCCGATGTCGTGCAGCCAGCTGTGCTCCGGCCCGATGCCGGGATAATCAAGACCGGCGGAGATCGAGTGACCTTCGAGGATCTGTCCGTCTTCGTCCTGCAAGAGATAGGTGCGGTTGCCGTGCAGCACGCCCGGACGCCCGCCGGTCAGCGAGGCGCAATGTTCCATGCGGTCATCGACCCCGTGACCACCGGCCTCGACCCCGATGATGTTGACGCTCTCGTCATCGAGGAAAGGATGGAACAGGCCCATGGCGTTGGAGCCACCGCCGACGGCGGCCACGAGCGTATCGGGCAGACGGCCCTCGCCCTCTTGCTCGGCAAGCTGCCAACGGGTCTCTTGCCCAATAATCGCTTGGTAATCGCGCACCATTGCCGGATAGGGGTGCGGGCCGGCCACCGTGCCGATGCAATAGAAGGTATCGCGCACATTGGTCACCCAATCGCGCAACGCGTCGTTCATCGCATCCTTGAGCGTGCCACGACCGCTCTCCACCGGCACCACCTTGGCGCCCAGAAGCTCCATGCGGAACACATTGGGTTTCTGCCGCTCCACATCGGTGGCGCCCATGTAGACGATGCATTCGAGACCGAATTTGGCACAGACGGTGGCGGTGGCCACGCCGTGCTGACCGGCGCCGGTCTCGGCAATGATCCGCGTCTTGCCCATGCGCCGCGCCAGAAGGATCTGGCCCAACACATTGTTGATCTTATGCGCGCCGGTGTGGTTGAGCTCTTCGCGCTTCAGATAGATCTTCGCGCCGCCCAGCTCCTCGGTCATTTTCTCGGCGAAATAGAGCGGGCTCGGACGGCCGACATAGTGTTTCCAGAGATCGCGCATCTCGGCCCAGAACTCCGGATCGTCCTTGGCCTTGTTATACTCCTCTTCCAAAGAGAGGATCAGCGGCATCAGGGTCTCGGACACGAAACGCCCGCCGAAAATGCCGAACCGGCCCTTTTCATCGGGACCGTTCATGAAGGAGTTGAAAAGATCGTTCATCGCGATGCTCCTTTGCGCGTTCGCCATGGTGTATCGCAGCCCGCCGGGCCGGTAAAGCATGGCTGGCGGCGTGCGGTTCCAAAAATCACCGAAGTTCCCGCTCAGGCGGCGCGAATGGCCTCGATGAAAGCGCGGATTCTGACGGGGTCTTTGACGCCCGGCGCGCTTTCGACACCCGACGAGACATCCACCTGTTTCGCGCCGGTCATCTGGATCGCCAGCACGACATTTTCCGGCGTCAGCCCGCCGGCCAGCATCCAGGGACGGTTCCAGCCGCGTTTGGAAATCAGCCTCCAGTCAAAGGCCAGCCCGTTGCCCCCCGGCAGCGCCGCGCCTTTCGGCGCTTTCGCGTCGACCAGGAGCTGATCGCAAACCATGCCATAGGCGTCGAGCGCGGGGACGTCTTCCGCTGTCGCCACGCCAACCGCCTTCATCACCGGCAGGCCGTAGCGGCTGCGGATCTCCACCACGCGTTCCGGGCTTTCCTTGCCATGAAGCTGCAACATGTCGAGCGGCACCTCACCGGTGATCCGGTCCAGCTCGGCATCGGTTGCGTTGACCACCAACGCCACCTTGGCCACGCCCACGGGCACATCGAGCGCCAGATCGCGGGCGGTCGAGATTTCCACATGACGGGGGGATTTCGGGAAAAAGACAAAACCCAGATATTGCGCCCCCGCCTCGACAGCAGTCGCAACAGCCTCGGGCGTTTTCAGCCCGCAGATTTTCACGCGTGTATCCATGGGACCGGGTCTAACCGAGAGAGCTCAGTTCTCCAAGAGCGCGAGAACCTCGTCGCCTTCGTTTTTCGCCTTGTCCACCTTGAGCTTGTCAACCTCGCGCGCCAGCTTGTCTTTTTCGCGCTTGTGCACGGAGGCGGCGGAGCGATGCTTGTACTCACGCATCCATTCCCAGACGAAACCGATCAGCAGCCCGGCAATAATCGCGCCAAAGATGACCACGAAGAGCGGCAGGGTCAGAGACAGGCTCACGCCGCTCAACACCGCCAGTTCCCCGGGCAGAAGATTGAGCGTCACCGTATCCCGGTTGGCCAGAGCCACGGTCACAAGCACCAAGGCCAGCACGGCCAGAAAAGCATAGCGGATATATCGCATGGAAAGCCCGTCCTCATGTCGTCATCGAGCGTCTTCGGGGCGACCGCACAATCGGGGCCCCGAGTCGCCCAAGGACTTTACTCCTCGTTCAACCGGTCCCGCAACAGCTTGCCGGTCTTGAAGAAGGGCACATGTTTTTCCTCGACCGGGACGGCCTCGCCGGTGCGCGGATTGCGACCCATGCGGGCATCGCGTTTCTTGACGGAAAATGCGCCGAAACCACGCAGCTCGACCCGGTCGCCACGGGCCATCGCCTCGATGATTTCTTCGAAGATCGTGTTCACGATCCGCTCGACGTCCCGTTGGTAGAGATGCGGGTTTTCGTCTGCGATCTTCTGGATCAACTCTGACCGGATCATGAAGTCCCCCTCTTTCGTGGCGTCCCGGGTCTCGCCCGGTTATGGTTCCCTGTTACACGCGCTTCCCCCCCTTGGGAGCGCATCAATCTGCGCGCGTCTTCCTCCGTAACTATAGGCCGCGAACGGTTTTCGGAAAAGCGTCTGTTATGTCGCGTCGGCGGGTTTTTTGCCTGTAATATGCTGAGTTTTGGTCCAAAAATCGCTTACAGGGTGTCCCGTCTCCGGGATTCATGGTGCATTTCGCAACGCTGCGTCGCCGCATCGGAAACGATTCGCAAGCTTGCTCAGGGGTCGGAAAGCGACACCTCTGAGAGCAACACCGGACCAATTCCGGCCGGTCCCGGCCCCGAACCGGTTTCGCGCCACCGGAGCGGCGGCCCTCCAAGCCCGGTTGGCAACACGAAACGCGCAGGAAACGCACAGGCAGAAAACGTACAGGCAGAAACCCACAGTCAGCCCGTCGGCGCGTGCGCCGCAAATGCGCCTCGCTCCAAACCGAACGGCCTGATCCCAAGGGTCTGCTTAGTCGCCAGCCCGCTGCGCCGTCAGTTCCGTCGCCACTTCGACCGCGAACCCCACCGTGGCCTCGTCTCCATAGCCCGCGCCCATGCCGAAATCGCGTCGATCCAATGTCGTGCCTCCGGACATGGTCGCCGTCTCGCCGTCAATGGTGAGATCGAAATCGAGCGTCACCGGCACGGTCTGACCGACGAGCGTCAGGGTTCCGACCGCCTGATGTCTGGCACCATCGAGGCGCGAAATCTCCCCGTCGAAAGTCGCGGTCTTATAGGCCTCGGCATTGAAGAACTCTGCGCCAAGCGCCTGTTGCGTCACCGAACCGAGCGTCAGCGATGTCGTGTCGATGGTGACCGAAACCTCACCCACGCCGCTGGCCTCGTCATAGGCGATCGCCGCAGTCCAGTTGGCGAAGGAACCGGTGACCGGCGCGCCCATCTGTTTCACAGAAATCGACAGGCTGCCGTCCTGCACGATCCAGCCGGACAGTTCTGCGGCAAGTTCCGCCACCGGCGTTTCCATGGCAGCGGTCGCCATCGCTTCCGGTCCTTCAGGCAGAGGCACGACAAAGGGAAAAGCCAGAACACCGCCCCAGAGCACCAAAGCGGCAAGCGGCGGCAGAGCGGCAAAGCGGTGACGCTCCGGCGTCCCGGCCTCGGCCCCCGAGAGCATGCGCGCCAGAACCCCGTCGCGGTCGATGATCGCATGTTTCAGCGCCCCCGCCACATGCAGCGCCACGGCGGCATAGATCACCAGCGCCGAGAGCCCGTGTACCGCACCGGCCATATGGGCGATCTCGTCGGATTTGGGCACGAAAGGCAGGTTCTGGCCAAAAGGCCAGAGGATCGGGGCAAAGCCGCTCTCCGCCGAATGGATCACCCAGCCCGACAGCGGCATGACAAAGATCGCACCATAGAGCGCCCAATGGATGGTCTCGGCCAGGATCGTCTCGGCCTTGCGCTCCGGATGCACCGGCACGGGCCTCGGCTGGACCAGCGCCCAGATCACCCGCAGCACGGCCAGGAACAACACAGAGACGCCGATGGTCTTGTGCACCGAGTAAAGCGTTTGCAACTGTCCCGCGGTCTCGGCATTGCGCGGCGTGTTCTCACCAATCAGGCCGAGCACCAGATCGGTCAGGAGCAGAAGCGCGATGGTCCAGTGAAAGAAACGCGCAATCGCGCCGTAACGGGTGGCTGTGTTGAACATCGTGGGGCCTGTCTGAGTGAGCTTTGGCCCAAATTACCCGATGTCCCCGGCCCGAACATCATCGCCCCCCGCACAGAGACTGTGCAGGGGGCGAGAGAAAGTCACGCAATTGTGCGGGCTCAGAAGGTACGGGTCCAGCCGATCGAGGCCGAGATCTGGCTCATATTGAGCTCGACATCGCCGCCCGTCGGACCGGACAATGTCATCTCCGGGCCGGACACCGTGTTCTCAGGCACATAGGAGATCGAGAAATCGATCCGGTCGCGGGCGTTGATCTGGCGCGAACCACCAAAGGCATAGTGGTCCTCCACCACCCCCGGGGCGAGAATGCCGAAGGTCACATCATCCGCGCCGACCGGGTTGGACGTATGGGCATAGCCGACGCGCCAGGTCATCAGCTCGGAAGACTTCCATTCGGCGCCGAGACGGATCACCTCGACATCGTCCCAACCGAAACCAGCCCCGCCATCGGCGCCCAGCGCACCGGCGGACATGGAATTCGCCACGGCGGGCACATCGGAATAGAAGATCTTCTGATAATCGAGCAGCAGCGCCAGGTTGCTTTGCGGCTGATAGGCCAGACCGACAGTGACGGAGGCGGGGATATCGAAATCGCCGCCGCCTTCAAACAGACCCGCATAATCGTCGAATTCCGACATGTTGAACTTGGTCTGCGCCGCGAGACCCAGGGTCAGCTGATCGGAGAGCTCATATTGCATCCCGACCCGGAGGCCGACACCGGTCGAATAATCGAGCCCATTGTCGGTGAGCGCCGTGGCATCGACCGACGCCGCAGCAAAGGCGCCGAGCCCTTTGGCCTCAAAGGCCTGGACCGCCAGTGTTGGTGCGATCCCGAAGGAAAACCGCCCCATCTTCTGCGCATAGGTCACCGAGAGGAAAAGCTGGGTCAGATCGACGCCGGCTTCTCCGGCACAGAAGACACCGCTGCCGCCACCACAATTGGGGTTGGCGACATTGCCATAACTGGTGTTCATGCCACCGTTGCCATAGGCGGCAAAGTTCACCACCGCGCCGTTCGACAGCGGCAGGTTATAGGCGGCATTGGGCACCGGGAAGAACTCCTTGCCCGAAGACACTTCGCCCGAGGGCACAAAGCCCGTCGAAGTCCCGGTATAGCCGCGCGACGGCGAGAAGGCCTGGAAGCCGAGGTTCAGCTCCCGACCGACGGTCGCAACCGCAGCCGGGTTGATGGCGCCGGACATGGCGTCCTGGGAATAGGCGACACCGGCGCCCGCGACACCGCGCGCGGCCGGGCTGTAGCCGAGCGCAAAATAGCCTTCGGTGGCGGAGGCCATTTGTGGCAATGTGCCTGCAGTCAGGCATAGGATGATCGGTCCCGCAAAACGGGTTTGTCCTTTCGAGAACATGTAGTTCCTCCATTAAATTCCGGGTGGTGCCAACGCCCTCCTCCTGACGTCGGGAACGCGCCCGAACCCGCGCCCCGCGGGTTTGTGCTAATTTTTTAAGGATCACACGTCTGTGATCTCCATCAATTTATGCGAATATTTGCGCAGAAACGACAAAATTTTCCGCCGCAAAGCAGCGCAAACCATGCCGCAACGCAACAGGGCTTCCCGTGGAGCGGGCTTTCGGAGTATACGCCGGACATGAGTCAGAACCCGCCGAACCTCCGCCCCGACCTCGCGCCGAAAGCGCATTTTGACGCGAAACCACGTGACGGCCAGCCGACCATCGGCATGGTCTCGCTTGGCTGTCCGAAAGCGCTGGTCGACAGCGAACGCATCCTCACAAGGCTGAGGGCCGAGGGCTATCAGATCGGCGCGGATTACGCCGGCGCCGATGCGGTGATCGTCAACACCTGCGGCTTTCTCGACAGTGCCAAGGCCGAAAGCCTCGAGGCGATCGGCGAGGCCCTCAATGAGAATGGCAAGGTCATTGTCACCGGCTGTCTGGGGGCCGAGCCCGAGTATATCACCGGGGTGCATCCGAAAGTCTTGGCCGTGACCGGCCCGCATCAATACGAACAGGTTCTCGACGCGGTGCATGGCGCGGTGCCGCCCGCGCCCGATCCCTTCATCGACCTCTTGCCCGCCACCGGCGTGAGCCTGACGCCCCGGCATTTCAGCTATCTCAAGATTTCCGAGGGCTGCAACCACGCCTGCAAATTCTGCATCATCCCGGATATGCGCGGAAAACTTGCCTCGCGCCCGGTGCACGCGGTGCTGCGCGAGGCGGAAAAGCTGGTCGAGGCCGGTGTGCGCGAACTTCTGGTGATTTCGCAGGACACGTCGGCCTACGGGCTGGACCGCCGTTACGACACCCATCCGTGGAAAGAGCGCGAGGTGCGGAGCCATATCACCGATCTGGCGCGTGAACTCGGCCAGCTGGGCAGCGCCGACGAGCTCTGGGTGCGTCTGCATTACGTCTACCCCTATCCGCATGTGCGCGAGTTGATCCCGCTGATGGCCGACACCTCCAACGCCGTCCTGCCGTATCTGGACATCCCGTTCCAGCACGGCCACCCGGATGTGCTCAAGCGCATGGCGCGCCCTGCCGCCTCGGCAAAGGTGCTGGACGAGATTGCCGCCTGGCGCGACATCTGCCCCGAGATCACCCTGCGCTCCACCTTCATCGTCGGCTATCCCGGCGAGACGGAGGCAGAATTCCAATACCTGCTGGACTGGATGGACGAGGCGCAACTCGACCGCGTCGGCTGTTTCCAATACGAAAACGTCGCCGGCGCCCGCTCCAATGCGCTCCCCGATCACGTGCCCGACGAGGTGAAACAAGACCGCTGGGAACGGTTCATGGAAAAGGCCCAGGCAATTTCCGAAGCCAAACTCGCCGCCAAGGTGGGCAGCGTGCAACAAGTCATCGTCGACGATATCGACGAAGACGGCATCGCCACCTGTCGCACCAAGGCGGATGCACCGGAGATCGACGGCAACCTGTTCATCGATGAGGGGACGGAAGGGTTGAGCGTCGGGGATCTGGTGACGGTCGAGGTCGATGAGGCCGGGGAGTATGATTTGTGGGGCAAACGCGTCTGAAAATCAGTCCGGGGGACTGATTTTCCGCGTTTGCGCGCGGAGAACCGAAGGCTCGGAGCGCCGAGCGATCTCGAAATAGTTGATTCGACCAATCTTCTTGGCCTTAATGCTTCCAATTCATTTGGGAGATTTGGGAATGGAATTCAAAGAGCAGATCAAAGAGCTTGCAAAGCGGTCTAAGATCGCCAGCGAGAAAGCTCTCACCGAAGAGGCAACCAAGACTTCTGTTATTCTACCGTTCATCCAGTCTCTCGGATTTGATCCTTTCAATCTCGATGAGGTCATCCCTGAATATGTGTCTGATGTCGGCACCAAAAAGGGTGAAAAGGTTGACTTCGCTCTTAAAATCAAAGGCGAAACGAAAATTCTAATTGAAGTGAAACCTATCACTTCTTCGCTTGGAAATACTCAGTACAATCAACTTTATCGCTATTTCGGCGTCACAGAAGCCAACCTCGCGATCCTGACCAACGGTAGGGAAGCATGGTTTTTCTCCGACATCGACGCCCCTAACAAAATGGACAAAAAGCCCTTCTTCAAATTCAACCTGCAAAAACACGATGAAAATGAGATCGAAGAACTGAGCCGCTTCCAAAAGGACGTATTCTCGATTGAGAGCATCTTGGAGGCGGCATCTGCTCTGAAATACTCCCAAGCTGCCGCTCAGTATTTAAAGGCGCAATTGGATGAGCCGGACGATGAGTTCGCCAAATTGATTGGGCGGAAAATTCATGATGGCATGCTGACGAAAAATGTTGTCGAGCAAATTCGCCCCGCCATTCAATCCGCAATCGAAATCATCGTCAGGGATCGCATTCAGGATCGTCTCGACATTGCGTTCAGACCGAAATCTGAGGCTCAAAAAATGGAAAGCGGTTCGGATCAAGAGGAACCTAAATCCGACATCGTCACAACCGACGAGGAAAAAGAAGCCTTCATGATGGTCAAAGCCATCGCGGCAAAAGCAATTTCGACGGAGCGTGTCACTATCCGTGATGCGAAGAGCTATTGCAGCGTCTTTGTAGATGACAACAATCGAAAACCCTTGTGCCGCTTCTATTTCAACGCAAAGTCAAAGAATGTCCTTGGCCTTTTCAATCCCGACAAAGACGAGAGGAAAGTCGACCTCGTCTCACTAGAAGACATCTACCAATATGCCGACGAAATCAGTGAGACCGCAAAATCCTATGCGTAGGCACTTTCTCCTCAGAAGCTGCCCGGCGCTTCGTTTCACTTCGCGCGTTCGCACGTTCAAACAGTCTCCCAGACTGTTTTCTATACGGTCCTCACCCCATCCCGCTCGAACCACTGCCGCGCTTCGCCGCGCGGCGTTTGTCGTCTTGCCAGCTCACGAGCGCGATCACGGCCCAGCTGCCCAGATAAAGCGCGCCCAGGGCCAGGAGCCAGCCGCCGTGCACCGGACCGATGGCGGCGCGGGCGTAGAGGTCTTCGATCGAGGTGAGCGGCGTCGGGTGCACCATGAGTTTGCCGAGATAGGCCATGGTCTGGATCAGCAGCACCCAGACATAATTGCGGCGGATGCGGCGGCCGATGGCGATGCGCAGCGGCACATGGTAGGCCGGGTGCAGGTAATCTTTCGCCAGCACCTTTTGCCAGTCGGTCTCGCAGGTGATCGCCTCGCGGTCGAGCATGGGGACGAAGAAATGCGTTTCCATCCAGCGACAACGCGCCCGCCAGACGTTGAAATAGCGATAGCGGCGCGCTTCCAGCATCAGGAAAAAGATGATCAGGACGCCAACCAGCAGCAAGGGCAGCGGCGAGGCATTGGGGGTGGCAAAGGTGATCGAGAGCGCGACGCCCAGTGTGACCACCGCCCAGTTCGTCGTCGTGTCGAGCCGGGTGCGCCAGAGCGTCGAGCGATAGACCTCGCCGCGATAAAGATGTGCGAATGCCGTAATTTCGGCATCCGTCAGCGCGGTATACGCCCTGGATTGATCTTCTCCCATATCTCCTCCTGCCTGTGAGCTTGTCATGCGGCACGCGCATTTGGCAAGGGTTTCGACCCGCTCGCCCCTTGACCTCGCGCCGCGCAGTTGCGCAGAGTTGCGCGCAAGAGGAGTAGACCATGCTGAAGAATTACAAAGACCTTCTGGCCGCCGCACATGAGGTGGTCGAGACCATTCCGGCACAGGCGGCGATCCGGCTGGTGCAGAACGACGGGATTCAATTCGTCGACCTGCGCGACCGCCGGGAATTGGAACGCGAGGGGCGCATCCCCGGGGCGTTCCACTGTCCGCGCGGCATGCTCGAGTTCTGGATCGACCCGGAAAGCCCCTATTACAAACCGGTGTTTGGCGAGGACAAGAAATTCCTCTTCTACTGTGCCTCGGCCTGGCGCTCGGCGCTCTCGACCAAGACCTGTCTCGACATGGGGTTCACCAATGTCGCCCATATCGGCGGCGGGTTCAGTGCCTGGAAAATGCATGGCGGGCCGGTGGAAACGGTGGAGAAACACTGAGCCAGGCTGAGCGGCTCACAGCCGTTCGAGGTAATAGCGCACCGCGTCCTGCACATGGCGGAAGCGGTCGCCGCCCAGATGCTTGCCGCCATACCAGCGGGTGACCACGACGATCTGGCCGGTGATGCCGTCGCGCTCCAGCATGCGCAGGATCACCATGCCGGCGCCGCTTTCGCCATCGTCATTCTTGAGCAGCGTGCCATCCGGCAGGATCACGCCCCATGTGTTATGGGTCGCTTTCGCGAATTTCTTCTTGCGGCACAGCTCCTTCACGAAGGCTTTCGCCTCCGCCTCGCTGACGCAGGCCCCGCCGGAGACCGCGTATTTCGAGCCACGGTCGGATATGATGCCGTCATAGATCTGCATGCGGGCGTTATAGGCTCAGCCGATCAGGATCACCAGCCAGGCCACGCCCGCCGCAATCGCCGTCACGGTCACCGCCGCCGAGCCCGCATCCTTGGCGCTCTTGGCCAGCGGGTGGTCCTTGTCCGAGATGTAATCCACCGCATCCTCGATCGCCGTGTTCAACAGTTCGGCCGCCAATATCAGAAGCCCCAGCGCCAGGATCAATCCGCGCTCCCCGGGGCTCAGATCAAGGACAAGCACCAGCCCGGCGGATACAAGATTGGCCCAGACCCAGGTGCGAAAGGAGTGTTCGGAACGCCAGGCATATTTGAGCCCCTGAAGGCTCCAGTCCGTGCGTTTGACCAGACGCTTGCCGGTGTATGTGAGCTTGTCGATCAGCTTGTCCGTCATCACGCCTCCTCGTGTCTCGGGTCAAGTCAGGATGAGCGAGGCCGGGGAGTGATGCAAGAGACATCAAAGCGCGACGGAAACCGCGGGCCGGCTCGTTCTAGACACATGTATCGTTTGAAAGAGGCCGGCCATGTCCACATTACGTAAATTCGCAACCCCATTGACCATCGCGACCTTCACCATTGTCGGCGTTACGGGTGTGCTTTGGTATTTCCATTTCATCACCTCGGCGGGGCGTTGGCTGCATGAGATCATCGGCCTCGCGATGATGGTGGTGATTGTCCTGCACGTCGTGTTGAACTGGCGCGCCTTCAAGACCTATTTCAAACGCCCGCTGGCCATTGCGATCATCGTTCTGGGCGTGGTGCTGACCGTCGGCGCCTATCTGGTGCCGGATCAGACCCCGGCGCGGGGCGGACCGCCGCAATTCGCCGCCTTTTCGAAATTCGCCGATGAGGATCTGACCACGCTCGGACCGATTTTCGACACCACGGCGGAGGATCTGGTGACCCGGCTCTTGGCGGCCGGCTATAGCGGCGCCAAGGTCGACAAAACGATCGAAGATCTGGTCGGCACCAATGTCCGGGCACAGATGCAGGCCTTTTCCGCACTGGCGGCGGATGGCTCCGGGCTCGGCGGTCAGGGTCAGGGCGCCGCGCTGCGCAATTGAGCGCCACCGCACCGGCTAGGAAGATCGGAAACACGAAAGGACCCCGGCGGGGTCCTTTTCATTTCTGACGCATTTTCATCTCCGACGCAGGGCGTGGCGTCAGCTTGCGATCAGCTCGGCCTGGACCGCCCGAACGTAGTTCAATTCCTGCGTGTTCAGGCAATAGTCCGGCGTGGCCTCCTGCGGCCCCTGATGGTCCATCAGCCAGAGGATGCACGCGTCATGCTTGCTGCACTGGCCACAACGGGTCTCCATCTCGGCCAACTCGCCCTGAGAAATCTCGCCGGAATTGGCGGCCCGGACCACATCGGCCCCGAGCCGTTCGGCCATACCGTGCATCAGGCAGGCGCTGCCCGGCGGAAGAAGCGTATCTGTCGTCATGGTTTTCTCCGTCTCTTTTCTCTCTGCCACCATTGTGCCGCTCATCCGGCGGCCAGACGTTCGAGCGTCAGCTTGTTGCGACAATAGGCCGGGGCGACCTCGGCTTTGGTGCCGGCGCCGAGATGATCGTCGAGGAAATGCACGCAGGCTTCCGGATCCGTACAGCCCAGACAGCGATAGACCCGTCGGCGGCTCTCTTCCTCGCTTGGTCCCTCACCGCGCTGCACCATCTCGGCGAGATCCAGCCCCAGTGTTTCACTCATGCGATCCACGAGATCCGCATGCGTGTCGTAGTCCCCAAACTTGGTCATGACAGCCTCCGGTCTATGCGTATTTTGACATCCCGCGGAAAACAGACCATGGCGGCCCGACGCAAAACCTTGATCCTGATCAATTTGGGGGATTGTGGGCGTTTCCCAGCCTTAACCACGATCGAATGCCGAAAATTAAGGCGCCGTTTGCGAAAATCCCGAAATCAGCGCGGCCAATCGGTGAATAGGACAGGCCCCCTGTCCCGAATCTCGGCGCCGATATCCGGCCCCGATTGTTGAACAACAGACGAAATCGACCTTCGCGCAGATCGCAGCGAACGACCGGAACGAGCTCTTTGGGGACATCCGTCACGAGGGCGTGCGCCGGACCGTGGGCAGGCGCTGCTACTTTTGAACGTTATACTTTATGCCAGCCAACTCCGAAAAGGATCAGATCGTTGTACGCGACACCCAATGCGCCTGACCGCCGGGACGGTCCGGCGCACGCCCGGGCAACTGCGTTGCTGTTCCGGGCGGTTGCGCTTCGTTCGAAAGTCCGCTCCATCCCGCTTTGCCGACCCTCGTTTGGATCGCGCCAGAGGTCCGGTTTGGGTCAATATTGCATGACGCGAAAGCGGCGCAGTTCCAGAGAACCGGGCCGCATTGAGTCAAAGCTGCGCGACATGCCATATCGAGACCCGGCACCGAGAGCGCGTACATTCCGGTGGCGTCAAAGCCCCCCAAAGCCTCCCCGTCTCAGCGGAGCGCCCGCGCGCAAGCCCCGCGCGACGCCAAAGATCTTCACACCAACGAAAAAGGCCCCGCGTTGCCGCAGGGCCTTTCCCAATTCTAGTCGTGACTGCGATTACTCGTCGCCGGACTTCAGAGCCGCGCCGAGGATGTCGCCGAGCGACGCACCGGAGTCGGAGGAACCGTACTGTTCGACGGCTTCTTTCTCTTCGGCGATCTCGCGGGCTTTGATCGACAGACCCAGACGACGGGTTTTCTGATCGACATTGGTCACGCGCACATCGACGTGATCGCCGACCTGGAAGCGCTCGGGGCGCTGCTCGGCACGGTCACGCGACAGGTCGGAGCGACGGATGAAGGATTTCGCGCCTTCATACTCGACTTCGACGCCGCCATCTTCGATCGCGGTGACGGTCACGGTGATGATCGAGCCGCGTTTCACGCCTTCAACCGCACCGGAGAAGCTGTCGTCCAGAGCTTTGATGGAGAGCGAGATACGCTCTTTGTCCACGTCCACTTCGGTGACAACGGCCTTGACCATGTCGCCCTTGCGGTAGTTCTGGATGGCGTCTTCGCCACGCTCTTCCCAGGACAGGTCGGAGAGGTGAACCATGCCGTCGATGTCGCCCGGCAGGCCGACGAACAGACCGAATTCGGTGATGTTCTTGACTTCGCCTTCGACAACGGTGCCTTCCGGATGGGTCTCGGCAAAGAGCTCCCACGGGTTGCGCATGGTCTGTTTGAGACCCAGCGACACGCGACGTTTCGCGGTGTCGATCTCGAGCACCATGACTTCCACTTCCTGCGAGGTGGAGACGATTTTGCCCGGGTGGACGTTTTTCTTGGTCCAGGACATCTCGGAGACGTGCACCAGGCCTTCGACGCCCGGCTCCAGCTCGACGAACGCACCGTAGTCGGTGATGTTGGTCACGCGGCCGGTGTGCACGGATTCCAGCGGGTACTTGGCTTCAACAGCGTTCCACGGATCGTCCTGCAGCTGTTTCATGCCGAGGGAGATACGGTGGGTCTCTTTGTTGATCTTGATCACCTGAACGTTGATCGTCTCGCCGATGGAGAGGATCTCGGACGGGTGGTTCACACGGCGCCATGCCATGTCGGTGACGTGCAGCAGGCCGTCGACACCGCCGAGGTCCACAAAGGCACCGTATTCGGTGATGTTCTTGACCACACCTTCGACAGCCTGACCTTCGGTGAGGTTGCCGATGACTTCGGCGCGCTGTTCCGCACGGGACTCTTCGAGGATCGCACGGCGCGACACAACGATGTTGCCACGACGACGGTCCATCTTGAGGATCTGGAACGGCTGCTTGAGACCCATGAGCGGGCCAGCGTCACGCACCGGGCGCACGTCAACCTGCGAGCCGGGCAGGAAGGCCACGGCGCCGCCGAGATCGACGGTGAAGCCGCCTTTGACGCGGCCAAAGATGGCGCCTTCGACGCGCTCTTCGGAAGCATAGGCTTTTTCCAGACGGTCCCAGGCTTCTTCGCGGCGGGCTTTGTCACGCGAGATGACAGCTTCGCCACGGGCGTTCTCGACGCGGTCGAGGAACACTTCAACCTCGTCGCCAACGGCAACGGTCGGAGCTTCACCGGGGTTTGCGAATTCTTTCAGATCAACGCGGCCTTCCATTTTGTAGCCGACGTCGATGATGGCCTGACCTGCCTCGATGGCGATCACTTTGCCTTTGACAACCGAGCCCTCGGCCGGGGTGTCAATTTCGAAGCTTTCATTCAGGAGGGCTTCGAAATCCTCCATAGATACGTTCTGAGCCATGTGGTCTCAATTTCCTTTTCAAACGTTTATGCGGGCCAGGCGGTTGTCTCCACCGGTCTTGGTTTCGTTTCAGTCTTTGAAATCAGCGCAGACGCGACAGGCCGGGAAACAAACAAATCAGGGCCGAAGCTCTCCTTCGACCCTGCCCGTACTGTCTTGTGACGTCTGATGGTCCCATAGACTGGCGCGCGTATAGGCGCTTTCAGCCAATAAAGCAAGGGATTCGCGTACTATTCGAAGAGGTAGGGGCAACGTTCATACAGCGTCTCGCCCCAATCCCGGTGTCCATTGTAATATTTTGACCAATAGACGCGCCGCCCGTCTTGCGCCTCAACAAAATCGTAGCCGGATATGGTGCTACCCACCTCTTGAAGCTGGTCCCACCGCAGAAAATTCACGTGGCGACCCAGCAAACCGAAACGACGGGTCCCGTTTCCCCAAAGCCCTTCCTCGTCCCAACAGACAAACTGTCGGTTCACGATACCCCAGAGACTTCCCACGGAAACCAACACAAACAACTCGCCCCCAACCAAAGCCACTGGCGCGCCAGCACTCCACCACACGTAGGTCGCCAAAATCGTGAACGCCGCCCCAACGATCAGGCAAAAAAACATAACCCAGAAACTGAGTTCGATTTTCTGGGCATTGCCTTTTCGAATGGACAGATTCTCAGCTGTGTTACCCAGAACCAAACGGAGCAACCACGCGACAAGAAGTTCACCGAGAACGGCAGCAATCAAAGAGAGTATAAATTCGAGCATTGAAGCTTTCAGACAAATTCATCGAAACAATGCGCGGCATGCTATGACAAAGGACGGGGAAAGCAACCCGCCCTCTGCCCAGACTGTCTTCGCTTTAATCCAGCTCGGTCACCAGTTCGCGCATCGGTTTACGGACCTTTTTCAACGGCGCGAGCCAGTCGCCGCTCTCGTCGCGGGTGCCGATGGCGAGGATCACCGCGGATTTCAGCCCCTTGTCCCTGAGCCCGAGGATCTCGTCGAACTGACCGGGGTCGAACCCTTCCATCGGTGTTGTGTCCACCCCCAGCTCGGCGGCGGCGGCCAGGGCAAAGCCCAGCGCGATATAGGCCTGACGGGCGGCATGGTCGAAATTCTCCTCTGCCGTGCGCGGCAGGTACATGGATTTCAGCGTGCCGTAATAGGTCTCGAGTGCCTCGCGCGTGCCGGGACGCTCCTCGGCGTGCTGATCGACCACCGCGTCGATCCGGGCGTCCGAGTAATCGTCGAAAGCGGCAAAAACCAGAAGATGCGAACCATCGGTCAGCTGCGGCTGATCGAAAGCCGCCCCGCGCAGCTTCGCCCGCAGATCGGCGTTGCGAATGACGAAGAGATGAAAGGGCTGAAGCCCCGACGAGGTCGGCGCCATGCGGATGGCATCGACGATCTTGGCAACCTTGGCCTCATCGGCGGGCCTGTTCGGGTCCATTTTCTTGGCGGCATAGCGCCAGTCGAGCTTGTCGAGAAACATGTGCATATCCTTTTGAGCAGTCGTGTTCTGCTCGTGGATATGCGCCCCAGCGGTCGACAAATAAATTCCAGCTCCGCGCACATGACATGGCAGATTTCGAGAGGTATCTTGACGTCAAGATAAACATGACATGTGTTAGCCTCGGCGATCCCCGATCAGCGCCAGCACCTGTGCAACAGCCTCGTCGATGCTCATGTCGGACGTGTCGATCACCGTGGCATCTTCGGCGGGCTTGAGCGGCGCCGTGGCCCGCGCTGCATCGCGTTCGTCGCGTTCGCGCAGATCCGCCAGAACCTCTTCAAGGGTGATCTCCTCGCCCTTTTCGACCAGTTCCTTGTGCCGCCGCTTCGCGCGCACCTCGTCGCTTGCCGTGACATAAAGCTTCACCTCGGCATCGGGGCAGATCACCGTGCCGATGTCGCGCCCGTCCAAGACCGCGCCGCCTTCCCGGCGGGCAAAGGCCTGTTGAAAATCCACCAGCGCGGCGCGCACTTCCGGCACGGCAGCGACGCGGCTTGCCGCCTGCCCGGCATCGCCAGAGCGCAGATCGTCGCGTTTGAGATCCTCGGCAGTCAGCGATTGTGCCGCCTCAATCGGCGTCAGCCCCTCAAAGGTCTTCGCCCCGGTGGCGCGGTACAAGAGCCCGGTGTCGAGATGGGCAAAGCCGAAATGCGCCGCCACGGCCTTGGAAATCGTGCCTTTGCCGGCGGCGGCGGGACCATCGATGGCAATACAGAAACTCATGTCTTCTCCTCCTGCGGGGAGGCCACGCTGACTCTTTGCGCGGGCAAGGTCAAGTGTTTGTGTGGCGCGATCTTAACCGGGCGATCACTCGCCAGATCAGCAACGCCAGCCACGCTGTCAATGCCAGGCTCACCGCCCCGGCCTTGAGCTGAGAGACATAGCTCGCCCGCGCGATGGCCGCATCGGATATCGCCGTAGGATCGGCACGCAGGAAACCAGCCACCATGATATTCTCGGCGTAATCGGCACACATGCCGATCAGAGCCACAACGGTTGCGAAACGAAACAGCCTGGGAAACCGCCCCCGCAAGGCCCAGCGCAGCGACCAGATCAACACGGCGGCGAGACAGGCCGGGTAAAGCGCATCTAGGAGACGCTGCGGCCCCTGATAGAGCGCCCGCCCCTCTGCGCCGAGATGGCTCAGGAAATCGCGGGCCTCGACCGGTGTATAGCCGCCGGGACGCATATCAAAGGCCGGGCTGCCGGCGTCTTGCGCGATCTCCGGCAGTGTCCAGAAGATCATCGTGGCATAGAGCCCCAGCGTCAGCGCCAAGAGGCTCCAGAAGGCCACGATGCGTTTCATCCCGGCCTCATCTCAGTTGTTGCGGGTCACATGGGCGCCGAGGCCCGTCATGAGTTTCTCGAACACCGGGAAAGAGGTGGCAATCGGGCCGCCGTCATCCACCGTCACCGGCTGTTTCGAGGCCATGCCGAGGATCAGGAAGGACATGGCGATGCGGTGATCGAGATGGGTGGCACAGGTGCCGCCGCCCTCGACCCCGTCCGGCCCCAGCCCATGGACGATGAGCGTGTCCTCATCCTCTTCGATGGTGACACCGCAGGCCTCCAGCCCGCGCGCCATGGCATCGATCCGATCCGATTCCTTCACGCGCAGCTCTTTCACGCCGCGCATCACCGTCTTGCCCTCGGCATAGGCGGCGATGGCCGACAGGATCGGGTATTCGTCGATCATCGAGGCGGCGCGTTCGGGCGGCACTTCGATGCCTTTGAGCTTCGAGTATTTCACCCGCAGGTCTGCGACCGGCTCGCCCCCCTCTTCGCGGGTATTCTCGAAGGCGATATCGGCGCCCATCTCGACCAGCGTGGTGTAAAGCCCGTTGCGGGTGGTGTTCTGGCTGACGCCGGGCACGAGGATGTCGGAGCCTTCGACGATCAGCGCGGCACAGACCGGAAACGCCGCCGAGCTTGGGTCGCGCGGCACGGCGACCTCTTGCGGTTTGAGCTCCGGCCGCCCGGTGAGCGTGATCTTGTTGTAGCCCTCGGGCGTCTTCTCGGTCACCACCTCGGCGCCAAAGCCCCGGAGCATGCGCTCGGTGTGGTCACGGGTGGCTTCCTTCTCGATCACCACGGTCTTGCCCGGGGCGTTCAGACCGGCCAGAAGCACGGCGGATTTCACCTGTGCCGAGGGCATGGGTGTCTGGTATTCCACCGGCACCGGCTCGGCGGCACCGATGAGCGTCAGCGGCAGACGCCCGCCGGAGCGACCGACGGAGCGTGTGCCAAACAGCGCCAGCGGATCGGTGACCCGCGCCATCGGCCGTTTGCGCAAAGACCCGTCGCCGGTGAAGGTGGTGCAGAAATCATAGGTCGCGACACAGCCCATGATGAGGCGTACGCCGGTGCCCGAGTTGCCGCAGTCGATCACATCCTCGGGTTCGGAGAACCCGCCGACGCCAACGCCATGCACGGTCCATTCGCCGGCCCCCTCGCGGGTCACTTCCGCGCCCAGCGCCTGCATCGCCTTGGCGGTGTCGAGCACATCCTCGCCCTCGAGCAATCCCGTGATCCTGGTCTCGCCCACGGCCATGGCGCCAAAGATCAGCGCCCGGTGCGAGATCGACTTGTCGCCGGGCACTGCCGCCGTGCCTTTCAAAGGCCCGGATTTACGGGATGTCATCGGGATCGGGGTACCGTGGCTGGACATGCTGCTCTCCTCTGCGGGATATCCTCAATAGAGTACACCTGTCGCTTAAACGAGCCGCGCGCCATCGTCCACCGCTTTAGCCCGCTCTGCCAGAGCCGTGATCACTTGTCAGCTTCGCCCAGCCAGATCCTCGGGTTCTGTTTGGCGATCCGGGTGAATATCGCCTCGCCCAACGCATCGCGCAGCTGGATCGACACGGCCTTTTCCGACAGTTGCTCCTGTCGCGTCATGTAGAAATCCGAACCAAAGAGCACGCGTGAGCTTATCACCTCGTCTTCGAGAAAGAGTTTGAGCAGCGCTGAAAAGGCGTTGAAATGGAACATCGTGTAGGAAATGTCGGTCCAGAGGTTCGGATAGGCGCCCGAGGTGATCATCTTGTTGATCTGATAGACCCAGTTCTGATCCTTGGCATGGGCCCTTTCGGGATCGAAGCCCTTGCTGAGATAATCCTGCCAATCGGTCTGACCGCCGTAATGCGCGAGGCAAAGCTGCATCTTCGGAAACCGGTTCAAGACTTCGCGGTAAGCATAGGGTTCGGTGACCCGGTCGCGGCTATAGGCGTCACGGGCCCAGGCCCGGCTACAGACGCCGCCGCGCGAACAATGGCTGATCACCGGCAAGCCGCGCTCTTCGCAATAGGGGTAGACCTCCTGCATCAGCACCGGGTGATCGGGGGCAAAGCCGGTCTTGGGATAGATCTTCAACCCCTTGAACCCATGGCTCTCGACGCAGCGGCGAAACTCAGCAAAGGCGCCGGGGCGATCCGGGTAGACATTGGCAAAGGGGATGATGTTGCGGGGATGCAGCCGCGCCAATTCGGCCAGCTCGTCATGCTGGGCGCGGATGTCCTTTTCAACCGGCCCGTAGCCGATCAACCCCATATCGAGCGGCAGGGCCACATAGCGGCTGTCGCGCGGGTAGAAATGCCGCATCTCGCGGTAGACCTCGGCCTGTGAGGTGCGTTGCCCGGTGGCGTGGAAATTCTCCAGCCTGTGCACCTTGGCATAGAGCCCCTCATAGGGCAGCACCGAGGCAAGCTTGCGGATGACCCGCACCAGCCATGGAAAATAGCGAAACAGCACCATGAGCCGGTACGGATAATAGCGCGGCGTATGAGCCGTGGTGAACAGATGCGTGTGGCAATTGACGATGGGCAGATCGGCAGGATCGGGTGTGGAAACTTCGGACATCGGGAAACCTCTTACACAACTGCAGGAAGGGTAACAGATTCGGGGCCCGCCCGGAGGTACGGCTTTCCGGCAGGTGGCGAGATCTCATACGGATTTTACCGTTTGTTCTCGCAGGTCTTGGCGCGTTTCCTCGACCCGGGCTCGACTGGGGAAGACGCCGCCAGCCGGGAGAGTGCCAGATAGCCGCATCCCGATCCGGATCACCTGCGCGAAAGCCCCCCGCGCTTGCGACGGTATTGCGAGGGAGAGCATCGGTATTTCTCCGAAAACGACGCATTGAACTGGCGGACACTGCCAAACCCGGACTGAAAGGCAATCTCAGATATTTTCAGATCACATGCGTCGAGCAGACGCTTGGCGCGTTGCAATCGCATCGTTCGGGCGGTCTGCATCGGGCTGGCGCCAACATGTCGGGCGAAGAGCCGGGACAAATGCCGTTCACCGATCCCAAGCCGGTCCGCCAGATGTTTGACACCTGCCTCGTCCAGCGCCCCTTGCGCAATCAATTGCAGCGCCCGGGAGACCGTCGCCTGCGTTCCCTTCCAGGCGGCCGAATCCGGTGCGGCCTCGGGACGACAGCGCAGGCAGGGCCGATAGCCCTGTGCCTCGGCCGCCGACGCGGTCTGAAAATAGGTGACGTTTTTCGACAGCGGCTGTCGCACCGGGCAAATCGTGCGGCAGTAGATGCGTGACGTTGTAACGCCAACGAAAAACACCCCATCGAAGGAGGGATCTCGCGACAGCCGTGCCGCCTCACAGGTTTCAAAAGCCAACATTCGGCAAAACTAGCGAACGCGGCGCAGCTTGTCGAAGGTCTGGCGATTTCCACGTCCGAAAACCGCCAGACCTCTGTGGGAATTGGTGCGAAAACTCTCGCAGAGCTGAGAATACAGTCGCAGAGGGCGGTCCCGATGAATTTATCGAAAACAGAAAACGCAGCGATGGTCGCGGTCGCGCTCTCCGGATTGGCCTGGGGCCTCTTCTGGCTCCCTCTCAGGGCGCTCGACGATGCCGGGATCAGCGGTGTCTGGGCCGTTGCCCTGTTCTATATCCTGCCGATGATCCTGCTCCTGCCGGTCATTTTTTGGAGGCGGCGCCAGATTGCCCGCGGCGGTTGGCCGCTGCATCTGGCCGGTTTGTTCGCCGGGCTGGCTCTGGTCCTCTACGCCGGCGCCCTGGTGTTCACAGATGTGGTGCGGGCGCTGCTGTTTTATTATCTCACACCGATCTGGAGTACGATCCTGGCCCGGCTGGCGATTGGAGAACGCATCACCGGACGCCGTTGGGGAACCATCGGCCTCGGCCTGCTGGGACTGCTGATGATTCTGAGGATCGATAGCGGCTTCGGCACCACGCTCAACACCGGAGATGTGATGGGGCTCGCGGCCGGGGTGATCTGGGCGATCGCGGCGGTCGTCATGAATGGCAGCTCCGACGGCAATGGGCTGGACTTCACGCTCTCGTATTTTGTCTGGGGCAGTGTCATGGCGCTCGCCCTCACGATGTTGCCGCTTGCAGGAGCGCAAGCGGCTCCCGATTGGGAGGCAACGCGCCATGTACTGCCGTGGATCTCGCCTGTGGTTCTGGTGCTCGTCATCCCTCCGGCGCTCGCGATCATGTGGGGAGCGACCGTGCTGAGCCCCGGTCTTCTGGCCATCCTGTTCATGACCGAGATCAGCGCCGGGACGGTCACCGCAGCACTTTGGGCTGACGAACCGTTTGGGATCAGAGAAGCCTCCGGCGTGGTCCTGATCGCAACCGCAGGCATCTGGGAGCCCGTCCTGTCGCTTTGGCGCGACAGAGCCTGACGGACAGGCCGGTGCCGGGCCCCGCGCGAGTGTGGATGTCCGTCCGCACGGATCATCCGGCACACCAGAGAATGGCCATGCCCGTCCACCCTATGGCCGACAGGCTCAGCCTTTACGGAACGTCATGTAATGCGGCGTGCGGCCTTCGCGGATCGCTTTTTTCTCGTAGCGGGTGGAGAACCAGTCGCCCCAGGGCTTGCGCCAATCCTCGGCACATTCGCCCAGCCATTCGAACCCCGCGCGCGGCACCTCTTCCATGGTCTGGCGGACATAATCCGGAATATCGGTGGCCACCCGGAATTCGGCGCCGGGCTTGAGGACCCGATACAGCGGCTCGAGATGTTCGGGGGTGACGAAACGACGGCGGTGATGCCGGGCTTTCGGCCAGGGGTCCGGGTAGTTGAGAAAGGCCTTCTCAATGCTCTCATCGGGCAGCACGTCGAAAAGATCGCGGGCGTCACCGGCGTGGATCGCGACATTGTCCAATCCGCCCAAGCGCCGCAGGTGGCCGAGACAGGAGGCCACGCCGTTGACATAGGGCTCGCAGCCGATGATCGCCACATCCGGGTAGCTCTGCGCCATATGGATCAGGTGCTCGCCGGCGCCAAAGCCGACTTCGAGCCAGACCGGCTTGCCCTCAAAGCGGCTTGCCAGATCGAGTTTGGCACGATCCGGGTTTTCCTCCCAGGTGACCGGACCGGGCGAGAGCCGCGGCAGATCCTCTTCGAGATACTCTTTCTGCGCCTGGTTGAGCGTCTTGCCGTGGATACGGCCATAGAAGTTGCGCCACGGTGCGCCGGATTGGTGCTTTTGCTCGTCAGACATGGGAGACCCCTCGTTTTTCAAGCCGGGCTTTTGCCAAGAAATGGCACAAAGGGCAATGGGCTTGGGTTTTTCAGCACTCGGGCCGCCTGGTTTCAGGCCCGCTGGATCATGTAGAGCCCGAGCGCCATGGTCCCCATGCCCGCCGCCCGCAAGGCGTTGATCGGATCGCGGGCCGCCCCGAAGAGGCCGAAATGATCGATCGCCCCGGCGGAGATGATCTGCCCCAGCAGCACGAAGAACACCGCATTACCGACGCCGAAACGCGGCGCGATCGTGGTGATCGACAGGATGTAGAAGGCAAAGAGCACCCCGGCGAAAAACAGATGCGCCGGCTGGTGCAACAGTTTCGAGACCGGGACAGCGGGTCCCAACACCGCGCGATAGAGAAAGATCGAGCTGAAGGCCACCACGGCAAAGACCAATGCGGCCAGAGCGGGCGAACCGAGCCTTGCGCCCAGCTGCGCATTGAGCGCGGCAAAGACCGGAATGCCGATCCCGGCAAACAGCATCACGATCGGATCTCTCAATGTCTCGGACATCGGCGCCTCCCTTGCGTCATCCGCGCCCAGAATAGAGCGCGCGGCGCAAAACAAAACCACAAGAAATGCCGGTTGGCTTTGCAGGAACGCGGGATGCGCGGGGGATTGGCGGGACGGAGCTGTCATTTGAGCGCAGAGCCATTGGCGCGGAACAAGGCGAAGCCGCCGCGCCTGCGTCATGCTGAAAGCATGCCTCCGGCATGACCCCGTCCCAGCGGGCGAGCGCATTTTCATCCGCGCGCAACGGATTGAACTTTCGCGAATTTGACAGAGATAAAGCGACGGCCGCAGAGGTCGAAACGCTCTCCCACGGGCCCGCACAGACGCTCAGCTCTCGAAGGTCCCCAAAGGGCGCAAACCCCGCACTCGCCCCCGGTCTCAGCCCCGGCCACGATAGGGCGGCACGCCCTGATCCGGGATCCAGACGTCTTTCGGCTCCGGTCCCGAGGCCCAGAACACGTCGATCGGAATGCCGCCGCGCGGGTACCAATAGGCGCCAATGCGCAGCCAGACAGGGTCGAGAAACTCGGTCAGACGCTTGCCGATATAGACCGAACAATCCTCGTGAAACGCGCCATGATTGCGAAACGACCCGAGAAACAGTTTCAGCGACTTGCTCTCCACCAGCCACTTGTTCGGGATGTAATCGATCATCAGATGACCGAAATCCGGCTGGCCGGTCATCGGACAGAGCGAGGTGAACTCGGGCGCGGTGAACCGCGCCACGTAACGCTCGCCCTCATGGGTGTGCGGCACACGTTCGAGCACCGCCTCTTCGGGCGAGGCGGGCAGCGCGGCGGCGCCCCCCAGTTGCGTCAGTCCGGATGTATCGGTTTTGACCATGGCTGTTCTCCAAAGAAAAAGGGCGGGAAGGTCCCGCCCCGTTCATAACATGATTGCACCGCTCAGACGGCGTTTTTCAACGCCTCGGCCAGATCCGTGCGTTCCCAGCTAAAGCCACCATCGGCATCGGGGGTGCGCCCGAAATGGCCATAGGCCGCGGTGCGCTGATAGATCGGCTTGTTGAGCGCCAGATGGGTGCGGATGCCGCGCGGGGTGAGATCCATCACCTGCGGGATCGCAGCCTCGATCAGCGCCTCATCCAGCTGCCCCGTGCCATGCAGATCGGCATAGATCGACAGCGGCGCGGCCACGCCGATCGCATAGGAAAGCTGGATCGTGCATTTGTCGGCGAGACCCGCGGCCACGACGTTTTTCGCCAGATAGCGCGCGGCATAGGCCGCCGAACGGTCGACCTTGGTCGGGTCCTTGCCGGAGAACGCGCCACCGCCATGCGGCGCCGCACCACCGTAGGTGTCGACGATGATCTTGCGCCCGGTGAGGCCGGCGTCGCCATCGGGGCCGCCGATCACGAATTTCCCGGTCGGGTTGACGTGCCAGACCGTATTGGCCGTGAGCCAGCCCTCGGGCAGCACCTCTTCGATATAGGGGGCCACGATGGCGCGCACATCGTCTGAGCTGAGGCTTTCATCCAGGTGCTGGGTCGACAGCACGAGCGACGAGACCTCCACCGGCTTGCCATCCGCGTAACGGACGGAGAGCTGCGCCTTGGCATCGGGGCCAAGTGCCGGCTCCGTGCCGTTCTTGCGCACCTCCGCCAACCGCCGCAGGATCGCGTGCGAATACTGGATCGGCGCCGGCATCAGAGCCTCGGTCTCATTGGTGGCAAAGCCGAACATGATGCCCTGATCGCCAGCGCCCTCGTCCTTGTTGTCGGCAGCATCGACGCCCTGGGCAATATGCGCCGATTGCTCGTGCAAGAGATTGGTGACTTCAAGCGTCTTCCAGTGGAACTTGTCCTGCTCGTAACCGATGTCGCGCACGCAATCGCGGACGATCCCGTCGACCTTCTCCATATATTCGGACAGCTTGTCCTGATCCGACAGACCGACCTCGCCGCCGATCACCACGCGATTGGTGGTGGCAAAGGTTTCGCAGGCGACACGCGCCTCGGGCTCTTCGGCGATAAAGGCATCCAGGACGGCATCGGAAATGCGGTCACAGACCTTATCGGGGTGGCCTTCGGAAACGGATTCCGAGGTGAATACATAGTCTTTCCGGGACATGGGGATCGTGCTCCATTGGTTCATGTCACCCGCACGCCAGGAAGCCGTTGTGCGGGTCGATATTTAAACTGCGATATAACTGCCCCCCGGAAGGGTCAATCTGTTTTTCTCCGTAAGGTTGTGAGCGTTACGGCACAGCCACATAACAGCAGAACACTTAAGAAAAGGAGAAGCGGCACCTCGCCATACCGCGCGTAGGGCGGCGGGGCGTCTTTGCCCGGCAAAGCGGCGGTGAAAGCCCCGGCAGTGCCGAGCGGGATTTGCGCCTGCACATGGCCGCGGCTGTCGATCAGCGCCGAGATCCCGGTATTGGCCGCGCGCACCATCGGCAAGCCGGTCTCTATGCTGCGGAACCGGGCCTGCACAAGCGCCTGTTGCGGGCCGGAAAACTTGCCGAACCAGGCGTCATTGGTCATTTGCAACAGCCAGTCCGGCCGCGGCGTCATCCGCAGATCGCGCGGGAAAATCGCCTCGTAGCAAATCAGCGGCAAAGTCTTGCCCAAAGCGCCCGTATCCATCAGCCGCACCCCGGGTCCGGCGGAATAGCCATAGCCGTTCTTGGCGGTGAACGCCCTGAGCCCGATCCGCTCCAGCAGCCCCGGAAAGGGCATATATTCGCCGAAAGGCACGAGGTGATGCTTGTCATAGATCCGGAGCGGTCGTCCCGCCTCATCGAGGAGAATGGCACTGTTATAGCCCTGCATCCCGTCGACCCGGTTGAGCCCGACCACGGCACGTGCCGGGGCCACCGTGGCGGCGATCTCGCTCAGATAGGGACCCGCGGCATAGAGCGGCGCGGCCACCGAGGTCTCGGGCCAGATCACCAGATCGGCGCCTTCCGGATCGCTCAGCTCCAGCGCGCGCTGATAGAACACCGGGATATAGGCCGGGTCCCATTTCAGATGCTGCGGCGCATTGGGTTGCACCACCCGGATATGCTGTGGCGTGTCGGCAGGCAGCGGCGCGGTTCTGTGGGCAAAGCCCCAGATCCCTGCGGCACCGAACAGCGCCAGCGCCACCGCAGCGATGACAGGGGAGCGTTTCAAAACCGCATGGGCCAGCAGCCCGGCCAGGGAGAATGTCAGCGCCGTCAGCCCGTAGGGGCCGATCAGGGCGGCAAGCTGCGCCCAGGGCGTATCGATCCAGATATACCCGGGCATAGCCCAGGGAAAGCCGGTGAAGATATGCCCGCGCAACAGCTCCGCCGCCCCCCAGAAGGCCACCAGCCCCGGCAGGCCCGCGTTGAGCCGCTTTGCGAGGAAAAACGCCAGCGCCCAGAACAGCGCCAGCCCGCCCGCCATCAGCAAGAGCGCAAAGGGGATCATCCAGCCGGTGCGCCAGGGCTCGACCAGAAACGGGTTGGCGATCCAGCTCAGCGAAATGAGAAAGGCCGTGAGCCCGGTGAGCCAGCCGCGCATTGCCGCCTGTCCCGGGGTGAGAGCCATGCGCCAGGTGATGGCCGCCATGGTCAGGCCGATGAGCGCCACCGGCCAGAAATCCAGCGGCGCCTGACCAGCCGCAACGAGAAACCCCGCGCTCAGGGCGAAAGCCCTCGGCGGGGTCAGCAGATGTTGCAAACGCCGGGCAAGGCGGGTCGCCATCCCTCAGGCCTCGGTTTTTGCCGGCACGGCCGAGGGCAGACGCACACGGATGCGCTTGATCCGTCGCGGATCGGCATCGGTGATTTCAAAGGCCGCGCCGGACGGGTGTTCGATCACCTCGCCGCGCGCCGGCACCCGACCCGACAAAAGGAACACCAACCCGCCCAGCGTGTCGATCTCCTCCTCGTCTTCCTCATCGGTGAGACGCATGCCGATTGCCGCCTCGAATTCGTCCAGCGGCGCTTTCGCCTGGGCGATATAGACGCCCGGCGCCGATTGGGTCCAGAACACATCCTCGTCGATATCGTGCTCGTCCTCGATCTCGCCGATCACCTGTTCCACCAGATCCTCGAGCGTCACCAGCCCGTCGACCCCGCCATATTCATCGATCACCAGCGCCATGTGCATGCGGTCCGACTGCATCTTTTGCAACAGCACGCCGATCGGCATCGACGGCGGGGCGTACAAAAGCGGTCGCAGCATCTTCTTGAGATTGAACCGCTCACCGCCCTTGCCGTTGAACCCGTGGCCCAGCGCGAAGTCTTTCAGGTGCACGAGGCCCACGGGCGTGTCGAGCGTGCCCTTGTAGACCGGCAGCCGGGTCATGCCACTCTCGCGGAACACCTGCACCAGATCATCCTTCTTGATATCGGTGGGCACGGCGACGATCTCGACCTTGGGGATGGCCACATCATCGACCCGCATCCGGCGCAGGTTGACCATGCCGGGGCGCTGTGCCGGCGGCATTTGCGCGGCAGGCGCCGGGGTGTCGGCAATCGTCGGGGATTTCACGGGTTTGGAAGAAAACGCCGCCTTGATCCGGTCAAACCAGCCTGTGGACGAGGTCCGGCTCTGGTTCGAGTTGCTCTCAGTCGTCGAAACGGGGTTTTCGGGGTCCGTTGGCGCGCTCTGCGCTGCCATAGAAGACCCAGGCTCAGTGTCGCCCATGCGTCCTTTCCAAAATAACGCGGCCTCAAATCCGGCCGTTCGCCTAATATGGGTCTTCGAGACCCATGGTTGCAAGTATTTCGACCTCGGTGCCTTCCATAATTTCGGCATCAACGTCGGAGATGTGATCATAACCCAACAGATGTAACAGGCCGTGAACGATCAGATGCGTCACATGGTCCGGCAGGGGCTTACCAGCCTCAAGCGCCTCGCGCGCGCAGGTGTCATAGGAAATCGCGATATCGCCGAGCTCGATCGCGCCATCGAAATCCGGCTCCGGCAGGGGCGGACGGGCGCCCGGCGCGGCACGTTCCTCGGCCGGCCAGGACAGCACATTGGTCGCCTTGTCCTTTTCCCGGAAATCGGCGTTCAGCAGTTTGATCCGGGCATCGTCGCAGGCCAGGATCGAGCCTTCGCAGATCTCGGGGGCAAGCCCGAGGTGGGAAAGCGTCGCAACCTCGACAGCCTCTGCCAAAGCCGCCAGCCCCGCCGCTTCCCAGCGGTCGTCCTCGATCATCACTTCAATGGCCATGCGGCGCTCCGACGGTTTCCGCGCTTATTGCGCTTCGTCGGCCTCATAAGCCTCAATGATCGCGGCGACAAGCGGGTGGCGCACCACGTCTTTCGACGAGAAGTAATTGAAGGCGATATTGGGCACGCCAGCGAGGATGCGTTCGGCATCCCTGAGACCGGAGGGCACGCCGCGCGGCAGGTCGACCTGCGAGCGGTCGCCGGTGATCACCATGCGCGAGCCTTCGCCCAGACGGGTCAGGAACATTTTCATCTGCATAGTGGTCGCGTTTTGTGCCTCGTCCAGGACCACGAAAGCCCGCGACAGCGTGCGTCCGCGCATGAAGGCCAACGGCGCGATCTCGATGGTCTTTTCCTCTTTCATCTTTGCCAGCTGCTTGGCCGGCAAGAAGTCATTGAGCGCATCATAGAGCGGCTGCATATAGGGATCGACCTTCTCGTCCTGGGTGCCGGGCAGGAAGCCCAGCCGCTCTCCGGCCTCGACCGCCGGGCGCGACAGGATGATCCGGTCGACATGACCGTTGATCAGCATGTTCACCCCGACCGCAACCGCGAGATAGGTCTTGCCGGTGCCGGCCGGGCCGATGCCAAAGGCCAGCTCGTTCTTGAACAGGTTCTGGACATAGGTCTTCTGCGCCGCCGTGCGCGGTTCGATCAGCTTCTTGCGGGTCTTGATCTCGACCTCGCCGCCGCGGAACATTTCCATCTGATCGCCGGGCAGGCCGTGTTCGGCCGTCTCGGAATGCCCCATGCGGATCACCCCGTCGATATCGCCCGGCTCGATCTCGCGCCCGGCCTCGAGCTTGGAATAGAGCTCCTGCAACACCGCAGCAGCCCGCCCGCGGGCAGACCCGGTCCCCATGACAGAAAGCATATTGCCTCGTCGGACAATCTGGACGTCGAGCTTGTGTTCGATTTGAGCGAGGTTCCGGTCGAATTCACCGCACAGGTCGATCAGCAACCTGTTGTCATGGAATTCGAGAAGCGTTTCGTGGACTGCGTCCTGCGATTTCGGGGGGGTCAACGCGCTCAGGCCCAATAATTGTCTCCGACTCTGGATTGTCTCCTAGGTTGATGGTGCCAAGGGATTGCGGTTCTGGCAAGCGGGGACACAAAATCTTCGCAATTGAGGCGGCAAAGCCCCGCTCAATTCTTGGCACATCGCCCAAAAAATAATCACACGAAAACGGCCACCCCGGGGGATGGCCGTCGCATTCTCCGTCCTCTGATCCGGATCAGATCGGGTCGCCGAAGGCGGAACCGTCTTTATACGGGCCCACTGCGGTGTTCGGCGCCGCAATGCCGGAACAGACCGGCTTGCCGTATTTGTCGACCCGCGCGCTCAGGTAGCCCTCGACACCATCATCGATGATCCAGTGGTCACAGCCCTGCGGGTCAATCCAGATCCCGGCGACCAGCGAGGACAGATGCTTGCTGTCAAAGCCGCGGTCAACGGTCTTGTCCTTTTTATGCTCTTCATAACCGGCACCGCCGAGAACGGCTTCGGTACAGGCGGTGGTCATGCTCAGAACCGCGAGAAGGGCGATTGCTTTATAGGCTTTCATCGTCTCTCTCCTCACTTGATACAGATGATTTCGACGCGGCGGTTTTGCTGCATGCCGGCGGCGGTCGAGTTCGACGCCCGCGGCATCCGCTCACCATAGCCCCGCACATCGGCGATACGGGCCCCGGTCGACTGCGCGATCTTGGCGACGGCGTTGGCGCGATTGTAGCTCAGACGCATGTTATATTCGTCCGAGGCGCGGCTGTCGGTATGACCGATGATGATATAGGCGGTGGCCCCGGCCTGTTGGAAGAAATCGGTCAGACGTTTGCGACCGGTCGCCGAGATCGAATATTTGTCGGTGGCGAACAGCTGATCCGAATTCATCACGGCACAGCTCTTGACCGGGTGACAGGTCGGAATGCCCTGACGGTTGACCTTGAGGTCCATATAGCCCTCGACCCCGTCATCCATGACCCAGTGCTCACAGCCATCCGGATCGATCCAGATCGTCGGCGTGTAATTTTCGGCATTGGTTGCGGTTTGCGCAAAAGCCGGTGCACTCGCACCCGCCAGCGCCATGCTGGCCACAAGCGCCAGAGCCACCCGGCTGTTCTTGAGAATTTCGATGGTCACGTGTCCCGTCCCCTCATTTGCATGCGTTTTCGGGCCGCTCCGCAAAATTGAACGATTGCGCCCCCACAGCTTTGACAGCTGCCGCGCCCTACTCACCACGATCATGGTAAAAGAATAGCAAACTTCGGTGTCTTGTGAAGGAAAAACACCAGATATTGTATCGCGATCTGCAACGAAAATGCGCGCAAGCATCAATTGTCGCCAAGGCATGCCATCAGGAGGCAAAACTTTTGCCTCAACGTCCGATCACATGGTTAACGCAGCATTTCGCCCGCCAGCGAATTCGGGCCGCTCTCGATGATTCTCACCCGTGCGATCTCTCCCACGGCAATATCGTCGGTGACGTGAACTGCATGAAGATACTCGGATTTTCCAACCATCTGCCCCGGCAGACGCCCCTTGCGCTCGAACAGAACCGAGACCTCGCGCCCGACCATCGCGTCCTGAAAGGCGCGCTGTTGCTCGGTGATCAGCGCCTGCAACCGATAGAGCCGCTCGGACGCCACATCGGGGTCGACCATCTTCGCCTCTTTCTCGGCGGCCGGCGTGCCCGGGCGCGGCGAGTATTTGAACGAGAAGGCAGAGCCATAGCCGACTTCGCGCACGAGGCTCATGGTGTCCTCGAAATCCTGATCGGTCTCGCCGGGGAAGCCGACGATGAAGTCGCCCGACATGGCGATATCCGGTCGCGCCGCGCGAATACGCTCGATCAGGCGGATATACTCTTCTGCCGTGTGTTTGCGGTTCATCGCCTTGAGGATCTTGTCGGAGCCCGACTGCACCGGAAGGTGCAGATAAGGCATGAGTTTTTCGCAATCCCCATGGGCGGCGATCAGGTCGTCCTCCATGTCGTTGGGGTGCGAGGTGGTGAAGCGGATACGCTCCAGCCCGTCGACCTTGGCGAGTTCCCGGATGAGCTTGGCAAGCCCCCATGTTCCACCCTCACCCGCGCCGTGATAGGCGTTGACGTTCTGGCCCAGAAGGGTGATCTCCCGCACCCCGCGTTCGACCAGATCGCGCGCCTCGGAGAGCACACGATCCACCGGGCGCGACACTTCGGCGCCGCGGGTATAGGGCACGACACAGAAGGCACAGAATTTGTCACAGCCCTCCTGCACGGTCAAAAACGCCGCCGGGGCGCGTTTCGCCTTGGGCCGGGCTTTCAGATGTTCGAACTTGTCTTCCTCGGGGAAATCCGTGTCGAGCGCCTTTTCGCCATGCCCCGCCTTGGCTTCGAGTTTCGGCAGCTTGTGATAGCTCTGCGGCCCGACCACGAGATCGACCATCGGCTGACGCCGCATGATCTCTTCGCCCTCGGCCTGCGCGACGCAGCCGGCCACGCCGATCTTCAGGTCAGGCTTGGCAAGCTTCAGATCCTTGTAGCGTCCAAGCTCCGAATACACCTTCTCCGCCGCCTTCTCGCGAATGTGGCAGGTATTGAGCAGGATCATATCCGCCTCTTCGGGGCTGGAGACCTCGGTATAGCCCGAACCACCAAGGCTCTCTGCCATGCGTTCGCTGTCATAGACATTCATCTGACAGCCATAGGTCTTGATATAGAGCTTCTTGGTGTCGGTTTTGGTCTCAGACATCGCCTCAGGTCCACGAATATTGGGGGGATTGCGGCGCTTCCTACAGGAACGGGGCTGACAGGGCAAACGGCTTTTGACCCGCGCGCCCCGCGCACAATCGGGCAGCGCTTCGGGAATTGCTCCCACAATCCTTGCAATCCCCTGCCGGTCATGCATTTTTTAGCCCAAGAGGGACAATTGCCAGTATTTAGGACAGATATGCGTTACGACAGCCTCGACACATTCCTCACTGACGGCAAAGACGCCCTGTTGAAAGGGCCCATCGCGATGGTCTTTGCCGAGGATCTGGTCGAGGTGGACACGACCGTACGCCATCACCTGTCTCTGGGCTTCAAGCAGGTGCTGCTCTTTGCCCCCGATGAGTTGCGGCTGAGCGAAGGGCTGGAGCTGAAAATCCACCGCATCCGCTACGCCACCCGCGCGGCCAATATGCTCTCGGAGGCGGTCAACCGGATCATCGAGGCGGCGCCGGGGATCTGGCTCTATTACTGCTACAATGCGGAATATCTGTTCTTTCCGTTCTGCGAGAGCCGCACGATCGGCGACATGCTGACCTTCCACACCGAGGAGCGGCGCGACGCGATGCTCACCTATGTGGTCGATCTCTATGCCGACAATCTCGACGACAGCCCCAATGCGGTCTCGCTCGAGGACGCGCATCTCGACAAATCAGGCTATTACGCGCTTGGCCGCAACGACGCCGAGAACCATCCGAAAGAGCGCCAGCTCGACTTTTTCGGCGGGCTCCGGTGGCGGTTCGAGGAACATATGCCACCCAATCGCCGCCGCATCGACAGGATCGCGATTTTCAAGGCCAGGAAGGGGCTCAGGCTCAGCGAGGACCATCTGTTCAACGATGAGGAATACAACACTTTCGCCTGCCCCTGGCATCACAACCTGACCGCCTCCATCGCGTCGTTCCGAACCGCCAAGGCTTTGAAAACAAATGCCGGTTCGACCTATGACATTCACAATTTCATGTGGCACAATTCGACCGAGTTCGAATGGCACAGCCAGCAATTGCTGGACCTGGGCCTGATGGAACCCGGGCAGTGGTTTTGACGCCCCTGTCGTCCTTTCTGGGCTCTGCCCTGCTTCTGGTCGGCGTTCTCGGCCTCGCGGCCGCGCAATGGGGTCTGCCGATCGCCTATGCACGACGCTTCAAGGCACAGCAACGTCCCGTCCTGTTCTTTCTGTGCCACGGGCTTTTGAGCTGTTTCGCCTATTTCGCCATCCTCGGCGCCACGGTCGGCGACGCAGCCCTGCCCCTCATCGCCTTTCCCATTCTGGGGTTCTTTTCTGTCGGTCAGATCCTCGATCTCATCGCAGAGACCGGGTTCGTCACGCAGTCTCTCGCGGCCTTCACGGTCACGGCGGTTCTGATGGCGCTCCTGGCAAAGCGTTTTCGCCCGATCCGCGCCATCGCTCTGCTGCTGACCCTCACGGCCGCGACCGCCTCGGCCATCACAGTGGCGGATCATTCGGCACAAAGGCGCATCTCCGAGGCGGCGTCCGAGCTGGGCGCCGATTGCCTGCACTCCATGTCCCTGTGGGCCTCCGCCGGTCAGAGGCTCGGCACCTTCACCCTGATGGGGGAGCTCCGCTATGCCAATCGCCACGCCACGGCATGGGTCGGACAGACCTTCTACGCATGGAGCTACAAAGAAAACCGCTTCTACCCGATCAACACCGTGCCATTGCATTACAAACGCCCGAGCGCCTGCGCCCTCTGACGGAAGGAGGGGGTTTACAACAGGCACAGAGCCCCTATCCTCTCGCGCAATCGCAACGGGCACCCGCAAGAGCGCGGCCCCGAAATTCACCCCCGAACAGTTAGGATTTTCCATGACCGAAGTTAAATCGGGCGACAAAGTACGCATTCACTACACCGGCACGCTTCAGGACGGCACCGTCTTCGACAGCTCCGAGGGCCGTGACCCGCTCGAATTCACCGTCGGCTCCGGCCAGATCATCCCGGGCATGGACAAGCACCTGCCGGGCATGAACGTGGGCGAAAAGAAAACCATCGTCGCCGTCGCCGACGAGGCCTATGGCCAGCGTCACCCCGATGCCCAGCAGGCCGTGCCGCGCGCCCAGATCCCGGCGGAAATCCCGCTCGAGGTCGGTCTGCAGCTGCAGATGCAGTCGCCGCAGGGTCAGGTCATCCCGGTGACCGTCGTTGAGATCACCGAAGAGGAAGTCACGCTCGACGCCAACCACCGTCTGGCCGGCGAAGACCTGACCTTTGCCATCGAGCTGGTCGAGATCGTCGCGGAATAATTCCGATCCTACGCGAAATTTGCGAGAGCGGTGTGCCACAGGCGCGCCGCTCTTTTTCGTTGATCGCCCGGCGTGATGACGTCAAATGGCCCCATGACACCGAGTGAGTTCCGAGCCGACTGTTCCAACTGCGCCGCCCTGTGCTGTCTGGCGCTGGCCTTTGACCGGGGCGAGATGTTCGCCCATGACAAGCCCGCCGGGACGCCCTGTCACCGGCTCGGCCTGAGGGACAGTGAATTTGCCTGTTCCATCCACGAAGATCTGGCGCAAAAGGGCTACCGCGGCTGTGTGGCCTTCGACTGTCTTGGCGCCGGACAGCGGGTGAGCGCCCTGTTTTCCGACACATGGAAGAGCCGCCCCGAGCTGACCGCTCCGATGATGGAGGCGTTTCGCATCATGCGCCAGCTGCAAGAACTGCATCAGATGCTCACGGCCGCCCGCGCCCTGCCCCTGCCCGAGGACAAGCTGGCGGAACTGAGCGATCGGATCGCGCAAGTCGATACGGCGAAGCGGGATCTCGAGAGCCTGCATTGTTTTGATCCCAAACCTGCCCGCGATTGGCTCAAAAGCCTCGCGCCTTTCATCAGCCGACAGGGGGCGTGAACCCCTCGCGCGCCGCCATGGCCTTGGCATGATGCGCGCAATCCGGGTCATGATCATTCACGAGCCCCATTGCCTGCATGAACGCATAGCAGGTGGTCGGTCCGACGAATTTCCAGCCGCGTTTCTTCAGGTCTTTCGACAGGCGTTTCGAGGTCTCGGTCATCGCCGGAACACCCTCAACACCTTTTGGCACCTCTGTTTCCTCATAGGACCAGAAATAGGCTGCCAGCGAGCCGAGGTCGCGCTGCATCTCCACGGCCCGCGCGGCATTGTTGATCACCGCTTCGATCTTGCCCCGGTGGCGCACGATGCCCGCGTCCTGCATCAGCCGGGCGATGTCCGCCTCGCCGAACTCCGCCATTTTGTGGAAATCGAAGCCGGCAAAACCCGCGCGGAAATTCTCGCGCTTTCTGAGAATGGTCCACCACGACAGGCCGGACTGAAACCCTTCGAGACAGATTTTCTCAAAGAGGCGGATGTCGTCGGTGACCGGATAGCCCCATTCCTCGTCGTGATAGCGGATATATTCCGGGTCGCTCGCGCACCAGGAACAGCGGTTCAGACCGTCGGGACCTTCAAAGATCATCGGGGCTCCTGTCTTTATCTCGTCTTGCCTTGTCTCTGTTTATCGCTCGTAAGCCTGCCAAAAGGCCTTGGGCGCAGCGTCCGGGTTCACGATGCACACCCGCCGATCCGCGGTATAGGAATAATCGGAGAGATACACTTCGATCTCCGCCAGATGCGCGAAATCGACCACCTGCACCGGCGCGGGCTCGGCCACGCCTTTGCAACTGCCGCCGACATACCATGTCTCATCGGCCAGAAGCTCGGTCGGGTTGAAATGCACGAGAACCACCGCCTCGCCCCCGGTCACGAATTGCACCGGCAAGGCGCCCTGTGCCGCGAGCGACACCGGCATGGCCACAAGGGCCGCAAACCCGGTCAGGCGCAGAGACAGAAGGCGTATCAGTGCTTGGCTTTCGGACGCAGCCGGATCACCACATCGACCGAGGCAATCTCCATGCCTTCGGGCGGCTGCGGCAGGCTTTGAATCTTCAGCTCATGCGCCGGCGCATCGGTCAGAGCGCCGTTGTCTTCCCAGAAGAAATGCGGATGCTCGTCCATATTGGTGTCAAAGTAGCTGCGCGACCCATCGACCGTCACCTCTTGCATCAACCCGGCCTGACAAAACGCCCGAAGCGTGTTGTACACGGTGGCCAGAGAGACTTTCTCGCCCGCATCCCGCGCCGCGTCGAACAGGCTCTCGGCGGTGACATGCCGGTCATGCCCATCGCCGACCAGAAGCGTGGCCAACGTGACACGCTGACGCGTCGGGCGGACACCGCCATGGGCCAGCCAGGCCTCGCCGCGGCGGATTTCAGTCTCTGCAATCTGGGTCATGTGCGTTCATTTCCTAGCTACAGCGGTCAATATAGGGCGGAAGCCCGGTCAAATTCAATCGCAAATGCCTGATATAGGTTTACCGCGCCCGGTAGGATGCCGAGGCGGACCGGGCGAAAACACCGCTTTTGATCCCCCCTGTTGCGCCTTGCGCGCTTGGGCGCCACGGTGATAGAGGGGTGTGACTTTGAAGAATTAGAGAAAGCAAGGGTTCCCGCGATGGCCGACTATCCCACGAGTTTCACCAAGGAAGACCTGCTGAAATGTGCAGCCGGCGAATTGTTCGGCCCGGGCAATGCCCAGCTCCCGGCGCCGCCGATGCTGATGATGGACCGGATCACCGAGGTCTCCGCCGATGGCGGCGCCCATGGCAAAGGCCATATCGTGGCCGAGTTCGACATCACGCCCGAGCTGTGGTTCTTTGAATGCCATTTCCCCGGCAACCCGATCATGCCCGGCTGTCTCGGCCTCGACGGTCTGTGGCAGCTCACCGGTTTCAACCTCGGCTGGCGCGGCTGGCAGGGCCGTGGCTATGCGCTTGGCGTCGGCGAAGTGAAACTCACCGGCATGGTGCGCCCGGACCGTAAAATGCTGACCTACAAGATCGATTTCACCAAGGCGATCCAGACCCGCCGCCTCACCATGGGCGTCGCGGACGGCATCGTCGAGGCCGATGGCGAAGTGATCTATCAGGTCAAGGATATGAAAGTCGCGCTCTCGGAGAGCTGATCCGTCGGCTAAAGTGAGACAAGACCCGGGTCTCCGGGTCGCACAGATACACAGGGAAGGAACACGCCATGCGTCGCGTCGTCGTTACAGGTCTGGGGATTGTCTCCTCCATCGGCAACAATGCCGAAGAGGTGCTGGCCTCGTTGAAAGCCGGGAAATCCGGCATCACCGCCAATGAGGACATGAAGGAATACGGGTTCCGGTCCCAGATTGCCGGGGCCATCGATCTCGACATCAAGGAACATGTCGACAAACGCGCCCTGCGCTTCATGGGACCGGGTGCCGCCTATGCCCATATCGCCATGGGTCAGGCCATCGCCGACGCAGGCCTCGAGGAAAGCGACGTGGTGAACCCGCGCACCGGTCTGATTGCCGGTTCCGGCGGCCCGTCCACCTCGGCCATGCTCACGGCGCATCAATCCGTATTGAAGACCATGTCGACCAAGCGCGTCGGGCCTTTCGCGGTGCCGAAATGCATGGGGTCGACGATTTCCGCCAACCTCGCGACCGCCTATCAGATCAAGGGGATCAACTATTCGATCACCTCGGCCTGCTCGACCTCGCTGCATTGCATCGGTTCGGCCTCCGAGCAGATCATGATGGGCAAGCAGGACGTGATGTTCGCAGGTGGTGGCGAAGAGCTCGACTGGACGCTGTCCTGCCTGTTTGACGCGATGGGCGCGATGTCCTCGAAATTCAACGACACGCCGGAAAAAGCCTCCCGCGCCTTTGATGCCAATCGCGACGGTTTCGTGATCTCCGGCGGCGGCGCCATTCTGGTGCTCGAAGAGCTGGAACACGCGAAGGCCCGCGGCGCCAAGATCTATGCCGAAGTGACCGGTTTTGCCGCCACCTCCGACGGCGCCGACATGGTCGCCCCCTCCGGCGAAGGCGGCGAGCGCGCGATGCGTCTGGCGCTCTCCACCCTGCCGGAAGGCCGCAAGGTCGATTATATCAACGCCCATGGCACCTCGACCCCCGTCGGCGATGTCGGCGAGGTGGAAGCCGTGCGCCGGGTGTTCGGCGAAGGCGCAAGCCCGGTGATTTCCTCGACGAAATCGATGACCGGCCACAGCCAAGGCGCGACCGGCGCGCAAGAGGCCGTCTATTGCCTCCTGGCGCTTCAGAACGATTTCATCATCCCGTCGATCAACGTCGAGACGCTCGATCCGGCGATCCTCGACGGCGAGATTGCCACCAAACTGGTGGAAAATGCGGGCCTTGATACGGTTATGACCAACTCGTTTGGGTTCGGCGGCACCAATGGCTCGATGCTGATGTCGAAATACCTCGGCTGAGAATTGCCTCAGGATTGAATGTACGGCCATGCTCGAAAGGGCGTGGCCGTTTCCTTGGAGAGCGGTGAGAATGAGCCCTTTGGGGACGTTGACCCTTCTGGCGCGGAACGAGGCCGAAGGCCGCCGCGCCTGCGCCTGCCCGTCCCGGCGGGCTGGCGCATTCTGAGCTCGCAATGACCTCAAATGATGGATGTACTTGGCGCCATAAAGTGCCTTGCTCAATCGTGTGAGCGCCACCCCACGGACAGGCTGGTCACGGCTTGATGCCAAAGACGCCAACGTCCCCTCCGTCCACAAAGCTGACCCTCCCCCAAAACCTTGACCCCAAGAGCCAAACAGGCCAAACAAACCGCAAATGAAATACGGGAGCTGACATGGCTGATCTTCTCAAAGGCAAACGCGGGCTCGTCATGGGCGTCGCCAATGAACGCTCCATCGCCTGGGGCATCGCGAAAGCCTGTGCCGATGAGGGCGCGGAACTGGCCTTCACCTATCAGGGCGAGGCATTCGGCAAACGCTTGGAACCGCTCGCGGCCTCCGTCGGCTCCGACACCATGGTCGATGTCGATGTCACCAATCCCGAACAGATGGACGAGGCCTTCGGCGCTCTGAAAGACAAATGGGGCAGCCTCGATTTCGTGGTACACGCCATTGCCTATTCGGACAAATCCGAACTCACCGGCCGGTTCCGCGACACCACCGAGGCGAATTTCAAGAATTCGCTGCATATCTCGTGTTTCAGCTTCATCGATGTTGCCAAACGCGCCTCCGCGCTGATGACGAATGGCGGCACGCTGATGACGCTCACTTTCGAAGGCTCGAACAAGGTCGTGCCGAACTACAATGTCATGGGGGTTGCCAAAGCCGCTCTGGAAAGCTCCGTGCGCTACCTCGCCAACGATCTCGGCCCCGAGGGCATCCGCGTCAACGCGATCTCTCCCGGTCCGATGAAAACGCTCGCCGGCTCCGCCATCGGCGGTGCGCGCCGGACCTATAAACACGCCGAAAGCAACGCGCCTTTGCAGTCGAACGCAACGCTTGAGGCGGTCGGCGCCACGGCGGTCTATCTCGCCTCAGACGGTGGTGCCTTCACCACCGGCGAGATCATCCGCGTCGATGGCGGCTATCACATCATGGGCATGCCGCGGATCGAAAATATCTGATGCGGGTCTTCTACCTGTCCCATCCGCAGATCGCGTTGGACAGGCAGGTTCCGGTGCCCCGCTGGGGTCTCAATCATCAGGGCCGTCTCCGATTGGAGGCGGCCCTTTCCATGTCATGGCACCGAAAAATCACCCGCATCGTCAGCTCGACCGAGAGCAAGGCGATGGAGACGGCGGCGCATTTTGCCGAGGCCAAATCCCTGCCGCTGACCGCCTTTCCCGAGTTGCATGAGAACGACCGTTCCGCCACCGGCTTTCTGCCGCCCGAGGAGTTCGAGGCGGTGGCCGACGCGTTCTTCGCGCACCCGGACAAGAGCATCCGCGGCTGGGAGCCGGCACGCCGGGCGCAGGCACGCGTCATCGCCGCGGTCGGTCAAGTGCTCGACGGCCATGAGACGGGCGACGTGCTGATCTGTGGCCATGGCGGGGTCGGCACGCTGTTGATGTTGTCGCTCGCAGGCAAACCGATCTCGCGCGACGCCGATCAACCCGCAGGTGGCGGCAATCTTTTCGCCTTTGATCCGGAAAGCCGCGCACTCCTGTTCGGCTGGACGCCGCTGGAAGAGATGCCCCCCCTCTGAACCTGGCCCTGAACTTGCTCCTGAACCTGACGCGACGTCCTTTGGGACATGCGGCAAAGCTGGTGTAGCCTTCCCCCGTGTGGCGCGCGGAGGAGAAGCGGCATGTACGATTATATCATTGTCGGCGGCGGGTCGGCGGGCTGTGTCATGGCCAACCGGCTTTCGGCCGACCCCGAGAAGCGGGTCTGCCTGATCGAGGCCGGACCGCGTGACAAAAACCGGCTGATCCACATCCCGCTGGGCATCGCCGCCATTGCGCGGATGGGCTGGTTCAGCTGGGGCCATCACACCGCCCCCGATCCCGCCTTGAATCACCGCAGCCTCTATTGGCCACGCGGCAAGACCCTGGGCGGCTCCTCCTCGATCAATGCGATGATCTATATGCGCGGCCATCCCGAGGATTATCGCGGTTGGGCCGAGGCGGCAGGCGAGGCTTGGGACTGGCCGCGCGCATTCGAGCTGTTCAAACGGCTCGAGGCCAATGCCCAGATCGCCGACGAGTTCCACAGCAGCGATGGACCTCTGTCTGTGTCCGATCTGCGCAGCCCCAATCCGCTTTCGACGGCTTTCGTGCAGGCCGGGGTGGAGCTGGGCTACCCCGAGCGGCGCGATTTCAATGGTGCGGATCAGGAGGGCGTCGGGCTTTACCAATTGACGCAGAAGAACGGCCAACGCTTTTCCTCCGCCCGCGCCTTTCTCGATCCGGTGCGGCATCGTCCGAACCTCGACATCCTCACCGAAGCACAGGTCTCCCGCGTCGTGTTCAGGGACCGGCAGGCAACGGGTGTTGCGCTTGCGGATCGCGAGGTCCCGCTCAATCCCGGCGGCGAGGTCATCCTGTCCGCCGGCGCGCTGCAGACCCCACAGATCCTCATGCTCTCGGGGATTGGCCCCGGCGCCACGCTCAAAGACCATGGCATCGATGTGCTCTTCGAGCAGCCGGAGGTCGGCGCCAATCTCGCCGATCACCTCGACATCACCGTGGTGAGCGCCGCCGCCGACCGCCTGCCGATCGGCATCGCGCCCTCTTACCTGCCGCGTGCGCTGCGCAGCGCCTGGCAATTCGCGCGCAAGCGCCGGGGCGATCTGACCTCGAATGTTGCCGAGGCCGGGGGCTTCGTGCGCTCCGATGCCGACCAGCCACGCCCGAACCTGCAATTCCATTTCCTGCCGGCCTTCCTGCGCGATCACGGGCGCCAGACCGCGTGGGGCTATGGCATGACCCTGCATGTCTGTGATCTGCTGCCGAAATCGCGCGGCCATGTGACACTCGCCTCACCCGATCCGCGGGCGCTTCCCCGGATCGATGCGAATTACCTGAGCCACCCCGAGGACATGGACACCTTGCTCAAGGCGTTCAAGATCGCCCGCAGGGTGATGCAGGCGCCGAGCCTCACCCGCCATGTCAAAGCCGAGCTGGAGCCCGGCCCCGAAGTCCAAAGCGATGAAGCGCTGATCGCCGACATCCGCGCGCGCGCCGAAACGATCTACCACCCGGTCGGCACCTGTCGCATGGGGGCAGACACGGGATCTGTGGTCGATCCCGAGGCGCGGCTGCGTGGCGTGAGCGGGCTGCGCGTGGTCGATGCCTCGATCATGCCCTGCATCATTGCCGGCAACACCAACGCGCCAACGATGATGATCGCGGAAAATGTGGCGGATATGATGGGGGCGCCGGCGCGCGGCTGAAATCCTGCGTCAGTGACAACCGTCGGAACCGCAGCCATCGCAATCTTCGCAAGCCCGCGCCCGCCCCTTCATGTCGATGAACTTCTCATCCCAGCTCTCGCCATCGCCGAATTCCAGGAAATCCTGATAATGGTCATGCCGGTCCGGCATGTTCCGGGCGTGTTTGATCGGGCACCAGTAATATTCCGTGCGCCCGGCCACCTCGCGCACATAGGCCAGAAGCCCGTTGCCATAGCCGCAATAGATACAGTTCAGCTTCTGCATGAAATTCAGATAGGTGAGCTTGTGGCGGTCGACGGCGATATATTTTTTGCGCTCGACCTTCGGCAGCCCGTAGACCGGGAAACAGACCCATTGATAGATCGTCACGGCGAGATCGAGGAGCACGAAGGGCACGATCAGCCCGTAGATCAGCGGCGCGGTGATGATCTCCCAGGGGCGCGCCCGGCGCAGGAACACCGACCAGCGCACCTTGAGCAGGCGCCCGCGCCGCCGCGCCTCTTCCTCGAAGATCACCCGCCCGTTCGAAAGCCGGTACTGGAAGCGTTCGCGCGCCTCCATCGCCTCGCGTTCAAGCTGGTCTTGCAGTTCCCGAAGGCTTTCGCGAAGTTTCTCAACCGTATTGTTCATGATCCCCTCCGGGCAAATTCGCGCTGTCCCAAGATTAGGGCACAAATACGACAAGTCACCCCCTTGTCGTTTGCCCGGGCATTTTTTGCCTTTCATCCTGATTTTTCGCCCATTTCGCCACTGTAGCAAACATGGAAACAGAGCGTTGATCGCGGCTTTCATCGGGTCAGGCGGGGCATGTGCCACATTCTCGCCACATTCCAGACGCATCAAAACCTCAAGCATTTAAGATAAGTGAACGCCGTAAATTGCCATGAGTTTTCTCATCCTTGCCATCGCGTTGGGCATTTTTGCCCTGCCGCTCGTCACCGCGCCGCTGCCCGGCGCCGGGCGGATCACCGCAAGCGGTTTCGATGGCACGGGCGTTGTGATCGGCTTTGTCATCACCGTGGCGGTCTCGGCCCTCACCTCGCCCTTGTTCGGCATCGGCTTCGTGCTCGCGGTGCTGCTGCATGAATACGGCTCGGCGCTGGCCTGTCGTTTCATCGGCCATGAGGTGGCCCGCGTGCGCCTCGTGCCCCTGCCTTACCTGTCCGGACCGCGCTCCGACCGGGCGTTCGATCACGCGCTCGAGGAAAGCTTTGCCGCGCTCTATGCGCCGGCGCTGGCCATCGTGCCGATGGTCCTGGCCTTCGGCCTGTTCCACGCGCTTGCGCCCCATGCGCCGGGCATCGCCAACCTGATGCGCATCCTCGCCATCATGCTGGGCACGTTCAATTTCATCATGCTCCTGCCGTTTCTGCCGTTTGGCGGCGGCCGAGTGGTCCATGCCGTCTCGGACGCCTTCTGGCCGCAGCTGAGCCCGATCGTCACCGTCTTCATGAGCGCCGCCTTTGCCTCGGCCGCGCTGCGAGATCACTCCATTGCCATGGGCATCCTCGCCGCGGCCGGTTTCCAGAGCCTGTTGCACCGGCATCGTCCGAAACAGGCCCGCCTCAGCCCCAATCAGGCGCTTCTGGTCATGGCCGCTTACGCCTTTACCCTGACCGTGCATTTCACCGGCGGCTATTGGCTGCTGACCGGGCTGATCTGAGCGCCGCGCACCCGAAGGCCGCAAAAGCCCTTTTCTCTGCCAGACCCACATGACACTCTCGCGGCAAGGAGAGCGCCATGACCACATTCACCACCGCAGACGGGCTGACACTGGCCTATGACGATCAGGGCACGGGGGGGCCGATCCTCTGTCTCGCCGGACTGACCCGCAACATGGATGATTTCGAACCGGTGGTGGAGCATTTCGCCGCCCGCGCCCGGATCATCCGGCTCGACAGCCGCGGCCGCGGCGCCTCGGATCATGATCCGGATTTCATGAATTACACCATCCCGCAGGAAGGCGCCGATGCGCTGGCCCTGCTCGATCATCTGGGTCTCGAGAAGGCCGCGATCCTCGGCACATCCCGTGGCGGGCTGATCGCCATGGCGCTTGCGATCACCGCCAGGGACAGGCTGACGGGGGTGCTGCTGAACGACATCGGGCCGGACATAGATCCCGTCGGGCTCGCCCATATCATGGATTTTCTCGGGCGCCCCTCGGCCTATCGTTCCTATGAGGATGCGGCCCTGCGGTTGCCAAAAGCCATGGGCGCGCAATTCCCCGATGTCTCGCATGAGGACTGGCTGACCTATGCCCGCCGGATCTGGAGCGAGGGCGAAAAGCGCCTCGAGTTGCGGTACGATCCGAAGCTGCGCGATGCGATCGAGGCCCAGAGCGTCACCGGCGCCCTGCCGGATCTCTGGCCATTATTCGATGCGCTCGACGGGTTGCCGCTGGCGCTCCTCAGAGGCGAGAATTCCAACCTTCTGAGCGCCGAGACCATGGCCGAGATGTGCCGCCGCCGCCCCGACATGATCGCCGCCACGGTCGGGAACCGCGGCCATGTGCCGTTTCTCGACGAGCCGGAAAGTCTCAATGTGATCACCCGTTTCATCGACATGCTCGACGAGGCCCAACCGTGACTTCAGCCATGAAGATTGACCTCGGCCACATCGCCCTCAATGTCGCGGAAAGCGGGCCTGCAGGGGGCGCGCCGGTGGTCTTTGCCCATGCCTTGGGAACCAACCTGCATCTCTGGGACGATGTGGTACCGCATCTGCCCGAGGGACTCAGGCTCATTCGCTATGACCTGCGCGGCCACGGCCAATCGGATGCGCCCGATGGGCCCTATTCCATGGGGGCGCTGGTCAAGGATGCCGAGCGCCTGCTCGACCATCTCGGGGTGAAGGACGCGGTGTTTGTCGGCATTTCCATCGGCGGGCTGATCGCCCAGGGGCTGGCGGTCAAGCGCCTCGACCAGATCCGGGCGCTGGTGCTGTCGAACACCGCCGCCAAGATCGGCACGCGCTCCGTTTGGGACAAGCGCATCGCCGAGATCCGCGACAAGGGCCTGGAGGCCATGGTGGCCCCCACTCTGGAACGCTGGTTCGCGCCGAAGTTTCGCCAGAGCGACGCCGCAAGGCGCTGGGGCCAGAGCATCACCGACACCCCGCTCGAGGGCTATCTCGGCTGCGCCGCCGCCATCGCCGGCACGGATTTCTACACGCCGAGCTCGGGGCTGCGCCTGTCGTGCCTGGGCATTGCCGGCGGCTATGACGGCTCGACCCCGCCCGATCTGGTGCGCGAAACTCTCGGCGTCATCCCCGGCTCGAAATTCGAACTGATGCGCCGGTCCGGCCATTTGCCGCCGGTCGACGCGCCAGAGGATTACGCCCGGCTCATCGGGGATTTTCTCAAGGAGATTGGCCATGTCGCAACCTGAGGTGCTTTTTGATCCACGGCTCCGGCCATGGCGCCTGGTGCTGGCGCGACCTGCTTGCCGCGCTTGCCGCCCGCGGCATTGACGCCCGCGCCATCGACCTGCCGTCCCATGGCGAGGACCGGATGGATTACACCGAGGTGACGCAGGAACGCTATCGCGACGCCATCCTGCACGACATCGCCCGGCATGGGAACCGCCCGGTGCTTCTGATCGGCCATTCCGCCGGCGGGTTTTCCATCGCCGCCGCCGCAGAGCACGCGCCCGAAAAGATCGCGGGTCTCGTCTATCTTTGCGCCTATGTACCGCGCGACGGCATGAGCCTCGCGGATATGCGCAAAACCGCCGAGGCGCATCCGGTGCTGGATCTCATCGAGCGGACCGACGATGGCCGCGCCTTTCTGTTCAAAGCGAAAGAGGGCGTCGAGGCGCTCTGTCACGATTGCCCGGACGATGTGGCGGACTATGTCAGAACCCATCTCGGGCCACAGGCGATCCGGCCACAGGAAACGCCGCTTCATGTCACCGAAGCCTCGCAAACCCTGCCGCGCCATTATGTCATCTGTGACGCAGACCGGGTGATCCCGCCCGAAGAGCAGCGCAAGATGAGCGCGGAGTTTCCCGCCGGACATGTGCATGCCCTGCCCTCGGGCCATGCACCGTATTTCGCCATGCCCGACCGGGTTGCGGATATCATCGAGGGGGCTCTGCGCGAACTGTCATAGACAGATCACGAAAGGCGGGCCACAAAGACGGGGTCTTTTTCGAAATATCCCGCCTTTTCAGGTCGCCCCCTTTTTCAGGTCACCCCCATGTCCATCCCCTCCATTCCCGCGTCTGCCCCCGCGCCCCGGCGCCATCGCCTGCCGATCATCTTCATCGTCACCACGGTGCTGATCGACGGCATCGGCATCGGGCTGATCTTTCCGGTCATGCCAACGCTGATCCGCGAAGTCACCGGTCAGGCGCTGGCCGATGCGGCGCTCTGGGGCGGGCTTCTGGCCACCGGTTTCGCGGTGATGCAATTCCTGTTCGGCCCGCTGGTCGGCAATCTCTCCGACCGTTTTGGCCGCAAACCCGTGCTGATCTCCGCGCTTTTCGTGATGATGCTCGACTATCTGGTGATGGCGGTGGCGCAGACGATCTGGCTCCTGCTCATTGGCCGGGTGATCGCCGGGATCACCGCCGCCACCCCGGGCACGGCGGCGGCCTTCATGGCGGATATCTCGAAACCCGGGGAGCGCGCCCGCAATTTCGGCTATGTCCATGCCGCTTTCGGACTTGGATTTGCCTTCGGACCGAAGATCGGCGGGCTTCTCGCCACGATCGACACCCGCGCGCCCTTTCTGCTCGCGGCCGCGATTGCCGGGGCCAATATGCTCTTTGGCCTGCTGGTCATGCCCGAGAGCCTCGCCCGGGACAAACGCCGGCCCTTTCAGCTGTCGCGCGCCAACCCGTTCGGCGCCTTTCGCGCCATCGGCCAGCTCAAGGGGCTGACCGGGCTCCTGGCGGTCTTCGGCCTCTATGAGCTCGCCTATTTCGTCTACCCGGCGGTCTGGTCGTTTTTCACCGAGGAACGCTTTGGCTTCGACACTGCGATGATCGGCCTGACGCTCTTTGCCTTCGGCATCACCATGGGGATCGCCCAGGCCGTGCTGGTCGGCCCGCTGGTCAGCCGGTTCGGCGCCTATCGCGTCGCCATGGCCGGGATCGCAATGGACAGTATCGTGTTTCTCGCCTTCGGCTTCACCGCCAATGTGCCGCTGATGTGGATCATGACGATCCTCTCCGGAATTTCCGCCATTTCGATCCCGGCGCTGCAATCGATGATGAGCACCGCCACCCCGGACGACCAGCAGGGCGAATTGCAAGGGGTCACCGGCTCCATCGCGGCCCTTGCCACGATCCTCAGCCCGCTGATCATGACCGAGACTTTCGCGATCTTCTCCCGCCCCGGCACCCCGCATTACCAGCCCGGTGCACCGTTTCTGCTGTCGCTGATCATCGTGCTGATCGGCGGGCTGATCCTCTGGTGCTGGCAGCGTGTTCATGGCCGGAGCTGAGCCTGCCCCGCCCCCGTCTGACGGCGCAAATACAGGCTCTTTGCGGAAATTTGATCTATATCGGGTCCGACCCCGTGCTCTTGTGCTATACTAGGCTCAGTCAAGGAGGAGGAGAGTTATGACTCGCAATATCGTAGACACGTCCCACCGCGCCGCAGGTAATGGTCGTCTCGTCCATTATCTCAGCCATGATCGCGCCGCCGGGCGCTCCCGCGTCTGGGAACAGATCGACCGTGCGCGCAAAGGTCCGAAAGATGCCTCCCGCGTGAAACAGTTCCTGCGGGTGGAACGCGGTCAATTGGCCTGATCCCAGGCCGACACAACACCCCCGAACAGGCCCTTTGGGCCTGTTTTCGTTTATAAATTTTCCCATTTCAGGCTTTGCACAGAGAGTTTGAAAGAAGTTTGCAAATCCTGCTTCACAGATTGAAATTGCAAAAACCATTACAAAAACCTGTGCACAATCGCATACCGGATTTGACCAGCGGAAATTGACTGGCAGCGCCCTCAGAAGGCGTCTAGATGCACGGGATGATCGGGCGGCTTTTGGGAGGAGTAGGTCGGATCGAATCCCCCCTCTCTTCCCCGATATATGCGCCGCACCGGACACGCATCCATGACTTTCCACCAGTTGGAGACCTCTCGTGACCATCGCACGCCGCCCTGTTCCAGCCTCGCTGCAATCCAAGATCATGTCCGCCGAGGACGCCGCCGCCCTCGTCACCAATGGTGCCACTGTCGGCATGAGCGGCTTCACCGGCTCCGGTTATCCGAAAGCCGTGCCGCTGGCGCTCGCCGCCCGGATCGAAGCGGAACATGAAAAGGGCAATCCCTTCCGGATCAAGATCTGGTCCGGCGCGTCCACCGGCCCGGAGCTCGACGGCGCCCTGGCCAAGGCCGACGGCATCGATTTCCGCCTGCCCTACAATTCCGACCCGATCGCCCGCGAGCGGATCAACAAGGGCGAGATGCGCTATTTCGACATGCACCTGTCGCAGGTGGCGCCGATGGCCTGGCAGGGTTTCCTGGGCGAGTTGGACACCGCGGTGATCGAGATTTCCGGCATCACGCCCGAGGGCGATCTCATCCCCTCGTCCTCGATCGGCAACAACAAGACCTGGCTGGAGCGTGCCGACAAGATCATTCTCGAGCTGAACTCCTGGCAGAGCGAATATCTCAACGGCATGCATGACATCTATTACGGCACGGCCCTGCCGCCGAACCGTGTCGCCATTCCGCTGACCAGACCCGACGACCGCATCGGTCAGGCGCATTTCAAGGTCGACCCCTCGAAGATCGTCGCCATCGTCGAGACCGATACGCCGGACCGCAACGCGCCCTTTGCCAAGCCCGATCAGGTCGCGCTCGACATTGCCGGGCATCTGTTGGAGTTCCTCAGCCATGAGCTGAAAATGGGCCGGATGCCGAAAGAGCTGCTGCCGCTGCAATCGGGGGTTGGCAATGTCACCAATGCCGTGCTCGCGGGCCTTCTCGACAGCCCGTTCGAAAACATGACCGCCTTCACCGAGGTGATTCAGGACGGCATGCTTGACATGCTCGACGCCGGCAAGCTGCGCATGGCCTCGGCCACCGCGTTCTCGCTCTCGCCCGAGGCCGCCGAGAGGTTCAATGCCGAGGCGCATCGCTATCGGGACAAATTGATCCTGCGACCGCAGGAAATCTCCAACCACCCGGAGCTGGTGCGTCGCCTGGGCTGTGTCGCGATGAACGGTCTGATCGAGGCCGACATCTACGGCAACGTCAACTCGACCCATGTCATGGGGTCGCGCATCCAGAACGGCATCGGCGGCTCGGGCGATTTTGCCCGCAACGCTTTCGTGTCGATCTTCATGACGCCGTCGACCGCCAAGGGCGGCGCGATCTCCGCCATCGTGCCGATGGCCAGCCATGTCGATCACATCAATCAGGATGTGCAGGTCATCGTCACCGAACAGGGGCTGGCCGATCTGCGCGGGCTCGACCCGAAGCAGAAGGCCGAGAAAATCATCAACACCTGCGCCCATCCGATGTATCGCGACATGCTGCGCGACTATTACGAGCGGGCGAAGAAAAGCTCCTTTGGCGGCCACGCGCCGCACGATCTGCGCGAAGCGTTGAGCTGGCACCAGCGCTTTGTCGACACCGGTTCAATGAAATAAGCGAAAGGCCTCCGGATCGGAGGCCTTTTCTCTGGTCTCTCATGTTCCATTCCGTCAGGGTGCCGCCATGGATGCGATACAGATGACAGAGCTCGCAAAGAGCCTCGCAGGCGCGCTTACCGGCGCAGAGGATCTGCATGAGACACTTGTGGCGGAGCTGGCCCGGGCGCCGCTTTCCGAGGCAGAGGCAGATGCGCTTTTGCCGCTGATCCGTCGAGAGGCCGAGGCGGCATTGATCGCCCGGCTCGACCAGTTGGACGCCGGCTTTCTCACCGCCGTGATCCGCCATGCCTGCGGCCATGCGCCGATCCCGGGCTCTGCCGCCATCCAAAGCCACCTGAAAAATGCAGAGGTCGCGCCGGTGATGTCGCCCGACCCGCGTGAAACCCGCGCGACCGCCCTGCCCTCCGAGCGGCCCCGCATGCCGGCCTTTTCCGACCGGGCTTTCGATGCCTGGTTCGACGGGCTGCGCGAAGGCGAGGAGATGCTCTACGGCTACGGGCTCTATGGCGAGAAGCGCCGGGTCTATATGGCCGATCAATATCGCGACGCCTCCGGGCCGGAACCACGCTCGCGCCATCTCGGCATCGATATTTTCGCGCCCGCGGGCACCTCCGTCACCGCGCCGCTGCCCGGGTACGTGCACCGGGTCGCCTATAACGCCGATCCACTCGACTATGGCCATACGGTGATCTTGCGACACGCCACGGAAGACGGCCTGCCGTTCTGGACGCTCTACGGTCATCTGGGTCAGCCGCATGTCGCCGAAGGCGATGAGATCGCCCCGGGTCAGACCATCGCGCCGCTGGGGGACTGGCACGAGAATGGCGGCTGGGCGCCGCATCTGCATTTCCAGCTGATCACCAGCCTGCTCGCACAGACCGGTGGCAATTTCTACGGCGTCGGCCATGACAGCCTCTGGCCGGTCTGGGCCGGGATTTCCCCCGACCCGAACCTGATCCTGCGGCTGCCCGAGGCCGTGTTCCGGCTTTAGGCGGCGGTCCCGGTCAGATCGGCGATATCGGCCGGCAGGACCTCATCGCCGAAAGCCTGCATCTGATCTTCCGCCCAGAAGCGGATATCCTGCAGCTTGACCATCTTGCGATTTGAAATCATCCGACCGCGCCGCTCTTCCAGTGGCAGGTCGAGCGCGAACTGGATCGCCCCGTCCATCGACTTGTGCGAGAACGGGTTGGCGGGCACGGCGGCGGCCAGCTCGACCGCGGCCCCCGCGAATTCGGAGAGCACCAGCACCCCGTCCTCATCGGTGCGCGCAGCGCAGTATTCCTTGCACACGAGGTTCATCCCGTCGGCCAAGGGCGTGATCCAGGCGACATCGGCGGCGCGATAATAGGCCACCAGATCCTCGAAGGGCACGGGGCGCGAGATCAGCGCAATCGGTTGCCATTCGAACGAGCCATAGCGGCCATTGATCTTGCCCGCGAGATGTTCGAGATCGCGCTGGATCTCCTCATAGGCGGTCATGTTGGAATTGGCCGCCACCGAGACATGCATCAAACGCACCTTGCCCCTGAGATCGGGACGGCTCTCCAAGAGCCGCTCAAAACTTTCGAGCTGTTCGATGCCGCCCTTGGTGTAGTCCGTGCGCCCGACCGAGAGGATCAGCTGACCGTCGCCGATCTCCTGCTTGATCTCCTTGACCTTGGCCGCCGTCTTGTCACTGGAGGCAAGCTGTTCGATATACTCGACATCGACGCCCACCGGGCTCGCTTGCAGCCGCACGGTCCGGCCGTCAAAACCAACCTCGGTCACCACGCTCTGCTCCGAGAGCGCCGAGGTCTCTGACGCCAGCTCCGGCTTGACCTTTTCGCGTTTGAGCGTCTCGACCTCGAGCAGCGAGCGCGCCGCCGAGACGAAATTGTTCACGTAACGCGGGATGTGGAAACCGACGACATCGCAGGCCAGAAGGCTCTCGAGGATCTCCTTGCGCCAGGGCAGCACGTTGAAAATATCGGCGTTCGGAAACGGCGTGTGGTGGAAGAAGGAGATCTTCACATCGGGCCGAAGCGTGCGCAGATAACCGGGCACCAGCCACAGGTTGTAGTCATGCACCCAGACCACGGCGCCCTCGGCGGCTTCGGCGGCGGCGGCCTCGGCAAAGGCCCAGTTCACCTCGCGGAAGGTCGGCCAGTCGACCGGGTCGTAATTGTAGCGCTCCTTGAACCCGTGCAGGATCGGCCAGAACGCCTCTTTCGAGGACACGTGATAGAAGCTCGTCACCTGTTCCGGCGTCAGCGGCAGGCGCGACACGGTGTATTTACCATAGGCGTCGTCGATCTCGATCACCCGCTCGAAATCGGGATTCGCCGGATCATCGGCATGTTTCCAGGCGATCCAGGCGCCCTTGTCGACGCGGCCGAAAAAGCTTTTCAGCGTCGGCACGATGCCGTTCGGACTTTTGTTTTCGCGATATTCGATTTTGCCGTCGACCTCGACCTCTTCGTAAGGCTGGCGATGGTAGACGATCACAAGATTGGAAGACATATCAGGCTCCTTTCAGGGCATGATTTGAGGCGTGATTTGGCGCGTCATGAAGGTCAAATGCGGCGATGGCCTCGAGAATGCCGGCGGCCCCGTGGGCTTTGGCATGATGGACCGTGTCATGACCGTGCAGGCGCTGGGTGAGCGCGGTCTCGGAATTGCCCACCGCCACGGCGGGCAGGCCGGAAATCAGCATCGACAGGTCGTTCATCGTGTCGCCGGCGCAGAGCACCCGGTTTTCCGGAATGCCCAGATGCGAGATCAACCGCTTGATCGACGGACCTTTCGAGACGCCTTTGGGCAAAACGTCGAAATAGCGATTGTCGGAAATCAGCCAGTCGAGCCCCATGGTCTCGACCAGCACCTCGGCAGAGGCATCATAGACCGAGGGTGTCAGATCGTAGCTGACCCGGTATCGAAACGCTGTCGGCTGAAGCGTCAGCCCCGAGATCCCGTCGAGCGCCGCGCGCACATGATCACCCTTGTTGTGCCAGCGCGCGGCGATATCGGCTTCGAGTTCCGGGATCGGTTCGACATGACCGTCCGGGCGCACATGGGCAATCGTCGTGCCGACGTCGCCGACGACATATTCGGGCCAGGGCAGACCCTGCTCGCGGCACATGTCCATGATGAATTCCGGGTCGCGCCCGGTCACGAAAATCAGCCCGACGGTGTCGCGATTGGCCTCGATCCAGTCGTAGAGAATTTTGCGATCCTCTTCAGAGCCGCCCAGAAAGGTGCCGTCGAGATCGGTCGCAAGGGTAAAGCGGCGCGCGGCAATCGCCGGGCGCGGTGTGGCATGAACATTCATGTCTCAGGAAACTCCGAATTGTAACGGCATATCTGGCGTTGGGTGGGTCAGTGACAGGTCGAGCGCATTGGGCTCCGCCTCGATCGGCCGCGCCCAGAGCGCGGTAAAGGCCGCTTGCAGATCGGCGCCCTTGTGCAGGACCGCATGGACCGTCTCACAGATCGGCATCGGCACATTGATGCGATGCGCCAGATCGGTGACCGAGACCGCGTTGACCTCGCCCTCGACCACCACCGGGCGGCCTTCAAAACAGGACGGACGCGCGATCCCCTGGCCGAGCTGATAGCCGAGCGACATGTTGCGCGAGGTGGTCGAGCTGCAGGTCAGCGTCAGATCGCCCGCCCCCGAGAGGCCGGTGACGGTTTCGCGCGAACCACCCAGGGCCTGGGCGAGCGCCTTCATCTCGTCGGTGCCACGGGTGATCAGCGCGGCGCGGGTGTTTTCGGCAAAGCCTGCCCCCGACATCATGCCACAGGCGATGGCGATGACGTTTTTCACCGCCCCGCCAACCTCGACCCCGACCAGATCGTCGGAGACATAGGGCCGGAACCCGCCGCCCGAGAGCGACATGGCGAGCCGCGCCGCCGGGCTCTGTTCCGGCGCGAGCCGGTCGGCATAGGAAAACGGAAAGGCCACGGTGGCCGCGGTCGGATGATCGAGCGCGGTCTCGCGGGCAAAGGTGGGACCGGAGACGGCACCCACCGGATGGCCGGGCAGCACCTCGGAGACCACCTCGGACAAGAGAAAGCCGGTGCGCTTCTCGACGCCCTTGCAGGCCAACGCAATCGGAATGCCCGCCGGGATATGCGACGCGATCGCCTGACACATCGGGCGCAGCGTCGACGAGGGGGTGACCATCAAAACGGCCTCCGCACCCTCGAGCGCGTGCGACAGATCAGCCGTGGCCCTCAGACCGTTTGGCAGAGCGACCTCGGGCAGGTAATCGGCATTCTCATGGGTTTCATTGATCCGTTCGGCCAGATCAGGACGGCGCGCCCAGAGACGCACCTCGCGTCCGTTGCGAGCCAGAACGGTGGCGAGCGCAGTGCCCCAGCTGCCGGCGCCAAGAACGGCGACACGCGCATAGGGCTGCGACGGGGTGTGGGATATGGAATCCTTGATGGGGAGCTCCTTTTGGGTGCTCTTACTCAATATGTCTTCTTCAGGTTCCGCGCGCCCCACCCGCCTCTGATCGAGGCCGCGCGACAAGGGGCAAAGACACTCCATAGGCAGGCCGAAGGACGATACAGTCGTCAGGCCAGGCGGGCATCAGCGCCAAGCGGGTCGGTCACGGAACACGAGCCATGCAACACTACGTGCAACACCGGCGGGCAGTCCCGGAAAACCGAGCGGGTCCGTCGCGTGGACCCTGGCAATAGGGTAGTCATTCTGCCCCAAATTTCAACCCGCCACCGCCGCGACGCAGAAAAACCCGTGACATCTCGGCCACGATCCGCTTCCAGGCCGCCTCCGGACCCCACATCCAGGCCCCGCATCCAGACCAGTGCCAGATGCTCTGAAACGGCCATCGCTTTCCCGGGCACGGACCGGCCCCACAGACCAGATCGATCTCACGCGAAAACCGCGAGCTGTACCGCACCTTCGGCGGCGCCCGCTGTTTTCTGACGCACAAAACACAACTCTTGGGCGTATGCTTTATTTGCATTCTCGCAAGAAGGGTTGCCATCGGCAGAAACCCGCGCCTCAGCACAAAAAGAAGCTATCGCCAAAGCCCGACTTCACGTATCGATCAACGAAATTTTTACCATGAATATCTCGTATGTTCGAAGGCATGGCATCCGGTAATGACCCTGATAGGTAACACGTATTCTGTTTTCCCGAAGTATGGACGCAGCCTGGTCGCGCTCCTCATCGCTTTGGGTCTGACCCATAACCTCTATGTTTTCCCGTCAACCCACACCCCCTCTCTGAACATCTTTTCGGCCCTGGGGTACGGGCTTCTTCTATATTGTATTTTGACCCGAGAAGCCACGGGAGGGCTGCGCCTGCTGCGTGGCATGGCCCTGGGCTATGTGCTGATGTTCGCCATTCAGAGGCTCCTTGAACAAAGCCTGCCGGGCTGGCCGCTGCTGATCGGCAAGGCGCCGCTGAGCAGCTGGGGCATCGAGCCGCCTTTGCGGGCCGAGTTTTCCACCCAGACCGCCATCGCCCAGGCGGCAATCGGCGCCGCGCTCCTGAGCGAGAGCCGCTACCCGCGCCTGTCGACCGCCGCCACGCTGTTCTCGGCGCTGGTCACCACGATCGCCATTCAAGGCCTGGCCTTTCAGGCACTTTTGACCGATCTGGAACTGTCGGTCTTCTCCGTCGGGCTGATGCTTCTGCTCAGCCTCGACCTGATGCATCACAAACGCGACCAGCGCCCCTTTTCCGGGCTGATGTGCCCACATGGCCAATGCCAGCTGGTCCGCGCCCTGACCCTCGCCGCGATCATGATCCCTTCTGCGGTCGGGCTCTGGCTGGCCAAGACATTGTGGATGTCGGCCCATATCGCACATGGGCTCGAGATCGCCTTCGGCCTGATGTCGATGCTCCTGGTTGGGCTGACCCTCTGGGTCGGCGACCTGATGCGCAGTCAGAATCTCGAAATGGAACTCGCCGCGATCAGCGATCCGCTGACCCGCATCCGCAACCGGCGCGGCGTCCTGCAGGCGGTCAAGACCTGGCATTACAGCGCCATGATCCTGATCGATCTGGACCGTCTGAAATGGCTCAATGACACATTCGGCCATGAGATCGGCGATGAGGCCATTCAACTGGCCGCGACGATCCTGGAACGCGAGATCGGGGAGCACGGCATCGTCGGACGCTGGGGCGGCGACGAGTTCATCGTCCTGCTCGACAAGAGCGCCGCGAAATCCCTGCATGAGACCTGCAACCGGCTCGATCAGGCGCTGGCACGGGGCGCGCTTTCGGCCCCCACCGGCGAGACGATCTCGCTCAGCGCCTCCTTCGGCCCTGCGGCGATGACAGCCACGCTCGAAGGGTTCAACGAGGCCCGCGAACGCGCCGACCGGGCGCTGTATCACGGCAAGGCCTGCAAACGCTGTCAGCGCAACGGCCATGCCTGTGCCGAAGCGGTGCAAAGCGCCATCTTCCACATGGTGCCGCCGAGCTGCCCGATGGACCGCCTGCCCTGACAGCCTGCCCCTGTAGCGGCTATTCCAACGCTTCGAGTGCCAGTGCCGCCATGCGCAAAATGGCCTCCCGACTGTCGGCCACGGCGATGAACCGGCCGTTGTGACAGAATTTTGCGCCTTTCACTCCGCTGGCCGCCTCGAGCGCCGTATCCGTGAGCCCGGCCCAGGCCTCCGGCAGATCGGCCCGGCTCTCGAATGTGTCAGCGCCCAGCCGGATCGTGGTCAGGGCCCAGTCGGCGCCACGCGGATGCACCACGAAGAGCAGGTGATCGGCCCCCGCCGCCTCGATCGCGGAGCGGAACGGCATGCCCATCGGCAGCTCGAGGATGCGCGCCGCACCGGCGGCCTCGATCGCATCGAGCACCAGGGTCTCGGCCCGGTATTTCGCGGCCAGACGCGCGATTTCGGCCTCGACCAATCCGCGGGCCACCGCGAGCGCCCGATGAAACCCCCGATCATCCGCCTCCGGGGAACGATCGTCGAAATCCGGTTTGAAGCTCTCCAGCAGGTTGGGCAGGGTCAGCTTCGACAGCGGACCGGCCACGCCCGGGTCCATGGCGCCATTGTCCAGAAGATCGACGGGAAGCACGAAATCGGCGTCGAATGCCGCGTGGATCGCGTCCGCCCGCGCTTGCGGCACATCCAGCGCCCGCAGATAGTCGCGTCCGAAATGCGCCCAGATCAACCCGAAGGAACTATAGGGCTGGCCGTCGGGGCGCAGCGGGTTGGGCTTTTGATGGTGATCGAAAATCCCGGCCCCGGCATCATAGGCACGCCCGACATCATAGATGATCCGATCCGCGGCCGGGGTGAGCCAGGCCTCATCGCGGCTGCGCACCAGCTTGGCCTCGGGGAACAATCGGGTCAGGATGACAGAGGACAACACCTCATCGGCATGAAAGCCGCCGGAATGGGTCACGAGATGGATGAAGGTCATGGGCGGTCTCCAAAACGAAGGTTCATAGGGGCCAAGACGACAAGGGCGACCGATTGGCCGCCCACACAGGTCATTCGACAATATACCGGCACATCCCGTGCCGACGCCATCCGATCAAGGCGTCTCGATCAATGCGTCCAGGGGGCACGACGGTTGGTGGCGAAGTTTTCGCCATAGCCGCCGGCACGCACGTTATGCGCGCGGTTGTGCGGCTCCTGCACCACATAGTCGATGCCATGCTGTTCGGCATAGGCGATCGCCTTTTCCTTGCTCTCGAAACTCATGCGCACTTGGGTCTGGGTGTCGCTGGACGAGGTCCAGCCCATCAGCGGGTCGATATCGCGGCTCGAGGCCGGGGCGTAATCGAGCATCCAGTGTTTGGTCTTGCCTTGCCCGGATTGCATCGCGTTGCGGGCGGGCTGATAGATACGAGCGCGCATCAAGAGACTCCTTTGCTTCTTGCTGCGGTTATCCCCATTTCCCACAGCCGTTTCAAGTCTTTCACGAGACAGAGGCCGACATTGCCGAAACACCGTGGCTCAGGGGGCGGAAAATCGATGGCATCGGGGCAAACGCGAAACCCGATGATCGCGAAAGATTACGGGCCAGGATCTCAGGGCTAGAGGCTAGAGGCTCGGGTCCAGCGGCCAAGATCGAGGGGAATGAATTGAGGGGAGGAGGGTGACTGCCCGACCGGAGCGTGGGAGCGAGGGGTGGGTGGTGGTACGCACCCGGCCGGGACAGTCTGTTCTGCTGCTTGCATATATAGGATAGGCCTGTCGGCATTTCTGTGGCAAGAGAAAATATCGCTAAAGTTGCATAAAAAATCCGAAAATACTCGCTAAAGTAGCAACGATTTGTTAACCAAGTACCTCTTGCGGCCTCTTGTCGGTTGAATCGGGCTCGGGGCTTGAACCGAGAACAAAAAGAGATCATCTCTTAACCGTTCCGCCCCTTGCCCCTCAAACGCCCACCAAAGGATCGCCCATGGACCCGCAGTTGATGACCGACCCGCCGAAAGAGTTGAAGAACCGTCCGAAGCTCGAAGGCGGCAAGCGGTTCGTCATGCACAGCAATTTCGAGCCCTCGGGGGATCAGCCGACGGCGATTGCCGAACTCTCTGCGGCGATCGAGGCCGGCGAACATGATCAGGTGCTTCTGGGCGCCACCGGCACCGGCAAGACCTTTACCATGGCGAAGGTGATCGAGGCGACGCAACGCCCGGCGATCATCCTCGCTCCGAACAAAACGCTCGCGGCGCAGCTCTATGGTGAGTTCAAAGGCTTCTTTCCGGAGAACGCCGTCGAATATTTCGTCTCCTACTATGACTATTATCAGCCGGAGGCCTATGTCCCCCGCTCCGATACGTTCATCGAGAAGGAAAGCCAGATCAACGAACAGATCGACCGGATGCGCCACGCCGCCACGCGCTCGCTTCTGGAACGCGACGACGTGATCATCGTGGCCTCCGTGTCCTGCATCTACGGCCTCGGCTCGCCCGAGTTGTACATGGCGATGACCATCGATCTGAAGATGGGCGAAGACTACGATCAGCGGCAATTGATGGCGGATCTGGTGGAGCTGCAATACCGGCGCAATGACACTGCATTCGACCGTGGCTCCTTCCGGGTGCGCGGCGACAGTCTCGAAATCTGGCCCGCGCACATGGAAGACCGGGCCTGGAAACTGTCTTTCTTTGGCGAGGAGTTGGAGAGCATCACCGAGTTTGACCCGCTCACCGGCAAGAAGACCGACACGCTCGAACATGTCCGGGTCTACGCCAATTCGCATTATGTGACGCCGAAACCGACGATCAAACAGGCGATCAACGGCATCAAGGCGGAGCTCAAGCAACAGCTCATCCGTTTCACCGATGAGGGCAAGCTGCTGGAGGCGCAGCGGCTGGAACAGCGCACCAATTTCGATCTGGAGATGCTGGAGGCCTCGGGCTTCTGCAACGGCATCGAGAACTATTCGCGCTATCTGACGGGCCGCGCCCCGGGCGAGCCGCCGCCCACGCTGTTCGAATTCATCCCCGACAATGCCATCGTCTTCGCCGACGAGAGCCACGTCTCGGTGCCGCAGATCGGCGGCATGTACCGCGGCGACTTCCGACGCAAATCGACGCTCGCCGAACATGGCTTCCGCCTGCCCTCCTGCATGGACAACCGGCCTCTGAAATTCGAGGAATGGGACGGGATGCGGCCGCAATCGGTCTTTGTCTCCGCCACGCCCAAGGATTGGGAGCTGGAGCAATCCGGCGGCGTTTTCGTCGAACAGATCATCCGCCCGACGGGGCTTCTGGACCCGGTGGTGGAGATCCGCCCGGTGGATACCCAGGTTGACGATCTCTTGGACGAGGCCAAGAAAATGGCCGAGATCGGCCGCCGGGTGCTGGTCACCACGCTGACCAAACGCATGGCCGAGGATCTCACCGAATATCTGCACGAACAGGGCGTGCGGGTGCGCTACATGCATTCCGACATCGACACCATTGAACGCATCGAGATCCTGCGCGACCTGCGTCTGGGCGCTTTCGACGTGCTGATCGGCATCAACCTGTTGCGCGAGGGGCTTGATATTCCGGAATGCGGCCTCGTCGCCATTCTGGATGCCGACAAGGAAGGCTTCCTGCGTTCCGAGACCTCGCTGATCCAGACCATCGGCCGTGCCGCCCGCAACGCCGATGGCCGGGTCATTTTGTACGCCGACAAGATCACCGGCTCGATGCAGCGCGCCATGGACGAGACCGAACGCCGGCGCGAGAAACAGATGGCCTATAACCTAGAGCACGGCATCACGCCCGAGACGGTGAAGAAGAATGTCGATGACATCCTCGCCGGGCTCTATCAGGGCGACGTGGACATGAACCGCGTCACCGCCACGATCGACAAACCCGCCGCAGGCCAGAACCTGCAAGCCGTGCTCGAAGGCCTCAAGACCGACATGCGGGTGGCCGCCGAGAACCTCGAATTCGAAGAGGCCGCGCGGCTCAGAGACGAGATCAAACGGCTCGAAACCGTCGATCTGGTGCTCCACGATGATCCGCTGGCGCGGCAATCCGCGGTGGACGAGGCCGTGGCCGATGCCAAGGAGAAGAGCGGACGGTCAACGGCAGGACGACCGGGGATGCGGGGTGGCAAGGCTGGACGGGGGAAGAGGAAGTGATGTTAGGCCTTGGACTTAGCATAGGAAATGTTGTGCTTCACCAAAGACCTGCGCAGGTGCGCGAACAGATGGAGACGCTTTCACATGAATTGATCATCCCAATACAGCTCCTTGAAGTCGTAGAACATGCCAATGAGGGGCAGATAATTGCAGCCCTGCGCTACCCGTGGGAGGCAATCTTTCAGCAGGTCAAAACCTCGCCTGAAATCTTGTATCAATTCTCAAAGCACCCGCGAGAGTTTGAGGAGTTTATCGCATCCACATACGACCGCCTCGGCTACAAGGTAACACTTACACCAAGGAGCGGAGATGGGGGCAAAGACCTCATTGCTGAGAAGAGTGGCTTCGGAAAACTCCGTATTCTGGATCAATGCAAGGCGTTCTCAAAAGGCAACACCGTAGGCATGAATGACGTTCGCGCCATGATGGGAACTTTCAAATTGAATACCGACTTTGACAATACGCCGACGCGAGCTGTCATTACGACCACCTCGACTTTCGCGCCGACAGCCAAAGTGGAATGGAAAAATTATATCCCATCACAACTTGAACTGCGGGATCATGATGATCTTGTGAGCTGGCTCTCCAACTCGAAGTAGACTTATCAGAGCTGTGATTTAGGCACGCCCTCCTTGGCCAACAGAGATAAAGGGGCGGCAAGAAGAAACGCTGAGGCTTGCGACCAATCAAGACATTTCCTCTCATTTCTGTTAGAATACGGCGGAAGCGCGCAGACCTTGGAGGTTGCCATGGACTGCTTCATCAAGATCCGTCACGACAAGGCGCCACAAACCGTTCTCTGGATCAGGATTTCCGGCGGCGCGGAGGATGAGACCCTGTTCTGGGAAGAGAACCCGCCCAAAGGCCAGCACGGGGGGCTCGCCACGGATGGCGGCATGTGCCGGATCACGGCCGAGGGCACATGGAGCATGTTTCCCAAAGTGTCCGTGATGGGCAAGACCAAGCCGGTTTTGACCATCACAGTCCCGTCCTGGGCGCGGCTGAAAGATCTCGAAGACATCTCCCACGGCCCGGCCAAAGTCCTCGCTGAGAACAGTTTCTTCAAAGGCAGCAAGACCGGGCTGACCTGGCGGCTTGCCCTGCCCGATTGACCGCGACCTCACAGCCCCCTTCCCTCAAATCCGACGCATCTGTCACAAAACCTTCACCCCATCCGGGGGCGTGGTTTACCCTTGTTTGTCGCATTGCGCCGATCCTGTGACAAACAATCGACCAACGCACAGGTGGCGAACAGATCATGCGCATTTCGACGGCCTTCATTCCCATTCTTCTGGCCTTGCCGCTCGCGGCGGCAGAACCGGAGAGCCCTCCCGAGACAGGGCCCGACACCGAACAGGGCGCGCTCAGGCGTATCGAGGTTGCCGGACGGCTGGCCCTGGCCGGCGAAGCCCTGCGCCGCGACAGCTGTGTCTATGGCATCACCTCGGAGGGGCTCGGCTCCGTGCTGCGCCATGTCGACGATCTCGAATTTTACATCTGGGCGCTGCGCGAAGGCTCGCTCGACGAGGGGCTGTTGCCCATGGCCCATCCGAAGATCCTGGAAAAGATCGCGGAGGCGGAGCCGCTCATTGCCGGGGTAAGCCCGTTCTTCAGCCCGGAAAACGCCGCCACGCTCAAACAGCTCGCCGGAAAGACCGCCGCGATCGGCAAGGCGCTCGACACCCAGGCGCGGTTTTCGGTGCCCGACCCGACTGCGGCGAAACTCGCCACTCTCGCCGCCCGTCAGGCCCAGGACCTCGCCGGCATGGGGGCCGATCTCTGCGAAGCCGTCAAGCTGGGCGATCCCGGGGACCGGCTGAAAGCCGTGTCAAAGAAACTGTTCCGCTACACGATGGTGAGCGCCGCCCTGGCCCATGGCAATGACGACAAACAGATCGTGCCGCCTCCCACGGACAAGATCGCCATGGTGATGGCGGAGATCGACGTGAAATGGGCGGAAATGCTGCCGCTGTTGCAACAGATCACCGAGCGCGGTGACCTCGCCCCGACAGAGGCGCAGACCGTCCAGCAGTCGATCCGCGAGATGCTCACCCAATATGATTTCGCGCTCTATCTCTACGGCGCGCTGTAGACCGGCAGCTTGATCCGGCTCGACCGTCAGGTGCCGCCGGGACCCGTGCCCCGGCGGCCCTGGTTCATTCCGGCACCACCACGGTGAGGCCGAGCATCCGCCAGACCTGTATGCCGCCGCGGTAGTAATAGAGTTTCTCGGCCGGGAAGCCCGCCTCGATCATCCGCCGCGCCGCGGTCGGCGACTGGCCGCACCACGGCCCGTTGCAATAAAGCGCCACGCGGGGAACAGCGTCGCCCTCACAGATGAAACCTTCGAAATCCGGCTCACAGCCCAGCTCGCCCAAGCGGTCCGCCGCTTCGGTATAGGCCATATGCTTGGCCCCGGGGATGGCACCGCCTTCGAAATCCGGCTGCACCCGGCTGTCGAGCACCACCGCATCAGGCGCCTGCAGCATCTCCATGAGCTCCAGCTCGCCGATGGTGGTCACACCCTCGGCCGGGGTCATCGGCTGGATGCAGAAATTCGGACAGGGGCGCGAGGTCTGGGCCCAGATGCCCGTCACCTCATTGGCGTTGTCCTGAATCCGGGAAATTTCCACCGGCCCGGCCCCGGTCTCCACCGTCACCGACATCGTGTCGGGTGTGATCCCGACCGGTTCGGCCATGGCAGCCGCCCCGAAACATGCGGCCGCGGCGGCCATTACAATTGTCAAACGCATCAATAGAGTCCTTCCACTTCATACATCACCGGCTCAAAGGTCTTGCACATGCCGTTGATCTCCCGGTTGCGCTTGCGCATCTCCTCGGTCCGGAGCATGGCCTGATAATCGCCGCGCTCCTCCCATTGCGAATAATTCGCGATCCGGGTCTGTGCATCATTGATATGCAGCGCCGCCGCGATGAAGCCTTTCTGCTTCGAGATCACTTCCGAATAGGCGGATTGCAGTGCTTCCATCAGATCCTGAGCCATGCCCGGCGTCGTCTCGAATGTCGTCAAAACGGTCTGGCACGCGCGGTCCTTGGATATTGTCGGCATCGTCTCCTCCCAAATCTGAGCCTTGTAGGAGAAGCATAGAGCCATATGCGTGCATTCGCATACCTCTTTTCGATCCGCGGAAGAAACCCGCTCGCCGCCCTTGCCGCCTCCCGCCACCGGAATAGCTCGCATTTTAGCCAGTCCGCATTTGGAGAATCACCCGGCGGGCCTTACCCATACCGCATCCCCGAACCGGAATGCCCCATGCATTAACCATTGTTTTTCGGGTATTCTCCCCAGTCAGATCACGCTTTTGCCCAAGCCCCGCCGCATTTCGCGAGCGCCCCCTGAGTCATTCCGGCTTTTCTGTGTTTTCAGTGCGTTAACCATAACAAATGCTTGCAAGAGGCCATGCGGATTTAGCTAAAATCCAATTGAACTCGAACATGGCCAGCTAAAATGCGGTCGTAAATGTCCAGAACGGACCCACCCCCGAACCCGAAAAGCGACCCCGGAGATCCGGGATAGGGATGTGTCAGGAAAGGACAAATCATGCGTGTACTTCTTGCTGAAACCAATTGGAATGCCATGACCGCTGCCGCCGGTCTCGATGATGCCGGTCTGCTGGTCACCCGTGTGAACGACGGGCGAGAACTGATGGATTTCGCCGACTTCGGCGAACAGAACGCGATTGTCCTCGACCTCGACGTGCCCGACATCAACGCCTTCAAACTGATCGAACAGCTGCGCCACCGCGATCCGCTGATGCCGATCTACGCGCTCACCGCGCATGACGATTGGGAGAGCCGCAAACGCGCCTATGAGGCCGGTGCCGATGACGTGATCTCCGGCCCGGTGAACCCGGCCTTCCTCGCCGCCCAGATCAAGGCCGCCGTGCGCCGCACCGCCGGCTATGCCAGCAAATCGCTTCAGGTCGGCGCGCTGACGCTCGACACCGATCACAACGTGGCCACGATCAACGGCCAGGAGCTGCAGCTCACCCGCAAGGAATACGAGATCCTCGAAATGCTGGTGCTGAACCGCGAGCGTCTGGTGACCCGCGAGACCTTCATGAACCATCTCTATGCCTGGAACGACGAGCCGGACACCCGCATCATCAATGTCTACCTGTCGCGCATCCGCCAGCAGATCGAGCTTTGCGGCGGCGAACCGGACATTGTCGAAACCGTCTGGGGGCTGGGCTACAGGATCACCGCCAGAGCCGACGCCGCACAGGCCGCCTGAGCACAGGCCGCCTGAGCACGGGCCGCCTGAACACAGGCGCCTGAGCACGGGGGCAAGCCACCCGACAGATTGGCCCGCCCGACAGTTTTTGTGAAGCCGCGTGTTATGCGGAGGAGGCCAGCGGAATTTGCGCTGGCCTCGCCTGTTGCGCGTCCCTAGACTGCGCGTATGCGTGAAGACAAACCCTCCCCGATCCGCCCGACCGATGACGACGCCCGCCAGATGGCGCGGGATCTGGTGACCGGGGCCCGGATCGCCGCGCTGGCGGTCACCGATCCGGAGACGGCGGCCCCGCATGTCACCCGCATCGCCTTCGGGCTGGGCGGCGATGGCGCCTGGCTGACGCTGGTCTCGGATCTGTCCGGCCATACCAAAGCCCTGCGCGCCAATCCGATGGCCGGGCTCCTGCTCGGCGAGGCGCCGCAAAAGGGCGACCCGCTGGCCTTTCCGCGCCTGTCCGTGAGCGTCGAGGCGCATTTCGTTCCCCGCCAGAGCGAAGAGCACGCCGCCTGTCGTGCCGCCTGGGTCACCCACCACCCGAAAGCCAAGCTTTATGTCGATTTCGGAGATTTCTCCTTTGTCCGCTTCACGCCGCGCTCCGCCGACCTGAACGGTGGTTTCGGCAAGGCCTATCGCCTGTCCCCCGGGGATCTGTCGCGCGACGCCTAACCCCCGCGGGCCGTTCGCCCACGAGGCTCCGTCACGCTCGGGCCGGATCATGGTTCAGATCGGCTTGTCCATCCGCGTCACCACATTGACCGTGCCTTTCACCGCCTCGGGAAAGGTCAGGCGCAGCTGGTTCGCCGACGCCCCGTAATTCACCGTCACATAGGGCCGGTGATAGACGGTCGAGCCGGAGCCATTGGTCATGGCATTGCGGAACACCAGGCTCTCCACCACCCGCGCCTGGCCGCCGAACGGCAGGTAGCCCGACGGGTCGAGCACCCAGTTGTTCGACGCCGTACTCTGGGAAAACTCCAGCGACACCGGGTTGACCGTGACCTGCCCGATGCCGTTGAACGTATTGCCCTCGAAGGTGATGTTGCGCATCAGGTTATAGCTGAGATCGGCATAGGTCGTGTCCACCGTCTCCACCCGGTCGGTGATCCCGTTCAGGGATTTGAACGTGTTGTTCTGGACCGAAAGCCCCTGAATGAAATGGCCCGGCCCATAGGGTTTGACCACGATCCAGGAGAACCAGCGCGCCGCATCGTTGACGGTGAAGATATTGCCGGTGACGGTCAGCCCGCCAAAGGAATATTCCGAGGAGAAATCCGGTCGCGCGTCATGCTCGTTGGTCATCTCGATAAAGGAATTGTCGATGTAATTTCCGGTGATGATGGATTTGACATTGGGATAGGTCAAAACCAGCCCCGCCATGCGCGGGCTGTCGGCCACACTGTCGCCCTGATACCAGTGATTGCCGACAAAAATATGCCCATTGCCATAGCAGATCCCGGTATGGCCGAATTTCTGGAACACGTTGTCGCGGATCTTGGTGTCATTGGCGTTGACGTTGAAGGCGATCGATTGCCGGTCCTCCGCCGGCACGCTCTGTTCGTTCGAGACAAAGGAACAGCGGTCGATATGCAGATCCTGACAGCCCTCGCCCAAGGAACTCACCCCGCGGTTGAGCGGCGATTTGAAATGGCAGTCCCGGATATGGAAATTATTTCCCGAGGGCGCCAGCATCACCGCCGAGGCGCGGCTGTTGCAGAGAAATTCCATCTCCAACAGGCTGAATTGCGAGAGTTTCGACAGGCCCGAGAAATCGAGCACATATTTGAACCGCGTGAACGTGTAGCTCTGGGTCGCGTCGGGCCCGAAAAGCGGCTGGCTCAGGTCGATCGTCTGATTGCCGATATTGACCGAGGTGACATAGACCTCGCGCCCGACCCCCTTGCCGGTGACCAGACTGCCGACGGGAATATTGGCGGCATTGGCGACATTGGAAAGCTTGCGCGGGCTGGCCGGGCTGTAGCTGGCCTGCGACGTCGCGGTCTCGGTATTCCAATCGCTCGAGGCCTGCACGTTGATCTGACCGTTGCGGATCACCCGGCGCACCTCGAGCGTGTCCTTGCCGGCGATCGCGGCAATATCCAGCGGGCCGTAAAGCTCGATCCGCCGCCCCCGCATGTCGAGACTGTCATGGTCGGTATATTGGAACATCGCCTGAATCGCGCGTTTGAACCCTTCGACCTCATCGCCGAACGCATCGATATAGGCGTCGAGGTGGAAATTGTTGCGCAGCACCAGCCGCTCATTCGCCGGCAGGCTCACCGTGCCGTCGAATGTCACCTCGGTGGTAAACGACACCGTATCGGTGAGCTTGTACACCCCTTCGGGGACCAGGATACGACGCCCGTTCGCGGCGTCATTGGCGGCATCGAAGGCGTTGGTGCAATCCGTCACCCCGTCCCCCACGGCGCCATAGTCGCGCACATCGATGACACCGCTGCTGTCGCCGAGATACCAGCCCGAAACATCCTCGATCCGGATGTCGTCGATCCGCACCGTGCCGCCGTTCAAGCCGGTGAGATCGAGACCGAAATGGCCATAGACCGGCGCGAGCCCCCAGGGCATGTCGACGCCACCGCGCGCGCCCGACCCGACGATGGCCGAGACCTCGACCACCTCGCCGTAGCTGTCGAGCGCCACCGAGGCGCCCAGCTCGGTCAGCCCGCCCACGTGATTGAACGCGCCGTTGCCGGCCCAGCCGGCGATCCGCACCGAGGGCAGATTGCCGGAGATGGCCTTCACCCGCGCGGTGATCTGCAAATACATCCCCGGCTGCAAAGGCGTCTCGCCCATGTAGCGCAGCCTGGTCGTCATCGTGGTCTTGACCAGTTCGAGACAGCCGCCGAAATCCGCATCCGCCGCGACAAAGGCCGCGTTCGCCGCCCCGTCATAGGTCGCGGAGCCCGGTGTTCCGTCCTCGCTGGACCAGACATCCAGCCCCTGCGCAAAGGCCGGCGGCATCAGCGCCAGCCCGTCAGTGATGGCCTTGTTCATACGAGCCCCTTTCATCCATCGATCGACGCCAATGTCAGCGCGCATCTGCCCCGAGATGGACCCGGTTTACCGTCCCGGATTTACGGCCCTGTTAGCACCCCGTGCGGCGCCGCCCCCGCAGGCGCAACACTTCGCGCCCTGCGGCGAATAGATCATTGGCACCTCACCGACATCGGCGTAGGCTTTGCCCATCATGAGCGATCGCATCCGCAGAAAAGACCCCGACATGACACGCGCCCTACGGCGCCTCGCCGCCGACCGTCTGGATCGGGCGATCGCCGAGACCGCGGCGCACAGCCTCGAGGACAGGATGCGCGCGGTGCATAATATTCGCCGACGGATCAAGGAATTGCGGGGCCTGCTGCGCCTCGTGCAGCCGGATTTCAAAGGGTTCCACGACAGCGACCGGGCGCTGCGCGACATTGCCCGCGAGCTCTCGGAAATGCGCGACGCCAAGGTGCGGCTCGACACGTTTCTGCAGCTCGCCGATCTGGTCGATCTCTCATCGCCCTCCTGCACCCGCTATCGCAGCCGGCTCGAAGCGGCGCGGATCGAGGCCTATGGGTCCGACAGTGCAGAGCTTCGCCTGAAACAGGTGCGCGAGGATCTGCGTGCCTTCCGCGCGGCGAGCCAGAGCTGGCAATTGCAACATGCCGGGCGCAAAGCCGTCTTTCCCGGTCTCCGGGCCACCTATGCCGCCGGCTATACCGATCTGGCCCGGGCCCGCGAAAGCCACGCCCCCGAGGATTTCCACGACTGGCGCAAACATGTGAAATATCATGCCTATCACGCCTATATCCTCACCCCGATCTGGCCCGAGGCGATGATGGCCCATAGCACGGCCGCCACGCAGCTCGGCAGTTTACTGGGACAGCATCACGATCTCGTCGTGCTCGCCGAAGAGGCCCGCAAGGCCGGGATTTCCACCGAGAATGTCCAGACGATTGAAAAGGCCATGGAGAAACGCCGAAAGGTCCTGGAGCGCCAGGCCTTTCGCGACGGTGCCCGGCTTTTCGCCGACACGCCCGAAGCGCTGGGCCGGCGTTGGTCGATCTGGTACCGGCTCTGGCAGGCCGGTTGAGCGGGCGCCTCATCCGGGCCGGTAATCGCCCTGCCCCCGCTGCGACTGGGCAAAGACCCGGTCCGACACCTGAATCGTATGCCCCGCCGGGTCCCGCACATTGGCGAAGGCGCAGCCCTCCATGCGGATGATCTCGCCGAAATCCAGCCCGTCGGCCTTCGCAGAGGCGCAAAACCCGGCGACATCCTCGACATCGAACACCAGTTTGACCTGGGATTGCCCCTCGTCCTGTCCCGGCCGCAGCGGGTGCAGCAGAAGCGTCATCCCCTCCGCCCGGGACCGCAGTTCGACGATCGGATCGGTCTTTGAGCGATAGATCGCATAGCCGAAATACCGCGCGTAAAATCCGGTCATCTCGTCGATCTTATCGGTGTAAATCAACACTCTCCCAAGCACAGTTCCCATCCCGGCCTCCATCTGATTGACCCCATGCCCGACATGATCACGCAATCCAGTGCAGGCCAATGAAAAAGGCGGCCCCGAGGGACCGCCCAAATCATTTCGCCTTTCACAAAACTCAGGACAGCTCGCCCGCCAGCCCTTTGTCCAGAAGCGCGATGGTCTCGTTCACCCCGTAGAGCGCCGCAAAGGAGCCGAACCGCGGGCCCTGGCTCTGCCCCAGAAGCACTTCGTAAAGCGCCTTGAACCAGTCGCGCAGATTCTCGAACCCGTGGTTCTTGCCGACCGCGAAGACGATCGATTGCAGGAAATCGCCGTCGGTGAAATCCGCCTCCGGCAGCGCCTCGTCGGAACCGGCGGCTTCGTTCTTTTTGGCGATTTCGGCGAGCGCCAGCTCGGCGGAACCAAAGGCCGCCTTGAGATCTTCCATCGCGGCGCGCTCTTCGGCAGAGGGCGCACGGAAGGTCTTCTCCGGCTTCACGAAGTCATTGTAATAGCGCACGGCATAGCCGGCGGCGGCGTCGAGCTGCGGATTGTGCTCCGGGCTGGCGTCCGGCGCGTAACGCTGGATGAACCCCCAAAGCTGATCCTTGTCCTCGGCGCCGGCGACAGAGGCCAGGTTCAACAGCATGGTGAAGGGCACGACCATGTCGGAGGCCGGCACATTCTGACCATGGATGTGGAACACCGGGTTATTGGCCTTTTGCGTCGCGTCCTGTTTCGGATAGGCGCGCAGCTGCTGGTGGTACTCATCCATCGCCCGCGGGATCACATCGAAATGCATCCGCTTCGCCGTTTTCGGCTTTTGATACATGAAATAGCTGAGGCTCTCCGTCGAGGCATAGGTCAGCCATTCGTCGATCGACAGACCGTTGCCGGACGACTTGGAAATCTTCTGGCCCTGCGCGTCGAGGAACAGCTCATAGGTGAAATGCTCCGGCTTCTTGCCGCCCAAAATCTCACAGATCCGGTCGTAGATCGGCGTGTTGGTCGAGTGGTCCTTGCCATACATCTCGAAATCCACGCCAAGCGCCGCCCAGCGCGCGCCGAAGTCGGGTTTCCATTGCAATTTCACATTGCCGCCGGTGACCGGCAGGGTCCATTCGCGGCCGTCTTCGTCATCGAAGGTGATGGTGTAATCATCCTTGTTGACCGATTTCATCGGCACGTAGAGCACGCGACCGGTTTCCGGGTGGATCGGCAGGAAGATCGAATAGGTCGCGGCGCGCTCTTCGCGCAGGCTCTTGAGCATGACCTTCATCACATCGTCGTATTTCTCGACGGCGCGTTTCAGAACCTCGTCAAACTGACCCGATTTGTAGAACTCGGTCGCCGAATAGAATTCATATTCGAAGCCGAACGTGTCGAGGAAGCGACGCAGCATGGCGTTGTTATGCGCGCCGAAGCTCTCGAATTCCTCGAACGGGTCGAACACGCTGGTCAGCGGCTTCTGGATGTCCTCTTTCAGGCGCTCCTGATTGGGCACATTGCCGGGGATCTTGCGCATCCCGTCCATATCGTCCGAGAAACAGATCAGACGCGTCGGAATGTCAGAGATCACCTCGAAGGCGCGGCGGATCATCGTCGTGCGCAGCACCTCGCCAAAGGTGCCGATATGCGGCAGGCCCGAGGGGCCATACCCGGTCTCGAAGAGCACATAGCCCTTCTTGTCCTTGGACTGCTCATAGCGTTTGAGAACTTTCCTTGCCTCATCAAAAGGCCAGGCTTTAGAGCTCATACCAGCGTCACGCAGGTCAGTCATGATCAAGGAATCCTTATCTCGCACGGGTCCATCCCGCAAAGCCCGGTTCCTATTGAACATGCCGCGTTGCGTCAATATTGTTTGGATGGAAACGCCCGCTCAGGAGCCAATAAAATGAACGATATGCCCCATTCGCTGACCCCGCAGGACTGTCTCGTCGCGGTGATGATCGCGCAATCCATGTCGGATGAGAATATCCGCACCGCCGAACTGGTCACGATCGAGAATATCGTCAACCATCTGCCGATCTTCGGCGATTACGATCCCGACCGGATCAAGGTGGTGTCCTCGACCGTGTTCGACCTGTTCTCGGAAGAGGACGGGCTCGATGCCCTGTTCGGTCTCATCCGCGACAACCTGCCCGACTATCTGCACGAGACCGCCTATGCGCTGGCCTGCGATGTCGCCGCCGCCGATGGTCATACCTACGAGGCCGAGCTGCGGCTTCTCGAGGAGATCCGCTACGAGCTCAACATCGACCGGCTGCACGCCGCCGCCATTGAACGGGGGGCACGTGCGCGCTACATGCTGATCCACGCTCCGCTCTGAGAGCCCTGCAAAGGACAGATATGCCCCGCTTCACGTATCTCTACGACACCTATTGCGGCTGGTGCTATGCCGGTGCACCGGTGATCTCCGCCCTTGTCGAGGCCGGCGCCGAGGTCGAGATGCATCACAGGTGGCTCTTTGCCCCCGAGCACGCCCAGACCATGGGGTCGGGTCTCGGCCGGATGATCGAACAACACGACGCCCGCGCCGAACAGCTCTCCGGCCAGCCGTTTTCCGAGACCTATCGCGAGAACATCCTGCGCGCCCCCGAAGAGAGACTCGAGTCGACCCTGACCGCGCAGGCCGCCGCCCTGGTCCATGATCAAGGCGCAAAGGTCGAGATGGCCCTGGCGCGTCGCCTGCAAAAGGCACGTTGGGAAGAGGGCCGCTCGGCACAGGACGCGGCATATATCGAGCAGATCCTCAGCGACGAATTCGACACCAGCACAGCGCTCTCCGACGCCTCCGACGCAGCCCGCGCGATGGCGCAGGAAACCGAGCGCCTGATGCACCAATATGGTCTCTCCGGCGTCCCGGTGCTGATCATGGAACGCGACGAGACGCTCTACAATATCGCCCTCTCCGACTATTATAATCGGCCCGAAGAAATCACGACCCTGTTGCGCTAGGCGCGCTTTTCACCGGGACGCGCATCGGGGCGGCCACCCGGACGACCATCGGGGCGACCGAAACCGGCGCGCTCTTCACGCCGCGTAAAACGCCCCCCAGCGCTGGATCAACGCCTGTTGCAACCGTTTCGCCCGGCCATTGAAGCTGCGCGCCCCTTTCGGGATCTCGGCGCCTTGCGCCTTGGCCGCCTCGCGCGCCGGCACATCGGCCGCGATGACGGCAAAGGCCAGACGCCGGCCATCCGGCAGATCGGCATAGCCCGCCAGGTTCGAGACGAAATCCAGCGTGCCGGTCTTGGCATGCACGCTGACCGGGCTGTTCTCGAGCAGGTTGCCCTTCTCGTCGAGCATCCGGATCGGCTTCATCAGCGGGGCCAGCACCGTCTCGACCCCGGGCGCCGTCAGCAGGGTGACCAGATCGGCCACGCTGACCTGCGAGTCCGCGCCGAGCCCCGAATGATCGACAAAGGCGATATGGCGCATGCCCAGCGTCTCGCGCGCCCAGGCGCTCATCGCCCCGGCCGAGGCGGCCAGTGTATCCGGCGCGCCCCCGCGCGCCCGGCTGGCCGCAAGCCCGATCACCTCGGCGGTCAGATTGGTCGAGTATTTCAGCATGTCCCGCACGATGTCGCGCAGAGGCGCGCTGTCGATCCGGGCCATCTCGATCGCATCTGCGGGCATCGTCCCGCGCTGCCCCTGCGGCAGACGCAGGCCAGCAGACCCGGCCAGGAGCTGAAACACTTCGGCGGCATATAGCGCCGGCAACCGCACCGGCAGCCAGCGCGCGCCGCCATTGCCCAGCGCACTGCGCGCCACGGTCCATTCGTCGCGCCCCTTGCCCGGCTCGTGATCGAACACCGGCAGATCGCGGCTCGCCAGCTGCATATGCGAGATCCGCACATCCGGGGCATGGTTCGTGGCACGGGCATCCATCTTGAGACTGTAGCTCTCGCCCTGCCGCCGCCATTCGAAATGCACGCGGTTGTAATTCAGATTGAGTCCGGAAATCGTCGGGTTGTAACCGGCATATTCGGTCTGTTGCCCGTCGATCTGGTCAATTCTGGGCAGGGCGCTGTCATCGACCAGAAACCGCCCGCTGACCCTGGTGATCCCGGCGCTCACCAGCTGTTGCGCCAGCGCCGCCAGCGCATCGGTGTCAAGTGTCGGATCTCCCCCGCCCAGGAGGATCAGATCGCCCTCGAGCACGCCGTCGACCACCGGCCCGCTGCGCAACACGCGGGTGGCAAAGCGATACCCCGCTCCGAGATGTTCGAGCGCATAGAGGCTGGTGACGGTCTTCGCCACCGAGGCCGGTGGCAGGCGCATCAGCGGATCACGGGTCTCGAGGCTCTCGCCGGTCGCCGCGTCCGCCACCGCGAAACTGACCTGACCGGAAAGCCGGGCGGCTGCGACGAGCTCTTCGGAGCTTGGCAGGCTCTGTTTGAACAGGCCCTCGGGACGCGGCACAGGGAGGGGCGACGCCATCAGCCCCTCGGCCAGCGCGCCCCGCGCCAGGCCGAGCTGCGCCGCACCGCCGAGCAAAAGCCCCAGCGCCCCGCGCCGACTGATCCTGTGCCGATTGATCCCGATATGCCCGTCCTCACTCATGCCGCCGAGTTAACCGGGGGAGTGTGACTTGATCAAGACGGGAATGCGCCGATCAGCGCTGCCATTCCCCTTTGGCACGGATTTCTGTCGAGGAGGCATGCGACATCGGCACGTTGATGAAACACCAGCACGGCGCCGCGCAACGCCCCAGAAGCCGCGAAGAGCCCGACGGCAGCTTGGCATGGGCAAAACTATGCGCCGCCACCGAATTGCGCGCCGCGCCGCGCGTGCCCGGCCGGGCGATCACCCCCATGGGCGTGGTCTCCATGATGCCGCGCCAATCCTGCCAGAGGTGAAACTGTGCCAGATTATCCGCCCCCATCAGCCAGACGAAGGTCACTCCGGGGTAGAGCCGCTTCACCGCCTCGAGCGTCGCCGCGGTGTAACGCGTGCCGGTGCGGGCCTCGAGATCGGTCACCTCGACCTTCGGATGGCGCATGATCGCCCGGGCATGGGCGAGCCGCTTTTCCATCCCCGCCGGGCCGTGTTCCTTCAATGGATTGCCGGGGCTGACCAGCCACCAGACCCGATCCAAGCCAAAGCGTTTCAACGCCATTTTTGTGATATGCACATGGCCCTCATGCGCGGGATCGAAGGATCCCCCGAGCAAACCGATCACCTGACCGGGGCGGGCATATGGCAGGTCGCAACGCATGGCGTCCTGCATGGCGACATGTCGCCGCACTGTCAATATTCTGCTCCGCCGTATGGGCTTGACGATTTCCATTTGCTGACTAAAGTCAGACAAAATAGCAGACCCAGGTCAGGAATAAAATGTCGCTTTCTCCCGTCGCCCGCATCCGCCGCTTCAACCGCGCCGTCACCACCGAGACCGGCGCCCTGGACCAGAGCTTTCTCGGCCGTGGCCGCCCGCTCGGCGCGGCCCGTGTGCTCAATGCCATCGGCCCGGAGGGGCGCGCCGTCTCGGAGGTGCGCGATTTTCTCGATCTCGACACCGGGCTGATGTCGCGGCTGTTGCGCGGGCTGGAAGAGGAAGGGCTGATCGCGGTCAGCGAAGACCCGGAGGACAAGCGCCGCCGCCATGCCGCGCTGACGCCCGCGGGGCTCAGTGAATACGAGGCCTATGAGGCGCTCTCCGACACCCGCGCCCAGGCGCTTCTGGACCGGCATCCGCATCCGGAACAGCTCCTCGCCGCGATGGATCTGATCGCCTCCGCCTTGGGGCGCGACCGGATCGAAGTGCTCGAGATGGACCCCGACAGCGCAATGGCGCAAGACGCGATGCAGAGCTATTACAGCGAGCTGGCCGTGCGGTTTTCGATGGGCTTCGACCCGGCAAAAGCCGCCCGCCTCGACGCCTCCGACATGCGCCCCCCGCGCGGCGCCTTTCTCGTCGCCATGGCGGACGGGCTGCCGTCGGGCTGCGTCGGCTTGAAAGGCACCGACACGTCTAAAGAAAAAGGGGGCTATGCCGAGATCAAACGCCTCTGGGTCGCCCCTTCGGCGCGCGGCCTCGGCCTCGCCAAACGGCTGATGTCCGAGATCGAGACCCGCGCGCGGGAGATCGGCATCACCACGCTGCGCCTGGACACCAACTCCGCCCTGCCGGAAGCTGCGGGATTGTATCAGCGATTGGGATGGAGTGAGATCGAGCGGTTCAACGACGATCCTTATCCGGACCTGTTTTTCGAGAAGGCGATGTGAGGGTCATTTCCCCCGCACCATCTCTCGCAAACCATCAAGATCATCGGGACTATCGAGACGATGAATAATGCGGTGACAAGTGGCGCAAAGCACCGCGAAATCGTCAGGATCGACCACACGCCCCTCGGGAGGCATCTCTGCCACGGGTTTGAGGTGATGGGCCTCGATCACGCTCGTCGCGATCTCCGCGCCATAAGCTGCAATCGCGTCTAGCTCGCAGCCCTCACAAACGTACCCTTTCTCCTCCTTGATCTTGCGCGTATTCACCCCGCGCCGCTCCCACGCTTTGTGCACAACGGCAACCTTTTTCTCACTGAACGAGGGGCGTTCGGTTTGGGCCTCGTTGCTCGGGAATTCCCACGGAGGCGCCTCTCCCTCTTCGGATATCTTCTCAGCGCCATCGGGGTAGAACACCGTGAAGCGATCATAGAACGCTTCGGGGTCGTAACCGCTGAGGCCGAGGGAGCGGCGTGAATCCTTGTCGAACTTTAGATAGGAGAAACCCATAGTACGGAGTTCATCGTCAAAGCTACCCCAGTAATCGTTGTCGTTCCACGCCGCATTCGCGTTTTTATAGGCTTCCCGTATAGCGGGCTTCAGGTCCCAAACGCTCCCATCATCTGGGTCGACGAGAAAAGTCTTGCCCGACCAATTGTGCGGACCTTTCGGGATATCGCGCATCTGTTTGAGTACGGTCAAAATCTCGCCGCGCCCGATCCCAAGTTCTGCCAATCTCTTCGCCATACCAATTGCCCCCCTTGTCACACTCCGCTATCTAAGCACAAAATCCCAATTCCCTCCAAGGAGCCCCCAAATGGCAGCCTATCAATACGTCTACCACATGGACGGCGTGTCCAAGACCTACCCCGGTGGCAAGAAGGTGTTCGAGAACATCCGCCTGTCCTTCCTTCCGGGGGTGAAAATCGGTGTCGTCGGTGTCAACGGCACCGGTAAATCGACGCTGATGCGGATCATGGCCGGTCAGGACAAGGATTTCACCGGGGAGGCCTGGGCCGCGGAAGGCGCCAAGGTCGGTTACCTGCCGCAGGAGCCGGAGCTCGATCCGGCCCTCACCGTGCGCGAAAACGTCATGCTCGGCGTGAAGGCCAAGAAGGACATTCTCGACCGTTACAACGAGCTCGCCATGAACTACTCGGACGAGACCGCCGAGGAGATGGCCCAGCTGCAAGACGAGATCGACAGCCAGAACCTCTGGGATCTCGACAGCCAGATCGACATCTCGATGGAGGCGCTGCGCTGCCCGCCGGACGATGCCGATGTCACCACGCTCTCGGGCGGGGAAAAGCGCCGGGTTGCGCTCTGCAAACTGCTCTTGGAAGCGCCCGACATGCTGCTCCTCGACGAACCGACCAACCATTTGGACGCCGAGACCATCGCCTGGCTGCAACAGCACCTGATCGAGTACAAGGGCACGATCCTGATCGTCACCCACGACCGTTACTTCCTCGACGATATCACCGGTTGGATTCTCGAACTGGACCGTGGCGCCGGCATCCCCTACGAGGGCAATTATTCGGCCTGGCTCGAGCAGAAAGCCAAGCGGCTGGAGCAGGAAGCCCGCGAGGACAAATCGAAACAGAAAACCCTCGAACGCGAACTTGAATGGATGCGTCAGGGTCAGAAAGCCCGTCAGGCGAAACAGAAAGCCCGGATCAACGCCTATAACGAACTGGCCTCCCAGTCCGAACGCGAGAAAATCACCCGCGCCCAGATCGTCATCCCCAATGGTCCGCGGCTTGGCTCCAAGGTCATCGAGGTGCACGGGCTCTCGAAACATATGGGTGACAAGCAGTTGATCGAAGGGCTCGATTTCTCCCTGCCGCCCGGTGGCATCGTCGGCGTCATCGGCCCGAACGGCGCCGGTAAATCAACGCTGTTTCGCATGCTCACCGGCCAGTTGGAGCCCGACGAGGGCACGGTGGAATTCGGCGACACGGTCAAGCTCAGCTATGTCGACCAGTCGCGCGACGACCTGAACCCGAATGACACGGTGTTCGAGGCGATCTCCGACGGGCAACAGATCATCAACCTGGGCGATGCCGAGGTGAACGGCCGGGCCTATTGTTCGACCTTCAACTTCAAGGGCGGCGATCAGCAGAAGAAGGTCGGCGTGCTTTCGGGCGGTGAACGCAACCGGGTGCACATGGCGCGGCTCTTGAAGTCCGGCGGCAACGTGCTGCTCCTTGACGAACCGACCAACGATCTCGACGTCGAAACCCTCCGCGCGCTGGAAGACGCGCTCACAGAGTTTGCCGGCTGCGCCGTGGTCATCTCCCACGACCGTTTCTTCCTTGACCGCATCTGTACCCACATCCTCGCCTTCGAAGGCGACGCCCATGTCGAATGGTTCGAAGGCAACTTCGAGGATTACGAAGAGGACAAGAAACGGAGACTTGGACCGGATGCCTTGGAGCCGAAGCGATTGAAGTATAAGAAGTTTTCTAGGTAACCTGACGCCCCGCCCTGTGCGGGGCGTTCTCTTTTCGTGTCCAAAAGGAATTCCTCAATGCCTTGTCCCGACCAGAATCTTCTTAAGAAAGCCGCCATGCAAGCAAAGGAAAACTGGGGCTGGTGGGGACCGGACTTTCTGGAACCAGATTTCAAGTCTTTGCCACTCTTGCTGGATTACCCGCGCTTTCGCGGTTTTGGCGCGGACTACTCGGTCGTCCGCGGCCTCAGTGCACGACAGTGTGATACTCTCCGAAAAGATCTGAAATCCACCCCCGGTTTTTTATCCAATTTCTCGAAAAACATGACTTACGAAGCTTTTGAGAAAGGTTTTGGCGAGTTCAAGAAAATGCTCATCGATCTGCCGAAGGACAAAAACAAAGAGGCGCAAAAACAAGAAAGAGTCCTCAATCAAAATCGAATCTCGCTCCTTTCGAAGCTCCTTTGCACTTGGCAACCAACAGAGTTCGCGATGTGGGACACATTGGCACGGGAAGGGCTTCACAAAATATCCAGTTCCAAGTCAACGAGATATACCCGGCACACGCAGTACCCTGAGTACAATGCAGCCTTTTGGAAATTGTACGAAAAATGGGAGAAAGAGCTCGGCGATCATGCAGACCAAGAGTGGCAACAGGCCAGCCTGAAGAACGATGAGCTTCAAGAAAGGATTGCACTTTTCGCACCAAGAATTCTTGACAGTTATTTGATGTTATCTGCTCCCTCCCAAAAACAATGAAATAGACGTGCCCGCTGTCTGGTCGGACACTCTCTCGCGCCTGATCCGAGGGGGGCGCGTGAAACGCGCAGCCCCGTCGCACCAAAGGTGCGCCCCACGCGCGCGTCGCGCCGCCCGCATCACTCCGCCTCCCGCCATGCCGCCAACTGTTCCGCCTCGCTCGCGCCGGCCTTCCGGGCCGCACGCCAGGCTTTGAATTTCCGCTCGGTCAGGGCGATCTCGGCGATTTTCATCTGGGCATAGGTGCCCAGCACCCGGTTGATCCGCGCCTGATAGCCCTGGCCTTGGGCGCGAAAGAATTTCGCGACGCTCTCGTCGAGGCGCAGCGTCACCTTGACCTTCTTCTCGGTGACATCGAGATCCTGTTCCAGCGTTGCCCAGGCCTCCAGCACGATCTGGGCGACGTCCCAGTCGAACATGTCCAGCTTCCCGAGCGCATAGACCTGCCGCTCGAGACGGTCCATGGCAAGGCGTTGGGTCTTGGTGAGCCGCGGGCGCTGCGGGCGGCGGGTCGATTGGGAACCGGTCGATTGGGTCTGGCGGGAGGGCTGGCGAGGGGGCTGGCGGGGGGTCATGGCACGCTCCGATTTCTGCGCGCCCCAGCTTGTCAAAGCGGTGTTAATCCCGCCTCACCGGAGCGCACGCGGGGTCCAACGGAAGGCCGACAGGAGGCCGACGCGAATCCGACGCCGACCCGGCAGGGCAAAATTCCCCTATCCAGCGACACAGAAACCTGTCATATTCCCCGCGCTAAGTTACCTCTTTCGACCCTTCTGTTCGGTTTTACCGGCCACAGTCATCGAACGATCCTTGACGACGCCGGGTCGCTGCAATCTCGCGAGCGACAAGACAAACAGGAGTAAACACGATGGCCAATGGCACCGTGAAATGGTTCAATTCCACCAAAGGCTTCGGCTTCATTCAGCCGGAAGGCGGCAGCAAGGACGTGTTCGTGCACATCTCTGCCGTCGAGCGTTCCGGCCTCACCGGCCTGGCCGATGGCGCGAAGGTCACCTTCGACATCGAAGCCGGCCGTGACGGTCGCGAATCCGCTGTGAACCTCGTTCTGGCCTAAGCGCTTTTTCAGCCCTTGTGCTGAAGCCTGCGCTGACCCGAGACAAAGAAACGCCCGCACCTATGCGGGCGTTTTTCTTTCCTGACTTCAGGCCCTTATCAAGGTCTCGCCATCGCCCTCACGGTCTCGCACCCCGACCAGATCGGTGGCCACCACGGCCAGCGCCGCGATGGCTTCGCCACGATCTTCGCGGAGCGTACAGGGCGTCATCGTCACCCGGCCAAAGCCGGCCTCGGCCAGAAGGGCTTCGACATAGGCCTGGGAATGCGCGAACCGCCTCGTGTCCCGCAATTCCACCGGCGCCGCCCCCAGCTCGACCGTGAAGGCCAGAACACCGTGATCGGCGAGTGAGCCGGCACACCAGGACATGATCCGCTCCAAAGCGCCCAAGTAGATGAACACATCCGCCGCCAGAATCAGGTCATAGCGTTCGGCCCCGAGCTCCAGCCGGGCGATATCCTGTTTCTCCAACAGATCGTAGATGCCCTTGCGATCCGCCTCGACCAGCATGCCCTCGGAGATGTCATAGCCGGACAGCTGGTCACAAAACGGCCGGATCGCGCCCCCCATCAACCCTGTGCCACAGCCGAGATCGAGCACATGCTCAAACCGCGTGCGCCCGGTCAGGAGCAGGCTGTCGCGCAGGATCTCCGGCCCGCGATAACCGAGTTTTTCGACCAGAGAGCGCTCGAACCGCGGCGCGTATTGATCGAACAACAGCTCGACAAAAGCGGCGGGCATGGCCTCCGCCATCGGCACTTTGCGCGCCAGATCGCGTTTGAGCCCGGCCCCCAACGCATCGCACGGATCGGCCAAAATCGCCCGCTCCCAGGCGGCACAAGCCGCGTCAGTCTCCCCCAGCGCCTCCAGCCATTCGCCCAGTCGAAACCAGCCGGCCACCCAGCCCGGCACCAAGTCCAATGCACCCGCAAGTGTCTCCACCGCCCCGGCCAAATCCCCCAGATGCGCCAGCGTTTCGGCAAAAGACGCCCGACGGTCCACCGTCAGATCGCCCGAGGAAAACAGGCTCCCCGCCATCTTTTTCATCTTTCGAAAGGACCCGCTCATTTGCCTTGCAATGGCCACGCGGCGGGTGACACGCTGCACGTCGGGCGTGCATCGGCGCCGCAGTACTGCGACGCCGTGTTTTCGTCAAGTTTCTTGAAGGCCCAAAGGCGCTCAGCGCTTTTTCACGAACTCCGTGAGAATGACGATGCGCTGGCCTTCGACGCGGCCTTCGATCTGGCCGGCGTTGTCCTGCACCAGAGAAATGCCCCGCACCGCCGTGCCGCGCTTGGCGGTAAAGCCACCGCCCTTGACCGGCAGGTCCTTGATCAGCACCACGGTGTCTCCCGAGGACAGAACCGCACCGACACTGTCGCGATGGATCACCTCGGGACCGGCGGCCTTGGCCCAGTCCTCGACCTCGGGTTCCAGGTACAGCATGTCGAGCGCATCGGCGGCCCAGGCCTCATCCTTGAACCGGTTCAAGAGCCGCCAGGACACCACCTTGACCGCGTCGCTTTCCGACCACATCGAGCTGGTCAGCGCCTGCCAGTGACCTTCGGGCACCGCTTCGCCCTTGAGCCCGTTTGCACAGGTGTCGCACAGGCTCACCGTCTCGCTTTTCGGCTGCACAGCCACCTCGGTCAGAGCGGCATCCGCTCCACAAATCTCACATTCGGCCATAGCGTCCTCCTGAATTCGCACGGCCCCCGAGGCAATTCACCCTCGGGTAAATCCAACGAAACGCAAAGCACCGGCCCCCGATTGCCGGGCGCCTGCGCATCGCGCTCAAACCGTGTCTTTGCTTGGTCATGAATGGCTTTAGGGCGCTAGGCGCCTCGGAGCAAGCAACAAACCGCCCTCGCGATGAACTCTCTGCAAAATCACGGCAAAGCCCCTTTCAACTGTCGGCGGAACACCGCATAGTCGGGGCAACAAGGACGGGGGGGACCGTTCGAGGGGACGACCAAAGGTGTTGAACGCAACCAAATTTGCAGCCGTGATTTGCCTCTGTGCCGCAACGCTCGGCGGCACCGCCGCCGGGGCGTTCGAAGCGAGGCTGGACAGCTCCGGCAGTGACGATCTGAGCAAGCGTCTGCGCGCGGCTTCCGCCGTGCTCGAGGCCGTCGGTCAGGATGTGACCGCGCCCGAAGAAATTATCGCCGCGGTTCAGAGCGATTATCGCACATTGATCGGCACGCTCTATCGCGAAGGCTATTACGGACCGAGCATCTCGATCCGTGTCGATGGCCGCGAAGGCGCCTCCATGTCATTGATTTCCCTACCGGCCTCGATCTCCACCGTGGTGATCACCGTGGCGCCCGGACCGCAATTCGTCTTTGGCGAGACCCGCGTGGTGCCGCTGGCCGCAGGCACGGAATTGCCCGAGGGTTTCGCCCGTGGCGAAATCGCCCGGGCGTCGCTGATCGGGGAGGCCTCGGATGCCGCCATCGAGGCCTGGCGCGAAGCCTCGCATGCCAAGGCTGCGCCCGCCGGTCAGGACATCGTGGCCGATCACGACACGCGGACGCTCGATGCCGATCTCACCATCGATCCCGGCCCTGCCGTCACCCTCGGTCGCTTGCGCTTTGCCGGCAACACCACGGTGCGCGAAGACCGGCTTTGGCGCATCGCCAACCTGCCCACCGGCACCGCCTATCATCCGGACAAGCTGGTGCTGGTCACCAAACGGCTGCAGAAGACCGGCACATTCCGCTCGATCACCCTGCGCGAGGCCGACACGCTCAATGCCGATGGCAGTCTCGACATCACCGCCACGCTGATCGATGAAAAGCCGCGTCGCTTCGGCTTTGGCGCCGAACTGTCGTCGCTCGAGGGCGGCACGCTCTCGGCCTATTGGATGCATCGCAACCTCACCGACAATGCCGACCGGCTGCGTTTCGACGGCGAAATCTCGGGATTGGGCGGCACCACCGGCGTCGATGCGACCGTCTCCGCCAGCTACCGCCGCCCGGCGACGGTGACGCGCAAGACCACGCTGGTGCTCGGCGCGACGGTGGAACATCTCGACGAGCCCGATTACCTGTCGGATTCGGGCGAATTCACCCTCGGCTTCGATGTCGAGACCTCGCCCAATTCGACCTTCACCGCTGGCATCGGCTATCGCTATTCCGAGGTCGAGGACGATCTCGGCTCGCGCAACTTCTCGCATGTGATCTTTCCGATCTCCGGTTCGCGCGACACACGCGACAATGCGCTGAACCCCGCCTCCGGCTCCTATTTCGAAGCCGAGATCCTGCCTTTTGTCGGCATCGACGGCTCGGCCTCCGGCACGCGGGTGTTCGCCGACGGGCGCGGCTATCGCAGCTTTGGCGACAATGATCGTTTCACCTTCGCCGGCCGGCTGCAACTGGGCTCTGTCATGGGCGCCGATTACACCGAAGTGCCGCCCGACATGCTGTTTTTCTCCGGCGGCGGCGGCACCGTGCGCGGCCAGCCCTATCAGTCTCTGGGCGTCGATCTCGGCGGTGGCGATGAGACCGGTGGCGCCAGTTTCCTTGGCCTCTCCGCCGAGTTGCGCACCAAGATCAAAGGTCCGATCTCTGTCGTCGGTTTCTACGATCTGGGCGGCATCGGCACCACCGCGCTGCCGGGCGAAGACGCGGAATGGCACGCCGGTGCCGGTCTTGGCCTGCGCTACGAGACCGGGTTTGGACCGATCCGCTTCGATCTTGCCGGGCCGGTGTCCGGCAACACCGGTGACGGGGTGCAAATCTATATCGGCATCGGACAGGCATTTTGAAAAAGCTTCTTCCCATCACCCTCGCCCTGGCCGCGTCCACAGCCCTGCCCTCGACGCTTCTGGCGCAGGACAGCGGCACCCCGGCGGAGACCGAGCGCGACCGTTCAATGATCGTCGGTTTTCTCGAAGACAATCTTTCGGGCGCCGGGCGCGATATCCGCATCGAGGGGTTCAAGGGGCTGCTGGCCTCCTCGGCGACGCTCGACACGCTGACCATCGCCGATGATCAGGGCGTATGGTTCACCCTGAAAGGCGCGGAGCTCGACTGGAGCCGGGCGGCACTTTTGTCCGGCAGGGTCGAAGTCACACGGATCGCCGCCAAAGAGATCCTGTTTGACCGCCTGCCCGACGCGCCCCAGACAACCGTCGACATCCCTGCGCCGGAGGCCACGCCTTTCTCGCTGCCCGATCTGCCGGTCTCGATCGACATCGGCGCGATCGAGGCGGAACGGGTGCGGCTTGGCGCCCCAGTGCTGAAAATCGGCGAAGCCGTGGAAATATCTCTGAGCGGTTCGGCGCAGCTCGCCGATGGCTCCGGCCAGACCGCGCTCGACATCACCCGGCTCGATGGGACGACGGGACAATTCTCGCTTGCGGCCAGCTTTGACAATGCCACGGAACAGCTTGATCTCGATCTGTCGCTGAGCGAGGGCGAAGGCGGCATCGTCACCACATTGGCCAATCTGCCCGGCGCACCATCCTTGTCGCTGGTCGCCAAGGGCTCCGGCCCGCTGGACGGGTTCGCCACCGACATTGCCCTTTCGACCGATGGGCAAGAACGCCTGACCGGCCGCGTCGCACTGTCCGCCGAGCCGGACCCGGATCAGTCCGACGCCCCGGCCCCACGGCGCTTCACCGCCGATCTCTCGGGCGACCTGACACCGCTGTTCAGCCCGGACTATGCGCAATTCTTCGGGGACGCCTCGCTGCTTTCCGCCAAGGGGCTCTCATACCCGCAGGGCGGTTTCGACCTCGAAAGCTTTATCCTGTCGACCCGCACACTGTTGCTGACCGGCGCGCTGGATCTGGCCGCCGACGGCCTGCCCAACGCGTTTGACCTCTCCGGTACGCTGGTCAGCCCCGATGGCGAACCCGTTTTGTTGCCCTTCGGCAATGCCCGGAGCAGGGTCCACGATGCCGCGATCCGTGCCGCCTATGACATTCGCAAGGGCGAGAGCTGGACCGCCGATATCGATCTGACCCAATATGCCCAGGACGGGCTCAGTCTCGACCAAGCCGCGCTCGCGGCCCGCGGCACGATCTCGCGTCGCCGCAGCAGCGATGGCGCGACCCTGCTGGGCGCAGTCAAATCGCGGTTCAGCCTGACGACGCGGGATCTCGCCTTCGACGATCCGGCGCTGCAACAGGCGGTCGGCGCCACCCCCGGCCTGACCGGACGCCTGTCCTGGCGCGAGGGCCGGCCCTTGGCCCTCGAGGCGCTGGAGATACAAAGCAGCGACACCACGGCCACGCTTTCCGGTTCCCTCGACGGGCTGTCGGACGGTCTGGGCTTCACCGGCAAGCTCGGCCTCGACACGCCGGATCTGAGCCGGTTCGCAGCGCTCAGCGGGCAAAACCTGTCCGGCGCCCTGACCGCGGCGGCGCAGGGCCGTATCGCGCCTCTGAACGGCACGTTCGACCTCGACATCGATGCCACGGGGAACGAGCTTCAAGCCGGGATCGCAGAGCTCGACGCGCTGACCGGGGGGCGGAGTGCGATCAGCCTTTCGGCCAAGCGCGACGGCACCGGCGTGAGCCTGCAACGGGCTTTTCTTAGCACGACGGCTCTGATGGCACGCGCGCGCGGCCAGCTCTCGACCGAGGCCGGTGATCTGAACCTCAGTGCAAGGCTCGATGAGGCCGCACGGCTTGGGCTCGGGCTGAGCGGTCCGCTCTCTGTGACCCTGGACATGTCCCGCACCGGCGCCGACAGCCCATGGCAAACGGATGCAGAGCTCGACGGGCTCGGCGGTACCTCCGCACAGCTCAACGGCGCACTCAAAGGGCTCGAGAGCGGCGATCTGAACGCTTTGGCCTTCGATGGCACGCTCGCGCTCGACGCGCCGCAGCTGGCGCAATTCTCGACGCTGGCCGGGCGGCCCCTGTCGGGCGCGCTGAACGCCTCCGCCAAGGGCAGCGTCACGCCGCTCACAGGCCTGTTCGATCTCGATGTCGCGGCCACGGGAACGAACCTGCGCAGCGGCATCGCCCAGCTCGATGCGCTGACCGGCGGCACAAGCACGCTCTCGCTCTCCGCCAAACGCGACGAGAGCGGCCTGACCCTGCGCCAGGCAGATCTCGCCACCCCCGCGCTTCAGGCCCAGGCCGAAACGACATTCGCCGCCGAGAGCGCCGAGATCACGGTGACCGCGCGGCTCGACGACGTGGCCCGGCTGGGCGTCGCCCTGAGCGGGCCGCTGTCCCTTGACGCGCAACTGTCGCACAGCGGCACAGAGACACCTTGGCAGGCGGCCGCGAACATGACAGGCCCCGGCGGCACGGCCGCCCAAATGTCCGGCGCGCTGGCGCAGGATTTCGCCACGGCGGACCTGAGCCTCACCGGCACAGCACCTCTGGGCCTGTCGAACCGGTTCACCACGGCGGCGCTGACCCAGGGCAATACCACGTTCGATCTGCGCCTCAACGGGCCTTTGGGCCTGAACGCAGTTTCAGGACAGGCACAGATTGTGCCCGGCGGCCGGGCGGTGATTTCCTCGGCCGGGCTGGCGCTCACCGTCGAGCGCGGTCTGGTGACGCTGAACGGTGGGCAGGCACAGCTCGATTTTGCCGCCAGCGCCGACACTGGCGGCAGCCTCACCACCTCCGGGCCGATCACCCTGTCCGGCGCCTTTCCCGCCAGCCTCGCCATCGGCATCAATCAGCTCGGCCTGAGCGACCCGCAGCTCTACAGCACCTCGCTCGACGGGAATTTGCGCTTTGAGGGCGGGCTCACCGGCGGTGGCCAGATTTCCGGGGCGCTCACCCTGGGCAAGACCGATGTGACGGTCTCGCCCGCGGCGCTCGGCAGCGGCGGCGACATTCCGGCGATCACCCATCGCGGTGCCTCCGCCAAGGTTCAGAGCACCCGCGACCGCGCCGGGTTGATTGCCGAGGAAAAAACCGGCGGGCCGGGCGCGAGCTACGGGCTCGACCTCACCATTTCCGCCCCCAGTCAGATTTTCATTCGCGGGCGCGGTCTCGATGCCGAGATGGGCGGTCAGCTGCGGCTGCGCGGCACCACCACGGATGTCGTGCCGGTCGGGCAATTCTCGCTGATCCGCGGGCGCCTGTCGCTTCTGGGCAAACGCATCGTCATGGAGGAAGGCGCGGTCACCCTACAAGGCGAACTCGACCCGATGATGCGCCTCGTGGCGGTCACAGAGACCGATGATCTGACCGTGCAGCTGATCACCGAAGGCCCGGTCAGCTCCCCCGAGCTCACGCTCACCTCCTCGCCGGTGCTGCCCCAGGACGAGATCCTCGCGCGCTTGCTGTTCGGCAAGAGCCTGAGCGAAATCTCCGCCCTGCAAGCCGCGCAGATGGCTGCCGCGGTGGCCACGCTCACCGGCGGCGGTGGCGGGCTGGTCGGCTCGATCCGCGACAGCTTCGGCCTCGACGACCTCGACCTGCAGACCTCGGAGGAAGGCGGCAGTTCGCTGAAGCTCGGCAAATACATTTCCGACTCCGTCTACACCGACGTCACCATCGACAATGCCGGCAAGACCCAGATCAACCTGAATTTCGATGCCACCCGGAACGTGACGATCAAGGGCACGGCGACCTCGGATGGCGATACCGGGTTTGGCGTATTTTTCGAGAAAGACTATTGAGGGAATTTGACCCGCCGCAAGGCAGGAGCTTGAAAACAGCATAGGGTGACAAGGGCTGAGGGAGGCTGCTTTGTCCGAGACCATATTCCACACCGAGGATCTGGTGAAAACCTATCACACCGGCGGCACCGAGGTGCGGGCGCTCTCCGGGGTGGATCTCGATCTCTATGGCTCCGAGCTGACCGTGCTCCTCGGCCCCTCGGGCTCGGGCAAATCCACGCTTCTCAATATTCTGGGCGGGCTCGATCACGCCACCTCTGGGCTGGTCGAGTTCCGTGGCCGCGATCTCACCTTGCTCTCGGATCGCGAGCTGACCCGCTATCGCCGGGACCATGTCGGCTTCGTCTTTCAGTTCTACAATCTCGTGCCCTCGCTCACGGCGCGCGAAAATGTCCAGATGGTCACCGATATCGCGCCCAACCCGATGCGCGCCGAAGAGGCGCTCGCGCGTGTCGGCATGAGCGACCGGATCGATCATTTCCCGGCCGAGCTGTCGGGCGGGCAACAACAGCGCGTCGCCATCGCCCGCGCCATCGCCAAACGCCCCGAGGTGCTCTTGTGCGACGAACCCACCGGCGCGCTCGACAGTTCCACCGGCGTGCAGGTGCTCGAGGCCATTCGCGACATCAACGAGGATCTGGGCACCACCGCCATCGTGATCACCCACAATGCCGCGATTCAGGGCATGGCCCATCGCGTGGTACATTTTCAGGACGGCAATATCTCCACCGTGTCCACCAATGACACCCGGCTCGCGCCGTCGCAGATCGAGTGGTAGCCATGCATGCGCTCGACAAGAAACTCCTGCGGGATTTCAAACGGCTCTGGGGCCAGTCGCTTGCCATTGCGCTGGTGCTCGCCTGCGGGGTGATGATCTTGCTGACGGCGTTCGGCATGTATCGGGCGCTCGACGATACTCTGGAAGCCTTTTACGAACGCAATGAGTTTGCCGATGTCTGGGCCGCGACCGAAAAAGCGCCGCGCCCGCTGTTGCGCGAGATCGCGGCGCTCGACGGGGTGCAACGCGCCGAAGCCCGGGTGCAGGAATATCTGATGCTCGACCTGCCGGGGCGGGTCAAATCCGCGACCGGCCTGGCGCTTTCCCTGCCTGACAACGGTGCCCTGCCCGGGCTCAACGTGCCGCTTCTGCGCTCCGGCCGCCTGCCTGATCCGCAGGCCACGGATGAAGTGCTGGTGACCGAACCCTTTGCCCAGGCCAACGGCTTTGTCCTCGGCGACACATTCGATGCGCTTCTGTCGGGGCAAAAGCGCAGCCTGAAGATCACCGGCACCGCGCTGTCGCCGGAATTCGTCTATGCCATCGGTCCCGGCACGCTGATGCCCGACGATACGAGTTTCGGCGTGATGTGGTTGCCACAGGCGATGCTCGCCTCTGCTTTCGACATGTCGGGGGCGTTCAATTCGGTCTCTTTGAGCCTCACGCGTGGCGCCAATGAGCCGCAGGTGATCGATGCGCTGGACGACCTTCTGGCACCCTATGGCGGCACCGGCGCCCATGGCCGGGATCAGCAGGCCTCGAACGCTTTCATCGCCACCGAAATCAAGCAACTCAAGAACATGGCGACCATCCTGCCGCCGGTGTTCTTCGGCATCTCCGCCTTTCTGGTCAATATGGTGATCGGCAGGATCATTGCGCTCGAACGCGGCGAGATCGGGCTGTTGAAGGCTCTGGGCTATACCGATCTCCATATCGCCGCGCATTATGTGCTCCTCGCCGGGCTGACCGCCCTATTGGGCATTGTCATCGGCTGGATCACCGGCGGCATGTCGGCGCGCTGGATGGCCGCGGAATATGCGCAATATTTCAAATTTCCCTATCTGATCTTCAACGTCTCTTACGATGCCTATGCGATCTCCGGGTTTCTGGCGCTTTTGACCGCTGCCATCGGCGCCTTGCGCTCCGCCATGGCCGCCGCCACCCTGCCGCCCGCCGTCGCCATGTCGCCGCCGGCCCCGCCGCGGTTCAAACGCAGCCTGTTTGATCGCCTGCTCGCAGCCTTGCGGCTCAGCCAGCCCTCGATGATGATCTGGCGATCCTTGTTTCGCTGGCCGCTGCGCGCCGCCATGTCCGCCGTCGGCCTGTCGCTCGCCGTCGCCATCATGATCTCGGTCGGGTTCTTTTCCTATTCGATCAACGCGGTCTCCGATATCGCCTTTGACCAGTCCAATCGCGAAGACACGGTCCTGCTCTTTGCCAAGGAACGCTCGCTCTCCGCGCTCGAGGACGTGCGCAAATTGCCCGGGGTCGAAGAGGTCGAGGGCGAGCTCTATACACCGGTGAAACTGCGCAATGGCTGGCGCGAGAAACAACTGTCGATCATCACCCGCGGTGAGGGCGCCACTCTGGCACGCTCGATCGATGAGGTCGGCCATGTGGTCGAAGCAAACGGTTCCGGCCTGCTGATCACCACCCGGGTGGCCGAGGTGCTCGGGCTCCGCCCCGGCGACCAGGTCGAGGTCGAATTCATGACCGGGCGGCGTGAGACCTATTGGCTGACCGTTTCCGGCATTACCGAACAGTTTCTCGGCCTCGGCGCCTATATGAGCCGTGAGGCCATGGCCCGGCTGACCCGCACAGAGCCGCAAATCTCGGTCGCCAATGTCTCGCTCGATCCACGCCAAGACATGGCGTTCAACACCGCCATCAAGGAGGTGCCGATGATCTCCGGCGCTGTCCGGGTGACCGATATGAAAGCCTCCTTTGCCGCCACGGTGGATGAGAATATCTCGATCATGAACGGACTGTTCAGCATCGTCGCCATTCTGATCACCGTCGGGCTGACCTATAACAGCGCCCGGATACAGCTCTCCGAACGCGCCCGCGAGCTGGCCTCGCTGCGTATCCTCGGCTTCTCGAACTGGGAAGTCTCCTTTGTCCTCGTCGGCGAGATCATGTTGATCGCCGCGCTGGCCCAGCCTCTGGGCTGGCTCATCGGTTACGGGCTCGGCGAACTGATGGCGGCGAGCTTCTCCTCCGATCTCTATTCCATCCCGATGGTCCTGCCGCCCGCCGCCTATGCCCGCGCCTCGCTTGTGGTCTTGGCGACGTCTTTCGTCTCCGTCATGCTGGTGCGACGGCGGATCGACCGTCTCGACCTTGTCTCTGTCATGAAAACCCGGGAGTGACCCGATGACCTCCAGATCCCGCAAATCGCTTTTGACCCTGATCGTGGCCGCGCTGGTGGCGGCGCTGCTGTTCGTGGCCTTCCGCCCGCACCCGGTGGCGGTCGATCTGACCGAGGTCACGAAAGGCCATATGGAAGTCACCATCAATGCCGATGGCAAGACCCGCATCCGCAACCTCTACGAGGTCTCCGCACCGATCGCCGGCACGGCGCTGCGCTCGCCGGTCGAGGAAGGTGACGCCGTCATCGCGGGCGAAACTGTGGTCGCCACGGTCGAACCGGTTGCGCCCTCGCTCATCGATGCCCGCACAAGGCTGCAGCTCGAGGCCGCGGTGCGCGAGGCCTCTGCCGCCGCCGATCTGGCCGCGGCGCAATCGCGTCAGGCCGATGAGGAACTGTCCTATGCCCAAAGCCAGTTCGACCGCACCAAGGCACTGGTGACCAAGGGTGTCTCCTCGATCACCGCATTGGAAGATGCGCAACAGCTGCTGTCGCTGCGCGTCGCCGCACGCGATGCCGCCCAGTCGAACGTGCAAATGGCCGAGTCCTCGCTGGCCCGCGCCAAAGCGGCCCTGATCGAACCCGGTAGCGGCACCCGGATCGACGGCAGTTGCTGTGTCGAGATCACGGCCCCCGCCTCGGGACAGGTGCTGGCGATCACCCAGGTCTCCGAACATGCGGTCGCGGTCGGCACGCCGCTGCTGTCGATCGGCGATGTCACGGATCTGGAGATCGAGGCGGATCTGCTGTCCTCCGACGCGGTCGGGCTCAAAATCGGCGCCCGTGCCATGGTCGAACGCTGGGGGGGCACACCGCCACTGGAAGCCCGGCTGAAAAGCCTCGCCCCCAAGGCCGAAACCCATACCTCATCCCTGGGGATCGAGGAACAACGGGTCTCCGCCGTCTTCGACCTGATCACCCCGCCGCAAGAGCGCCCGGGTCTCGGCCATAAATACGCGGTCTTTCTGAAGGTCGTGGAATGGGAGGCGGATGATGTGGTGATCGTCCCGGTCTCGGCGCTGTTTCGCAATGGCGGCGGCTGGGCGGTCTTTGTCGATGACAATGGCACGGCCCGGCTCAGAGAGGTCGAGATCGGCCATCAATCCGATCGTACCGCCGAGGTGCGCTCCGGGCTGAGTGCGGGCGACAGGGTCATCCCGCATCCGGCCGACACGGTCAAGGACGGAACCGCCATCATCGACCGCGAGACGCTCTGAACGCAGCGAGACACCGGCAAGCAATATGCTCATATACAAGTGAGAAGCCTGCCCATCAAAAGTTGGATATGGCCTCTCACCGCAAACTATTTGTCTCAAAAGAGATCAGACGATCCCGCCGCCCGCACCCGAAACTTTCGGGCGTTCCGAGGCGACTTTTGCGCGGTAGCCTGAGGCGCGATAGGTCATGACCGGGTCGATGGCCGCGCCGGCTTCGAACCGCGCCATTTGCAGGATCGGCTCGACATCCGTACGGAAAGCGGCGCGCAGCGTGGCAGAGGCCATGAGCGCGTCGTTCTCCTGCTGATAGGCCGCGAGTGCCGCACGATCCACGAGGCTGGCCTGGACATAGGCGCGCTGGATTTCCACCGCCGAAATCATCAGGCTTTCGATCGGATCGGTCACGTTGTGGCTCTGGTCGATCATATGCGACAGGTCCAGTCCAGGCGTCCCTTCGGCATCCACAAGCTCATTCCAGACGAGGAACAGGCGGTAAGGCTCGATGGTGCCCGAGTCGAGATCATCGTCGCCGTATTTCGAGTCGTTGAAATGGAAGCCGCCGAGTTTGCCCGCGTGAATGAGCCGCGAGACGATCATCTCGATGTTCACATTGGGCGCGTGGTGGCCGAGATCGACGAGGCATTTCGCCTTATCGCCCAGCTCCTGCGCCGTCAAAAGCGAGCTGCCCCAATCCTGCACCACCGTCGAATAGAAGGCCGGTTCGTAAATCTTGTGCTCGGAAAAGATCGACCAATCCTCCGGCAGGCCTTTGTAAATGTCTTTCATCGACGAAAGATAGCGTTCGAACTGGCGGCCCATGTGGGTCTGCCCGGGAAAGTTCGCGCCGTCGCCGATCCAGACCGTGAGCGCTTTGGAGCCGAGGCTCTCGCCAATCTCGATACATTCGAGGTTGTGCTCCACCGCCTGCGCGCGGGTGGCCGCATCCACATGCGAAAGCGAGCCGAATTTATAGGACTGTGCCTGGTCCGGCTGGTCCTGGAAGGTGTTCGAGTTCATCGCATCAAAGCTCAGCCCGTGTTCTTCGGCCTTGGCCAAAAGATCCGCAGGATCGGCCTTGTCCCAAGGGATATGGAGCGAGACGGAGCCCGCGGCGCCGGTCAGCTTGTGGATCACGCCGCAATCGTCGAGCTTGTCGAAAATGTCGCGCGGCTCGCCCTCGCCGGGGAAACGCGCGAACCGCGTCCCGCCGGTGCCCGTGCCCCAGCTCGGCACAGCCACGGAAAAGCCCTTGGCGCGGTCCTTGATGGCGTCGATGTCTACACCTTTGCGGGACAGTTTTTCGCCCAAGGTGTCGTAATCTCGTGTCAGCTCAGCGGCGTGCGTGGCGTTCCGAGCCTCGATGATGGTGGTGTCGATCATGATTTCCTCCCGTGAAAACTGCGCGCCCCGCCCGATCCTTGAGCAGGCGCGCAGCTTGGTCTTTGCAGTGTCGTCTCTACAGCCGCTTAGCGGGTAAAGGCCTGCACGTTGCCGGCGTCGACGTTGACGATATTGCCGGTGGATTTTGCCGATTGCTCGGAGGCAAAGAAATAGGCCGCTTCCGCGATGTCCTCAGGAAGGACAGACCGCTTGAGCATGGAACGCTGGCGATACATTTCCTCCAGCCCCTCCTTGTCGGTGCCATAGGTGCCGGCACGCTGTTCCAGCCATTCGCCTTCCCAGATCTTGGAGCCGCGCAGCACCGCGTCGGGGTTCACCACGTTCACACGGATGCCCGCTTCGGCCCCTTCGAGCGCCAGACAGCGCGCGAGGTGGATTTCGGAGGCTTTCGCCGTGCAATAGGCCGAGGCATTCGGGCTGGCCGCGAGACCGTTCTTGGACGCCACGAACACGATGGAGCCACCGATACCCTGCGTGCGCATCACCTTGAAGGCTTCGCGCGAGACAAGGAAATAGCCCGTGGACAGGATGTCCATATTTTTGTTCCACAGTTCGAGCGTCGTGTCCTCAACCGGAGCCGAAGAGGCGATGCCCGCGTTCGACACGAGGATATCGACCCCGCCGAACTCCACCGCGCTATAGGCATAGGCGCCGGCCACCGCCGTCTCATCGGTGACGTTCATCACCACGGAGCGCACGACATCCGCGCCGAATTGCTTGGCGAAGCCATTGCGCACCTCATCGAGGGCGGTCTCGTTGATGTCGGCCAGAAGGACACAGGCCCCCTCTTGCAGATAGCGCGCCGCCGTCGCCGCACCGATGCCGCCGGCGCCACCAGTGACGAGCGCCACTCGACCCGCGAGCGATTTCGGTTTCGGCATGCGTTGCAGCTTGGCTTCTTCCAAGAGCCAATATTCGATGTCGAAAGCTTCCTGTTCCGGCAGGCCGCAATATTCGGAGACCGCCGAGGAACCGCGCATCACGTTGATTGCGTTGACATAGAACTCGCCGGAAATCCGCGCCGTGGCCCGATCCTTGGCGAAGGTGATCATGCCGACGCCGGGGATCAGATAGACCACCGCGTTGGGATCGCGCAGGGCGGGCGAATCGTCATGTTTGCAGCGGGTGTAATAGGCGGCGTAATCCTCGCGATAGGCCGCGATCTGGGCGTCCAACCCCGCGAGCACGTCGTCGATATTGTTTTTCGCCGGATCGAAGTCTACCACGAGCGGGCGAATTTTCGTGCGCAGGAAGTGGTCGGGACAGGAGGTGCCCAGAGCCGCCAGATCGCGCATGTTCTTGGCGTTGACGAATTCCAGAACCGTGTCCGAGTCGTCGAAATTGCCGACCATATGCTGCGCGCCGGAGACAAAGCCTCGGATCGCAGGCATCAGTTTCGCGGCCACCTCACGACGGGCTTCTGGGGCAAGGCTCTCGTGCACCGCACCGCCAAAGGCCGGGATGTCCGCCGTTTTTTCTTCGAAATAGGCGATCGCCTTGTTGATGATCTCCAGCGTCAGCTCGTAACAGGTCTTCGCATCGTCATCCCAGGTGAAGAGACCGTGGGATTCGAGCACGACGCCTTTGGCCTCCGGGTTCTCAAGGCAGAATTTTTCCAGCCAAAGCCCCAACTCGTAGCCCGGCTTTTTCCACGGCAACCAGCCGATCTCATCACCGAAGATCTCCTGGGTCAGCGCCTTGGAGTCTTTCGACGCCGCGATGGCAATGATCGCATCCGGGTGCATGTGATCGACATGTTTTTTGGGCACATAGGCATGCAGAGGCGTGTCGATCGAGGCCGCGCGCGGGTTCAGGTTGAAGGTGCAATGCGGCAGGTAGCCGACCATCTCGTCTTCGAACTCCACACCGCGATATTTGCCCTTCAGCGCGCGGAGCTTGTCCATGTAGAGGGTCGCGAACCCGTCCATCTTGATCGAGCCGACATCGCCCCCAGAGCCCTTGACCCAGAGCACTTCTGCCTTGTCACCCGTGAGAGGATCGTCCTCCATGACCTTCGCCGACGTGTTGCCGCCACCATAATTGGTCACGCGTTTGTCGGACCCCAAGAGGTTCGAACGGTAAAGCAGTTTATCAGGTTCGCTCATATCTTTCGCTTTGGCATCATCCCAAAGCGAAGCGAGCCGCGTGGACGCGGATGTCATGGTGATCTCCTCCCGATCATCAGGTAGTGGATAGTCGTATTGAGCCAAATCTGCGTGGCATGCGTCAGATTGTCAATCACAAATAATCAAAATCGATCATAATGCATCCGCGAAAATGATCATAATGACATTTTATGATTGACAATGATTGTTTCGAGCGCCACGCTGACCGAACGGGAGGAACTTCATCAATGCACGAGAGAGAGCGCCACGGAATCATTCTGTCCGCCGTTCAGGAACGGCCGGTCGTGACCGTCGTCGAGCTTTGCGGCCTGACGGGCGCATCCGAGGCCACGATTCGCCGTGATATCGCCGCTTTGCACGTCGCCAAGAAGCTGCGCCGTGTCCGTGGCGGGGCCGAGGCCCTGGCCCCTAATCCCTTCCCCGGCCTCGCGGGGCGCCCCTTTGCCGTGAACGAAACGCGCAACATCAAGCAGAAACAAGCAATCGCGCGCGCCGCCGTCGACATGATCGAAGACGGCGAGCCGATCATCATCAACGGCGGCACCACCACATTCCAGATGGTGCATCCGCTCGCGACGCGCCGCTGTCAGGTGTTCACCAACTCGTTCCCGATTGCCGAGCATCTTTTGAAGACCTCGAAAAACTCGGTGCTGATTTCCGGGGGCGTGATCTACCGCGAACAGAACATCGTGCTGTCGCCGTTTGACAATGACGTGACGCGCAACTTCTACGCCCGCCGCATGTTCATGGGCGCGCAGGGCGTTGCGCCTCTGGGTGTCATGGAGGCCGATCCCCTGCTGATCCAGGCCGAACAGAAACTGATCGGTCAGGCGGACGAACTCGTCCTTCTGGTCGATTCCACGAAATTCGCGAACCGTTCGAGCCTCGTGCTCTGCCCGCTCGACCGGATCGACGTCTTGATCACCGACGAAGGGATCGGGGATCGGGAGGCCGCCATGATTGAAGCGGCCGACATCAAACTCATCGTCGCGCCCTCCGGCGCGGCGCAGGAGGACGTTGCGTCCTGACCGGGAGGATGGGGCGCGAAGATCAACCAGGAGACTTAGGGAGGACTCCAAATGAAAAAACTGACCAAACTTCTGACCACCGCCGCAATCGCGACGGGCCTGTTCGCAGGGGCTGCATCCGCTGAGGACATGCGCATCGCGCTCGTTGTGAAAGCCCTCGGCATCGGCTTCTTTGAAGCGGCGGCAAAGGGCGCGGAAGAGGCCGCCTCGGAGCTGGGCGATGTCGAAATCATCTATACCGGCCCGACCGACACCACGGCCGAGGGGCAGATCGAAGTGATCAACTCTCTGATCGCGCAAAATGTCGATGCCATCGCCGTGTCCGCCAATGACACCGACGCGCTCGTGCCGACCCTCAAAAAGGCGATGCAGCGCGGGATCACCGTCATCTCCTGGGATTCCGGTGTGGCCGAAGAGGGGCGCCAGATGCACCTCAACCCGTCGTCCAACCCGCTCATCGGCAACATGATCATCAAGCTTGCCGCCGATGAACTGCCGGAAGGCGGCCAGGTTGCCGTGCTCTCCGCCACCACCACCTCCACGAACCAGAACATCTGGATCGACGAGATGAACAAGGTGATGAGCAATTATCCGGGCGTCGAAGTGGTCGCGACCGTTTATGGCGACGATCTCGCCGATAAATCCTATCGCGAGGCCACCGGCCTAATGCAGTCCTACCCGGATCTCGACGCGATCATCGCACCGACCTCCGTGGGGATCGTGGCCGCCGCACAGGCTGTCGTCGATGCGGGCAAGGTGGGCCAGGTCAATGTGACCGGTCTCGGTCTTCCGTCCGAGATGGCCGGAGCGATTGAGAGCGGCGCGTCGAAATCCTTCGCGATCTGGAATCCGATTGACCTCGGCTATTCGGCCACCATGATTGCCTATCACCTGTCCAAAGGCGACGCCGTGGCCGAGCCGGGCGCCAGCATTCCGATGGGCCGCATGGGCGAAGTGACGCTCGATGAGACAAACTCCGGCGCGATGGCCGATCCGTTCGTCTACGACGCATCCAACATCGCAGACTTCAAAGACATCTTCTAACTTCCGAAGACGTTCTTTGCGGGCGGCGCACACTGAATCAAAACTGTGGGCCATGGCGCCGCCCATTTCACCTTTCCGACAGACATAAAGCCAATGGGGTAGCCATGGGCCATGCACAGACACCTGCCGCGCCGGTTCTCGCGCTTGACGGCATCACAAAGACATTTCCGGGCGTGAAAGCGCTCGATGGCGTCACGCTCGAGCTTTATGCCGGGCAAGTGACGGCTTTGATCGGTGAAAACGGCGCGGGCAAATCGACCGTGGTGAAAACACTCACCGGCATCTACCAGCCGGATGGCGGGCGCATTCTCATGGACGGGGAAGAGGTCCGTTTCCCCACCGCGCAGGACGCCTCCGCCGCTGGCGTGACGGCGATCCATCAGGAAACCGTGCTGTTCGACGAATTGTCTGTCGCAGAAAATATCTTTCTCGGACATGCTCCGAAGGGCCGGTTCGGCCTGATCGACCGCAAAGCCATGCACAAGGACGCCCAAGCCATTCTTGATGGCATCGGCGCGGAAATCGATGCGGGCGTGCGGCTCAAGGATCTCGGCATCGCGTCGCGCCACCTGGTTGCCATTGCACGCGCGCTCTCCGTCGAGGCCCGCGTCGTGATCATGGACGAACCCACCGCCGCGCTCAGCCGCAAGGAGATCGAAGAGCTCTACGAGCTTGTTGATGCGCTCAAGGCGCAGGGCAAGGCGATCCTGTTCATCTCTCACAAATTCGACGAGATTTTCCGCATCGCCGACCGCTATACCGTGTTTCGTGACGGCCAGTTTATCGGTGCGGGCGAGATGGCGGATATCGCGGAGGCCGAGTTAGTGAAGATGATGGTCGGGCGCTCCGTCGACCAGATTTTCCCGAAACGCGCCGCCGAGATCGGCGAGGATGTTTTGCTCGTCGCGGGCTACAGCCACCCGACCGAGTTCGAAGACATCCACTTTACCCTGCGCCGGGGCGAAATCCTCGGCTTCTACGGCCTCGTGGGCGCGGGGCGCTCCGAGTTCATGCAAAGCCTGATCGGCGTGACACGACCCTCGAAAGGCGCAATCCGCCTGAACGGCAAGGTGCGGGTGATCCGCTCCCCCGCCGACGCCATCGCGGCAGGGATCGTCTATGTTCCCGAAGATCGCGGCAAACAGGGGGCGATCCTCGACATGCCGATTTTCCAGAATGTCACCCTGCCGTCCCTGCCGCGCCTGTCCAAGAACGGGTTCACCCGGATGGCCGAGGAATTCGCACTGGCACGTCAATATACCGAACGGCTCGATCTGCGCGCGGCCTCGCTCGACACCACGGTCGGGAGTCTCTCTGGCGGCAACCAGCAGAAGGTGGTCATCGCAAAATGGCTCGCCACGCAACCGACCGTCATCATTCTCGACGAGCCGACCAAGGGCATCGACATCGGCTCCAAGGCGGCCGTGCATGATTTCATGTCGGAACTGGCTTCCGAGGGGCTGTCCGTCATCATGGTCAGTTCCGAAATTCCCGAAATTCTCGGCATGTCGGATCGCGTGATCGTCATGCGCGAAGGCCGGATGGTCGCCGAGTTGGAAGGCGAGGATCTGACGCCCGAAACCCTGGTCCGCCACGCGGCAGGCATTTCATCGAAAGGAGAAGCAGCATGACCCTGCTGAAATCCCGCGAGGCGATCCTTGTGGGCGCCATCCTGCTTCTGCTCGCCCTGGTCGCAAGCCGCTTTCCCGGTTTCGTGACCCCCTCGAACCTCGTGGCGGTGTTCACCGACACCGCGCCGCTGATCATCCTCGCGCTGGGGCAGATGGTCGTCATCCTGACCCGCTCCATCGACCTCTCGGTCGCCGCGAACCTCGCGCTGACGGGCATGGTCTGCGCCTTGATCAACGTGTCCTTCCCCGGAGTGCCGGTTCCGGTTCTGGTCGCACTGGCGCTTGGCCTCGGCGCGCTCATGGGTGCGATCAACGGCTTTCTGGTCTGGAAACTGACGATCCCGCCCATCGTCGTGACCCTCGGCACGATGACAATCTTCCGCGGTGTCATCTTTCTTCTGACCAACGGGAGCTGGGTGAACTCGCACCAGATGAGCGCCGCGTTCAAGGCCTTTCCGCGTGAAAACATCCTCGGCCTGCCGGTTCTGGGCTGGATCGCCGTGATCGTCACGCTGATCCTCGGGCTCGTCATGAGCCGCACGACACTGGGGCGCGCCTTCTTTGCCGTGGGCGGCAACCCGCATGCCGCCGTCTACACCGGAATCAATGTGGGTCGGACCCAGTTCCTCGCCTTCGTGATCTCCGGCATGCTGGCCGGTCTCACCGGCTATCTCTGGGTGGCGCGCTATGCCGTGGCCTATGTCGACATCGCCGGCGGTTTCGAGCTCGATGTGGTCGCGGCCTGCGTTATCGGCGGCGTCTCCATCGCCGGCGGCATTGCCACCGTCGGCGGAGCCGTCCTGGGCGCGCTGTTCTTGGGCATCATCAAGAACGCCCTGCCGGTGATCGACGTCTCGCCCTTCTGGCAACTCGCCATCTCCGGGGCCGCGATCATCATCGCCGTGACCTTCAATTCCCGTGCTGGCCGCTCGAAAGGCCGTGTCATCCTCAAATCCGCGGAGCATGCCCAATGAGCCTTGCAGAGACACAACAGACCGCCGCCCGTCACATTCCCGACCGGCTGACCACGCCGCTGGCGCGCACGTTCAAAAGCTGGGAAAGCCTGCTGCTCTTGGTCGCGATCGGCATCTTCATCCTCAACAGCTTTGCCTCGCCCTACTTCCTGAATGCGTGGAACCTGTCGGATGCGACGTTCAACTTCACGGAAAAGGCGATGATCGCCTTTGCCATGGCGCTTTTGATCATCGCCGGCGAGATCGATCTCTCCGTCGCCTCCATCATCGCTCTGTCATCCACGGCGATGGGGGTGGTGATGCAGGCCGGCTTTGGCACACCTGCGATTGTTGCCACGGGCCTTGTGACCGGGCTCTTGTGCGGGGCCTTCAACGGCGTGCTGGTGACGCGTCTGGGCCTGCCCTCCATTGTTGTGACCATCGGCACCATGAGCCTGTTTCGCGGGATCAGCTACATCGTTCTCGGCGATGGTGCGTTTCGTGGCTACCCGTCAGAGTTTGCCTGGTTCGGTCAAGGCTATGTGGTCTGGGTCATCACCGTTGAGCTGACGATCTTTGCGATCCTCGCCGTGATCTATGCCGTGGTGTTGCACAAGACCAATTTCGGCCGCGCGGTCTATGCCATCGGCAACAATGCCACCGCCGCGACCTTTTCCGGCATCCGGGTCGAACGGGTGAAATTCATCCTGTTCCTTTTGACCGGCCTGATGGCGGGGCTGGCCTCGGTCTGCCTCACCTCCCGGCTTGGCTCGACGCGGCCCTCCATCGCCTCTGGCATGGAACTGGAAGTCGTCACCATGGTCGTGCTCGGCGGGGTCAGCATCCTCGGCGGCTCTGGCTCCATCCCCGGCGTCGTAATCGCGGCCTTCGTCATGGGGCTCGTCACCTTCGGCCTCGGCCTTTTGAACGTGCCGGGCATCGTGATGTCCATCGTGGTCGGTGCGCTGCTGATCGGGGTGATCGCCCTGCCGCGCATCTACCAGAACCTGCGGAGGTCGTAATGGAAAAATACGCCTTCCGCATGGTCCTGAATGAGGGCTGCCTCGGCGAGTATCGCAAACGCCATGACGAGATCTGGCCGGAGCTTGTTACTCTGCTCAAAGACGCGGGTGTCGAAGATTATTCGATCCATTACGATCCAGAGACCCGCCATCTGTTCGGCGTGCTCTGGCGGCGCGAGGATCACGGCATGGCGGCGCTGCCCGACCATCCGGTGATGCAACGTTGGTGGGCGCATATGGCCGACATCATGGAGACCCATCCCGACAATCGTCCGATAGAACAACCGCTTGAAACGGTGTTCCACCTGCCATGACCATGCCGCGCCATATCGCTGTTCTCGATGTCGGGAAAACCAATGCCAAGCTGGCGCTGGTCGATGCCGCCAGCCTGTCGGAAATCGCGGTCGTCACCCGTCCAAACACCGTTCTGGCGGGGCCGCCCTGGCCGCATTTCGATCTTGAGGGGCATTGGGAGTTCTTTCTTGAGCACCTCACGCGCTTCCACGAAAGCCATGGGATCGACGCGATCTCCGTGACCACCCATGGGGCCTCTGCCGTCTTGCTCGATGCGGCGGGCGGGCTCGCCGCGCCAATGCTCGACTATGAGCATGGTGGGCCGGAGGCATTGGCCGAGGATTATGATGCGCTCCGCCCGCCGTTTTCGGAGACTGGCTCACCGCGCCTTGGCGTCGGCCTGAACCTCGGGGCGCAGCTCTATTGGCAATTCCAGACCGATCCGACGCTTAAGGACCGCGTGGCCCATGTGCTCACCTATCCGCAATATTGGGGCTATCGCCTGACTGGTCGTATGGCGACGGATGTCACCTCTCTGGGCTGCCATACCGATTTGTGGAACCCCTGGGAGGGCCAATTCTCCTCTCTGGTCGCCCGTCTCGGCCTCACCGACAGCCTCGCCCCCGCGCATCCTTCCGGCGATGTTCTGGGCACGGTGACCAAGGATGTCGCCACCCGCACCGGCCTGTCGCCAGACACGCGGGTGGTCTGCGGCATCCACGATTCCAACGCCTCTCTGCTGCCGCATGTCTTGGGCCGAGAGGGCGCGTTTTCTGTCGTGTCCACAGGCACCTGGGTCGTCGTCATGTCGGTCGGCGGGCCTGTGAGCACGCTCGATCCGGACCGTGACACGCTCGTCAATGTCAACGCCCTGGGCCACGCCGTGCCCTCGGCCCGGTTCATGGGCGGGCGTGAATACGAGATCATCCGCGCGGGCGGAGACACAGGGGGGACGGAGGTTGACCGCGCCAAGGTGCTCGCGGACCAGATCATGCTCCTGCCTGCGGTCGAGCCGGGATCGGGACCGTTTCGCGGACGCGCGGCCACGTGGACCCATGAGCCGGATGGACAGGGTCAGCGCATGGTCGCGCTCGGGTTCTACCTCGCCCTGATGACCAAGACCTGCCTCGATCTCGTCGGCGCAGAAGGCCCCGTGATCGTCGAAGGCCCCTTTGCCCGCAACCGCGACTACCTCGACATGCTGGCCACGGTGCACAAGGATGGCGTGGAGATCGCGGCCTCAGCCACCGGCACCTCCGTCGGGGCGGCGATGCTTTTTGCCGAGACCGCCTCGCCGCCGGAGACCCATCGGGTCACGCCCCGGCAATGCGAGGTGCTCACGCCCTATGCCGCCGCCTGGCGGGCCAGAGTTGAAGGGGAAACACCATGCGCCTGACCGAGTGTCACAATTTCCACGATTTCCGTCGTCTCGCCCTCCGCCGCCTGCCCGGGCCGATCTTCAACTACATCGACGGCGGCGCCGATGACGAGGTGACCCTGCGCCGGAACACGGAGGCGTTCGAGAGCGTCGATCTCGTGCCCAACGTGCTGCGCGGTGTCACCGATGTCGATCTCTCGACCGAGATCATGGGACAGAAACTCGCCCTGCCGGTCTACCTGTCGCCAACCGCGCTTCAACGCCTGTTCCACCACGAGGGCGAACGCGCCACGGCCGCAGCGGCGGCGAAATTCGGCACGATGTTCGGGGTCTCGTCTCTGGGCACGGTTTCGATGACGGAATTGGCCGCAAAACACGACACACCGCAGGTCTACCAATTCTATTTCCACAAGGATCGCGGCCTCAATTCCGCGATGATGCAAAAGGCCAAGGAGAGCGGCATCAACGTCATGATGCTCACCGTCGACAGCATCACCGGCGGCAACCGCGAACGCGATCTGCGCACCGGGTTTTCGATCCCCTTTCGCCTGACCCTCGGCGGTATGGTGCAATTCGCGATCAAGCCGATGTGGGGCATCAACTATGTCACCCATGAGAAATTCAGCCTGCCGCAGCTCGACGCCCATATCGACATGAAGGGCGACACGCTCACCATCGGGCGCTATTTCACCGACATGCTCGACCCGTCGATGAACTGGGACGATGTGGAGCGCATGGTGGCCGAATGGGGCGGGCCGTTCTGTCTCAAAGGGATCATGAGCGTCGATGACGCAAAGAAAGCGGCAGAAATCGGATGCAAAGGCATCATTTTGTCAAACCATGGCGGTCGACAGTTGGACGGGTCCCGCTCCGGCTTCGACCAGCTCGATGAGATCGTTCAGGCCGTGGGCGACAAGCTCGACGTGATGGTCGATGGCGGCTTCCAGCGCGGCACGCATGTGCTCAAGGCGCTGGCACTCGGGGCGAAAGCCGTGGGGCTGGGCCGCGCCTATCTCTACGCGCTCGCGGCGGCGGGCCAGCCGGGGATCGAGCGGATGTTGACCCAGATGACCGCTGAGATCACCCGCGACATGCGCCTGATGGGCGTGACGCAGGTGTCAGATCTCAAACCAGATATGCTGCGGTTGCGTTGAGGACAGTTTCCCTGCGCACCTCCGGACATTCATGTATACAGCCGCGAAAGTCAGCTTCTCTAATTGGGTGTCGGGGTCAAGCTCATTTTCCTTCTTCTGTACGACTGAGGATCGCCTATCCGGGTCACGCTTCTCTTCGCAGTCTGGTTTGGCGTTCGAAGGGCGCCGCTGCATGCATGTGTCGGATTGGCAGTGGAGAGCCCCGCTTTCCGGCGCGCTTCGAGTTGCGCAGCAGACATTTTCGGCTTCATCCACAAACCTCGTCCGGATTGGACGATCCCGTCAGGGTTGGTGGTTGACTATTGGGTCATGCCTTGCCTCCCACTTGTTCCTGACGGAATTCTGTGCCGTCGATCCACATCCTGTGCAGAAGGACGGCGAGTTTACGGGCGACGGCGACAACGGCACGACGGCGGCCTTTGGTGCGCATTAAGCGCATTCCCCAAGACTTGATCTGTGATCCCGCCATCGTGCGCATGAGCAGTGCATTTGCAGCAGCATACAAGGTAGCCCGGACATCTCGATCTCCAGCCTTCGAGATGCGCCCTGGATTGTCATGTTCCCCGGATTGGAATCGCCTGGGCGTCAATCCAAAATGTGCAGCCACAGTCCGAGAACGTTTAAACCGGCTGGGATCATCGACTGCAGCCTTGAATGTGAGCGCAGCGATCGGGCCAACCCCTGGCACTGTCATCATTCGCATGCACACTTCGTCCTGCGAAGCTGCCCGTTTAACGCGTCGGTCCAACTCCAGATAGTGTTGGAACAGAACCGCACGCGCGTCGAGCAGGCGAATGATCGCATGCGCGAGCACCTCATCCATCTCGATCATCGGTCGGACCAACCCGTCAAAACTGCCGTGCTTGACGGTTCTTGGCAGGCGAACCCCAAAGACCTTCAACAGGCCGCGCACCTCGTTGGCCAGATCCATCGTCTTTTTGAGCAGAGCCTTTCTGGTGCTGAGCAAAGCACGCAGACCATGCGCTTCACGGCTCTTCATATGCACCGGGCTGAACCAGCCAGTACGCAATATCTGAGCAATGCCCTTGGCGTCAGTCTTGTCCGTTTTGTTCCGCATGGCCGACAGCGCAGCGCTCACCTGCCTGGCTTCCATGCAGACGATGTCGAACCCCTTGTCTTGTAGACCGAAGAATAGGTGTTGGCTGAGCGCGCCTGCTTCAAAGCCGATCCGCTCGATTGGATGGGGGAATGCTTTCAAGCAAGCTGCGATATCGTCAACTTCGCACCTCAGCTCGCGCTCCATAAAAACTTTGCCACGGCCATCAACCACGCAAAGCGCGCATGACCGAAGCGACACATCTAATCCAACGAAGTATTCCATTCTCTGTCTCCCTTTCTCACAGCATTGCCGTGATCCTATAGGGAGCTCGACCTCACAGCAGGGTCAGCCCAATTACGCATGCTTTCCGACCGTACTGTCTGAGCAGGTCTCCCCAACCAACATGCTCTCTGCCAGAAGCAATAGGCCGACGGGCTGAGCGATGGCCCTTCAAGAACCGCAAAGGATTTCCCGATATTGGCCTCTTGCAGGGCGAGCTTGGTGTGGTCGGAGAAGCCTTTGCGGTCGAGGCGATTGAGAGCGGTGAAGGACGGCGCGATGGTAAGGTCTCGAAGATGACTGCAATTGCTCGCCTGATCGAGAATTGGTTTAAGATGCCCTTCGCCAGGCATGCAAACCCCAAACCACACTCTCGGCTATTGCGCGGCTTTTTGGCACTTCAGCTTACAGGCTTCGCGGTGAGCTTCGCCGATCTTAGGACGCCATACAATTTAAGCTTGGGACCAAAGTGAAAAGCTTCTGATCGGAAGGGGAATTTGGTGGAGTCGATCGGGATCGAACCGACGACCTCGTCATTGCGAACGACGCGCTCTCCCAACTGAGCTACGACCCCACGTGAGCGTTGATTTGGACGTTCCGGGCGAAAAAGTCAAGCCGCCCGGAACCGAAACCTCACGCCACGACCTTATGCCGGCAATTTGCCGTTCTGCTCGACAAAAGCGATGATGTCGCGGGCCGGGCGGGCACCGGCGATGCGGGCGATTTCCTTGCCACCCTGATAGAGGATCAGGGCAGGAATACCGCGGATGCCGTTTTTCATCGACACGGTCGGATGTTCCTCGGTGTTGATCTTGGCAAAACGCGCCTTGCCCTTGAGCTCCTGTGCGGCCTTCGCAAACTCCGGCGCCATCATCCGGCAAGGGCCACACCAAGGCGCCCAGAAATCGACGATCACCGGCAGGTCGTCCTTTTTCGACAGGGCGGTCAGGGTTTTCGGATCAAGTTCCGAAACCTTGCCGGACATCAGCGGTTCACCACAGGTGCCGCATTTCGGCCCGGCAGAGAGCTTACCCACCGGCACCCGGTTGACCTGGGCACAGGTCGGACAGGCGAGTTTCACATCGGTTTTTTCAAGCGTCGCGGCCATGGCCGTGGTCTCCCGTTCACATTCATGTTATGGAATATATGTACCCGAAACAGTCCCGGATCAAGAGGTCAAAATGACAGCGCCCGAATTGACAGAATTCGACAGTCTGACGCCCGAGGAACAGGCCCGCCTGCGCGCGGCCTATGCGCTCGAGATGGCGCGTCACGCGAACACCTGTTCTCTGGACGAGAAAATCGCCCGCTTCAACGCCTGGCTCGAACCGCAGGGTATCACATTTTCCATGGATACCCTACGGCCCAGGCATCAGGCCCCTATGGCGCGCTGATCCTTCAGGGATCACTCCGCCGCTTCGACATAGCTTTCGGGCGGCGGGCAGAGACAGATCAGGTTGCGATCGCCATAGGCATTGTCGACCCGACCGATCGGCGGCCAGTATTTGTCGACCCGGAAGGCGCCCGGCGGAAAACAGCCCTGTTCGCGCGGGTAAGGCCGGTCCCAATCCGCCACCAGATCGTTGACCGTATGCGGCGCCAGTTTGAGCGGGTTGATGTCTTTCGGCAGTTCGCCCTTCTCGATCTGGGCGATCTCCGCCCGGATCGACAGCATGGCTTCGCAGAACCGGTCCAACTCGGCCTTGGTCTCACTCTCGGTCGGCTCTATCATCAACGTGCCCGGCACCGGAAAGGACATGGTCGGCGCATGGAACCCGCTGTCCATCAGCCGTTTGGCAATGTCATCGACGGTGACATCGGTCGTGTCCTCGAAGGCGCGCGGATCGACGATGCATTCATGCGCCACACGCCCCTGTTTGCCCTTGTAGAGCACCGAGAAGGCCGCATCCAACCGGGCCGCAATGTAATTGGCGTTGAGGATCGCCACTTTCGTGGCCTGCGTCAGCCCCTCACCGCCCATCAACATGCAATAGGCCCAGGAGATCGGCAGGATCGAGGCGGAGCCATAGGGCGCGGCCGAGACCGGGCCGGACACCGAACACCCATCGTCCTCACCCAGCGGCGATCCCGGCAGGAACCGCGCCAGGTGCTTTTTCACGCCGATCGGCCCCATGCCGGGACCGCCGCCGCCATGCGGGATGCAGAAGGTCTTGTGCAGATTGAGATGCGAAACGTCGGAGCCGATCTCACCGGGTTTGGCCAGCCCGACGAGCGCATTCAGGTTGGCACCATCCATATAGACCTGCCCCCCAAACTCATGGGTGATGTTGCAGACCTCCTTGACCGTTTCCTCGAACACCCCATGGGTCGAGGGGTAGGTGATCATACAGGCTGCGAGATTGTCGCCCGCCGCTTCGGCCTTGGCGCGAAAATCCTCGAGATCGATATCGCCATTCTCTGCAGTTTTCACCACCACGACCTTGAGGCCGACCATATGGGCGGAGGCCGGGTTGGTGCCATGGGCCGACATCGGGATGAGACAGATGTTGCGCCCGCCCTGCCCGTTCGCCCGGTGATAGCCCATGATCGTCAAGAGACCGGCATATTCGCCCTGCGCGCCCGAGTTCGGCTGCATCGACATGGCGTCATAGCCGGTGATCTCACAGAGCTTGTCCGAGAGATCGTCGATCATGAAACGATAGCCGTCGGACTGATCCTCTGGCGCATAGGGGTGGATGGCGTTGAACTCCGGCCAGGTGATCGGCATCATCTCGACGGCGGCGTTCAGTTTCATCGTGCACGATCCAAGCGGGATCATCGCCCGGTCGAGTGCCAGGTCACGGTCCGCCAGACGGCGCATGTAGCGCATCATCTCGCCCTCGGCGCGGTTCATGCCGAAAATCGGATGCTCGAGATAGGCGCTCTCGCGCAGCATCGTCTCCGGAACGCCCAGCCCGGGGAAGCCCGCGGGCACCTCCGCCTCATGACCGAAAGCGCGCCAGACCTTGGCGAGGGTTTCATCGTCGACCATCTCATCGACGGCGATACCAATGCGGTCCGTCCCGACACGGCGCAGGTTGATCCCTTCGGCCTGGGCCGAGCGCAGGATCACCCCTTGCATCGCACCGGCCTCGACCGTGATCGTGTCGTAATAGGCCTCGGGCGCAACTTTGAACCCGGCGGCCTTCAGCCCCTCGGCCAGCTTCACCGCTTTGAAGTGGATCTGCTCGCCGATGGCGCGCAGCCCGGTCGGCCCGTGGAACACCGCGTAGAACGAGGCCATGACCGCCAGAAGCGCCTGCGCGGTGCAGACGTTCGACGTGGCTTTTTCGCGCCGAATATGCTGTTCGCGGGTCTGCAGGCTGAGCCGATAGGCGCGGTTGCCGGAGGCATCGACAGAGACCCCGACGATCCGACCGGGCATCGAGCGTTTCATCGCATCCTTGCAGGACATGAAAGCGGCGTGCGGACCGCCGAAGCCCATGGGCACGCCAAAACGCTGGGCCGAGCCGACGGCGATATCGGCATCCATCGCACCAGGTTCTTTCAGCATGGTCAGCGCCATCAGGTCACAGGCCATGACCGCCACGGCTTTCGCCTCATGCAGCGCGGCGATCTGGGTGCTGAAATCCGTCACCCCGCCATAGGTGCCGGGGTATTGGAAAATCGCACCGAACACGTCGGCAGGCATGAGATCCTCCGGGGCGCCGATCACGATCTCGATGCCCAGAGGGGCGGCGCGGGTCTCGATCACCGCGATATTCTGCGGGTGGCAATTTTCGTCGACGAAAAACGCCTTGGCCTTCGATTTCGCCACACGCTGCGCCATGGTCATCGCCTCGGCGCACGCCGTCGCCTCATCGAGGAGCGAGGCATTGGCCACTGGCAGGCCGGTCATGTCCGAGATCATCGTCTGGAAATTCAACAGTGCTTCGAGGCGCCCCTGCGCGATCTCCGGCTGATAGGGCGTATAGGCCGTGTACCACGCCGGGTTCTCGAGGATATTGCGCTGGATCGCCGGCGGCGTGGCGGTGCCATAGAAGCCCTGACCAATGAGCGAGGTCATCACCAGGTTCTTCTTGGCCACTTTGCGGATATGGCCCAGCACCTCATGTTCGGTCATCGGCGCCCAGGTGAGCGGCGACATCTGGCGGATCGCCATCGGCACCGTCTCGTCGATCAGCGCATCGAGCGAGCTGGCGCCCACCACATCGAGCATCTGCGCCATTTCATCCGGCGACGGGCCGATATGGCGGCGGTTGGCGAAATCATAAGGGTTGTAACTCGACGGGGTATAGGCCACGGGGTCGCTCCTTGAAAGCTTGTAACATGAAAGCTTGTGTCATGACGGATCGGGCGTCGCGGATCATGACCCGCGACGTATCGTTTTTGAAAGCGGGCGCGGCGTGGCTCAGCCGACGAAATCCTTGTACTCCGCCTCGGACATGAAATCGTCCAGGGCCGACATGTCTTCGATCTTCATCTTGAAGAACCAGGCGTCCCCCAGCGGGTCTTCGTTCACCTTGCCGGGATCTTCCGCCAGCGGTTCGTTCACCTCGACAATCTCGCCATCCAAGGGCGCCAGAATGTCGGAGGCGGCCTTGACGCTCTCGATCACCACGACCTCATCGTCCTTCGACACGGTGGTGCCCTCTTCCGGCAATTCGACGAAGACCACATCGCCCAGCTGCGTGGCCGCATGTTCGGTGATGCCGACGACGACGAGATCATCCTCGACGCGGAGCCATTCGTGTTCTTCGGTGAATTTGATATCTGCGGCCATATCTGTGGTCCCTTTGAGAAGTATCAGCGTTTGTAAGTGGAATTGCGGAAGGGCATCGGGGCGACCGTGACCGGCCGGCGCTTGCCCCTGAGTTCGGCGAAGACCTCGGTACCGCCCTTGGACAGTTCGGTCGGCAGGTAGCCCATGGCGACCGGCGCCTCGACAGAGGGGCCGAACCCGCCGGAGGTGATCTCACCGATCTGGCGCGAGCTGTCCTCGCTGGCGAAAAGCGGCGTGCCCTCGCGCATCGGCGCGCGGCCCTGCGGCAAAAGCCCGACGCGTTTGCGCTCGGCGCCGTTGTGCAGCTCCGAGAGAATGCGATCGGCGCCAGGGAAGCCCCCCTCGCGCGCGCCACCCGTGCGCCGGACCTTTTGCAGCGCCCAGGCGATATTGCCCTCGACCGGCGAGGTGGAGGTGTCGATGTCGTGGCCGTAAAGGCAGAGCCCGGCCTCGAGCCGGAGCGAGTCGCGGGCGCCCAGCCCGATCAGCTCGACCTCCTCCATGGCGACAAGCTTTTCGGAGATCTCGACGGCCATCCCGGCCGGGATCGAGATCTCGAACCCGTCTTCGCCGGTGTACCCCGAGCGTGAAATCCACCATTCGACCTCATCGACGGTGATCCGCACGGAATCCATGAATTTCAGCTCGGTGACCTGTGGCACAAGGCGGGAGAGCGCAGTCTCAGCCAGCGGCCCCTGCAACGCCAGAAGCGCCCGGTCGGTGATCTCGGTGATCTCGACATGATCCGGCAGCATGGCGTTGAGATGGGCGATATCTTCGGTCTTGCAGGCGGCATTGACCACCAGGAACAACCCGTTGCCGGCGTTCGAGATCATCAGATCGTCGAGAATGCCGCCCGTGTCATTGGTGAAGATGCCATAGCGCTGACGTCCCGGTTTCAGCCCAAGCACATCCACCGGCACCAGGCTCTCGAGCGCCAGGGCGAGCTTGTCATAGCCATAGGGTGATGTGAGCATCACCTGCCCCATATGCGACACGTCAAACAGGCCCGCGGCCGCGCGCGTGTGCAGATGTTCCTTCATCACGCCCAGCGGATATTGCACCGGCATTTCATAGCCGGCGAAAGGCACCATCTTGGCCCCATGGGATACGTGAAAATCATATAGCGGCGTCTGTTTGAGTTCCGTCATCTCAGCCTCTCCTGCACGCGCACCGGACCCGGTCTGGGCCACTCTGACATGGCGTCGCGATCTTGTTAAGCCGGCGGAATACGCCCGGCACCTATGACGGTTTCCCGCCCGATGCCCCCTCTGTCCTTTGCGCCTGAGATCGTTATCCCTTCGGCGGGGGTGAAACACCCCTCTCTCCAGAGTCTTGGCCGCATGAAGGTCCGTTTACCTGAGAGTTTCCCGGGGCGGTTGCTCCTTCGGTACGGTGTCACCCGTTCTCCCAACATGCAGCGTTGCGCCGGACCCTATGCGAGGGCCGGATTCGGAGCAAGCGAGAAATGTTTCCGATAGGAAACTTGCGACAGAAAGACAGTAAAAAGCCGCCACAGAGCGTTCTCCATGGCGGCCTACTGTTTGATTTTGAACAAAACCGCTTAGAAAGACGGCTTTTTCTGCATGAGCGGCATGACATCGGACATGTCCGGCCCGCGCTCCATGCCGGTCACGGCCTTGCGCAGCGGCATGAAAAGCCCCTTGCCCTTGCGGCCCGTCGCCTCTTTCACCGCCGCGGTCCAGTCTTTCCAGCTCTCAGAGGTGTAGGGCGGTTCCGGCAACATCTCGAAAGCCTCGGTGATAAAGTCCTTGTCCTCATCGGCCACCATCGGTGTCGCGCCATCACGGAACAGTTCCCACCAGCCCGCCATGTCGGCTTTCACGGTGATGTTCTCGCGCACGACATTCCAGAACGGTTCGGCGATCTCGGCAGGCACACCCAGCCCGGCGACCTCATAGGCCACATCGGCAAAGGGGCGCGCGTGGTTGATCTGCGACGTCAGGCTGAACAGGTCCTGGCTGTCGAACTTGGTCGGCGCCGCGCCGAATGTCGACAGGTCGAACCCTTCGATCAGCTCCTCCATCGAGGTCCTGAGTTCCACCGGCTGGTTCGAGCCAAGACGCGCCATCAGCGACAGAAGCGCCATCGGCTCCACCCCCTGCGCCCGCAGATCACGCAAGCTGAGCGTGCCGAGACGCTTCGAGAGCGCCTCGCCCTGCGGCCCGGTCAGGAGCGAATGGTGGGCAAATGTCGGCACCGTGCCGCCCAGCGCCTCGATGATCTGGATCTGCGTCGCGGTGTTGGTGACGTGGTCGGAACCGCGCACGATATGGGTCACACCGTAATCCACGTCATCGCAGACCGAGGCGAGCGTATAGAGGAACTGACCATCGGCGCGGATCAGCACCGGATCGGAGACCGAGGCCGCATCGATCGAGATATCGCCGAGAATGCCGTCATGCCAGTCGATCCGCTCCTGATCGAGTTTGAACCGCCAGACACCGTCACCGCGCTCGGCGCGCAGCTTGGCTTTCTCATCTTCGGAGAGCGCCAGCGCGGCACGGTCATAGACCGGCGGCTTGCCCATGTTCAAAAGCTTCTTGCGCTTCAGGTCCAGTTCGGTCGGAGTCTCGAAGGCTTCGTAGAACCGGCCCTTCTCGCGCAGCTCGTCGGCGGCGGCGTGATAGCGGTCGAGCCGGGTCGACTGTTTCTCCAGCCGGTCCCAGGTGAAGCCCAGCCATTCGAGATCCTCGAGGATGCCATCGGCATATTCCTGTTTCGAGCGCTCCTGGTCGGTGTCGTCGAGACGCAGAATGAACTGCCCCCCGGCCTTGCGGGTGATCAGGTAGTTGAACAGCGCGGTGCGCAGGTTGCCGACATGAATAAAGCCCGTGGGCGAAGGCGCGAAACGTGTGACGATCATCGTGGGTCTCCTGTTGCGCTTCCTCTTTCATATCGCGGCCAAAGAGTCCATATCGGGCACAGGTTCACAAAGGAATTCTGCGATGACATCACCGCTTCTTGAGGCCCCGGACATGATCGCCCCGGATCTCGACATGATCGAGCAGATCGCCCGCCAGACCATGGCGGACCTGCCGCCGGCTTTCAAAGTGCTGGCCACCAATGTGTCGCTCACGGTGATGGATTTCGCGCCCGAAGACTTGCTGGCCGAAATCGGCATCGAGGACCCGTTCGAACTGACCGGGCTTTATACCGGCATCCCGATGACCGAGAAATCCACCATGGATCAGCCCATGGCGCCGGATACGATCTGGCTGTTCCGCCGGCCGATCTTGGACGAATGGTGCATGCGTGGGAACGTGACGCTCGGGCAGATGGTCGCCCATGTCACCGTGCATGAGCTGGCGCATCATTTCGGCTGGTCGGACGAAGACATCGCCACGATCGACAAATGGTGGGAATACGACTGAGCCCGGCTCACGGCCGTTGACGCAAATGTCATTCGCGCTTTTCCTCGCTGTGCTATTCTCCCGCGACGACTATCGTTTCCCAAAGAGAAACCCTAGCCCGGGAGGATACCCCCATGAAAACGCAGAACGCAAAGAACGCGCCTTTTTCACCTTACTTGTCACGTCGCCACCTTTTGTTAGGTGCAGCCGCCCTTCCCATCGCCTCGAGCCTGCCGTTCGCGGCCAGGGCAGAGGCACCGATGCTCGGTCAGGGGTTTGCCCCCTATCGCCGTTTCCAGCTCGGCGCCTTCGAAGTCACCACGCTGCTCGCCGGCAACCGCACCGTGCCCGACCCGCACACGATCTTTGGCCTCAATGCTTCGGACGAGGAATTCGCCGCCGCCTCCGAGGCCAATTTCATCCCGGCAGATGCGGCGCAGTTCTTTTTCACCCCGACGCTGGTCAACACCGGCGCCGAGCTGATCCTGTTCGACACCGGGCTCAACCCGACGGGCATCACCACCGCGCTCGAAGCCGCCGGTTATAGCGCCGATCAGGTCGACCGCGTGGTGATCACCCATATGCATGGCGACCATATCGGCGGCATCTATGACGGCGCGCCGACCTTTGCCAATGCCGCCTATTCCACCGGTTCGGTCGAAATGGATCATTGGGACATGTCGGGCAATGACGGGTTCGAGGCGAAAATCCGACCGCTTCAGGAACAGTTCGATCTGCTCGAAGGCGGATCGGAAGTCACCTCAGGCATCACCGCGGTGGAGGCTTTCGGCCACACGCCCGGACACATGGCCTTCCATCTCGAGAGCGAGGGCAAGCAATTGATCCTCGGGGCGGATTTCGCCAACCACTTTGTCTATTCCCTGGCCTACCCGGATTGGGAAGTGCTCTACGATACCGACAAAGCCATGGCGGCGCAAAGCCGGCGCAAGCTTCTCGACATGATGGCGGCGGATCGCCTGCCCTTCATCGGCTATCACATGCCCTTCCCGGCCCTGGGCTATGTCGCGGCCAAGGATGACGGGTTCACCTATGTACCGGCCAGCTATCAGATGATGATCGAAAGCTGACGCAAGCCGCAAAAGACGTCGAAACAAGGGAGATAAGAAAACGGCCGCAGCGTGGTGCTGCGGCCGTTTTTGTTGCGTATTGCGCCAGGCTGATCAGGCGACAGCAGCCTGTTCGGCAGCCTTCACATGCAGGCGCACCATGGTCTGGTTCAACAGGATGTAAGCGATCTCGCCAAAGGTCACCGGACCGGTGAAATTGCCGGTCTTCTTGCCCTCGAGCTCACCGTAGAGGTAGTTGAGGATACAGTTGCAGGACAGCTCCGAAGCGCCTTCGCCCGTGGCGCGCGCTGCGAAAGTGGCGGCATAGTCGCCGGTCGGTTTGGCGATGTGATACTCGGCGCCTGCGACAACCGGCGCATAGAAAGCCACACCCTTGTCCGCATCGACGGACTGGAAGGACACATTGACCATCATGCCGGCATAGTTGGCGACGAGCGGAAGCTGCGTGTCGACGCCGGTCTCGGTCAGATAGGCCGCGAAATCCACCTCTTCGCCGTTGACCATGGCGGTCTTGGCGCCAAAGCCGTCCTCAGAAAAACTGATCTTGTCGGCGGCAACGTCCTGTTCGAACAGGTTCAGGATATCGAGATCCGCAACCGCACCGTCGTTCAGCGCGACATGCAATACGGCGGCCCCCTCTTCATGCGCCTGGCCGGTGGCGCCATCGAAGACCTTCGGCGTTTTCACACCGATCTCCTCGAGATGCACGCCGGTGATCCAGCCCATCAGCGGCTGATCGAAAAGACCCGGGAATTCCGCGCCTTTGATGGCGAACTCGGAATGCGCCTTGGAAAACGCCGGGATCAGAATCATCGACAACCCGTTGTCAAACCGGTTCATCGTCAGGTTCGGGAGATCCTCGCCCTCGTAAACCACCGCACGCGCATCGGTTGCGCGCTCGATTTCGGTCACGAAAACATTTTCACGGTCGACCCGACCGCCGGTTTCGGTGACGAAGTAAACCGAGGTCCCGCCAATCCATTTGCCCTTCGGCAATTGGCCCAGCGCCTCTTCGGAGCCAGCGAGCAATAGGACCGCACCGGCTTCGATCTTTTCGGCAGCCTCGGCCACGCTCATCATGGTGTTTTTCATGTCTGTTCTCCTCAGAAACCGGCAATATCCGCCTGGGCAAAGGCGTTCTTTTCAAAATAGGCACGCAATTCGGAAATCTTCCCCGAGATGCTCGACGGGTCGCTTCTCGCCTCACGGCGCAGGCGGGTCACCAAGATCTTGGTCGCCAAGCTTGCTGCGGACAGATCGCTGTCCGAGGTCAAAACACGCTGCCAACGCGGGTCGTTCGCTGCAGGAACCATTTACTTCTCCTTTATGGTAGATCACATTTTCCGGGTTTCATGTTTCGAAATGCTTTTTGCCCGGAACTTCTTTCTCGACGATTAAATTTTGGACGGTTTGAGAAAATGCCGGTCAGAAATTGTGTTACCCTGACCTCGATCAAAGTTGTTATCGCTATCAGATGTAGGTTAGTTCTCGAGCTGACTCGCTTGCGGTTAGGAGATGTTTATGGCTCAGATTCTGACAATTACGCTGAACCCGACCGTGGATCTGTCCACCAACACCAGCGCGGTCAGTGCCGGGCCGAAGCTGCGCTGTTCCACGCCCGAGGCGGACCCCGGCGGCGGCGGCATCAATGTCTCCCGCGCGATCAAGTTCTTGGGGGGCGACAGCACGGCCTTTACCGCCGTTGGCGGCGAGACCGGGGCACATCTCCTGCGTCTTCTGGCCCAGGAACATGTGCGTTTCACGGCATTTTCCGTCACCGGTGGCGCCACGCGTCAATCCATAGCGGTGACGGAACAGGAGAGCGGCAAACAATATCGCTTCGTCATGCCCGGGCCGTACTGGAACCACGAAATGGTCGACGAATCGATCAATGCGATCACCCAGGCGGCGCCCGCCGACGGGGTGGTGGTGCTCTCCGGTTCGCAACCGCCCGGCGTGCCGCTGGATTATCCGGCGCGTCTCGCCCGGCATCTGGTGCGCAAGAGCGTGCAGCTTTTCGTCGACACCTCGGGCAAGCCGCTGCACGAGCTGATGAAGAACCCGGCAAATCCCTTTGTGTTGCGCATGGATGATGTGGAGGCCGAGGATCTCGCCGGGCGCAAACTGCCCTCGCGCAAGGACACGGCGGACTTCGCCAGCGAACTTGTCGCCCGTGGCGTGGCCGCGAATGTCATCATCGCCCGCGGCGCCGATGGCTCGACACTCGCCAATGCGGAAGGTCGCTGGCACGCCTCGCGCGCGATCAATCCCGAGGACGTGATTTCCGCTGTTGGCGCGGGCGACAGTTTCGTCGGTGCGTTCTCGATGGCGCTCACCCGCGGTGACACGATGCAGGAGGCGCTGTGCTTCGGCACATCGGCAGCCTCCGCCGCCGTGCTCACCGCCGGCACGCAGCTTTGCAGTCTCGAAGAGGTCGAGCGCCTGCTGCCCGGCTGCGAACTGATCGAATTGTAAGCTGTTTACGCCCCATCGGACGAGGCCAGCGCCAGCCCGTCGACCACGGCGGTAAAGGCCTCTTCGCGAATGGCGCGCGCCTGTGGCAGTTCGGCGGAACAAGCGGCATCGACCACATGCATCAGGCTGGAACCGCCAACATAGACCACCGCCCCCACCGACGCATCCGCGAGCCCGGCCAGCTCAAGCGTGGCTTTGATCGCGTCCCGCAGCTCGGCCTGATAGCCCGCGAGTGCCACGGCGAGATCTTCCGGTGTGAGAGCAGCCGACAGACCCTTTTCCACCAGCGACAGCTCGATCTCCGACGCGGCACCGCCATTGGCGCCAATCTTTGCTGCCTCGACGGCAAACGCGACATCGTGACCGAGCTCGGCCTCGATCACCTCGACCAGCCGTGCGAGCTTCTCTCGCTCGACCGCATGGGCGTGCAGATCGCGCACCTTGGCGAGTGTTTCGCGGGTGTAGAGAAAGGGGATCTTCTGCCAGGTGGCGAGATCGTTGAACAGGGCGGTCGGCATCGGCAGAAGCCCGTCCGCCAGAGTGCGGCGCAATTGCGTGCCCGCACCGAAGAGCGGCATGGCATGCGCGAGGCTCAGGGCGCGGTCGAAATGCGTGCCGCCCAGACGGATCCCGTGCGAGGCCAGCACCTCGACCTTGCCGCCCATCTTGCGGAACAGGGTGAAATCCGAGGTGCCGCCGCCAATGTCCACCACCAGCCCGATCTCATCGGGTTTGAGATCCTTGGCCGCCAGCGCTGCCGCCTCCGGCTCGGCGAGAAAGCGGATGCGGGAAAACCCGGCCATTTCATAGGCCTCGCGCAGATCGCGCTCGGCCTGCGCGTCCATCCCGGCATCTTTCGAATGGAAATGCACCGGACGGCCGGAGACCACGCCGGTCACCGGCTGGCGAATCTGTTCCTCGGTGCGGGCTTTCAGCGTGGCGAGGAATTGCGCGATGACATCCAACAAACTTTGACGTTTGCCGCCGATCGGCCGGGTTTCGCGCAGAAGCGGCGTGCCCAGCACGGATTTCAGCGCCCGCATGTAGCGGCCCTCTTCACCATCGATCAGCGCCCGGTTGGCCGCCGACCCCAACCGCATCGCGCCTTTCGGATCGAAGAACACCGCGGTCGGCAGGGTCTTTTCGCCGGGTTCCAGTTCCACCAGCCAGGGCTTGCCGTTGACCGCGAGACCCAGCGCGGAATTCGAGGTGCCGAAATCAATGCCAACCGTAAGATCCATACCGCCCGCTCCTAATCAGAAAGCGCGCTGTCTAACCGTCCACGGGCCTCATCGCAAGAGAGATCAGCCCCGCAAAATCAGGAGGGATCGCGCCAGCGGCTGGCGATCGGATAGCGCCGGTCGAGCCAGAAGGCCCGCGGCGTCAGGCGTGTCCCCGGCGCCGATTGGAAACGCTTGTATTCGGAGATGTACAAGAGGTGCTCGATCTTCTTCACCGTGGCGCGTTCGAAGCCCGCGGCAACCAGATCGGACACGCTTTCCTCACGATCCACCAGCCCCTCGAGAATCGCGTCCAAGACCTCATAGGGCGGCAGGCTGTCCTCGTCCTTCTGATCCGGGCGCAGCTCGGCCGAGGGCGGCTTGTCGATGATCGAGACCGGGATGACCTCGCCCTCGGGCCCCTTCATCCAGTCACGGTGGTTGGCGTTGCGCCAGCGGCATTGCTCGAACACCCGGGTCTTGTAGAGATCCTTGATCGGGTTATAGCCGCCGTTCATGTCGCCATAGATGGTGCAATAGCCCACCGCGACCTCGGATTTGTTGCCGGTGGTCAAGAGCATCGAGCCGAACTTGTTCGACAGCGCCATCAGCAGCAGGCCGCGCAGACGCGACTGGATATTCTCCTCGGTCGTATCGAATGGCAGATCGCCGAAGATCGGCGCCAGCGTTTCGGTGATCGCATCGCGGCCTTGGGAAATCGGCACGAAATCGTAGCGACACCCCAGCCGGTTGGCGATGTCCTTCGCGTCTTCGAGCGAGCCTTCCGAGGTGTACTCCGACGGCAGCATCACGCAATGGACGTTCTCGGCGCCCAGCGCGTCGGTGGCGATCGTCGCCACAATGGCCGAATCGATGCCGCCCGACAGGCCCAGAACCACGCTTTTGAATCCGGTCTTGCCGAGGTAATCGCGCAGGCTCTCGACCATGGCGCGGTAATCCTGTTCCCATTCATCGGGCTGATGGGTGATCTCGCCATCGAGCGCCCACCAGCGCCCGTCGCGTTTCTCGAAATCCACATGGCGCAGACAAGCGTCGAAGGCCGGCAGGGTGTGCGCCGGCTTGCCATGGCGATTGAGCACGAAGGAGCCACCGTCGAACACCTGATCGTCCTGACCGCCGACCATGTTGAGATAGACCAGCGGCACATCGTTTTCGACCACACGCGACACCATATGGGTCAGACGGGTGTTGAACTTGTTGCGGTAGTAAGGCGAGCCATTGGGCACCAGAAGGATCTCGGCGCCGCTTTCGACCTGCGCCTCGGCCACATCGTCGAACCAGGCATCCTCGCAGATCGGCGAGCCGATCCGGAGCGGCCCGATGGCATAGGGGCCTTCGAACGGGCCGGAGGCAAAGAGGCGTTTTTCGTCGAAGACCTTGTAATTCGGCAGGTGATGTTTGCGCAGCACCTGTTTCACCCGCCCCTCGGCCAAGATCCAATAGCCGTTATAGAGCGCATCGCCGTAGAAATACGGCGCGCCGAGGCCGATCGCCGGCCCGTCGAGCGTCATCGCCGCAAGCTCCTCTGCCATGGCCATGGCCATGTTCACCAGCGCCGGTTTCATCACCAGGTCCTGCGGCTGATAGCCGATCAGAAAGAGCTCCGGAAAGGCGATCATATCGGCCCCGGCGGATTTGGCCTCGGCATAGGCGTCCCGCACCTTTTGCGCATTGGCGTCAATCGCCCCCACGGTCGGGTTGAGCTGGGCCAGTGTCAGGCGGAAATGGTCGGTCATCGCGCGCGTCCTTAAACTCTTGAGTCAGGGTTTAGCAGAAAGACACGCGAGGAAAAGCCGATCACGGCAAAAACATTTGAAGCCCGCGCGGTGACCCCCTAGGCTGGCCAGCGACCGCTGCCCTTTTGGGCAAAGCCTCTGCCCGGTGCGCCGCACCGGCCTGCAAGGCGGGACTGACATATCGTGAATGGAACTGACAGAGTGACACGCAAACAAGTGACACGGATGCGCAACGCGCTCACCGCGGCGACCCTGATCGGGTTTACCCCTCTCATGGCCCTGGCGCAGGACGACCGGCCTGTCGAAACCCATCAATTCGAAGAGGGCGGCATCTACGAGGGCACGTTCAAGGACGGGTTGCAGGACGGGGTCGGCACCTACAGCCTGCCCAACGGATATGAATATACCGGCGAATGGGTGATGGGCGAGATCAAGGGCCAGGGCCTTGCGCGCTTCACCGACGGCTCGGTCTACGAGGGCGCTTTCGAGAAAGGCAAACCGAGCGGGTTCGGCAAGATCACCTATGCCGATGGCGGCACCTATGAGGGCGACTGGGTCGATGGCGAGGCCACCGGGTCGGGCGTCGCCACCTATGCCAACGGGGTGAAATACGAGGGCGGATTTCTCGCCGCCAAACATCATGGCCAGGGCCGGATGGAAAGCCCGACGGGCTATGTCTATGAAGGCGGCTGGGTCAATGGCGTCAAGGAAGGCCGTGGTACAATCAGCTATCCCGAGGGCGCACATTACGAAGGCGAGATGGCCCGCGATCAGCGCCATGGCCAAGGTATCCTGACCACCGAAGAGGGGCTCATACTCGATTGCCAATGGGTCGACAATCAATGCAATGGCGCGGGCACGATCACCCAGCCCAATGGCGATGTCTTTGAGGGCGAGCTGGTCGGTGGCAAACGTCAGGGCATGGGCAAGGTGACCTATGCCAATGGCGACGTTTATGAGGGGGCCTTTGACGATGACAAACGCCACGGCGAGGGAAGCTTCACCGGCTCCGACGGCTATATCTACAAGGGCGAATGGGTCGACGGACGGATCGAGGGGCAAGGTCAGGTGACCTATCCCGATGGCTCCGTCTATGTGGGTGAATTCCTCGACGACCTGTCCCATGGCACGGGCAAGATCACCTACCCCAATGGCACCACCTATGACGGCGAATGGAAATATGGCGTGATCGACGGCACCGGCGTGGCGCGCTATGCCAACGGGCTCATCTATGAGGGCGAGTTCAAGAACGCCCAGAACCACGGGCGCGGCAAGATGACCTATACCGATGGGTTCGTCTACGATGGCGACTGGGTCGATGGCCAGCGCCAGGGCAAGGGCAAGGCCTCCTACGCCGATGGCACCACCTATGAGGGCGATTATGTCGCCGGCAAGCGCGACGGCGTGGGCACGATCCACATGGCCTCGGGCTTTTCCTATACCGGCGAATGGAAAGACGGCGAGATCCAGGGACAGGGCAAGGCAACCTATGCCAATGGCGACAGCTACGAAGGCATGTTCGTCGCCGGCAAGTCCAACGGTCACGGCACGATCACCTATGCCGATGGCAAGGTGGTGTCGGGCGAGTGGGTCGATGGTGCGCTGGTGTCTGAGGATACCGCCCCTGAAGCCGCAGATGACACAGCGGAAACGCCTGCTGCGGCATCGGAGTGAGGTGCGGGTGAGGGATGTCCGCTTTGGGGGACGGAGCGGACATTGGTCACCGGACTGACGTGAGGGCGTGCGCCGGACCGTGGGCTGGCGCTGCAACGACTGAACGTTGCGCTTTATGCCTGCCAAATCCGGAAAAGATCAGAACGTTGCGTGCTGCCACAAATGCGCCTGACCGCCGGGACGGTCCGGCGCACGCCCGGGCAACTGCGTTGCTATTCCGGGCGGTCGCACGAAGTCCCCAATGCCCCCTAAGGCCTCAAACTCACCACTCCCCTTCGTGACCTCACCACCAAGCAAAAGGGCGGCCCGCTTTGGACCGCCCTTTCCTATACGCTGCGATGCCCCTCAGCCCTTGAGCTTGTTCACCTTCATCATTTTCATGACCATGCGCTCGTAGAACGGCTCGGAAACGCCTTTTTTCACCTTGCGCATGAAGTACCATTCAAAGCCGAGCTTGGCCCAATGCACCCATTTGCCATGGCCCGCCCAGTTGACGTTGCGCGGTGGGTTCTGCGGCATGGCGAGGAAGGCGGCACCGCCATCGCCGAAGTCCGCAAGGCAGAGCGCGTTCCAGGTCGCCAGCTCCTTGGGCTCTTCGCCCTTCATGATCAGCGGGATGTTATGCGCGGTCGCGGTCACCATGCTCTCGATCATGAAACCGGTTTTCGGCACGCCGGTCGGCACCACGGTGGGTTCTTTCGGCGCGATGGCGATACAGACGCCGATACCGAAGATGTTGGGATAGGTCGGGTTGCGCTGAAACTCATCGACGATGACAAAGCCGCGCGGGTTCACCAGACCTTCGATCCCCATCAGGGCCGGAATACCGCGGAAGGCCGGCAAAAGCATGGAATAGGCGAAGGGGATCTCGTGATCCTTCTTCGGATTGCCGTCCTCGTCATGTTCGGTGACAAAGATCTTGCCCTCTTCGAACTTATTGGTCTTGGCATTGGTGATCCAGCGAATGGACCGCTCGCGCATGATGCTCTCGAGCATGCCCTTGGTATCCCCCACACCGCCGAGGCCGAGATGGCCGATATAAGGTTCCGGCGTGACAAAGGTCATCGGCACCTGATCGCGGATCTTGCGCCGCCGCAGGTCGGTATCGATGGTCATGGCATATTCATAGGCCGGACCGAAACAGGATGCCCCATGCACCGCGCCGACCACGATCGGGCCGGGATTGGCGCAGAACTCTTCCCATTTATCGCCCGAGACGGCGGCATGTTCGACATGGCAGACCGAATGGGTGAATTTGTCGGGACCGAAGCCTTCGATCTCGTCAAAGGCCAGATCCGGCCCGGTGGCCAGCACCAGATAATCGTAGGTGACCTCGCGCCCCGATTCCAAGGTGATCTTGTTCTCGGCGGGCTCCAGCTTCACCGCGCCATCACAGATGAAATCGATACCGCGCCGCTTCATCACCGGCTCGAGCTCGATGGTCAGATCGTCCTGCTTGCGCCAGCCAACCCCGGCCCAGGGGTTCGACGGCGTGAACTGGAAATAGCTTTTGTTGGAAATCACCGTAATCTTGTCGTCTTTGCCGACCGTATCCTTCAGCTCATATGCCTGAATGGTTCCCCCGAGCCCGGCACCGAGCACAACGATATGCGCCATAGTCTTCTCCCTTCAAAATTGTCCCGCTTCCGTTGGAGCATTCGCCAACACGAGCTCTCCTCCGCGGATCATAGCACAGCTTTCCGAGTAACGATTTGATTTTGATCGTTTCGGACTTTGCATACAAATGCATGCACATTCGTGAATATAATGGCATTCAAAAATCAACGTGGTGACATGACGCAAGGGGCAAGAAAGCTGCCCTGGCCCGAGATTTGGGGTTTTCAACACCGTTCGAGAGAGTATATTCCGTCACCATGACGACCAAGGCTCATATTCCGGCAGCCTTTCCTGCCCAGCCCGCGCAGCACGCTGCGCCGCTTCGTCATGGCCTCCTCCTTCTTAGCTGCCTCTGAGCGTGCCGTCGGCGCGAGGCTCAGAGGTGACCGCATGCGCCGAATCAAACCGCAGCAGACACAACCGCTAAGAACACCAAGAGAGATTTCAAAATGACCGAGACAGCCAAACAGGACCGGGTCCTGATTTTCGATACGACCCTGCGCGACGGCGAACAGAGCCCGGGCGCCACCATGAGCCATGACGAAAAGCTCGAGATTGCCGCCCTGCTCGACGAGATGGGCGTCGACATCATCGAGGCCGGGTTCCCGATCGCCTCCGAGGGCGATTTCGAAGCGGTCCGCGACATTGCCAAGAATTCCAAGAATTCGGTGATCTGCGGTCTGGCACGCGCCAGCACCCGCGACATCGACCGCTGCATGGAAGCGGTGAAATTCGCCGCCCGCCCGCGCATCCACACCTTCATCGGCACCTCGCCGCTGCACCGCGAGATCACCGCGCTGTCGATGGATGAGATGGCCGACCAGATCCATGAGACCGTGACCCACGCCCGCAACCTGACGGACAATGTGCAGTGGTCGCCGATGGATGCGATCCGCACCGAGCATGATTACCTCTGCCGCGTCGTCGAGATCGCGATCAAGGCCGGCGCCACCACGATCAACATCCCCGACACCGTGGGTTACACGACGCCGCGCGAAAGCGCCGATATCATCCGCATGCTGCTGGAACGCGTGCCGGGCGCCGATGAGATCGTCTTTGCCACCCATTGTCACAACGATCTGGGCATGGCCACGGCCAACGCTCTGGCCGCGGTCGAGGCGGGCGCCCGTCAGATCGAATGCACGATCAACGGGCTGGGCGAACGCGCCGGCAACACCGCGCTGGAAGAGGTGGTGATGGCCTTGAAGGTCCGCCACGACATCATGCCCTACACCACCGGCGTCGACACCACCAAGATCATGAACATCTCGCGCCGCGTGGCGCAGGTCTCCGGCTTCCCGGTACAGTTCAACAAGGCCATCGTCGGCAAGAACGCCTTTGCCCACGAAAGCGGCATCCACCAGGACGGCATGCTGAAGAACAAGGAAACCTTCGAGATCATGCGGCCGCAGGACGTCGGTCTGTCGGGCACCTCGCTGCCCCTGGGCAAGCATTCCGGCCGGGCGGCGCTGCGCGCCAAGCTCGACGACATGGGCTATCCCATGGCCGACAACCAGCTCAAGGACGTCTTCGTCCGCTTCAAGGATCTCGCCGACCGCAAGAAAGAGGTCTTTGACGACGACCTGGTGGCGCTGTTGCGCGATGCCGGCGCCGCCGAGCAGAACGAACGTATCAAGGTCAAATTCCTGCGGGTGATCTGCGGCACCGAAGCACCGCAGTCTGCCGATCTGATCCTCGAAGTCGACGGCGAGGAGAAACAGGAAACCTGTCAGGGCGACGGTCCGGTGGATGCCACTTTCCGGGCGATCAAATCGATCTTCCCGACCACCGCGCGGCTGCAGCTCTATCAGGTCCATGCCGTGACCGAGGGCACCGATGCCCAGGCCACCGTCTCCGTTCGCCTCGAGGAAGATGGCAAGATCGTCACCGGTCAGAGCTCCGACACCGACACGGTCGTGGCCTCTGCCAAGGCCTATGTCAACGCGCTGAACCGGCTGTTGGTGCGGCGCGAAAAATCGGCGCCGGACTCGGATGTGAAGACCGTGAAATACACGGATTCCGTGTAAGCACCGAGATCCCTGCACGAACAGGCAAATCATCGAAGGGGCGTGCCGCGGCGCGCCCCTTGCTTTTCCACCGCAAACCTCTTGGCCCGCCCCGCCCCCCGCAAGTCAGCGCTGCCGCGCCCAATCTTTGGCAAAATCACCGAAAAGTGGCGGTTGTTCGCCGTCCCGGCCCATGCCGCCCCTTTTCCAGCGTCACACAGCCCCCTATAAGTCTGCCGATACGGGGGGATTCTCCCCTTTGGCGGCACGCGCGGTTTGGCATGACCGGGACGTCCGCCTCTACGGCACGCTCTTTGGGCACGATGGGACAGCGGGAATATTATGGCGGGAATTACGGGACTTTTCTCCTCTGACATGGCAATCGACCTGGGCACGGCGAACACGCTGGTCTACGTCAAGGGCAAGGGCATCATTCTCAATGAGCCGTCCGTGGTGGCCTATCACGTCAAGGACGGGCGCAAACAGGTGCTCGCCGTGGGGGAAGACGCCAAACATATGCTCGGCAAGACCCCCGGCTCGATCGAGGCCATCCGGCCGATGCGCGAAGGTGTGATCGCCGATTTCGACACCGCCGAGGAAATGATCAAGCACTTCATCCGCAAGGTGCACAAGCGCACGACATTTTCGAAACCGAAGATCATCGTCTGTGTGCCGCATGGGGCGACCCCGGTGGAAAAACGTGCGATCCGTCAATCCGTGCTCTCCGCTGGCGCCCGCCGCGCTGGCCTCATCGCCGAACCGATCGCCGCGGCCATCGGTGCCGGCATGCCGATCACCGATCCGACCGGCAACATGGTCGTCGACATCGGCGGCGGCACCACCGAGGTGGCCGTGCTCTCCTTGGGGGATATCGTTTACGCGCGCTCCGTGCGCGTCGGTGGCGACCGCATGGACGATGCGATCATCGCCTATCTGCGCCGCCAGCAGAACCTTTTGATCGGCGAAGGCACCGCCGAGCGGATCAAGACCTCGATCGGCACGGCCCGCATGCCCGATGACGGCCGTGGCTCGGTGCTGACCATTCGCGGTCGTGACCTCTTGAATGGAGTGCCGAAAGAGATCGAGATCAATCAGGCACAGGTTGCCGAAGCCCTGGCCGAACCGGTGCAGCAGATCTGCGAAGCAGTGATGACCGCGCTCGAGACCACACCGCCGGATCTCGCCGCCGACATCGTCGACCGTGGTGTCATGCTCACCGGCGGTGGTGCGCTTCTGGGCGAGCTGGATCTCGCTCTGCGCGAACAGACCGGGCTCGCCATCTCGGTCGCCGATGAGTCACTTAATTGTGTGGCCCTGGGCACTGGCAAAGCGCTGGAATATGAGAAACAACTCCGGCACGTTATTGATTACGAAAGCTGAGGGCCGGCGCCCGAGTGGCGCGCCCCATGCGGGCCGTCTGGCAGGTTATCAGACGGCCTGACCGGAGGACACCGTGGCCAAAGACAGGGGAAATGCGGAGACCTATGTCCGCCCGATCCGGCGTTTGCTGATCGGCATCCTGCTTCTGTGTCTCACCGGTCTGTTCATCCTCTGGCGCATCGACAGCCCGCGGGTCGAACGGCTCCGCGCAAATCTTGTCGACAAGGTTGTTCCCTCGATGGAATGGGCTCTGGTGCCGGTCACCAAGACCATTGGCATGATCGAGAATTTTCAAAGCTATCAACGGCTTTACGACCAGAACCAGGAACTCAGGAACGAGCTTCGCCAGATGCAGGCCTGGAAAGAGGCGGCGCTGCAGCTCGAGCAGAAGAATGCCAAGCTGCTGGATCTGAACAAGGTGCGGATCGATCCGAAATACACCTATGTCACCGGCGTGGTGATGGCCGACAGCGGCTCGCCGTTTCGGCAATCCGTGCTTTTGAATGTCGGCGCCCGCGACGGCATCATGGACGGCTGGGCGACGATGGACGGGATCGGTCTCGTCGGGCGCATTTCCGGCGTCGGCCAGAACACCGCACGGGTGATTCTTTTGACCGACAGCAATTCGCGCCTGCCGGTGACCATCCAGCCCTCGGGCCAGCGCGCCATCCTGTCGGGCGACAATTCCACCCGTCCCTCGCTCGATTTCATCGAGACCCCGGAACTTGTCCGCCCCGGCGACCGGGTGGTATCCTCCGGCGATGGCGGGGTCTTCCCGCCGGGTCTGTTGATCGGGCAAGTGGCGAAAAGCCCAGACCGCCGCCTGCGGGTGATCCTGTCAGCAGATTACGAGCGCCTCGATTACCTGCGCGTGCTGCGCACCCATGTGAGCGAACAGATCACCGATCCGGGGGCCCTGATCCTGCCGGAACATCCGGCGGCCATGGCGATCGAAAGCGACGCGGCGGAGGCCGGAGCTGATGCCGCTCCCGACACCACGGAGAGCGGCGATGGTTGATCCGCGCACCGTTCGTCTCTGGTCGTTTCGGGCAGGCTTTCTCGGCATCGCCATTCTGGCGAGCTTTTTCTACCTGCTGCCGCTCCGGGTCGGCTCCGGGCATTGGCCCGGCCCCGACCTGATCCTGGCCTTTGCTTTTGCCTGGGTGATGCGCCGGCCCGATTACGTGCCGGTGTTTCTGGTGGCACTGGTGATGCTGATCGCGGATTTCATCTTCCTCCGCCCGCCCGGGCTCTGGGCCGCGCTCACCGTCGTGGCGCTCGAATTCCTGCGCGGCCGCGAACCCACCTCGCGCGATATGCCCTTCGCCGTCGAATGGGCCATGGTCGGCGCCGTCATGCTCGCCATGGCGCTGATGTACCGGCTGTGCCTCGCCATCTTCATGGTCGATCAGACCTCGCTGGGCCTCGCAATTCTCGGCCAGATGTCCACGCTTCTGAGCTATCCGGTGGTGGTCGCCCTTTCGCATTACGGCCTTGGCATTGCCAAGATCAGCCCGTCTGAAGCCGATGAGATGAGGTATGTCCGATGAAACGCACCCCGATCGAAAACGCCAGCTCGGCCAAGCGCATCACCCGCAGGGCGCTGTTCCTCGGCGGTTCACAGATTGCCTTCATGGGCCTTCTCGGCATCCGCATGCGCTATCTGCAGGTGGATCAGGCCGACAAGTTCCGGCTTCTGGCCGAGGAAAACCGGATCAAGGATTCGCTTTTGGCTCCGGCCCGTGGCTTGATCTACGATCGCAGCGGGACTGTTCTGGCCGAGAACGAACAGACCTTTCGCGTGGTGATCCGCAAGGAGGATTCCTCGGAACTCGACGCGGTTCTGCTGAAGCTCGAAGAGCTGATCGGTATCACCCCCGAGGATCAGGCCAGGGTACGCAAGGAGCTCAAGGATGCCGGTCCCTCGGCCCCGGTGATCATCGCCGACCGGCTGAGCTGGGAAGACTTCTCCACGGTCTCCGCCAATGGTCCGGCGCTCCCCGGCGTGACCCCGGAAGTCGGCCTGTCGCGCTACTATCCGCTGCACAACGATTTCGCCCATCTCGTCGGCTATGTCGGGCCGGTCTCCTCGTATGACATTTCGAAAATGGAGACCGTCGATCCGCTTTATAAGATCCCGAAATTCCAGCTCGGCAAATTCGGCGTCGAGGCCAAGCTCGAGGACACGCTCAAGGGCAAGGCCGGGCTGAGGCGGGTCGAGCAGAACGCCTACGGGCGGATCATCCGCGAGCTCGACCGGCAGGAGGGCCAACCCGGCGCCAATATCCAGCTCACCGTCGACCACAAGGTGCAGAATTTCATTCAGGCGCGCCTGGGCGGGGAGAGTGCCTCTGCGGTGGTGATCGATGTCGAGACCGGCGATATCATCGCCGCGGGCTCCACCCCGGCGTTTGATCCGAACCTCTTCGTGCGCGGGATTTCGTCGAAGGATTACAGCGCGCTTCTGGAAAACGACCACAGACCGCTGCCGGCGAAATCGGTCCAGGGCTCCTACCCCCCAGGCTCAACCTTCAAAATGGTCTCCGCCCTTGCCGCGCTCGAGGCGGGCGAAGTGGCCCCCGACGAAACCGTGCGCTGTCTCGGCCATGTGGAAGTCGGCGGGCGGCGTTTCCATTGCTGGAAACGTGCCGGGCACGGCAATCTCAACCTCGTCGGCTCGCTGCGTCATTCCTGTGATGTGTTCTATTACGAGATGGCCCAGCGCGCGGGCATCGAAAAGATCGCCGAGATGGGCCGCCGGCTCGGGCTTGGCGAGACCTATGACCTGCCGCTGTCGGGGATCAACTCCGGGCTGATGCCGGACAAGCAGTGGAAACTCGCCAATCGCGGCGCCGAATGGGTCGTCGGCGACAGTCTCAACGCCGCCATCGGTCAGGGGTTCGTGCTTGCCACGCCGCTGCAACTGGCGGTGATGACCGCGCGTCTGGCCACCAACCGCGAAGTCATTCCGCGGCTGGTGAAATCCATCGACGGGGTGGAGCAGCCGGTGCGGGGCGGCGGGCCGCTCGGGCTCAACGAGAACATGCTGCGCTCTGTGCGTCAGGGCATGTTCGAAGTGGTGAACTCGAACCGTGGCACGGCGTTTCGGTCCCGGATCGCGGATGAGGCGATGCGCATGGCCGGCAAGACCGGCACCTCTCAGGTGCGGTCCGCCGTGGTCAACAACAACAACGTGCCCTGGGAGCAGCGCGACCATGCGCTTTTCGTCAGTTTCGCACCGGTCGAGGCGCCGCGCTATGCGGTCTCGGTCGTGGTCGAACATGGTGGTGGCGGCTCCTCCGTCGCGGCGCCGATTGCCCGCGACATCATGCTCTTTGCCCTGCACGGCGCCGTGCCGCCGCTCGAAGCCTATCCAAGCTCTCAGCGCGGCACCATTCAGGAACGTTTCCGCACCCTGCCGCTCATCGACAGAGAGACCGGGGCGGACGAGAGGAGCCAGGCATGAGGGGTGTGGTATGAGGATTGCGGCATGAGCTATCTCGAAAGCACGCTCAAGACCGTGCCCACCGGCATCGCGAAAGTGCTCTATCTCAACTGGGCGCTGGTGCTGCTTCTCTCGGCGGTGGCTTCGGTCGGGTTTCTGATGCTCTATTCCAATGCCGGCGGCTCGTTTCAGCCCTGGGCCGAACCGCAGATGAAACGGTTTGCGCTCGGCATGATCGCCATGATGATGATCGCCATGGTGCCGATCTGGTTCTGGCGCAACATCGCCGGGCTGGCCTATATCATTTCGTTCATACTTCTGATTTTCGTCGAATTTTTCGGCCATGTCGGAATGGGCGCGCAGCGCTGGATCGATCTGGGCTTCATGAAATTGCAGCCCTCCGAGCTGATGAAAATTGCACTGGTGATGCTCTTGGCTGCCTATTACGACTGGCTGCCCCTAGAGAAAGTCTCGCGCCCGCTCTGGGTCGCGATCCCGGTGGCGCTGATCCTTGTGCCGACCTTTCTCGTGCTCAAGCAGCCCGATCTCGGCACCTCGATCCTCCTGGTCGCCGGCGGCGCGCTGGTGATGTTCGCGGCGGGCGTCAGCTGGATCTATTTCGGCGCGGTCATCGCGCTTTTCGCCGGGTTGGTCACCGCCGTCTTCGCCTCGCGCGGCACCGGCTGGCAATTGCTCAACGATTACCAGTATCGCCGGATCGACACCTTTCTCGACCCTTCCGCCGATCCACTGGGCGCCGGCTATCACATCACCCAGGCCAAGATCGCGCTTGGGTCGGGCGGCTGGACCGGGCGTGGCTTCATGCAGGGCACGCAATCGCGCCTGAACTTCCTGCCGGAAAAACACACCGATTTCATCTTCACGACGCTGGCCGAGGAATTCGGCTTCATCGGAGCGTTTTCCCTGCTCGCGCTCTATGCCGGGATCATCATCTTCTGCCTCATCTCGGCGATGAACAACAGGGACCGTTTCGGCGCATTGGTGACCATCGGCATCACTGCGACCTTCTTCCTGTTCTTCTCGGTCAACATGTCGATGGTGATGGGGCTGATGCCGGTGGTGGGCGTGCCCTTGCCGCTCGTCTCCTATGGCGGATCGGCCATGCTCGTCCTGCTGGCGGCCTTCGGCATTGTGCAATCCGCCCATGTACATCGCCCACGCAGCAAGAGATAAACGCGGCAGACATCTGACACGCGACGAGAGATCCCGATGCCCCTCACCCTGCTCTTCTCCGCCCCCGACCGGATCTGGCCCGAATATGAGACATCCCTGCCGAAAGCTCTGGCAAAAGCCGGGATCGCGGCGGAACTGCTCCGCGAAGCCGCGCCCGAAGAGGTCGATTACATCATCTACGCACCCAATGAGGCGCTGAGCGATTTTGCCCCGTTCACCCGTGCGAAAGCGGTGCTGAGCCTCTGGGCCGGGGTCGAGAAGATCGCCCCAAATCCGAGCCTCACCCAGCCGCTTTGCCGCATGGTCGACGCGGGGCTTGCGCTCGGGATGCGCGACTATGTCGTCGGCCATGTGATGCGCTATCACCTCGGCATGGACCGGCATATTCGCGGGCTGAACGGTGTCTGGGATCAGACCACCCCACCTCTGGCCCGCGACCGCAAAGTGACCGTTCTGGGACTGGGCGAGCTGGGCCGGACCTGTGCCGAGGCGCTTGCCGGTCTCGGGTTCGACGTCGCAGGCTGGTCGCGCGGACAAAAGCAAATCAATGGCATCACCTGTCTCTCAGGCCCCGACGGCTTGCGCGAGGCGCTGAGCCGGGCCGAGATCCTCGTGCTCCTGCTGCCCAACACGCCCGCGACCGAGAACACGCTCGATGGCGAGACGCTCGCGCTCATGCCCAAGGGCGCGCGGATCGTGAACCCCGGACGCGGCACGCTGATCGAGGACGCGGCCTTGCTCAAGGCGCTCAACAGCGGCCAGATCGACCATGCCACATTGGATGTGTTCCGCCAGGAGCCGCTCCCGGCCGATCATCCCTATTGGGCCCAGGGCAATGTCACGGTGACCCCGCATATCGCCGCCGAGACCCGGGCCGAGACCGCCTCGGACGTGATCGTGGAAAATATCCGCCGGGGCGAGGCGGGCGAGCCGTTTTTGCATCTGGTGGATCGGCAGGCCGGATACTAACCGTCAAACCTCAGCGCGTTCGAACTGGAACAGGGACTTGTGCTCGGGCCTTCATATGTCAGCTTTGCGGGACGGAGGGGACTTTCGCTGTCTTGGTGCAAGCCGCTCCTCGATGACGCGGGCGGTGGCGAGCCTGAGCTATGAGCCTCTTGATTTACCCCAGCCAAATCCGAAAAAGTTCAACACATTGTGCTTTCCTGACGAAATCGCCGCCGCGCGGGACGCGTCAGCGATGTGCGGCGGCCTGCGGCCTTGATTCCGCACGAGGTGCTACGTGCGAATGTACCCTTGGGCTCAAACCTGACGATCGTCTCACGCTCAAGGGAGCTCTCATGCCGTCCTCAGCGCAGGATCGGCGGCGCGTCCGGATCCATACCCGGTGCCTTCGGCCCATTAGTCTCCAGCGGCTCGGGGTCCGGCAGGTCAAAGCGCAGACCATAGCGCGCCAGCGGGGCGCAGAGCGGGTCGGAAGACTTGAAAAACGCCACATCGAGCGCGCCGGCTTCGACACCGGAGAAGATCAGCGCCTCCGACACCAGACGCGCCAGAACATCCTCTGCGCCGGGCACCTGATCGACAAAGACCAAAAGGTGCGAGCGCACCCCGTCTTCGTATTTCACCCCGGCGAGATAGGTGAGCCTGGCCAGCCCTGCGGCCAGTGCGAGCTTCGCGTCAAGCGCGGTGATCAGCGTCTCCGGCAGACCGGCGGGCGGAAAGATCTCCTCCGCCTTGCCATGGGTCTCGGTCACTTCCGTGCCCAATGTGGCGTGGAGCCAATCCACCGCTGCCCCGGGCAGGAGCATCTCGGACGGCGCCACCGACAGGTTCAGCCCGAGCCCGTATCCAGAGCCGGCCAGCATTTCCGCCAGCACCCTACCGGACATGGCGACATAGGGCGCATGCCCGGCAAATTCCGCCAGACGCTGTTCACGGTCGAAAGCGAGGACAAAGCTGTCTTCTTCCACCGGAAAGACCCTTGGCGAAATCGGCCCTTCACCGTCATGCTCCTCTTCCAGGAGCAGGAACCATTCGCCATCGGCCACCCGTTCGAAATAGCGCAGTCGCGCATTGTCATCTTCGGGCGCCGCCTGCATCGCGGCATGGGCGAGATCGATCGGGGTCTGTTCCGTCATAGCAACTCCTTTACCCGGGCGCGCAGCTCCGGCAAGAGCTCGGCCTCGAACCACGGGTTTTTCTTCAGCCAAGCCGTATTGCGCCAGGACGGATGAGGCAAGGGGAAGTGGCGCGCACCATGGCTGCGCCAATTGCGCACGGTCTCGGTGAGCGAGGTCTTGACGCGCAGATGATAGCGGATCGCATGCAGCCCCACCGGCAGGATCAGCTCGACCTCTGCAAGTTCTTCCATCACCCGGTCATGCCATGTCTCGCGACAAAGCTTCGGCGGCGGGATGTCCGATCCCTTGTCGTCATAGCCCGGGAAGCAGAACCCCATCGGCACGATGGCGATACGATCCCGGTCGTAGAAAACCGCCTCATCGATCCCGAGCCAATCGCGCAGCCGGTCGCCCGAGGGATCGGTAAAGGGCCGGCCGCTCTCATGCACCCGCGCCCCGGGCGCCTGCCCGGCAATCAGGATACGCGCCGAGGGACGGAACCACACCACCGGGCGCGGTTCATGCGCCGTCCGTGTGGCGCGGAACTGCGCAGTGCAGAGGCGACAGGCGCTTATGTCATCGGCGAGGGTCATGCTGACTATCTAACGCGGCGCGTGGCGAAAGACCACTTGACTCATTTTGATATTTTTAGAAATATAGAAATGAATCACACATAGCCAGGAAGGACCCCCATGAGCGTTGCGCATTTTGACGACATTTCTCTCGCCGAAGCCGCGAGCCTGTTTGCCGCACTCGGCTCCGAACAACGGCTCTTGGTGCTCCGCACGCTGCTGCGCGCCGGCCCCAACGGGCTCTCCATCGGCGAATTGGGCAATCGCACCGGCATCACCGGCGCCACCTTGACCCATCATATGAAAACCCTCGCCGGCGTCGGCGTGGTGAAACAGGAAAAACAGGGCCGCTCGGTGATCTGCATCGCCGCCGATTACCCACAGCTTGAGGGCCAGCTTACCGCGCTTCTGGGGGAATGCTGTGCCGATTGCACCAATGATGCTTGTTCCCCGAAGGACCATTGCCATGAAAGAGACTCAATATGACTGATCTCACGCAAACCCCGCCGCGTCTGCCGCAGCTTTGGCAAAAACTCGACAAGGCGCTTCTGTTCACCGGGCTGATGCTTCTGGCCGTCGCCGCTTTCGATCCCGGCAACCTCCTTCCCACACTCCAATTCACCTTGGCGTCCCTGTGGAAAACCGCGCCCTTCCTGCTCTTTGCCATTTCCGCCACCGCCTATGTCCAGGCCTCGGGCGCCGAAACGCTTCTGTCCAAGGCCTTCGAAGGGCGCGAGGTCCATATGATCATGGTCGCCGCCGTGGTCGGCGGCATTTCACCGTTTTGTTCCTGTCAGGTGATCCCCTTCATCGCCGCCTCGCTGGCCGTCGGCGTGCCGCTTTCGGCGGTCATGGCCTTCTGGCTCGCCTCGCCGCTGATGGACCCGGCGATGTTCTTCGTCACCGCCGGTGAGCTGGGCATGGACTTCGCCGTGGCCAAGACCGTCGCCGCCGTCGGCATCGGCCTTCTGGGCGGGTTCGGGGTGAAGCTTCTGGGCGGCACCGCACTCTTTGCCGATCCGCTCAAGGAATTCACCAAACCGTCCTGCTGCGCCACATCCGGTCTGCGCGGCAAGCCCGAATGGCGGTTCTGGCGCGATGACAATCGGATCGCGACGTTCAAGTCGAGCTTCATCAAGAACCTCTTGTTCCTCGGCAAATGGATGCTCGTGGCCTATGCGCTCGAATCCGTGATGCTGTCCTACCTGCCCGCCGACATGATCGCCTCGGTCATGGGCGGCACCGGATTGCAACCAATCCTGATCGGCGCGCTCGTGGGGGCCCCGGCCTATCTCAACGGCTTTGCCGCCGTGCCGCTGATGTCCGGGCTGATCTCGCAGGGCATGGCCCAGGGGGCGGCCATGTCCTTCATGGTCGCAGGCGGGATTTCCTGTATCCCGGCGGCTGTGGCGGTCTGGGCGCTGGTGAAACCGCGGGTCTTTGCCGCCTATATCGGATTTGCCCTGATCGGCGCGGTTCTGGCCGGGATCCTGTGGTCGCTTTTCTGAGCAGGCCCGGTAAAATTCCCAAAGAAACCAAGAAGTGAGCGCTCGCGGACACCGCCTGCGCTTGCCCTGCCCTCGCACATCAATTATCCCGTTCCGCAAAGGCAAAAAGGGATCGGAGGGGCAGCGAATGTATCGCGTCTGGAATTTCGTTATCAACTATTCGCTGCTTTTGGTCATCGGGGCGGTGCTCGCGCTGATCTGGGCCAATGTCGACAGCCACTCCTATCACGCCTTCGTGGAATACCCGCTGGCCGAGAATTTCTTCATCGGTCACCCGCATGTGGATGAGACCGGGCATGTGCATCGCACCCTGACCATGCATTACCTGTTCAACGATGTGCTCATGGCCTTCTTCTTTGCCATCGCCGCAAAAGAGGTCTGGGAGGCCGTGATTCTCAAACAGGGCAGCCTGCGCGGCAAGAAAGCCGCCACGCCGCTGATTGCCACCGCCGGCGGCATGCTCGGCCCGATCGCGGTCTATCTCGGCCTCGCCATGATCTCTGGCTCTGACACATTCGATGCGGTGAAGAACGGCTGGGCCGTGCCGACCGCCACCGACATCGCCTTTTCCTATCTCGTCGGCCGCGTCGTCTTTGGCGGCGGCCACCCGGCGGTGCGGTTCCTGCTGCTGCTGGCCATCGCCGATGACGCGGCCGGGCTGGTGATCCTGGCGATCTTCTACCCGACCGCCGAATTGGCGCCGCAATGGTTGATGCTGTCTCTGGGCGCCGCGGTGATCGTCTTCCTGCTGGCCAACTGGCTGCCGCGCAAGATGGACAGGGGCAATCAGCTCCGCCCCAATTCCACCTGGGTGCGCCGCAACCTGAGCTATTGGCCCTATCTGATTGCCGCGGCCATCTCCTGGTACGGCTTCATGCGGGCCGGCATTCACCCGGCGCTGGGTCTGTTGCCGATCGTGCCGACCATCCCGCATGCGGATCGCGCCTTCGGGATCTTTGCCGAGGCCGAGAAACACCTGACCGACCTGTTGAACGCCATCGAACATCGGCTCAAAACCCCGGTCGAGGTCATCCTGTTCTTTTTCGGCCTGCTGAACGCGGGCGTCGAGTTCAACGCGATTGGCGAGCCGACCTGGTTGGTGCTGGGCGGGTTGCTGATCGGCAAGCCGGTGGGCATTCTGATCATGGGCGCGCTGGCTGCACATGTGCTGCGGCTCGGTCTTCCGGCAGGCATGCGCACCATCGACCTGCTGGTGATCGGCTGTGTCGCCGCAATCGGTTTCACCGTGTCGCTGTTCATCGCCTCGGTGGCTTTCGATGCCGACACCATGCTCGGCGAAACTCCGGTGCAGGCCGCCGCCAAAATGGGCGCGCTGTTCTCCTTTGCCGCCGCGATCGTCTCGATCATCGTCGGCAAACTGTGCCGGGTGAAGAAACAATCGGCGTGAGCCCTCTGCGGTTTTCCGCCACTGTTTCAGGCTTGAGGCCAAAATCTTTGGATTTGGCCTCATTCTTGCCACATTTCAGCAGTCACAGATGGATTTGCCCCAGGGGTGGGGACATAATATGGCCGGATTGGCCGATTAAGACACTCCATTAAGAAAACCCGAGTAAGGGTTTGGAGTGTTGAGGTAGTATCAGGGCGCGTATCGATGCTCGAATTCGACAATGTCAGCAAGTCCTTCTGGACCGGCAAGCAGCGCAAGGTGATCCTTGATCGCGCCTCTTTTCGAGTCGAGCTGGGCAACAGCCTCGGCATCCTCGCCCCCAATGGCACCGGCAAGACCACGATCATCAACATGATGTCGGGTCTGGAGAAGCCCGATGAGGGCGAGATCCGCCGTGGCTGCCGCATCTCCTTTCCTCTGGGGTTCATGGGCGGCCTGCTCGGCAAACACACGGCCCGCGAGAACGTCCGCTTCATCGCCGAGCTCTACGATCTCGATCCCGATTATGTCGAAGCCTTTTGTCGCTGGCTCTGTGAGCTCGATGAATATTTCGAGATGCCCGTGGCAACCTATTCGGCCGGGATGCGCTCGCGCCTGTCCTTCGCGCTGCTGCTGGCGCTGGATTTCGACATCTATCTGATCGACGAGGGCATGCCCTCGACCGCCGATGTGAACTTCAACCGCAAGGCCGGCAGCATCCTGCGCGAGCGATTGGAACGCGCCACTCTCATCGTGGTCTCCCACCAGGCCGCCACTCTTGAAAAATTCTGTCGATCTGCCGCGGTGCTCCGCAATGGCAAACTTCATATGTTCGACACGCTGGAAGAGGCCAAGGCACTCTATGACTACGAAGGTTAAAGCCCAGAAATTCCGGGTCCGCCGGACGCCGCGCGCAGCCACCCCGGCACCGGCTCCACGCGCCGCGGCGCAACGGCCAGAGGAGACAAATCTGGCCAAGGCCGGGGGCGATGCCGCCCGCAGCGCGGCACAGTCGAGGCAATCCGCCGACGACAGGCTGTTTGACAATGATGCCGGTTCGGACGGGTTTGGCGAGGCCCCCTTCCCCGGCTCTGCCGCCGCAGATCGCGGTGCCAACCCCACCGATCCCAAACCTTCCGGCCCCCAAGCCACTGGCTCCAAACGCCCTCATGGCGCCGTGGCGCGCTCGCTCGGCATGACGGGACCCGAAGACGGCACCGATGGCGATGCCGCACGAAGCGGAGAAGTCACCCCCGCCGACGAGACCGCGATCGATGCCGAGATCGATGCCATCCGTCGCGAGGGGCTGACCGGCCGGCAATTGCGCATGGCGCGCCGCGTGGCGCAGAAACACGGCGTTGCCGCGACGTCGGATTTCGACGCGGTGCGGTTGCTGCGCAAACAGGGGATCGACCCGTTTCAGCGCGCCGCCATGCTCGATCTCGTCGCCACGGAGAGCGACGGACAGTCGCGTGAACTGACCACGGTCGCGGGGGCAAAGCTTCCCAAAACCGTGGACAACGCCCCGAGACTGCCGTCGAAGGACGTGCTCGACCGGCTCACCCGTGAAGGCGAAATTTCCCACATCCAGCGTGACATCGCAAAACGGCGTCAACGCAAGATGATGCTGCTCGCCGCACGGTTGTCGGTCTTCGTCGGTATTCCGACGCTTCTGGCAGGGTTTTATTTCTACACCATGGCAACGCCGATGTACGCGACGCAATCGGCCTTTGTCATTCAACAGGCCGAGGCGCCCTCTGGCGGTGGCGGCGCTCTGGGCGGGCTGCTGTCCGGGACCTCGCTCGCCACATCGCAGGATTCGATCACCGTGCAGGATTACCTGACATCGCGCGATGCCATGTTGCGGCTCGATGCCGATGCCGGGTTCAAGGCGCATTTCTCCTCGGAGGCGATCGACCCGATCCAGCGCCTGCCGGAAAACCCGACCAATGAAGCGACCTACAAGGTCTATCTCGACCGGGTCTCGGTCGGCTATGATCCGACCGAGGGCCTTCTGCGTCTCGAAGTGGTCGCTGCCGACCCGGAAACCTCGCAGGAGTTCTCCGATCTTCTCGTGGACTATGCCGAGGAACAGGTCGACCAGCTCACCCAACGCCTGCGCGAAGACCAGATGAAGGGCGCACGTGAGAGCCTTGCCGATGCGGAAACCAAAATGTCCGCCGCGCAGGAAAAGGTCGTATCGCTGCAAGAAAAGCTCGGGATCGTCTCACCGGATGCGGAGACCGCCGCGATCATGTCGCAGATCTCTGGCTTCGAAACCCAGTTGCAGCAAAAGAAACTGCAATTGCAGCAGCTCTTGGACAACCCACGTCCGAACCAGGCCCGTGTTGACGGGACCCAGGGCGATATCCGCCGGCTCGACGCTCTGATCGCCGATCTGCGGGGGCAACTGACCCAGGCCAGCGAGGGCGCGGAATCACTGGCCCGTGTTGCCGCGGAACTGCGCATGGCCGAGGTCGATCTCGCGACTCGTCAGGCTATGGCCTCTGCCGCGCTTCAGTCGCTCGAAGCCGCCCGGATCGAAGCCAACCGGCAGGTCCGCTACCTGTCGATGTCCTCGCGCCCCGTGGCGCCGGACGAGCCGACCTATCCGCGCAAATTCGAGAATACGTTGCTGGCACTGCTGATCTTCTCCGGCATCTATCTCATGGCTTCGCTGACCGCCGCGGTGCTGCGCGAACAGGTCTCTAGCTGATCCGACCCGCCAGGACGGTCCCGGCCCATTGCAGCCCCATGCCCGGCTTCGCCCCCGGGCGTGGGGCTGCGTCATTTTGTCGAAACGGAAATCCCCTGCCCGCGCGTTTCACACACATAAGAGATATGGAATGTGAAAGGATCACAAAATGAAACGCTTGGCATTTTCGATCGGCCTGATGGCCGCCCTGCCACTGGCCGCGTCCGCGCAGGGCATTGGCACGGAGTTCATGACCAACTGGGATACCGATGAGAATGGTCAGGTGACGCTCGCCGAAGTGCGTGAACGGCGCGGCGATCTGTTCTACATGTTCGATGCCGATGAGGATGGCCGCCTCAATGACGAGGAATATGCCACTTTCGACGAGACCCGTGCCATGGATCGCGAGATGCATCTCGAGGAATATGGCATCTCCGCTGGCCCCGGCGCCGGGCTGGGGCGCGGTCAGGGAGGCCCGGGAGCTCAGGGCCAGGGCTTTGCCCGCCAGGCGCAGCAATCTCAGAAAGGCCCCGGCAACGGCCAGCGTTTCGCCGCCGGGATCGATCAGGTGCAGAATTCCATGACCCGCAAGGCCAATGATCTGAACGGCGATGGCGTGGTGACCCGCGAAGAGTTCATCGACAATGGCAATCAATGGTTTGCCCGCATGGATCGCAATCGCGACGGCGTCGTCTCTCTGCAAGACTTCGGCGCCTGAGCCGGGCCTGCGCGGTCCGACGACCTTCCTGCCCCGGGTCGAAACCTGTCCGGGGCAGGCCAGACAGGTTTGATCTCCCCTGCATCGAAAGTCTTTTACATTTCTGCGCAGATTTCGCGAAAAAGGGCTTGCGCCGCCCGCAGGGAGCGACTAATTAGCCCCCCACGTTGGGGTGTAGCCAAGTGGTAAGGCAGCTGTTTTTGGTACAGTGTACCGTAGGTTCGAATCCTACCACCCCAGCCACTTTCCTGAGAAATGCGATGGCGCCGAGATCCGAACCGGTGACCAAATCCCGCATGTGACACGGGACGGAAACCTGTCTCACAAACGATCTCACAAGCTACATCCGGACACTCTGGGCGGGTGCCCGTCTCTCGAACCCCGTCACGCGAAAGCACTGTGCCAATGATCACGGCTTGCCGGAGCACGACGCGGCTCTGGACCGGGTCGAGCGCAGCGAAACGGTCCACGCGGAGGCGGGAGGCTTCCCGGCAAACGGGCCGGATGTCTCAGAGATATTAAAGACAGCCCGGTACGGAGGATGTCAGCCGCTCAGTGATCGGGTGTCATAGGCAGACCAAGAAAACGATAGAGGCACAAACCAATTCGAGGGGCGGGACGTGTCCGTCACGTCGCGCCCTATCCTTTGCGCCCCCCGCAAGACACAGATCCCCCTTGGAATTTCCCATAGATCGGCGGCCGCGCGTGTTCCCGCGTCCAACGCCAAGACAGGAGCAGCGCGTGAGAGGCCGGGAGCGGGCGAGACAGCCATGCGCATGGCCCGCGGTCAGGAAAGGGAAATGGCGACAGCCTTTCGGCTCACCACCAGCCCCCGTCATGCAGCGCAAGATCGGTGACGCAGATCTCACCCGGATCATGGCCCTGTCCCTGGGCCTGCTCCGCTGGTGAAAAGACAACGATCGCGCCACGTTGACCGTCCGATCCGGTGGAGAGGATCGGGATCCAGTCGTCGCCATGACCGGCCGCCGCGGTCTCCGGCGGCAGCGACAGGATGATGGTCCAGTCCCTGTGGTCATGATCCCCCTGATCGGCATTTCGCGCCTGTGCCCGAGCGGCGAAGACGAACTCGTCCGAGCCCTGAACGAGCTCCCCGTCCGAGGTCCAGTGAGCGCCGGAATGGTGATGTCCTTTGAGAGCCATGTGCGATCCTCCTGATACGCCTTGTCATAGGGCATAGCCTAGGCGCGGAGCCGCGACGCGACCTGAGTGCCTGCACCTATTTTTCGCCCGCCGTCCCTACCCAGATTTCGGATGCGTTTTCGGGAAGACGGAGATTTCTGGCCGCACCGCTCCCCCCTTTTGATTTCGCGCTGCTTCGATCCCTCGCTCTCTCCGGGCAACGCCGGGTGTCGGCGCTTCCGCGCCGGTACGCGATCCATCACTGTTCACAGCCTCGATGATCGGACACACTTACCCAGCGTCAAGATTGCATCAAGGATGAAAGGGACAGGTGTGCTGTTCGAACGCGACGAGAATTTGCAGGCGATCCTGACCGCTTTCGCGGCGGTGCCGGAGGGCGGCGGTCAGATGGTGCAGATTTGCGGCGAGGCCGGCATGGGGAAATCGACCCTGATCGATGCGGCGCTCTCAAGGCTGGCCGGGCAAGGGTCAACGGCCACCGGCTATTGCGACCCGCTGGCCACGCCGCGACCGCTCGGACCGGTTCGGGACATCGCCGCTGCGCTTTGTCCGCCCGACCGTCACGATGTGCAGGATACGTGGTATTTCGACGGTCTGATAACGGAATTCCTGACCTCGAAACGGCCGCTCATTCTGGTGTTGGAGGACCTCCATTGGGTGGACGAGCGCACGCTCGACTGGCTGATCTTTATGGGCCGACGGCTGACCATGCTGCCGGTTCTCATCCTGTGCAGCTTTCGCGATACCGAAGTGCACGCCACGCATCCGCTGCGCACCGCGCTAGGCAGCATCCCGGCGCGCCGCAAGACCCAGGTGGACCTCGCCCCCCTGTCACGGGATGCGGTGCGGCAGATGGCCGAGACCGGCGGGCTGTCGGCCGATCGGCTGCTCGAGATCACCGGCGGAAACCCATTCTTTCTGACCGAAATGCTCGCCCATGCCGACGATCCCGGCGACGTCCCGCATTCGATTGCCGATGCGTTCAACGCTCGTCTGAACCGAATGCCGCCCGAGGTGGTCGGGCTGCTGGAAGAGGCGGCCTGTTGGCCCCGCACCATTCCACACTGGTCCTTGCAACAGGATCAGGCGGTGCTGAGCGCGGCCGTGGAACAGGGGCTGCTGGTCCCGGCCAAGGGCGGCATGACCTTTCGGCACGAATTGGCACGGCTGGCGATCTACGACCGGCTGCCGGCGCCAAGGCGCATCGAAGCCCATGGGCATTTCCTGGCACGGCTGACCGAAGATGCGACGGCGGAGCGCTCCCTTGATCTGATCCTGCATCATGCATTGGGGGCGCAAAACGACGAGATGATCCTGCGCTATGCGCCACAGGCGGCAGAGCAGGCCGCGACGCTCGGGGCACATCGCGAGGCGGCCGATTTCTTCGCCCATGCACTGCAGCGGGCCGGGCAGCTGCAGCCGGAAATATCCGCCGAAATCCATGAGCGATGGGCTTATGAATCGGGTCTGTCACGCGCCATGGACACAGAGGTGATTGCCGCACGCGAGCATGCGCTTGCCCTGTGGCAGGCGCTCGGCCGCACCGACCGGGCGGGCGAGAACCTGCGCTGGCTGTCGCGGATCCACTGGTATCGCGGCGAAAGCGAAAAGGCCGAGCAACGCATTCACCAGGCGCTGGATCTCCTGAACACCGAAGGCCCCTCGCCGGCCAAAGCCTGGGCCTTCGCCTTGCGGGCGCAGTATTTCATGCTGAAAGACCATATGGGTGAGGCGATCGACTGGGGGCAGCGCGCGATTGCGCTGGCGCGTGAGATCGGCGATGATGAGATCCTCGTCCATGCGCTCAACACCACCGGCTCCGCGATGTTGTTTCGCGGCGATCTGGAGGGCGAAGCGCTCCTGCGTCAGAGCCTGTCACTGGCGCTGGAGCACGGGTTTCACGAGGATGCCGCGCGGGTCTACACCAACCTCTCGGAATGTCTGATCGAACTGCGCGCGCTGGCACGCGCCGACGCGCTGATCGAGGCCGGGATCGCTTTTGACTCGGGGCACGATCTCGATTCCTGGACCTATTACTTGGTCGGGCGCAAGGCGCAGCTGCGGTTTGAACAGGACCGTTACGAGGACACCATCCGCATTGCCCGGGACGTTCTGGCGCGCGAGAACCTGACGCTTCTGATGCGCATGCCAGCGCTGATCTGTCTGGCGCGGGCGCTGATCCGCCTGGGCGATGCCACCGCCGACACGGTGCTGTCAGAAGCGCTGGAAGCGGCGGAGCGGATCGGGGAGCCGCAATATATCGTGCCCTTGCTGGTGGCGGAGATTGAACGTGCGATTCTCACAAACGCGCCGGATCGCACCGGCGTGGCGGAACAGCGTCTCGCCGGGATCGATCCCGCGCAATTGAGCCCGCGCAAGCGCGGCGAGGTGCTGTTCTGGCTGCATATTGCCGGTCGCGGCGGGCGCAACGCCGCGCCGGACGCCCTGCCCGCGCCGTTCCGGCATCTTCTCGAGGGTCGTGACGAGGCCGCCCATACCGCCCTGCTGGACGAAGGCTCGGCCTATCTGGCGGCCTGGCTCCGGCTGATCAGCGACAGGCCCGGGGCGATGGCCGAAGCGGATCGGGCCTTTCGCACCTTCGGAACCCTCGCGGCCAGGCGCTTTCTTCGTAACCGTCCGGGCGCGGAACACCAGGCCCTGCCGCCGATCGAACGCGGCCCCTATCGCGCGGCAAGGGCGCATCCCTATGGGCTGACCGCCAAGGAACAGATCGTTCTGGGCCATCTCGTCGAGGGCCGCAGCAACGCGGCAATCGCCGAGGCGATGAACCGCTCGCGGCGCACGGTCGAAAATCACATCTCGACCATCCTCTCGAAGCTTCAGGTCAAGAACCGGATCGAGGTGCTGCTCCGGGTGAAGAGCGAACCCTCCATCCTCGCAGCCCAGACCACGCCGAAAGACGGGGGCACACCCGACTGAAAAATGGGTGGCTCAGCGATCAAAATCGGGTGACGCCACGCATCCCGGCCCGGTCCCCGCGCCCTAAGCTCATGGGGCCGGCCATCGGGACCCGATACGCATGTCACAACATGCCTCTCTTCCCTCACAATTTGCCGGAAAAGCGCCAGCAGCCTCTCGCACGATCAACGGGCCTGGCGCGCGTAATGATGTTGATAGGTTTAGTGAAAGGACGAATTGATGAAAAATCCAACCATCGACTGGGAGAATTCATCCGATGAATTCATCGCCGCATTTGAAATGCATCCGGAATTCAGTACTCTCGATCGCGGCGATGTCGAGGCCATCCTGAAAGAGGATGTCGCCCGCGCACAACGCATGGCCGCGGCCGGGCTCAGACATTTGCGCACGATCCTGGGCGCCAATCGCAATGCCGGGAAACTCGACCGCTGGCGCCGCGATGCGCTCGCACCGCTCTATTTCGGCAAGGCCTCCACCGTGGTCCAGATCCGCTCGACGCGGCACCGGTTGGAACGCGCGCACCGGCGGTTGCGCGACAACCGGCTGCATCTCAGGATGCGCGAACAGCGTCACGCGGGGTCGGGAACCAATGGTCGCAATCCGGGCTATTTCCTGTCACCGAACCGGTTTCAGCTTTTCCCCGAATGGGCCAAGAAAGATGCCGAAGATCGCGCCGCCATCCTGGTGCATGAATTGCTGCACGAATGGTTGTCGGACCAGAAGATCGGCAGACAGACTGTCTATGGCGAGGACCTCGCCCGCCGGTTGGCGCGCGAAGATCCCGGCAAGGCCCGGCGCAGCCCTGAGAATTTCGAACATTTCCTGCTTCAGGTCTGGCGCGACGAGGGGCTTGAAGCGCCCAGCGGGGCCGAGAAGCTGGACACGCCGCTCAAGCTGATCAGCGAAGCGCCCGACGACGCCACCGGCCTTCTGGCGGATCGACCGGTGCTCACCCCGGCCACCATGGGCGGGCGCCGAGATCTGGCCTTCTGCGCGTTGCGTGCGCGCAGCGGACACCAGATCTACCCGGCGATTTTCGAATATGACGCCCGACCGATCCGCCGCCGCTCGCAGGATGGGGCGACCGGCGAGACATCCTTTCCGGCGGCCTGCTGTACCCTGCCCGATGGCACGGTGATCGCAGCCGTGCGCGGCACCGGCAGCAAACGGCTGAAGCTGATCGCCTGGTCGGTCGAGAACGAACAGCCGGAACGGATTGCCGACAGCGGCGATATTTACGGCGATGTCTATTCGCAACCCGATATCATCGCTCTGGGGGGCGGTCAGATGTGTGTCTGTTTCAAGATCAAGAACGGCCGCATGAAGGTCGATCTCGTCGAATACAGCTCTTCCAGCGGGTTTCGCCGCTACGGCAGTGCCGAGACCAGCGGTCCGATCCACGACCACGGCCGAGCCTGTCTCGTGTCACCGGTGGATGAGATCTACGGCCTTGCCGGTGAAGACGCTCCGAATGAGGTGGTGATCGCCACGGCCTTCCGGACCCGTGAAGGCCAGCTCAGCATGGATCTCTGGACCGGCAATTTCGGACGGCGCGAGGTACGGCGACAGGGCGGCATCGCCGATCGGACGATCACCGGACGGCCCGGAATCGCGGCGCTCACACGCGGCCGCGAGCAGAGACGCGTGGTGACGGCCGCGCGCGATGAGGCGACCGGACGGCTCTGGCTCACCTGTTTCGAAGTCGACGACCCGGCGCGGCCGCGCCGCATGGGCGACAGCGGGCTCGAGGGACCCCGGATGAGCCACAGCCCGGATATCGTCACGGTGACCGAAGGCTTTTCGCAACAGCTGGCAACGGCCATCCGCTATTCGGAGAATGGCCGGATCATCGTCAGCACCTGGAGCGCGCCCGATGATTCCGACAATTTCATCCGGCATCGCCACAGCAGCTCAGACACCACGCCGATGATCGACAGCACGCCGAGCCTCATGGCGGTCGAGGGCCAGCAGTCCGAGGATCTTCTGACCTCCGCGATCGGCGCCAACGGACGTCTGGCGCTGCAGCTCTGGGGCGAACCATAAGCGCCCGAACCGGCGCCCACCGCAATGCGGTGGGCGCTTCGCTCGCCACTTTTCCCTCTCCGTTGCCCCGACGCGTCTCAACGCATCAGATCCGGCAGGAACAAAGTGATCGAAGGGAAAGCGATCAGCAGCACCATCACCACGACCTCGCAGGCGAGGAACCAGCCGACGCCGCGAAAGATCGTCCAGATCGGCACCTGATCGCCGACCACGGATTTGACCACGAAAACATTCATCCCCATCGGCGGTGTGATCATGCCGATCTCGATATATTTCACCACGATGATGCCGAACCAGATCAGATCCAGCCCGAGCGTATCGATCATCGGCAGGAAAACCGGCATGGTGATCAGCATGATCCCGAGAGGATCGAGGAACATGCCGAGGACGAGATAGATCACCGACAGGGCGATGACGATCAACAGCGGATCGCCGGCCCAGCCGCCGATCATATCGACCAGAAGCCCCGAGACCCCGGTCAGCGACAAAAGCCGCGTGTACATCACCGCGCCCATGCCGACAAAAAAGATCTGCGCCGTCACCGCCATCGCCTCTTTCAACGCTTCGATGAAGCGTCGCAGGCTCATCCGGCGCTGCACCAGCGAGATCACGAGCGCCAGGGCGGCACCGGCACCTCCGGCCTCGGTCGGGGTCACGATGCCACCGTAAAGCCCGCCGATGATGCCGAGAATGAGCACGGCGAGCGGCCAGGTTTCCTTGAGCGACGACATGCGATCGCGTTTGAGCGTGGCCAGGTCTTCAGCATCGAGCTTCGGCGCCAGTGCCGGGTTGAGCTTGCATCGGATCAGGATCATCACGACATAGGCCGCCCCGGTCAAAAGCCCCGGGATCACACCGGCGATCAGCAGGCGCGAGATCGAGACCTCGGCAAAGACGCCGTAGAGCACCAGCAGGATCGAGGGCGGGATCAGCGCCGACAAGGTGCCGGCAGAAGCCACGACACCTGTGGCCAACCCCTTGTCATAACCCGCGCGCAGCATTTCCGGGATCGCCAGCCGGCCCATCGCGGCGGCCGAAGCCAACGAAGAGCCGCAGGCCGCCGCAAACCCGGCCGAGGCCATATTGGCCGCCACCGCCAGCCCGCCGGGCAGGGCCGAGAACCACAGCCGTGCCGCCCGGAACAGCGCCGAGGAAATCCCCGACTGGTTGGCGATCGCCCCCATCAGCAGGAACATCGGGATCGCGGTCAGGTCCCAGCTTGCGGCAAAGGAAAACGGCGTTTCACGCAGGATCGACAGGGCAATCGGCACGTTGCGCACATAGGCCAGCCCGCCGAGCGAGACGACGCCCAACGCCACGCCGATCGGCACACGCAGCCCGATCAGGGTCAACAGGATCGCCAGCGTCGCCAGCCCGAAATAGAGCGTCTCCATATCACACCCCTTCCGAACTGGGCAGATCCGGGGCGGCATCGGGTGCCTGTCGCGGCGTATCCCCGCCGGACAGGCGCAGCAGGAGCTTGATCACCAGCACAAGCACCATTGCAGCACCACCGATCGGCAAAAGCCAGCGCGTCGGCCAGATCGGCAGATAGCCCCCGAAAATCTCCCAGACTTCGCCGCGTCTGGTCTTTGAGAGGGCCGAGAGCCAGGTCTGCCAGACGAAGGTCGAGACATAGGCGATGGCCAGAAGATCGGTGAGCAGCGCCACCAGCTTTTGCAGGCGCGGCCCCATCTGGCTGACGAAAAGATCCGCTGTCACATGCTGATCGCGCCAGCTCACCCAGGCCAGCGGCAGAAAGGCCACGGCGATCATGTAATAGGAGGCGGTGATCTCGCCTGTCCCCGGCAACGGATGGTTGAACAGGGTGCGCGAGATCACATCGACCGTGACATGGGTCATCATCAGCGCCCCGGCGCCCAGCGCGATCCAGAACAACAGATCGGCCAGCCCCGTCGCAAATTTCTGCAGAGGTTTCATCAAAGCCCTCGTATTTCGACTATGGATATTTCGACGATAGATCGGAACGGGCCAGCAACATGCGCTGACCCGCGAGCTCACGAGACACACATGGTCTCGACATGTCTCACAAGCTGGACGGATCGAGCTTGGAATAGACCTCATCCCAGAGCTTGGCCGCGAAAGCCTCGACATCCCCGTCGATCTCGGCCGAATAGCCGCGCCATTTCTCGACATTGGCAAGATAGCTGTCGATCAGGGTGGCCGGGTCCTTGAGGCCGAGCGCCTTGCCATTCTCGATCAGACGCGCCTTGTCCTCCTCGATGAACCCGCCGACCATCGCGGTGAGATCTGCGCCCGGAGCGACCAGCTCTACCCCCATTTCGGCCTGCTGATGGGCAAAGCTTTCCTGATCGCGCTCGACATAATTGCCGATCGTATGCTTGGCGGTCACATAGGCCGAGGCGCGCAGATGCGCCTGCTGCGCCTCCGGCGACATATCGAGGAAGGCCTCGCGGTTCATCAAAAGCCCGACGGCAGGAGAGGCCACGCCCAGAGGCAGGTCGGTCACCTGTTTCGCGTATTCGCCATAGCCGTAGGTCTGAAGCCATTCGCGCGCCGCCATCAGGCAATCGAGCCCGCCACGCTGCAACAGGCTCACCGCCTCGGTCAGGGTCACCGCCATCGGCGTCGCCCCGCCCATCGCCGCCATTTCCGCATAGCCGCCGGTGGCGCGGATGCGTTTGCCTTTCAGATCCGCCATCGATGCCACCGGTTCGGTGCACATCAGACGATAGGACGCCGAGGCGAAGGGCCCGAGCGGCAGGACATTGTTCTCCTTCTCCTCCGCCAAACATTCGGCACAGTCGAGAAACAGCGTCTCGCTCACCGCGCCGGCGACAGCCACCGGGTCATTGCCCGGCACCACGACGGAATAGAGCATCGTCAGCGAGGGCATCGCCCCGGGCGTATAGACCGGGATCTGCAACCCGCCCTGCATCAGCCCGTCGCCCACCGCGGCCAGAGAGCCACGGCCATCCGCCAATTGCCCGCCGGCGATCAGATCCCAGGTGACATCGCCCCCGGTCTCTTCTTCGATCATCGAAAAAGCCGCGGGCAATGTATCGGTGTTGAGATAATCCGAGGCCGGTGGCCAGGACCCGTAGATCGGCGTTTCGGCCATGACCGGGGTGATGTTCCCCCCGATCGCCAATCCTGCAATGGCGCAGAATCCTACTGTCAGTTTCATGATGCGTTTCCTCCCTTGCGCGCGCCCTCCTCCGGCGCTTGCATGTGCTTGGTTCAGTTCAGTCCTTTACATGTCCCTTTTGGGATTCTGATTACGCCGGCTCCACCTCCACCGGGATCGAATGATACCCTCTGAGCCAGTTGATATTCACCTTTTCCGGCGCACCGGTCAGATGGATGCGTTTCACCCGGGCCGCCAGCGCCCGCAGCACCGCCTCGGCCTCGAGCCGGGCGACCATCTGCCCGACACAGCCGTGCACACCGACACCGAAGGCCAGATGCCCGACCGGGCGGCGGGTGATGTCATATTCGTCCGGGCGCTCCCAGCGCGCCGGATCGCGATTGGCCGCAGCGAGCCACATCAGCACCTTTTCCTCGCCGCCGAGCTGCACCCCGGCCAGCTCGGTCGGCCCCGAGGTCGTGCGCCCGATCACCGGGCTCGGCGCGTTGAACCGCAACCCTTCCTCAAAGGCCGGGCGTGCCAGCTCCGGATCGGCCCGCAGCATGTCCCATTGTTCCGGCCGCTCCAGCAGAGCCACCAGCGTCATACCGATGCCGAACACCGTCGTGTCGATCCCCGCCGAAATGAACGCCCGCACCAACATGCCGGCCTCTTCCATGGTGATCTCGCCTGCATGAGCGGCGGCGTAGATCTCTGCTCCGAAACTGCCCGGCCGGATGTTTTCCTCGCGCATCTGGGCGCTGACATACTCGAACGTGCCCTGTTCCTCGACCACCCGGCGGGCCTCTTGATAAAGCGCGTTCTTGGGGCCCATCGCGTTGAAATTCAGGGTCGAATAGGGCATCAGATGATGCCGCCCGTCGGGGCTCAAACCCGCCGCATCGGGCAGGACCTTGAACGGGAAGGCAAAGGCCAGATCCTCCGCCAGATCAAAGCGGCGCCGTTCCACCAGCGCATCGACCATGCGCTCCGCCTCGCGTTTGAAATCCGCCTCGAGCCGGCGCAGCGCGGGCACCGAAAGCACCCGCGACAGCACCTTGCGGTTCGGCGTATGCACCGGCGGATCGGCTTCGAGAATGACCGAAGGCTTGCGCCATGGCTCCTCGCGGATGACATTGGTCATGCCGGTGCCATAGGCCGAGGAAAACCGCCGCCAGTCGGAAAACACCTCGCGCACCACCGCGTCCTGCCCGGTGATCCAGACCCCGTATTTCGGAATCCAGGCCACCGGTCCCGCCGCGCGCACCGCACGGTCGAAGGCCTCCGGATTGTCACGCGCCTCCTGGCTGAACGGATCGACGTCCAACACCGGGCGGCCGTGCATGCCCCCCTGATTGTCCTGCGTTTCGAGCATGAGCTCCTCCCGAATTCAGTTTAATGTTCAACAAATTTAATTTGCAACTTGTATTTTGCAGCCGCTCGACAGAACGGCTGATCCAGCCTCTGTCACGCCATGGCTTCGGCAGCTGCGGCAAGCCAGATCGCCACCGCCTGCGCCCCGGGATCGCGATGGCCCAGGACCCGCGCCCCGACATAGCTCGACCGGCCAAGTCGCGGCGCCATCTCGGCGGTCGCCGCCGCGCCAAGCTCCGCCGCTTCAGAGGCAAGACGCAGGGCACTCTTGATATCCTGCGCCTGTCGCATGGCTTTCACGGCCGGGGCCAGGGCATCAACCATGGTGCGATCCCCCGGCACGGCCCCGCCCAGGGCGCGCAACGCGGCGACACCCGCGGCAAATGCGTCGGTGAGCTGCGTCAATGGCTCCGGCCCGGCAGCGTTCAGGGCATTGCCCGCGCCGGTGGCCAGAATGGCATAGAGCGGTCCGGAGGTGCCGCCGGTGGAGGCGCGGATGATCGCGCCCACCCGCAGCCAAAGCGTTGCTCCGGAGAGGGGCTTCAACTCGCTCTCAGCCGCGATCAGCGCCTCCGCCCCACCGGCCAGAGAACGACCGATATCGCCATCGCCGACAATCTGATCCATACGGGTCAATTCCGGTTCCGTCGCGATCAGAGCCCGGCAAGCCGCCATGATCGCGGCGACGCTGCCGAGATCGCCCTGCTCCGCCGAGATTTTCGCCACGGGGGTTTGCGGCCCCGGCAGCGAGACAGGCAGCGTGACCGGCTCGCCCGGATGGCCGGGCAGTGCCCAGGCCGGCGCCATGGCCATGGCGTCAAGCGCATCGAGCCGCGCCGCGTCGAGCCGCATCAGCGACAGCGACACCCCGGCCATGTCGATCGCGGTCAGGAAGGTCCCGGCCCAGATCCGCTCGACCGCCAACCCGGCGGCGGCGCAGGCATCGAGTGCATCCCCGGCCATGATCGACACTTCCATCGGCGGCGTTGCACCGAGGTTGTTGACCAGAAGCGCGACCCGCTCACCCGCGGCAAACCCCCGATCCGTGACGATCTTGTCAACCAGCGCATGGGCCAGCGCCCGCGCTGGCAAAAGCGGCCCGCGTTCCAGCCCGGCCTCGCCATGAATGCCCAGACCCATCTCGATCTCGCCGGCGCCGAGTTCGAAATTCGGCGTCCCGGCGGCCGGGACGATACAGGGGGAGAGCGCCACGCCCATCGAACCGGTCGCCGCCACCGCCGCTTCGGCCCGGCGCTTGACCTCGGCCAACGGCAATCCGGCTTCGGCGGCGGCACCGGCGATCTTGTGGACGAACACCGTGCCGGCGATGCCGCGCCGCCCCGCGGTTTCCTCCGCCGTGCCCAGCGCGCTGTCATCGTCGACGATCACCAGATCGACCTCGACCCCTTCACTGCGCGCGATTTCCGCCGCCAGACCGAAATTCAGCCGGTCGCCAGTGTAATTCTTGACGATCAGAAGCACGCCCCCCGACCCGGCCACAGCGCGGATCGCGGTGAGCACCGCATCGGTCGAGGGCGAGGCAAAGACGTCGCCGGCCACCGCCGCGCTCAACAAGCCCGGCCCAACATAGCCGGCATGGGCCGGCTCATGACCGGAGCCGCCGCCGGAAATCAGCGCCACCTTGCCCGCCGCAAGCACCGTCTCGAGATCGGCGCGCACCACCGTGGTCGTGCCCTCGATCAGCCGGAGCCCGACCGAAGACCTCACCAGCCCCTTTAGCGCCTCCGGCACCACGGCCGGCACATCATTGATCAATTTCTTCATGCGTTTCTCCTCCCTTGAACGCAGCGCCGGTGCGCCCGGTCTCTTTATTATGGGCCATATCGGCCTCGAGCAGTTTGCAATTAAACTCGGGCTTCGCTATCCATGTCGGAACAATCAGGAGCCCCGCCATGTCCGAACCGGAAATTGTCACTGAACGCGATCTCTCGGTGCGGGCGGAAAGCTATGCCCCCTATTTCCTGTCACTGATCAACAACCGCCTGTCCTGGGGCGCGTCTCAGCTCTATCTCTCGCTCTTCGATCTCGGCCTCAACGAATGGCGCATCCTGTCGGCCTTGCGCAATGAACCGGGCATCCAGGCGCTCCGGGTCTCGGAAATGGTCGCGATGAACAAATCCGTGGTCAGCCGCTCGACCCGCAAGCTTGAGGAACAGGGGCTGGCCGTCGCGCGCCTGGTCACCGGAAAGCGGCTGTTGTGGCTCACCAAACAGGGCGCCAAGGTCCATGACGAGATCATCGAGATCGCCTATCGGCGCGAGGCGGCCCTGCTCGACGGCTTGGACGAGACGCAGCGCGCGACCCTGTTTGACCTGTTGCAGCGGCTGGCCGACAATCTGCCGAAGGTCGAAAAACTCGACCGCGATCTGATGCACAAGACGACGGAAACCGACTGACCCGCGACCCAAGCCTCAGTATTGCGCTTCCGGCAGGCGCACCACCATGCCCTCCATCTCCGGTGTGATCTGAACCTGACAGCCGAGACGGCTTGCCCCGGTCACCTCGGCCGCGGCACAGTCGAGCATTTCGGTCTCGATCTCCTGCTTGGGTGTCAGTACCGCGGCGAAAGCCGGGTCGAGATAGACATGACAGGTCGCGCACATGGCCGCACCGCCACATTCCCCGACAATGCCATCGACACCATGGCTCACCGCCGTGAACATGATGTTGTCGCCGGCCCGCGCGTCAACTTCGCGCCTCTGGCCCTGTGCGGTTTCGAAGATGAGTTTGACCATCTTTCTTCCTCCCTTTTATTTGGTTTATATATCAACTAATTTAATTATCAACAGTATTTGCAGAAATCGAGACAGCACGAATGATCGGCCCCGGCGCCAGCGACCGGCCCAGATGACCGATCGTGCAGCCGACAAACCCTTATTTTCCATGAAGATCTGTGAAGATCCCTACAACGAAGACGGCAGCATCAACGTCGGCACATGCCCGGCCGAAAGCACATGCCCCCCTGCGCCTCAGACCCCGCGCGTCGCGCGCACGACGAGATCCCGCACCCATTGATGCATCTGCGAGCGATGGGTCCGGGCGGTCCAGACCATCTGGATCTGGACCGGGGTCGGCACGGGACAGCGCGCAATGTGCAGCCCTTGGCCAAGCTTGCGCGACAGCCGTTCCGGCACTGTGGCGACCAGCTCGGACCCGGCGATCAGGGTCTGAATCCCCGCCGGGCTCGGGGTGCGAATGGCGATCGAGATCTCGTGCCCCTGCCGCTCCAGCTCCTGCATGTAGCGCGATTTCCACTTGCCGCCGTAGGTGATGTAAACATGATCGAGCGGCAGATATTCCTCCATGCTCAGCGCGGCTTTCGCCATCGGATGCGCCGGGTCCATCATGCAGACATAATGGTCGTCATAGAGCGCCCGGGCATAGAAGGCGGCGCCCAGCTGCACGAAGGGACCGATCAGCAGGTCCGCCTCCATCCGCAGCAATTTGTCATGGCCGAGATAGGAGGAATCGACAATCTCGATCCTGAGCTTCGGCGCCTCGGCCCGGATTGCATGTATGAGATGCGGGATGATCAGCTCACGCTCATAATAGTTGCAGGCGATCGTCACCGTCTCGGTGCTTTGTTTCGGGTCGAAATCCTGCGTCGCCGTCAGCTGCGAAAACCGTTCGAGCAGCTCTGCCGCTTCCGTGACCACCTCTTCGCAACGCGGCGTGGCGATCAGGCGCCGTGCCTCACGCACGAACAAAGGATCGTCGAACACGCCGCGAAGCTTGTCGATCGTGTAGCTCACCACCGACTGGTTCATCTCCAGATCCTCCGCCGCCCGGGTGAACGATCCGAGCCGATAGACCCGGAGCAGCACATCCAGCGCCCGGAAGTCCGTCGCCATCGGGTCCGTGACCTTGTTCATCGCCCCTCTCCTTGCGCGCACGCCTCTCGCATTACGATCTGAAAATCAGATCCTGACAATCTATCTGATCGTATTGATTGATGGAATCCACACTGATTAGCTCGGGCCACTACAGCTTTGGGAGGAGATCTGTAGATGCTCGATCTACCCGTGAACGAGGCGGTCACCCTGGCCGACCTGACCCGTGACCCCTATCCGATTTACAAACGCATGCGCGCCGAGACCCCGGTGGTCCGCGTCGCCCAGACCAACCGGATTTTCGTCACCCGTGCCGAACACACCAAATGGATCAAGGAAACGCCGGAGATTTTCAGCTCCGACGATCCGATGACACCGATGAAACCAGCATTTCAGGCCCATACGCTGATGCGCAAGGATGGCGATGAACACCGCGCCGAACGCATGGCGATGCAGCCGTCATTCTCGCCCAAGGTGATCCGCACCGACTGGGGCGAGCTCTATACGAAACTGGCCGAGGACTATGTCTCCCGCCTGCCGCGCGGCGAGACCGTGGATCTGTTCAAGGATCTTTGCGGCCCGATCGCCGCGCGCATTCTGGCGCATATGCTCGGGCTCGAAGAGGCCTCGGACGAAGAGATGCAGCGCTGGTCGCAACGTCTGATCGACGGCGCCGGCAATTTCGGCGAGGACCCGGAGCTGTTCCGCCTCTCGGACGAGGCCAATGCCGAGATGAACGCCCTGTTCGAACGGGTGATTCCGCGCCACACGGAGCAGCCCAACAACTCCGCCTTCTCGGTGATGCTCAACGGGCGCAACCCGATCCCGATGAGCCAGATGTATGCCAATATCAAGATCGCCATCGGCGGCGGTATCAACGAACCCCGCGATGCGCTCGCCACCATCGTCTACGGGCTCCTGACCAACCCGGATCAGCTCGACGAGGTGAAACGTCAGGACGTCTGGCTCGATGCGTTCGAGGAGGGCGTGCGCTGGGTCGCCCCGATTCAGGTCTCGGGTCGGCGCACCACGCAGGAGGTGCAGATCGGCGACCATCTGATCGGTCCTGGTGAGACGGTGATGACCATTCAGGCCTCCGCCAACCGTGACGAGGCGATCTATGGCGCGGATGGCGAAGAGTACAACGTGTTCCGCGACAAACACCCGCATCAGGCTTTCGGCTCCGGCCCGCATCACTGCGCCGGCGCCCAGGTGGCACGGCGCACCCTGGGCCAGATCATGCTGCCGCTCCTGTTCGACCGCTTTCCGAATATGACACTCGCAGATCCCGCACGCGTGATCTGGAGCGGCTTCGGTTTCCGCGGCCCGTTGAACCTGCCGGTTACCCTGAACTGAGCCTGAAACCGAGAGGACATGACTCAATGGCGAAGATTACTTTCGTCCAGCCCGACGGGCGCCGCCAGACCGTCGAGGCAGAAACGGGCAAAAGCGTGATGCAGGTTGCGCTGGCCCATGGCATCGACGGCATCCTCGCCGAATGCGGCGGCGCGATGATGTGTGCCACCTGCCATTGCTATGTCGATGACGACCGCACCGGCACGGCCAGCGAGGGCGAAGAAGACATGCTCGACTGTGCAGAGGCGGAGGTCCGCCCGACCTCGCGGCTGACCTGTCAGATCAAGGTCAGCGAGGCGCTCGACGGGCTCGTGGTGCATCTGCCGGAGGCCGATGAGTGATGGCCGCGACAGAGCTGAAACGCATCGTCATCATCGGCGCCGGGCAAGGCGGGTTTCAGGCCGCCGCGTCATTGCGTCAGGAAGGTTTCGCGGGCGAGATCGTCCTGATCGGCGATGAGCCGGAGCTGCCCTATCAGCGCCCGCCGCTGTCGAAAACCTATATGAAAACCGGCGACGCGACGATCTTGCCGCTGCGGCCTGAAAGCTTCTACGACGCTCAGGGCATCACCCTGCGCATGGGAAGCCGCGTCGAGGCGATCGACCGGGCGGTGCAGCGGGTCATGGTCGACGACGAGCCCGTCGCCTATGATCATCTGATCCTCGCCACGGGCACCCGCAACCTGCGCCCGCCCCTGCCCGGGATTGAACATTGCCTCGATCTGCGCAGCCTCTCCGATGCGAAGGCTCTGCGCGCGGCCCTCTCCGGCGCGTCTTCCGTCGGTGTGATCGGCGGCGGCTTCATCGGCTTGGAATTTGCCGCCGTGGCCCGCGCCGCCGGGCTCGAGGTGAGCGTGGCGGAAGCCGCGCCGCGGCTGATGGCCCGCGCCGTCTCCGCGCAGATGTCGGAACGTTTCGCCGAGAAACACCGCGCGCTCGGCACCATGCTCAGGCTCGCCGACCCGGTGGCGGAGATCTCCGCCAAGGGCCTCACGCTCGCCAGTGGCAAAAGCATCGCCTGCGATTTCGCGCTTCTGTCGGCGGGCGTCGTACCGAATACCGAGCTGGCCGCCGAGGCCGGGCTCAGCATCGAGAATGGCATCAAGGTCGATACACAGCTTCTGACCGAGGACCCCGCCATTTCGGCGCTTGGCGATTGCGCCAGCTTCCCCGATCCATTCAGCGGCCGCTTGGTGCGGCTTGAAAGCGTGCAAGCGGCCACCGATCACGCCCGCCATATCGCCAAACGGCTGATCAAAGGCGCGCAAGCCCCCTACCGTGCCGTACCATGGTTCTGGTCCGATCAGGCCGACTGGAAGTTGCAGATCGCAGGTCTCGCCGCGCCGGAAGATCGCGCCGAGGAACTGCCCGACGGCACCATGCTGCGCCTCGATGGCGAGCGGGTGACGGCGGTGGAAACCGTCAACAATGCCAAGGTGCATATGAGAAGCCGCAAGGCCATGGGACAGGGCACTCCCCTGATGCTCGAAGACTTCGCTGCGCTGGCCGGGTGAGGAACGGCCAGCGCAGGACGGACAACAGGGCCACAAGGCCCGAAACGCAACTCCGGCAGAGGAGGCCGGAGACCAAAGGGAGGAAAGACATGACGAATTCTATGAAACCGGGCCCGGTGAAGCCGGGCATGACACGCCGGACCGTTCTGGCCGGGATGGGCGCGGCGCTCGCGACGCCGGCCTTCCTGACGCGTGCCAATGCCGCCGAGGTGACGCTGCGCCTGCATTCCATGCTGCCCGCGCCAGCGCCGATGAACACGCAATTCTTCGAGCCGTGGATCGAGGAAATCCGCACCGCCTCCGAAGGCGCGATCAATATCGAGCTCTACCCCTCGATGCAGCTTGGCGGCAAACCCGGCCAGCTCCCCGATCAGGTGCGTCAGGGCATTTGCGACATCAGCTGGACCCTGCCGGTCTATTCACCGGATCGCTTCCCGGTGGCCGAAACCCTGGCGCTCCCGTTCATGGTGACCAATGCCGAAAAGACCTCGATCGTCATGCACAAGCTGATGGACGAATTCGGTCAGGGCGAATACCCGGGCACCAAGACGCTCGCCTTTCACACCCATGATGGCGGCAAGTTCCACACCCGCGAGGGGCTGATCCAGACCGCCGCCGACCTGAAGGGGCAAAAGCTGCGCGCGCCCAATCAGGCGGTCGGAAAGATGCTCGACATGATGGGGGTGGAGACCGTGTTCTTCCCGGTGACCGAAATGGTCGTGGGTCTGTCGAACGGTGTCATCGACGGCTGTTGCCTGCCCTATGAGGTGGTGCCCGCCTTCAAGCTGCAGGAGCTGACCAAGTTCACCTCCGCCCCTGCACCGGCGGCCCGTGGCCTCTATGCCAACACGTTTTCTCTGATCATGAACCAGCGCGCCTATGACGGCCTGTCCGACGATCTGCGCAAGGTGATCGATGACGCCTCCGGCATGGCGCTGTCGCAGCGCATCGGTCGTCAATTCGACGCGTTCGAGCAGAAAGGCAAGGAGGCGGTGATCGCCCAGGGCAACACCATCGGTGAGATTTCCGCCGAAGAGGTGGCAAGCTGGCGCGCCATGGCGGAACCCGTCTATGCGGAATGGACCCAGAAGCTCAACGATCGCGGGCTCGACGGTGCAGCCATCCTCGCCCGCGCCAATGCGCTTCTGGACGCGGGCCAACAGACGTAATCGCCGCGGCTCCTGCGAAACACCCGGCGGCTCGGGTCCCCAGATCCCCGAGAACCGCCGGTCTCTGGCTGCCCGATGGACATGTCACATCGGGCAGCGATTTCACGCCCTCTGCCCATGACATTCCCGCTCCGTGAAGCGCCGATCACTGTGGTCACAGAAAAGATCAGCCCCGATCGCGCGCCCGTCTCACATGTAGAATCAGCTGCAAGGGCTTAGCACCGTCCGGTCATCCTCCCCGGGCTTTCGCAATCCCGCATGCACATTTACCGAAACAGCCAGTGCGCCCCCAAAACGGGTTTGGCCGAGCGGCTTTCGGTCGCGGCGAGCGCATTCCCTCGCATGTATCAACCTCCATCCAACCTCATGATACATATGGTATTTGGAATACTTTCTCTAAAAAGCCGACCTGAGGGAGGCCCAAATCTGTGCGGCGCCGATACCCTAGACCACAGCCCCTTGAGGCAAAGCGTCATGGGAAATCGGCTCGGATGAATTGCGACCTGACATTTGCATATTTCTCAGAGCTAAACCCAAAATTAAGGGGTTTCCCCACATTGTGCAGACCACTGTCCATTCGACGAAAGACATGAGGTCGACAATGCTGAGCTCTTTGCTATCCAAACTCTCCGTTCGCATCTACGCCATCGTTGCCGTCGCTGTGATCATGATTGCCGTCCTGTCACAACTCATCCTCAACATTGCCTATAATTCCGCTCTGGACATGCGCAAACAGCACCTGAGTGACGTTGTGGATACCGCTGTCGCGAGCCTCGAACTGCTGGAAGAGAACGTCCGGAAAGGCGAGCTCACCCGCGAACACGCCATGATGCTCGGGCAAAACGAGCTGATGGCCATGCGCTACAATGGCAATGAATATTTCTTCGCGCTGGACATGAACAATCGCATGGTGGCGCATCCGATGAAACCGGAGATGAACGGTCAGGATCAATCCGGTTACGCCGACACCCGCGGCACCAAGATCTTCGGCGCCATGAAAGACATCGTCGCAACACAGGGCAGCGGTGCGCTGACCTATTATTTCTCGAAACCCGATGGCGATGGAGATGAAGAGAAGATCAGCTACGTCAAAGGTTTCGAACCCTGGGGCTGGTATGTCGGCACCGGTTCCTACCTCTCCGACATCAAGGCAGATCTGGCCCATATGCGCCTTGTCGGCAACGGGATTCTTCTGGCCGCGCTGCTGATCCTGGTGACCATTTCCACCCTGCTGGTGCGCTCCGTCACCCACCCGCTGAACGCGATCAAGTCGCGCATGGCCGATATGGCCGATGGAGATCGTGAAAGCGACGTGCCGATGACCCATTCGCAAAGCGAGATCGGCGAGATCGCCCGTACGCTCGAAGTGTTCCGTCAGGCGCTTGTCGAACGCGAGGAGCTCGAAAAAGCTCAGGCCGCCAAGGATGCCGAGCTCGCACACGAACGCGAAGAGAATGCCGAACGCGAACGTCAGGTCAAACTGCGCGAGGAACAGGCCGAAGAACAACGCCGTCAGGATCAGGAAACGGCCCGGCTTGAGAAGGAACAGGCCCGTGAAGCCGCCGAACGCGAACGCGAACGCAATCTGCAAGAGCAACAGCGCGTCGTCGAAAGCCTCGCCACGGCGCTCGGCGCGATGTCGCGCGGGGATCTCACCGTTCGCATCGAGGGTGAATTCCCGCCAGCCTACGTCAAGCTTCAGAACGACTTCAACCAGGCCGTGGAAACCATTGCACAACTGGCCCGTTCGATCGTCGAAGGTGCCGCGACCATTCTCGGCGAGACCGACAATCTCAACAGCGCAGCGGTCGATCTGAGCCGCCGCACCGAGACACAGGCCGCCTCGCTCGAGGAAACCGCTGCGGCAATCACCGAGCTGGCCGCGTCGGTCGACAACTCGGCCAAAGGCGCGAAAGACGCGGCCGTCTCCGTCGGTCAGGCGAAGGAACGCTCCTCGGTCGGTCGCACAGTGGTTGAGCGGACCGTAAAGGCCATGAGCGACATTGCCGAAAGCTCGTCGCAGATTTCGAAGATCACGTCCGTGATCGACGACATCGCCTTCCAGACCAACCTTCTCGCGCTCAACGCCGGCGTCGAGGCGGCGCGAGCCGGCGATTCCGGGCGGGGCTTTGCCGTTGTGGCGTCAGAAGTACGCGCCCTGGCGCAACGCAGCTCGGAAGCTGCAAATGAAATCGCCAAGCTGATCGATACATCCGGAAAACAGGTGGACGAAGGCGTGCAGCTCGTGAACGCGTCCGGCGAGGCGCTGAGCGAAATCGAAACGCTCGTCTCAAACTTGGACAGCCTGATGAGCGGCATCGCCACCTCGGCCTCCGAACAGTCGGTCGGCCTCGCAGAGATCACCACAGCTGTCAGCCAGCTCGATCAGGTGACCCAGCACAACGCCGCGATGTTCGAAGAGACCACAGCGGCACTGCAATCCCTGAAAGCTCAGGCCACGGCGCTCGAACGTGACAGTGCGCAGTTGAAAACAACCAAGGACAACGATGACATCCGCCTCGCCTCCTGAGCGCGACAGTTCGGCCTGACACACTCCCGCCCGGCGCCCGCAAGGATGCCGGGCGATCGCATTGCAACGGGTGGCCTGCGAGCCACTCCCCGACCGCAGTGAACGCTCCACGACTCGCGGAGCTGCGCCGATGTTTCTTGTGGTCGCAAGCAAGGCGCCCACACTCCGACACCTGTACGATTTACCGCCGCAAGCCTGTAAAGGCCGCCTCGCCCCGCCCTCCTGCGCTCAGGCGCCCCGGGCAAACACAGCCGCTATGACATTGGCTAACAGCTTACAAATCATAGACTTTAGACAGGTTCTCGCGGCAACGCTGTAAACGTATTTACATACTACAGTAAAGTTTCGTGAAGCCCTTCACAAACCACCACCCAATGCCCCGTAAGTTACGGGATTTTTCGCTTCAGACGCTGTAAACCAGAAATTGAGGAGGAGCTTCGTTCGCGCCAGGAGAGCGCAAACGGGCCGTGAATTTCAGTCTTTAGGGAGGCGACATGTCTGACGACAGCACTTTGATGACCCCACCTTCGGAGGCCTTTGCCTCGAAGGCCCATATTTCCGCCGAACGGTACGAAGAGATGTACGCGCGTTCGGTTTCTGATCCGGTGTCGTTCTGGGCGGAACAGGGGAAGATTCTCGACTGGATGGAACCCTATACGCAGGTGAAGAAGACCTGTTTCGATTTCGGCCGCGTCGACATCAAATGGTACGAGGACGGGGTTCTCAATGTCTCCGCCAACTGTATCGACCGCCATCTGGCGAAGCGCTCTTTGCAGACCGCGATCATTTTCGAGCCCGACGATCCGGAGGCCGAGGCCCAGCACATCACCTACAAGGAGCTCTCCGACAAGGTGAACCGCATGGCCAACGTGCTCCTGTCTCAGGGCGTGATGCGCGGCGACCGCGTCGTCATCTACCTGCCGATGATCCCCGAGGCGGCTTACGCGATGCTGGCCTGTGCCCGGATCGGTGCGATCCATTCGATCGTCTTCGCCGGCTTCTCGCCGGACGCGCTGGCCAACCGCATCAACGACTGTGGCGCCAAGCTGGTCATCACGTCGGACACAGCACCCCGTGGCGGTCGTCGCACGCCTCTGAAGGCCAACACCGACGCCGCTCTGCTGCACTGTTCCGACAAGGTGCGCTGCCTCGTGGTCAAGCACACCGGTGATCAGATCACCTGGATCCAGGGCCGCGACGTCGATGTCAAATACCTGATGGAACACGCCAGCCCGGATTGCCCACCGCGGCCGATGAATGCCGAGGACCCGCTGTTCATCCTCTATACCTCCGGCTCCACCGGCAAACCCAAGGGCGTGGTGCACAGCTCCGGCGGTTA
>NZ_FORH01000006.1 GCF_900113955.1 Celeribacter neptunius | reverse complement strand
CAATACAAAGGCTATTACTTCTCCGGTGACGGCTGTCGTCGCGACGAAGACGGCTATTACTGGATCACCGGCCGCGTCGACGATGTGATCAACGTCTCCGGCCACCGCATGGGCACCGCCGAGGTCGAGAGCGCCCTCGTGGCCCACGCCAAGGTCGCCGAAGCCGCCGTGGTCGGCATGCCGCATGAGCTCAAGGGTCAGGGCATCTACGCTTACGTGACCCTGATGAACGACGTGGAACCGACCGACGAGCTGCGTGTGGAACTCGAGAAATGGGTCCGCACCGAGATCGGCCCGATCGCCAAGCCGGACTTCATCCAGTGGGCCCCCGGCCTGCCGAAGACCCGCTCCGGCAAGATCATGCGCCGCATCCTGCGCAAAATCGCCGAAAACGACACTGGATCCCTCGGCGACACCTCAACCCTCGCAGAGCCGCAGGTCGTCGACGAACTCATCAGCAATTCGCTTTACCAAAAATCTGCGTAATTTCGCGTAGATATGGTAGACTCAAGCATCACCCCCACGACATGAGGGGTGATGCACCCAGGGTTCAGGAAGAAGCTCCGGCTGGAACTTCAGGACCAATGGGAAGGAAAACGGGTCCCGCGAGGAGGCGGGAGTCGTGATTTCAAAGATCCGGACAGGTGCATGCGCACATGCGTCAACGGATCGGGGACAAAAGGGAGGACCGCATAATGGCGGAAAATTCAGATAAAAATGCCTATTGGGCCGCGAACAAGCGGATCATCGGCATCTCGCTGGTGATTTGGTTCATCTGCTCTTTCGGCTTCGGCATTCTGCTGCGCCCGATGCTTTCGGGCATCAAGGTGGGGGGCACGGATCTTGGCTTCTGGTTCGCCCAGCAAGGCTCGATCCTTGTCTTCCTCGTGCTCATTTTCACCTACGCGGCGAAAATGAACAAACTCGACAAGAAATACGGCGTCGACGAATAAGGAGCGCAGAGAATGGATCAGTTTACCCTCAACCTGCTCGTTGTGGGCGCGACATTCGCGCTCTACATCGGCATCGCGATCTGGGCCCGTGCCGGGTCCACATCTGAATTCTACGCCGCCGGCCGGGGCGTTCACCCGGTGATCAACGGCATGGCCACCGGCGCCGACTGGATGTCGGCCGCCTCCTTCATCTCGATGGCGGGGATCATCTCTTTCGGTGGCTATAACACCTCCGCCTACCTGATGGGCTGGACCGGGGGCTATGTGCTTCTGGCCATGCTGATTGCGCCCTACCTGCGCAAATTCGGCAAGTTCACCGTGCCGGAATTCATCGGCGACCGTTTCTACAGCCAGACCGCCCGCACCGTCGCGGTGATCTGTCTCATCACCGCCTCGCTGACCTATGTGATCGGCCAGATGACCGGTGTCGGCGTTGCCTTCTCCCGCTTCCTGGAAGTGGACAAGACCACCGGCCTTCTGATCGGTGCCGCCATCGTGTTCTTCTACGCCGTGATCGGTGGCATGAAGGGCATCACCTACACCCAGGTGGCTCAGTACGTCGTGCTGATCCTCGCCTATACCATTCCGGCGATCTTCATCTCGCTGAAACTGACCGGCAACCCGCTGCCGCCGCTGGGCCTGTTCTCCGATCACGTGGGCTCCGGCGCACCGATCCTCGAGACTCTCAATGGCATGCTGCAGGATCTCGGCTTTACCGAGTATACCAAGCAGACGGACACGACCCTGAACATGTTCCTGTTCACCGTCTCGCTAATGATCGGCACCGCCGGTCTGCCGCATGTGATCGTGCGCTTCTTCACGGTTCCGACCGTGGCCGCCGCACGCTCCTCGGCCGGTTGGGCGCTGGTGTTCATTGCGCTTCTCTACCTCACCGCCCCGGCTGTGGGTGCGATGGCCCGCGTGAACCTGATCGACACGGTCTATCCGAATGGCACCACCGAAGCGCCGCTCGCCTATGAGCAACGCCCGGACTGGGTCAAGAACTGGGAACAGACCGGTCTTCTGGGCTTTGACGACAAGAACGGTGACGGTCTCATCAACTACACCGGCTCTGCCGAGACCAACGAATTCTCGGTGAACCGCGACATCATCACGCTGGCGAACCCGGAAATTGCCAACCTGCCGGGTTGGGTGATCGCTCTGGTCGCTGCCGGTGGTCTCGCCGCGGCCCTTTCGACCGCAGCCGGCCTGTTGATGGCGATTTCCTCGGCCGTGTCGCACGACCTGATCAAATCGCAGATCAACCCGTCGATCTCGGAAAAGGGCGAGCTTCTGTCGGCCCGGATCTCCATGGCCGTGGCCATCGTGATCGCGACCTATCTGGGCCTCAACCCTCCGGGCTTCGCGGCGCAAACCGTGGCCCTGGCCTTCGGTCTCGCCGCCAGCTCGATCTTCCCGGCGCTTCTGATGGGGATCTTCTCGACCCGCATCAACAACAAGGGCGCCGTGGCAGGCATGATCGCCGGTCTCCTGGTGACGCTGGTCTATATCTTCCTGCACAAGGGCTGGTTCTTCATCCCGGGCACCAACAGCTTCACCGATGCTGATCCGCTGCTGCTGTCGATCAAATCGACCTCGTTCGGCTCGATCGGCGCTCTGGTGAACTTCGTGGTCGCCTATGTGGTCTCCAACGCCTCGGATGAGCCGCCGGTCGAGATCCGCGAACTGGTCGAGAGCGTCCGCATCCCGAGCGGCGCCGGCACGGCCGTGGATCACTAAGCCCCGGACACAGGGTTTGGACTGGCCTCAGGGCCGGTCCGCCTCCATATTGGGCGCGGGGCCGCACTGGCTTCCGCGCCCTTTTGTTAATTTTCCATGGGACAGGTTCGATGGAACACGCCGCCAAGATCATCGGCTTTCTTCAGGTCACCCACCCTTATGATGTCTTGCCGAAAGAGGAGCTGGCCACGCTGGTCACCTCGTTCTCGCGCAAGAGCTTTCAGGAAGGCGACGTCATCTATGCCCATGGCGAGCTTCTGGAAGGGCTCTACCTGATCAAGGACGGCTCGGTCGAGATCACCGATGTCAACGGCGGCCAGGTCTCACTCCTGCAGAAATCCAACCATTTCGGCGAGCGCGGATTGCTTCGCGACGGGCTGGCGGCCACCACGGCCACGGCGGCCTCCGCCTGCACCATCCTTTTGCTGACCCCCGAGGCGTTCAAATCCGAGGTCGCGGCCAACCCCGCCTTTGCCCGCTATTTCAATCGCGGCCAGGCAAGGCCCAAGGCAGCGTCGGGCCTGTTGACCCAGCATGTCTCCGATCTCATGGCGCATGCGCCGATCAACTGCTCGGAAGACACGCCGATCGCCACCTGCGCAAGGATGATGCGCGACGAGAAAGTCTCGTCGGTGGCGGTGACCGAGCGCGAGCGGCTCTTGGGGCTCGTCACCGTGCGCGACATGACCAACAAGGTCCTGGCCGAGGGCATGGACACCGCCCTGCCCGTCTCCACGATCATGGCGCGCAACCCGATCACCCTCGATCCCGGTGCTCTGGGCACAGATGTCATCCATGTCATGCTGGAAAACCACATCGGCCATCTGCCGATCGTCGAGGGCGGCAAATTCGTCGGCATGGTGACCCAGACCGATATCACGCGGTTCTTCGGGTCATCCCAGACCCAGATGGTGTTCGATCTCAGCAATGCCAAGACAATCGCGGATATGGCCGCGGTGACCACCCGTCTGCCGGATTTCCTGATGCAGCTTGTTGGCGCGCATCTCGCCCATGACGTGGTGACCCGCAAGATCACCGATATCGCCGATATCGTCACACGCCGGCTGCTGAAAATGGCTGAGGAAGAATTCGGCCCGCCCCCGGTGCCCTATCTCTGGGCCGCCTGCGGCAGCCAGGGCCGGCGCGAACAGACCGGTGTGTCGGATCAGGACAATTGCCTGATCGTCGACAATGCCGCCACCGACGCCGACATGACATATTTCCGCAAGCTGGCACGGTTCACCTGCGACGGGCTGGACGCCTGCGGCTATGTCTATTGCCCGGGCGAAATGATGGCCATGACAGATCGCTGGTGTCAGCGCCTCTCGGTCTGGGAGGGCTATTTCAACAAATGGATCGCGGCGCCCGACAATGAGGCGCAGATGCTCGCCTCGGTGATGTATGACCTGCGCCCGATCGCCGGCGACGAGAGCCTGTTTGCCCCCTTGCAGGCGACCGCCCTGGAAGCGGCGGCAAAGAACTCGATCTTCGTCGCCCATATGATTTCCAACTCGCTGAAACACACCCCGCCGCTGGGGCTGCTCAGAGGCTTTGCCACGATCAAATCCGGCGAGCACCGCAACCAGCTCGACATGAAGCACAATGGCGTGGTGCCGATCGTCGATCTTGGCCGGGTCTATGCGCTTCAGGGCAAGCTGACCGTCGCCAATACCCGCGCCCGGATCGAGGCCGCCATCGAGGCGGGCGTGATCTCGGAAAGTGGCGGGCAGGATCTCTTGGCGGCCTACGACATGATCGCTACCACGCGCCTGGAAAATCAGGCGGCACAGGTGCGCGACGGCCAGCCGCCCAATAATTTCCTCGCGCCCTCGGCGCTGCCGGCCTTTGAACGCTCGCATCTGCGCGATGCTTTCGTCATCGTCCGCACCATGCAATCTTCGCTCGGCTCAAGTTCCGCGCGCTCCTGACAGACACCAGAAGGGACCAATCCCCATGCTTTTGGAATTCATCGCCACGATCACTGCCGGCGTCGGCGCCGCCGGGATCGTCCTCGCGGCTCAGAAACTTCTGCGCCTGCCACTGCCGAAATGGGTCATGCCCGCCTGCGCCGGGATCGCCATGTTGGCGCTGACCATTTCGCTCGATTATTCCTGGTTCGCCCGCACCGAAGCCAGCCTCGGCCCGGACAAGGTCACCGCGATGAAAGTCGAGAAAAAGCAGATCTGGCGGCCCTGGACCTATGTCTTCCCGGTCACCACGCGTTTCATCGCCCTGGACAAGGCGGGCGCCAGGATCGATGGCGCCACGGTCGAGACCGACATGTATCTCTTGGCGCGTCGTGCCGACAGTGCCATCGTGCCCGTGGCCTTTGATTGCCTGCTGTCGCGCCGCGCCGACACTGCCGGCTTGCCCGAGGGCGATCTCTCGGGGGCCACGTGGTTCGACATGGATCAGGACGACCCGATCCTGCGCACCGCCTGCGACGCGCTCAGATAGGCGGGAACCGGACCTGCGACGGCAGAGGGAAGAGACAGAGGCGAAGAGACAGAGGCGATAAGACAGGGGTGAAAGGACAGGGGAGGAGCATCATGGCGGAGAAACCGGTCATTCTTCTGGTCGAGGACGAGGACAATATCGCCATCGCCATCGAGCTTTTGCTCGCCCGCGAAGGCTATGAGATCCTCCGGGTCAAGGACGGCACCCAGGCGCTCCCCAATATCCGGGCGCAACGCCCGGCGCTGGTGTTGCTCGATGTCACCCTGCCCGGACGCTCCGGCTATGACATTTGTCAGAGCCTGCGGCTCGACCCGAACCTGGCCTCCATCCCGGTCCTGATGACCTCGGCGCGGGTGTCGCAAGCCGAGCAGCGCAAGGGGCTTGCCATGGGCGCCGACGGGTTTCTCACCAAACCCTTTGCCATGGCGGATCTGAAACGCATGGTGGCGAAGTTGATCGAAGGAGGCGCGCATGAAGGTTGAACATTGGTCCTTACGGCTCAGGGTCTTCCTGTTCTTCGCCTTTCTCGCCGCCGCCGCAATCGGCGCAGTGGTGACCGGCCTCTGGCTCGGCTTCGGACGGTTGAATGTCCCGGAAGCTGCCGACGGTTTCGTCTTTGCCGGCGCCATTGCAGGCTTTGTCATTCTGGGCGTGGTGACCTGGATCTGGCTGATGTTCGACGAGAATGTCGCCAAACCGATCCAGAAGCTCTCCGGCGGCATGCTGGCGCGGGCCCATGCCGATGTCGATGAGGCTTTGAATGAGAAAACCGCGCGTTATCTGGGCGATCTGGCGCCGGCCGCCCGCGCGGTGACCGAGAACCTCACAGCCACCCGCAACAAGCTCGCCGAGACCGTGGCGCAGGAAACCACCCGCTTGCTCGAGGAAAAGGAACGCCTCGCCGCCCTCGCCGCCGAGATGCCACATGGCATGGTGCTTTTGTCGGGGCTGCACAAGATCGCCTTTTACAATGGGGCGGCGGGGGATCTTCTGAACGCAGATCACGCGCCGGGGCTCGATCATTCGATCTTCGACTTCCTGCGGTCCCGCCCGATCCTCTCGGCCTATCACCGGCTTTGCACCGGCGAGGGCGGCGATGGCCATGTCCTGCCGCTCACCGTGGCCACGGTGCATGGCGGGGCGGTGCTCTCCGCCCGGATGCGGCTGATGCATGCGCCCAATGAGGGCGACGCCAACCCGCCCTATGTGCTCACCCTCGACGATGTGACCGCCGATCTCGCAACCCATGCGGAACGCGAAAAGCTGCTGTCACGCCTCTTTGCCCGGCTGCGCCCCTCGATCGCCTCGGTTCAGACCACGCTCGCCGCCCGCGCCATAGATGAAGCCCTGCGCAGCGACCCGAGGCTCGACCGGGCACTGATCAGCGAAATGGAAAAGCTCACCGAAGACGTGCTGGTGCTCGACGCCGAATATGAGGCAACGAAAGCCGATTGGTGGCCGATGGCCCAGGTGCGCAGCGCCGAATTGTCCGACGCGCTGACCGCGCAACTGGCCGCCGACGACATCCCCCTCGCCTCCGACGCACCGGAGCCGATGGCGCTCACCATCGATGCGGTGCAGATCATCACGCTTCTGGCCCATGTCGCCCGCAATCTGACACGCGAAGGTGGCCGTGCGCTGTCTTTCCTGGTCACCCGCGAAGAGAGTGGCGGCGCCATGCTGGCCCTGGGCTGGAGCGGCGATCCACTCTCGGTCGACACGCTGGAAAGCTGGCTGACCGAACCGCTCGACGTCGGGCTTGTGGACATGTCCGGGCGCGACATTCTCGACGCCCATGGCACAGAGATCTGGCCGGAATTCGGCCGTGGTTCGCGTGCGGTTCTGAAACTGCCGATCCGTGAAGCCCGGCGGTTGCGCCGCACGCTGGGCGACGGGCGCCGGGCGGTGACCTATGATTTCGATCTCTTGTCCCGCACCCCCTCGAAAGAGCTGATGGAAACCCCGCTCGCGGAGCTCTCCTATGTCGTCTTCGACACGGAGACCACCGGGCTTCTGCCCTCACAGGGCGATGAGATCTGTCAGATCGCGGCGCTGCGGCTCGTCAATGGCAAGGTGATCGAGAACGAGAGCATCGACCAGCTGGTGAACCCCGGGCGCAATATTCCGGCCTCCTCGACCGAGGTGCATCACATCACCAATGAGATGGTCAAACATGCGCCGAAGATCGACGTCGCCGGACGGCAGTTGCACAGTTTCGCCCGTGGCGCGGTTCTGGTCGCCCATAATGCGCCGTTCGATCTGGAATTCCTGCGCCGGCACGAGGCCGATATCGGTGAGAAATTCACCAATCCGGTGCTCGACACCGTGCTCCTGTCGGCCATCGTTTTTGGTCAGAGCGAAGAGCACACGCTCGATGCGATTTCCGACCGGCTTGGCATCCGCATCCCGCCGGAAGCGCGTCACACCGCCATGGGAGATACGATCGCCACCGCCGAAGTGTTCATCAAGCTCGTGCGCATGGCGGGCGAGAAGGGCATCGTGACCTTCGGCGATGCGCTGACCGAGATGCGCAAGCACAAACGCCTGCTGCAGGACGCCAATCAGGATGAACCGGCTTAAACGCCCGGATCAAAACAGTGCCTTGATCACCCCGGTGCTGCTGCGGTGATCATAAAACGGCACATGTGCCGGCGGCATGGCCTGATGCAGCGCCGCCTCCACCTCGGCGAGAACCACACGGGTGACAAAGGGCAGATCGAAGCCGCGCGCCCCCTCCAGCGTCACCCATTGCAGATGCGACAGCTCATCTTCGGCACCGGAAAAATCATCGGGATCGCCCGCCAGCTGCGCCGCATCGACGAGGAAAAACCGTGCATCGAACCGCCGCGGTCGCCCCGGCGGCGTAATGGCCCGAAACACGAAATGAATATCGCTGACATGGGGCAGAATGAGCCCGGTCTCTTCATGCAGCTCCCGAAGCGCGGCATTGGCCAAAGCGCCCGCCAGCGCCGGATCGGCCTCGGCCCGCAACCGCCGCTCGGTGCTGGGCTCCAGTGCGCCGGGCAGGTCGCGGGAAAAATCCGCCGTATCCACCGCGCCACCGGGAAAGACGAATTTGCCGGGCATGAAAACCGCGGAATGACCGCGCTGTCCCATCAGCACACGCGGCCCCGTCGCCTCCTTGCGCAGAAGGATGACCGTGGCGGCGTCGCGAATGGGAATGTCTGTACTCATGCCGTCATTCTAGACACCGCTTACGGTTCGCGGAAGGCCTCGCGTGACTTGTAGAGCGGTTTCAAAAGATATTGCAGAAAAGTCTTCGAACCGGTGTGCAGCTCCACCTGCGCCCGCATGCCGGGACGGATCTCGATCTTCTGCTGGCGCTCGGTAAGAGAGCCGAGATCGACCGAGGCGGTGACCCTATAGTAAGGCAATGCTTTCGGATCGCGCTCATCCTTGAACGTGTCGGCGGAAACCACCTGAACCTCGCCCTTCAAGGCGCCGTAAATGGTGTAGTCATAGGCCGAAAGCTTGATCGTCGCCTCCTGACCGGGCTCGACATGGGCGATGTCCTCGGGGCGCACCCTGGCCTCGATGAACAACTCCTCATCGACCGGGATGATCTGCACCAGCTCGTCGCCCGGACGGATGACACCGCCGATGGTGGTCACGGTGAGATTGTTGACGATGCCGCGCATCGGCGCGGTGATCACCGTGCGGTCGAGCTGATCGCGGGCCAGCGTCAGTGCCTGTTTCACCGAGGCGATCTCCTTGAGCGTATCGGAATACTCCTCGGCGCGCTCCAACTCGGCCTGGGTGACGATCTCGTTATATTTGAGCTGCGCATCCGAATGCGCCTTGCGCGCGCGGGTCACCTCGATCAGCGAGACCACGTTCTTCTTGAGCATGTCTTCCATCAGCGAACGCTCGGTCTCGGCCTGTGTCAGCACCGCCATGGCGCCGTCTTTGCGGGCGAGATAATCCGCCGAGCGCGCGCTCAGCAGAGCTTTCTCGGAGGACAGAACCGTCGGCACCCGCGCGGCGAGATCCTCGGACACGTCAAACGCATCCTTCCCGGCGATCTCGGCCTCGAGACGCAGGCTTTTCACCTGCAACGCATCGAGCTTTTCCTGCAGATCGTCGGCGGAAGTACGAAATTCCGTGCCTTGCAGCCGCGCTAGAACCTGTCCCTGTTCGACCTCTTCGCCTTCGTGTACCAGAAGTTCGGAGAGGATGCCGCCCTCGAGGTTCTGCACGATCTGTGGCCGCGACGAGGAAATCATCTCGCCATCCGCACGGACGATCTCATCGACCCGCGCAATCGCCGCCCAGAGGACAAAGATCAGCACCACCAGCGCGGTGATCCGGATCACCCAGCCGGGACGGTCCATATCCTTGTCCAGGACATTGTCGAGCGTCACCATGGGTCAGGCCTCGTCCTGTGGCGCTTGCGATCGCGGCTGCGTCAGATGCGCCATGACCTGAGCCTTCGGCCCATCGACCATCAGCCGCCCGGATTTGAACACCATGGCGCGGTCTGCCAGATCAACGATCGGCATCCGGTGCGTGGCGATCACGGCGGTGCGATGCGCCAGCCAATTGGTCAGACGGGCGACCAGCGCGCTCTCCAAAGCCTGATCGAGTGCCGCGGTCGGTTCGTCCAACAGACAGACCGAAGGGTTCTGCAACCACAGCCGCGCCCAGCCGATCGACTGGCGCTGACCGACAGAGAGCCCTTCGCCACCGTCGCGGATTTCGAGGTCGAGCCCACGGTGATGCGCCCGCACGAAAGCGCCCAAGCCTGCAAAGTCGAGAGCCGCGAGCAGACGCTCATCGTCGCGTTCCAGCCCCCCGAGGTTGAGATTGTCGCGCAGGGTTCCGGCAAACAGCCGCACGTCCTGACCGAGATAGCCGACGGAGCGGCGAATATCGCGCGGATCGATTTGCGACATCTCCGCCTGATCGAGCAGGATGCGGCCCTGAGTCGGCGCGTAAAGCCCGGCCAGAAGTTTCAGGAATGTGCTCTTTCCCGATCCATTGGCACCCAGAACCGCGATTTTCTGACCCGGCTTGATATCGATCGCCGGGATGTCGAGCGTCGGCGCGCCTTCGGCATCGTAGCGGAATTGCGCCTCGCGCAGCGCATAGGCGCCATGGATCTCGGGACGGCGCAGGAAAGTGCGTTCCTCGCCCGCATCCTGCGGCGCCGTGGCGATGGCATCCAGCCCGTCGAGCGCGGTTTTGACATTGGTCCAGCGCGCCATGGTGCCCGAGAGCTGGGTCAGCGGCGCCAGAGTGCGCGAGGTCAGAATGCCGGTGGCAATGATGGTTCCGACGGTGAATTCACCAGCAAAGACCAGATAGGCACCGGCGACGACCGCCAGCACATAGGTGAGCTGTTGCACCGCTTGCGACCAGAAGCTCAGCACGGCGGTGAGTTTGCGCTGTTCCGAAGATTTCGCCGCCGCGAGGAGATTGAGCTCATCCCAGATCCGGGAAATCCGCTCTTCGCCGCGTTGGGTCTTGATCGTGTCCAGTTCGAACACCGCCTCATGCAACAGGCGCGAGGCCTTGGCCGAGGCGCCCTGTGTCTCCTGCGTCAGCCGCATCATCCGTTTTTGCATGAAATAGCCGGGGACGATCATCAGAACCGCCCCGATTATCAGGATCACCACGACGGGTCCAGCGATCGAGGCGACCAGCGCGAAAAACATGAAGATGAACGGGATATCGGCGACGGAGCCGATGGTGGAGGCGGTGAAAAATTCCCGCACCGAGCCGAATTCCCGCATCGCCGAGAACAGCCCCGAGGGCGTGGTCGGCCGTGCGTCCGAGCGCATGCCGAGGATGCGCCCCATGAGCAGCGACTGCACCTTCATCTCGATCTGACGCCCCGCCCCGTCCATCAGGCGCGAGCGGGCGAGTTTCAACATCGCCTCCATGCCGATGGCCAGAGCGGCGCCGAGCGCCAAGACCCAGAGCGTCGATTGCGACTGATGCGGGATCACCCGATCATAGACCTGCAGCGAGAACATCGCCACGGCGACGGCCAGCATATTGGCAACCAGAGAGCCCAGGGCGATCTCGCCGATCTGACGTTTGAACGCGCCGAACTGGCCCCAGAACCAATGGTTTTTGGACAGATCCGGCAGGTGGCTGGCGACAATCGCATCAAGGTCCTTGCCCGCCCGCACGATCGGCCCGGAAAAGAACGGCGCGAATTCCGACATCGGCACGTCGGAGCGTTGATCCGGCGCACTTTGATCGAAGAGTGTCAGCAACTGGCCCTTTTGTTTCAAGACCAGCACCAGATGGCCCGAGGACATATAGGCAAGCGCCGGCCAGAGCTTGGGCGAGAGCTGCGCCGGCTGCGTCACCTCAGCCTTGAGCCCGGTGATTTGCAGCGCGCGAGCCATCGCCATGGGCGTGACATCGCCGTCGCGCTGATCGGCGAAGCTCTCAAGAATATCCGAGACCATCGCCCGCACGCCGAAGTGCCCGGCGAATGTGGCGACGAGCTCGGCACGCTGCACCAGACGGCGTGAGAAGGCGGCTTGTGGCGCCTCGGATGGCAACAGCTCGCCTTGGGTCTCACGCGGCATCTCGCGACGGGTCTCTACCGGCTGCGCCGCCTGTGCAACGGTCTCAACGGCAGGCTGAGCGGCAGGTTGAGCGCCTGCTTGAACCATGATTTGCGGCTCAGGGCCGGGGACCGTGGCGGGGGGGGCGACGGACGTCGCCGCCTCAACCGGCTCCGCCGGTTTGGCTGCCTGCGCCAGACGGGCCTTGGCGGCGGCTTTCACCGCGGCCGGGTCGGCCTTGGGCTTGCGGCTGACATCTGCGGCCTTCCGGGCGCGCTCCTGACGCTTGGCCTTGGCGGCTTCACGCTCTTCGCGTTCGGCTTCGCGCGCCCTCTCGCCCGCCTCTTCGCGGGCCTTGACCTCGCGCGAGGCCTCTGCGGCCTTGGCCTTGAGCGCTTCCTTGGCGGCGCGCTTCTTTTCCTCGATCGGATCGAGCGGTGTCGCAGGCACGGCTTGCGACGCTTTCGGTGCCGGGTTTGCCCTTTTGCGCTCCGTTTTCGGCGCGCCCAGATGCACGGTCAGGGGCGCAGACGGGGCTTTCGTGCGGTTCGACACATCCTCCGGCACGGCGGGTTTGGCGGAGCTCAGGGTAAAGGCAAGTTTCGGTGCTCTGCTCATATCGACGCCCCATCGGCCAAGGCCCCGGAAATGCGCGCAATTTCAAGCTCGGTCAGGGCGATATCGTACTTCAGGTCAATGTGGTTCAATTCTTCACGGATCATCTGCTCATAGACGTTCAAAACATCCATGACCGATTTCTGACCGGCTTCGAACTGATCCTGGAAAATCCGGTAATTGGCGCGGGTCTGCTCCACGAGACCGGCGGCATCGCGTTCCTGACGGCGCAGCGCGGTCAGGCGACTGTCGAGACGTGCCGCCGTGCGGGCCGCCTGTTCGCGGGCCTTGTCGACACTCGCCGCCGCGGCCAGTTCGCGGGTCCGGCTGGCCTCCATCTCCGCCGACGTGCCAAGGCCCAAGCCGGCGCCGCCGTAATCCACAGACGAGCTTTTGTCCTGACCGAGGATGGTCGAAGCCGAGAGCGTCGGCAGCATCGCGGCGCGTTCGGCCTGGGCCTCGGCCACGGTCCGCTTGGCCTCGGCCTCGGCCCGCAGGACCGACAGCGCCGCCGCATCGCCCGCCGGCGCGTTGATCCCCATCGCCTGATTGAGTTCCGGCAAGGTCGCGTGATCGGTGAGCGCCGCCAGTTCGACCCGGGCGCTGTCCTCGGCCTCGCGATGGGTGCGCGCCTCGTCTTCCATATCGGAGATGATCGACCGTACCACGCGCTGATCCGACAGGCTCGAGGCGCCGCCCTTGACCCGCTCGCTCACCACCCGGTTGAATTCCCGCATCCGCCCGAGACCGCGTTCGGCCATGCCGGCCTTTTCGCGCGCCTCGGAAATGGTGATGTAGAGCGTCAGCCCCTCTTCGAGCCGGTCGTTCATGTCCTGCGACAGGGCAACGGCGGAGACCTCGACATCGGCGGCGGCAAAGGCGCGTTCGGCCTTGCGCTTGCCATTGTCATAAAGCGCCACATCGACCAGCAGGCCGGCGGCCACCTTGCCCAGGGCATCGAGCGAAATTGACGGACCGATGGTGGGCAACCAGTTTTTCGACCGGGCCACGGCACGCATTTTCGACGCGCGCAATTCGGCCGCGGCCAGCCCCGAGGAGGTCGCCAGCACCGCGCGCGCCACCTCGGCATAGGCCGAGCCGGGAACCAGCACCGAATGGCGGCTGATCAGATCGGAAATGATCGGCGAGGCCTCACCGCTGTTGGCCGCGGTCAATGTCGGAACCGAAGGGTCTTTCGCCGCCGCCACGGTCCCGGCATCGTCGCTTTTGAAAAATGCTGCGGGACGCATGTTTGACAGGTTGAACCCGTCGTCGGAGCCGCCGACACAGCCGCTCAGCGCGGTGCATACGACCAGCGCCGCACCGATCACACTGCTGAGCTGCGCCCGTGCCTTCATTCCAGTGCCGCCCCCCGGCTCGATTTCCAATCCGGGGCTATCTGACGCCCCGACCATCACAGCCTTACGGCAGAACAACCTCGATATCGGGATCGATCACCACCTGATCATCGCCCAGCGTGTAGATGTGATATTGCGCACCGTCGACCTCCGTGGTGCCGCCGGTGTCCGTCGCGCCATCGAGCACCACGCGATCATCGGTGCCGCCATGGATGGTCAGCGTGCCGTCGTCGCCGACCAGACGATCGAGATCGCTCGCGGACAGCGTCACCTCGCCACCATTGACGAATTGCAGATCGATGGCGCCGAGATCGAATTGATCGAGGCCACTGTTGTCGAGATCCACCTCGAAATAGGTGCCATCGGGACGCTCATTGGTGGTATCGAGCACCAGAAGCGTGTCGGAGCTGTTGCCCGCTGCATCCTCGGAGGTAATGACGATCTGGTCGCCGTTGGAGACTTCGCTGTTGAAACTCAGATATTGCGCGGCGCCAAGATCGAAGGTCGTGTGACCGACCTCGCTGGAGGAGCCGCTTTCATCGAGCGCAAAGACCGAAGCATCGTTGCCGGTGTCTTCGATCGAGATCGCCTGCACCCCGTCGGCGCTGCGGGTGATGGTTTCGACCATCGGCGTATCGATTTCCGTATCGATCGTGATCGAGGCGGTCTCGGACAGGGTATTGCCCGCCGCATCCGTGGCTTCGAGCAGCACATCCGCCGTATAGGTGCCTTCGGCAATCTCGCCCGGCGCGTAGGTCACGGTCCAGTTGCCCGCGCCGTCGACGCTGGCCTGATGCCGGACGCCGCCCAGGGTCACAAAGACCGTGGACCCCGGTTCGACAACACCGGTCAAGGTGGCGCCGCTCGTGACCTCGGAGAGGTTGAGATACATGTCGCCGCCGGCATCGCCGGTCAGGTCCAGCGCGTTGACATAGGTGTCATAGGCGAAGCTCTCGCTCAGCGAGGCGGTGTTGCCCGCCGGATCGGTGGCGGTGATCACCACATTGGCCGTGCCTTCGCCCGAGGGAAGCGCCGAGGCCGGGATCGTTGCCGTCCAGGTGCCATCGGTGGCGACCACGGCGGAATAGCCCAGACCGTTGTAGGAAAGAACCACGCTGGAGCCCGGTTCGACCGTGCCCGAGAGCGTCACACCGGAATGGGCCTCGACCGCGTTGACCACGCCATCTGCCCCGCCCTGGACCCCGGTTTCGGCAAAATTCGACACAAATGTATCGATCTCGACCGCGGCCTGGACCGTCTTGCTGTTGCCCGCGGCGTCGGTGAGGGTGGCCGTGGCCGTACCGTCATATTCGCCCGGGGTGATCTCGGAAGCGGCAAAGAAGGCAGCATAGGTGCCGCCCGAAGAGGCGCTGACCGTATGCGACACGCCCGCCAGCGTCACGGTGACCGTCTCGCCCGCCGTCGCGGTGCCGGAAATCCAGACCCCGTCGGACGCCTCGGCAGCATTGATCACATTGTCGCCTTCGATCGGCGTGGTGATGGTGATATTGCCCACCACGGTATCGACATGCACGGTGCTGGCGCTGGTCGCGGTATTGCCCGCGGCATCGGTCGCGACGGCGGTCAGGACGGTATCGTATTCTCCCGCGGCCAGCGTGCCCGCCGCGTAAGAGGCGGTCCAGGTCCCCGCCGCATCCGCCACGGTGGTCACAGCCACACCGGCCAGCGTCACCACCACGGTGGCGCCCGGCTCGGCGGTACCGGTAAAGCTCATCGCACTCTGGCTTTCGGACAGGTTGATGGTCTCATCACCACCGGAATGGCCCGCATCGATGGCAACGCCGGTCTCGGTGTCGATCTGGAAGGTTCCCGTCGCGGAGGTGGAATTGCCGGCGAGATCGGTGGAGGTGGCGGTCACTTCGGCGCTGTAGCTGCCTTCGGGCAGGGAACCGCTCTCATAGGTCACGGTCCAGCTGCCGTCTTCGGCCACCGTCGTTGTGCGCGAGACGCCTTCGACCGTCACGGTGACGGAGGCGCCGGGCTCGCCGGTCCCCGAAAGATTCACACCGGAAGTCATCTCGGACAGGTTGACCGTGCCGTCGCCTCCCGCCGCATCCGCATCAACCGTCAGCGCCGCCTCGAGATCGATGGCGATGTCATGGGTGTAACTCGCGGCATTGCCATAGGCATCGGTGACCGTTGCGGTGACCGTGCTGTCATAGGTGCCGGCCGGCAATTGCGTGCCATCGAAGGTCACGCTCCAGCTGCCATCCTCAGCCACCGTGGTCGTGGCGCTCTGGCCTTCCAGCTCGATCACGACCGTGGCGCCCGCCTCGGATTGACCGGAGATGGTCACATCGCCGGAAGCTTCGGCGATATTGACGATATCGTCGCCCGCAACCGTGTCGAAGCTGAGATCCTCGGCCTCGGTATCGACCACCAGCGTATCGGTCACGGTGGTGGTGTTCCCGGCCTCGTCGATCGCGGTCACGGTGACATCGGTGGTATATTCGCCGGTCTCGATCGTCTCGCTCTCGAAGGTGGTGCTCCAGGTGCCATCCTCACCGACCACCACGGTCTGGCTGTTGCCATTCACCTCGACGGTGACGGAGGCGCCAACCTCGCCCTCACCGGAGATGACGTAGCTGCCACCGTCATAGATCTCGCCATTGACGTAATCATCGGTACTTTCGACACCGGAGAGGATCACGACATCGGGGGCCGCGCTGTCGGTGGCGCCACCGCCACCTCCCGTACCGCCATCCGTACCATCCCCGCCACCGGCCAGAAGCGCCGCGCCACCGACGGCCGCCGCAGCAGCTCCGGCCCCGCCGAGCCCGAACAAAGCAGGCGCCGCGAGCGGAGCGACAACCGGCTCGACCCGTTCAAGGTCGAGAAACGCCAGCTGGTCGTATTCGCTCCATTTGCCGCTCAGATCGACATCCTGATAGGAGGCCACCAGCGCGCCTTCGTCCTCGGTGACGAAATCGACCTTGGTCATCAGGCCGCGCTCGGAGAGAAGCAGCTGGTGCTCCCCCTCGAAATAGCCTTCGAGAACGATGGTCTTGCCGCCGACCAGCTCGACCACGAGATCGCCGCCGTCACGGGCATAGCCGGTCACGGAGGCCGACGACATATTGATGGAGATATCCTCGACATTCCGAACCGCGAGAGTTTCGCTATTTCCGGAAAGAGAGAGCGTGCCTGTGGAAATTTCACCCGCGTGATCGCGGACGGAATATTGAATGCCCAACATGATACCGTTTCACTTTTGCTCGATAGATAGCCGCGTCCGTAAGCTCGGCACGACTTTTTTTGCTCATTTACCGGCAAACTATATGAAAGATGATTCGCAGACTAGGGGAGAAATGATCCCCTTAACTCATTTTTAAGCTTACAACCCCCACATCAACCGAGGAAATTTTCGTTTTCGACAAGATATTGCGCATTTTGCAATACCTAGATTCACCCTCCCGGATCATAGCGATGCGGGGATACGCCGCAGCCGCAGCGCGTTCGAAACCACGAAAACCGAGGACATGGCCATCGCCCCCGCGCCGAGCATCGGCGACAATTGCAGCCCGAAGGCCGGATAGAGCACGCCCGCCGCCACCGGGATCAGAGCCGCGTTATAGGCAAAGGCCCAGAACAGGTTCTGGCGAATATTGCCCATGGTCCTGCGGCTCACATCGAAGGCGGTCACCACCGCCGCAGGGTCACCGCCCATGAGCACCACATCCGCCGCCTCGATGGCGACATCGGTGCCGGTGCCCACCGCGATCCCGACATCGGCCGAGGCCAGCGCCGGCGCGTCATTGATCCCGTCCCCGACGAACCCCACCGCGCCATGGCGCTCCTTGAGCGCCGCGACGGTCTTGGCCTTGCCCTTGGGCAGCACTTCCGCCTCGACATGATCGATGCCGAGATCCCGCGCTACGGCCTCTGCCGCCCGACGCGTATCGCCCGAGACCATCGCCACCTTGATGCCGCGCGCATGCAGTTCCGCGATGGCCTTGCGCGAGGCCGGACGGATCGGATCGGAAATCCCGAGCACCATCGCCGCCACGCCATCCCGGGCCACCAGCACCGGCGTGCGTCCCTGATCGGCGAGCGCCTCAAGCGGCGCCTCGAAAGCGCCCGTGACGATGTTCTCCCGCGCCATCAGACGCATATTGCCGACCAGCAACGAGACCGCTCCGATCTCCGCCTTGATCCCATGCCCTGCCACGGCACGCGCCTTGTCCACCTCAGGCAAGCTGAGCCCGCGCGTCTCGGCCGCACGCTCGATCGCCCGGGCAATCGGATGTTCGGACTTGGATTCGACGGCCGCGACCGCTGCCAGAAGCGCATTTTCGTCGCCCTGCAGCACCAGCACATCGGTGACATCCGGGCGTCCTTCGGTGAGCGTTCCGGTCTTGTCAAAAGCCACGACCTTCACCTCCTGCAACCCTTGCAGCGCGTCGCCCTTGCGGAACAGCACACCCAACTCGGCGGCACGCCCCGTGCCCACCATGATCGAGGTCGGCGTGGCCAACCCCATGGCACAGGGGCAGGCAATGATCAGCACCGCGACACCGGCGACCAGCGCATGGGCCAGCGCCGGCTCCGGCCCGAAGAAGAACCAAACCAAGGTGGTCAGCGCCGCCAGCCCCATCACCACGGGGACGAAATACATCGTCACCTTGTCGACCAGAGACTGGATCGGCAATTTCGCCCCCTGTGCCTCTTCGACCATGCGGATGATCTGTGCCAGCATCGTGTCGGAACCGACCTTTTCGGCGAGATAGGTCATCACGCCCTCGCCATTCACCGTGCCGGCGATCACCGGGCTGCCAATCGTCTTGGCCACCGGGATCGGTTCACCCGAGATCATCGCCTCATCGACATGGCTGTCGCCCGTGAGCACCTTGCCATCGACGGCGATCTTTTCGCCCGGGCGCAGATGCAGCACATCTCCGACCTTGATGTCTTCGATCGGCAGCTCCACGACCTCGCCATCGCGCTCGACCCGCGCCACTTTCGCCCGCATGCCCGCGAGCTTGTGGATAGCGGCGCCGGTCTGTCCCTTGGCCCGCGCCTCGAGCCAGCGCCCCAGAAGAATCAGGGTGACGATGACGGCGGCGGCCTCGAAATAGACATTCTGTGCGCCCATCGGCACGGCCTGCGGCCAGAAGGTCACGAAGGTGGAAAACAGATACGCCGCGCCGGAACCCAGCGCCACCAGCGCGTTCATGTCCGGTCCGCCCTTCAGCAGCGACGGAATGCCCTTGGCAAAGAACACCCGCCCCGGGAAGGCCAGAACAATCGTGGTGAGCGCGAATTGCACCATGCGCCAAAGCCATTCCGGCACCGTCATCATCCACCAATGATGCAGCGCCGGGATCAGATGGCCACCCATCTCGATCACGAAAATCGGCAGGGTCAGCACAGCCGCCCAGATCAGATGCCGGCGCAGCCCGCGCGCTTCATCGGCCTTGCGATTGACCGGGGCGGCATCGCGATCGATCCGCGCCCGGCCCTCATAGCCGGCCTTGGCGATCACCTTGGTGAGGCTATCGACATCCTGGGCGCCGGTCAGGAAATGCACTGTCGCGGTTTCGGCAGCGAGATTGACATTCGCCTCCGTGACGCCGGGCTCGGCGGCCAATGCCCGCTCCACCCGCCCGACACAGGAGGCACAGGTCATGCCCTGCACATCGAAGACCAGCTCTTCGGCGCGGGCCGGATAGCCCGCCTTGTCGAGCACTTCGACCAGATCGCCAACAGAGACATCATCATCGAATGTCACCTCGGCGGTCTCGGTCGCCAGATTGACATTCGCCGCCTTGACCCCTTCGGTTCCGATCAACGCCCGTTCGACCCGGCCCACACAGGAGGCACAGGTCATGCCTTCGACTGACAAACGCGTATTCTGCATCTTGATCCTCTGGTCTTTACCGTCTTACAGCTTAGCTATGTAGCGCAGAGACCGGTGCCCGCGTAGTGTCCAGCCGCCGGAAGCTCGCAAGAAATTTCCGAAAGGATCAGACAAATGTCCGTATTTTCCGTCCCCGACATGTCCTGTGGCCATTGCAAAGCCACGATCACCGAAGCGCTTGAGGCCATCGACGACACGGTCGAGATCGATGCCGACATGGAGGCGCGCGAGATCGACGTATTTTCCGATATCGAGGATGCGGCCATTCTCGACGCTCTGAAAAAAGCCGGCTATCCGGCAACGATCAAAACCTGAGCCAGCGCGCAGCCTGACGCCATTGCATCGCCCTTGCAGCAACGCGATAAAGGGGCGAGGATCGCACTGGAGTTGAGGGAGGCGGACGCAGCATGGATGCAGGGGACGCAGGAATTTGGGACGGCAGGACGCTGCGGCTTTGGTCTCTCGGACGCGCTGATCTGCCGCCGCGTGTGATGCCCCTGCCCGAGGGGCCGGACGGGGCCCGGCCCGAGTTCTCGGAGACGCTTCTGGCCGGCACCGGGACAGCCCCGCGCCAGCTGCCCTGCACCGCCCTGCCCGAGGCTCTCAGCGCGTCAAATATCCCACCGCTCGCACAGGACAACCCGCGCACCGTGACCCGGGGCGAAGAGGTGACCATGGCCGGGTTCATCGCCGGGACCCCGAAATTCGACGGCATTCTCTGCCTGCCCGGCCCCCAAAGCACGCTCTGGGCCCATGTCAGCGCCGAAGAAATCGTCTCCATGCGGCGGTTCCTGACCGGCACCATGCTGCGCGCCACCCTGCCCGAACACATCACCTTTGCGGAAACCGACAGGTTCCTCGAGATCCTCTCCGACACCATGTCACGCCCGGAGAACGTCGCCCTGCGCCTGTCCGAGGCCCGGACCCGGGCCGATCTCCGCGAGTTCACCGAAGCCGAAGCCCATGCCAGTATGACGGCCGCCCTGATCGGCGCCGAACTCGCCGCGACGCGTCCCTATTGGCTCGGCCAGATGGTGGCGCTGATCGGGACGGAGGTGCAACGCGCGCCGTATCGCGCCGCCCTGTCGAGCCAGTTCGTACCGATGACCGAGGCCGAAGCCGATCCGCTCACGCTGCGCGGCTTCACGCTGGCCCGCAAAAGGCTCTCTGCATGAAGGCACGTTTCGGCACATTGCGCGACGGGCGCCCGGTCGACGCGATCACCCTGAGCGCCGGCGATCTGACGGTCAAGATTCTGACCTATGGTGCCATTCTCAACGATGTGCGGCTGCGCGGCGTGCCCTATGGGCTGACGCTGGGCAGCTCCGACATCCGCGCCTATGAACACGGCCCGATGGATTTCTGGGGCGCTCTGGTCGGCCCGGTCGCCAATCGCATCGCGGGAGCGCGGGCCCAGCTCGGCGGGCAGGAGCTTTGCTTTGAGCCCAATGAGGGCGAGACACTTCTGCATGGCGGGGCACAGGGCATGTTCACCGAGCTTTGGCAGATCGCCGCGCTCACCGCCACCTCGGCGACCCTGACCCTCACCCTGCCCCACGGCAAGGGCGGTTTTCCCGGCACACGGCTGATCACCGCGCGCTATACGGTCGAGGCGCCCGCCACGCTGCGGCTCGAGATCAACGCCAGCACCGACGCGCCGACGCTGATGAACATCGCCAATCACTCCTATTGGAACCTCGACGGCACCGAGACCACCGATGGTCATTGGCTCCAGGTCGCGGCGGAGCGATATCTGCCGGTGGACGCACGGATGATCCCGACAGAGGCGACAACCGTCGCGGGCACAGGCTTCGATCTGCGCGCGGGGCGCGTGCTCCGGCCCAGCGATGCCCAGCGCTATGATCACAACTTCTGCCTTGCGGACCGATCGGGCGACATGAAACCCGCCGCAACCCTGCTCGGCACCCGCGGCGTCGAGATGCGGATGGACACCACAGAAGCGGGGCTACAGGTGTTTGATGCTGCGCCCATCGGCAGCGGCGATTTCGCCGGTCACCGTGGCCTGCCTGAGGTCGGTTTCTGTGGCATCGCTTTGGAGGCACAAGGCTGGCCTGATGCGCCGAACCATCCGGAATTCCCCTCGGTAAAACTCATGCCTCACGAGACATACCGGCAGGAGACACGCTGGAGCTTCTCAAAAAGATAAGGCGGGGAAGCCCCGCCTCAGATCCTTGGTTGATACGCTCTGGCCTTAGCCCTCGATCGCGCCTTCGTACCATTTGCGAATGGCGTCTCGGCTCTCGTCGTCTAGCGCCATATAGCTTCCAGCTGGCGGCATGGCATGGGTCACACCCGCTTGCAGCCAGATTTCCTTGGCCAGTGTCGCCACCTCTTGCGTGGTTTCGAGACGAATGCCCTTGGGCGGCGCAGCCATGCCCTCCCAATAGGGTTCGCGGGAATGGCACATGGAACAATTGGTCACCACGATATCGTGCACATCCTCGAAGCCTTCGGCAGAGGCAAATTTCTGCGCCATCGGCCCCAGAGCGGCGGCCTCATCCTCGCCCTTGTCCTGCATGAAAATCCCGGCGGTGGAGAGCCACATCACGATCAGGAACAGACCCACCGTGAGCCCCCAGGTCCACCACAGCATGCCCTTGTGCGCATGCATGGTGTTGAAGAAATGCCGGATGGTGACCCCCATCAGGAACACCAGCGCCGCGATGATCCAGTTGTACTGCGAGGCGAAGGCCAGCGGGTAGTGGTTCGACAGCATCATGAACAGCACCGGCAGGGTCAGATAGTTGTTATGGGTCGAACGCTGCTTGGCGATCTTGCCGTATTTGGCGTCCGGCGTGCGACCCGCGACCAGGTCTTTGACCACGATCTTCTGGTTCGGAATGATGATGAAGAACACATTGGCGCTCATCACCGTGGCGGTGAAGGCGCCGAGATGCAGGAACGCCGCCCGGCCGGAAAAGACCTGGGTATAGCCCCAGGCCATCACCACCAGGATCACGTAGAGGATGAGCATCAGATAGGTGTCGCCCTTGCCCAGCATCAGCTTGCAGATCGTGTTATAGGCGATCCAGCCAAAGGCCAGCGAGGCTATCGAGATCGCAATCGCCGCGCCATTCGACAGTTCCATCACATTCGGATCGATCAGGAACAACTCGGCGCCGAGGTAATAGACCACCGCCATGAGCGCGAAACCCGACAGCCAGGTCGCATAGCTTTCCCATTTGAACCAGACGAGATCCTCAGGCATGCGCGCCGGTGCGACCATGTATTTCTGGATGAAATAAAAACCGCCGCCATGGACCTGCCATTCCTCGCCATGGACGCCCTGACGGCGGTCCGAGGACGGGTGCAGCCCGAGATCGAGCGCGATGAAATAGAACGACGAGCCGATCCACGCGATCGCGGTGACCACATGCAACCAGCGCAGGGCGAACTCCGCCCATTCCCAGAAAATCGGTAGCAAACTCATCTTAGCTCCCCCGGTAGGTCGAATAGCTGAAGGGCGACAGCAACAGCGGCACATGATAATGGCTGTCCGCGTCATTGATGCCGAAACGGATCGGGATCTGATCGAGGAACAGCGGATCATCCCCCGCCTGCCCCGTGCGTCTCAGGTACTCTCCCGCGAAAAAGATCAGCTCATAGGTCCCGGTTGTGAATTTCTCCGCCGGCAGGATCGGTGCATCGGTGCGACCGTCACTGTTGGTGATGGCTGTCGCGATTTTCGTGTGGCTGTTGCCAGTCACACGATAGAGCGCAATCTCGATCCCTTCAGCGGGAAGCCCCTTGGCCGTGTCGAGAACATGGGTGGTCAAAAAACCGGACGTCATAGAGAAGCTGCCCAAATTGTTAGCGTTTCCTCAGAAGACTGTCGGAAAGCTCCGACAGCGGCAATGAAGATTGTCGCCAGATTGCATACAAAAGAGTATTCGATATCTCACAAGCCTACCAATTAGTCAAAAAACACGAAGGCCACGAAAAATGCCGAAAAATCCGCCGCGTTATGTTCGCAACATGTCTGGGTACGGAGCCAACGCCCCCGATCCGAAATGGCCCGGCGGCGCCAAGGTGGCGGTGCAATTCGTGCTGAACTACGAGGAAGGCGGCGAAAACTGCGTGCTGCATGGTGATGCGGCCTCCGAAGCCTTCCTGTCCGACATCGCCGGCGCCGCCATGTGGCAGGGCCAGCGCCACTGGAACATGGAATCGATCTATGAATATGGCGCCCGGGCCGGGTTCTGGCGTTTGCACCGCCTATTCACCAATGCCGAGATTCCGGTGACCATCTATGGTGTCGCCACGGCGCTCGCGCGCTCGCCGGAACAGGTCGCGGCCATGCAGGACGCCGGCTGGGAGATCGCCTCGCACGGGCTGAAATGGGTCGAGCACAAGGATATGCCCGAGGCCGAGGAACGCGCCGCGATTGCCGAGGCGATCCGCCTGCACGAGGAAGTCACCGGCGAACGGCCCTATGGCTGGTACACCGGGCGCTGTTCCGAGAACACCGTGCGGCTTGTGGCGGAAGAAGGCGGGTTCGATTATGTCTCCGACACGTATGACGACGACCTGCCCTATTGGCTCGAAGTCGGGGAGCGCGATCAGCTCATTATCCCCTATACGCTCGAGGCCAATGACATGCGCTTTGCCACGGCGCCCGGCTATATCACCGGCGAGCAGTTCTTTACCTATCTCAAGGACGCCTTCGACACGCTCTATGCCGAGGGCACTGAAAGCACCCCGAAGATGATGAACATCGGGCTGCATTGCCGTTTGATCGGGCGTCCGGGCAAACTCGCAGGGCTCAAGAAGTTCATCGACTATATCAAGGGCTTTGACGACATCTGGACCCCGCGCCGGATCGATATCGCGAAACACTGGGCCGCGACCCATCCGCATATGCGCAAAGAAAAGCCGTCGCAGATGTCGAAAGACGAGTATGTCGCCAGGTTCGGCGCAATTTTCGAACACAGCCCCTGGGTCGCGGAACGCGCCTGGGACCTCGAGCTTGGTCCGGCCCATGACACATGGATCGGCACGCATTCGGCGCTGTGCCGCGCTTTCCGCAGCTCTTCGGATGCCGAGAAAAGCGGTGTGCTGATCGCGCATCCGGATCTCGCGGGCAAGCTGGCACAGGCCAAGCGCCTCACCGCAGAAAGCACGTCGGAACAGGCCTCCGCCGGCCTCGACGCGCTCACCGACGCCGAGCGCACCGCCTTCGAAGCTTTGAACGGCAAATATACCGAAAAATTCGGCTTCCCCTTTATCATCGCGGTGAAAGACAATACCAAGGAGACAATCCTCGCGGCTTTCCACGCCCGGCTGGAGCATTCCAGAGACGAAGAATTCAAGACGGCCTGCCAACAGGTCGAACGGATTGCGTGGCATCGGCTGAAGGATATGGACCTCTAACCCGAGACCCCAATGAAATACGAATATACCTATTGCGCGCCCACGGGCGGCCTGCCGGACCAGAACAATCATGCGCGCGAACGCGCCGTTTTCACCAATTCCTATGCGGTCATCCCGCATGGGGTGATGTCGGATATCGTGGTGAGCTACCTGCCTGGCTGGGACAAGACCCGCGCCTGGACGCTCGCCCGCCCGCTCACCGGCTTTGCCGAGACCTTTGCCCAGCTGATCGTCGAGGTCAGCCCGGGGGGCGGCGCGACCGACCCGGAGCCCGATCCGATGGCCGAATGCGTGATTTTCGTTCTGGCCGGGCACATGCGCATCACCATTGGGGCGCGTGCCCATCAGCTGGAACCCGGCAGCTATGTCTTCATCGCACCGGGCGACAAATACACGATTGCCAATGACAATGACACGCCGGTGACCTTTGTCTGGATCCGCAAACGCTACGAACCCGCGCCGGGCATTGAGGCGCCGGAGAGTTTTGTCACCGCGGATATGGAAAAACCGCCGGTCGAGATGCCCAATACTTCGGGCTATTGGTCGACCTCTCGCTTTGTCGATCCGCATGACCTGCGTTATGATTTCCACGTCAATATCGTGACCTTCCTGCCGGGCGGCACCATCCCCTTCGCCGAAACCCATGTGATGGAACACGGGCTCTATGTGTTGCAGGGGCGTGGCGTCTATCTGCTCAATCAGGACTGGGTCGAGGTCTCCGAGGGCGACTTCCTGTGGCTGCGTGCCTTCTGCCCGCAGGCCTGTTACGCTGCCGGGCGCCGGCCCTTCCGCTATCTCCTGTACAAGGACGTCAACCGTCACGCCAAGCTGGAGCTGGGGTGAGGCGCATATGACACGCAGCATCACGACAGAGCCGCTGACGCCCGAGGCCTTTGCCCCTTATGGCGATGTGCTGGACGTCGAGGGCGCACCCGACAAGATCATCAATCAGGGCAAATGCGGCCGCTATCACGACCGCGCCCGGGTTGATGTCACCCCCGAGAGTGGCGGGCGGGTCGGCATCTCGGTGTTTCATGCCGAGCTCAGGACCTTCCCCTACACGCTCGATCTGATCGAACGTCACCCGGAAGGCTCGCAGGCTTTCGTGCCGATGTCCGCCGATCCGTTTCTGGTGGTCGTTGCCGATGGACCGGACGCCCCGCCCCGCGCCTTTGTCACTAATGGCGCGCAGGCGATCAATTTCCACCGGGGCACATGGCACGGGGTGCTGACCCCGCTCACCGGCAGTGGCATGTTCGCCGTCGTCGACCGGATCGGCGAAACGCCCAATCTCGAAGAGCATTGGTTCGAGGCGCCTTGGCTGATCACCCACACCGTTTGAGCCTGTCCGCGCCCCGATAGGAGACGAGCGGCGGCAAGGATCAGCTTTCCGCCGCTCTGAGCACCTGCGCCGGGCGCACCCCCATGGCGCGCCAGGACATCCACAGGGAACTCAGGCTGGTGAGCGTGATGCCGCCAAGGATGATCGGCAGGGCGGATCCGAGCGAAAGCATGAAGTCCGCCTCCATCACGAAATGCAGCACCGCCCAGGCAATCGTCGCCCCGGAGACGAGCGCCACCAGACCGGCCGCCGCGCCGAGGATCACGGCGCGCAGGGCGAAGCTCAGCAAGACCTTGCCACGCGAAGCCCCCAGCGTCTTGAGCACCGCCGCCTCATAGCGACGTCGTTCCTCGCCGGCCACCGCCGCCCCGATCAGCACGACGGCTCCTGCGACCAGGGTCACCAGCGCGCCCAAAGTGGTGGCCGACGCGATGCTTTGCAAGATCGTCACCACCTGTTCGATGGCGTCACGCACCCGGATCGTGGTGATATTGGGATAGGCCCGCGCCAGATCGCGAATGAGCGGCGCTTCGGCGGCCTCATCGGCATAGATCGTGGCGATCCATGTGTGCGGCGCACCGGCCAGAGCCGCCGGGTTCATCGTCAGGATAAAGCCCATGCCGGCGCCGGAGAAATCCACCTCGCGAAACGAGGTGATCGTGCCGGTGATGTCGCGGCCAAGCACATTGACCGTCATCGTATCTCCGAGTTTGAGCCCCATTTCCTCGGCCTCCTTGGCGGCGAAGCTGATCTGCGGCGCCTTGTCTTCGAGCGACCACCATGTGCCGGCGGTGATCTTGGTGTTGCTCGAAGGCGTCTCGGCATAGGTGATGCCGCGATCGCCGCGCAGCACCCAATGCGCACCGGCGACCTCCTTGGCGTCCTGACCGTTGATCCGCGTGATCACGCCGCGCAGCATCGGGGCCTTCTCGAACCGCGACACGCCGGGATCGCTCGTCACCCGGTCGCTGAGCCCGTCGATCTGATCGGGCTGGATATCGACCACGTAATAGGAGGGCGCGCGTTCCGGCAGGTCCCGGGCGATGGCGCTGCGCATATTGCTGTCGATCTGGCCGATGGCGGAGAGCACGGTCAGCCCGAGCCCGAGCGACAGCACGACCGAGGTCACCTCGCCGCCCGGCCCGCCGACGGAGCCAAGCGCGAGCCTGAGCGGCAGGGCGCGACGCGCGAACCGGCTATGCGACAATGCCTTTGACACCCGGCCCAGCCCGCGCCCGGCCAGAACCAGGACCCCGAAGGTGATGGCAAGGCCAAGAAAGGACCAGAGCACCAGCCGCGCACTGTCCGACAGGATCACGGCCGCCAGGATCAACAGGGCGATCAGCCCGGAGATGGTCAAAAGATAGGGCCAGCGCGGCAGGCCCGTCAGCCCGATCAGCGCCTCGCGATAGAGCGCGGCGGGGCGGATGCGTTCGCTACGCGCCAGAGGCCAGAGGACGAAAATGGCACTCGCCAAAACGCCATAGAGCGCCGCCTCAAAGAGTGGTGCGAGATGGACCCCCATCTCGACGGGCACCGGCAGGAGCTGTTGCACCAGAGGCAGCGCCAGCAGCGGCAGAAGCCCGCCCAGCACCAGCCCGGCGAGGATCGCCAGCGCCGTCAGCACACCGATCTGCATCAGATAGGAAATAAAGATCACCCGTCGCTCGGCGCCCAATGTCTTGAGCGTGGCGATCACCGCGATCTTGCGGTCGAGATAGCTGCGCACGGCAGAGGAGACGCCGACGCCGCCCACCGCGAGACCGGCCAGACCGACCAGCACCAGAAAGGAACTGAGCTGATCGACGAAACGGCTCACACCCGGCGCGCCATTGCGGGCATCGCGCCACCGGAACGCCCCGGCGGCCAGCTCGGATTGTGCCGTGTTTTTCAACTGGTCGAGATCGCTGCCCGGCGGCAGCTTCAAGCGATAGGCGCTCTCGAACAGGGTGCCGGGGGCGAGAAGCGTGGTGTCTTTCAACGCATCGAGTGCGACGAGGCTGCGTGGCCCGAGGGTAAAGCCGGCGCCTGCACCATCGGGCTCATGGGTGAGCGCTGCCATCACCACGAAAGGCACATCGCCGATCCGCACCGCATCACCGGGGGTGAGCCCCAAACGTTCCATCAGGATCGGCGCCAGAACGACCCCGGGCAGGCCATCTTGCCCCGCCAGGGCGGTCGCGAGCGGCATCGCAGGCGTCAGCTCCACCTGCCCCGTCAAAGGATAAGCGCCATCGACGGCTTTCACCTGCGTCAGGGCGCGACCCTCTGCCGCCGCGCCGTCTGGCGCCAGCATGGAGCGGAAATCGGCGATCTCGGACAGGGTCTCGGCACGATCCTGCATCCAGCCGCGCTCCTCCTCAGAGGCAAAACGATAGGTAAATTGCAATTCCGCGTCACCGCCCAACATGGTGGCGCCTTCCCGCGCCAGCCCGCCGGAGATCATGTCGCGCACCGAAGTGACCGCAGCAATGGCCGCCACGCCCAGCGCAAGGCTCAGGATCAACACCCAAAAGCCGCTCAGCCCCGCCCGCAGCTCCCGCCGGGCGATGGCCCAGGCCAGCCGGATTTGCGCGCCAAAGCTCACCGGGCCGCCTCCTGGCCATCCTGTTCGCCGTCCAGCTGACCGTCCAACTTTCCGTCCTTGAGACGGAGCACCCGGTCGCAACGTGCGGCGAGTTCCGGCGCATGGGTGACCATGACCAGCGTCGCGCCATGACGATCGCGCAGCCCCATCAGGAGATCCATGATCGCAGCACCATTGGCGCCATCGAGATTGCCGGTGGGTTCATCGGCCAGAAGGATCTCCGGCCGCGGCGCCGAGGCGCGGGCCAGCGCCACGCGCTGCTGTTCCCCGCCCGACATCTGGGCCGGGTAATGATCGCAGCGCGCGCCCAATCCCACGGCATCGAGTTCCGCCCGGGCGCGCTCGAACGCATCGTCATGGCCGGCAAGCTCGAGGGGGATTGCGACATTCTCCAAAGCGGTCATTGTGGGAATGAGGTGGAAGGATTGGAACACCACCCCCATATGATCTCTGCGAAAGCGCGCGAGTTGATCCTCATTCATGCCGGTCAGATCGCGCCCGAGCACCTTGACCTGACCCGCGCTGGCCTGTTCCAGCCCGCCCAAGACCATGAGGAGTGAGGATTTGCCCGACCCGGACGGCCCGATCAGACCCAGCGTTTCGCCCTTGGCGACCTCGAGCGTGATGCCGCGCAAAATCTCCACTTTACCGGCGTTACCGTCGAGGGTGAGACGCGCCGCCTCGGTGGAAATGATCGGTTCGCTCATCTCGAAAGTCCTTTTGCCTCGCCTCAGATCATCCAGCCTCTGGATGTCGGCTTTTCTCAAGAAATATGGGGTCTTGGCGCGGATCGACAAGCCGCTTGCCACGCTTTTGGTGACTCTGATGTTGATCGGCGGCACGCTGCCGGCCGAGGCCCGGCCCTTGCGCATCGCGGCTCTGGGCGACAGCCTCACCGAGGGCTACGGATTGATCGCGCAAAACGGCTTCACCGCGCAGCTGCAAAGCTGGCTCGACGCGCGCCATGTCGAGGCCACGATCGTCAATGCCGGGGTTTCCGGCGACACCACTGCGGGTGGTTTGAGCCGGGTCGACTGGACCCTGACCCCGGATATCGGCGCGATGATCGTGGCGCTCGGCGGCAATGATCTCTTGCGTGGGCTGTCGCCGGATCTGTCCAGATCCAACCTCGCCGGCATTCTCGATGTGGCGAAAGAAAAAGGCATCCCGGTCCTGCTGGTCGGGATGGAAGCGCCCGGCAATTACGGTGCCGAGTACAAGGCCACATTTGATGCGATCTATCCGGATCTCGCGGCGGAGTATGACACGCTCTATTTCGAGGGTTTTCTGAAACCGCTGACCGATCTCGGGCTTTGGGAGCAGGTTCTGAAAGACTACATGCAACCCGACGGGGTGCATCCGAATGCCGAGGGCGTGGCCAGGATCGTCGAGGCCATGGGACCCGTGGTGGCGGAGCTCGCCGAGCGGGCGGGGGCCTCAGAACAGCCCTAGATCACTCTTTCGGGTGGTCGTCATATTCGCCGGTGAGGATGCGGTTGGCATCCCCGTCCGGATCGTCATATTGCCGCGACCGGATCGACCAGAAGAAGCCCGCGAGCCCCAGCCCGCCCAGAAAGATCGAGATCGGGATCAGGTAGACGAGTACATTCATGGCTTTCCTTTGAGACGCAGTGCGTTGAGGGACACGGTGATCGAGCTGGCCGACATCGCGAGCGCGGCAGCCAGCGGGGTCGCGAACCCGGCAAGCGCAATCGGGATGGCGATCATATTGTAGCCCGCGGCGATGGCAAAATTTTCCCTGATCCGCCGGGTCGCGGATCTGGCGACCTGTGTGGCCTCGCCGAGCGGGGCGAGCGTCTTGCCCAGCAGCACCATGTCGGAGACGACGCGGGTGGCTTCGAGCGCCGAAGCCGGCGAGATCGAAACATGCGCCGCGGCCAGAGCGGCCGTGTCGTTGAGACCGTCCCCGACCATCAGCACCTTGCGGCCAGAGCGGGTCAGCTCCGCCACGCGGAGCGCCTTGGCCGCGGGCAGGCATTCGGCATCCCAGGCCTCGATCCCGATGCGGGCGGCGATATCGGCCACGGCGGCGGGCGCATCGCCGGACAAGAGGACGACATCCTTGCCCTGCGCCTTCAAGGCAGCAACGGCTTCCATCGCGCCCTCACGCAGGTGATCGACAAAGGTGAAGGCAATCGGCGCCTCCTTGCCGAGCTTGAGATAGGTCGCGGTCTGCGACAGGGCATGGGCATCGACCCAGGCGGCGCGGCCCAGTTTGACGTTCACATCGCCCAGCCGGCCCATGATCCCCTGCCCCGGCACCTCGACAATATCGGTGAGGGCAGACGGGGTGATATCCGCCGCAAGAGCCGCCTCGTAGAGCGCGGCGGAGAGCGGATGCGCGGAACCGGATGCCAGTGCCATGGCGACGCTGCGGGCATGCGGCGGGATGTCTTTCAGGTTCGACAGCTCCGGCTTGCCCTCTGTGAGCGTGCCGGTCTTGTCGAACACCACGGTGTCGACCTCGGCCAGACGTTCCAACGCGGTGGCGGATTTGATCAGCATGCCGGCACGGAACAGCCGACCCGACGCCGCGGTGGTCACGGCCGGAACGGCCAGACCCAATGCACAGGGACAGGTGATGATCAGCACCGCCACGGCGATATTGAGCGAGTGGCGGATGTCACCGGTCGCCATCATCCAGCCGATGAAGGCCGCAAGCGACAGGAGATGCACGGCAGGCGCGTAGACCTGCGCCGCTCGGTCGGCCAGCGAGGTGTATTTGTTGCGCGAGGTCTCGGCCATGGCGACGAGATCGGCCATGCGATGCAGCGAACTGTCCTCGCCGGCGGCGGTGACCTTTACCACCAGCGGACCTGTGAGATTGACCTCGCCGGCAGAAACGATGGTGTCGACCCCGGCCTCGACCGGCAGGCTCTCGCCGGTCAGAAGGGAGCGATCCAGTTCAGAGGCGCCTTCGACCACGATCCCGTCGACCGGCACGCGGGCCCCGGGCACGACACGCACCAGGGCGCCTTTGGCGAGATCCTTGATCGAAATGACCGTGCCATCGGTCAAGGTCACACGCGGCACTTCGAGCGCGGCGAGCTCCTCGGCGGCGGAGCGCGCCACGGAGCGGGTGCGGTAATCGAGATAGCGGCCGGCCAGAAGGAAGAAGGTCAGCGATAGGGCCGCGTCGAAATAGGCGTGACGCCCGGATTCCATGGTCTCGAACAGCGACATGCCGCCGGCCAGAAGAATCGCCAGAGAGATCGGCACATCCATGTTGAGACGCCTAGCCCTGAGTGCGGTCCAGGCCGACCCGAAGAACGGCTGGGCGGCATAGGCGATGGCCGGCAGCGCGATCGCCGCCGAGATCCAGTGGAACATGTCGCGGGTGACGTCAGAGGCCCCGGACCAGACCGCGATCGACAGCAGCATGACATTCATCATGGCAAAGCCCGAAACGGCGATGCGGGTCAGGATGGCGCGGCCTTTCCTGTCGGTCTCGGTGGCGGAGATGGCGCCGGCATCCAATTCATAGGCCTCGTAGCCCACACGGGTCAGCGCCGAAATCAGATCATCGACCGAGACGTCTTCGTCGGCCTCGACCTGGGCGCGCTTCAAGGTCAGGTTGACCCGGGCGGCACGCACGCCGGGCTGTTTGATGAGTTCACGCTCAACGCCGGAAATACAGGCCGCACAATAGATCGCGGGCAGAGACAGCACGAAACGCGTGTCGCGAACGTCACGCGCATGGGCTGTTTCTTCGGCGGCCGGGGCGGCCACACAGGCCGGACAGGCCGAGATCTGAACCTCGGACATGGTTCCCTCTTAGCGTTTGACGTGAATCACGATCCGCTGCGTGAACTGCGTGCCATCGAGCGCGGTGGCGGTCATCCGGTAATTCCAGTTGCCGCTCGACAGCACCCCGGTCTTGGCCACATAGGCCTCGCCGTTGAAGCTGAACTCGGGCTGCTGGTCATCGACCACCGTAGTGGCCCGCCCGAGCGTGCCACCAATCTCGGTGACCTCGACCGGCTTGCCCTCGGCATCGCGGATATAGACGAAGAGATGTTCCTGATCATCCACCGCCTCGACGGTCCAGCCCAGGGCTTCCTGGGCCTGTTTGTCGCGGTTGAAGGTCTGGGACACGCCGTAGGAATTGGCGGTCTCGAGCCCGGGGAAGGTCTTCACGGCCTGAAACGCCATGAAGACATTGACCCCGATGATCACGGCAAAAGCCGAGACCGTTCCGATCAGAACATGCTTGCCGGTGATTTCGCGCGCCATCTGTTACTGTCCTTTTCCGTTGAAGACAGATTCAACGGAGACGCGCTCGTTGGCAACCCCATCCTCGACCCAGAAGGTGAATTCCGTGCGGTCGGACGTGGCGGCTTTGGAGCCCGCTGGCGCTTCGACATAGGCCCGGACGATGCGCATTTCATCGGCATTCACCGCGATCGTGTTGCCCGCGTCGCTGTCGGCGCCTTGCAGCGTCACGAGCAGGCTGTCATCGCCGGTCACGCTGACCTTGAATTCGCGGGTCTCGCCATGTTTGTTGCGCAGACGCAGGTCGTAGATATTGCGGATCGCGCCATCGGATTGCATCACGTAGGTCGGGTTGCGCACCGGGGCCACGGTCATGTCGATATCGGCGCGCACGAAGAGCGCGTAGAGAAGCGCGAAACCGACGCCGGACCAGAGCACCGTGTAGAGAATGGTGCGCGGGCGGAAGATGTGCTTCCACACCGGTTTCGGCGGCTGGCCGGAGATCTCGCGCGGCTCGTCGGTCAGAGCCATGTAGTCGATCAGCCCCCGCGGCTTGCCGATCTTGTCCATCATCTCGTCACAGGCGTCGATGCAGAGCGCACAGGTGATGCACTCGAGCTGTTGACCGTCGCGGATATCGATCCCCATCGGGCAGACGTTGACGCAGGCCATGCAATCGATGCAATCGCCGAGGGTCTCGGCGCCGGCGCCCTTACGATGTTTGCCGCGCGGCTCGCCACGCCAATGGCGATAGCCGACCACGAGAGTATCCTCATCCATCATCGCGGCCTGAATCCGCGGCCAGGGGCAGGCGTAGATACAGATCTGTTCGCGGGCGATTGCGCCGAAGAACACGGTGGTCGCGGTCAGCACGGCCATGGTCATATAGGCAATCGGATGGGCATGGCCGGTCAGCAGATCGATGGCCAGTGTCGGCGCATCGGTGAAATAGAACACCCAGGCGCCACCGGTGGCCAGGCCGATCAGCACCCAGGCAACCAGTTTGGTCAGGCGCAGGCGAATTTTCCGCGCGTCCCATTTCTTTTGCCGGTAGAGGCGCAGGCGGGCGTTGCGGTCGCCTTCGATCCAGCGCTCCACGAGGATGAAGAGATCGGTCCAGACGGTCTGCGGACAGGCATAGCCGCACCAGACACGGCCGGCGGCCGAGGTGAACAGGAACAGGCCGAGACCGGCCATGATCAACAGACCCGCGATGAAATAGAACTCATGCGGCCAGATCTCGATGAAGAAGAAAAAGAAACGGCGGTTGGCGAGATCGATCAGGATGGCCTGATCGGGCAGCTCCGGCCCCCGGTCCCAGCGAATCCAGGGCGACAGGTAATAGATGCCCAGTGTCACCGCCATGATGATCCATTTCAGCGACCGGAACTTGCCTTTCACACGGCGCGGAAAAACCGGCTCGCGGGAGGCATAGAGTTTCTGTTCGGGGGGGGTATCGGTAGAGCTCATGGAGCATTGCCTTTTCGCACGTTTCGCGTTTGTCCCTTATTGGGCGGGAGCGGTTACCAGAGCCTTGATGTGGATCAAGGGATTCGCATCCCGCTCAAAGATGCATCAAGAAAATGCCTTATCTTTCGGACATCCTGCCCGCTGGCGCCGAAAAAACAAGATTTTTGGCGCTTTGTGAGGCTGACGGATTGACGCGGGGCGGCTGTTTTCCCAACGGGCAACGTGATTCCATGCGCCGCGTCCCCATTGCTCGCGCAGCGCGAAACACCACGCGCGCCTTCCCCTTTTTGTGGATACGAAAACACCGCCCCCGATCCGGGAACGGTGTTCTCAAGACATATAGGCACCGGCCCCGAAGAAACGCGCGAACAGGATCAAGGGCCGGTGCCGCAACCCGGGCGTTGCCGCCCGGATTCTGGTGTTATTGACCGCCGCCCAGCTGGTGGACGTAGAGGGCCGCGGCATTGACTTCCGCCTGCGACAGACGCTGCCCCCAGGCCGGCATCACGCCGAAGCGGGCGTTGGTGACGGTTTCCTTGAGGGTGGCGCGATCGCCGCCATACAGCCAGATGGCATCGGTCAGGTTCGGAGCCCCTTGGTAGATGTCCCCCGTGCCGTCCTCGGCGTGACAGGCGACGCAGTTCTCTTCAAAGACCACGGCCCCTTCGGTGGCCATGGCCGCATCATGATCCTGACCGGAGATCTGCAGGACATATTCCACGACCTGATCGATCTGTGCCGGTTCCAGGAGCTCGTCGGCGCCGAAACGCGGCATTTCGGAATAGCGCGCCTCATCGGTTTCGTTGCGCACACCGTGTTGAACGGTAAAGGCAACCTCGTCGATGGTGCCACCCCAGAGCCAGTCATTGTCCAACAGGTTCGGATAGCCGACGTTGCCGGCAGCACCGGAACCGTGACATTGCGAACAATTGGCACGGAACACCGCGGCGCCCATGTTGACGGCGTAGTTATGCACCGGCGAGCCGACTTCGATCGTGGTCACGTCCGCAGCGGCAAGCTCGGCTTCGACCGTGGCGTTCATTTCCTCGAAAGAGGCGATCTTGTCGGCCACCTGGGCACGGGTCGACCAGCCGAGCATACCGGCGGTTGCGCCCTTGACCAGCGGCCATGCAGGGAAGGCAATCGTGTAGCCGATGCCCCAGATGATGCAGATGTACCAGATGATCAGCCACCAGCGCGGAAGCGGGTTGTTGTACTCTTCAATCCCGTCCCACGAGTGGCCTGTGGTTTCCACTTCTTTCTTGCTCATGTCCTCGCCTCCTTTTCGGCGGGTTTCTCTTCATGCCGGAAGATGATGTCGGCCGTGTCCCGATGCTCCTTGCGGGAGCCCGGGCGAAACGCCCAGACCACCACAAGGGCGAAGAACACAAACATGGCCAGCAACACCCAGCTGTCGGCAAATTCGCGAAGGATGTGATAATCCATCTCTTCAGTTCCTTAGCGGGACGCGTCGGGAGTGAAGGTCGAGAAATCGACCAGGGTGCCCAGCATCTGCATATACGCGATGATGGCATCCATCTCCGTGATCCCGTCCTGACCGTCGAAATTCGACACCACTGCACCCGGGTAGCGTTCCATCAGGCCATCGGTATCGGCCCAGGGATCCGCCTGTGCGGCAAAGTCTTCTTTCGCAACTTCGATCATCTCGTCGGTGTAAGGCACGCCGACGATCCGATGAGTCTTCATCAAGTCCTCGATATACTCGGGCTCGATGTAACGGTCCGAAAGGAAGCCGTATTTCGGCATGACCGATTCCGGCACCACGGACTGCGGGTTGGTGAGGTGATCCACATGCCAGGCGTCGGAGTAACGCCCGCCCACACGGGCGAGGTCCGGCCCCGTCCGCTTTGAGCCCCACTGGAACGGGTGATCGTATTTCGATTCCGCTGCCAGCGAGTAGTGACCATAACGTTCGACCTCGTCGCGCATCGGGCGGATCATCTGCGAGTGGCAGACATAACAGCCTTCGCGCACATAGATTTCCCGGCCCGTCAGCTCCAGCGGGGAGTAGGGGCGCACGCCCTCGACATCCTCGATGGTGTTTTCGAGATAGAACAGCGGGGCGATCTCGACGATCCCGCCGACGGTGACGACCAGAAGGGCGCCAACCATCAACAGGGTTCCGTTGGTTTCGATGATCTTATGCTTGTCAATGAGACCCATAATCGGAACCCTCCCTTATTCGGCCGGTACGGCAGCAGCTTCGTCCGCTTTCACGGGGCTGCGACGCACGGTCATGACGAGGTTGTAGCACATGATGAGCGCACCGGTGAGGTAGAGCACCCCGCCCGTGGCACGGACCACATACATCGGATGTTTCGCGGCGACGGTGTCGGCAAAGGCGTTCACGAGGAAGCCCTGGCTGTCAACTTCGCGCCACATTAGGCCTTCCATGATACCGGTCACCCACATCGAGGCTGCGTAGAGCACGATGCCGATGGTGGCGAGCCAGAAGTGCCAGGACACGAGACCGAGCGAGTAGAGACGCTGACGGTTCCACAGCGCCGGCACCAGATAGTAGAGCGCCCCGAAGGTGATCATGCCGTTCCAGCCCAGAGCACCGGAGTGCACGTGACCGATGGTCCAGTCCGTGTAGTGCGACAGCGAGTTCACGGCGCGGATCGACATCATCGGACCTTCGAAGGTGGACATGCCGTAGAAGCCGACGGAAATCACCATCATCCGGATCACCGGGTCGGTGCGCAGCTTGTCCCAGGCGCCCGAGAGCGTCATCAGACCGTTGATCATGCCACCCCAGGACGGCATCCACAGCACGACGGAGAACACCATGCCGAGGGTCGAGGCCCAGTCCGGCAGAGCGGTGTAATGCAGGTGGTGCGGACCGGCCCAGATGTAGATGAAGATCAGCGCCCAGAAGTGGATGATCGACAGTTTATAGGAGAACACCGGGCGTTCCGCCTGTTTCGGCACGAAGTAGTACATCATGCCGAGGAAGCCGGCGGTGAGGAAGAAGCCCACGGCGTTGTGGCCGTACCACCACTGGGTCATGGCATCCTGAACACCGGACATCACCATCACGGAACGGGAGCCGAGGATGGAGATCGGGATCACCAGGTTGTTCACGATATGCAGCATCGCGATGGTGACGATGAACGACAGGTAGAACCAGTTGGCAACGTAGATATGCTTTTCCTTGCGGGTAAAGATCGTGCCCATGAACACCATCAGGTAAGCCACCCAGACGATGGTCAGCCACAGGTCGATATACCACTCGGGTTCGGCGTATTCCTTGGATTGGGTCACCCCCATCAGGTACCCGGTCGCCGCCAGCACGATGAACAGGTTATAGCCCCAGAATACGAACCATCCGAGACCGCCGCCCCAGAGACGCGCCGCCGAGGTGCGCTGCACCACGTAGAAGGACGTCGCGATCAGCGCGTTGCCGCCAAAGGCGAAAATCACCGCAGAGGTGTGCAGCGGACGCAGGCGCCCGAAGTTGCCGTAACCCTGCAGGAACTCGAAGTTCAGCTGCGGGAAAGCCAGCTGGAAGGCGATAAACGTCCCAACCAGAAAGCCCACAACGCCCCAACCGGCCGTTGCGATGACCCCGTAGCGCACGACACCGTCAAAATAGCCTTCCGGCTTCGGTTTGACATCCCCGGTCGTCCGCAGGGTGTAGATGAAAGTGATGGCCGCGGCGGCCATGAAAATCAGCGCGTGCACTTGATAGCCAAAATCGCGCCCATAGTTGGCGGCAAGGCCAAAGAGGACCACGGCGATCCCCAGCACTGCCAGCTTGATGTAGTTCCACATGTTGCGTCCCTTCGTTCATTCGCCCCTGTCTTCAGGGCATAGTCGTCCCGCGTTCGACCCACGGGTACCGACAGCTTGCGGTTTGTCTCACATCTGTGTGAACAGCATTGATCTGAGTCAAAACACTATCATTTACGAAATTTCCGCGCCACATTCCCAGCCAGCTTCCGCAGGTCCGCGATGATCGGTCGCATCCCAGTTCGCAAGGCCGAGTATGAGGCCAGCCGGGCTCTTTTCAACTTGTAATTGCAAAGCCCCCTAAGAATCCGCGAACAGTGTCGAAATTTGTTGATCTCCATCAAAGCCGTTTTTGCCGCGAAGGCGCATGGTTTAGCTGAAAGTCAAACAACCTCGGATGGAGGCGGACATGCCCTTCAAAACTATCACGACCATCATGTGCAACATGGAGGCCGATCGCCACGCCCTTGATGCCGCCGTTGCCCTTGCCCGGCGCGAAGAAGGGCATCTTGACGTGATCTGCCTCGGCCTCGACCGGACCCAGCCCGGGTTCTATTACGCCGGCACCAACGCCATGGCGCTGCAGGACAACCTGCAACAGGCCCAGGCGGACAGCCGCAAGATCGAAGAAGAGGTCAATGAATATCTCAAGGCCGAAGAGATCTCCTGGTTCACCAATCCGGTGACAGCCCAGATGGCCGGCCTGACCCCGCAGCTTGCGCATTTCCTGCGCTTCTCCGATGTCGTGGTGTTGCCACGCCCCTACGGGCCAGGCCGCGGTCACGAACATGAAGAGATTCTGGAAGCCGCGCTGTTCTCCGGCCATGTTCCGGTGCTCGTCGTGCCCGATGGCACCGATGTTCCCGCTGAGATTGAGCGTGTCGTCGTTGCCTGGAACGAAAGCGCCGAAGCGCTTGGCGCGGTGCGCTCGTCGCTGCCGATCCTGCAAAAGGCCGACTTGGTGGATATCACCATCGTCGACCCGCCGCAGCACGGCCCCGACCGCTCCGACCCGGGTGGCTCGCTGTGTCAGATGCTGGTGCGCCACGGCGTCCGCGCCGAGGTCTCGGTCCTGGCGAAAACCATGCCGCGCATTTCCGATGTTCTCGTGCGCCAACTGCGCGACAAGGATGCCGATATGCTGGTGATGGGGGCCTATGGCCACTCCCGTTTCCGCGAGTCCATCCTTGGCGGGGCAACCCGGCATATGCTTGAACTTGCAGAGATTCCGGTGCTGATGTCGCACTGACATCCGCCGCAATCCTCAAAAACAAAAGCGCGCCTCAGGGCGCGCTTTTCATTTCGTGACAGGGCTGAAAACGTCGAAGGCCGGGCCTTCCGCGCCCGGTTCAGACCATCAACCCGCCATCGGTGTCGTCGCCGGTCTCGATCTGCAAGCGGTCGAAATCCGGGATCAGAACCTTGCGCTTGCCCTCGAGCGTGATCACCCCGTCGCGCTTGAGCGCCGAGATCTGTCGCGACACGGTCTCGAGCGTCAGGCCAAGATAATCGGCCATCGCCTCGCGCGTCAGCGGCAGTTCGAAACTCATGCCATTCTCCGTCGAGCCGAGCCCGAGCGAGGCTTCGCGCCGGGCCAGGATCGCCATCAGCGAGGCGATTTTCTCCCGCGCCGTCTTGCGACCGAGAATCAGCATCCATTCACGCGCCGCGTCCAGCTCGTCGAGCGTCATCTCCAGAAGCCGCTGGCCGATATGGGGCGTGCGGATCATCATCTGTTCAAACGGCTTGCGCCGGAAACAGCAGAGCGTGAGATTCGACACGGCGATCACATCGTAAGGGGCGACATCGCGCCCCGGACGGCCGAGGAAATCGGAGGGCAGCAACAGCCCGACCATCTGAGTGCGGCCGTCTTCCATCGCCTGGCTCAGCGAAGCAACGCCGGTCACAACGGAGGCGACGAAATCCATCCGGTCGCCAGACCAGACGATCGGCTGACCAGCCTCATAGGAGCGATAGTATTTGATCGCGTCCAGTTCTTCGAGCTCGTCGGTTTCGCAGCGGGCACAGACCGCACGATGACGGATCGGGCAGGAGCCGCATTCTTTATGGTCAAATATAACGTCACTCATCTGTGCGCTCGCGATTCTTGATCTGGGTCAATGCACCCGATCTCTGTTTCTCTAGAGCGTATCCCTATGAACAAACATACGCAACTCCGCAAGCTCGGCCTTTTTGACGCCCGTGTCCCCCGGTACACGAGCTATCCGACCGCACCGCATTTCTCCACCGATGTCACGGCAGAGGATGTCAGCGGTTGGCTCAAGACCCTGCCGCCGGAAAACCCGATCTCGCTTTATGTGCATGTGCCCTTTTGCCGTCGGCTGTGCTGGTTCTGCGCCTGCCGGACCCAGGGCACAACCACGGCGGGTCCCGTCGCCGCCTATGTGGAAACACTCAAGGCGGAGCTGGAACTTCTGAAAGCGCAACTGCCCGAAGGCATCACCATCGGCCATCTGCATTGGGGCGGCGGCACGCCGACGCTGCTGGAAGCCGATATGATCGCCGATCTTTCCGGCGCGATTCGCGATGTCGCTCCGTTTTCCGACGAGTATGAGTTCTCGGTCGAGGTCGATCCCAATGAGATCGACGATGCCCGGCTCGATGCGCTCGCCGCAGCCGGGATGAACCGCGCCTCGATCGGGGTGCAGGATTTCGATCCGCAGATTCAGGAAACCATCGGTCGCATCCAGTCCTATGAGACGACGAAAGACGCCGTCGACGGGCTCAGGGCGCGCGGCATCCGCTCCCTCAACGCCGATATTCTCTACGGCCTGCCCGGTCAGACACCGGAAAAAATCTCCGAGAGCGTTCAAAAACTGTTGTCGCTCTCGCCGGATCGGGTCGCGCTCTTTGGCTACGCCCATGTGCCCTGGATGGCACGGCGTCAGTCGATGATCCCGACAGATGCCCTGCCGACGCCTGAGGAGCGGCTCAGCCTGTTCAACATCGCTCGCGATCTCTTCGTCTGGGACGATTATGCCGAGATCGGCATCGATCACTTTGCGAAAAAGGGTGACGGTCTGGAAGTGGCGCTGCGCACCGGCAAGCTGCGCCGCAATTTTCAGGGCTATACCGATGACAAATGCCCGACCATGGTCGGGGTCGGCGCCTCCTCGATCGCGAAATTCCCGCAGGGCTATGCCCAGAACCAGCCTGCGACCTCGAAATACCAGGCCGAGGTGCGGGCCGGAAACCTGCCGATCGCCAAGGGCCACAGGTTCACCGAGGAAGATCATCTGCGTGGCCGGATCATCGAGGCGCTGATGTGCGATTTCCGGGTCGAGGCGGCGGAACTCGCCGAGACATTCGCGCTGAGCCAGGAGGGCTTCGATCATTTCGCGCAAAGCGTGGCGGAGGCCTTCCCCGACATGCTCGATATTTCCGATGAGCGTATCGTGATCCGCGAAGAGGCGCGCCCGCTGACCCGGATGATCGCCCGGCATTTCGACGCTTATGACATGACACAGGCGAAGCACTCCTCCGCCGTGTGACCTGCAACACGACAAGAACAGACAAACCCGCCCGGCATGCCGCCGAGGCGGGTTTGTCATGCGCCTCTTGCCATTCCCGGCATTTTGCCGGACACCCGTCGCAGCAAGTGGAGACCCCAATGACCCTCATCGCCCGCCTGAAAGAGATCACGCCGCATGTTCTGACCGGGGCTGACGCCCTGCCCTATGGTCGCGATTGGGTCGGAAAATATCAGACCGCGCCTCTGGCGGTGCTCCGCCCCGGCACGACTGGCGAGGTCTCCGCCATTCTCGCGCTCTGCAGCGAGACGGGCACGGCCGTGGTGCCGATGGGCGGCAACACAGGGCTCACCGGGGCAACGGCGGCCGAAGGGCTCGTCATCCTGTCGCTGGAGCGGATGAACACCATTCGTGAAATCCGCCCCGATGCCCGCATCGCCATCGTCGAGGCCGGGGTGATCCTGCAAGACCTGCATGAGGCCGCCGCGCAACATGATCTCTCCTACCCGATGACCTTCGGGGCCAAGGGCTCCGCCCGGATCGGCGGCACGCTGGCGACCAATGCCGGCGGTTCGAACGTGTTGCGCTATGGCAATACCCGCGATCTCTGTCTGGGTCTCGAAGTGGTGCTGGCCGACGGGCGCGTGCTCGATCTGATGAGCGAGCTGCACAAGGACAACTCGGGCTATGACCTGCGCGATCTGATAATCGGCTCCGAGGGCACGCTGGGGGTGATCACCGCGGCCGTGTTGAAACTTGTGCCGACCCCCTCGGCCTATGCCACCGCCATGGTCACCGTGCCGGGGCTCTCGGGGGCGCTGAGGCTGTTGAACGCGCTGCAGACCCGCACCGGCGGCATGGTCGAAGCCTTTGAATATATGCCACGCGATTACATGGCGCGGCTGAAACAGTTCCGTTCCGATCTGATCCCGCCCCTGGGGCATGATCAGGATCACACGATTTTTCTCGAAGTCGCCTCGACCGTGCCGCGCGATTGCGCCGCGGATGAGAGCGGGCAAGTGCCGCTGGTGAGCCATCTCGAGGAAACGCTGGGCGAATTGTTCGAAGAGGGTCTGGTGCTCGACGCCGCCCTGGCCCAGAGCGAGGCGCAACGCGCGCTGATGTGGCAGATCCGCGAGGCCGCCGCCGAGATCTCGGTCGCCACCAAACCCATCGTGATCAACGATCTCTGCCTGCCGATCGATCAGGTCGAAGCATTTCTCGCCCGGGCCGAAGCAAAACTCCGCCCGCTCGATCCCGGCTTTGGCACCTGCGTGGTCAGCCATCTCGGCGACGGCAATGTGCATTACACGATCTATCCATCGACCGAGGCGCTCTGCGATCCGCTGATGCAGGCGGTGGAGGATATCGTCGAGGAGATGCGCGGAAGCTTTTCCGCCGAACATGGCATCGGGCTCTCGAAATTGCCCTCGATGCGGCGGCGCAAGGATGAGGTGGCGCTGACTATGATGCGCGGCGTGAAAGCGGCGTTTGACCCGAAGAGGATTCTCAATCCGGGGAAGACGCTGCCTTAGACCTCAATCGCGAGAGACGGCTTTGCGGGACGGAGTTGCCGGTCGCGGTCCAGGCGCTGAGCCGTGACAAGCCTGCCCGTGGGATGGCGCCCAAACGATTGAGCGATGCGCTTTATGTTGAAGAATACTTCTTATTTATGAGGTCATTACGCGACCAGGGTGCGCCAGCCCGCCGGGACGGGCAGGCGCAGGCGCGGCGGCCTACGGCCTTGTTCCGCGCCAAGTAGACCAACGTCCCCTCAGGGCTCTAAGCGTTCAAGTCCAGTCGAAGAACCCGGCGCCGGCGCGTTCCAGCAGTTTGACCGCCATTTCGACGCCCATCGCGGCCCCATCCTCGACGGCACCGGTCATGTCGTCCGTCAGGCTCTCGGAGCCATCCGTGCGCAGGATCTCGCCTCTGAGCCGCAATGTGCCGCCCTCGATCTGCGCAAGCCCGGCAATCGGGGTCTGGCACGAGCCGTCGAGCTTGGCCAAGAATGCCCGTTCGCAGGCCATGGCCTGACCGGTCGGCGCGTGATGCAGCGCGGCGAGCATCTCGGCGATGTCTTTGTCGCCCGCGCGGCGCTCGATCGAGATCGCACCTTGCGCCACCGCCGGCAGCATTTCCTCCGGCGTCACCGCCTGGCGCGGCACATCGTCGTAGCCAAGACGGTTGAGGCCCGCCATGGCGAGGAACGTCGCCTCGGCCACACCGTCTTCGAGCTTTTTCAGTCGCGTTTGCACCGAGCCGCGGAATTCCACGACGCTCAGGTCGGGACGTTTGTTCAACAGCTGCGCCTTGCGCCGCAGCGAAGACGAGCCGACCACGGCGCCCTGCGGCAATTCCGAGAGCGGCTTGCCATCGAGCGTGATGAAGGCGTCGAACGGGTTTTCACGCTCCAAAAACGTATCAAGCACCAGCCCCTCGGGCTGTTCCACCGACATGTCCTTGGTCGAATGCACGGCGATATCAACCTCGCCGGACAGCAGCCGATCCTCGATTTCCTTGGAAAACAGGCCCTTGCCGCCCAGCTCACGCAGGGCGCGGTCCTGAACCCGGTCGCCCCGGGTCGAGACGGTCACCACCTCGAACGCCTCTTCCGGCAGGTCGAACGCCGCCATCAACAGGCTGCGCGTCTCATAGGCCTGCGCCAGAGCAAGAGGCGAGCCACGGGTGCCGATTTTCAGCGGGTGAGCGGGGGTCGGAAGCGTCAAAGTCATGGTCAAGCCATACCTGCGGCGGATCAGCCTGACAAGCGGGGAAAACGCCTTGCATGCTTGACAAAACCGCGCGGGACAGGGACCAGTGCGGGACGTAAATTCGCGACAGGAAGATGGGAGAGGCCGCAGATGACCGAGAAGACGATCCTGAAAGCACTGAAAGGCGAGGTGCAAAAGGTTCCGCCGATCTGGATGATGCGGCAGGCCGGGCGCTACCTGCCGGAATATCGCGCCACCCGCGCCGAAGCGGGCGATTTCCTGTCGCTCTGCTACAATTCCGATCTCGCCGCCGAGGTGACCTTGCAGCCGATCCGGCGCTTCGGTTTCGATGCGGCGATCCTGTTCGCTGATATTCTTTTGTTGCCGCAAGCACTTGGCGCCGATCTCTGGTTCGAAACCGGCGAGGGACCGCGGCTCTCGACCATCACCGAACAGGCGGATTTCGCCAAGCTCAAGGGCAAGGATGACATCCATGACAAGCTCGCGCCGATCTATGAGACGGTGAAGATCCTCTCTGGCGAGCTGCCGAAAGAGACCACGCTGATCGGCTTTGCCGGCGCGCCCTGGACCGTAGCGACCTATATGATCGCTGGGCGCGGCACCCCGGATCAGGGCCCGGCGCATGCGCTGCGCGAGGGCGACAATGCGCTCTTTGAGCAGATCATCGATCTCCTGACCGTCTCGACCATCGAATATCTCGACATGCAGATCCGCGCCGGCGCCGAGGTGGTGAAGATCTTCGACAGCTGGGCCGGCAGCCTCAAGGGCGAAGCTTTCGAGAAATACGCGGTGGAACCGGCGCGGCTCATTACCCGCGAACTCAAACGCCGCCATGGCGATATCCCGGTGATCGGCTTCCCGCGCGAGGCAGGCGAGGGTTACATCGGCTTTCATAAGAAGACCGGTGTCGATTGCGTCGCGCTCGACAATTCCGTCACCCCGGAATGGGGCGCCGAACATGTACAGGTCGATGGCTGCGTGCAGGGCAATCTGGCCTCTAGCCACATGGTGACCGGTGGTCAGGCGCTCGTGGACGAGGTGCGCCATGTGCGCGAGGCCTTCTCGAAAGGTCCGCATATCTTCAATCTCGGCCATGGCATCACCCCGGATGCCGATCCGGACAATGTCGCGCTGATGATCGAAACGCTGCGGGAAAACGCCTGAGCTTACTCAGACCCAGCGACATCGAACGAAAGATGCCTGCCGCAGACGCTCCTGCGGCAGGCATCTTTTTGAGCCACAGCTGTCACATCAGCCCGCCGAGCCGCCTTGTGCCGGCAGATTGCTGAAGTCGAAATTATCCGCAACGATCGAATCCTCGATCGCTTTCAGGGACATGTTCGCCTGATAGTAGTCGCCCTTGGCGATCTGATCGGAGGCCTGTTGGGCGTGTTTCACGCTGCCGTTGATCGGCAACATATAGGCCATGTAATCGACATCGACATTGGCGAGCTTGAGAACTTCCAGCGCCTTTTGCTGATCGCCCTTGGCGAGATGCTTGCCAGCCTCGGCCATCTGATCCTTGTTGGCATCCGTCGGCACGAAACCCTCAGCCAGACCGACCGAGCTTTCGAACGGCACATACATGTCATCCTTGGCTTTCGTCTTGTCGGATTTGATCGCGATATCCGACGCGGTCTTCTGTGCGCTGCTGAGATCATCGGCCGCTGCCGCCGTCAATGTCCCGGCCATGTCGGTATTGCCTTCGAACAGGGCAATTCGGGCAGCATGGACATTTTGCAGTGCATCGCGCGTGCTCTGCGAGGTTTCAAAGGCCAATTTCCGTTGTACCGGTGTCATCGCGCTGTCCGTCGAGACATCCGTCTTCGGCGCCATCGCGCTCTCTGATGCCGGAGCGGCAAAGGCGGGAGAGAGCGCCAGCATGCCGACGAGACCAAGACCGACCAGTTTCGTATGAGTTTTCATAACCTGTGTCCTTCTGAAGTTCAGATCTCAGACGTTTTCGCCTGATGAGTTTCAGGTGGGGACAAAACACCCACGGACAACCAGATTAAGCATTTGAATAGTATCAACAAAACCTAACGGTCGGGAACCCGATCGTGAGAAAGCGTGTGCGCATCTTCCGCCGCAGGACATGTCACCGAGAAATTTGCCCGCATTTTCAAAGGCGGCGCAAAATCAGGGCAATGTGAAAGCGAAGGCCGAAAGCATCGGCTGAAAAATGCTTTCGGCTCGGCTGGTTTTGGCGGATCTGTTTGCGAAGACGGATGAGACGAGTGCGCCAGCGCCCTCACACCCATTTGGCCATGGGCGGCAGGGACATCAGCACGGCATTGGCGTCATGGCCGGTCTCGAGCCCGAATTTCGTGCCCCGATCATAGACGAGGTTGTATTCGGCATAGAGGCCGCGATGGATCAGCTGGGCATCCTTGTCGGCCTCGTCCCAGGGCGTGTCACGGCGTTTTTCCGTGACACCAAGGAAGGCGGGCAGGAAGGCGCGCCCGACATCTTGGGTAAAGGCAAAGTCTTTCTCCCAATCGCCGGTGTTGTGGTCGTCGAAGAAAATCCCGCCGACGCCGCGCGCCCGGCCCCGGTGCGGCACATAGAAATATTCATCCGCCCAGGCTTTGAAACGCGGGTAATACTCGGGATCGTGCCGGTCACAATGCTCTTTCTGAACCGCGTGGAACTGCGCCGTGTCCTCGGCATATTCGATACAGGGGTTGAGATCGGAGCCGCCACCGAACCACCAGCCATGCGGCGTCCAGAACATCCGCGTGTTCATATGCACCGCCGGCGTATGCGGGTTCTGCATATGCGCCACCAGCGAGATGCCCGCCGCCCAGAACCGCGGATCGTCCTTCATCCCGGGCAGCCCCTTGCGTGCCGCCATGGCCATCTGCGCCCGCTCGCCGAGCTTGCCATAGACGGTGGAGACATTGACCCCGACCTTCTCGAACACCCGGCCACCGCGCATCACCGACATCAGACCACCACCGGCGCCGGAGCCGTCCTCGGACTGGCGCTTGGTCTCCGTCACCTCGAAACGGCCGGCATGTCCGGTCGCGAAAGGCCCGCTCAGCTGGGTGTCTTCGAGCGCTTCGAAGGCCGAGACGATCTGATCACGAAGACTCCGGAACCACGCGCTGGCGCGGGCCTTTTCATCGGGCATATCCTGTGTCATCGGCGCTCTCCTTTTCCCGCGTCTCAGCGCAACAGAGGTAACAGCAACCGCCCTGCGACGGCAAGCTCCCTTCCCCTGCGACGGAAACGCGCTATTCTGACGTTCTACAGGAAAAGGAGATTTCCGATGCGCTGGTATATTCCTCTCGCTCTCATCCCGCTTCTGGCGGCCTGTTCCGAGCAGCAAATGTGCATCTCGCGAGCCACCAAGGACCTGCGGCAGGTGCAAAGCTTCATCGCCGAATCCGAAGGCAATCTGGCACGCGGCTACGCCTTGGTTGAAAAGCAATATATCGATTACGATTACGAACGCTGCGGCGAAGATGCCGATGGCAAGACGATCTATTGTCGCGTACCGGACGTCGAAACCCGCAAAGTGCCGAAAGCCATCGATCTCGATGCCGAAGCCGCGAAACTCGCCGCGCTGAAGGCGAAGGAAGCCCAGTTGCAGGTCACGGCGGCTGCGGCGACCCAGGCCTGTATCGAACAGTATCCCGAGTAGGAGCGCGCGCCCGGATCAGTGGGTCGGCGCGTGCACCGGGTCGACCAGCGTGCGCCCGCCATCCACGGTCAGGATCTGTCCGGTCATGAAGCCGGAGCCTTCCGAGACAAGATATTGCACGGTTTCGGCCACCTCGGTGGCCGGAGCCACACGGCCCAACGGGGTCTTTGCGGTGATTTCCTCACGATAATCTGGGTTTTCGGCCAGCATATCCTTGAGGCTGGCACTCATCACCGAACCGAAGGCCACGGCATTGACGCGGATGCGGTTCGGCGCCAGAGCCACCGCCATCGCCCGGGTCATCTGATCGACCGCCGCCGATGAGATCGAAAAGGCCAGCAGATCGGGCTGACAGCGTCGCGCGGCAATCGACGACAGATTGACGATCGAACCGACGACGCCCTCATCGCTTTCGGATTTCTCCGACTGTTTGATCATCCATTTGGCGACATGCTGGGTCAGCCTCAGCGAGGTCATCAGGTTCTGATCCAAAAGCTGCGCGACATTGTCTTCGCGCGGTTTGAGCGGATCGCTCATCAACACCTGCCGCGAGGCATTGACCAGAATATCCACCCCGTCAAAGGCGTCGATGGTGGCCGAGAGCAGGTTGGCGATGGTCAGTTTCTGCCGCAGGTCGCCGGCGAAATAGGCGATCTTGGCCTCCTCGGCCTCGGCCGCCTCGCCATATTGGGCGACCAGGCTGGCCTCATCGATATCGGCACACATGACATTGGCGCCCTGTTCCGCGAAATGCCGGGAGATCGCCAGACCGACACCATTGGCCGCGCCGGTCACAATCGCGGTCTTGCCTGCTATGGAAAAGCTCATCTCGGGGGAACTCCCTCTTTCTGCCCGGCTTGCCTGCCGGGGCACAGTTTAGACGCTCGCCCGCGCCCTGCGAAGGGGTTTCGCGGCGTGAAGCAATTTGAACCCCTGGGTGGTGCCAATCTCGGCGTGGCTGCCGAAACAGGCGGCAAGGGTCGCCTCATAGGGCAATTGCCGGTTGGCCACCAGCCAGAGCTGACCCTGCGGGCCGAGCATCCCGGCCGCCGCCTCGATAAAGGCCTGACCCAGCGCCGGATCGGCGGCGCGGCTGGTGTGAAACGGCGGATTCATGATCACCGCGTCGAGCTTGCCGGGCGGGGTGAAACGCGTGGCGTCTTCCCAGTGGAACGTGACGCGCGGATCGGTGAGATTGTCCCGGGCCGAGGCAAGCGCCGCGGCTTCCGCCTCGACCACATGCAGTTCCTGCACCCCGTCGCGAGAGAGGATCGCACGGGAAAGATAGCCCCAGCCGGCACCGAGATCGGCGATTTTGGCGGGGAGCCTGTCGGGAAGTGCGGCGGCCAGAGCCTCGGAGCCCTTGTCGATCCGGTCATAGGAAAACACGCCCAGCCGGGTGGTGAACCCATCGATCAACTGCAGCGCGCCGGGATCGGCCCAGTCGGAGAAATCCCCGCCAGAAAATAGCACGGATTTGCCATGCGCCTTGGAGATCACCTGTGCCGCACCGGCACCTCTGCGAATGTCCTTGAGCAGCGAGTCGATGCCGTCGGTCTTCTGGCCGTCGACGAGCACCCGCGCGGCACGCGACGCGGCATCGGCAATCAACGCGCGGGCCTGAGCCTTGGACCGAGGCACCGCCACGATGGCAAGATCGAAATCACCTTCGGCCTCGGTGCGCACATCAAAGCCCTCAGCCTTGAACGCATCGAAATCGGGTTTGAACCCCTGCACGATCTGCAGATTATTCGTGCCGAAACGCGTGAGATCCTCGCCGGCGCGCGGGCGATAGATCACCACACGGGCGTCCGGAGACAGATCCGAGAGCGGCCCGTCGAGCAGGAGGGGAAGACGCGCAGACAGCATGGCGAAGCGGCGGACCGCTTATTCCTTTTCCATCGTGCATTGCAGCGGATGCTGATGCCGGCGGGAGAAATCCATGACCTGCTGCACCTTGGTCTCGGCGATCTCAAAAGCAAAGACTCCGACCACGGCGAGGCCCTTTTTATGCACGGTCAGCATGATCTCGGTCGCCTGACCATGGCCAATGCCAAAGAATCGTTCGAGCACCAGAACGACGAATTCCATCGGCGTGTAATCGTCATTCAGAAGCATGACCTTGTAGAGCGGCGGACGCTTGGTTTTCGGCCGGGTCTTGAGCGCAAGACCGACATCGCCGTCCTCATCCGAACGGTCGTCATCATTGGCCATCATCTGAGGTCTCATCTGAGCCGAGAGGATCACTCTGTCGTCTCCGGTATCTTCATCTGCACACGTCGGGATCATTGGCCGATATATAGCCCCTTTTTCATATCAATAAAGAGGGTTATGCCAAAACCGGTAAAGGAGAGCTGGAAATATGGCCGAAAAATGCGCAACCATCGCCTTCGATGCGGATGACACGCTTTGGGAAAATGAGCAGTTTTTCCGCATGACTCAGGCGCGATTCGGCGAGCTGCTGGCCGACTTTACCGATCCGGATCATCTGGCCGAACGGCTCCTGGCGGCCGAGCGGCGCAACCTCGGCCATTACGGCTTCGGCATCAAAGGATTCGTCCTGTCGATGATCGAGACCGCCATCGAAGTCACCGAGGAACGCGTGCCCGCCGCCGTCATCGGCGAGCTGATCGCCGCCGGTCAAGAGATGCTGCGTCACCCGATCCATCTGCTCGACGGCGTCGAGGAAACGATCCCCGCCCTCGCCGAAGAGTTCGAGATCCTGCTGGTGACCAAAGGCGACCTTCTGGATCAGGAACGCAAGCTGGCGCAATCCGGCCTGGGCGAACTGTTCGATGGGGTCGAGGTGGTCTCCGACAAGACCGCAACGGTCTATAGCTCGATTTTCGAGCGCCACAATGTCACGCCGGACCGCGCCATGATGGTCGGCAATTCGATGAAGTCCGACGTGTTGCCGCCAATCGCGGCCGGTGCCTGGGGCGTGTATATCCCGCATAATTTCACCTGGGAGATCGAACAGGCCAAAGCGCCCGACGCACATCCGCGCTATCGCCAGCTCTCGAGCCTGCGCGATTTGCCCGCGCTGATCGCCTCTGTCTTTGTCTGAGACTCGGCCTGACGTTTGATCCTGACTGGCCTTGCCTGAATTTCAGGCAGCGGCGCGCCGCCTCACGTTACCAAAGGATTAACAAAGTGCGCATGTGGTGGCGGACATCCACGCGCATACAAAATCTGGCGTTGCATCAATGCACGCTCTGAAACGCCTTGAAAATTGGGAGTTTTCTCCGCCTCCAGCCTGTGTTACCGTTTCCTTTATAAGTCGGGCGCAATGATCCGGCATGACGAGGCAGATTTATCATGAAGAGCAACGTGCGAGCGCGGGCGATCCCGTGTGCCGTTTCAGGACGTATTTTCCCTCTCTTTCTGGTCGCATTCGCGATGCTGATCGCGGTGTCCAGTCGCGCCGTTGCGGCGGAATATGCCGCGCTGGTGATGGATGCCCGCAATGGCAAGGTGTTGCATGCCACCAATGCCGACACCCGATTGCACCCGGCCTCGCTGACCAAGATGATGACCCTCTACATCGCCTTTGAGGCAATCGAGCACGGCGAGATCGGCCTCGACGATCTGGTCACCGTATCGCGCAACGCCGCTTCGGAACCGCCATCGAAACTCGGGCTGCGCACCGGTCAGCAGATCAAGCTGCGCTATCTCATCCGTGCCGCCGCGGTAAAATCCGCCAATGACGCGGCCACCGCCATCGGCGAGGCGATCGAAGGCTCGGAAGCCGCCTTTGCCCGCCGGATGAACCGCACGGCAAAGGCTTTGGGCATGTCGCGCACGACGTTCAAGAATGCCAATGGCCTGACCGAGAGCGGTCACCTGTCGACCGCCCGGGACATGTCGGTTCTGGGGCGGCATCTGTTTTACGACTTCCCGGACTATTACAACCTGTTCTCGCGCAAGACCGCGGATGCCGGGGTGCGCACGGTGAGCCATACCAACACGCGGTTCCTCAACTCCTACCCCGGCGCAGATGGGATCAAGACCGGTTACACCTCGGCGGCGGGCTTCAACCTGACGGCCTCGGCCCGGCATGGCAGCGAGCGGATCATCGTCACCGTGTTCGGCGGCAAATCCACCGTGTCGCGCAACGCCAAGGTGACCGAACTGATGGATCTCGGTTTCAAACGCGCCCCGCGCAATGTCGCCGTGGTCAAACCCAAACGCCCCGCCTATCTCGGCAAAGGGGCCGGCGGGACGGTCATGGTCGCGGGCGCAGACATGCCCGACGTGGCCTCCAAGATCATTCGCGTGAATATCAAGATGACCTCGAGCCAGCGCCCCCTGCCCCGACCGGTGCAGGCGCTCGCCCCGGAGACCGAGGAACTGCTGATGGCCGCCTCCGACGATGTCATGGACGCTTTGGCGCAGGCACAACAAGAGGCCGAACAGGAAAAGGCCCTTCTGGCCGCCGCCAGCGCCGCCACGACCGAAGCCAATACGATTCTCGCCGAAACCGCGCGGGCGAAACAGCCGAGCCTGCCGATGATCGCGCCGGTGCCGCGGCCTGAAACATTGCAGCTCGCCTCGGTCGAGCCGACCTCCGCGATGGCCGCCTCGCCGCTGCCCAGCGCACCCGAAGTGGTCACCCGCATCTCAACCTCGGGCAGCCGCTATTGGGGGATCAACATCGGCACTTACAACAGCGAATATGCCGCCCGCAAAGAGCTGTTGAAAACCGCGCTGACCGAGGTGGAAATGCTCGATGGCGCATTGCGTAAAGTGGTGAAGACCAAACGTGGATTTGACGCGAACTTCCTCGGCATGACCGAAGAGATGGCCTCGATGACCTGCCGTCGACTGGAAGCGCGAGGCACAGAATGTGCCACTGTCGGCCCGTCCTGAGCCAAAGGCCAGCGGTGGAATGACAAAAGCGCGGGAGAGATCCCGCGCTTTTCTTTTGCCCGGCGTCTTATGGGGTTGAGCGCTAAACGCCCGCGCCCGCCTCAACCTTGAGATCGAGCGCAGCACTGATCAGCGCCTTGGTATAGGCCTCTTTCGGGGTTTCGAAGATCTCTTCGGCGGTGCCCATTTCCACCACATCGCCGCGTTTCATCACCAGCACCTTGTGTGACAATGCCCGCACCACGCGCAGGTCGTGCGAGATGAACAGATAGGCAAGCTTGTGGCTCACCTGCAGTTTGCGCAACAGCTCGACGATCTGTACCTGCACCGTCATGTCCAGGGCCGAGGTCGGCTCGTCCAGCACCACAAGGCGCGGTCGCAGGATCATGGCGCGGGCGATGGCGATACGCTGGCGCTGACCGCCGGAGAATTCATGCGGGTAACGATGGCGGGTCTCGGGATCGAGCCCGACCTCGCGCATGATGTCGATCACCGCCTGCTCGGTTGAGGCATAGCCTTCGATCTCATGCACGCCCAGACCCTCGGCAATGATCTGTTCCACCGTCATCCGCGGCGAGAGCGAGCCATAAGGGTCCTGAAACACGATCTGCATATCGGCGCGCAGCGGTCGCAGCGCCTTGTTCGACCAGCCCTGGATATCCTTTCCGAGCACCACGACCGGGCCTTTCGAAGAAATCAGCCGCATCATGGCGAGCGCCAGCGTGGTCTTGCCGGAGCCGCTCTCGCCGACGATGCCGACGGTCTCGCCCTCGCGCACGGTGAATGTCGCAGCATTCACCGCTTTCACATAGCCGACGGTCTTGCGCAGCAATCCCCGTTGAATCGGGAACCAGATCCGCAGGTCCCTGGTCTCGGCCACCACCTCGGCGCCTTCCGGCACCGGTTCGGGGCGCCCCGTGGCCTCGGCGGCCAGAAGCATCTGGGTATAGGCATGTTGCGGATTGTCGAAAATCTCGGTGGTTTTGCCGGCCTCCACGATCGCACCGTCTTTCATCACACAGACCCGGTCGGCGAAACGCCGCACGATGTTCAGATCATGGGTGATGAAGAGCATGGACATGCCTTCATTGCGCTTGATGTCGGCCAGCAGATCGAGGATCTGCGCCTGAATCGTCACGTCGAGCGCGGTGGTCGGCTCGTCGGCGATCAGCAGTTTCGGCGCATTGGCCAATGCCATGGCGATCATCACCCGCTGACGCTGGCCGCCCGAAAGCTGATGCGGATAGGAGCCCAGGCGCTCCTCCGGCTGGTAGATCCCCACCCGGTCCAGAAGATGCAGGATGCGCTCGCGCGCCGCCTCGCCGGTCAGCCCCTGGTGGATCAACATCACTTCGGAGAGCTGTTTTTCCAGCGTGTGCAACGGGTTCAAAGAGGTCATCGGCTCCTGAAAGATGAAGCTGATGTCATTGCCACGCAAGCGTCGCAACAGCTTTTCCGGCGCACCAACAAGTTCCTGCCCCTCATAGGTGATCGAGCCGGAGATCTTCGCCGTGTCGGGCAGCAGGTTCACCGAAGAGAGCGCCGTCACCGACTTGCCGGAGCCGGATTCGCCTACAAGTGCCACCACCTCGCCCTTTTCCATCGAAAAGGACACGCCCTTGACCGCCTCGACCACACCACCGTCCTGCCGGAAACCGATCCGCAGGTCTTTGTACTCCAAAAGGCTCATCTGAAGGTCTTCCTTGGGTCAAACGCGTCGCGCACGCCTTCGAAAATGAAGACCAGAAGCGAGAGCATGATGGCATAGGTGAAAAAGGCGGTGAAGCCGAGCCACGGCGCCTGAAGGTTCTGTTTCGCCTGCAGCGTCAGCTCCCCCAACGACGGGTAGGAGCTTGGCAAGCCAAAACCGAGAAAATCCAATGAGGCCAGCGTGCCGATATTGCCGGTGACGATGAAAGGCAGCATGGTCAGCGTCGCCACCATGGCGTTGGGCAGCATATGGCGGAACATGATGGTGCGGTTCGACACACCCAGCGCCCGGGCGGCCCGGATATATTCGAAATTCCGCGCCCTGAGGAACTCCGCCCGCACCACGCCCACGAGCGCCGTCCAGCCGAACAGGATGGTGACAAAGACCAGGAGCCAGAAACTTCGCCCGAGAATGGCAAAAAGAATGATGATCACATAGAGCGAGGGCATGGCGCCCCAGATCTCGAGGATGCGCTGAAAAATCAGGTCGGTGCGGCCACCGAAATAACCTTGGATCGCGCCGGCGATGATGCCGACGAGCGAGGAGGCGACCGAGACGATCAGGGTGAAGAACACCGAGAGACGGAAACCGTAGATCACGCGGGCGACCACGTCGCGTTTGGTGTCATCGGTGCCGAGCCAGTTCTGCGACGTGGGCGGCGAGGGCGCGGCCCCCGGCCCCTCGACTTGGGTGTTGAACGAGTAACGAATGGGCGGCCAGATCATCCAGCCTTTCTCGATCTTCTCGCCGTTGATCTCGCCGTCTTGCGCGTCTTCGATATAGGCCTCGGGATCGTCGAAACAATCGACCAGACCGCCGGTCTCGATCAGGCATTGCACCTCCGGGTAGCGATAGACGGCTTCGGTGCGGAAATCGCCGCCGAATTCGGTCTCCGGGTAGAATTTGAAGATCGGCATGTAATAACCGCCCCGGTATTGCACCAGGATCGGTTTGTCATTGGCGAGAAACTCGGCAAAGAGCGACAGGCCGAACAGGATCGAGAACAGGATCAGCGACCAGTAGGCGCGACGATTGGCGCGGAAATTGCGCCAGCGCCGGCGATTGAGTTCGGACAGTTTCATGTGTCCCTCCGCTCGAAATCGATACGCGGATCGACGAAGACATACATCAGATCCGACAGGATACCGATGACGAGGCCGATGAGCCCAAAGAAGAACAGCGTGCCGAAGATCACCGGGTAATCACGGGCCAGCGCGGCCTCATAGCCCATGCGCCCGAGCCCATCGAGCGAGAACAGCGTTTCGATGATCACCGAGCCACCGAAGAAGACGCCGAGGAAAAGCCCCGGGAACCCGGCGATGACGATCATCATCGCATTGCGAAACACATGGCCGTAGAGCACGCGGGACTGCGAAAGCCCCTTGGCCTTGGCGGTGACCACATATTGTTTGCGGATCTCGTCCAGAAAGGAGTTCTTGGTCAAAAGCGTCAGCGTGGCAAAGGATGAGATCACCGAGGCCAGAACCGGCAGGGCGATATGCCAGAAATAATCGCCGATCTTGCCGAGCCAGGACATCTGATCCCAATCCGGCGAGGTCAGGCCGCGGAGCGGGAAGATCTGCCAGTACGACCCGCCGGCGAACAGCACCAGGAGCATGATCGCAAACAGAAAGCTCGGGATCGCATAGGCGGCGATGATCACCCCCGAGGTCCAGGTGTCAAAGCGCGATCCGTCCTGCACCGCTTTGCGAATGCCCAGCGGGATCGACACCATATAGGAGATCAACGTCGCCCAAAGCCCCAGAGAGATCGACACCGGCAGCTTGTCCCACACCAGATCGAGCACACGTTCGGATTTGAAATAGCTCTCGCCGAAATCGAACCGCATGTAATTCCACATCATGCCGAGGAAACGTTCCAAAGGCGGCTTGTCGAGGCCGAACTGCCGTTCAAGATCAGCGATGAATTCGGGCGGAAGCCCCCGGGCGCCGGCGTAGTCGCTTTCATACGTATTGCCCGAGGAGGAGGCGTTCTTATCCTCGAGCGAGACATTGACGTCGCCTTGCCCGCCGGTGATCGACTCGAACACATCGCCCTCGCCCTGCAGGTTGGCGAGCACCTGTTCGACCGGCCCGCCGGGCACAAATTGCGTCAGCGCGAAATTCACCACCATGATCCCGACCAGCGTCGGAATGATCAGGAGTAAGCGCCGTAGAATATAGGCTCCCATGGGCCGTCCTTATCGGATTGTTATGTCTGCTCTCATCGGTCGCATTCGCGCCCGTGTTATTTCAGGCTTATTTCAGGGCGCCGGCGGCGCGCAACTCTGCCTCGCGCTCCTGGTTCACCCACCAGAAGTCCAGGTACCCCAGAGCCAGCGGCGGCATCTTATCCGCTTCGGGATGCTCGTACATGTCGTAATAGGCCACCCAATAGCTGTCGTTCATATGCGCCGGTACGATAAAATAGTCATAGCGCATGATCCGGTCGGCGGCGCGCACCATGGCGGACATCTCGTCATAGGTCTTCACCTTCAGGATTTCATCTCCGATCTTGTCGATCGCCGGGTTGCAATAGCCCGCCGGGTTAAAGACGTCTTCCTTATCTGCGCAGCCGTATTTCTGCGTGAAGGAGGAACCCTCTTCAAAGCCGTTGGCATAACCATCATAGATCATGTCGAAATCATTGCTCTGGGTCCGGGCCTGATACTGGTTCGGATCGATCCGGTTGTAGCTGGCATTCACCCCCAGCGCGACGAGGTTCTCGACATAGGGCTTCATGATCCGGTCCCAGGACGGGCTGTATTGCAGCACCTCGACATCGAGGGTTTTGCCCTCGGCATCGCGCATCATGCCGTCGTCGCCCGGCGCGTAACCGGCTTCGGCCAAAAGCGCGATGGCACGGCGCATGTTCTTGCGGTCCAGAGACCGTTCACCCGAGCTGTGCGGCACAAAGGCCTCTTCGGTGAAGATCGCCTCGGGCAGATCGTCTTTCACCCCGTTGAGGATCTCGAGCTCCGCGCCCTCGGGCAGGCCCTCGGCCATCAGCCCCGGCGACTGCCACATGCTGACACGCTGGGAAAACAGCCCGTATTGCAAGGTGTCATTGGTCCAGGTGAAATTGTACATCAGACCCAGGGCCAGCCGGACATTGCGGTCCTGGAACTTCTCGCGGCGCAGGTTGAAGACGAACCCGTAAGCGGGCGGGATATTGCCGTTGTGCAAGGTCTCTTTCGTGACCCAGCCCTTGTCGAGCGCCGGGAAATCGTACCCTGTCGCCCATTGCAGCGAGGAGTTCTCCTGCCGGAAAGTGATATCGCCGGCCTTGAAGGCCTCGAACGCCGCCACCGTGTCGCCGAAATACACGACCCGGATGGTGTCGAGATTGTTGCGCCCGACATTCATCGGGTGAGCCGCGCCCCAGTAGTCCGGGTTGCGCTTGTATTCGACCCATTGGCCGGGATCGTAATTCGACAGCATATAGGCGCCCGTGCCCGGCGAGGTCTCGTAGCGTTTCTCATCGAGCTTGGCCCCGGTCTTTTCGAACCAGGCCTTCTGCATCACCGGTGTCGCGCCCGCCTGATCGATCAGACCGTTGCGCGGAATATCCGGTTGAAAGGTGAATTTCACCGTATAGGGATCGAGCGCCTCGACCTCCTTGATCATCGCGGAGACGCCCGAACGCCAGGACGGCGTGGCTTCTGCAATCATCTTGTTATGGGTAAAGGCCACATCCTCCGCCGTCATCGGCGCACCATCGGAAAAGGTCACGTCGTGGCGCAGGTGGAAGATCACCCAGTCCTTCGATTTCGGATATTCGATGGTCTCGCAGAGCACGCAATAGAGCGCCGATTTGAATTCGTCCGCCGTGCCGGACATCAACCGTTCATACATCGACGAGGACAGCGCCGCCGGCGTCCCCGAAAGGGTCGAGAACGGATTCATGCTGTCGAATGTTCCGACCATGCCGATGGTGACATCGCCGCCCTTTGGCGCATTCGGATTGACGTAATCGAGATGTTCGAAAGGCTCGGCATATTTCGCCTCGTCCCATTCGGAATACCAGCTCCGGGTGATGATCTCCGGATCCTCGGCGCTGTCCTGGGCCAGAGCCACGGCGCTCGTCAGCGAAGCGATAGCCAGAACGGGGACGAAAACGCGGGCAATGGAGCGTGGGATCATCGGCGACCTCTCGGATTGTTGGCAATGGGCGGGGGCCGCCACTGTTCAGACGGTAATGGGAGCGGGGCCGCACATGCAAGCAACATGCGGTCGAATTTGCGTGAACATGCTGTAATCCACCCCTGGCCCGGCGAGACTGCGCAAAAGAAAACCCCCATCGGTGCGGCCGATGGGAGTTTCGATGACATACGCGCCAGAGGCGCGTCCAGACACGCCTTGCGTCGGATCAGCCGGAGATCGACTGCAGGTAGGCCACGATATTGGCGCGATCCTCGATCTTCTTCAGACCGGCGAAGGACATTTTGTTGCCCGGGATCGCGTCTTTCGGATTCTCGAGATAGGCGTTGAGCGTCGCGGCGTCCCAGGTGCCGCCATGGCTGGCAACAGCATCGGAATAGCCGAAATCGCCGACCGCGCCGACTGCGCGCCCGAAGACACCGTCGAGATGCGGACCGGTACCGTTCGAGCCGTCCACCTTGTGGCAGGCCTTGCACTTGGAGAACACCTTTTCGCCTTTCGCCACATCGGCGGAGGCCAGCAGATCGTCAAAGCTCACTTCGACCACCTCTTCCTCCACGGCGTCCTCGTCGCCGGTGGCAATGACATAGGCTTGGGCGTGTTCACCGTCGTGGCCGGTGGCGTCCATGGCGTAGATAGAATCAGCGGCCCAGTTGCCGAAGAGGAAGATCAGGAAGGTGCCGCAGAGGCCCCCAACGACCTTTGTAACTGTCATAGTGTCGAACATGTCGCGTTCCGTTTATATAGGTTCGTCGCGCGCTATCTATCCGCTTCCCCTGCTTCATTTCAAGGTATAAGACCGAAACCCGGACAAGTTAGCGCTGATCAATCGACAAAAAAGGGGTAAAAATGGCCGCTCGGATCGCATTTCAGGGAGAACCTGGCTCCTATTCCCATCAGGCCTGTGCCGATGCACGCCCCGAATACGAGCCCCTGCCCTGCCCGACATTCGAAGATGCGATGGACGCCGTGCGCACGGGCCGTGCCGATCTCGGCATGATCGCGGTCGAGAATTCGACCTATGGCCGGGTCCAGGATGTCTATCACCTGCTGCCGGAATCCGGGCTGCATATCATCGACGAGACTTTCGTGCGGGTGCATGTGAACCTTCTGGGTCTGCCGGGCACCAAGACCTCCGATATCAAGACCGTGCGCGCCATGTCGGTGCTGCTGGGCCAGGCCCGGACTTTCGTGCGCGAGCACGGGTTGACCACGGTCAACTGGTCCGACAATGCCGCCGCCGCGCGCTCGGTCAAGGAAGAGGGCGCGCCCGAGATCGGCGCTTTCGCCTCTGAACTAGCCGGCGAGATCTTCGGGCTCGACGTGCTCGAACGCCATATCGAGGATCACAAGCTCAACACCACGCGGTTTCTGATCATGGCGCGCGAACCGGATTACAGCCGCCGCGCCGACAAGATGGTCACCGCCTTCATGTTCCGGGTGCGCAACATCCCCGCCGCGCTCTACAAGGCGATGGGCGGGTTTGCCACCAATGGCATCAACATGACCAAGCTGGAAAGCTATATGGTCGACGGTGTGTTCACCGCGACGCAGTTCTATGCCGATATCGAAGGCCACCCGGAGGATGCGAATGTCCGGCTCGCCCTCGACGAGCTGCGCTATTTCACCGAGATGGTCGAGATCCTCGGGGTCTATCCGGCCGATCCGCGCCGCACCTGACCAACCCGATCCGAGACGACCACAGGCGACCGGAGCCCGTCAGAGCTTCGGTCCGCTGGCATATTGATCGGAAAGATGATCGCAGAACATCCCGATCCGCTTCTCGAACCGTTTCTGCAACGTCGCCTTGGCGAATTTCACCGATTGCACGAGGATGCGTGCAGAAAGGGTCTTGGGCCGGACATCATAGGCAAAGGTGACCCGGGTCCGCTGCGGCGACAGCGGCACGAGCTCCGCCGTGAGTTCCATGTTCAGCCCCCCAGAGACAGCCGCCGCGGCGACCGCATTGGGCGCGTCGAATTCGGCGATTTCCGCTTCGAGATCGCGCAGCTTGCCCCGAAACGGCACCTTGAGCGCCCATCCCGCGCCTTTGTCGCGCGGCTGGTTCTGCGACTTGCGCGTCACTTCGATCCCGCGGCGCATCGCCTGACGTTCCAGACCCTCGAAATCCGTGATCCGCGCAAAAACAAAATCTGCGGGCGCCTCAATATCCTTGCGGGTCGAGAATTTCATCGCTGCTCACCTGTCTTGCCCCGTTTACTCCCACCACCTTATTTCCATATTCCTAACGGTCTGCAAGCCACTTGGTCAGGAGAAATTGCGCGACCGCGCCTTTTCTCGGCGGCGCGATCTCGGGGTGTCGCCCCGCCACCGCCAGGGCCAGTTCTTCGCGGCTCACCCAGCGGGCATCCGAGATTTCTTCGGGATCGATCTCGATCTCCGTGCTGAGCGCATTGGCCGTGCAGCCGAACATCAAGGACGCCGGAAACGGCCAGGGCTGGCTGGTGACATAGCGTACCGTGCCGATGCGGACGCCCGCCTCCTCGAACACCTCGCGGCGCACCGCCGCTTCGATCGGCTCGCCCGGCTCGACGAACCCGGCCAGCAGCGAATACATCCGCTCCGGCCAATTGGCATTGCGACCCAGAAGCACCGAATTGCCATGGGTCACCAGCATGATCACCACCGGATCGGTGCGCGGGAAATGCGAGGCTCCGCAAGCCGGGCAATCGCGCCGCCACCCGGCATCGGCGATCACGGTACGCGCGCCGCAGGCCGCACAGAACCCATGCTGGCGATGCCATTCGAACACGCCGCGCGCCGTGCCGGCCAGTTCGGCCTCAAGCGGGCTCAGCCGGGTCATGACCGCGCGCAAATCAAAGAAGCTCACGCTTTCGAGCCCTGCGACCGTCACCCCATCCTGCGACCAGGGATTGCCGCTCTCGGATTGCGGATCGCGCGCCGCCAGATGGCTCACGTCGACGGCAAAAACCGGTGCGCCATCGGTCAGCAGCCCGAGAAAGATCTCATCCCCCGCGACCGCCGGCAGATCTCCGGCGTCGAACAGGGCAAAATGCCCTCTCTCATCGAGAGGAACCGATCCCCGCCACAGAGCCAGGAGACGCATGCCGTCCCGGCTGCGCAACGCTTCCGCCTCGCGCCGCAGATGCGCCGCCCTGTTCAATTCTCCGCCCGCAAGGGCAACACCATCCTGTTTCATACACCTTGCAATAGGCGGCAATCCCGCGTCGCACCACCCTTCAAATACGCAAACCCACCACCACACTCACCGTCACATTCACCGGCATGCCCAACGCACCATCCGCACATATGTTGCGGCCGTGACGCAGGCTTGAGAAATCAACTCAAAGTTGTTCAATCGCCCCAAAAGGCAACTCAAAATGGTTTGCGCTATTGATTTCTCTTGATAAGTTCCAAGACGTCACATGTTTGTCTTGTGGCTCTGGAATGGTCTCGGCAAGCATGTCTGAATGCAAGAAATCATCACAGGAGACGCATGATGGACCACCCGCACACCCCGATGAATCGCCGGACTTTCCTGTCCGGCACAATTGCAGGATCTGCCTTGATTGCTCTTCACCCCTTTTCCGCCCGCGCCAATGCCAATCAGGCACATTTGCGGATCATGGAAACAACCGATTTGCACGTGCATGTCTTCCCCTACGACTATTATGCCGACAAGCCGGTCGATACGGTCGGTCTGGCCCGCACCGCAGCGCATATCAATGCCGTCCGGGAAGAAGCCACCAACACGATGCTGATCGACAATGGCGACTTTCTTCAGGGCAACCCGATGGGCGATTTCATTGCCTATGAGCGCGGCATGAGCGAGGGCGACATGCATCCGGTGATCACCGCGATGAACAGACTCGGTTTTGACGCTTCCACACTCGGCAACCATGAGTTCAACTACGGCGTGCCCTTCCTGATGAAAGCACTCGCGGGCGCCAATTACCCGGTGATCTCGGCTAATGTCGTCAAGGAAATGGGCGCCAACCCGCGCGAGGACGTGACGTTGCTGCCGCCCTATATCATCCTCGATCGCGAGGTGACCGACGGCTCCGGCGCCACGCATCAGATCAAGATCGGCCTGATTGGCTTTGTACCGCCGCAGATCATGATGTGGGACCGCAAGAATCTCGAAGGCACGGTGAACGCCCGCGACATCGTCGAGACCGCCCGCGCCTATGTGCCGGAGATGAAGGAAAAAGGCGCCGATCTCATCATCGCGCTGAACCACTCGGGCATCGGCTCCGCCGATCACACCGAGGGCATGGAAAACGCCTCCGTACCGCTGGCCGAAATCGATGGGATCGACGCGCTCCTGACTGGCCATTCGCACCTCGTCTTCCCCTCGCCGACCTATGATGGCTACGCCGCCGTAGATTCGGCCAAGGGCCTGATCCACGGCAAGCCGGCGGTGATGGGCGGCTATTGGGGCTCGCATCTGGGCGTCATGGACCTCTTGTTGGAAAACGAGAGCGGCGCATGGCGCGTGGTAACCAGTGCCGTGGAAACCCGTCCGATCTCCAAGCGCAACGAAGATCGCTCGGTCACGCCGCTGGTCGAAAGCGTCGAGCCGGTTCTGGCCTCGGTCGCGGATATCCACGAACAGACCCTGTCCTATGTGCGCCGCGCCGTGGGCAAGACCGCAGCACCGCTGCATTCCTATTTCGCGCTGGTGGCCGATGATCCGTCGGTGCAGATCGTTTCCAACGCCCAGCTTTGGTATATCGAAGAGATGATGAAGGGCACCGAGCACGAGGGCCTGCCGATCCTCTCGGCGGCGGCGCCGTTCAAGGCCGGTGGCCGTGGCGGTCCCGACTATTATACCGATGTCGCGCCGGGCGATGTGGCGATCAAGAATGTCGCCGATCTCTATCTCTACCCGAACACGATCCGTGCGGTGCGCATCACCGGCGCCCAGCTCAAGGGCTGGCTCGAACGCTCCGCCGGCATGTTCAACCAGGTCGAGAAAGGTACGAAAGACGCGGTCCTCTTGAACCCGGATTTCCCGTCCTACAATTTCGACGTGATCGACGGGGTGACCTATCAGATCGACATCTCGCAGCCGTCGCGTTTCGATGCCCATGGCGAATTGCTCGACGCCAATGCCTCGCGCATCGTGAATCTCGCCTATAATGGCGCGCCGGTCACCGACGAGATGGAATTCGTGGTCGCCACCAACAACTACCGCGCGGGCGGCGGCGGCACCTTCCCCGGCGCCGATGGCACCACGGTGATCTTCGAGGGGCCGGACACCAACCGCGACATCATCGTGCGCTATATCGTCGATCAGGGCACCATCAACCCGACCGCCGATGACAACTGGTCTCTGGCGCCTCTGGGCGACACCAGCGTGTTGTTCGAAACCGGCCCGGCGGCGCGGACACATCTCGCGGATCTCAAAGGTCTGGCCATCGAGGATGCCGGCGAAGGCACGGATGGATTCGCCCAGTTCCGCATCACGCTCTGACGCAAATCCCCGTAAAAATGCAGAAGCGGTCGCTCCGGCGATCGCTTTTGTTTACCATTTAGGCAAAAATCACGGGCAGAAATCCAGGTTCCCGCCACTTTTTTACGCAATCGTTCAGATTGTATACATGATTGTGCACCTCAATCTCGCGGACGAGAAGACCACAGGTCATTCTACGCTCGAATGAAACAGGGGAAATTCATGTTCTACAAATCGATCACCACCCTGGCTGCCTTTGCGCTCACCGCAACGGCCGCCTATGCCGAGACCGCGATGCCGTTCGCGCTCGACTGGAAATTCGAGGGCCCGGCCGCCCCGTATTTCACCGCCATCGAAAAGGGCTATTTCGCGGATCAGGACCTCGCGGTGGAAATCTCCGCCGGTCAGGGCTCGCTCGACGCGATCCCGAAAGTCGCCACCGGCGCCTTCCCGGTCGGCATGGCCGATATCAACAGCCTGGTGAAATTCCTCGACCAGAACCCGGGCGCGCCGGTCATCGGCATGATGATGGTCTATGACGCCCCGGCCTTTGCCGTGGTCGGTCGCAAGTCGCTCGGCATCGAGGCCCCGAAAGATCTCGAAGGTCACGTGCTGGGCGCACCGCCGCCGGATGGCGCCTGGGCGCAATTCCCGATCTTTGCCGCCGAGAATGATCTCGACATGGACAAGATCACCGTCGAGCCCGTCGGCTTCCCGACCCGTGAGCCGATGCTGGCCGAGGGCAAGGTGGACGCCGTCACCGGCTTCAACTTCTCGTCCTTCCTGAACCTCGTGCGTCTCGGCGTGCCGGAAGATGACATTTCGACCATCATGATGTCGGACTATGGCGTGAACCTCTATGGCAACGTGCTGATCGTGAACACCGATTTCGCCGCCGAGAATCCGGAGGCGGTCAAAGGGTTCGTGTCCGCCGTGACCATGGGCTGGAAAGACGCCATGGCCGACCCGAAAGCCGCGGTCGAATACATGATCAAGTACAACCCGGCCTCCGATCTCGATCTCGAGACCCGTCGTCTTGAGCTGGCGCTCGAAGGCAATGTCTATACCGACTATGTCGCCGCAAACGGCATGGGCGGGATCGACGCCGAACGTTTCGCCGGCTCTCTCGAGCAGCTCAAGATGGTCTACGAATTCAACGCCGAGCCCGACGCCAGCCTGTATTTCACCGAAGACTACCTGCCCGCCTCCGACGCGCGCATGCTGAAGTGATCGCAGATTTTTGAAAACACGGGCGGGCGCGGGATCTCATGAGCCCGCGCCCGTTTCCATACGGGCAGGTGGCGACACCGGGCGGCAGACAGGACAAGACGGGGAAAAATGACAAACCTCATAGAAATCAAGGGCGTGACACACGCCTACAAGACCGATAACGGCCCCTTGCCCGTTCTCGACGACCTCAACATCTCCGTACCCGAAGGCGATTTCTGCGCCGTGGTCGGCCCGTCGGGCTGTGGCAAATCCACGCTCACGAAACTGGTCGCCGGGCTGATGAAACCCGATCAGGGCGAGGTCTGGCTACATGGCGAACGCGTCACCAGCCCGCGCTCGACCGTCGGCATGGCGTTTCAGAACCCGGTGATGCTCGAATGGCGGACGATCCTGCAGAACGTGCTTTTGCCGCTCGAGATCGTGCCGAACAAGATGAGCAAACGCGAGAAAGAAGAGCGCGGGCGCGAACTTTTGGCGCTCGTCGGCCTCGAAGGCTTCGAAGACAAACGCCCCTCCGAGCTTTCGGGCGGCATGCGCCAGCGCGCCTCGCTCTGTCGTGCCATCGTGCACAAGCCCGATGTGCTGATCATGGACGAGCCTTTCGGCGCCCTGGATGCCTTTACCCGCGAGGACCTGTGGCAGACCATGCATGCGCTCAGGGCCGAGGAACCCTTTACCGGTGTGCTGATCACCCACGATCTGCGCGAAAGCGTCTATCTCGCGGATGAGGTGATTGTGCTCTCCGGCCGTCCGGCCACCACCCAGCATGTGGAGAATGTGAAGCTCGAGGGTCGCACCGATCTCGAAGTGATCTACACGCCCGAGGCCACCGACATCCTGCACCGTCTGCGCCACCAGATCGAGATCGCGCAGGGGCGAGCAGAGGGCCAGACCAAGGATGAGGAGGCCGCATGATGAAACATTGGAAAAAGGTCGCCACGCCGCTCATCGCCATCGTCGCTTTCCTCGCCTTCTGGGAATTCATCGTCTGGGTGAACCAATGGCCGAATTACAAGATGGCCTCGCCCTCGGATCTGATCCCGGCCTATGCGAAATACTGGAACCTGTTCCTGATCTACGGCTGGCAGACGCTCTGGCGTACCGTCGTCGGGCTGTTGGTCGCGGTCGTTTTCGGCACGCTGATCGGCATGGTCATGGGCTTTTCGCGCACCATGCGGGATGCGCTCTACCCGCTGCTCGTGGGGTTCAACGCCATCCCGAAAGCCACGGTGGTGCCAGTGATCGCGCTGATCTTCATCGGCCAGCATGATTTCAACACCGTGCTGATTGCCTTCATGATCTCGTTCTTCCCGATCTCGGTGGCGGTCTCGATCGGCCTCTCGACGCTCGAGCCGGAATATCGCGATATCCTGCGTTCTCTGGGCGCGTCGAAATGGACGATCTTCTGGAAAATCGCCCTGCCCAAGACCCTGCCGGAATTCTTCGGCGCGCTGAAAGTCGCGGTGACGCTGGCCTTCATCGGCACCAACCTGATGGAGATCGTCGAACCGCACGGTCGCGGCCTCGGCCACCTGTTCGACAGCGGCAAGATCAACGCCGATTATCCGCTGATGTTCGCGGTGCTGATCGCCTTGGCCTTTCTCGGCATCCTGCTCTACTACATTGTGGTCGGGCTGGAGAAAATCTTTGCCGGTTGGGCGGAACGCCCACAGGGGTAATTTGCGGAACGCCCACAAGGGTAAGTGTGCGGAGCGCCCACAGGGGAGTTCACGCCCCCTAAGACATATCGATGAAAACGCGCGCCCCAAAAAGGCGCGCGTTTCGCGTGTCATCGCGGTTCGAAATAATCCAGCGGAATTTTCAGATAGGATCGCGCGTTGTCTTCGGCTGCGGGCTTGCGACCGCCACGGATATTGATCTGCAGCGCCGCCAGCATCAGCTTTGGCAGCGGCAATGTGGCGTCACGGGCATCGCGCACCGCGCGGTAGTCCGCCTCGCTCGGCGCATCCCTGAAATGGATATTCGCCGCCTTGTGGTCGGCCACACTGGCCTCGCACAGCGCCTCGCGCCCATTGGGCCGGTAATCATGGCCGACAAAGACCCGCGTCTCGTCGGGCAGCGCCAGGATCCGCTCAATCGAATCGTAGAGCTCCCTGGAACTGCCTCCGGGGAAATCGGCCCGGCTGGAGCCGCTGTCGGGCATCATCAACGTGTCATGCACGAAAGCCGCATCGCCCGCCACGTAGGTGACCGAGGCCAGCGTATGGCCGGGGGAAAAGATCACCCGAACCGGCACCTCGCCGACCATGAACGTATCGCCATCGGCAAAGAGGTGATCCCATTGCGACCCGTCGGTGGCGAAATCATCGGGCAGGTTGTAGATCTCTTTCCAGAGCTTCTGCACGCCCACGACCTTTTCCCCGATCGCGGTGGGCGCGCCCAGTTGCGATTTCAGATAAGACGCAGCCGAGAAATGGTCGGCATGGGGATGGGTGTCGAGAATCCAGACGATCTCGATCCCTGTTTCACGGATATAGTCGAGGATCATATCCGCGTTCTTTGTCGCGATTGCCCCTGCATTGGGGTCGAAATCGAGCACCGGATCGACAATCGCACCTTTCATGGTCTCGGGATCATGAAACACGTATTGCCAACTGCCGGTCGGCGCATCCCAGAAGGGTTTGACAACGGGTGTCTTGCTCATAGGAACTCCTGTGTTTGATCTGCAAGGATGGGTGCGCGCGTCACCACGCACACCCTTTGGCTCAAATCCGGCGCAAGCTCAGAGCTGACGGGTCGAGAAATACCAATCCACGACATCCTGCCCCTCGGGCGCATTCGCCAGTTTCTCCTGCGCCGCGGCGGCGGTCGGCGGCGTCGGCACGATCACCGCGTCACCCGGCTTCCAGTTTTCCGGCATGGCGCATTTATTTGCGTCGGCGGCCTGAAGCGCCACCACGAGGCGATGGATCTCATCCACGGAACGCCCGGCGTTCATCGGGTAATAGACCATGGCGCGCAGGATGCCGTTCGGGTCGATGATGAAGGTCGCCCGCACCGCCGCGGTGTCGGAAGCGCCCGGCTGGATCATCCCGTAAGCATTGGCCACTTTCATCGACAGGTCGGCGATGATCGGGAATTTGATCTCGACGCCCCAGTTCTCCTTGATGTTGAGCATCCAGGCGATGTGAGAATAGTGGCTGTCGATGGAGAGGCCCAGGAGCTCGACCCCCATGGCATTGAACGCCTCCTGTTTGCCCGCGAAACCGATGAACTCGGTGGTGCAGACGGGCGTGAAATCGGCCGGGTGCGAGAACAGGATCAGCCATTTGCCCTTGTAGTCGTCGAGGGTTTTGACGCCATCGGTGGTCAGCGCCTCAAAGGCAGGCGCAGGTTTGTTCAGTTGCGGGCCGGTAACGGTTTCAATTTGGTCGGTCATTTTTCAGTCCTTTGTTTTCTCAATATTTCTTGTCGATTTCTGTCGTCTCGGGCGCTTCTGCCCTTTCGATGAATTAGAAATAGCTCTTGCATTTCGATTGTTGAAACGAATAAAAAAGATAAAAATAATTGAGAAATTCGATTAATGATCCTGCCCAGCCTGCGCCAGCTCCGCTTCCTCGTCGCGCTCTCGGAAGAGCTGCATTTCGGCCGTGCCGCCGAGGCCTGTTTCGTCACCCAATCGACACTCTCGACCGGGATACAGGAGCTTGAAGACATCCTCGGCGCGCCGGTGGCCGAGCGCAGCAAACGGTCTGTGCTGATGACGCCTCTGGGCGAGGAGCTCGCCGCCCGCGCCCGCGTGATGCTGGCCGAGGCACAGGACATGGTGGAGCTGGCGCAAAGCCAGTCCGGCACGCTGCGTGGCACGCTGAAACTCGGCACCATCCCGACGGTCGGGCCGTTTCTGTTTCCGCGTCTGCTGCCGCGCTTGCGTCAGGACTACCCCGACCTGCGGCTCTATATGCGTGAGGAGCTGACCGAACATCTGATCGCCGGACTGCGCGCCGGGCGGCTCGATGTGATCCTGATCGCCCTGCCCTTCGAGACCGGGGATCTCGAGATCGAAAGCCTGTTCGAGGATGATTACCAACTCGCCACCGCGCCGGGGCATCGGCTGATTTCCGGTCGGGCGATCGGCGGTCCCGATCTCGATGACGAGACGCTGTTGTTGTTGGAACGCGGGCACTGCCTGCAACGTCACGCGCTTTCGGCCTTTCCCGAAAGCCACGCCAAACAGGACGAAACCTTTGCCGCCACCTCGCTGCCGACCCTGGTGGCGATGGTCGAAGAGGGCCTGGGCATCACACTCTTGCCGCAGCTGGCGATTGACGCCGGCGTGACGCGCAACACCGAGATCGAACTGACCCCGCTGTTTGGCACCAAACCGCGCGAGGTCGTTCTGGCCTGGCGCAAAAGCTCGGCGCGGAGCGCGGATTTCCACCGGCTCGCGGGGTTGTTGCGCGAGGAACGCGCCCGGCTCGGCGGCTGAGCGCCAACCCCTTGCGAATCCGCGACATGACGACTATGTAACGCATCGAGAGGTTGGCGCGGGCGAGCGCCTCGCCAACCCGGTCAGGTCCGGAAGGAAGCAGCCGTAACGAGCCCCGCTTGGGTCGTTGTCCAGCCTCTCACCTAAATGCCTGCACCCCAGCCAACCGAGGAGGGATTTGATGATTGTTCTGTCTTACGCCCCTCGGGCAGCTGCCACCTAAGGCCTTTCCCATTATCGGACTGCCCGAGACCCTGTACTCTCGTCGCAAATGCGACGCGGAGGTCTTTTTGACGTCTTCAAAGGCAGACCAATGATATCTGATCTGAAACTTCTCGGCTGGTCCCAATTCTTCAACGGCCAGCTCGATCTCGAGGAATTCGAAACCCTCACACCGCTGCGGCTCACCGAGGTGCGCCGCCGTTCCGTTATGGCACTCACCCCCGCGCTCGAGCGGATGGAAATCGCTTTGACCGGCGATCACGTGGCCACCGACATGGCCGTGGGTGATTTTGCCCTCACCGATGGCGAACGCCTGATCCGCCTGCTGGACCGCAAGACGGTGATCTCGCGCAAGGCCGCCGGGCTGCAAGCCCAGGCGCAGCTCATTGCCGCCAATCTCGACACGCTGTTCATCACCACGTCGTGCAATCACGATTTCAACGAGGCGCGGCTGGAACGTTATCTCGCCATCGCCATCGAGGCCGAGGTCACGCCGGTGATCGTGATCACCAAGGCGGACAAGCCCGAGGAAATGGCGGCAGAGGCCTATGAGGACCGCGCCAAGGCGCTCTACGAAGGCGCAGAGGTGCTGTTGATCAACGCCAAATCGCCCGAAGACATCGCAAGGCTCGAAGGGTATTGCGGCACCGGTCAGACGATTGCTCTGGTCGGCTCTTCGGGGGTCGGTAAATCCACCATCGCCCGCGGTCTCACCGGCGAGGATATCGAGGTCGGCGAAATCCGCGAGGATGATGCCAAGGGGCGACACACCACCACAGCGCGTTCGATGCACCGGATGCATGCGGGCGGCTGGCTGATCGACACACCGGGGATGCGCGAGCTGGCGCTGCACGACGCCTCGGAGGGCATCGCGACGCTGTTCGAGGACATCACCGATCTGGCTCTGAGCTGCAAATTCTCCGATTGCCAGCACCGGAGCGAGCCCGGTTGCGCCGTACGCGCGGCGCTGGAGACCGGGGAACTGAGCGAGGAGCGGCTCGAGCGCTGGCGCAAGCTGATGGATGAAGATGCCCGCAATTCCGAAAGCATCGCCGAGGCGCGCGAACGCGGTCGGAAATTCTCCAAGATGGTGAAAAACACCATGAAGGTGAAAAAGGCGAAACGCGGCGAGTAAGCCGCACGGCGCGGAACAAGGCGCGCAGCGCCGCCGCGCGAACGCCAGACCGGCCCACGGTCTGGCGATTTGTCTGAAACAAACACACCGCTCAAAGTTTTCTCGGATTTGACCGCGACAAACGCTTCAATCAAAAGTCAGATCGCCAGCCCCCCCGATCGGGCATTCGCGCTCTATGCCACAATGGCATCGATTGGAGCATCAATTGAGGTTGCGGGGGGCTCCTCCCGCCCTTACCTTATGGTGCAATCAAGGCCTTTCGCGACACCCCGAGACAGAGGGGGATTGCGACAGGCGCGCCACATAACAACGTCGCTCGGCGTTTTGCGAAAATCTGCATGTCAGGGTTTTCGCAAAACGCTTTAAGGAGGCACATCGCATGACCGACACCAATTCCGGCTACAAGGTTCTGGCGCGCAAATACCGCCCGGAGACCTTTGCCGATCTCGTCGGTCAGGACGCCATGGTGCGGACGCTCAAGAATGCCTTTGCTGCCGACCGCATCGCCCAGGCCTTCATCATGACCGGCATTCGCGGCACCGGCAAAACCACCACGGCGCGGATCATCGCCAAGGGGATGAACTGCATCGGTCCGGATGGCAACGGCGGGCCGACCACCGATCCTTGCGGCAAATGCGAACATTGCGTGGCAATCTCCGAAGGCCGCCATGTCGATGTGATGGAAATGGACGCCGCCTCGCGCACCGGTGTCGGCGATATTCGCGAGATCATCGACTCGGTGCATTACCGCGCCGCCTCGGCGCGCTACAAGATCTACATCATCGACGAAGTCCACATGCTCTCCACGAGTGCGTTCAACGCGCTCCTGAAAACGCTCGAGGAACCGCCGGCGCATGTGAAATTTATCTTTGCCACCACCGAGATCCGCAAGGTGCCGGTGACGGTGCTGTCGCGCTGTCAGCGCTTCGATCTGCGGCGGATCGAACCGGAGGTGATGCTGGCGCTGTTGCGCAAGATCGCCGATGCCGAAGGCGGGCAGATCACCGATGAGGCGCTGGCACTGATCACCCGCGCCGCCGAAGGCTCCGCCCGCGATGCGGAATCCCTGCTGGATCAGGCGATTTCCCATGGCGCCGGCGAGACCACGGTGGATCAGGTCCGCGCCATGCTGGGTCTCGCCGACCGCGGCCGGGTCCTGGACCTGTTCGACATGATCATGCTCGGCGATGCCGCCGGCGCACTCGAGGAGCTCGGCGGGCAATATGCCGATGGTGCCGATCCTCTGGCGGTGTTGCGCGATCTGGCGGAAATCACCCATTGGGTCTCGGTGATCAAGATCACCCCCGCCGCCGCCGATGATCCGACCATCGGCCCGGACGAGCGCACGCGCGGGCTGACCATGGCCGAGAAACTGCCGATGCGGGTGCTGTCGCGCATGTGGCAAATGCTTCTGAAAGCGATCGAAGAGGTGGCCAATGCGCCCAACGCGATGATGGCCTCGGAAATGGCGATCATCCGGTTGACGCACGTGGCCGATCTGCCGCTGCCGGAAGATCTGGTGCGCAAGCTCAATGAACAGAACCCGCCGCCGCGCCCGCCGTCTGGCCCCGCAGGCGGCCTGACGGGTGGCGGTGCACCGGCGGGCGGTGGTTCCGTCAATGCGCAGGGGTCCGGTTCCATGGGCGGCGGTCAGATGGCCCACGCCCCGGTGATGCACGCCGGTAGCCATGCGGTCGGCTCTGGCGCAGCGACCGCCCCGGCCCAGGCGCCCGATGTGGCGCTCGCCCGCTATGCCAGTTTCGAGACGATCGTGAACCTGATCCGGGATCACCGCGACGCGAAACTGCTGATCGATGTGGAAAACCACGTCCGTTTGGCCAATTACCGCCCCGGTTTCATCGAGTTCCAGCCCTGGGGCGATGCCCCTGCCGATCTTGCCGCCCGGCTGCAAAGCCGGCTCTTTGCCTTCACCGGCCATCGCTGGGGCGTGACCATCGCCGAAGCCCCTGAGGATGTGCGCACAATTCGTGAGATTCGCGATGCCGAGGAGCTGGCGCTCCGCCAAGAGGCGATGCAACACCCGATGGTGGCGAAAGTGTTCGAGCTTTTCCCCGGCGCCGAGATCGCGACGATCCGCACCCCGGAAAAGATTGCCTCGGAAGCCGCGCAAGACGCGCTGCAAGAGGTCGAAGATGAATGGGATCCTTTCGAAGAGGACTGATCCCACTGACAGTTTACGCAGGAGAATAAGATGCTCAAAGGTCTTGGCGGCCTCGGCGATATGGCCGGGATGATGAAAAAAGCTCAGAAAATGCAGAAGGATATGGCCGATCTGCAGGAGAAGCTCGATGAAATGACGGTTGTCGGCGAAAGCGGCGCGGGTCTGGTGAAAGCCACGGCGACGGCGAAGGGCAAGCTCACCGCGCTCGACATCGACCCGTCGATTTTCCACCCGGATGAAAAGGAAGTGGTCGAGGATCTGATCCTCGCCGCGATCAAGGATGCCCAGGCGAAAGCGGCCGCCAAATCCGAAGAGGAGATGAAAGCCCTGACCGAGGGTCTGGGTCTTCCCGCCGATTTCAAGATGCCGTTCTGAAACGGGGATGAGCGGCATGTCCCTTGCATTGGGCGGCGAGACGCGCATTGGACTGCCCGTGGGATGGCGATCCCCGGGGGGACCAGTCGCGCTTTATAGCCGTCACATCCGGGGAACATCGGCACGTCGCGAAAACCTCCCCCAATCGCCAGCCCGCCGGGACGGGCAGGCGAATGCGCGGCGGCCTGAGGCCTTGTTCCGCGCATCGGGCACAGGAACAATGTGGAGGCGCGCATGAGCAGTCAGCAGGATATCGAGGATCTCATCGATCTGATGGCGCGTCTGCCGGGGCTCGGGCCCCGTTCGGCGCGCCGTGCCGTGCTGCATCTGATCAAGAAGCGTGGCCGGTTGATGCACCCGCTGGCGCAAGCGATGCAGCAGGTGGCCGAAAGCGCGCGCGAGTGCCTGCGCTGCGGCAATATCGGCACCGGCGATCTCTGTGATTTCTGCACCGACGAGCGCCGCGCCAATGGCGAGATCTGCGTCGTCGAGGATGTCGCCGATCTCTGGGCGATGGAGCGCGCCGGCGTGTTCAAGGGCCGCTATCACGTGCTGGGCGGCACGCTCTCGGCCTTGGATGCCGTGGGGCCCGAGGATCTGCGTATCCCGGCGCTGGTGCAACGCGTCGGCGACGAGCAGGTGCATGAGGTGATCCTCGCACTCAACGCCACGGTCGACGGTCAGACCACGGCGCATTACATCGCCGACGAGCTGTCCGGACGCTGCGAGGTGTCTTCGCTGGCCCAGGGCGTGCCGATCGGCGGTGAGCTCGACTATCTCGACGACGGCACGATCTCGGCGGCGCTCAATGCCCGCAAACGCAACGCATTCTAGCACGATCTCAGGCATGAAAAACAAAACCCCGGGAGACAACTCCCGGGGTTTATGCATTCAAATGCCCTGACGCAATTACTCGTCTTCTTCGTCGTCATGCGCCCCATCGGGCAGGTTGAAGAAACTGTCGGCATCCGGCACCGAGGTATCTTCTTTTTCTTCATCGTCGCCCGAGAGCGAGAAGGCCTCGAGGCCGGCGATGGCGGTGGGGATTTTCGGCTCTGCGTCAGCGGCCAGAGAATCCTCGGTCGAGAGCAGCTTGCGACGCTCGTCATCGGTCATGCCGGCATCGCGGTTCTTCGCGGCCTTTTGCACGGCGGCGTCGAGTTCGCTTTGCTTACACAGGCCCAGCGCCACCGGATCGATCGGCTGCATATTGGCGATGTTCCAATGGGTGCGTTCGCGGATCGACTGGATCGTCGGCTTGGTCGTGCCCACCAGCTTGGCGATCTGACCATCGGTCAGCTCCGGGTGGAATTTCACCAGCCAGAGGATCGAGTTCGGACGGTCCTGACGCTTGGAGAGCGGCGTGTAGCGCGGGCCACGGCGTTTCTCTTCGCCCTGGGCAGCAGCGTTGAATTTGAGCTTCAGCTTGTGCAGCGGGTTCTCTTCCGCGGTCTTGATTTCTTCTGCGGTCAGCTGGTTGTTGGCCACCGGGTCAAAGCCCCGCACGCCGCCCGCGACATCCCCATCGGCGATGCCCTGAACTTCCAGCTCGTGCAGGCTGCAGAAATCGGCGATCTGCTTGAAGCTCAGCGTGGTATTGTCGACCAGCCAGACAGCGGTGGCCTTTGCCATAATCGGTTTTGCCATGGGTCACACTCCTTAAAATGCGGCTCTCCCCGGATACAACTTTCCCGTCGCCTCAAGGGGCTTTCCCCGGCTGGGGACGGTTCTCGTTGTCGGGGAACTTGGCGGCTGTATAGTGCGGATCGCAATCAGAGGAAAGAGAAAATGCGTAAACGGATCGTGAGTGCCTGTCTGACCGCCGCCCTGTCTCTGGCCCCCCCGGCCTTTGCCGAGGGCGAGCGCGCCGGAGATTTCGACTATTATGTGCTCTCGCTCTCATGGTCCCCCACATGGTGTGCTCTGGAGGGCGAAGACCGGGGATCGCCGCAATGTGACGGCGACTATGGCTGGGTGTTGCACGGGCTCTGGCCGCAATATGAAAACGGCTGGCCGTCGTACTGCAATACGTCAGAGCGCGATCCCTCTCGACGCCAGACCGCCGCGATGCAAGACATCATGGGCACCGATGGCGCCGCTTGGTATCAGTGGAAGAAACACGGGCGCTGTTCCGGATTGCCGGCGCAGGCCTATCTCGACACGGCGCGGGCGGCCTATGAGAAATTCACCCGCCCCGAGGTGTTCCGCAAACTCACCAAGGATGTGAAACTCCCGGCCGCGCTGATCGAGGAAGCCTTCATGAAAGAGAATGACGGGCTCGACGCCAATGAGATCACCGTGACCTGCAAATCCTACCGCATTCAGGAAGTCCGCATCTGCCTCACCCCGGATCTCGAGCCACGCAAATGCGGCGCCGACACGATCCGGGACTGTACGCTGGACGATGCGCTTCTGGAGGCGATTGAGTAACTGCCTCCGTCAATCTTTGATCTCACGCTTCAGATCTTCAACACGATCTTGCCGATATGAGCGTTGGTCTCCATCAGCGCATGCGCTTGTGCCGCGTCTGCCAGATCGAATTCGGAATGCATCACCGGGGCGACGGTGCCCGCCTCCAAAAGCGGCCAGACCTTGCTGCGCAGCTCGTCGGCGATTTTTGCCTTGGCAGCATCCGACTGCGGCCGCAGCGTCGAGCCCGTGAGCGTCAACCGCCGCAGCATCACCTGCGCGAAATTCACCTCCGCCTTCGAGCCTTGCAGGAAGGCAATGTTGACCAGACGCCCTTCCATCGCCAGCGCCTTGATGTTGCGCGGGATATAGTCCCCACCGACCATGTCGAGGATGAGGTTCATCCCGCCCTCTTGTTTGGCGAGTTCGACGAAATCCTCCTCGCGGTAATTGATCGCGCGCTCGGCCCCCAGATCCGCACAGGCCTGACATTTCTCCTCAGACCCGGCGGTCGCGAAAACCCGCGCGCCAAAGGCCCGGGCCAGCTGGATCGCGGTGGTGCCGATCCCTGACGAGCCACCATGGACCATGAACCGTTCGCCCGCCTGAAGCCCGCCGCGCATGAACACGTTGGACCAGACGGTGAAGAAGGTCTCGGGCAGGCAGGCCGCCTGTTTCAGCGTCAGGCCCTCGGGCACCGGCAGGGCATGAGCGGCGGGTGTGGCGACATATTCGGCGTAACCGCCGCCCGGCAGCAAAGCACAGACCTGATCGCCGATTTTCCAATCGGACACAGCCGCGCCAATCGCCACCACCTCGCCCGCGGCTTCGAGCCCCGGCAGATCGGAGGCGCCCGGCGGCGGATTGTAAAGCCCGGCACGCTGCAACGCATCGGGGCGGTTCACCCCGGCATAGGCCACCCGGATCACGATTTCATCGGCACCGGGCCTCGGCACGCGACGCTCGCAAAGCTGCAAGACCTCGGGGGCACCGGGGGCGGAAATCTCGACGGCGCGCATCATGTCAGGCTGGCTCATTCTGCATTCTCTCCCTGAGAGGCGGTCTGCGTCCCGGGGACATCCCCACGACGGGTGCCTGCGGGCGCTTTCACCATCGAGAGCATCGCATTCGGCAGCGCGAACATCGCCGAGAGCGCCTTGTTCTCGCGCACGCTGGCCTTGGCCTTCTCAAACTGCATGACATTGTCGATCCGCCGGTCGATGAAGGCCTTGGTGTCGGTGAACCCGTCGCTGTCATCGCCCAGCCAGAACAGCACGGTCGAGGCAAAGACCCCCGACAAGGTAGCGCGTTTGGTGTACCAGTTCACATCTTCGGAGCTGTCGCCCAGCGCCGACCAGATCGCATCCGCGGTCTCCCACAGGAGCCGCGTCCCCTCTGGCGCCAGATGCGGCAAGGAAAACAGCGACATGCCACGGCGCACCGCCTCGCGATCCACCGCCTGAAGCCGCAGCCAGACCGCATGGGCGATCCGGTCGCGAAACCGCATATCCGAGAGATCCGCCTCTTCGAGCGCCTTGACCATCTCGCGATCGCCGCGTTTGTGATAGGCGGCGGCCAGATCGACCGAACCGCGCGGCGCCGCGACCTTGGCCAGCGCCTCCGAAACCTCCGAATCGGCCACGGCAGCACGGAAGGTTTCCGGCCCCCAACCGTCGAAAACCACATGGATCAGCGCCGCATCGAGCAGTTTTTCAAGGGTCGGATCGGGATAGGCGGTCATTGGCATGGCTTTCTCCTCATGAGTCAGCCCCCATAGTAGACAAGCCGTGATGACTTTGCTATACGGCGGCCTCCTGCAATTTTTGCAAATCTAACTTAGGAAGGTGGTGACACCACATGCAGGTTAGCGTTCGTGACAATAACGTCGATCAGGCACTCCGTGCTCTGAAAAAGAAACTTCAACGTGAAGGCGTTTTCCGTGAAATGAAGCTCAAGCAACATTTCGAGAAGCCGTCCGTGAAGAAAGCGCGCGAGAAGGCCGAGGCCATCCGCCGTGCCCGCAAGCTGGCTCGTAAAAAAGCTCAGCGCGAAGGTATGCTCTAAGATCTTTTGATCCGACGTACGAACGGTCCTCTCGAGGACATAAAAGAATACAACCCCCGGAAGCTTTCACGCCTCCGGGGGTTTGTTTTGGGAACTCGCTTTTGATCGAGACTATTCGAACGTTTCGAGTTCAGAGCGAAGCCGCGCATCTCTGACGCGTGCGGTTGCGATCCCGACCGCAGACCCTCTCACTTTATCCCGGCCACCTCCGGAAAACTTCGACACGGGACGCCAACCTCGCCAAATCGCAGCCGCATGGGGACGCGTCAGCGATGCGCGGCGGCCTATCGGCCTTGTTCCGCGCCAAATGCGACGTTCAAAAGCGATCTCGGAGGATGAGAAAGAGAGTTCTCGCGGCCCCGTCTACCGTTTCCGCACCGGCACCGCGTCACCACCCTTATGCGCGGCTTTGGCGCCGCCGCCCTTGCGGTGGGGTTTCTTGCCCTTGCCTGCCGGACCGGATTTCGCGCCAAACTTGCCGCCGCCCTTTTTATCCCAGGTTTCATTCGGGCGTGTCTCGTTCGGACGCGATTTTGCCCGTGGTTTGCGCGGTTTCCCCTCACCCGCAGGTTTGCCCTTCGGCTTCTCCTGCGTTTTTTCCCGACGCGGCGCTTTGGCGGGGGCATGCACCGCCTCATCGCGTTCCTTGCGCGCGGGTTTCACGTATTTCTCGGTCTTCTCACCGTCATGGCGCGGCTTTTCACCGAAGGACGCCTCACCGCGGGCCGTCTCACGCGGTTTGTCGTACTTCGGCCTGTCATATTTCGGCCTGTCGCCCCGGGGGCCACGCGGCTTGTCGAAACTGCGCGGTCCGCGCGGTTTGGCGGGGCCACGGCTGAATGTGGGCACGCCCTCGACCGGGGTCGCCTTGACCCCGTCTTCCAGCTCGCCACCGGCACCGAGACGGTCGAGGAAACCCGCGACCACCTCTTCCTTCAGTTCCACGAAAGTCTCGCTGTCTTCCATCTTGATCTTGCCAATGGCCGTCTTGTCGAGATTACCGGCGCGGCACAGCAGCGGTAAGAGCCAGCGCGGCTCGGCATTCTGGTCGCGCCCGACCGAGAGCGAGACCCATTTCGACGGGCCAAAGGCGGCACGCGGGTCTTGCGGCCGTTTGGCCGTGTGGACATTGAGCTCTTCGGGGGCGGACAGCCCGGCACGGTAGAGGCGCAGACAGGCCGCGGCGACCTGCTCCGCACTGAACCGCTCCAAGAGCTTCGCGGCAAAGGCGTGATCCGCGTCATTCAACTCCTCGGCCCAGGCCGGATCGTCCATGATCCGGGCCTCATCGAGGGCAAAGATTTCCTCCGCCGTCGGCGCGTATTTCCATTCGGCGTCGATCTTGGCCCATTTCAACAGCCGCGCGGCTTTCTTCGAGATGTTATCCGGCGCGATCAGCACCGAAGTGCCCTTGCGCCCGGCGCGGCCGGTCCGGCCCGAACGGTGCAGCAGCCCCTCGGTGTTGGTCGGAAGATCGGCGTGAATCACCAGCTCGAGATTGGGCAGGTCGATGCCGCGGGCCGCGACATCGGTGGCGACACAGACCTTGGCCCGGCCATCGCGCAGCGCCTGAAGCGCATGGCTGCGCTCGTCCTGCGATAGTTCTCCCGACAGGGACACGACCGAGAAGCCGCGGTTGGCAAAGCGCGCGGTGAGACGCGCCACGGCGGCGCGGGTGTTGGCAAAGACAATCGAGGTCTCGCTGTCGTGGAAGCGCAGCAGATTGATGATCGCGTGCTCGGCATCGCGCGGCGCACATTGGATCACCTCGTAGGAGATATCGCTGTGCTGGCTCTTTTCCGCAATCGTGGTGATGCGCACGGCGTCACGCTGATAGGTCTTGGCAATCTCGGCGATGCTTTTCGACACGGTGGCAGAGAACAAGAGCGTGCGACGGTCCTCGGGGGCCTCGCCCAGCATGAATTCGAGATCCTCGCGGAAGCCGAGATCGAGCATCTCGTCGGCCTCGTCCAGAACCACGGCGCGAATGGCAGACAGATCCAGCGCCCCACGCATGATGTGATCGCGCAGACGGCCCGGCGTGCCGACAACGATATGCGCACCACGCTCGAGGCTCCGCCGTTCATTGCGGGCATCCATGCCACCGATACAGGTGGAAATCCGCGCCCCCGCCTTGCCGTAGAGCCACATCAGCTCGCGGGCCACCTGCATCGCCAGCTCGCGGGTCGGCGCGACGATCAGTGCCAAGGGGCTGCCGGCATGCTCGAAATGCTCCGCCTCGCCCAAAAGCGTCGGCGCGATGGCGAGACCGAAGCCCACGGTTTTCCCCGAACCGGTCTGGGCCGAGACCAGCAGATCGGCCTCGGCAAGCTCCGGGGCCGTCACAGCGGTCTGTACATCGGTCAATTTGTCATAACCGCGCTCGGCAAGCGCGTCGGAAAGGGGCGTCAGCATCAAGGGAAATCCAGTCAGGGCGCGCAGAACGGCTGCGCAAGATAGGCCCACATAGCGGATCTATCTGACCATGTCCATCATTGAGCGATGTTTGGTAAAAAGCAGCACGAAGGCGCTCAGGCCTCGAGCGCCTGCCATTCCGCGTCACTGAACACCCGCGCCTTTGACAGGAAGCACATGCCGCGGCCGGTATCGAGCGAGAAACCGGCGCCATGGCCGGGGGCGGCATCCAGGATCATCTGGCTGTGTTTCCAGATCTCATAGAGGCTTTCGGAAATCCACACCGGGGTGCCGTCCACCTCGCCCAGTCTCACGTCACGCGAACCGATGAGGTAATCGCCATCCTTGAAACACATCGGCGAGGAACCGTCGCAACAGCCCCCCGACTGCACAAAGATCACCGGGCCGTGCTCTGCTTTGATCTCCGCCAGCAATTTGCGGGCGGCCTCTGTTGCGATAACGCGGGCGGGCAGTAGGTCGGGGGACATGTCGCTTCCGGCTTTCAGGTCGAAAAAGCGCGGGGCGCCTGTGCATCCCAAAGGGGGGAGGGAGGAGAACACGGGCGCCCCGCAGGACATAAGCTCGAAAAGGAGCCGAGCTTAACTCAGGCTGAGGATTTTCTTAGAAGAAGCCCAGCTTGTTCGGGTTGTAGGAGACGAGCATGTTTTTCGTCTGCTGGTAGTGATCGAGCATCATCTTGTGGGTCTCGCGACCGATGCCGGACTGTTTGTAGCCCCCGAAGGCGGCATGCGCCGGGTAGGCGTGGTAGTTGTTCACCCAGACACGACCGGCCTGAATGTGACGCCCGAAGCGGTAGCAGGTGTTCATGTCGCGCGACCACACGCCGGCGCCGAGGCCGTACATGGTGTCATTGGCGATGGCGAGCGCTTCTTCCTCGTCCTTGAAGGTGGTCACGGAGACAACCGGGCCAAAGATCTCTTCCTGGAAGACCCGCATCTTGTTGTGGCCTTTGAGGATGGTCGGCTGGATGTAATAGCCGCCGGCAAGATCGCCGTTGAACTTGGCGGCATCGCCGCCGGTGAGCACTTCGGCGCCTTCTTCGCGACCGATGGTCAGGTAGGAGAGGATCTTCTCCTGCTGCTCGGAGCTGGCCTGAGCGCCGACCATGGTGTTGATGTCACGCGGGTCGCCCTGAATGATCGCTTCGACGCGTTTGATGCAGCGGGCGATGAACTCTTCGTAGATGTCTTCCTGAATGAGCGCGCGGCTCGGGCAGGTGCAGACCTCACCCTGGTTGAAGGCAAAGAGCACGAAACCTTCGACCGCCTTGTCGAGGAAGGCGTCATCTTCGCGCATCACGTCGGAGAAGAAGATGTTCGGGCTCTTGCCGCCCAGCTCGAGGGTCACCGGGATCAGGTTCTCGGTGGCGTATTGCATGATCATGCGACCGGTCTGGGTCGAGCCGGTGAAGGCGATCTTGGCAATGCGCGGCGAACGGGCCAGCGGGGCACCAACTTCGGCACCATAGCCGTTGACGATGTTCAGAACCCCATCGGGCAACAGGTCGGCGATGAGTTCCATCATCACCATGATCGCGGCCGGGGTCTGTTCCGCCGGTTTCAGCACGATACAGTTGCCCGCGGCGAGCGCCGGGGCGAGTTTCCAGGCGGCCATCAGAACCGAGAAGTTCCACGGGATGATCTGACCGACGACGCCCAGCGGCTCATGATAGTGATAGGCCACGGTGTCCGCATCGATCTCCGACATCGAGCCTTCCTGACCGCGCAGCACGCCGGCGAAATAGCGGAAATGGTCGGAAGAGAGCGGGATATCGGCGGCCATGGTCTCGCGGATCGGCTTGCCGTTGTCCCAGGTCTCGGCGGTAGCGATGATCTCGAGATTCTCGTCGATGCGATCGGCGATTTTCAACAGGGTGTTGGAGCGCTCGGCAGCAGAGGTGCTGCCCCAGGCGGCTTTCGCGGCATGTGCGGCGTCCAGAGCCAGCTCGACATCGGCGGCGTCCGAACGCGCCACTTCACAGACCTTCTCACCGGTGATCGGTGTGGTGTTGTCGAAATAGCGGCCGTTGACCGGCGGGGTGAACTTACCACCGATGAAATTGTCATAGCGGGATTTGAAAGGCGAAGCGTATTTGGCGCTCGCGTCGGCTTGAACGTTCATTGAATTCCTCCTCATTGCGGCGGGCCGTCTCCCACGGCACGCCTGTAAAGAAGAATGTGGACACTCGTATGCCGTCGGTCACCCCCGACTTTGGTGCCGTGCCGCAGCAATGTCTCACCTCTGAGACAGGTCGGGATCAGTTTTCGCCGTTTTCCCCAAGCCCCAGCCGTTTCATCCGGCGATAGAGCGTCGCGCGACCGATTCCCAGTTCGCGCGCCGCCGCCGACATATTGCCGCCGGCCCTCGCGATGGCGCGTTTGAGCGCGGCACGCTCGGCGCGTTCGAGCGCCGAAGCTGAGCTGTCGCGCCCGAGAATGTCGGAGGCCGGGCGCGCGGTGAGCTGTGCCTCCAGCCCAAGCCCAAAGGCCCGCCGTGCCGCACGGGTCGCCCCGACGATCAGGTCGTCCTGATCCACGGCCAGAAGCACCGCGCCTTCGGGGCGCTCTTCGGGACCGGCAATGATCCGGGCTTTCGGGAAGGCGGCGCGGAAGGCCTCGGTCTCGATCTGTTTTGCGGTCTGAGCCACGACACCGGCGATGAGCCTGGCGTAGGCTTCGGTCTGATCGGCGCGGCAGGACGAGACATCGAGCGCCGCGATCAATTGCCCGTCCGGGCCGAAGATCGGCGAATCCATACAGGACATCACGGTGTTGCGGCTCATGAAATGCTCATTGCCATGGATCGTGATATGACGGGCCTCGGCGAGACAGGTGCCGATCCCATTGGTGCCCTCGGCGGCCTCGGACCAGTCACAACCCTGCCACAGGCCCCAGGCCTGAAAGGTGTCGCTGTCGGCCTCCTTCGAGCGCTGATCGAGGATGACCCCGTCGCGATCGGTCATCAGCACCGAACAGCCGGTGTTGCCGACCATCTGAAACAGCTGGTCGAGCTTTGGCGTGGCGAGATCCATGAACCCTTCGAGCCGGGCACGGCGTTCATGCACCTCCGCCTCGGTAAAGCGCCGCGGCCCCGGATCGCGCGAGGGATCCAGCCCGTATTTCTGCAATGAGCGCCGCCAACTCGCGGTCAGACGTGTCCCGACGGACCCCGATTCGACCACGGAAATGATGTGTTCAGAGTGGTTTGTGCGCATCTTGTGCCGCCTCCTCCCAAACGCGGCAGGGCTCAGCCTTAGCACAGGTGCGCGGATTTCGCCAAATTCCGCGCCGCGTCCCTCCTGTTACCCCGTCAGACCGGCAGGGCCGTGGTCTTGAAGACGGTGCGCATGGAGAAGGAGGATTGCATGGTCTGCACCCCGGGCAAGCGCACCAGTTGACGATGCAGCTCGGCGAAGTGATCGGTATCGGCGGCCACGACCTTGAGAATGTAATCCGCCTTGCCGGCCATCAGATGGCATTCGAGCACATCGGGCACATTGCGCACGGCTTTCTCGAAGGCGGCAAGAATATCGTCCGCCTGGCTGGTGAGCGTCACCTCGACAAAGACGGTCGAACGCCGGTCGAGCGCCCGGGGGTCCAGAAGCGCAACATAGTCCTTGATGATCCCCTCCGCCTCGAGCCGCTGCACCCGCCGGTGACAGGCCGAACTCGACACATTGGCCTCCTGCGCCAGATCGGCATTCGAGATCCGGCCACGTCGCTGCAAAATCCGCAGAATTCGCCGATCCGTTTCATCGATCTTGGTCATGACGCGCAATTCTTCCTCTGAGGCTCCGATCTGCGCGACAATCTTCCATAGTTATTTTTTTTGAACAAGTCGCGACGGAAACCCATTCATGCCCCGTATTACGATTGTGTCCCCGTTGGTGGCGCAAGTCACCACCAGCGAAAAGGCCCGTTGGAGCGATCCAACGGGCCGATTTTTCGTCCGGGTTCTGAAGCCGATCTGGCGCTGGTCACTTTTTCAGCGAGTCGCGGATTTCCAGCAGCACCTCCAGCTCGGTCGGCCCTGCGGGTTCTTCCACGGCCGGGGCCTCCTCTTCCTTCTTTTGTGCCGCGTCTTTCACCTTGTTGACGTAGCGCACCAGCATGAAGACGACGAAGGCGATGATCAGGAAATTGATCACGGCCATGATGAAGGAGCCATAGGCGAAGATCGATGCCCCGGCTTCGCGCGCCGCATCGAGCGAGGTGCCCGCCGCCACATCGCCGGAAATCACCACGAAACGGTTGGTGAAATCGAGCCCGCCGGTGAAAATGCCGATGATCGGGTTGATCAGGTCGGCCACCATGGATTTGACGATCGCCGTAAAGGCGGCGCCGACGATGATACCAACGGCCATGTCCATGACATTGCCCTTGGCGATAAAATCTTTGAATTCTTTGAGCATTTCTATCAGCCTTTTCAACTGTCCCACCTTATGCCGCATCTGCAAAACACGGCCTGCACATTGCTTAGCACATTGGCGCACACGCATTAGCGGTTTTTTTTGAGAATGCGAGGCTTAGGTTGGGGGGAATTCGACTGTTGTTCACCCGCGAGGACCCCTATGACCCAGCTATCCCACCCGATCACCGGCCGTTGGCCCGCCAACCACCCGGACCTCCTGCAGCTCTATTCCTACCCGACGCCGAACGGCGTCAAGGTCTCGATCGCGCTAGAGGAGATGGGGATCCCCTATGAGGCGCATCTGGTGACGCTTGGCGATGTCGATGTGAAAAGCCCGGAATTCCTCGCGCTCAATCCGAACAACAAGATCCCCGCGATCATCGATCCGAACGGGCCGGGAGGTGCGCAGATCGAGCTCTTTGAATCCGGCGCCATCCTGATCTACCTGGCCGAGAAAAGCGGCAAGTTTCTCTCACAAGATCCGAAGACCCGCTACGAGACGATCCAGTGGGTGATGTTCCAGATGGGCGGCATCGGCCCGATGTTCGGTCAGCTGGGCTTTTTCTACAAATTCGCCGGCGCCAAGATGGAGGACCCGCTGGCCCGCGACCGCTATATCAACGAGGCGAAACGGCTTCTGGCCGTGGTCGAGCAACGTCTCGAGGGCCGCGACTGGATCATGGATGACTATTCCATCGCCGACATGATGATCGCCCCCTGGCTCAACGCGCTGGATTTCTATGGCGCCAAGGAAGTGACCGGTTATAACGAGTTGAAAAACGTGACCGCCTATGTCGAGCGTTTCTACGCCCGCCCGGCGGTTGAGAAAGCCAAGAACGTCCCGCCGCGCCCGGAATGAAGCGATGGACCCTTCTGTGTCCAAAAGCTAGGGTGCGCCCAAGATTCATCATGCAAGTGCGCACCCTATGACACATATGTCTTCCGACAGCCTCCCCAGTCCGGTCCCTGCAAACACAGGCCGGACCACACGGCTGTTTTTTCTGATCATCACAGCCTATTTCGCCGGCCAGGTCATCCTGCGACTGCTGCTTGGCGGCGCACTGGAAACCGATGAAGCAGAAATGTTGTTGATGACGCCGGGGTTTCGCTGGGGCTACGGACCGCAACTGCCGCTGTACAACTGGATTCAGACGGGGCTCTTCTCGATCTTCGGGGAGACATTATTTGCCCTCTCCCTGCTCAAGAATATGCTGCTCTGGGCGACTTACGCGCTCCTGTTCCTCGGCCTGCGCGCCTATGTTTCCGCGCGGGTTGCCGCCCTCACGGCGCTGTCGCTCTTTCTCATCCCTGACATTGCCTGGGAAGCCGAACGTGCAACGACCCATTCCAATATGTTGCTTGCCACGATCTCCGCGAGCTTTGCCGCCTTTCTCTGGGCTCTGAAAACGCGCAACTGGCGCTATTGGGCGCTTTTCGGCCTGGCCATGGGCTTGGGCGGCATCGCGAAATACAATTTCTGGGCCATCCCGACGGGGCTAACCCTTGCGGCCCTCACCCTGGCTCCGCTGCGCTCCGCTTTGCTTTCACCACGCATCTTGATCTCGCCGGTTCTTGCCCTGGCGATCGTCGCCGGCCCCTATCTCTGGATGGCAAACAACCCCGACCTTGCGCTGTCCTCGGTTGGAAAAATGGCAATCTCGGAGCAAGTCTCTCCGCTGGTTCCAGAAGGTGTCCCGCTCTATTTTCAAGGCCTCTTCATACTCCTTCTCCTGCCCATGCTCGTCAGCGCGTTGATGTGGCTTGCCTCAAGGCATCGCCCCATGCAGTCCGGCACCCGCGAGATCTCGACGCTTTTCCTCCGCGCCGGCGCGATCCTCGCCATCATCGGTCTCGCGATCGTCTGGCTGGCGGATGTCGGCCATGTCACCCCACGCTGGCTTTTGCCGATTGTCATCCCGATCGTGATTGGCGTTTTCCTTCGCCTCACACCACGTCTCTCTCCGCTGGCAATGCGTGGGTATCTGGGCGCTCTTGTTCTCTTCGCCCTTCTCGTCTGCACCGGCCTGACCCTTGATCGTTATAAGGACAACGCCCGCCGCGATCTGGACTTCGCCCCGCTCGCGCAGGCCATCGAAGAGATGGCCCTGCCCGAAGACACCCTGATCGTCACGGATTTCTATATCGGCGGCAATCTGGCGCGGCTCAGACCGGACTGGACCATTCGCTCCGACCTGCCTGCTTCGGCTCGCTCTGAAACTGCGGTGCATATTCTGCTCATCAGCCGCGCTTTGCAGACGGACGCGCAACTGCAACGGCTTGCCACGCAGGTGGGTTGGCCTCATGCGGCGCAGGCCATCTATGACAGCGGCGAGCAGATCGCCCTGCCCTTCCATCATGGTGACCGCAGCCAACCGTTGCGCCTGCTCTACGGCGCCATGGAATAGACGATGGAAACCGTGGACACGCAGAGCTCGAAAGACCAGCGATACGCCAACATCTTTCTCTTCACCGTTTTCGCCTATTTTGCGTTGCGTACCGTTTTTCGGACAGCGCTTGGGGGGGCTTTCGAATACGATGAGGCTGAGATGTTTGTCCTCGCACCGTAAGCTTCCGAGCTTGGGCCTTTGACCATTGCCACCCTGCCCTATCGTTTCGAGGATGTGAAACCCTCACCATCGCCTATGCGGTGGTGAGGGTGATGGCTGAAGGCTGAGGACACCTACCCGGGCAGCGTACCGGTCAAGACATAGGTGAGGATCTGCACCACCTGCTCCGGGGTCTCGGTCACAGCCAGCGCGGCAGCATCGACCTCTTTCAGCGCATGCTGATGTTCGGCCCCGTGCATGACGATCAGCGCCTTGCCCAGCGCCGAAGCATAGCCCGCGTCAAAGGCCGCGTTCCATTGTTTGTATTTCTCGCCAAACCGCACGACGACAACATCCGCCGCCTCGATCGCATTGCGGGTACGGATGGCGTTCAACTTGGCGCCCTTGTGGTCATGCCAGAATTTCTGATCCTCGGCGCCCATGATCGCCACACCGCAATCGTCGGACGCTGCGTGATCGGTCACAGGCGCGGAAAACGTGACATTGAGCCCCTTGGCTCCTTCGATGATCTGATCGCGCCAATCAGTGTGAATCTCGCCGGACAGATAGACTTTCATGTTTGCTCCTTCCCTATGAAAAAGGGGGCCTGAGCCCCCTCCTTGGTCCTGTGATCGCGCACGCCTCAGCCGCGCAGCGTGCCTCCGGTGGCTTTTTCCACCTTGGCGATGATCTTTTGCGACAGCTCTTCGATGTCTTTCTCTTTCAACGTGCCTTCGGTCGGCTGGAGGCGCACGGTGATGGCGAGCGATTTCTTGTCCTCGCCGAGCGAGCCGCCGACGAATTCGTCGAAGATGCGCACATCCTCGATCAGCGCCTTGTCGGCGCCGCCCGCCGCATTGACCAGATCGAGCGCTTTCACGCTCTGATCGACGACAAAGGCGAAATCGCGTTCGACCGCTTGCAGATCGTTGGTGAAGAACGCCTGACGGGCGATTTTCTTGGCCTTCGGCATCGGCGCCTCTTCGAGATAGACGGTGAAGCCCACCGCCGTGCCTTTCACACCCATCTCTTTCAGCACTTTCGGGTGCAGCTCGCCAAATTCTGCGAGCACCTTTTTCGGCCCGAGACAGATCTTGCCGGAGCGGCCCGGGTGGAACCAGGGCGAACACTCGCGCAGGATCTGGGCCTTGGCCGGGGCACCGATGGCGGCGAGCACGGCCTCGGCATCGGCCTTGGCGTCATAGAGATCGACCACACGGCGTTCGCCATGCACGTCCTTGGGTCCCGTCGCGCCGACGCGAATGCCGGACAATTGCGCGCGCTGTTCGCCCGGCTCCCCGCCATGGAAGGCGGGACCGCATTCGAACAGGTTGAGATCGGCAAAGCCCCGCGCCTGATTGCGGGTCGCGGCGGCCAGAAGACCGGGCAGGAGATCCGGACGCATATGGCTCATCTCGGAAGAGATCGGGTTTTCGAGACGCGTTGCATCCGCGCCACCGCCGAACAGCGCGGCGGAGGCCTGATCGATGAAGCTGTAGGTCACGCATTCATTGTAGCCAAGCCCCGCGGCCTGATGGCGGGCGGCGCTTTCGCGCACCTGCATCGGGGTGAGGATCTGTTTCGCGACCCCCGAGGGGCGGGTCATCGGTTTCGGTTCCAGATGGGTCAGGCTTTCGACACGGGCGACCTCTTCGACCAAATCCGCCTCGCCCAACACGTCCGGACGCCAGGAGGGCACTTTCGCCATGTCGCCATCCATCTCGAAGCCAAGACTTTCGAGAATGGCCACCTGACGCTCTGCCGGAATGTCCATGCCGACGAGGCTCTGCACCCGGTCGGTGTCGAGATGATAGCTGCGCGACACATCCGGCACTTCGCCCGCGACGACCACCTCGGAGGCCTCACCGCCGCAAAGCTCAAGGATCATCGCGGTCGCATCGTCCACCGCCTGCAGGTTATAGGCCGGATCAATGCCGCGTTCGTTGCGATACCGCGCGTCGGAATTGACCTTCAGCGCGCGCCCGCCCTTGGCGATATCCAGGACGTTCCAGACGGCGGCCTCGACAAAGACATCGACGGTCTCGTCGGTACAGCCGGTTTCCTCGCCGCCCATGATGCCACCGATACTTTCGACCTTGCCGGCGGAATAGATCACCATGGCGCCTTCGGGCATGGTGTAGGTCTTTTCATCCAAGGCCAGCAGCTCTTCGCCGCCCTTGGCGCGATCGATCACCAGACCGTCTTTCACCGTCGCGGCGTCAAAGACGTGCAGCGGGCGGTTGCGGTCATAGGTGAAGAAGTTGGTGACATCGACCAAAGCCGAGATCGGCCGCAGACCGATGGCGGTCAGCCGATCCTGCAGCCATTTCGGCGAAGGACCGTTTTTCACGCCTTTGATCAGACGCCCGGCAAAGACGTGGCAACCGTCTTTCGCGGCCTCGGTAATTTCCACCGAAATCGGGTTCGGGAATTTGCCCTCGACCGTCGACGCTTTCAGCGGCTTGAGCGTTCCCAGACCGCGCGCCGCAAGATCGCGGGCGATGCCGTGGACACCCAACGCGTCGGGGCGATTGGGCGTGATGGCGATCTCGATCGTGGGGTCAACCTTGCTTGGATCATGCTTCGCCAGCCAGTCGGCAAATTCCATGCCGATCTCGCCATCTTCCAGCTCGATAATGCCGTTGTGCTCGTCGGAGAGCTCCAGCTCACGCTCGGAGGCCATCATGCCATGGCTTTCGACGCCGCGGATCTTGCCGACGGAAATGGTGATGTCGAGGCCGGGGATATACATGCCGGGTTTCGCCAAGACGGCGGTGATCCCAGCCCGGGCATTGGGCGCGCCACAGACGATCTGGGTCATGCCCTCGTCCGTCTCGACCTGACAAACCCGCAGCTTGTCGGCGTCGGGGTGTTTCTCGGCCTCTTTGACCTTCACGAGTTTAAAGCCCTTAAGCTTGTCGCGCGGGTTCTCGACGCCTTCGACCTCAAGCCCGAGATCGGTCAGCGCGTAAAGGATGTCATCGAGGGAGGCCTCGGTTTCCAGATGCTCTTTGAGCCAGGAGAGTGTGAATTTCATGTTCGGGTCTCCTTATGGGAGAAAGAATTCTGTTCAGAGACGAGCGTCGCGCCCGGCCCGGGGTGGGCGTCTCGCGCCCGCCCATGAGGCGGGTCGGGCGCGACGCGGGGCTGGCACCCCGCGAAATTTACCCGTGAATACCACCTGCAAGCGTCGGCGTACCCAGCGCACTAAACCCATAGTGCCGCAGCCAGCGCAGGTCAGAGTCAAAGAACGCGCGGAGATCCGGGATGCCGTATTTCAGCATTGCCAGACGGTCGATCCCCATGCCAAAGGCAAAGCCTTGCCACTCTTTCGGGTCGATGCCACCGGCGGTCAGGACTTTGGGGTGCATCATGCCGGAGCCGAGGACTTCGAGCCAGTCGTCGCCCTCGCCCACGGTCACGGTGCCGTTTTCCCATTTGCACTGCACATCCACCTCGGCGGAGGGTTCCGTGAAGGGGAAATGCGAGGCGCGGAAACGGGTTTTGACCTTGGTGCCGAAAAACGCGGTGTAGAACTCTTCGAGCACCCATTTCAGGTTCGCCATGGAGATGTCCTTGTCGATGGCCATGCCTTCGACCTGGTGGAACATCGGCGTGTGGGTCTGGTCGTAGTCGGAGCGATAGACACGGCCCGGCGCGATGATGCGGATCGGCGCGCCCTGATCGATCATGGAGCGGATCTGCACCGGCGAGGTGTGGGTCCGAAGGACATGCGGTGGGCGATTGTCGCCCTCGGCGCGGTGCATGTAGAAGGTGTCATGCTCCTGACGGGCCGGGTGGTTTGGCGCAATATTCAGCGCGTCGAAATTGTGCCAGTCATCCTCGATCTGCGGCCCTTCGGCGACGGCAAATCCGAGATCGGCGAAGATCGCGTAGATCTCCTCGGAGACGCGCGAGATCGGGTGAATGGTCCCTTGCGGGCGCTGGCGGGCGGGCAGCGAGACATCGAGCCATTCCTCGGCCAGACGGGCATCCAAAGCGGCGTCTTCCAGCGCGAGTTTCTTGGCGGCCAGCGCGGAGTTGATCTCGTCTTTCAAAGCATTGAGCTTCGGCCCCATGACCTGACGCTCTTCCGGGCTCATCTTGCCCAGCTCGCGCATCTTGAGCGCCACTTCGCCTTTTTTGCCGACGGCCTGAAGACGGATGTCCTCGAGCGTCGCTTCGTCTCCCGCCGCGAGAATGGCGGTGAGGTATTTGTTCTTCAGATCGTCCATCTGAACCCCTCGTATTCATTGGTCCCCGCCTCGATACCACGAGAGACCCAAAAGACAAGAAGCCGCGAGACCCCATGAGGTCCGCGGCTTCAAAAATGTTCGTTCTCTAGGAGAGAGTAGAGAGCTTACGCGAGCGCGGCCTTCGCCTTATCGACGATGGCACCAAACGCATCCGGCTCGTGGATGGCGAGATCGGCGAGAACCTTGCGGTCCACTTCGATGCCAGCCAGCGACAGGCCGTTGATGAATTTGGAGTATGTCAGCGCTTCGTCATGCGAACGCACAGCGGCGTTGATACGCTGGATCCACAGGGCGCGGAAGTTGCGCTTGCGGGCCTTACGGTCGCGGGTCGCGTACTGGTTCGCCTTGTCGACGGCCTGGGTCGCGGTGCGGAAGTTCCGGGAACGGGCGCCATAGTAACCTTTGGCGGCCTTCAGGACTTTCTTGTGACGGGCGTGGGTAACGGTACCACCTTTGGTGCGGGACATGTGTGTCTCTCCTCTTAGCGGTCGTAGGGCATGTAGGACTTCACGATCTTCGCATCGGGTGCGGAGAGCGTGGTCGTGCCACGTGCGTCACGGATAAACTTGGTGGTGCGCTTGATCATGCCGTGGCGTTTGCCGGCCTGCGCAGCCTTGACCTTGCCGGAGGCGGTCATTTTGAAGCGCTTCTTGGCGCTCGACTTCGTCTTCATCTTAGGCATTTCCATCTCCTTTGGTTTCGATGGTTCTTCGCGCGACTCGGCATGCCATATCGCCGGACGCGCACCATGAGGGCGTGCATCTACAGCCCAATCCGTCTTTTGGCAAGTGTGAACTGCGCCCTATTGCGACAGATGCCGGAAATAATGGGCCAGCACCCGGAAAATCACCTCGGGCAGGTCCTGAAGGCTGTACCCCCCGGGATGCGCCACCACCGCATAGATCACCGCACCGGCGCCCAGCGCCAGCATGATCAGGCCTGCGGTCGGGCGGCGCGCATCGGAATAGGCGCTGAGAAATGCGGGAACGGCGAGGCAGAGGATCGCCATTCCCAGAACCAGAAAGAGATCGGTCTCCATACCACCGCTCCCGGCAAAAACCTGAATTCGATCAGGCCATTATTCGGGATCGGTGTTGAAAATCAAGCGTTCCTCACAAGGCGCGACCCGCAGGATGTTGGTCGAGCCCGGCTGATTGAACGGAATGCCGGCGATGACGACGATCTTGTCGGCCTCGGTGGCAAAGCCCGAAGTTCGCGCCGCGCGGGCGGCATTGACCACGGCCATCTTGAAGCGCTCGACCTCGCCGGTCATCACACAATGCATGCCCCAGTAGAGACAGAGCTTGCGCGCAGTGTTTCGGCGCGAGGTCATGGCGATGATCGGCACATGCGGGCGTTCGCGGGCGGTGAGCGCCGCGGTGGTGCCGCTTTCGGAATAACAGACGACGGCTTTCACGTCGGTGGTTTCGGCGATCTCGCGCGCCGCCGAGACGATGGCATCGGCGGTGGTCTGCTTGGAAATCCCGGCGCGCGAAGCATCGAGCACATCGCGATACACCGTGTCGCTTTCGACCTCGACCGCGACGTTGTTCATCGTGGTTACGGCTTCGATCGGGTAATTGCCGGCGGCGGATTCGGCCGAGAGCATGATCGCATCGGCGCCCTCATAGATGGCGGTGGCAACATCGGAGACCTCGGCACGGGTCGGCATCGGGCTCTCGATCATCGATTCGAGCATCTGGGTCGCCACGATCACCGGTTTTGCCGCACTCCGGCATTTGCGGGTAAGGCGTTTCTGGATCGGCGGCACGGCCTGAACCGGCAGTTCGACACCGAGATCGCCACGGGCGACCATGATGCCATCGGAGACCTTGAGGATCTCATCGAAGGCCTCGACGGCGGAGGGTTTCTCGATCTTGGCCAGCACAGAGGCACGACCCTTGGCCAGGTCTTTCGCCTTGAGTACGTCCTCGGGACGCTGCACGAAAGACAGGGCGAGCCAGTCGACGCCGAGCTCACAGGTGAATTCGAGATCGCGCAGGTCCTTCGGCGACAGCGCATCGAGCGGCAGCACCACATCTGGGACGTTCACGCCCTTGCGGTTCGAGATGGTCCCGCCGACGATGACGACGCAATCGGCGAAATCCGGACCGCATTCCTCGACCTGAAGCCGGATCTTGCCGTCATTGACCAGCAGGTTGGCGCCCGGTTTGAGGGCGGCGAAGATCTCCGGATGCGGCAGTTGCACGCGATTGCCATCGCCCGGGGCCTCATCGAGATCGAGACGGAACTTGTCGCCCTCTTCGAGATCATGGGCGCCGGAGGCAAAGGTCCCGACACGGAGCTTCGGCCCCTGCAGGTCGGCGAGAATGGCGATCGGACGGCCGAGGTCGGTCTCGATTTTGCGGATGATCGCATGGCGGGCACGGATTTCCTCGTGATCGCCGTGGCTCATGTTCAGGCGGAACACATCGGCGCCGGCTTCGACGAGCGCGCGGATGGTGTCATAATCATTGGATGCCGGGCCCAGAGTGGCCACGATCTTCACGTTGCGAAGGCGTCTCATACAGCCTTACTTCCTTTCGGTCGGTTATCATTCGCGGTGGGCCACCCCCTCTATGGCGCAATCTCACGCCTGTCGCAACTGGCCCTTTGTCCTGAAACCGCGTATTCCGGGCATGACAGGCCAAGGTGACGCAAAAATGAACATCCCCCCATTTCAGATCGAAGGTGACACACGCCCCGGGCGCTGGCTGATCACATGTGATCACGCGACCAATCGGGTCCCGCCCGAGATCGGCGAAATGCTGGGCATTTCGGAGGCCGATATGGCGCGTCACATCGCCTATGACATCGGCGCGCTCGGGGTGAGCCGCCATCTCGCCGAAGCGCTCGACAGCCCAATGATCCACACCGACTTCTCGCGTCTGGTGATCGACCCGAACCGTGGCGAAGATGACCCGACACTGGTGATGAAACTCTATGATGGCACGATCATTCCGGCCAACCGCCTTGCTGATGAGGCCGAGGTGGAGCGGCGTCTCGAGCTGTTTCACCGCCCCTACCATGACGCCTATGAGGACCTTTGCGCCCGACGTGAACAGGGGATCATCTGCGCCATCCACAGTTTCACGCCGCAGCTCAAGGGACGTCCCCGCCGGCCCTGGCAGATCGGTATTCTCTCGGCCTATGACAAACGGTTCACCACGCCATTCATCAAAGCGCTGGAAAGCTCGGAGACGCTCGGGGCGGAGGCCGAGCGCCTTGGCGAACGTCTGGTGATCGGTGACAACGAACCTTACGACGGCCATCTGCCCGGCGACGCGATCGACCGCCATGCGCTGCATCACGGGCGGCTGAACCTGCTGATCGAGCTGCGCTCCGATCTCATTGAAACGCCCGAGGATCAGGCCCGCTGGGCCGCGCTTCTGGCCCCCATTCTCAAAGATACGCTTACAGAAACAGGACTCTGATCATGCCTCATGTTGTCATCGATTTTTCCGAAGGTCTCGAGCGGAGCCACGATATGTCCCGGCTCTGCAACGATGTCTTCGAGGCGCTCATTCTCGACGTCGAGATCAACGCGCCAGCATTGAAAATCCGTGCCCGTCCGCAGCCCTATTTCAAGATCGGCACAGAGCCCGCCACATTCGCCCATGCAACGCTCTATCTCCTCGAAGGTCGCGATGACGAGACAAAGGCGCGACTCTCCGATATCGTGCTACATGCGATGGACGGGGTGCTGCCGACGGTCGGCAGCCTCTCGGTCGATGTGCGCGACATGAATACGGCGGCCTATGCCAAACGGGTGAAAGGGTGATCGAGATGGACAAGATCAATGAGCAAACCATGGAGGAGATTGAAGCGGCGGCGTTTCGCACGCTGCGCGATCATCTGATGAACAAACGCCCGGATGTGCAGAATATCGACCTGATGAACCTCGCCGGGTTCTGCCGCAACTGCCTGTCGCGCTGGGTCCAGGAAGCCGCCGCCGAGCGCGGTATCGAGATGTCGAAGGACGAGGCGCGCGAACTTTACTACGGCATGCCCTATGACGACTGGAAAGCCCAGAGCCAGACCCCGGCCAGTCCGGAGAAACAGGCGGCGTTCGAGAAGGCCTTCGCCGATAACGTCGGCACGGATGCGAAGGAATGAAACCTGCGGAGCAGTTGGCGCAGTTCACGCGTGAGGCGCTGATCGAAGGTCAGAGCCGCGCGGAGATCGCAAGCGCCCTGCGCACGGCCGGCTGGGCCGAGACCGAAGTGCACGATGCGCTCTCGGCCTGGGCCGAAACGGATCACATCCCGCCGGTGCCGCGCCCGCGCCCCTATGTCTCGGCGAAAGAAGCGTTCTTTTACGCGTTGATGTTCGTGGCGCTCGGCATGACCGCCTGGAATATCGTCGATCTCGGCGTCGATCTCATCAACCGCTGGATACCCGAGACCGAAGGGCTGCGCCCGGGCTACAGCACCAGTTCCATGCGCTGGTCGATCGCCGCGCTGATCGTGTTCTTCCCGCTGTTCCTTTTGATGCAGCGCAGCGAGACGCGCGCCCTGACCCGCGACCCGAGCCGGAAACGCTCCGCCGTGCGCAAATGGTTCGGCTATATCGCACTGTTCTTTTCCGCCATCACGCTTCTTGGCGATCTCCTCGGCGCGATCTATGCCCTGCTCAGCGGTGATCTGACCCTGCAATTCATCCTCAAGCTGTTGCTGGTCGCGGCCGTGTCCGGGACAATTTTCGGCTATTTCCAGATCGCCATGAAGGACGCCGAGAACGATGGCTAAGCTCTGGCCGCTTCTTGCCCTTGCCCTGCTGACGGGCGCGGTGCTGATCGCCGGGCTGATCGCGGTCGGCAGCCCCCAAGCGGCCCGGGTGGCAAAGCGCGACGATCAGCGATTTCGCGAATTGCAGGATCTCGAGCGCTATGTGCAATGTCTGGCCCGCGCCGATGCCCGCAGCCCCGAAGCGCTGGTGGACACCCCGCTGTGCACCAGCCCTCTGAGGCCGGACGCCTTGCTGGCGCAGGAAGGCTACAGCTATCGCGCCACGGGACCGCAGACGTTTCAGCTCTGCGCGCAATTCGCCGATCTCGACGGGCTGCGCACCCGGGGCTGGCAAAACCGTCTCGACGCCGAGGGCTGTCTGAACGGGATTCTGAAATAGGCCGCGCTGCCCGCATCTGACCAGCCCCCCAGCACGATATGCCCCGAATGATCGAGATTCGATCTTCGTTCAATTTCGAGAAACAATCCGCGCCAAAAATGCATTTTGTGTTGATTGGGCATCCTTATCATTTACGGAAATTTAACGACGATTGACACTCCCCGATCCCGGAGGTCTAGTGCCCCGGAACGTGGCTCATTTCAGGGCCATGTTTCTGTTGCAGAAACGCATAGATTATTAACAAAGCTCAATTTTCCGGGGGTGGATATTATGTGGCTTTTACTTTTGGTGCCGGCCATGCTCGGCGCCGCATTCCTGATTGATTCAGACGACGACCACGATGACAATGAGGCAGAGACCGAGCCGACCCCGGATACGTCCGGCGACATATCCGACGATACGGCGACGGAGGACGGCTCGGACGATGTCAACGTCATCAATGGCGACGACAGTGACGACCTCCTCTATGGCAGCAATGCCGCGGACCGGATCAGCGGCGAGGGTGGCAATGACGTCATCTTTGCCGAAGGCGGCGCCGACACCGTCTTTGGCGGCGAAGGGAGCGATGGCATTCTCGGCGGTGACGGCGACGACCGGCTGTTCGGGAATAGCGGCTCCGACCTGATCGAGGGGGGCGAAGGCGATGACACGATATTCCTCGGCGATGGCGATGATGCAAGCGGCACGACCGTTTTCGCCGCCGAGAACGAGGAAGAGCTGTTCACCGCCCTCGACTTCCAGAATGGTGACGACCTGATCCGCGGCGGCGCAGGCAACGACTACATGATGGACGTCAGCGGCAGTAATACGCTCTACGGCGAACAGGGCGACGACACGCTCATCGCCTATGAATCCGGCTTGGAATCCACCAATACGCCCGACAGCCTCAATGGTGGCGCAGGGAACGATTTCCTCGGCGCCGACAATGGCGATGAGGTGACCGGTGGTCCCGGTGCGGATCATATCGTGGTTGCCGAGGATATCGACCAGAGCGAGGAGACGGTCACAGTCACCGATTTCGACCCTCTGGAAGACACCCTCACGATCGACGTCTATGGCAGCGACCTCTCCGGCATTGGCGCGGACGAGGACATCGTGATCACCGAAACCTCGGACGGCCTGATGCTCGAGTTCCTCGGGGAACAGGTCGCGCTGCTCCAGGGGCTGACCCTTGCCGATCTGCCCGCCGATACGACCGGGCTCTTTACCCTGACAGTCTAAGCATCGCGTAGGACATATCGTGTAGCACGATTGGAAAAGCCCGCCATATGGCGGGCTTTTTTAGGTCTGTCCAACAGATATCCCTGACGATCAAAGCGCGGTTTTCGGCATTTCTTCGATGTAGATCTCGCGCAGGCGTTTCGAGACCGGGCCCGGTTTGCCGGTGCCGACGGTCACGCCATCGATCTCCACGACCGGTTGCGAGAACCCGGTGGCCGAGGTCGCAAACGCCTCGTCGGCGGCTTGCGCCTCTTCGATGGTGAAGGGGCGTTCCTCGACTTTCATCTGCGCTTCCGCCGCAAATTTCAGGATCGCGGCACGGGTGATGCCGTGCAGGATGTCATTGGAGAGCTGGCGGGTGATGATCACGCCGTCTTTGACGATATAGACGTTGTTGGCATAGCCCTCGGTCACATAGCCATCTTCGACAAACCAGGCGTCGGTTGCCCCGGCTTTCTTCGCCTGCATCTTGGCAAAGGACGGGTACAGGAGCTGCGTGGTCTTGATGTCGCGACGGCCCCAGCGCAGATCCTCGATGGAGATCACCTTGATGCCCTCATCGATCGATTTGTTGGCGGTGATCTTTTTGGCGAAGGTGAAGAGCACGATACCGCCCTGGACCTCTTCGGGGTCCGGCCAGAGGAAATCGCGATCCGCCCCGGCACCGCGGGTGATCTGCAGGTAGATGCCGCCCTCGTCGAGATCGTTTTTCTCAATCAGCTGGTGATGGATCTCGAGAAGCTCGTCCATGGTGACGGGCGAGACCATTTGCAGCTCGCTGAGCGAGCGCTGAAGGCGCGCCACGTGGCCCTGAAAGTCCAGAAGCTTGCCGCCGAGAACCGAGGTCACCTCGTAAACGGCGTCCGCCATCAGGAACCCGCGGTCGAAAATGGATACTTTGGCCTCGGTTTCCGGCAGGTAGTCGCCGTTCACATAGACGGTGCGGGTCATCATGATCTCCTTAGATGAGCGGGTTGGATACGGGGTCAGCCCCAGAGTGCGCGTTTGGGCGGGTGAACACCCTCGGCGTCATAGTGCAAAGGTTCCGGACGGTCTTCGGCCAAAAGCAAAGGCCCGTCAAGATCCACGACACGCGCCCCCTGGGCCACGATCACCGCCGGCGCCATCGCCAGAGAGGTGCCGACCATGCAGCCGACCATGATGCCATACCCCTCGGCCCGCGCGGCTTTGCGCAGTTCCAGCGCCTCGGTGAGCCCCCCGGTCTTGTCGAGCTTGATGTTGATCACATCGTATTTGCCCTTGAGATCGGGGAGGCTCTTCCGGTCGTGACAGGACTCATCGGCGCAGACCGGAAGGGGTCTCTCAATCTCCGCCAACATGTCATCCTGTCCCGCAGGCAAGGGTTGTTCCACCAGCTCGACGCCAAGCCGCAGCAGGTGCGGCGCGAGATCCGCGTAGACCTCGGCCGTCCAACCCTCGTTCGCATCGACGATGATTTTCGATTTCGGCGCGCCGCGGCGCACGGCTTCGAGCCGGGCCATATCGTCGGGCGTGCCGAGCTTGATCTTGAGAAGCGGTCGATGCGCATGTTTCGCCGCCGAGGCCTGCATCTCTTCCGGGCTGGCCAGAGACAGGGTGAACGCGGTGATCATCGGCACCGGCGCCGGCAGCTCCAGAATTTCCCAAACCCGTTTGCCCGTTTTCGAGGCCTCGAGATCCCAGAGCGCGCAATCCACCGCATTGCGGGCCGCGCCGGGCTCCATCATCTCCTGCAGCGTTGCCCGGGTGATGTCTGCCGGCAGGGCCTCGATCTCCGCCGTCACGCTCTCCAGGCTCTCGCCATAGCGGGCATAGGGCACACATTCGCCCCACCCCGTCAATTCGCCTGCCGCAGTTTTGTCCGTGGCACGCACTGTGAGCACTTTCGCCTCGGTGCGCGAGCCACGGGAAATGGTAAAGACCTCGGCGAGGCGAAACGCCTCTGCCGTCACGTCCAGTTTCATGGGACCTCCGATATGATTTGGGATGAGTTTCTGAGCTTACGCCTTACGCCGCAAGCTCAGATGTCTTTCCCTCGAGCGCATCCACCAGACGGCCGGCGCCCTGACGGAAGGGATCGATCGCGGGCAAACCCATTTCCCCCTCGACCTTGGCGAGATAGGCAATCGCCTCTTCCTCGCTCAGGTGCTGGGTGTTGACCGAGATGCCCACGACCTCACACGCCGGGTTGGCGACGCGTGCCAGGGTGAGCGCGGTATCGCGCAGCGCCTCGAGCGTCGGCAGGTCATAGCCCGGCAGACCCCGCATATGCGCGCGGGTCGGCTCGTGGCAGAGGATCAGCGCATCCGGCTGACCGCCATGCACCAGCGCCATGGTCACGCCCGAGTAGGAGACGTGGAACAGGCTGCCCTGACCTTCGATCAGGTCCCAGTGATCTTCATCATTGTCCGGCGTCAGCCATTCGATCGAACCGGCCATGAAATCGGCCACCACCGCATCCAAGGGCACACCGTCGCCGGTGATCAGGATGCCGGTCTGACCGGTGGCGCGGAAGGTGGATTTCAACCCGCGCTCGCGCATTTCCTTGTCCATCGCCAGAGCGGTGTACATCTTGCCGACCGAACAATCGGTGCCGACGGCGAGGCAGCGCTTGCCGCTGCGTTTCACGCCATTGGCGATCGGGTATTTCACCTCGGGCACGCGCACGTCATGCAGCGCCCGGCCGCAAGCCTTGGCGACGGCGGCGAGATCTTCCTCGTCGCGCAACAGGTTGTGCAGGCCCGACGCGATGTCGAAACCTTCTTCCAGCGCCGCGACCAGAACCTTTTTCCAGGCCGGGCTGATCACACCACCGCGGTTGGCAACGCCGATCACCAGCGTCTTGGCACCCGCAGCCTTGGCGGCTTTCAGATCCATGTCCGGCAATTTCATGTCGGCCTTGCAGCCGTCCATGCGATATTGACCCAGCGCGAATTCCGGGCGCCAGTCCTTGATCCCCTGCGCCACTTTCGCGGCCAGTTGGTCAGGGGCGTCTCCGAGGAAAAGAAGATATGGTGTTTCGATCATGGTGCAGCTCTCCGGTTGCGTTTGAAAAATCATGACCGAGATTCGCCGCAAGGTGCTTCGCAAATTGCGTCAGGAAAGCTGACGGATTGGGAGAATATCCCGAATATATCCACAAAACTGGGACATATATTGAAATGATTACGTTTTGAGCAGTTTGAAAACTTATTTGAGAGGTTTTTTGGGGATATGCCGCAGACGCAAAATGTGGCTTGCACCACGCAAAGCAAGATAATAACAATGCTGGCGACAATTTCGAAACATCATTGCCGACAGGAGCCACCATGTCCTTCCGTCTTCAGCCCACCCCCGTGGATCGCCCGAACCGTTGCCAACTGTTCGGCCCCGGCTCCAACACCAAGCTGTTCCCGAAAATGGCGGCTTCGGACGCGGATGTGATCAATCTCGATCTCGAAGACTCGGTGGCGCCGTCGGACAAGGACGTGGCCCGCGCCAATATCATCGAGGCGATCAACACGATTGATTGGGGCAAAAAGACCCTCGCGGTGCGGATCAACTCGCTCGACACGCCCTACTGGTATCGCGACGTCGTCGATCTTCTGGAACAGGCCGGTGAGCGGCTCGACCAGATCATGATCCCGAAAGTGGGCTGTGCCGAAGATATCTATGCGGTGGATGCGCTGGTCACCGCCATCGAGCGCGCCAAGGGCCGCACCAAGAAGATCAATTTCGAAGTCATCATCGAATCCGCCGCCGGCATCGCTCATGTCGAGGAGATCGCAGCCAGCTCTCCGCGGCTCGTCGCCATGAGCCTTGGGGCGGCGGATTTCGCCGCCTCGATGGGCATGCAGACCACCGGTATCGGCGGCACGCAGGAAAACTATTACATGCTGCACGGTGACACCCGGCATTACTCAGACCCGTGGCACTGGGCTCAGGCCGCCATCGTCGCCGCTTGCCGCACCCATGGGGTGCTGCCGGTCGACGGGCCGTTTGGCGATTTCTCCGATGACGAGGGCTACCGGGCACAGGCGCGCCGCTCCGCAACGCTCGGCATGGTCGGCAAATGGGCGATCCACCCGAAACAGATCGCCCTGGCCAATGAAGTGTTCACACCCTCCGAGGAGGCCGTCTCTGAGGCGCGCGAGATTCTCGCGGCGATGGAGCAGGCCAAGGCCAATGGCGAGGGCGCGACGGTCTACAAAGGCCGTCTGGTCGATATCGCCTCGATCAAACAGGCCGAGGTGATCGTCGCTCAGTCCGAGTTGATCGCCAACAGCTAAGCCTTTCCCTCCGGCCGGGAGGAGGACCTGACCGTTGAGGTGACCGCGCCCCGGGGAGCAATCTCCGGGGCGCTTTCCTGTCAGGCGCAAGGCCTCATGCGATGGGCGCATGGATCAGTGTCACCAGATCCTCCGGCGCGGTGTCCATCGGCGAATTCAGGTAGATCTCGAACGGCGGCCCGTCGCGCGGCTCCTCGCCGCTTTCGGGCAACCATTTGCCGTAGAGATAATCATAGGCCTGTCGCAACCCGGTATAGGGGCCGATATGGCGCAACACGGCATAGCGCCCACCGGCGAGTGAAAAAGGTTCGAGCGGCGGCGCAAGATCCATCTCACCCGTCAGGACAAATCCAGCCATACTGCGCATCTCCTCGACCGGCACCTCGCCAGGGTTGGAAAAATACACGCCCACCATCGCCCCGAGCACCGGCCCCATCCCCCGCGACAAAGCGGTTTTTGCAGCCACCTCGAAGGCCTGGCCGATCTCCATGTAATCTCCCTTATGCGCCACACCTGCAAAAGCCGCGGGCGCCCGGTCTTCAACCGTGATCTCATACATTTCGTAATCTCCTCTTTCATTGAGCCGCAGAGGCGGCATCTCAACGCCACGCGCCCGAAAGGCGGTCGGCGTCAGTCCAAAGGCATCTTGAAAGGCACGGGTAAAACTGCGCGGATTGGGGTAGCCGCATTGCAGAGCGATGCGTTCGATTTCGTCCTCGCTGCGCAGCAGAAGATGCGAGGCCTTGGACAAGCGCACCCGCCGGATAAACCCCGCGACCGTTTCACCGGTCATCCCGGAAAACACCCGGTGGAAATGAAACCGCGACAGCGCTGCGACTTCCGCCAGCGTGTCGAGCGAGAGATCGCCATCGAGATGGGCATAGACGTAATCGAGCACCCGCAAGAGCCGATCTTCATAAGAGTGCCGCACCATTTACCTCGTGTCCTTTCAACAAGTCCTCGACCGCAGAGATACCGCTTCAGCAGATCACAAATCTTGCTGAGTTGCACCCAGACCCAAAAATCGCCATATACGGGATCGAAACCCGTTCGGAGGCCCCCCGTATGACTCATTATCTCGAATTCGAAAAACCGCTCGCGGAGATCGAAGGCAAAGCCGAGGAGCTGCGCGCTCTGGCCCGCGCCAACGAAGAGATGGATGTCGAAAAAGAAGCCGCCGCCTTGGACAAGAAGGCGGATGACATGCTCAAGGACCTGTACAAGGGTCTCTCGGCCTGGCGCAAATGTCAGGTGGCGCGTCACCCGGAACGTCCGCATTGCAAGGATTACATCGAGGCGTTGTTCACCGAATACACCCCGCTCGCCGGCGACCGCAATTTTGCCGATGATCACGCCGTGATGGGCGGGCTGGCGCGGTTCAACGATCAACCCGTGGTGGTGATCGGTCAGGAAAAGGGCCATGACACCACATCGCGGATCGAGCGCAATTTCGGCATGGCCCGGCCCGAGGGCTATCGCAAGGCGATCCGCCTGATGGAACTGGCGGATAAATTCGGCCTGCCGGTGATCACCCTCGTCGACACGCCCGGTGCCTATCCCGGCAAGGGCGCGGAAGAGCGCGGTCAGTCCGAGGCCATCGCGCGCTCAACCGAGAAATGCCTGTCTTTGAAAGTGCCGCTGATCTCGATCATCATCGGCGAGGGCGGCTCCGGCGGCGCGGTGGCCTTTGCCTCCGCCAACAAGGTCGCCATGCTCGAGCATTCGGTCTATTCGGTGATCACGCCGGAGGGCTGTGCCTCGATCCTGTGGAAGGATGCCGAGAAGATGCGCGAAGCCGCCGAAGCGCTGCGGCTCACCGCGCAGGATCTGCAAAAGCTCGGCGTCGTGGATCAGGTGATCCCCGAACCGCTGGGCGGCGCCCAGCGTGACCGCGAGGCGGCGATTGCCTCGGTCGGCAAGGCGATCGAAGCGCTCCTGACGCCGCTGATGAAGAAAAAGCCCGATGCGATCCTCAAGGACCGCCGCAAGAAATTCCTGGAAATGGGTTCGAAAGGTCTGGCGGCCTAAGCGCGCCAAGCTTTCAAAAAAAGACGTCAAGGCCGGGTTCTCCCCGGCCTTTTTTATTCCCCGTTCGAGCGGCGGCTTTGCGGGACGGAGCAGACATTGACCTTTTGGGCGCGGGACGAGGCGAAGCCGCCGCGCCTGCGCCTGCCCGTCCCGGCGGGCTGGCGCATTGTCATCCCCGTGCAAGAGATTGAGCTTTCACGGATTTGGTCAGGATAAAGCGCAGACCTCATGCGTCTTGGCGCCACCCCACAGGCAGGCTTGTCACGACTCGTGACGCTCTTAGATGAACGTGCACATCGGGCTCAAAGCCCCCTCACCACATCCGGGTCTTAGCGTACTCCGGATAGTTGGCATCATAGCTTTCCGCATCAAATGCGGCGTCTTGCTCGCGGTTGAAATCGCCGGAGCTCGGCAGGTCCCCGGCATCGTCGCGCCCCCAGAGCCCGGCGCGCATCACCGCCTTGGCGCATTGGTAATAGACCTCTTCGACGGTGATGATCACCACCGTGCGCGGATGCCTGCCGCGCTGTTCGAAGGTTTCGGTGACGGCGGGGGCGGCGGTAAGCTGAGCCCGGCCATTCACCCGCAGCACATTGTTGCTGCCCGGCACCATGAACATGAGCGCAATCCTTCCGTCGCGCACGATGTTGCGCAGCGTATCGATCCGGTTGTTGCCCCGCCAATCGGGCAGCCAGATGGTTTTCTCATCGACAATCCGCACCACCGGTCCGTCATCGCCACGCGGGCTGCCGTCGACACCTTCGGGGCCGACAGTGGAGACCACGACAAAGCGCGACGCCGCGATCCATGTGCGATAGAGCGGGGTCAGCGCCGGCGCGACCTTGGTCAGCGCGAGCGGGTTCGGCGCCTCGTAAAGCGCTTCGAGCTCGGCAATCGTTTCAACGGGTTTCGGCATCACAGGTCTCCTTTTCGAGAGACGTCCTAATCTCGCCCCATGACCTTTGCGTGACAGCTCAGGCCCAGAACCTGGCTCAGCCGCGCCCCCGGAACCCGGCCTCTTCCATCAACGCGTTGGATTTGGCTTCGACCACCTCTTCCAGCTCGCCCATGACCTCTTTCATGTCGCGCCCTGCGGCAATGCGAGGCAGGAATTCCACCACCGCCGTTCCGCGTTTGCGGTAGATGCCGTGGCGTGGCCAGAACACCCCCACATTGGTGGCGGCGGGCACCAAATCCTGTCCGGTTTGCTCATAGAGCACGCCCGTGCCGATCTTGTAAGGCAGATGCGCGCCGGCGGCGACGCGGGTGCCCTGCGGAAAGATGATCAGCTGGCCGGGCAATGCGGCGCCGGATTTTACATCCGCGATCATTTTCTTGATCGCCTGTCCGCGCTTGCCACGATCCACCGGCACACAGCCGATACGCTTGGCGTAATAACCGACGATCGGGGCCCAGACGAGCTGCTTCTTCATGATGAATTTCGGCCGCGGCACGGCAGAGACGATCAGGATGATGTCGAAAAAGCTCTGATGTTTGGCCCCGATCAGCACCTCGTCCGTCGGCACCTCTCCCCGGATCTCGGATTTCAGCCCGACAAGGACGCGAGCCGAAATCCGCACCCAATGGCAATAGGTCCAACAGGCGAGATAGGCGTAATGGCGGCGCAACATCGCCAGCGGCGTGAACACCACGGCCAGAAGCGCCATGGCCAGATACATCTGAACCACGAAGATCAGGGAGAGGAGCCACTGGATCGGATAGGGCATCACATCAGCCTCCGCAGGGTTTGTGCCGCCGCGATCCTGGTGGCGACATAGGCCACCAGCGCGGCCAGAACCGGAATCAGCATGGGCCAGAGCCATTCGGGACCGGCAAAGCCCAGCCCCGTGAGGAAACTCCCCGCTTCATCGGCATTTGGCAAGAGCGCGATGGCGACCATGCCGAAAAACGTGCCGATGAGAGCACCGGAAAAACCGCGGAAGGTGAAGCGATTGACAAAGGCACGCGCGACGAACCGGTCGGTTGCACCAACCAGCCGCAGGGTGCGAATAACCTGCGCATTGGCGGCGAGCGCAGCATTGGCAGCCAATGTGATCATCCCAGCGGTGACCCCGGTGATCAATACGAGAGAAATCACCCCCAGAAGCCTGATCCGTTCCGCCGCGCGCACCAGCGGACGGCGCCAGCGGCTGTGATCGTCGAGCACGGCGCCCGGGGCCTCGCCCGCGAGACGCAACCGCAGACCTTCGGCATCGAAGCCCTCCGAGGTCTCCTGCACATCGATCAGCGCCGGCAGGGCCAGATCATCGAGCGGCAGCGACGGACCGAACCAGGGTTCGAGCAGGGCGGTCTCCTCGTCCTTGGAAAGGAGACGCGCCTCGGCCACGCCTGGCGTGGTCTCGAGCACCTTGAGTGCTGCTGCGACCTGCGCCTCGATCTGATCTTCAGGCGCGGAGATGCGCACGGTCGAGCCACGCGCCAGTTCGGTACCCCAGCGGTCCGCCAGACGTCCGGTGGCCATCGACAAGGCTAGCGCGAAGACCGCGAGAAAGGCCATGGCGGCAGCGGTGATCACGGTGAGCTGCGCGGTAAACCCGGAGGGCGGCACAACCCGGCCCGACGCACTTTCGCTGAAAGTCAGAAAGGGCAACAGAATGGTTCTCACAGATCTGCTCCCGATTGCTGAATGCGGCGATTGGAAATCCTCAAGACACGCGCCTGGACATGCGACTTGGCCTGGCGGATCAAATGCAGGTCATGGGTGGCGATGACCACGGTCTTGCCCATGCGATTGAGTTCGATCAGGAGCTGCAAGAGCCGCAGCGACATGTCCCAATCGACATTGCCGGTGGGTTCGTCGGCGAGGATCACATCGGGCGACATGATCACCGCCCGGGCCAGCGCCGCGCGCTGCCGCTCCCCGCCCGAGAGTTCCGGCGGCAGAGCTTTGGCCTGTTCCGACAGGCCGACCCAGTTCAGAAGATCGGAGAGATCCTGATCATCGCGTTCACGACCGGCAACGGAAAGCGGCAAAGCGACATTCTCGGTCAGGTTCAGATGATCGAGAAATTGGCAATCCTGATGCACGACGCCGATCTTGCGCCGCAGGTTCGCCACCTCGTCGCGCCCCATCTCGCGGGTGTCCTCGCCAAAGATCGTCACCCGGCCGGCGGTGGCCTGCAACTCGCGATAGCAGAGTTTGAGAAAGGTGGTTTTCCCCGCACCCGACGGGCCGGTCAGAAAATGGAAAGACCCCGGCGCCAGCGTCAGGGACATCTCGGTGAGAAGCTCCCGGCCACCGTACCCGTAGCCTGCGTCATGAAACTCGATCACATGTCACCCCTGTCGCTCGTTCGCGACAGTTTTGCCTCACCGCTCAAAAGCTTTCAATGCAACTGTCGCAAAAACATGGACAATCTGACGTAGTGCGGTAAGAATTACCGAAAACAGCGCGGGAGAACCCGCGTGAACTGTGGTGGCAGGGGAAAAGCAGGGGAAAATATGCGGCTGATCTGTCCCAATTGTGGAGCCCAATACGAGGTCGATGCACGTGTCATTCCGGACGCGGGTCGCGATGTCCAATGCTCCAATTGCGGACATACCTGGTTCCAACAACCTGCCCATCTCGACAATGAACTCGCCCGGGAACAGGGCTACGAGCTTTCCTCCGCCGACGCGGCGCCGGACGAGGCTGGCTCGGAGGCGGAAGCTCCCCCCACGCCAGAGGCCGATGAGGACGCGTCCCCGGAACCCGAAGTCGAACCCGAGCCCGAAGTCGGGCCTGTGTCCGAGGCCGAGCCTGCGCCCGAGGCGGCCCCCGAACCTGTCATCGAAAAGGAAGCGGAGCCCGAGCCCGAGCCGACCTCTGAGCCTGTGGCGGAACCAAGCCCCGACTTCGCACCCGAAGCGGAGTCCGAAGCCGAGCCCATGCCCGAGGCAGAGTCCCTGCCCGATTTGGAGCCCGCCCCAGTGGAGCCCGAACCGGCCGTTGCGGAGGCCGTCGCCTCCATTCTCGAAGAACAAGACACAGCTGAGGCGCCCCTCCCCTCTGACTCGGATATTGCCGAAGAATATGAGGATGAAGAGCCCGCTACCGTTGCCCCGGTCACGCCGAAACCGGCGTCCGCGCTCAAGGATAGCGTGCGTGACATTCTGCGCGCCGAGGTCGAATTCGACCACTCGATGCGGCAACCCGAAAGCGATACGCTCGAGACCCAACCCGATCTCGGGCTGGAAGAACCGGCACAGGATGCCGCGAAGAAAAGCCTGCGCGATCGCATGGCGCGGCTGCGCGGTCTCGACCCGGCCGATCCGGGGATCGCAGCCGGAAGTGTCGCCGCCGCCGCAGGCAAACGCCGCGATCTTCTGCCCGATATCGAAGAAATCAATTCCACGCTCAGCGCCTCTTCCGAGCGCGATGACGATGGTACGGTGCCCGATGAGGACACCCGGCGTGCCCGGGCCGAACGGTCCGGCTTCCGCACCGGCTTCACGCTTCTGGTACTGATCGCCGCCATGCTGATCGTGCTCTATGTTCTGGCGCCGGTGATCGCCGAGAACGTGCCCTCCCTCGCCGGAACGATGGAAGCCTATGTCATACTGGCGAACGGCTTCAGGGCTTGGCTGGATCAGATCATGTCGGCGGCGAGCACCCGGCTGACCGCACTTCTGGGGCAACTCAACAGCTGAGCCGGCGCCCGCTCAAAAGCGGACCTGGCGTGCTGTCACCGATGCCCCCGCCTCCCCCTATCAGAATTGTTCGAGCAGACGGTTCAGGTAGTCGCGCTCCTCGGCCAGACGGCCCTGATCCTCGGAACGACGGCGGATTTCATCCAAGAGCTCCTCGGCCCGGCGATAGACATCCTCACCCTCATAGAGCCCTTCGTCGCTGCCGAACCGTCCGGTGTCACCGGGGGTGCGCCCCAGCGGATCGCGACCTTGCGGCTCGGCACCGGACTGGCCGCCGGCCTCGCCCTGTTGCCCGTCTTGATTCTGCTGGTTCTGGGCCTGCTGCTCGCCCAGTCGGCGCATGCCTTCGCGTAGCGCTTCCATTGCCTCGGCCTGGCTGTCCAGCGCGCCCGAGAGATCGCCCTCGCGCAGAGCTTCTCCCGCCTCGTCCATCGCCCGATCGGCGCGATCGAGCGCGCCACCGACGCTCTCATCGGAACCACCGCCGCCACCGGGGATATTCTGGCGCTGTTGACGCAGGGCATCGCGCAGGGCCTGCTGACGCTCGGACAGAGAGCCGGAGGGCTGATCGCCCTGCCCCGGCTGCTCACCTTCGCCCTGAGCCTGATCCTGCGGACTGCCCTGCCCTTCATTCTCCCCTTGCAGGCCTTGCTGCCCCTGACCGAAACGGTCCTGCAAATCCTCGAACGTATCATCGTTGAGCTGTTGCTGATCACGCAGCATATCCTGCAAACCCTGCATGCCCTGACCTTGGCCCTGCCCCTGACCCTCACCCCGGGTCACGCGCATGTTCTCGAGCATCTCGGCCAGCATATCCATGAGCTGCTGCGCCTCGGCCATGCGGCCCTGTTCCATCAGCTCCTGAATCCGGTCCATCAGCTGTTGCAACTGATCGCCGGTGATCTGCTGCCCGTTCTGCTGGCCCTGGTCCGGCATATCGGTGTCGTCGCCCTGATCGCCCTGTTGCTCGGCCAACTGCTGAATATAGTCCTGCGTTGCTTCGCGCAGCTCCTGCATCAGCCTGTCGATCTCTTCCGGCGTCGCACCGTCCCGCATGGCCTGCGACAGGCGCTCCTGCGCCCGGTGCAACCGGGCCAGCGCCTCTTTCAACTGGCCATCCTCCAGATCCAGCGCGATGTCCCAGAGCTCGGCGGCGATCTGCTCCACCTCCTCATCGGTGAGACGGACATTCCGGCCTTCGATCTTAGCGATGACCTCGCGCAGACGAAAATACCCGCCCATATGGTCGAAGACCTCGGAGGGATCGACGGAAACGGCGCGCAGCACCTCGGCGGTGCGCGGGGCGTTGTCGCGATTCCACAGCAGCTCGCGACGCTGATCGATCAGCGCGGCGGCCAGCGGGTCGAAGAACTTGCGCGTCGGCAGCACAGCCGCGCCAAGCGCCGCGGTGCTCGCCTGACCGGCTTCGTCCCAGGCGGTGAGCGACAGGTGCACCGGCAGGCCGGCAAAAGCATGTTCGGCAAGATTGTCGGCGATCTGACCCTCGATCCGGGTCCGGTCGCCGGTCTGCGGCAGGATCACCGGCACCTCGATCGCCGGACGCGGCTCCGGATCGAGGGTGAAGCCATAGCGGCGCGCGACGCTCTCCGTATCGCGGGTGATGCTCAGGGTCGCACGCGCCACGCCGAAATCATCGGCGAGGTGGAAATCCTGCCGCGCCTCGCCCGAGGGCGCGCGGGTCATCGGCCCGACCAGCTCGGCCACCGGCGGACGGTCGGGCTGCAAAGCCACGTCCCAGAGCCGCCCGGTCGGGCCATCGACCTCGATCTCACCGGCTTGTTGCACCGGGAAGTCCATCACCGCCAGGTCCTCTGCCGTGCTGTCGTCGCCGGAGACCGTCTGACGCAGGCGGAGCACCCCGTCCTCACCGTAGAAGCGCATCGACACGGCCGAGCCCTTCGGCACGGTGAATTCGGGATCGAGATCCCCGAGATACAACGTCGGTTTGCCGGAATAGGCGGGCGGCTGTACCCAGCCTTCCCAGATCGGACCGGCGGCGATCTCCGGCCCCGTAGCGGCCAGCGGGCTCAGAGTCCCCGCGCGTTCCAGCGAGCCGAACGCGACCCCGGCGCCGAATGTGGTCAGGGCAATCAGCCGCAGCGCATAGGGATCGCGCCCCGAGAGACGCAGCAGAGGCGCCACCGCGTGAATGCCGGTCAGCCGTGCCGCCATACGTTTGCGATGCGCCAGCCAAAGGGATTCGGACGCAGGATCACCGGCGCCGACGAGCGGCGCATCGTTCAGAGCCTGAAGCGGACGGCCTGGCAGATCGGCGTCGACCCGTGTCAGCGCCTCTGCGGCCTTGGGGCGTTCGAACCGCCGCAGCCCGAGCCCCAGCGCAACAAGCAGGCACAAGGCGAAAACCCCGAGACCGGCCCAAAGCGCCGAGAGCGGCAAAAGATCCTGAACCCCGAGCATCGCCAGACCGGCGAGAAACAGCACCAGCGAGACAAACGGCCAGAAGGCCTGGCCCAGCCGCTCGACAGCGAGACCGGCGCGGGTCAGGCCGAGCGCCCGTTTCACCCGCCGGGTCAAACGCGGTCCCAAGCTGTTTTCAAGCTGTTGGTCGAGTCTCATAGATCCTGCTCGCGATCCTACCGATGGCGCTCTGATCCACCAGCATCCGCATGATGCAGGTTTAGAGCCACGCCGGGATGCTATCGCGGTTTATCATTTCGTCAAAGCTCGGTCGCGCCCGGATGACAGCGAATTGATCGCCTTGCACCAGAACTTCGGGGATGAGCGGCCGCGAGTTATACTCGGACGCCATCACCGCGCCATAGGCACCGGCAGAGCGGAACGCCACGAGATCGCCCTCGCCCAGCGCGGGCATATTGCGGGCTTTGGCGAATGTGTCCCCGGTTTCGCAAACCGGACCGACAATATCCATCGGGCTTTGTTCGGCGGCGGCTTCCGGCTCCGTCACCGGGATGATGTCGTGATGGGCGTCATACATCGACGGGCGCACGAGATCGTTCATCGCCGCATCGACGATGAGGAAATCACGACCCTCGCCATGTTTCAGATAGATCACCGAAGAGACGAGAATCCCCGCGTTGCCGGAGATCAGCCGCCCGGGTTCGATCTCGATCTCGCAGCCGAGATGCCCGACGGTCTTGCGAATGACATCACCATATTCCACCGGCAGCGGCGGCGCCTCGTTGGAGCGCTCATAAGGAATGCCCAGACCGCCGCCAAGATCGAGACGGCGGATGTTGTGGCCATCCTCGCGCAGCGCTTCGGTCAGCTCAGCGACTTTGGTGAAGGCCAGCTCGAACGGCTCGAGCTGGGTGAGCTGCGAACCGATATGCACGTCGATGCCGACGACATCGATGCCCTCCATCTCGCCCGCGCGCCGGTAGACCTCGCGGCAGGTGGCGATCGGAATGCCGAACTTGTTCTCGGATTTGCCTGTGGCAATCTTGGCATGGGTCTTGGCATCCACATCCGGGTTCACCCGAAGCGCGATCGGCGCCTTGACGCCCAGCGACATGGCGACCTCGTTGAGGGCCTCGAGTTCTGGTTCGCTCTCGACATTGAACTGGCGAATGCCGCCTTCGAGCGCGGTGCGCATCTCCGCCCGGGTTTTACCAACGCCCGAGAACACAATGCGATCGCCGGGGAGACCGGCGGCTTTCGCCTTGAGATATTCGCCGATCGAGACCACGTCGATCCCGGCGCCCAGCTCGCCCATGAGCTTCAGCACCGCAAGATTCGAATTCGATTTCATCGCGAAACACACGAGGTGATCCATGCCCGAAAGCGCTTCGTCGAACAGCTTGAAATGCCGGGTCAGGGTGGCGGTGGAATAGACGTAGAAGGGGGTGCCGACCTGAGCCGCGATATCGCTCACGGCGACGTCTTCGGCATGAAGCATGCCGTCTTTGTAGAGAAAGTGATCCATCGGGAGGCTTTCGACTGCGGGCTGAACCTGTCTCGCGACTCAGTTCAGCGGGATATGAATATTGATGTCCGTGTCGGTATAGCTCCCGCCTTTCGAGTTGACGCCCACGGTGGTGGAAACACCAACCTCGGGTTTCACTGGGTCGCCATCGGCGCCACAGGCGACAAGCCCGATCATCATTGCGAAAGCCATAAAGACACGTGTCATCCGAGCACCTCTTTCCAACGGGCGATCTGCGCGCGGACCTGTGTCGGCGCGGTTCCCCCGTAGCTTGTGCGTGAAGCGACGGAATTTTCAACCGTCAAGACGCCGTAAACCCCGTCGGTGATGGCATCGTGAACGGCTTTCATCTCGGGAAGGCTCAGATCCGGAAGATCGACGCCCTTCTTCTCGGCCATGGCCACGAGCGCGCCGGTGACATGGTGGGCATCGCGGAACGGCAGCCCCGCCTCACGCACCAGCCAATCGGCGAGATCGGTGGCGGTGGAGAACCCAGACGCGGCGGCGGCGCGCAAATTGTCGGTATTGGCGGCCATGTCGGAGACCATGCCGGTCATCGCGGCCAGCGCCAGCATCAGGTTGTCGGCGGCGTCGAACACCTGTTCCTTGTCTTCCTGCATGTCCTTAGAATAGGCCAGCGGCAGGCCCTTCATCACCGTCATCAGCGCGACATTGGCGCCGAAAATCCGGCCAATCTTGGCGCGAATGAGTTCGGCAGCATCGGGATTTTTCTTTTGCGGCATGATCGACGAGCCGGTGGAGAAGCGATCCGAGAGTGCCACGAACCGGAACTGCGCCGAGGACCAGATCACCAGCTCTTCGGCAAAACGCGACAGGTGCATGGCACAGATCGAGGCGCTGGACAGGAACTCGAGCGCGAAATCGCGATCCGCCACGGCATCCAAGGAGTTGGCCGTCGGACGATCAAAGCCCAGCGCCTCGGCGGTCATGTGGCGATCAATCGGGAAGCCGGTGCCCGCAAGCGCGGCAGAGCCCAGCGGGCTTTCGTTCATCCGGGCGCGGGCATCCTTGAAGCGCGACAGATCACGACCGAGCATCTCGACATAGGCCATCATGTGATGGCCCCAGGTGACGGGCTGCGCGGTCTGAAGATGGGTAAAGCCCGGCATGACCCAATCGGCGCCGGCCTCGGCCTGATCCAGAAGCGCGCGGATCAGCGACTCAATACCAGCGATGGCGGCGTCATATTGCTCGCGGGTCCAAAGCTTGAAATCGGTCGCGACCTGATCGTTCCGGGAGCGCGCGGTGTGCAGACGCCCCGCCGCCTCGCCGATGATCTCTTTCAGGCGCGCTTCGACATTCATGTGAATGTCTTCCAAGGCGGTGGAAAAGGTGAACTCTCCCGCCTCGATCTCTGACAAAACCGTGAGCAGGCCTTCCCGAATGGCCTCGGCATCTTTATCGGTAAGGATGCCCTGTTTTGCGAGCATCGCAGCATGGGCGCGCGAGCCTGCGATGTCCTGGGAGGCCAGCCGCTTGTCGAAATCGATGGAGGCGTTGATGGCTTCCATGATGGCGTCAGGCCCGGCGGCAAACCGCCCGCCCCACATCGCGTTGGATTTCTTATCGGTCATGGACGTGTCCCGCATGCTGAAAAAACTGATTGCCGCAACCCTTTATACGGCCCTGAGCCTGGGTGCAATTCCCGCCACCGCACTGGACCTGAGCACGGCTGCGGCGCTGCGCGAGGGAAGCCTGCAGAAACTCGGCTTTCACTCGGAACCGAAAGAGGTCTCGGCCCTGCCCTTCACCGATGGTGACGGGGCGGAAGAAACCCTCGCGGATTACCAAGGGCAATGGGTGCTGCTGAACTTCTGGGCCACCTGGTGCGCGCCCTGCCGCAAGGAGATGCCGGCGCTCGACGCGCTCTCGGCGGAATTCGAGGATCAGGGCCTGACGGTGTTGCCGATCGCCACCGGGCATAATCCGCGCCCGGCGGTCGAGCGGTTTCTCAAGGAGGCGGAGATCACCTCCCTGCCGCTGCATCTGGATGCCACCGGCGCCATGGCGCGGGACATGGGGGTGCTCGGCCTGCCGGTGACGGTGCTGATCTCGCCCGAGGGCCAGGAGGTTGCCCGCATGACCGGCGACGCCGAATGGTTTTCGCCGTCGGCACAGGCCATTGTCAGGCAACTCTTGCAGGAGACTGCCACGACGGATCAGTAATCGGCCGATCCGTAGATCGACCCGGTGAGCGACCGTGGCATGGCCTCTTCGACCAGCGCCTTGATCCGATCCGCCAGTTTCATGATCTGCTCCAACGCGGCATCGATTTCGACATGGAACGTGTCAAGCTGGTTGATCACCGGGATCAGAGAGGCCGATTGCGCCCCGAGACGCCCGGCTTCGACCCGGCACAACACCCGAATGGAATCGAGCCCGGTCACCAATTGACGCAGATCTTTCGCCGAACGGGTGAGAGCGGTCACATCGGTGAAGACCGACGACAGCACCGAACCGGATTCGAGCTTGTAGCGATCCATCAGATTGGTAAGCACCTCGACCTCGGTCTGAAAGCCGTCGCGCTCGGTGTGTTTCAACAGATCTGCGCGGGCGACCTCGCGAACTTCTCGTTGCAGTCGCGATGTCGCCACCATGAACAGACCGTTGAACACCCGGGCCATGACTGATTCGGTCAGGCTGCGCTTGCCGCCCTCGACCCGAAAACCGCCGAGATGGTTGGTCACCTCATCCGACATCAGCCGGTAATTCTGCGAAATCGCCGAGATCGGCCCCCCCGCCGGTTCGAGACGCGAGGCCACGATCCGCATGTTCGACGGAATGCTGCGGATCTTGGCAAAGGATTCGAACAGGGAATTCTGTTGCTTGTTGAGCTCCTCAAGCGTCGGCAAAAGATCCTTGAGGCTCTGCAACCGCCCGTCGGCAAGGCGGCCGAGCGCCTTGTCACGGGCCTGCATTTCTTCCGTGACCGCCAGCGAGCTGAAGGCGCCGTAGCTCGAGAAGCCGAGGGTCTTGAGCGCCTCCCGAATGGCCGCGGCACTCTCCTCCGGACTGATTCCCTCTTCCTTCTCGCGCTTCAGCATCTCGGCGTAGAGCGCCCGCGTGGTTCCGAACACCTCGGAAGACGGTTTCATCCGGACCGAAACATAGCCGCCCTCGATCGGCGACACGATCGCATAGACCCAGTAGTACCGCCCATCCTTGGCCCGGTTCTTGACATAGGCACCGGTCGCCATGCCGCGTTTGATCCGCTCCCAGAGGATATAAAAGACGCCTTTCGGCATGTCCTCGTGCCGGATGATCTTGTGCGGCGCCCCCACCAGTTCATCCCATGAATAGCCGGCAACCCGCCGGAACACCTCATTGCCCGCCGCGATCACACCGCGCTCGTCCGTTCTGGAAAAGAAAATCTCTTCCATCTCGAAAGGAACTTCATGCTGGGCCGTCGTGAAGGTTGACTTGGAATAATGATGCGACATCGCAAATCCTATTGGCTCGTTTGTCGGCAGTGGACCAAAGCTTGCTTTCAATCTGGTTAAGCTTGTCGCCCGAAAGTGCCGAGAAAATCATCTGAGCCGCGGGCGAATGACGAAATATGGCGCCGATCAGCAGACGATCCGCCAGTTGCATGGGTTTGCCGGCCCTGCGCTCCGCACATTCCTTCCTCCGCGCGCCGGCCTCCAGTCACCGGCCCCTCCGCGATTGGCCGGCGACCGGCATTGCGCCGTCACGACCGATTCCCGCAGACCGGGGAAACCGGCCCTCTGCGCGCAAATGTCGCCACGAGTATGAAAGTAAAATTTAACGAAAAATCTGAAAAATATCGCTTACAAACGTGCATGAATTCATTTTTATCACATGAATTCAATAGCTTGAAAAATTACGCTCCTCTTCACATAAATCTTCCACCAACTCGGAAAATTTACCTGATGTTATCCGAACAGCGCGAAATTGGGAGCAACGCAAATGCGAACAGCTAGGTGACAGGATGAACGACTCTTTCTACGACCACAACGAATTGGGGAGCCCCCTGTCCGCAGCCATTGCCGACCGGGACCGCCACACCATTGAGATGGTTCGGGAAGCCCTGAAGAAAAAACAGGTCATGCTGGCCTATCAGCCGATCGTACAGACCCTGCGCCCGGATCGTCCCGCCTTTTACGAGGGGCTGATCCGCGTTCTCGACAAGACCGGGCGCGTGATCCCGGCCCGTGAATTCATCGAAGTCGCCGAAACCACCGAGACCGGGCGCCAGCTCGATTGTCTGGCTCTGGAAATGGGTCTCGACGCGCTTGGTGAAAACCCCGGCCTGCGCCTCGCCATCAATATGTCCGCGCGCTCGATTGGCTATCCGCGCTGGAAAGAGACCCTGATGGCCGGCCTGTCCAAGGACCAGACCATTGCCGAACGGCTGATCCTCGAGATCACGGAAAGCTCGGCCATGGTGATGCCCGATCTCGTCTCGGTCTTCATGTCCGACCTGCAATCGATGGGCATTTCCTTCGCGCTGGATGATTTCGGCGCCGGCTACACCGCCTTCCGCTATCTGAAAGACTTCTATTTCGACATGGTCAAGATCGACGGCGAGTTCATCCGCGGCATCGCCGACAATCCGGACAATCAGGTGCTGACCCAGGCGCTGGTCTCCGTGGCCAAACATTTCGACATGTATACCGTGGCCGAATTCGTCGAGACCGCCGAGGATGCCGCTTATCTGACCGAGATCGGAATCGATTGCATGCAGGGGCATTATTTCGGGGCCGCCACCATCGATCCGGTCTGGCGCGACCGCGAGACCCAGCGCAAAGCGGGCTGAAACCGGCCGCAAGCCGCCTCGCTCTCTCCCGGGCTGAGACGAATCCCGGCCCGAACGGGCGGCAAAGCGCCTCATCTCTCTCTTCAGGCTCTATTGAAGGTTGAAAATGCTGCGCTTGCAGCATACAGCTTCTTTGGGGAGTCGCGCAACTTTGTTGCAAATATCGCGACCTTTGGGCAATCTCCCCACAACCGCAATGGGAGAGAGAGTGTCATCATGACCAATGTCGTTATCGCATCTGCCGCACGGACCGCCGTCGGCAGTTTTTCCGGGTCCTTCGCAAATACGCCTGCACATGAACTTGGCGCCACGGTGCTCGAGGCACTGGTGGAACGCGCCGGCATCGAAAAGGGCGAAGTATCCGAAACCATTCTTGGTCAGGTGTTGACGGCCGGTCAGGGCCAGAACCCCGCCCGCCAGGCTCATATCAATGCCGGTCTGCCGATCGAATCCGCCGCCTGGAGCATCAACCAGGTCTGTGGCTCGGGCCTGCGCACCATCGCATTGGGCGCCCAGCACATCCTCTTGGGTGATGCCGAGATCGTCTGTGCCGGCGGTCAGGAAAACATGTCCATGTCGCCTCATGTCGCCAACCTGCGCGCCGGTCACAAGATGGGCGACATGAAATTCATCGATTCGATGATCAAGGACGGTCTCTGGGATGCCTTCAACGGCTATCACATGGGGATCACCGCCGAGAATGTCGCCAAGCAGTGGCAAGTCTCCCGCGAGATGCAGGACGAGTTTGCATTGGCGTCGCAGAACAAGGCGGAAGCCGCTCAGAAAGCCGGCAAATTCGCCGACGAGATCGTGCCCTTCACCGTCAAGACCCGCAAGGGCGAGACCATCGTGGATCAGGACGAGTACATCCGTCACGGCGCCACCATCGAGAACATGCAGAAACTGCGCCCGGCCTTCGACAAGGAAGGCTCCGTGACCGCGGGCAACGCCTCGGGCATCAATGACGGCGCCGCCGGTGTGCTCCTGATGTCCGCCGAGAATGCCGAGAAACGCGGCATCCAGCCGCTCGCCCGCATCGTTTCCTACGCCACCGCCGGCCTCGACCCGTCGATCATGGGCGTCGGTCCGATCTATGCCTCGCGCAAGGCGCTGGAGAAAGCCGGCTGGAAGCCCGAGGATCTCGATCTGGTAGAAGCCAACGAGGCCTTCGCCGCCCAGGCCTGCGCCGTGAACAAGGACATGGGCTGGGACCCGGCCATCGTCAACGTCAACGGCGGCGCCATTGCCATCGGTCACCCGATCGGCGCCTCGGGCGCCCGCATCTTCAACACCCTGTTGTTCGAAATGCAGCGCCGCGACGCCAAGAAAGGCCTCGCCACGCTCTGCATCGGCGGCGGCATGGGGGTTGCGGTCTGCGTCGAGCGCGACTGACATCCGCTCAACTGACATAAAATCTTCTTCAGGGGCCGTCTTTACGGCCCCTTTTTCTTTGTCCATGCTCAGGAGATCCCGACCTGAGGGAGACAAAATTTTCTGCATTTGCATAAGCAATATTGTTGCGAGTGCAGAATATTTTGAGTAACAAGATTTCGAAGCGAAATTTGATTGGGAGGAATATCATGTCCAGAGTCGCTCTTGTGACCGGTGGGTCCCGCGGAATTGGCGCCGCGATTTCGATCGCGCTGAAAAACGCCGGCTACACCGTCGCCGCCACCTATGCCGGCAATGATGAGGCCGCTGCGAAATTCACCGAGGAAACCGGCATCAAGACCTACAAGTGGTCGGTGGCCGATTATGACGCCTGCGCCGAAGGCATCGCCAAGGTCGAAGCCGATCTCGGCCCGGTCGAGGTGCTGGTGAACAACGCCGGCATCACCCGTGATGCGCCCTTCCACAAGATGAGCCGCGAACAATGGCAAGAGGTCATGGACACCAACCTTTCGGGTGTCTTCAACATGACCCACCCGCTTTGGCCCGGCATGCGCGAACGCAAATTCGGTCGGGTGATCAACATCAGCTCGATCAACGGTCAGAAAGGTCAGTTCGGCCAGGCCAACTATTCCGCCGCCAAAGCCGGCGATATCGGCTTTACCAAGGCGCTGGCCCAGGAAGGTGCGCGGGCCGGCATCACCGTCAACGTGATCTGCCCCGGCTACGTCGCGACCGAAATGGTCATGGCCGTGCCCGAGAAAGTGCGCGAATCGATCATCTCGACGATTCCGGTCGGTCGTCTCGGCGAACCCGAGGACATCGCGCGCTGCGTGGTCTTCCTCGCCTCCGATGATGCAGGGTTCATCACCGGCTCGACCATCACCGCGAACGGTGGTCAGTATCTGACCTGATCAACGCTGCAAAAGCCTTGCACAGGGGGATCGCCGGATGGCGCCCCCCTTTTTTGTTGCGATCCCCGAGGGTTCCGTCTTAATCACCGCATGACCCGATCGACCGCGACATTCATCGGCTTTATCGCCGTTCTCCTCTGGGCGCTTCTGGCGCTGTTCACCGTCGGCGCCAGCGAGGTGCCGGCACTGCAACTCAACACCGTGTGCTTCACCATCGGCGGCCTGATCGGCGTGATCTGGACCACGGCCACCGGGCGCTGGCATGAGCTCAGGGGCGTGCCGCTGTCGATCTACGCCTTCGGCACGGTCGGGCTGTTTGGCTATCACTTCCTGTATTTCTCGGCCCTGAAAGCGGCACCGCCCGCCGAGGCCGGGCTGATAGCCTATCTCTGGCCGCTGTTGATCGTGCTGTTTTCCGGGCTTTTGCCCGGCGAACGCCTTCGCCCGCTGCATCTCGTCGGCGCGGCTGTGTCCTTTCTCGGCGCCGCGCTGATCGTTGCCAAGGGCGCGAGCTTTTCCGGCGGCCATATGGCGGGCTACCTGCTGGCCGCGGCCTGTGCGCTCACCTGGTCGAGCTATTCGGTGATTTCGCGGAAATTCGGCGCCGTGTCGAGCATGGTCGTGACCGTCTATTGCCTTGCCACCGCCGCGCTGTCACTCGTCACCCATCTGGCTCTGGAAGAGACCGTCTGGCCCTCGACCCAGCTTGGCTGGGCCAGCATGATCGCACTTGGCATCGGCCCGGTCGGCGCGGCCTTTTATGTCTGGGATATCGGGGTGAAACGCGGGAATATCCAGCTTCTGGGGACGGCATCCTATGCGGCGCCCCTGCTGTCGACCCTAGTTCTGGTTGCTGTCGGGATCGCGGAGCCGCGTGCAACCCTCATTCTGTCTGCGGTGCTGATTACCGCCGGGGCCGGTCTGGCCGCCTTTCAAAGCCGCCAAACCGAATAGCTTCAAGAGATATTCTGGCGTCAGGTGGTGGACAGACGCGCAATTTCTTCCTTGATCCGGAGTTTCTGTTTCTTCAGGTCGGCGATCCGAAGATCATCGATGCCCGGCGAACGTTGAGCGGTCTCAACGGCCTCCGAGAGGGATTTGTGCTTTTTCTTCAGTTCCTCGATATGGGACGTCAAGCTCATGTCTTCTCCTCTCTGTTGGGTGCAGCTTTGTAAAAGCTATGTAACAACTGCACCATAGAATTTGAGTCGTGTCACGGCCTGTTTTGGCAACAATGTGACGCATGGTGAACGAAGCGCGAAAGATTGCCAAAAGCTCAGCTCGACCAGGGCAATTCCCCGCCATCTCGCAGGATTGTTGCGACCTGTGCGCGGTAGCTCTCGCCATCGTGTTCGTGGCGGAGCCCTTCGTGCATGATCAAGGCAGATTCGAGCACGAAACCCGCGCGCCCACCCTTGCGCGCCTGCACGATCACAAGCTCGGCCACACGCCCTTCGCGCGGCTGAATCGGGCGCACACGGATCGAACCGAGCCGCCCGTCCAGCGCCGCCAATGCAGTAATCAGATCCGGCAGGCGATCCGCTTTCTGGATCATCGTCAGATAGGCCTTGGGCTTGAGCCGACGAGCGGCCACATCGACCCAGTTCCCGAGCGGGGTCTCCCCGGCCAAAGCGACATCCCGTCCGGCATCCGCCGCAGCGGTCGAACGGTGCCGTTCGTAATACGGCGGGTTGGCGATGACATGATCAAAACTTCGTGCCCGCAGATCCCCGGGCAGATGCTGAAGATCCGCCGCGACAACCTGCATCGCCACGTTATTTTCCGCCGCGTTGCGCCGCGCCAATTCGGCATAGAACGACTGCAGCTCAACCCCGGTCAGCTCGAGCCCAGACACCCGGGTTGCAAGACAAAGCGAGGCCGCGCCCGCGCCACAGCCCAACTCCAGCACGCTCTGACCGTGACGCGCTGGCGTCGCAGCGGCCAGAAGCACCGGATCAACGCCGGCACGATAGCCCATGCGGGGTTGCCACAGATGCAGGCGCCCACCGAGGAATGCGTCCCGGCTCAGCTCGGACCCAGGCTCCGCCTCGGCGGTGCTCACAGCTCCTCCAGCTCGAAATCATTGTCCTTGAGAATGCGCCGGGCCTGCATCAGATCGTCATCCCGGACCATCAACCGGCGTGGCAAAATGCCAAGGCTGCCTTCGAGGACGCTCATATGGACGTCCATTTCAAAGCAGTCTATATCCTCTCCGGACAGGAGCGCTTTGGCATAGATGATCTGGGTCGGGTCGGTTGTGCGCAGAAGCTGTTTCATCAAGACGATTTAAGGGCAGACCGAAGGGTTTGTCGAGCCGGGGAAACCGCGAGGAGGGCAAATGGGTCTGGAAAAAGCCGTCGTCAAGCCGCATGAGAGATTGGCCGCCGCCCTGGCGCCGGAGCTCGAGGCCGTCAACGCCCTGATCCGCGAGCGGATGTCCTCGAAACACGCGCCGCGCATCCCGGAAGTGACCGCACATCTGGTCGAGGCCGGCGGCAAACGGCTGCGGCCGATGCTGACGCTCGCTGCGGCCAAGGCCTGTGGCTACGAAGGCCCCTATCACATCCATCTCGCTTCGACCGTCGAGTTCATCCATACCGCGACGCTCCTGCATGACGATGTGGTCGATGAGAGCGCGCAACGGCGCGGCCGTCCGACGGCAAACTTGCTCTGGGACAACAAATCCTCGGTTCTGGTCGGCGACTATCTCTTTGCCCGCGCCTTTCAGTTGATGACCGATGCCGACAATATGCGGGTCTTGCAGATCCTCTCGAACGCCTCGGCGACGATTGCCGAGGGCGAGGTGTTGCAGCTCACAGCGGCGCAGGATCTCAAGACCGACGAGAGCGTCTACCTGCAGGTGGTGCGCGGCAAAACCGCGGCCCTGTTCTCGGCGGCAACCGAGGTCGGCGGGGTTCTGGCCGAGGCCGATGAGCGCGTGGTGAAAGCCCTGTTCGACTATGGCGATGCGCTCGGGATTTCCTTCCAGATCGTCGATGACCTGTTGGATTACTGGGGCTCTGATCAGACCGGCAAGAATGTCGGCGACGATTTCCGCGAGCGCAAGCTGACCCTGCCGGTGATCAAGGCGGTGGCGAAAGCCGACGATGAGGAGCGCGCCTTCTGGGTGCGCACCATCGAGAAGGGCAAGCAGGAGGACGGCGATCTCGCGCATGCGATCGCGCTTTTGAACAAGCACGACGCGCTGGAAGAGACCCGCGCCGTGGCACTCGAATGGGCCGACAAGGCGAAAGCCGCGCTCTCTGCCGTGCCGCAGGGCGAGATCACCGGGATGCTGTCGGATATCGCCGATTACGTGGTGGCACGTCTGCGCTGACCGGACTCTTGCCGGGTGCGAAGAGCCGCCATTGGGCGAACAAACACTAGAGGCCGAGCGTCTGCGCTGGTCCGAGGGTGAGCACTCCCCCTGTGAGGCCTGCGCTTTATCTTTGCCAAGTTCGCGTGAACTCAATCCGTTGTCCGCGGGTGGAAGTGCGCTCGCCCGCTGGGACGGGGTTATGCCGGAGGTATGCTTTCAGCATGACGCAAGCGCGGCGGCTTCGCCGTGTTCCGCGCCGGATGGTACTTCGTCCGAACGTCCACTCCGCCCGCAAAGCCGACCCTGACACGGCTCACCCCGGCAGCGTACTCGCCGATTTCACCCACCACCACGGATTGCCCTCGGCCAGCTGATGCGCAGCCGCATCGGCCTTGCTCCGGTCATCATAGAGCGCGAAACAGGTGGCACCGGAACCGGACATGCGCACCATTTGTGCCCCCGGGGCGAGCGCCAGCGCGGTCAGCGCGGCGGCCACTTCCGGCACCAGATCGATCGCCGCGCGCTCGAGATCGTTGCGCTGCGTGCTCAGCCAATCGATGAAGGCCAGAGAGTCCGGCCAGCGCGGCAAGAGATCAGGCATTTCAAGATTGTCTTTCTTGGCCAGACGTTTGAATACCTCCGGCGTCGAGACCTCGACCCGTGGATTGACCAGGACCATGTGCAAAGGCGGCAGGTTGACCGGCTCGAGATGATCGCCGATGCCGCGCATCCGTACGGGTTTGGAGCCCAGACAGACCGGCACATCCGCGCCCAATTTGAGCGCATCGCAGCGCGACACCGGGGCGGCCCCCAAACGCGCCGCACTCCGCAAGGTGGCCGCCGCATCAGCGGAGCCACCGCCGATCCCGGAGGCCGGCGGCAGATGTTTGTCGAGCGTCATCGCCATCGGGAATTCCACCAATGCGGCGGCTTTCATCACCAGATTGCTCTCATCCGCGGGGACACCCTCGGCAAAAGGTCCGGTGACGCTGAGCGAGGCCGTTTTCGCGGGCTCGGCGATGATCTGATCGCCGAGATCGACAAAGACCACGAGACTGTCCAGAAGGTGATAGCCATCCTCACGCTGGCCCGTGACATGCAGGCTCAGGTTGATCTTGGCCGGGGCAAAGGTCTTAACCGTCATTCGGGCCTCGTGTCGGCTCCTCGCCTTCCTCGATCAAGACCCGGTCGAGACCGATCTCGAGCTTCTTGCGAATCCGCGTCGCTTCCTTGTCTTCCGGCTCGAAAGACAGGGCGCGCTGCCATTGGAAACGGGCCTCACGTTCGCGCCCCACGGCCCAGTAGACATCGCCCAGATGGTCATTGATGATCGGGTCGACCGGCATCAGTTCAACCGCACGTTCCATCGGATCGACGGCCTCGTCGTAGCGCCGCAGCCGGTACAGCCCCCAGGCGAGACTGTCGGTGATATAGCCATCCTGCGGCTGTGCCTTGGCCGCCGCGCGGATCATCTCCATCGCCTCGTCGAAATTGGTCTTCATCTCGAGGAAGGAATAGCCGAGATAGTTCAGCACCCGCGGCTGGCCCGGCTCGAGTTCGAGCGCCTGACGCAAATCGGCCTCCGCCTTGTCCCATGCGCCGATCCGCTCATAGGCAGTGCCACGGGTGAAATAGATCGGCCATTGTGCCCGGCCCGGCGGCTGATGGCGGTCGATCACAACAGTGTAGGCTTCGGTGGCTTCCTCGTAACGCTCCTGACGGCGCAGGGCATCGCCCAGAGCGATATGGGCGTCGTCGAGATCGGGATGCGAGCGGGTCAGCTGACGCAGGACTTCAAGCGCGGCATCTTCCTTGCCAGAGGCCCTGAGCATATCGGCGCGACCAAGGCTGGCAATCGGGAAAGCCGGGTCATCCTGGGGGATCGTATCATAGGCCGAGGTCGCCAGATCGTAATTGCCGAGCCGCTCCAGCAGCCCCGCGACGTTGAGCACATAGGCGGACTGATCCGGGCGCAATTCCTGAGCGATCCGCGCGTAAAGCAACGTATACGCGTCATCGAGCCCGCCATTGAGCGCCATGGCCACGGCGTAGAACACATCGGCTATGCCATCCCGGGCATCGCGCACCACGTCGAAAGGCACGGTCTTGCCCGCGGTCAGATCCGCCACGATTCCGTCGAGCTCCGCATCATAGGGCCCGTCGCCGAAACTGTCGGTCAGAAGCGCCAGCGCCTCGTCATTGCGTTCGAGCTGGCTGAGGATTTCCGCCTGCGCGATCACCGAGATCCGCGAGGCCGGCATATCCGGGTTGGACAAGGCGGCGAGGGCGCTTTCGAAATCCCCGACGAGCGCGAGGGCCAGACCCTTGTTGTAAGAGCCGAAATGCTCGAACCCCTGGCCCATGCCGGAGCCCCTGTCGAACAGCTCAAGCGCCGCGGACATGTCACCCTGACCGATATGAGCCCAGGCCAGCATGAGCCCGTCGACCACGGTGCTGATGCTTTGACCACCCTCCAAGGCGGCGACGAGAGCGTCGTAATCACCGTCGCGGGCCAGCACGGTCAGCCCGGCCATGGCGGCCATCTGATTGTCCGGTTCAAGCCCGCGCAGAACCGTGGCATAGGCTTTGGTCTCGTCGAATTCGCCCATGGAAATAAAGGCGGAGATCACGGATTCGAGCAGGACCGCATTCTTCGGATCGGTCGCCAGAGCCCGCGTGGCATAGTCTGAAAGCGTGCGAAAGCTGCGATCCATGGTGGCTTGCCGTGCGGCAAGATAGGAGCCGGCATCGGCATGATCCGGGTTCGAAACGGTGCCCTGCGCCAGCGCTGTCCCCCCGAAAAGCAACCCGATGGCGGTGAGGGCGGAAAGCATGCGGCCCGAGCGTGTTGTCACCTGTAATCTCCTTGGCCGTTTCGGCAGTTGTCTTGCCGCCGAGCCTATCGCCCTCCTCCCCCCACTGCAACGCAAACGGAGGCCGCATGGGCCTCCGCTGAGATGTTTCGAAAACACGTTGCCGTTACATGTTGGGGTAATTGGGCCCGTCGCCGCCCTGCGGCACGGTCCAGGTGATGTTCTGGCTGGCTTCCTTGATGTCGCAGGTCTTGCAATGCACGCAGTTCTGGAAGTTCACCACGAACTTCGGCTCCTGCCCCTCTTCGGTCAGGTATTCATAGACGCCTGCCGGGCAATAGCGCTGCGACGGGCCGCCGAATTCCTTGTAATCGACATCGATCGCCACCTGCGGGTCCTTGAGTTTCAAATGGCACGGCTGGCTTTCCTCGTGGTTCGTGGCCGCAAAGGACACGTTGGTCAGCCGGTCGAAGGTGATCACCCCATCGGGCTTCGGATAATCGATCGGTTTGAACTTCGCCGCCTTGCCGGTCGCCTGCGCGTCAGACTTGCCGTGCTTGACGGTGCCCAGAAGCGAGAAGCCGATCTGATTGGTCCACATGTCGAAGCCGCCAAGCGCCAGCGAGGCCACCATGCCGTATTTCGACCAGAGCGGTTTGACATTGCGCACGCGCTTGAGATCCTTGCCGACCGCGCCGTCGCGCAGCTCACGCTCGTAGCTCTCGAGCGTGTCGCCGGAGCGGCCCTCTTGAATGGCGGCAAAGGCATGTTCCGCCGCCGCCTTGCCAGAGAGCATCGCGTTGTGGTTGCCCTTGATCCGCGGCACGTTGACGAGCCCGACGGAACAGCCCAGCAGAGCCCCGCCCGGGAAGGCCGCTTTCGGCATCGACTGATAGCCGCCTTCGGAGATCGCGCGGGCACCGTAAGCCACGCGTTTGCCGCCTTCGAGCAGTTCCTTGACCATCGGATGGGTCTTGAAGCGCTGGAATTCCATATAGGGGAAGAGATAGGGGTTCTCGTAATTCAGGTGCACCACGAAACCCAGGTAGAGCTGGTTGCCCTCGGCATGGTAGACAAAGCCACCACCGCCGGCGTTCGAGCCCAGCGGCCAGCCCATCGAGTGCCAGACCTTGCCCTCTTTGTGCTTGTCCGGATCGATCTCCCAGATCTCTTTCATGCCGAGACCGAATTTCTGCGCATCGCGGCCCTTGGACAGCTCGTATTTGGCGATGATCTCCTTGGCCAGCGAGCCCCGCACGCCCTCGGAAATCAGCACGTATTTGCCATGCAGCTCCATGCCCGGCTCGGTGTCCGGCCCGATCGTGCCGTCGGGCTCAAGCCCGAAGACGCCCGCGACCACGCCCTTGACCTCGCCCTTGTCGCCATAGATCAGCTCCGAACAGGCCATGCCCGGGAAGATCTCGACCCCCATCTCCTCGGCCTGTTCCGCCATCCAGCGGCAGACATTGCCCATCGAGACGATGTATTTGCCATGGTTCGACATCAAAGGCGGCAGCGGGAAATTCGGGATGCGGATCGAACCCGCCTCGCCCAGCACGTGGAACTCATCCTGTTTCACCGCGGTGGTGATCGGCGCGCCACGCTCCTTCCAATCCGGGATCAGCGCATCGATGCCGACCGGATCGAGCACGGCGCCGGAAAGAATATGCGCGCCAACTTCGGAGCCCTTCTCCAACACGACGACGCTCAGATCCTCGTCCAGCTGCTTCAGCCGGATCGCGGCAGACAGGCCCGCAGGACCAGCCCCCACAATCACGACGTCATATTCCATCGCCTCACGCTCGATATTTGACATAAAATTTCTCCCTGGCTCAGGCGCTCTCCGGCGACTACCTAACCGGGAAGCGGGGGTAGGGTCAATTTGAGAAGCGGTCTTTCGTTGCGTCTATTAAGGTTTAGACCAGAAAATCGCCCGCGCCTTGGACAAATGCGCCAGTGACAGAAATTTCTGGACCGAATGAGAAAGCCGGTCTTGCCCCCTTGCAATATCCCCCCATTCCGGGTCAGGTAGTCCGACCAGAGACAATAACCCGAAGCACGTGGGGCGCGAGAACGCGCGCCGCCGTGCTTTTTTCGTGCAGATGAGTGCCCTGATGGAAAAGATTCTCATGACCCGCGCGGGCCACACCGCGCTGAACGACGAACTGAAAAACCTCAAGTCGGTGGAACGTCCGGCGGTGATTCAGGCCATTGCCGAGGCCCGTGAGCTTGGCGATTTGTCCGAGAATGCCGAATACCATTCCGCACGCGAGAAACAGAGCTTCATCGAAGGCCGGATCAAGGAGCTCGAGGGCATCCTGTCGCTCACCGACGTGATCGATCCGAAGACGCTTTCCGGCACCGTCAAATTTTCCGCCACCGTGACCATCGTCGATGAGGATACGGATGAGGAAAAGACCTATCAGATCGTCGGCGAGCACGAGGCCGACATCGAACGCGGGCTGTTGAACATCAAATCCCCGCTGGCCCGTTCCTTGATCGGCAAGGACGAGGGCGACAGCGTCGAAGTGCGCACCCCGGGCGGCGAAAAGGCCTATGAAATCCTCAAGATCGCCTATATCTGATCCCTCTACCTGAGGCGCAGGTTTCGCGTTACACTTGGCGCAAGTGATTGACGCGAAACCTTTGGCACCTATCGAGCGGCCGAGGCGGGCGTGAGTCCCATCGGTACGGGGTTAGGGCATTCGCATTGGAATGTCGCGGTCGTGGAGGCCCATTTGGCAGAAGATACCACTCGCAAGGTTGAACTCGGCGTCTATCAACGTCCGGAAGAAGAACCGAAGATCACGGCCACCGAAATGATTGCCGCGATCCTGTCGCTTCTGTGGCTGGCGATGACCGCCGGTTATTTCATGATCATGGGAACCGGCAAGGGCACGGGCGATTTCGATTCGATCCGTTTCGTGATGATGCTGATCGCGATTTTCATGCCGGTGGCGATGATCTGGGTTGGCGCGCTGGCCGTGCGCTCCGCGCGTACCATGCGCGAGGAGAGCCACAGGCTGCAGGCGGCGATCTCGGCGATGCGGCAATCCTATCTGGCGCAGCAGTCCGGCGGCACGGTGCAGGCGAGCGTCGAACAGAAGCTCGAGGAAATCGCCGCCGCGCAGCGCAAGACCCAGAACACCCTTGCCACGTTCACCTCGATCCGCCCGGGCCAGACTCCGCCGGAGGACAAGCTCGCCATCCCGGCCCCGGCGCTCATCGAGGAACAGGGCTCGCTGGCGCTTGGCACCCCGTCGGAAACCCTGGCCCCGCCGCTGTCGGTGGCCGATTTCATCAAGGCACTGAATTTCCCGGAAACGGCCGAGGACAAGGAGGGCTTCCGGGCGCTTCGCCGGGCGCTCTCGGATCGCAAGGTCAGCCAGCTGATCCATGCCGCACAGGATGTGCTGACGCTGCTGTCCCAAGACGGCATCTACATGGACGATCTGCGGCCCGACCGCGCCAAGCCGGAAATCTGGCGCCGGTTTGCCAAGGGCGAGCGCGGCCATTCGGTGGCCGCTCTGGGCGGGGTGCGGGACCGCTCCTCTCTGGCGCTCGCCAATGCCCGGATGAAACAGGATGCGATCTTCCGCGACGCGGTGCATCATTTCCTGCGCAAATTCGACAAGACCTTTGCCGAGTTCGAACAGACCGCCAGCGACGAGGAAATCGCCGCGCTCTCGGATTGCCGCACGGCACGGGCCTTCATGCTTCTGGGCCGGGTCACGGGCACTTTCGACTGAGCTATATTGAGCGCCCTCACAGAGGGCGGCTCATCGGCATCTGCAAGGCCCGTATTCACAAATCTAGATTGGTCATGGCCGCGACACTCTCTTAGGGTGGCGCGACCTTAAAACTCCCTATTTTCCGACGGCGTCATGTCTTACTCACCCGCAGCACAACAGTTCCTCAAAGGCGCCCGGGACGGGTTGCCCTTTCACATCGTGATCTGGCCCTTTGCCGCGATCTTCGGCGCGATCGCCACCCAGGCTGGGCTGAATGTGGTCGAGGTCATGGGGTTTTCGATTCTGGTGATCGCCGGCTCGGCCCAGCTCGCAGCGCTGCAACTGATGACGGAGAACGCGCCGACGGTGATCGTCATCGCCACGGCGCTCGCCGTGAACCTGCGCATGGGCATGTATTCCGCCTCAATCACCCCGCATCTCGGCAAGGCCTCGGTCCTGACCCGCGCCTTTGCCGCCTATATGCTCTATGATCAGCCCTATGCGCTCTCGACCATCAAATATGAAAAAGAGCCGGATCTGAGCCTGTCCGAGAAGCTCGGCTATTTCTTTGGTGCCGCGATCCCGATCGCCATCGCCTGGTACGCTCTGACACTCGCCGGCGCGCTTCTGGGCGAAAAGATCCCCACCGATATGGGCATGGATTTCGCCGTGCCGATCACGTTCCTCGCCGTCGTCGCCCCGATGCTCAAGACCCTGGCCCATGTCGCTTCGGCGCTGACCTCGGTCGTGCTGGTGCTGCTTCTGGGCTTCATGCCCTATGGCACCGGGCTCTTGGTCGCGGCGGCCGCCGCGCTCATCGTCGGATCTCAGGTGGAGCTCTGGATGGAGAAAAGAAAGGATACAGCCGCATGATCGAAGCCAGCACGACACAGGTCTGGATCATCATCCTCGCCATGGCCGCGGGCACATTCCTGATCCGCTTTGCCTTTCTCGGCTTCGTCGGGGACCGGCCCCTGCCCGGCTGGGCGTTACGCCTGTTGCGCTACACGCCGGTGGCGGTTCTGCCTGCGGTGGTTGCACCGATGCTCTTGGGGGCCAAGGCCGAGACCGACCCGCTGCGCCTGTTTTGCGCCGCAGTGACGATCATCATCGGGGTCTGGACCCGCAACGTGCTCTGGGCGATCCTGACCGGGCTCGGCCTGTTCTTCGGACTTGGGGCTGTGCTCGGCTGAGCCCGTTTCGCCAAGCCTGCTCGGCGACGCGTCTCAGTTCAGCTCAGGCCGCTATGATGCAGCAAGAGCGGCGGCGCCTGAATCAACTGACCGTTCTCATCCGGGCTGTCGTCGTAATATGTGCTCTCCGTCACCCCCGGCACGGTCGCAAACCAGGTCATCAGCTTTTTCGGCGACATGGTCTGGGGCGTGGCCTCGAACCCCGGCAGGTTCGCCAGGATCGATGACACGCTGGTCGCGCATTGCGCCTTGGGCACCGCCCCGTAGGCCTGAACCCGCGCCAGAGCGAGCGTAGCCACTTCCGGGCTGACGGTGATGTCCTGACGCACCACATGCCAGGTCACGCGCGCATGATAATCAATATAGAACTCGACCGCCGCGTCGGACATGCCGAAATGCACGTCGTTCCGTTCCGGCAGATGCGGATGATAGAAGGTCCCCGCCGGATCGAAGATCACCCGCTCTGCGGGCGCGTTGACCATCAGCGCGCTGTGACCGCCAAAGCCGCTCTTGTTGCTGATCACCGTAAACAACGTCAGCTGGTAGGGCGCGCCATGCACATAATGCGAGCGCGCCACCTCGGCGTCCGGGGCCCATTTCGGCTCGGCTGCCCCGCAAGCGGTCAGCACGGCAAAGCTCAGGAGCCAAAAGACTCGTTGCAGAATTCGCAAAATCTCGGCTCCCAGCCTTGGTAATCCGTCTTAGCTATTGAAAACGGCCATGAAGATCAGGACGAAAATCGCCGCGCCGGCCACCCAGGTTGCCCATTTGATAAACCCGTCAAAGGTCTTTTCCTGAACCGTGATGTCCATTTCGCCGTGCTTGTGATCAGCCATTGTGCGTGTTCCTCCACTGTCGCGTGTCACTGTTGTTTTTCTTTGAATTAGACGATTCAGACGCGCCTGTCACCTCTCGCCATGCGCTGTTTCGGCCTCAACAGGTGCCTCCTGTTCCAGATCGGCAACAAGCCGGAAGCCGATCCGGGCCGGCGCCTCGTCATCGACCTGTTTCGGCAGGGCGCGCAACATAACGTTGAGCTGGGTGACATGCTGGATCAGCTGGGTCTTCGCGCCGGTCTCGTCAGAGCCGTAAAAGGTGACGATATCCGGGTCGAAAAACCCGATCCCCTCGATCCGCATCACGCCGCTGTCGGAGCCGGCGAATCCCATGGCGATCTCATGATCACCGTCCAGCTGCTCTTCGAAATTCTGGATATAGAGGATGAGCCGTTCATAGGCCCATTCGGCCGGGCTCTTTTCCTCGACCGGTTTGCGGGCGATCGCTTCCGGCAGGGGTTTTTGCTCGGCCGAGCTGATGTCCGGATCGGCATGGACGACACGGGCATTGGGGCGAGCCTGCGCCAAGGCCGCCTCTTCATGTGCCTCTGCCGTCGTCCGGATCTGATCGCCACCGCTCATCTGTCGCCTCCTGTCGCCTGCCACAGGATCGCACCATCCTGTCTCGGCGTGCCGGAGACAAGCCCCAGATGTTCGAGATGGCGACAATGGGCCATGGCTTCGACCATGGCGAGCCCGTATTCGCCCGCTTTGATCGGGCGTTTGAACAAGACCTCGAAACAGTCGCAGGCCGTTTTGGGCTCCATCAAGGCGTCGGTCAGCCGCGCAAGCGCATGGCGGTGATTGTCGATCAGGTGACCTAGTCGCGCCGGCAAGCCAGTGTAGGGCAGCTTGTGCCCGGTCAGCACCAATTGGCTGTCACGGGCATGCGGCACGAATCTCTCGCAAGAGGCGAGCCAGTCGCCCACCGGGTCCGCCATCGGCTCGGTCGGCGAGACCCCGAGGTTGGGGGAAATCCCGCCCAGAAGCTGATCGCCACCGATCACCAAGGTCTCGTCGCGGGACCAGAAGGTGGCATGTTCGGGCGCGTGACCATCGCCGGTGCGGATATCCCAAAGCCGCCCGCCGATCTCGATCTCGCCGCCGTCCTGCAGCCGCGTGTAGCCCAGAGGCAGCGGCGCGACCGCATCGGCGGTGTTGAACGGGCGCTCGGAAAGGCGCGTTTCATAGACGTCCGGCGCCATGCCACAGCTGCGCCAGAAGGCAAGCATCTCGGGCGTCGGTTCTTCCTGCACGTCGAGGCGCAGCATCCGCGCCATCAGATAGGAGGTCCGTGTGGTCAGAAGCTCTGCGCCATATTCGGTCATCAGCCAGCCTGCGAGACCGATATGATCGAGATGGTGATGGGTGGCGATCACCCGGGTGATCGGCCTGCCACCCAGCGGCCCGGCCATCAGATCAGTCCAAAGCGTGCGGCTCTTGCCCGTGTCCACCCCGGTGTCCACCACGGTCCAGCCATCGCCGTCATCGAAGGTAAAGACATTCACATGGGCCAGAGGGATCGGCAGCGGCATGCGCGACCAGAGCACCCCCTCTGCGATCTCGACCACGCCGCCCATTTCGGGTGGCTCGAAGGGCGTGCGGATCGGATCATGCATCAGGCGGACAAGTCCTCGGGGCTCAGGGCATAGATATCATCGGCGCCGAGACGCGCCTGCGCCAGCAATGCCGTGTGTTCGGGCAGCATACGGTTGATGTAGAAAGCTGCAAGCCGCGAACGCGGACCGTCGCCGCCTTCGAAGATCGCGGCTTTCAAATGGTAGTAGCCGCCCAACACCCGGGCAAACGCACGCAGGAAAGGCACAGCCCCGGCAAACCGGTCGTTCATCTCGAGCGCCAGCATGGCCTCGACCCCTTCGCGCAGGGTTTCGGCGGCGTTCCACACGGCTTTCGCCCGGTTGGGCAGCGTTGCTCGGGCTTCTTCGGCAAAGGCCTCGATCTCGTCGAGGATGGCAAAGGCGGCCTCGCCGCCGTCCATCAGCTTGCGACCGACGAGGTCCATGGCCTGAATGCCATTGGTGCCCTCATAGATCGAGGTGATCCGCGCATCGCGGGCATACTGCGCCGCGCCGGTTTCCTCGATATAGCCCATGCCGCCATGCACCTGCACCCCGGTCTGGGCGACCTCGTGGCCGATGTCGGTGGAGAACGCCTTGGCGATCGGAATGAGGAAATTACCCCGCGCCAGGCAATCCTTGTCATCGCGACCGAGATCGAGTGCCACACCACAGGCTAGCGCAATCGCCCGGGCGACATAGGTATCGGCGCGCATGGTGGCGAGCATGCGGCGCACATCGGCATGATCGACGATTCCCGCGTCCTCGCGCCCCAAGGGCGATTTTCCCTGCACCCGGTCTTGCGAATAGGCCAGCGCCTTTTGCGTTGCCGCCTCGGCGATCCCGACGCCCTGCACACCGACGCCGAGACGGGCGTTGTTCATCATGGTGAACATGCATTTCATGCCCTGATGCTCTTCGCCGACGAGCCAGCCTTTTGCACCCTCATATTCCATGACACAGGTGGGCGAGCCGTGAATGCCGAGCTTATGCTCGAGGCTCACGACCTTGAGACTGTTGGCCTCCCCGAGGCTGCCATCCTCATTCGGGAGGATCTTCGGCACCATGAAAAGCGAAATGCCTTTGGTGCCCGGCACCCCGTCGGGCAGGCGCGCCAGCACCAGGTGACAGACATTTTCCGAAAAATCATTGTCGCCCCAGGTGATGAAGATCTTTTGCCCGGAGATGGCATAGGAGCCGTCATCGTTGCGCTCGGCCTTGGTCCGAAGCGCGCCGACGTCGGAGCCCGCACCGGATTCCGTCAGGTTCATCGTGCCGGTCCACTCGCCGGAGATGAGTTTCGGAATATAGAGCGCCTTGATCGCGTCTGAGGCATGGTGCTCCAGCGCTTCGATCTGACCCTGGGTCATCAAGGGCTGCAGCGACAGCGACAGGCAGGCGCCGGACATCATCTCATTCACCGCGGTCGCCACGGTCAAAGGCAGGCCCATGCCGCCATTCTCCGGGTCCGCCAGCATACCGACCCAGCCCCCCTCGGCCACCTGCCCCAGAGCATCGGCAAAGCCCGGCGAGGTGTTCACCACCCCGTCGACGAGTTTGGCCGGGCTGAGATCGCCACCGCGGTCCAGAGGCGCGATCACGTCGCTCGACAGTTTTCCGGCCTCTTCGAGAATCGCCGACACGGTGTCCGCATCCACTTCGGCAAAACTGTCGCTCTCGAGAACAGCGGCGAAATTCACGATATGATCGAGAATGAATTGGTAATCCGATACTGGCGCGCGATACGTCATGTCCGTCTCCTCCTGAACGCTGTCGCCCCTGTTCCGAAGGGATCAATGGCAGTGGGCAGCTTTGAGCATAGGGTAGCGAAGCCCTTCGGCTCTCCCAACCCCGGACGCTGCGTCACGCGTGACCGGCATCGCCGGAAAGCAGCGCCGGGCTGACCCCCATCGACAGGAGTGCGGCTTCCCATTTTTCGCCATCCGGCGTGTCGAAGACGATCTCCGGCGCCGCATCGCAGCTCAGCCAGCCATTGTCGGCGATCTCGCCCTCGAGCTGTCCCGGCCCCCAGCCGGCATAGCCGAGACACAACAGCCGCTCCATCGGTCCGACCCCCTGAGCCATATCGCGCAGAATATCGCGCGACGCGGTCATCGCAAACCGCTCGCCGACATGCATCGAGGCGTGATCGGCATTGTAATCGGTCGAATGCAAAACGAAGCCCCGGCCGATCTCGACCGGCCCGCCGAAATGCACCGGCAATGGGCGCATGTCCGGGGAAGGTCTGATCTCGAGCTGTTCGAGCACATCGGAGACGGCGATTTCCTGAGAGCGTTTGTTGATCATCAGCCCCATCGCCCCTTCGGGCGTATGGGCACAGATCAACACCACCGCGTTCGCGAAACGCGGGTCCCCGATCCCGGGCATGGCAATCAGGAGCTTGCCGGTGAGGTCAGACGATTGTGCTTCCATGGCCCCACCACACCGCAATGCCGGTCCGGGTGCAAGGCTTGGCGGCGGAAAATCGCGCCTCAAATGCAACACAGGGGCCACACAGATGCGCGATCACGCAAAGTTCCTGTAAATGTGAGTTTGTTCCGGGCCACCCCAGCGCCTATATCGGCATCATGATCTACCCTTTGCCCAAGCTGTTCACCGCCGCCACGACCGCGCTTCTGTTGGCAAGCGCCACACCTGGCTTTGCCCAGGACGACGCGGATCTGGCCAAGATCGACATCCTGCCCGGCTGGCAGATGTCGAATGGTCATCGCATGGCCGCGATCCGGATCCGGCTCGAACCGGGTTGGCACACCTATTGGCGTGCCCCGGGCGAAGCGGGCATTCCCCCGTCTTTCGATTTTGCCGGCTCTCAGAACCTCGCGGGCATCGCCCTGCATTGGCCGGCGCCGGATCTCTTTGCCCAGAATGACATGTGGTATCTGGGGTTCGAACACGAACTGATCCTGCCGGTGGAGCTCATCCCGACACAGGCGGGCGACATCACCCTCAAGGGCACCATGTCGCTCGGCGTCTGTCAGGACATTTGCATGCCCCTGCAAGCCCAACTGCAGATGCAGTTGCCGGAGGGGGCGACAGGTCCGATGACCACCGAGATCAAGGCCGCTCTGGCCGATCAGCCGAAACAGATTCGGAATGCCGCCTGCGACGCCGCGCCTTTGTCCGACGGCATGCGGCTCACCGCCACGCTGACCGTCCCCGATCTGGGGCCGGAGGAGGTGGCGGTGATCGAACATCCTGACCGCGACATCTGGGTGTCCGAGGCCACGGTGACCCGCAACGGCCGCCAGATTCAGGTCGAAAGCGATCTGGTGCCTGCAAATGCGCAGCCCTTTGCCATCGACCGCTCGGACCTGACCATCACCGTGATCGGCGGCGGTCAGGCCTATGAGGCGCGCGGCTGTTCCGCCGGCTGACCCGGATTAATCAGCATCTATCCCGCAGCATCTCTTGCACAGGTCTCATTGTGCAGGTTTCTTTCATTGTGCAGGTTTCATTGTGCCGACGCACGCGGCCCGGCGCCGGAGACTGAGCCGGAGCGCAGCACGGCGACCGCCGCATAGAGACCGGCAAAGACCAGTGCCACCCCGCCAAGGAACAGGACCAGCCCGCGCCCGAACGCCTCCGTACCGAACAGGTTCGGGATCAGGCCGGGCAACAGCAGCGGTCCGATGGTCAGGACAAACCAGATTGCCGCAAACAGCGTCGCGCCGATCAGGCTGCGCCCGACCGCACCGCTGCGACGCGGCTGCGCCAGCCCCCGGCGCAGCGCAGCAACCTGACGCCCGACATCGAGCTGCATGGCGAGAATCGCCGGCACCAGGATCAGCACGATCACCATCCCGAAACCGAGACCGTAAGCAAGCGTGATGACCGTCGGTTTCAGGAATTGCGCATCGGCGGAAGTCTCGTAGAGAAGGGGCGCCAACCCCAGAACCGTGGTCAGCGTGGTCAGCATCACCGGCCGCAACCGGTCCACCGCCGCGTCGATCACCGCCGGGACGAGCCCGCGATCCCGGGCATATTCATCGACGGTGGACACGAGCACGATCGAATCGTTGATGATGATCCCGGTCATGCCGATCAGGCCGACGATGGAGAACATCGACAGCGGCACGCCCCAGATCGCATGGCCATGGATCGCGCCGATCAGACCGAATGGGATCACCGACATCACCACCACGGGCCGGGTCCAACTCGAGAAAATCCAGGCCAACGTCAGATAGATGCCGATCAGCACGCCCGAGAGGCCGAGGAAAGCATCCGAGAGAAAGCGGTTCTCCTGTTCCGAGAGGCCGGAAATCCGGTGGGTCACACCGAATTCCTCATCGATGGAGGGCAGGATCACATTGCTGATCTCGTCCTGGATCTCTGTCGCCCGCGCCGCGTTATCCTCGCTCAGATCGCCGGAGACCGACAGGATGCGCAGGCCGTTTTCGCGCCGCACGGTGGAAAACCCGGTGGTGCGGCTGACCGAGACGATATCGGACAGCGGCACATAGTCCCCGGTCGCGGTGCGCATCTGGGTCTGGTTGAGGAAATCCGCGGTTAACTCGTCTTCGGGCAATTCGACCCGGATCGTCGCGGTGCGAATACCATCCGGGAAAGTGGCGGCCTCGATGCCGCCGAGCCGGTGGGTCAGCACCGATCCCAGCGTGTCGATCGAAAAGCCCAGCGCCTCGCCCTGCGGGGTCAGTTCGAGCGACAGTTCCTCCTTGTCGTAGGACAGGTTGTCTTCGAGCGCCGAGACTTCCGGGAATTGCGCCAGCCGGGTCTTGAGCGCCTCGGCCGCGGCCTTGAGCGTGGTGGAATCCGCACCATAGAGATCGACATCGATGGCGTCGCCCCCCGGGCCGAAATGGCCGCGCCGGAAGGACACGGTTTCCGCCAGTGGGTGATTGACCACCTCTTCCTGCAGATCGCTGACGAAGGCAAAGGAGGAATAGGGCCGGAGATCGGCATCGATCAATTCGATGGAAATCCCGCCGAGCTGGTAATTTTCCTTGGCGCTGGTGCCCGAAAGACCGCGCCCGGCATTGGAGCCGACCTGCGCCACCACATAGGCCAGCGGATTGGTGCCGTATTCCTCCTCATAGCGGGTCGCCACCACATCCGTGGCGCGCTGCAATTCCTGCATCATCGCCATGGAGTCACTGCGCACGGCGGTCGGTGCCATGGCGAAATTGCCGGAGATCACCGGTTGCTCGGGCGAGTTGAAGAACCGCCATTGCACCTGCCCGGTGATCAGCAGCGAGGCCTGAAAGGCCAACAACAGGAGGGTCGCCGCCGCCACCGGATAGCGCAGCTTGACCGCCCAGGTCACGATCCGGCGAAAGACCTTTTCCCGGAACACCCGGAACACCTTGTCGACCTGACGCGACGGCCAGTCGTACCAATGGGTTCGTGCGTGCGCGGCCAGGGAATGGCTCAGGTGATTGGGCAGGATGATGAAACATTCCACCAGCGAGGCAATGAGCACCACGATCACGGTAAAGGGAATATCGGAGATCATATCGCCGAACCGCCCCGAAATCGCGGTCAGGCCGAAAAAGGCGATGACCGTGGTGAGCGTCGAGGAAAACACCGGGGCGAACATCCGCCGCGCGGCATTCTCCGAAGCTTCCACCGCCCCCTCGCCCAACCGCCTGCCCCGGAAATCGGCATGCTCGCCGACCACGATGGCGTCGTCCACGACGATGCCGAGGGTGATGATCAGCGCGAAAAGCGAGATCATGTTGAGGGTGATACCGGTGGCATACATCAGCGCAATCGCGGTCAGCATCGCCACGGGAATGCCGGCGGCGACCCAGATCGCAGTGCGGGCATTCAGGAACAGGAACAACAGCGCCAACACAAGCCCGAGCCCCATGGCGCCATTCGACAACAAGAGATCCAGCCGGGCTTTGATCGCCTCGGCACGGGTGCGGTAGAGATCGAGCGTGACGCCTTCGGGCAGGGTCAACTCCATTTCGGCGGCGACCTCTTCGACAATGCCCTGGATCTCGATCGCGTCGCCCTGATCCGAACGCGCCACCTGCACAGAGAGCGCCGGGTTGTCGCCGACATAGAAGGCCTCGTCACGATCGAGCCCCTCGGTGCGCACGTTGGCGACATCGCCAATGGTCAGCTGCGAGCCATCCTCGTTGCTCTTGAGGACGATGGCGGCGATATCCGCGGCGCCGCGTTTTTCCACGCCGGCGCGCACCCGCGCCCCGCCGGAGCCGACGCTGCCCGCCGGGCTGGTGTCCGATTCCGCGGCGATGGCGCTGGCGATATCGGACATCGAGATATCGTGTTCGATCAGGTTCAGCGTCGGCACTTCGACAATGGTCTCGGGCGCAGCGATGCCCGAGATCGTCGTGCGGGTGACACCACGTGCAAACAGCCGCGCGACAAGTTCATCGGCAAACCGCGTCAGCTGATCGAGCCCCACCGGCCCGGTGATCGCCACATCGGTGACCCGGTCCGTCCAGCCGCCCCAACGCACCACCGCGTCATCGGCCCCGTCCGGCAATTCGGTTACCGTGTCGATGGCGGCATTCACATCATCGGCCGCCTTTTGCATGTCCCAGCCCGGCTCGAACTCGAGCGTGATATTGCCGCGGCCTTCAACCGAGGAGGCCGAGCTTTCGAGCACGCCTTCGACCGCCAGAAGCGTCGGCTCCAACACCTGGATGATGCCATTGTCCACATCCTCGGGGCCGGCGCCTTCCCAGGCGACCGAGACCCGCACCGTGTCGACCACGACATCCGGGAAGAATTGCGAGCGCATCCGCGGCAGCGCCGCCAGCCCGGCCACGATCAGGATCACCAGAACCAGATTGGCCGCCGTGCGGTGACGGGTGAAATACGACAAAAGCCCCTTGGCCTGATCCATACCTCGGCTCATGGCTTAGCTCCCCATCCGGCTCTCGAGCCGTTCGACCAGATCGGCAGGGACCTCGTCGGCGGCGAGCTGTTCGCGAATACGCGCCCGGGCCTCTTCCGGCATACGGTTGTTCGTGTTGACGAACTCCAGAAGGGCCGCGCGGCGTTCCGCGCTCAGCGCAACCGTGCTGGGGCCGTCCGTCGCCGCAGCGGCGCTCAGATTGTTCACCTTCACCCGGATGCCCGCACCCAGAAGCGGCGAGCGTTCGGAAACGATCTGACGCCCGGCGAGCCCGCTCGCGCGGATGATCACATCGTCGCCCTGACGGCGCAGCAGCTCGACCGGGACCTCCTCCAACCGGCTCATCTCGGTCACGACAAGCACCGTGCCATTGGCCCCCAAGGCGGTCGCGGGCACCAGTGCCACACCGGACAAGGGCGGTTCTTCGAGCCGCACGGTGACGAAATCGCCGGGCCGGAACCCGGTGGCGCCATCGAGCCGGGCGTAAAGCGTACGACCGCTTTGCCCCGCCTCGACCGCGGCGCTTTCACGCACGACCTCACCGGTCGCCGTCAGATCGAGCCCGGCGACATCGAGCGTCACCCGCACCTGCATGCGTGGCAACGCCCCGCGATCCAGCACCAGCCGGGCATATTGTTCGGTGGAAATCCGAAAGGCGACTTCGAGCTCGGAGGGATCGATCAGCACGGCGACCTGCTCATTGTTGCTCAAAAGCGTGCCCAGCGCGCCCGAAACGTCGCTCAGCACGCCGTCGAAGGCGGCGCTGACCGTCATGTCCGACAGGGTGCGTTCGGCCTCGTCGCGGTCGATCCCGGCGCGCAGCACGGCGGTCTTGCCACTGTCGACGGCGGTCTCTGCATTGGCCAGCGCCTGACGTTTCGACAGGACAGATTGCCCGGCGGCGGCATGGGCCAGCGCGGCATCCTCGACCGAAGAGGCGCTGCCGACACCACGGTCGAACAGGTTCTGCTGACGATCGAGCGCGGCCTTGCGCAGATCGAGCTGGGCGCGGGCGGCGGTGAGATCGTCGGCGGCAATTTCACGCGCGCGTTCGGCATCACGCAGCTCGGCCTGTGCCTCCAGCAGATCGGCCTCGGCCACCCGCAGCGCCGCATCGGCCTCGGTCGGATCGATGCGCAGGATCACGTCGCCGGCCCTGACCGCGCCACCATCCTCGAATCCTTCGGTCAGATCGACGATCCGCCCGGACGCCGGCGCGCGCAGCTCGAGACTGCGCCGGGCGGCCACCTGACCATAGCTCGTGAGTTCCGGAACGAGGCGGGTCGGAGTGACCTCGGTGACATTGACCGCGAATTGCCGCTCGCGTGCCTGCGGCGGGGTGGCCTCTGCGGCACGCCGGGCCTCGAAGGCGGAATAGATCTTGTACCCCGCGCCGGCGAGCAGCGCCAAGGTGGCGCAGGTGAGGAAAAGTCCGATCAAGGAACGGCGAAGAAATCGCATTCAGGGGAACCCTTTGAGTTGTTGGTTCATGACATATCGGCCCAAGCAAACTGGCCCTGGCGGTTCAAACGAAAGGCAGGATCAGACGGCGGTCCGGGACCGCTGCGCTGAATGGCCTGCCCTTTGAATGGATATATTACGCAGGCGGCGGCAAAATTTGTCGCGGTTTTTTGTCACTTTCGCGTCAGCTTCGTGCCAGGCGCATGGAATTGCGGCTATTTACGGCGTTTGTGCTCTTCGAGACGCGGAAAAATCTGCACGAAATTGCAGGGTTTGTGACGATAATCGAGCTGAAATTTCAGGATCTCGTTCCAGGCATCCTTGCAGGCTCCGGTCGACCCCGGCAGGGCAAAGAGATAGGTGCCGCCAGCCACCCCGCCAGTGGCACGCGATTGCACGGCCGAGGTGCCGATCTTTTGCATCGAGACCATGGTGAACACCGTGCCGAAGGCGTCGATTTCCTTTTCATAGACGTCGCGATGGGCCTCCACGGTCACATCGCGGCCGGTGAGCCCGGTGCCGCCGGTGGAGATCACCACATCGATCTCCGCGTCCTCAATCCAGGCCTTGAGCTGATCGCGGATGAGCGGGCGGTCATCGGTGACGATCTTGCGATCGGCCACCACATGGCCTGCCTCCTCGATCATCTTGACCAGGGTGGCGCCGGAGCGATCCTCATCGAGCCCCCGCGTATCCGAGACGGTCAAGACCGCGATCCGGACGGGAATGAATTCCAGGCTCTCGTCAATATGGCTCATGCGCGACGCTCCGTGGCAAGTTTCAGGGCGAGCAATCCGAAGACGGATGCGGAAAGGTAGCGTAACAGGCGTTCTGCGCGCTGGCTACGCGCCAAAACGCCGCCCAGACCGACGGCGAACCAGCCGACGGCAGCATTGATGAAAAAGCCCCCGCCCGAGATCACCGCGCCAAAAATCAGGAACTGGCCCAGAACGCTGCCACGCGCCGGGTCGACGAACTGCGGGATGAAAGCGAGGATGAACAGGATCACCTTCGGGTTCGACAGGTTGACGAAGACCCCTTCGCGAAAGGCACGACCGGCGGATTTCATCTCCTGTCCCGTGGCGCCGGGCACATGCGGACTGCGCAGGGTGCGGATCGCCAGCCAGACCAGATATGCGACCCCGACCCAGCGGATTGTCGCGAAAAGATGCGGGCTGGCCGCGACCAGCGCCCCGAGCCCCAGCCCGGCCAGGGTGACATTCACCAGCGACCCGGCAGAGATTCCCGCGCTCGCCGCCACGGCGGCCCGGCGGTTGCCCCGAAGCCCCTGCGCCAGGCAAAACATCATATCCGCCCCCGGTGTCATGTTGAGCGCCAGGGCGGCGGGCAGAAACGCGGCCAGGGTCAGGGGATCGACGATCATGAGGTGCCTTTGAGACGCGCCTGAATATCCAAGAGATCGGCCCAGGCGTCGCGTTTGGCGATCGGGTTGCGCAGAAGATAGGCCGGATGGGTCATCGGCATGGCGGGTTTGCCCAGCACGGTCTGCCAATGGCCACGAAGACGGGTGATCCCCGCCCGGCCCAGAAGCGCGGTACAGGCCCAATTGCCCATCAGCACGATCACCTCCGGATCGGCCAGTTCGATATGGCGGATCAGGAAGGGTTTCAGCATGGCGATCTCGGCCGGTGTCGGATCGCGGTTCTCGGGCGGCCGCCAGGGGATCGGGTTGGTGATATAGAGCGCATGTTCGCTGTCCGGAGAAGCCCGGTCGAGCCCGATAGCGGCAAACATCTTGTCGAGAAGCTGGCCGGACCGGCCAACGAAGGGCTTGCCCTGAATATCCTCGTCGCGCCCCGGCGCCTCGCCGACGATCATCACGCGGGCTTTCGGATTGCCGTCGGAGAACACCAGATTGCGGGCGCCGCGTTTCAGGGCGCAATGCTCAAACCCCGCGAGCGCCTCGCGCAGCGCCTCGAGCGAGCCGGCGGACTTGGCGAGTTTCACCGCCTCATCGGCGGGATCGGGTTTGGCCTCCGGCGGCGGCGCCATAGCCTTGCCCGGTTTTCCCTGCCCGGCTTTCGCAGCCGGTCGCGGCGCGGTCTCGGGGATCTCGTAGCGATTGACAGGCGTCTCGGAAATCGCCTCGGCCGCGCCGAGTTCGATTTGCCACTCCAAAAGAGCATGCGCCTGCCAATAGTCGATTTGAGTCTCCATGCGGCCGAAGCTACAGGGGCGAAGCGCCAAGGTAAATCGGGGAAAGGTGAGGGACGGTGATGCAACGCGCCATTGCCCGGACCGGCCGCCTTTCCTATAAGCAAGCCAAAGCGCGATCTCAGCACGTAAGGGGGCATCATGGCATTCCGGCAAAAACACCTTCTGGGGATCGAGCCGCTTCATCCCGATGAGATCACCGCCCTGCTCGACGTGGCCGACCGCTATGTCGATCTGAGCCGTCAGCCGAACAAGCACTCGGATGCATTGAAGGGGCTCACCCAGATCAACATGTTCTTCGAGAACTCGACCCGGACCCAGTCCTCTTTCGAACTGGCGGGCAAACGGCTTGGCGCCGATGTGATGAACATGGCGATGCAGGCCAGCTCGATCAAAAAGGGCGAAACGCTGATCGACACCGCGCTGACCTTGAATGCCATGCATCCCGATCTGCTGGTGGTGCGGCATCCGCATTCGGGCGCGGTCGATCTCTTGGCGCAAAAGGTCAATTGCGCGGTGCTGAACGCCGGCGACGGACGGCACGAACACCCGACACAGGCCCTGCTCGATGCGCTGACGATTCGCCGTGCCAAGGGGCGGCTGCATCGCCTCAACATCGCGATTTGCGGCGATATCGCGCACAGCCGCGTGGCGCGTTCGAACCTGATGCTCTTGGGCAAGATGGAGAACCGCGTGCGTCTCGTTGGCCCGCCCACCTTGGTGCCGCAGCAATTCCGCGAATTCGGATGCGAGATTTACGACGACATGGCCGAAGGCCTGAAAGATGTCGATGTGGTGATGATGCTAAGGCTGCAGAAAGAACGGATGGACGGCGGGTTCATCCCGTCCGAGCGCGAATATTTCTATCGCTACGGGCTGGACGCCGACAAACTGGCGCACGCCAAACCCGATGCCATCGTCATGCACCCCGGCCCGATGAACCGCGGCGTCGAGATCGACGGCACCATCGCCGATGACATCAACCGCTCGGTGATCCAGGAACAGGTCGAGATGGGCGTCGCCGTGCGCATGGCCGCGATGGATTTGCTCGCCCGCAACCTGCGCACCGACCGCGAGGCGAACAAAGGCGTGATGGTGTGAGGTTGGGACGGTGAGCAATCCGCACGACATTCCCCAATCCGGCCAACGCCTCGTCTGGGTCCTGTCCTATGACGGGCCGGTCGAGGATCTGAATGCCGAGCTGATCTCGTCGACGGGATTTGCCGAAGCGCTGGGGCTTTGGGTGCCGCCCGCCTCCGAGGCCGTGGAATGGTTCGATCTGGCGGCGATGACGGACTACGGTTTTGCCCGTTATCTCGAAGAGGCCAGCGGCTTCGACATCGGCGATGACGCCGAGAAGCTCGACGCGCTCGAAGGCGTGGTGGTGATGCTCTATTCCACGGGCCTGAACGCCAAGGAAACACGGCTTGCGCCGGAACCGCCCTTTGCCCTGATCGGACGCTACGGCATGCCGCTCGACCTGTCCCCGATAGAGAAGATCGAGAGCGACAGCGCCGCAGGGCTCCTGCCCCAGGGCAAGCCGCCGAAATCGCCGGCGCGGATTTCCGGCATGGTCGCCACGCTGGTGCTTGTCTTCCTCGCGGCCTTCGTCGCGCTTTTCGTCTGGATCGGCGGATGACCGAGGGCTGGGGCGATATCCTGTTCCCGGGCGAGCGGGTGCTCTGGCAAGGTCAGCCGGATCGCCGCATCGAATGGCGCGGGCCGCAATTGCCTTTCGCGTTTTTCGGACTGATCTTTGCCGGCTTTGCGCTGTTCTGGATGGTACTGGCCTATCGCGCCGGGGAATTCTGGCTCTTCGGATTGATCCATTTCCTGATCGGGTTGGCGATTGCCGTGGCGCCTCTGGTCATCGGACCGCTGATTGCCCGGCGCACCTGGTATTCGCTGACCACCCGCCGGGCGTTCTTTGCCAATGATCTGCCCTTTGCCGGCAAGACGCTTCTGGCGCTGGATCTGCGCCCCTCCTTGGGGGTCGAATACGACGGGCACGAGCCCGGCACCATCCAGTTTCACGACCGGGCGGCACCCATCCTCGGCGAGCGTTTCGACAGCGCCCCGGTATTTTCGCAAATTCACGACGCCCGGAACGTGTTCGGGCTGATCCGTGACATCCAGAGAGGCACAGCATGACGATTTTCACCAATGCCCGTCTGATCGACCCCGAGGCCCAGAGCGATGAGATCGGCTGGCTGCGTCTTGACGGGGATGTGATTGCGGAACGCGGGACCGGTACGCCTCCGGAAGGCACGCAGATCGACTGCGGTGGCAAATGCCTCGCACCGGGGATTGTCGATCTCGGCGTCAAGGTCTCGGAACCCGGCGAGCGGCACAAGGAAAGCTTTGCCTCCGCCGGGCGTGCCGCCGCCGCCGGGGGCGTGACGACGATGATCACCCGGCCCGACACACAGAGCGCCATCGACACGCCGGAAGTGCTGGAATTCGTCCAGCGGCGCGCCGCAACCGATGCCGCCGTCAAGGTCAAGCACATGTCGGCTCTGACCAAGGGGCGCGACGGGCGCGAGATGGTCGAGATCGGTTTTCTCCTGGACGCGGGCGCCGTGGCCTTTACCGATTGCGACCATGTGGTCAGCGACACCAAGGTTTTGCAGCGCGCGCTGACCTACGCGAAATCCTGTGGTGCACTGGTGATCGGCCATCCGCAAGATCCGGGCCTGTCGAAAGGTGCCGCCGCCACTTCCGGGAAATTCGCGGCACTCCGTGGTCTGCCCTCTGTCTCGCCGATGGCCGAGCGCATGGGGCTCGACCGCGATCTGGCGCTGATCGAGATGACCGGGGTCAGCTACCACTTCGATCAGATCACCACCGCGCGGGCGCTGCCGGCGCTGGAGCGTGCGAAACAGAACGGCTTCGATGTGACCGCGGGCGTGTCGATCCATCACCTGACGTTGAATGAGCTCGATCTCGGCAACTACCGCACCTTCTTCAAGGTCAAGCCACCGCTCCGCTCAGAAGACGACCGTCTGGCGATGGTCGATGCCGTCGCCTCCGGCCTGATCGATGTCATCAGCTCGATGCACACGCCGCAGGACGAGGAAAGCAAACGCCTGCCGTTTGAGGAAGCCGCCTCCGGCGCCGTGGCGCTGGAAACGCTGCTGCCGGCGGCACTGCGGCTCTATCATGCCGGTCAGCTCAGCCTGCCGCAGTTGTTCCGCGCCATGGCCCTGAACCCGGCCAAACGGCTCGGGCTCGACAGCGGTCGGCTGGCAGAAGGGGCGCCCGCCGATCTCGTGCTGTTCGATCCGGATGCGCCGCTTATTCTCGATCGTTTCACCCTGCGCTCGAAATCCAAGAATACCCCCTTTGACGGGGCGCGGATGCAGGGCAAGGTGCTTGGCACCTGGGTCGATGGCCAACAGGTCTTTGAGAGCTGAGAGATTGAGGGCTGCACCATGATGTTTCTTGTCACCGCCATTCTGGCCTATCTGCTGGGCTCGATCCCGTTCGGCATCGTGATGGCGCGGCTGTTCGACCTCGGCGACCTGCGTCAGATCGGATCGGGCAATATCGGGGCCACCAATGTGCTCAGGACCGGCAACAAACTCGCCGCTTTCCTGACGCTTCTGGGCGACAGCGGCAAAGGCGCGGCGGCTGTTCTTCTGGCCCGGGCGCTCGTCGGGGAACAGGCCGCCGGCATCGCCGGACTCTGTGCCATGCTCGGCCATCTGTACCCGGTGTTTTTGCGCTTCAAGGGCGGCAAGGGCGTCGCGACCTTTCTTGGCACGCTTCTGGCGCTGTCCTTCCCGGTCGGGCTTGCCGCCTGTGCGACATGGCTCCTGGTGGCCTTCATCACCCGTTATTCCAGCCTGTCTGCGCTGATCGCCGCGCTGATGGCGCCGATCTACACCGCGGCGCTGTATCACCTGCACGGGGCCATGGTCGTCTCGGTGCTGACCGCGCTGATCTTCATCAAGCATCGCGAGAATATCGTGCGGCTCAAGAACCGCACGGAAAGCAAAATCGGTCAAAAGGGCTGAGGTCGTAAAATCGCACTCTGGCCGCCGCATTCTCGCCGTCAATTGAGTTCAGGTTAACCACGGAAGGACCGCGATTACGGTCCCGATGATGATCAGCCTGGAGAGTGCTTATGGCCGGCCCGTTGAAAGCCATCGAAAATGGCTATTTCAGAGCTTTCAACTTTTCTGGACGCGCGTCGCGGTCCGAGTTCTGGTGGTTCCAACTCTTTACACTCCTTGTCACCGGCGTTCTGTTTCTCGATCTGGCGCAAGGCGGTCTGCTGATTGTCTGGTTCTACCTGCTGAATATCATTCCAAACCTGTCTCTTATCGTGCGGCGGCTGCATGACACCAATCGGTCCGGATTTTGGTTTTTCATCAGCTTCCTGCCAGCGGGGCAGTTTGTGTTGCTGTATTTCTATATCCTGCCCTCCTATCCTGACCAAAACCATTGGGGTGGGCCGGAAGACGGGCCAAAGATATATCGGAACCGGTTCTCCGGCAGCAATGCCCAGTCCGGCTACGCCGCGCTGATGCAGGTTCCGCCGGTCAATTCCGCGCAGCGCGAAGATTTCGAGGCCGCCCGCCGCGCCGAAATTCAGGAATACTACCGCACCCGGGTGCTCGGCCAAAGGAGCTGATGTCGCGACATCGGAAGCGGCAAAAAAATAAGGGGCCCGAAGGCCCCTTTTTCCTGTCGCAATCTCGCGCGAAATCAGTAGCTGTATTCGCCAAAGACGCGGGTCACGTCGCCCTGCCAATCGCTTTCGAACCGTTCGATCAGCTCGTCGGCGGGGGCATGCCCGGTCTCGATCGAGTCCTTCAGCGCGCTGAGGAAATGCGTCTCGTCGGGGATCAGGCCGCCGGCGCCTTCGCGACCGCGGGCCTTGAGCCCGGCTTCGGCAATCTCGACGCATTGGCGCGCCAGATCGATCATTTTCACACCGCCAACCTCGGCCTGAAGCGCATCGACGGAGGCCGCCACGCGCAGCTCTTCGCGGAACTCGGGCGTCCAGCCCTTGAACAGATCGGTGGCGGCATCGAGCGCGTTCTGATCGTACATCAGACCGACCCAGAAGGCCGGCAAGGCACAGAGCCGGCGCCAGACCCCGCCATCGGCGCCGCGCATCTCCATGTATTTCTTGATCCGGGCTTCCGGGAACAGCGTGGTGAGGTGATCGGCCCAATCATCGAGCGTCGGTTTTTCACCCGGCATGGCGGGCAACTCGCCCTTCAGGAAGTCACGGAAGGACATGCCCAGCGCATCGATATATTTGCCGTCGCGATAGACGAAATACATCGGAACATCGAGCGCATATTCGGTGTAGCGTTCGAACCCCATGCCGTCCTCGAAAACAAAGGGCAGCATGCCCGTGCGGGCCGGATCGAGATGGCGCCAGATATAGGAGCGCCAGCTCTTGTGACCGTTGAGCTTGCCCTCCATGAAGGGCGAATTGGCGAACAGCGCGGTGGCCACCGGTTGCAGCGCCAGACCGACACGGAATTTCTGCACCATATCCGCTTCGGAGGCGAAATCGAGATTGACCTGCACGGTACAGGTGCGCCGCATCATCTGTGTGCCGGTGGTGCCGACCGTGCCCATATAAGCGTCCATCAGCTTGTAACGCCCCTTGGGCATCAGCGGCATGTCCTCATGGGTCCAGTTCGGCGCCATGCCGAGACCGATGAAGCGCGCACCGACCTCGTCGGCCACGGTGTGGACCTCTTTGAGATGTTCGTTCACCTCGTCACAGGTCTGGTGGATATTGTCCAGCGGCGCGCCAGAAAGCTCGAGCTGACCGCCCGGTTCGAGCGAAATATTGGCGCCATTGAGCTCGAGCCCGATCAGATGTTCGCCCTCGAAAATCGGGTTCCAGCCGTAGCGGTCCTGCAGCCCTTCAAGGATCGCCTTGATCGAATGCTCGCCCTGATAGGGCAGCGGCTTGAGTGTACCTTCGAGATAGCCGAACTTCTCGTGCTCCGTGCCGATCTTCCATTTCTCTTTCGGCTTACAGCCATCGGTGAAATAGCCCACGAGGTCGTCATAGCTTTCGATCAGGCCGCCGCCGGATTGAGGGATGGACATGAGGGGGGTGCTCCGATGGGTTAGAATTCGTTCGGGTACAGTTGGGTCATGCAGGCGGCGAAGTCAATGCAGCGCTAAGTCTCGCCCCGCAGCCTCAGTGCAGAACCCGTGTGCGTTTCCGCCAGATCACGACCGGGTGATCCGGCGTCTGTTTGATCTGGCGCAGCATTTTTTCGGTCTCCAACCCGGGCAGGGAGACGAAGACATCGAACAGCGCCTCGGCGTTATGTGCATTGAGCGGAATGATGAGCGGGGCCTCACCCGGCGCTTCGATCTGCCAATGGGCATGGCCTTTTCCGGTCGGGATCAGGGTGACGGCGGTGATCGCCTCGATCTCCACCTGACCGCCGGTCAGCGGCGAAAAGAAAGACACGACGCCCTCATCCACCTCGACCGCGCCGAAACCGCCGCCCCCGCGGTTGAACCGGGCGCGCTGGATCGCCGCAATGGCGAACCCCACGGCAAGCGCCGTAAAGCCCAGCGCAATCCAACGCATGACACCGTAAGACGACGCGGCCCACCAGCCCATCAGGGCGACCACCAGGAGCGCGACGACGACCTCGCGCCAACGCCAAAGCATGTCGCGGACTTCCGGACGGGGAAAACTCATGCGGAGACCTCCAGCGTCAGCGGGGCTTTCGGAATGGCGAGCATGTATTCGCCGAGTTGCTCGAAGCCGATCTTCTCATAGGCCCGCGCAGCATCCTTTGACGCGGCAAAGAGGATCGCGCGCGTTGCCCCTTCGGCCCGCAGCTCCGCGAGCATAGCCGCCACAACACGACCGGCCAGTCCCCGCCCGCGCAGCGCCCGCGGCACGAAAACGCCGCCGACCTGCAAGGCCGTACCAGCGCGGGCATTCAGCGCGCTCATCGCGCAGGGCTTGTCCTCGGCATCGAGCAGGATGCGGATATCCGGATTGCTCATCGCCTCGTCCGCGCGCTCTTCGGCCTCGGACAACGCCTGAGCGCCGGAAGCGAGGCCGGTGTCTTCGAAATAGTGGTGAAACCAGGTGGCGAGCAACCCGCGGTCCCCGGGAAGGACCCGGCGGATTCGTGCATCAATCTGATGCAATAGCCCGAGATCCAGCGCGTAGAGCGGCTCGATCTCCTGCATTTGCCAGCGGGCCTGCGGCACCGGCAGGACCGAGAGGAAGCTCCGAAGTTGCGCCACTTCGCCGGTCATGCCGCGAAATGTCACGCCATCGGCCAGCGCGACGAAATCCCGGACCTCAGCCCCGGTGATACCCGGGAGCTGGCACATCAGAAATCCGCCGTTGGCAATGCCGAACACGCCGGTGATCTCCTCACCCGCGAGACGCAGGTAATAGGTCGTGGCATGCGGATGGTCGCTGCCGGACACTCCATGGGCCTCGAGATTGCCCAAGAGGAACATCGAGGTCTCGATATGGCGGGTGAGAAACTCGGTGAGCTGCGGGACATCCGCCGCAACCGCTTTGCGGATCATGTCGCGCTCCAGTCGCCAAGCTGCTGTTGCCAGACGGTGAGTGCCGCGACCGCAGCCGTATCGGCGCGCAGGATGCGGGGCCCGAGCGAGACGGCATGGGCATAGGGCAAGGCATGGAGGCGTTTGCGCTCCGCCTCCGAGAACCCGCCCTCAGGCCCGATCAGGATGGCCCATTTGCCCCCCCTCACCTCACCAAGCGCCTCGGCTGCACCGACAAGTGTCTCGTCGCAGAACATGATCTGACGTTCTTCGTCCCAATCCGCCAAAAGCCGGTCGAGTTTCATGAGATCGGCGACCTCGGGCACATAGGTGCCGCCGCATTGCTCGGCGGCTTCGACGGCATGGGCCTGCAACCGGTCCTGGCGAATGCGCTCGGAATTGGTGAAATCGGTGCCCACCGGCAGGATCCGGCGCGCGCCCATCTCAGCGGCCTTCTCGACGATGAAATCCGTCCGCGCCTTCTTGATCGGGGCAAAGATCAGCCAGAGATCCGGCGGCATCTGCAATTCCCGGGTCTTGGCGATACAGGTGAGCTCGCCACCGCGTTTGCCGGCCAGGGTCACCTCAGCGACGAATTCGCCGTCGCGGGAATTGAACAGCGCGACAGGAGCGCCCTCGGAGAGCCGCATCACCCCGAAAAGATAATGCGCCTGATCCCGTTCCAGAGGAATGGATTGCCCCTCGGCCAGAGGGTGATCTACATAGAGCCTGATCTTTGCTTCAATCATGGACCCTACATATGACCGATAAGCGCGTGACGCCAGAGCAGACAGCGGCAACCGCCGGACAAGTGGCCGACGCCGTCAAAGGCAATTGGGTGGACAGATACGCTCCGGCCTGGGCCTTGCCCTATCTGCGCCTGTCGCGGGCCGACCGCCCGGCGGGAACATGGCTGTTGCTCATCCCCTGTTGGTGGGGCGCGCTTCTGGCCTCTGCCGAGGCCGGGTCGCTCAGCCCACGCGCCATCTGGATCCTGATCGGCTGTTCGCTCGGCGCCTTTCTGATGCGTGGGGCCGGCTGCACCTGGAACGACATCACCGATCGCGATATCGACGACAAGGTCGCGCGCACCAAGAGCCGCCCGATCCCCTCGGGTCAGGTGACGGTGAAACAGGCGGCGATCTGGATGGTGGTCCAGAGCCTTGTCGCTTTTGTGATCCTTCTGAGCTTCGGCAAGCTGGCCATTGTCCTCGGCATCGCCTCGCTCCTGCCGGTGGCGGTCTATCCCTTTGCCAAACGCTTCACCTGGTGGCCGCAGGTCTTCCTGGGCATCGCCTTCAACTGGGGCGCGCTGCTGGCCTATGCGGCGGTGGCCGGTGAACTCACCATGGCCCCGGTGATGCTCTACCTCGCAGGCATCGCCTGGACGATTTTCTACGACACGATCTATGCCCATCAGGACAAGGAAGACGATGCGCTCATCGGCGTGAAATCCACCGCGCGGCGGTTTGGCGAGGAGACGCCCCGCTGGCTCAAACGCTTTCTCGTGCTCACTGTCGTGCTGATGGCCGGAGGCGTGATCGAGGCGCTCTCCGAACGCTCGGTGCTGGCGCTCGTAGTGGCACTTGGCGCGCCCTGGGCGATGGGGCTGCATATGACATGGCAGATGGCCAAGCTCGACACCGAGAACCCGGATGTCTGCCTGCGGCTGTTCCGGGCCAATCGCGACACCGGGTTCCTGGCTGCGCTGTTTCTTGCCGTCGCGATCTTCCTGTGATTGCAGACCAGCGGGGAACCGCCTAATAAAAGGCCCAAATCTCACAAACAGGCGTTTCATCCCCTGATGCGTATCTCACATATACTGCCGATTTTTGCCGCCATTCTTGCCGGTGTGGTCCTCAGCCTCGCCGGAGCGACCATCGGCGCAAAGGTGATCGAAACCACCTCGACCAAGGCCGTCGTGAACGAGTTGAATCTGCAAGGTTACGATTGGGTCGATGTTCAGGGCGACGGCTTGCAGATCGTGTTGACCGGCACGGCACCGGACGAGCAGACCCAGCTCGCGGCACAACGCGCCGCCGGCCATGTGGTCGATCCGGCCCGGGTGATGAACGTGATGAATGTGGTCCAGAAACAGGCGATTGCCGCGCCGCGTTTCTCGATCGAAATCCTGCGCAATGACAGTGGCATATCGCTGATCGGGCTGGTCCCCGCCGCCTGGGATCGCGAGGCTTTCGTCGAACGGCTCAAGAAAGCCAGCGGCACCGGCTCGGTTGCGGATTTTCTGGAACAGGCCGATTACCCGGCCCCGGAAAACTGGCCGGAGACGACGGATTTCGGTCTCGATGCCATGGCGCTCCTGCCGCGGTCGAAAATCTCGCTGGCCACGGATCAGATCACACTGACGGCCCTGGCGGACAGCAAGGCGCAACAGGCAAGTTTCGAGCGCGCCTTGACCAAGGCCCTGCCGGAGACCGTGCCGGTGGAGCTCAATATCTCGGCCCCGCGCCCGGTGATCACGCCCTTTACTGCGCGGTTCCTGATCGATGAGAGCGGGCCGCATTTCGACGCCTGTGTCGCCGAAACCCCGGCCGGTCACGCCCGTATTCTCGCTGCCGCCAAGGCCGCCGGCATCGACGAGCCGAATTGCACCATCGGGCTGGGCGCCCCGTCCGGCCAATGGGCGGCGGCGGTGGAAACCGGCATGCGCGCTTTGCAGCAACTGGGTCAGGGCAGCATCACCTTCAGCGACGGCGATGTCACGTTGATCGCCGCCGAAGGCACCTCCGAGGCGCTGTTTGACGAGGTGGTGGGCGAGCTTCAGGCCGATCTGCCCGCGACCTTCACCGTGCACAGCACGCTTCTGCGCCCCGAAGAGGTGGCCGATGAGGACAGCCGTCCCGAATTCATCGTCATCCGCTCTCCGGAAGGGCAAACGCAATTGCGCGGCCGGATCTCGGACGATCGCAGCAAACTGGCGACCGAAGCTCTGGCCAAGGCCGCTTTCGGCACGCAATCGCTCTACTCCGCCATGCGGGTCGATGAGGGGCTGCCCTCGGGGTGGTCGCTCCGGGCGATGGCTGCAATCGAGGCATTGTCCGAGCTGAATCGCGGCTCGGCCACCATGAGCGAAGACACGGTCGCGATCCGCGGCGAGACCGGCAACCCGGCCGCAAAGGCCAATATCGCAAGAATTCTGGCCGAGAAGCTCGGCGATGGCGAGGATTTCACCATCGATGTCACCTATGTGAAAAAGCTCGATCCGATCCTCAACCTGCCGACACCCGAAGAATGCGTCGCCCGGGCCAATGACATCGTCGCCGCCTCCAAGATCGTCTTCGATCCCGGCTCGGTCGAGCTGAACGTCGCGGCCAATGACACGCTGGACCGGATCGCCGAGGCGCTCAAGGATTGCGAAGAGGTCGAGATTGAAATCGGCGGCCACACCGACAGCCAGGGGCGCGAGACCATGAACCTGAACCTGTCGACCCAGCGCGCCAATTCCGTCCTGGACGGGCTGTTGATGCGGCGCGTCGCCGGAGTCGACTTTGTCGCCAAGGGCTATGGCGAGAGCGAGCCGATCGCCGACAACGACACCGAAGAAGGCCGCGAGGACAACCGCCGGATCGAATTCAAACTGTTGGGCGAAACTGCCCCGGAAGAGGCCGCGGCGGCTCAAACCGCGACCGGGCAGGACGCAACGGGTGACGAGGCCCCGGCCCCCAATGACGCGGTGGCGGAAACGACCGGCAGCGACGCCACGACAGCAGACAGCACCACGGAAGACACGACAGATAGCGCGCCAGAGGCGGACGGGGACACGCAATGAACAGAATCGAATTGATCATCGCCACGGCGATTGTGCTTTTCATCGCCTTTCTGGTGGGCTGGTTCGCCCATTGGCTGATCCACCGCTTCGTGCGCGTGGCCCAGGGCGAGATGACCGATCTCGACACCATGGCGCAGCAATTGCACGAGGCCGAGGAACAGCGCGAACAGGCCATCGCCTATTACCAGCAGCGCGAGGCCGAGCTGACCAATCAGGGCAACCAGACCGAAGCGGAACTCCGCGCCGCGATGGAAGGACTGCGCGAAGCCCGGCAAGAGGCCGAAGAGCTGCGCGCCTATATCGAACGGATCAACGCCAGCTGAAAAGCCGCGCGGAAGCGCAACACGCATGCATCCAAGTCAAGAAAACCCGGCGCAAACACGCGCCGGGTTCTTTTGTTTTCGCACGACAGTCCCAAATGGCCGCAGCACATCTGAATTCGCCAGCTGTCGCTCTGCGGCTTACCAGGGCTGGTTGGCCGGGCCGACGGTGAATTCGTTCACCGTGGTGTCTTCCGGCATGTCGAGTGCGAAGCTGACCACCTTGGCGATGCGATCGGGGGAGATACCGAAGGCGTCGTAGAGCCCGGCCATGCCAGCGGCGGCGCCTTCATCGGTGATGGTGTTCAACAACTCGGTGTTGATCGCCGCCGGGTAGAGGGTCGCGGTGCGGATGTTGGTGCCTTCCGTGGCCGATTCCATGCGCAGGCATTCCATGAAGTCCCGCACGAACCATTTGGTGCCGCCATAAACGGCCGTGCCCGGATAGGCCTTGATCCCGGCAACCGAGGAAATGGCGAGGATGTGACCGGATTTCTGTTCGGTGAATGTCGGCATGACCGCCGCAACCCCGTTCAGAACCCCGTTGATATTCACATCGACCATCTCTTTCCACTCACCGGTTTTCAGCGCCGAGACGTTGGAGACCGGCATGATGCCTGCGTTGAGCAGGATCGCATCGAGCCCGCCGAATGTGTCTTTCGCCAGTTTCACGATGGCTTCGCTATCTTCGACCTTGGTCACGTCGAGCACCTGATAGACGGCTTCGCCACCCGCGGCCTTGATGTCGTCGGCGATCTGCTTGAGCTTGTCCTCGCGACGGGCACCGAGCACGACTTTCGCACCTTTGGCGGCGAGTTCCTTGGCACTGGCTTCGCCGATACCGGAGGAGGCACCGGTGATGATGACGACTTTATCCTGAATCATGATTCTGTTCCTTTATGTGTTTTGGGAGAGGCGCGCTCAGGCGCCGTATTGTTCGTCGGAGACCTGTTCCATCCAGTCGACGCTCTTGCCGTCCTGGAGTTCCTGAATCGCCGTATGGGTCATGGCGCTGTCGTGAGCCGCGCCGTGCCAGTGTTTCTCGCCGGGGGCGAACCAAACGACATCGCCCGGGTTGATTTCTTCGATCGGGCCACCCCAACGTTGCACCAGCCCCTTGCCGGCGGTGACGATCAGGGTCTGGCCCAGCGGGTGCGTGTGCCACGCGGTGCGGGCCCCCGGCTGGAACGTGACATTCGCCCCGCCAACGCGGTCCTTGTCATGCAGGTTGAAAAGCAGTTCGACCTCAACGGAGCCGGTAAACCAGTCGGTCGGCCCGGCCATGGTCGGAAAGGTGTTTGCACGTGTGATATCCATTGTCCGTTCTCCTGAGCAGTTCGATTGAACGGAATATAGCGCTGGCAAGGCCATGCGATTAGACGCTATAATTTGCATGAACTTGTGAGTGGGATTCAGCAATGGCGCGGGACGAGATGGCCGAGCTGCGCGCGTTTATCGCCGTCGCCTCGGAAAACAGCTTCACCAAGGCGGCGGCAAAGCTTGGCCTGTCGCCCTCGGCGCTGAGCCATACCATCCGGGCGCTGGAAGAACGTTTGGGGCTTCGGCTGCTGGCGCGCACCACGCGCAGCGTCTCCACGACGGAGGCCGGTGAACGGTTGCTACAGGCCGTCGCCCCGCATTTCGACCAGATCCGGTTCGAACTCGATGCCCTGAGTGCCTTGCGCGACAAACCGTCGGGCACGCTGCGGATCAGCGCCGGGTCGCATCCCGTGGTCACGCTGTTGCGTGCCCGGCTGGCGCAGTTCCTGAAAGACTACCCGGATGTGAATGTCGAACTGTCGATCAATGACGGGTTCGTCGACATCGTCGGCGAGAAATTCGATGCCGGCGTCCGGCTCGGGGAATCGGTGAGCAAGGATATGATCGCGGTGCGGATCGGGCCGGACTGGCGCTTTCTGGTGGTCGGCACGCCGGCGTATTTTGCCCGACGCTCGGCCCCGGAACACCCGCGCGATCTGACCAACCACCAATGTATCAACCTGCGCCTGACCTCGGCGGGGGGGCTCTATGCCTGGGAATTCGAAAAGGACGGGCGCGAGCTCGAGGTGCGGGTGCACGGCCAGCTGACCTATGACGGGATCATCCCGGTATTGCAGGCGGCGGTCGACGGGCTGGGGCTGGCTTTCGTGCCCGAAGATCTGGCGCAGCCTTATATCGACAGAGGAGAATTGCAAGTGGCGCTCGAAGATTGGTGCCCGCCGATTCAGGGCTATCACCTGTATTACCCGAACCGGCGCCTGGCCTCTCCGGCCTTCAGCCGCTTTGTCGAGGCGTTCCGCTATCGGGGCTGACGTCACCAGCGCTTGAGCGCCTCCTCATCGGCATCTTTCGCGGCAACCCATTCGGCGCCCTCGCGGGTCACTTCCTTCTTCCAGAAGGGCGCGCGGGATTTCAGGTAATCCATCAGGAATTCGGCGGCTTCGAAGGCCTCGACCCGATGCCGTGCGGCGGTGGCGACCATCATGATCTGATCGCCGGGGCGGAGCTTGCCGTAGCGGTGGATCACCAGACAATCGGTCAGCGCCCAGCGCGTCCGGGCCTCCTCGGCAATCTTGCCGATCGCCGCCTCGCACATGCCGGGGTAATGTTCGATTTCCATATATTCCAGCGTGCCGCTGTCATCGCGCACCAGACCGGTGAACGAGACGGTCGCACCGGTGTTGGGGGCCTTGCCAAAGCCCTTCAGGACCTGGGCGAGATCGAAATCCTCGGCTTGCACAAGGATCTTCATCTCAGCCACCGGTCATCGGCGGGAAAAACGCCACCTCGCGCACGCCTTCAAGCGGGGCGTCGAAATCGGCAAGCTCCTGATCCAGCGACACGCGCAGAGATTTCAGATCGGCGAAAGCCAGCGCGTAATTCTCGTCCCGCGCTTTCAGCTCCTCGACCAGATCCATGACCGTCGCCGCCGTGGTCTCAATCTTCTCGCGCGGCACGCCGGTACGCTCGCGCACCCATGCAAAATAGAGCAGGTCCATCATTTCGGCTCCTCCCGCAGGAAAGGTAGGGCTTTCGAGAGGTAATCCCAGCCGGTCATCACGGTGAGCAGCCCGGCGATCCAGAAGATCAGAATGCCCAGAGTAAAGAGTGGTGCGAAATCCACCGCGCCATAGGCAAAGAGCGTGGCGATGGCGACCATCTGTGCCGTGGTCTTCCATTTCGCCAGTTTCGTGACCTTGAGCGTCCCGGCGGTATCGCCGAGGAATTCGCGGAGCCCGGACACGAATGTCTCGCGCAAGAGGATCAGCGCCGCCGGCACCACGATCAGCGTGTTCACCCCGTGCAACATGGTCAGCACCGCGATGGCGGTGACCACCATGGCCTTGTCGGCGATCGGGTCGAGCATGGCCCCGAATTTCGACATCTGGTCCCATTTGCGCGCCAGATAGCCATCGATGAAATCGGTCAACGAGGCGGTGATGAACAGCACCAGCGCCAGCCAATCGGCCAAAGGCCGCGGCAGGATCAGAAAGACGAGCGCCACACCCGGCGCGCAAAGCAGCCGGAAGACGGTGAGGATATTGGGAACGGTCCAGGTCATGTCGTTCTCTTTACGCCCTCAGCCCTGTTCATGGAAGAAGTCGTAGATGGTCTGGGCCACTTTCTCGGAAATCCCGTCCACGGCCTTGAGATCCGCGAGATTGGCGCCTTCGACCGCCTTGGCCGAGCCGAAATGCGCCAAGAGCGCGCGTTTGCGGGTGGCTCCGATGCCGGGGACATCGTCGAGCCTGGTGATCCCGATGGCTTTCGAGCGTTTCGCCCGATGCGTGCCGATGGCAAACCGGTGCGCCTCGTCGCGCATGCGCTGGATGAAATAGAGCACCGGGTCGTTGCGCCTGAGCGCCATCGGGCGATGACCGATGCGGTGGAATTCCTCTTTGCCCTGATCGCGGTCGATGCCCTTGGCCACGCCGATCATCGGCACATCCGTGACTCCATAGTCGCGCATGATCTCATGCACGGCGGAGACCTGACCGGCACCACCATCGATCAGCAGGAGATCGGGCCAGAGCCCCTTGTCGCGCTCCGGATCGTCCTTGAGCAATCGTTTGAAGCGCCGTGTCAGCACCTCTTTCATCATGCCGAAATCGTCGCCCGGGGTGAGTTCGTCGCCGCGAATATTGTATTTGCGGTACTGGTTTTTCATGAAGCCCTCAGGCCCGGCGACGATCATGCCGCCGACCGCATGGGCACCCTGAATATGCGAGTTGTCGTAGACCTCGATGCGCTGCGGCACATTGGGCAGGTCGAAGGCCTCCTTGAGCCCTTCGAGCAAGCGACCCTGCGCCGCGCTTTCGGACATCTTGCGCCCGAGGCTCTCGCGCGCGTTGCGCACAGCCGACGCGATGAGTTCCGCCTTTTCACCGCGCTGGGGCACGAGGATCTCGACCCTCTTGCCCGCGCTCTCAGAGAGCGCCGCTTCCATCAGTGCGCGTTCCTCGATGTCATGCGACAGGATGAGCTGACGCGGCGCTTCGCGTTTCTCGTAGAATTGCCCGATGAAGGCGGCCAGGACCTCTTCGGCCTCTGCCCCATTGACCTTGGGATAGAAATCCTTGTTGCCCCAGTTCTGATGCGCGCGGATGAAAAACACCTGAACGCAGGCCTGCCCGCCCTCCATATGCAGCCCGATGACATCGCCCTCGCCCACCGTGCGCGGATTGATGCCCTGCGCGGTCTGGACATTGGTCAGCGCCCGGATGCGGTCGCGCAGGCCTGCGGCCTTTTCGAACTCCATCGCATCGGAGGCCTCCTGCATTTCATGCGCCAGACGTTCCTGCAGCCCCTTGTCGCGGCCTTGCAGGAACCGCTCTGCCTCTGTCACCAGTTCGGCATACTCCGCTTTCGAGATCTTGCCGACGCAGGGCGCGGTGCAGCGTTTGATCTGATATTGCAGACAGGGCCGCGTGCGGGTCTCGAAATCGATGTCCGAACAGTTCCGCAACAGAAAGACCTTCTGCAACTGGTTCAATGTGCGGTTGACCGAGGAGGCGGAAGCGAAAGGACCATAGTAGGAGCCTTTGCGTTTCTTGGCGCCGCGATGCTTGGTGATCTGCGGGAAGTCGTGATCATGGGTCACGAGGATATTCGGAAAGCTCTTGTCGTCGCGCAGCAGCACATTGTAGCGCGGCTTGAGCTGTTTGATCAGGTTCTGTTCGAGAAGCAGCGCTTCGGTCTCTGTCCTGGTGGTCAGAAACATCATCTGCGAGGTCTCGGAAATCATCTTGGCGATGCGGGCCGAGTGGCCTTGCGGCCGGGCATAGTTCGACACCCGGTTGCGCAGGTTCTTGGCCTTGCCGACATAGAGCACGTTATGCTCCGGATCGAGCATCCGATACACGCCCGGAGACCCGTCAAGCGTGCGCAGATAGGCCTCGATCACCTTGTGACCGCGGGCGGGGGCGACAAGGTGTCGCTCCGAATTCGCGCTCTCGATTTCCTCGCTCATTTTGCCTCTCTGATTCCTCCCTATGGCTGCAACCTTCTGGCTCCAAGGGCAAGGGCTAACTCATCCACCATTCCTGTGGATAACCCTGCCGATAAGTTTTCGTGAACTGGATTTTTCCCTTGGATTCACGCCTTTTCGCCACATTGCCCAATTTATGATCACTTTCTCAATGCGCTGTTTTTAAAGGATAAAAAAATACCCTCCTCACAAAGCATTGATTTACTTTACATTTTGGTAACGGAATTGAAACAATCACGGCGCAGGTGCAAAACTTTCGCGTCCCGGCTTCGCTCCAGACTTCCCTAAGGTCACTCTCGCCCCATGACGTCTTCGGTTTCCCAAGCCAGATGCTGGCCGCTGTCCGGGCAGACCAACTGCCCTGTCACGGCGGGGGCGTTGAGCAAATAGGTCAGCGCCGCACAAACATCTTCCGGGTCAACCCCACGCTGCAGAAGCGTCGCCTTTTGCTGGGCGGCAAACGCCTCTTCGGACTGGCGCGCGCCTTGCAAGGTCGGCCCCGGCCCGATGCCATTGACACGCACCCTCGGTGCCAGCGCCTGCGCCGCGGTTTGGGTCAGGGTCCAGAGCGCCGATTTCGCCAGCGTGTAGCTCATGAATTGCGGCGTCAGCTTGCGGACCCGTTGATCGATCATATTGACCACCAGCCCCTGCGACAGCGGACGTCCATCCTTGGCAAGCAGCGGCTCGGCCACCTGTGCCGCAAAGCTCTGTGTCAGGACAAAAGGCGCCCGCAGATTGCTTTCCATATGCCGGTCCCAGCTCTCGCGCGAAACCGTCTCCAACCGATCCTCTTCAAAGATCGAGGCATTGTTGACCAGCAGGCTCAAAGGCCCATCCAGGGCTTCGACCGCACGCGGCAAAAGCTCTGAAACCTCGGTCTCGTTCAGGAAATCCGCAGTGAGAACTTCGGCCCTGCGCCCCATGGCGCGCAATTCCGCGGCCACCGCCCCGGCCTCTTCCGTCGAGCTGTGGCAATGCAGCGCGACATCGTACCCTTGTTTGCCCAAGGACAGAGCCATGGCCCGGCCGAGCCGGCGCCCAGCCCCCGTGACCAGCGCGTTTCGCCTCGTCATGTCTCCTCCCTCAGTTCAGGACCGCCAGAACGTAGAGGATATATAGGGTGGAAAGCACGACACCCCAAAGCCGGGTGATATCGATGCGGCGCAACACGAAAACACCGAGAAGGACGGAACAGCCAAGCATCACCCAGATGTCGAAATCCATCAGTTCCGGTTCGACCGGCAAGGTGCCGACCAGACTCGACACGCCGATGATGCCCAGAAGGTTGAACATGTTCGAGCCAATGACATTGCCAAAGGCGACATCCGCCTGTTTGCGCAGCGCGGCCATCACCGTGGTCGCCAGTTCCGGCAAGGAAGTGCCAAGCGCCACCAGCGTCAACCCGATCACGGTCTCCGAGACGCCGTAAGCGCGGGCGATATTGGTCGAGGCATCGACAAGGATCTCCGCGCCCAAGGGCAGACCGATGAGACCCAGCATCAGGAAGATCACGATCTTCCACCATGGCATGCCCGGATCGGCGCCCTCGACCTCTTCTTCCTCCATCTCCGCCGCCTCGGCTTTCGAAGCGCTGCGATGACAACGGGCCAGATAGACCGCATGGGCGAGCATGGCGAACAAGGCCAGAAGCAGCACGATGCCGGAGATCCAGTCGAACGTGCCGCGCATCGCCAGCAGGATGAAGAGCACGGAGGCACCGATCATCTGCAGATAGGAGGCCCGGGTCGAATTGTCGATCACATGCAGGGTCGAGATCAGCGCCGGAATCCCGAGCACCAAAAGGATATTGGCAGTGTTCGAGCCGATCACATTGCCGAGCGCCAGCCCCGGCACGCCCTCGGCGATGGCCGAGACCGAGATCAGCAGCTCCGGCGCAGATGTGCCGAAGGCGACGATGGTGAGCGAGACGATCAGCGCCGGCACGCCCAGCCGCAGCGACAGGTTCACCGCGCCCCGCACCAGCATGTCGCCCGCCACCAGCAAAAGCACGAGCCCGGCAATCGCAGAAATGAAATCCATCAGGGTTTGCCCTTTTCACAGGCGCAAGCGCCCTTGCCGATCCTGTAACGCCCGCAGCGCGGGCATTTCAGATCTTTGAGTTTTTGTTGTCCGGGAAAGCGCAGGCGACCGAAAATGGCCAAGACCATCATGAAGATCAGAAAGACAGAGATGATCTTGAATATCATAGGCTCACAACCCGTAAGCCGCCCAAAGCGCGCGTTCCTCGATTTGACCGCTCATCCCGGCCGCAAGCTCGGTGCCGAAACGGCGCAGGAGCGGACGTTTCGGACCGAAAACCGAAAGCCGCACCTTGTCGCCATAGATCTCTTTCATCATCGGAACGAGATGACCGATGCCGTCCGCGAGCCCCAGTTCGACGCCCTTTTGACCGGTCCAGAAGGTGCCATCGAACAACTCGATCTCTTTCGACAGCCGTTCTTCGCGCGAGGCACGCACATGAGCGATGAAGGCCTCATGGATCTCCGCCTGCAAGGATTTGAGCCGCTCGATGTCGGAGGGGTTTTCCGGCCGGAACGGGTCGAGCTGGCTCTTCGATTTGCCAGAGGTATAGACCCGCCGCTCGATGCCATGCCGCGCAATGAAATCGGTAAAGCCGAAGCCCGCCGAGATCACCCCGATCGAGCCGACGATAGAGCTCGGATCGACGAAAATCTTGTCGGCGGCACAGGCCAGCCAATAGCCGCCCGAGGCCGCGACATCCTCGACAAAGGCATAGACCGGGATTTCCTTTTCCTTGGCCAGACGTGAGATCCGCGCTGCAATCAGCGAGGATTGCACCGGCGAGCCACCCGGGGAATTGATCGAGAGCGCCACCGCGGTCGGTTTGCCCTTGCGGAATGCGCGTTCAATCGCCGGGGCGAGGCTCTGATCGTTGAGACCGCCCTGCCGTGTCATGATCGCGCCATTGAGACGGATAACATTGACCCGAGAGGGGGATTTCAGAAAAGGAATGCGGACAGTCATGCCTGTGGATGTAAAGCCCGCATCCGGCTCAAACAAGGGCATCGCCCCCTGCCCGCCGGATTTTTTTACCAGCCGGTCGCGGCCTTGGCCGGAGCGCCTGTCCTGATGGCAAGGCACGCCCGGCCCGGCATCGGGCGCCCCTGAACGGAGCGCCCTGTCGGTTCACTTGCCGGCACAGGCGAGGAAGGCCCCGGAGATCTCCTCCATCAGGGCCGTGTAGAACCCGGCGCCGGGCTCAAGAGCGGCCCCCATCGGGTCGATCACTTCGGTGCGGGCCTCGGTGCCGTCGAGCACGGTTTTCACCATACCGGGATTGAACTGCGGCTCGGAAAAGACACAGGTGACTTGCTGCGCCTTGATCGTGTCCTGGATCTCGCGGATGCGCGCCGGGCTCGGCGCAGAAGCGTCGGACAGCGAAATCGCCCCGGCGGCCGCGAGGCCGAAACGGTTCTCGAAATAGTTATAGGCATCATGGAAGACGATGAAGCGCATGTCGGAAATCGGCGCAAGCTCACCCTCGATCCGGGCGATCACCTGATCGAGCTCCGCCTGCGCGGCCGCGGCATTGGCGCGATAGCTGTCGGCATTCTCCGGGTCCGCTTCGGAAAGGGTCTCGGCAATCACCCCGAGCCACAGACGACCATTCATCGGGTCGAGCCAGGCGTGACCGTCGGTTCCCGACAGATCATGGTCGTCGTGATCATGTTCATCATGGCCGACCTCATCGTGATCGTGTTCATCGTCATGCGCCATGGTCTCGGCGTCCTGCGCGTCACCGTGTTCCTCCGCATGGTCATCATGCTCATCCGAGTGCTCATCATGCGCATCGGCCTGCTCCTCGCCATGGTCATCCGCATGTTCCTCCGCGTGCTCATCGCCCTCGTCGTCATGGATATGGCGTTCGAAGGTCGCGCCTTCGCGCAGAGCGAGCACGGTCGCGCCCTCGACCTCGGCCAGCGGGACGGAACGTGCATGTCCCGCCACCTTGTCGATCATCTCGTCGAGCCAGGGTTCGATTCGCGATCCGGTCCAGAACACGATGTCGGCGGATTGCAGCGCTTTCGCGTCCGACGGGCTCAGCGCATAGCCATGCGGCGAGGCCCCCGCCGGCATCAGCGCCACCGGACTGGCAAGATCACCCATCACCTGTTGCACAAGCGATTGCACCGGCGCCATATCGGTGAGGACATTGGGCACCTCGGCAAAAGCGCCCTGGGTGGCGGCAAGGATCGGCAAGGAAATAAAAGCGGAACGAAGGATCATGGAGGCCTCGACTTGATGCGTTATGTTATTACATGGTTGTGGCTCATACATGTCATAGTATAACATATCAAGACATTCCTTCCCCAAACCGCCACTCGCCATAAAAAGGGCCTGGAACAGATGCCGGAAATGGACCCGAACCCGATCGGATTTGCCAAACATGATCATAGCCATTGCGTCCAGGATGCGGTGGCCGCGGCAGACCGCATGTGTCGTGACGCCGGGTTGCAACTCACCCCGGTGCGTCAGCGGGCACTCGAGATCCTGCTCGAGGAACACCGCGCGCTCGGCGCCTATGACGTGTTGGCCCGGCTGTCCGAGGACGGGTTCGGCAGCCAGCCGCCGGTGGCCTATCGGGCGCTGGACTTCCTGACCAAACATGGGCTGGCGCATAAGATCGAGCGATTGAACGCGTTCATTGCCTGCGCGCACCCCGAGGATCGTCACACCCCGGCCTTTCTGATCTGCACCAGCTGTCACGCCGTAGCGGAGGCCGAAACCGATCCCTCTCACAGCCTGATGAGCCAGATCGCCGAGGCCACCGGTTTCCGGATCTCCCGGGCCGTGCTCGAGGCCGAGGGCACTTGCCCCAATTGCCTCGAGAAGGAAGACGCATGAGCCTGGTCTCCCTCGACAGCATCTCTTTGCGCCTTGGCGGGCGGCAGGTGCTCGATCACGTCTCCCTGACCCTTGAGCCCGGCGAAATCGTCACCATCGTCGGACCGAACGGTTCTGGCAAATCCACGCTGCTGAAAGTCATCATCGGCGCGCTTCACCCCGAGAGCGGGCGTATCAATCGCCAAAAGGGGCTCAAGATCGGCTATGTGCCGCAAAAGCTGCATATCGATCCGACCCTGCCGCTCACCGTGCGTCGCTTCCTGTCCCTGCCCAATCGCGTGAGCGATGAGGCCGCCCATGCGGCACTTGACGATGCCGGCGCCGGACATCTTTGCAATCATCAGATGACCGATCTGTCGGGCGGGCAGTTTCAGCGTGTGCTCCTGGCCCGTGCCCTGCTGACCGAACCGGAGCTTCTCATTCTCGACGAGGCCACACAGGGGCTCGATCAGCCCGGCTCCGCCGATTTCTATGCCCAGGTCGAGGCCCTGCGCCGCGACAAGGGCTGTGCCGTGCTGATGGTCTCGCATGAGCTGCATGTGGTGATGGCCGCCTCGGACCGGGTGGTCTGCCTCAATGGCCATGTCTGTTGTCACGGCGCGCCGGAACACGTCGCCTCGGCGCCCGAGTATCGCGCGCTGTTCGGCACCGGCACCCATGGGGCGCTGGCGCTTTACCGACACGATCACAATCACGACCACTGCGATCTCGATCATGACCACGAGGCCCATCATGGCCAGCAAGTGCATATGCACGATCACAGTCATGATCGCACTCATGGCGACAGCCAAGACCACCCGCACGACCATGGAGAGACGGCATGAACCTGTTGGATGATTTCCTGGTCCGCGCCATTCTCGCCGGGCTGGGCGTTGTGCTCGCGGCCGCCCCTCTGGGCTGTTTCGTTGTCTGGCGCCGGATGGCCTATTTCGGCGATGCCACAGCCCATGCCGCGATCCTCGGCGTGGCGCTGGCCCTGAGCTTCAACGTCTCGATTTTCGCGGGCGTGTTGGCGCTGGCCCTGATCATGGCGCTCACCGTGTCGAACCTATCGGGCCGCGGCTTTGCCATGGACACGCTTCTGGGCGTGACAGCGCATAGTTCGCTGGCCTTCGGATTGGTGGCCGTGTCCTTCGTCCCCGGGGTTCGGGTCGATCTCATGGCGTATCTGTTTGGCGATATCCTCGCCGTCAGCAAGGGCGATCTGGCAGTGATCTGGACCGGTGCGGCGCTGGTGCTGGCGCTGCTCTACTGGCGCTGGTCGGCGCTTCTGACGACAACGCTCAACCCGGATCTGGCAATCGCTTCGGGCCTCTCGCCAAAACGCGAACAGATGGTCCTGTCGGTGGCGCTGGCCCTGGTGGTGGCCGTGGCGATCAAGGTCGTCGGCACCCTGTTGATCGCCGCGATGCTGCTGATCCCCGCAGCCAGTGCCCGGAGCTTTGCCCGCACCCCGGAACGCATGGCGCTGATCGCCACCGGCATCGGCGCCCTGTCGGTGCTGGGGGGGATCGAGGCGGCGTTTGCCTTCGACACGCCAACCGGCCCGACCATCGTCTGCATCGCCGCGCTGATTTTCGCGCTGGCCAATCTCGCCCGCTTGCTCCGCCCTCAGACGAGATAGGCTTTCAACGCCGCCTCGACCCCTTCGGAATAGAGGATCGACAACCAGCGTGCGAAAGGCGCGGCAAAGCGTGGATCGTCCTGCAGATCGCCATAGATGTGCCGCATCGACAACCAGGCTTTCGGCTCCTCCTTGGCCTTGGCGGCCAGCGCCGTGAGATCGGACCAGAAGGGGTCGTTGGGCTCGATGATGGAGCCGTCTTCCATCGTGCCGAGGCAATAGCGCGCCCAAAGCGCCGAGACGAGCGCCAGCCCCACCACCGGCATGTCGCGATCGAGACAGGCGCGGATCGAGGGCACGAGAAACCCCGGATGCCGCGACGAGCCATCAAAGGCCACGCGGCGGGTGGTGTCGACGATCTTCGGATTGGAAAAGCGCTTCTGGATCAGCGCCACATAGGTCTGCGGCGTGAATTCCGGCACCGGTGCGACATGCGGCATGATCTCTTCGCGTTCGACTTTCTCGAACAGCGCCGAGATCAGCGGGTGGTCCATACAGGCGGAAATCGTCCCGACCGACAAAAGCTCACCGGGATCGGAGATCACCTGATGTCCACCATTGAGGATGCGGATCTTCATCGTCTCATAGCCATGGACATTGTCGGAGAAGGTCGCCCCCGCCTTGTCCCAATCTGGCCGCCCGGCGCAGAAGTCATCCTCGATCACCCATTGGCGGAAATTCTCATGGGTCACCGGCACCTGATCCTCGATGCCGAATTCGGCGGCGAGCGCCAGTTCCTTCGGCCCCGTCGCGGGCACGATGCAATCGACCATGGCATTGGGAAAGCTGCAATTCTGATCGATCCAGACGGCAAGATCCGGATCGGACATCTGCGCCAGCGAGACCAGCGTCTGCCGCAGGATCGCGCCATTGCCCTGAAGATTGTCACAGGACTGGCCGGTGAACGGCCCGACACCGCGATCGCGGCGCAGTTTCAGCGCGGCAATCATCGCCCCGAATGCCGTGCGCGGCTGCCACGGGTTTTCCGCGTCATGCAGAATGTCGGGATGGCTGGCATCGAAGCCCTTGGTCGCCGGGTCGATGAAATAGCCGCCCTCGGTCACGGTGAGCGCGACGATGCGGATGTCCGGCTGGGCCATGCGTTCGATCAGCGCGCCATTGCCCTCTTCGATCGGCACGTAATCGATCATCGCGCCGACCACCTCGGCGGAGCTGCCGGCCGGGTCCAACTCGATCAGCGTGGTCAGATAATCCTGCGCCGCGAGTTTGAGCCGCATCGCCTCGTCATAGGGGCGCACACCGGCACCGATGATGGCCCAGTCCTGCGCCAGGCCCTGTTGCATCAGCCGGTGCAGATACCAGGACTGATGCGCCCGATGGAAATTGCCCAGCCCGATATGGACGATCCCGGGCGTGAGCTTGCTGCGGTCATAGGTCGGCCGTTTGATGGTTTCAGGCAGCGCATTCAGCGTCGCATTCGAGAGTTTCATGTTCTTATCCTTTCAACGCAGCCAGCTCGATTTGGTCTCGCTCTTTTCGTCTCAGCTCATCCATTGCCCGCCATCGACATTGTAGGTCTGGGCGACGATGTAATCGGCCTCGTCAGACGCCAGAAAGATCGCCATACCGGTGAGATCCGAAGGCTTGCCCATGCGGCCATAGGGGACGGATTCGCCGACCTCCTTTTTCTTCTGACCCAGAGGCTTGTTTTCATATTTGGCAAAGAAGGCATCGACCCCGTCCCAATGCTCGCCATCGACCACGCCGGGGGCGATGGCATTGACGTTGATGCCGTGTTTGATCAGGTCGAGCCCGGCCGATTGCGTCAGGCTGATCACCGCCGCCTTGGTGGCACAGTAGACGGCGACGAGCGCCTCGCCGCGCCGCCCGGCCTGGCTCGCCATATTAATGATCTTGCCGCCCTTGCCGCGGGCGATCATGTGTCTCGCCACCGCCTGAAGCGTGAACAGCGTGCCCGCGACATTGATGTCGAAGACACGGGCATAATCCTCACGCGTGATCTCGATGATCGGCGCGGCGGTGAACAGCGCCGCGTTGTTGATCAGGATGTCGACCCCGCCCAAGGCGTCGATCGTGGCCGCGACACCGGCATCGATGCTCTCCTGCGCGGTGATATCCATCTCGATGGCCACCGCAGCGTCGCCAATCTCGGCGGCGCTTTCCCGCGCGCGTTCGATATTGATATCGGCAATCGCCACCCGCGCACCCTCGGCGACATAGGCCTTGGCAAATTCAAAGCCGATGCCGCGGGCTGCCCCGGTGATCAGGGCGGTTTTTCCAGCCAGCCGCGTCATCAGATCCGCAGCCCGTCTGCGCCGAACTTGTGCAGGTTTTTCATGTCGGGGCTCAAAAACACCCGATCGCCGTATTTCAACGATACCTCGCCCGAGGCCCGCACGGTCAGCGGCTCGGCCCCGACCGCCTCGACCTTGACGTGGAAAAACGTGTCGGAGCCCAGATGTTCGGACACCCCGACAACGCCTTCCCACAGGCCGCTCTCGGCGGAGATCCCGATGTGTTCCGGGCGGATGCCAATCGTCGTCGCGCCATGCTGCGTCGCCGCGTCCCCCTCGATCAGGTTCATTTTCGGCGAGCCGATGAAGCCCGCGACGAATTTGTTGCGCGGCGTGTTGTAGAGCTCGAGCGGCGTGCCGACCTGCTCGATACGACCGGCCTGAAGCACCACGATTTTGTCGGCCATGGTCATCGCCTCGACCTGGTCATGGGTGACATAGATCATCGTCGTGGCGAGGCGTTTGTGCAGCTCTGAGATTTCCAGCCGCATGCCGACGCGCAGCGCGGCGTCCAGGTTCGACAACGGTTCGTCGAACAGGAAGGCTGCCGGTTCGCGCACGATGGCGCGGCCGATGGCAACACGCTGACGCTGACCACCCGACAATTGCCCCGGCTTGCGGTCGAGGTAATCGGTGAGGTTGAGCGCCTTGGCGGCGGAGGCGATGCGGCGCTCCTGCTCGTCATGCGGCACGCCCGCCATTTTCATCGGGAAGGCGATGTTCTTGCGCACCGACATATGCGGGTAGAGCGCGTAGCTCTGAAACACCATGGCGAGGCCGCGTTTCGCCGGCGGCAACTCGGTGGCGTCTTCGCGGTCGATGCGGATCTGCCCGCCCGAGACATCCTCGAGCCCGGCGATCAACCGCAAGAGCGTGGACTTGCCGCAGCCGGAGGGGCCGACGAAAACCACGAATTCACCATCCTCGATGGTCAGGTCCAGAGGCGGGATGACTTCGATATCACCGAAGGCCTTGCGGACTTTATCAAGCGTAATGCGTCCCATGTCGCAGGTCTCCTATGTCTTCTTATTTGACGGCGCCGAAGGTCAGGCCGCTGACGAGTTGTTTCTGGCTGAACCAGCCGAGGATCAGGATCGGCGCGATGGCCATGGTCGAGGCGGCCGAGAGCTTGGCGTAGAACAGGCCCTCGGGGCTCGAATAGCTGGCGATGAAGGCGGTCAGAGGCGCAGCTTTCGCAGCCGTCAGGTTGAGCGTCCAGAAGGCCTCGTTCCAGGCAAGGATCACGTTCAACAAAAGGGTCGAGGCAATGCCCGGGATTGCCATCGGAGTCAGGATGTAGATCAGCTCTTCCTTGAGAGAGGCCCCGTCCATGCGCGCCGCCTCGAGGATCTCGCCGGGGATCTCCTTGAAGTAGGTGTAGAGCATCCAGACGATGATCGGCAGGTTGATCAGCATCAGCACGATGACCAGACCGAGCCGGGTGTCCAGAAGCCCCATGCGGATGAACATCAGATAGATCGGGTAGAGCACGCCGACGGCGGGCAGCATCTTGGTCGAGAGCATCCACAAGAGGATGTCCTTGGTCCGGGGCGACGGCACGAAGGCCATCGACCAGGCCGCCGGCACCGCGATGATGATGCCGAGGATGGTCGAACCACCGGCGATGATAATCGAGTTGGTGAGGAAGCGGCCATAGTTGGAGCGCTCCATCACCACCGAATAGTTTTCCAGCGTCCAGTGGAAGTTGAACAGCACCGGCGGATCGGCGATTGCCGTCGCCTCGGTCTTGAAGCTGGTGAGAATGGTCCAGAAGATCGGGAAGAAGATCAGCAGACCGATCCCCCAAGCAACGGCGGTGTTGATGATCTTGCGATTGCGGGTCACTGCGCGTGCCATGGTGCCCTCCTTACGCGTCGAGATTCTTGCCGACGATGCGCATCAGGAAGATGGCAACGATGTTGGCGAGGATGATGGCATAGACACCGCCGGCAGAGCCGAGGCCCACGTTCTGGCTTTCCAGCACCCGCTGGAAGATCAGGTAGGTGAGTGTCTTGGTGCCAAAGGCACCGCCGGTGGTGACGAAAATCTCCGCGAAGATCGACAGGAGAAAGATCGTCTGGATCAGGATCACAATGGTGATCGCGCGCGCCAGATGCGGCAGGACGATATAGCCAAAACGGGCGAGCGGCGAGGCGCCGTCCATTTCGGAGGCCTCGAGCTGTTCGCCGTCCAGGGACTGGATCGCGGTCAACAGGATCAGCGTCGCAAAGGGCAGCCATTGCCAGGACACGATCATGATGATCGACGGCAGCGAGGCCTGGCTCAGCCATTCGACCGGCTGCGCCCCGAAGAATTTCCAGAGATAGGCCAAAAGCCCATAGTTCGGGTCCATGAACATGTTCTTCCACACCAGCGCCGAAACTGTGGGCATGACGAAGAACGGGGCGATCACGAGAATGCGCACAACGCCCTGCCCCCACATCGGCTGGTTGAGCAGAATGGCGAGCAAGATCCCGAGCACGACGGTGATGATCAACACGCCGCCGACGATCATCAGCGTCGCGGTGATGCTGGGCCAGAAAGAGGACGAGGACAGGAATCGGCTGTAATTCTCGAACCCGACCCAGCCGAGATCGCCACCACGCATCGGCAGGTATTTCTTGAACGAAAAATAGAGCGTCATGGTGAGCGGGATGAGCATCCAACCCAGAAGCAGGACGACGGCGGGCGCCATCATCAGCCGGGCGGCGGAGCGGGAATGCTGGGTAGCCATGAGAGAGACCTCCTGCGTTTGCAGAACGGAACTTGCGAGGATCGGCACCGCGGAAAGAGCGCAGCGATCCCCTTGTTCGAACTGAACCGGTTCAGATCGCGGACGGGCGGATCACGGATATGCAGTGTGTAATGTGCGAGCGGGGTTGGGGGGCGGTTTGACCGCCCCCCGTTCGGGAGGAGAGCTTAGCGGTAACCCGCAGCTTCCATGGCGTCGTTGGTCAGAGCCTGAGCTTTCTCAAGCGCCTCGTCGACACTCTGTTGTCCCGCATAGACCGCCGAGAATTCCTGGCTGACCTCGGTGGCGATACCGGCAAATTCGGGGATCGCCGCGAATTGCACGCCGACATAGGGCGAAGGCTCGACCGTCGAATTGTTCGGGTCCGCCGTCAGGATCGAATCCAGGGTCATCTGGGCAAAGGGCACTTCGATGTAGTTCGGGTTTTCATAGAGCGAGCTGCGTGCGCCCGGCGGCACATTGGCCCAGCCTTCTTTCGAGGCGACGAGCTCGATATAGTCTTTCGAGGTGGCCCATTCGATGAACTGTTTCGCGGCCGCTTCGTTCTGTGTCCCGGCCGGGATCGCCAGCGCCCAGGCCCAGAGCCAGTTCGAACGTTTGCCGAGACCGTTGTCGGGGGCAAGCGCGAAGCCGACGCTGTCAGCCACGGTGGAATCCTCCGGGTTGGTCACGAAAGAGGCCGCCACGGTGGCGTCGATCCACATGCCGCATTTGCCCTGCTGGAACAGCGACAGGTTTTCGTTGAAACCGTTGGTGGCATAGCCCGCCGGACCGCTTTCGTTCATCATGCCGACGAAGAATTCGAGCGTATCTTTCCACGGTTTGGTGTCGAACTGGGCGTTCCAGTCCATGTCGAACCAGCGCCCTCCGAAGGAGTTGGACATCGCGGTGATGAAGGCCCCGCCTTCGCCCCAGCCGGCCTTGCCGCGCAGGCAGATGCCGTTGATTTCGGCATCACGGTCGGTCATCGCCGCCGCCGCCTGGCGGATGAACTCCCAGGTCGGGGCCTTCGGCATTTCCAGACCGGCCTTTTCCATCAGGTCCGTGCGATACATGACCATCGAGCTTTCGCCATAGAACGGCGCAGCATAGAGCGTGCCGTCATAGCTCAGACCGCCCGCCATCGCCGGCAGGATGTCCCCGACGTCGTAGCTTTCGGACAGATCGGTGAGCGGCACGAGCCAGCCATTGGCCCCCCAGATCGGGGTTTCGTACATGCCGATGGTCATGATGTCGAAGGCACCGCCCTTAGTCGAGATGTCGGTGGTCACGCGCTGACGCAGCACGTTTTCCTCGAGCGTCACCCATTCGACGTCGATGCCGGTCTTAGCGGTGAAATCGTCGGTATAGCCCTGCATGCGGATCATGTCGCCATTGTTCACGGTGGCGATGGTGATGGTCTCGGCAGAGGCCCCGGCGGCAAGCGCACCAAGAGCGCACGCACCCATCAGGGCGCGAAAAGTCGTATTCATGGTATCCTCCCATTTGATATGAGCATTTGCTCACTTCATGAACCAATGCTCACTTAAAGGTGCATTTCTGTCAAGGGGCTTTTCACCAAAGCCCTTTGATGCCCGGAAATCACTTTCAGATCAGGAGTTAACCAGTTCCCTCGCGGTCCACTCATCGGTGAACAGCCCGTGAATCAGCCCGCCGGAGAGCGCCCCGCGCAGCGCTTCGAGCTTGGATGTGCCCGCGCCGATGCAATAGACCGGCATATCGCCGACCGGCACGCTCACCCCCACCATGCGGTGGTTGACCGGGTGATCGAGATATTGCCCCTCGCGATTGAACACATGGCCGCAGATCTCGCCAACGCCACCACCGGCGCGCAGGTCCAGAAGCTCCTCCGCCGTCAGGAAGCCATCGACATAGAGCGGTGCGTCATCGCCGAGCTGGCCGATGCCGACGATCGCCATATCGGCGGATTTCGCCAGCGCCCGCGACGCTTTCACATGCGGCAGCGAGCGATAGAGCGCCAGTTCCTCATCGCTGCGGGCAAAGACCGGTGCCGCCATCGGATAGTGCCGAGCCCGGATCTTTTCCGCCAGTTGCATGATCACTTCGTAAAACGAGGCGGAGCCGTCCGGCGCGACATTGCCGATCAGCGAGACCAGCTTGTGGCGTGCTCCATCGACCTGCTGCATATGCTCGACCACGGTTTTCAGCGTCCGCCCGGTGCCGAGCGCGAAAACCTTCGCCTCCTCGCGTTCGAACAGGCGTTCCAGCACCGGTACGGCAAAGGGCGCCAGACCGATCAGCGGATCACTGGCCCCGCTGATCTGCGGCGACACCCAGGCCGCGTCGAGCCCGAAGCGGCGTTTCAGACCGCGCTCCAACTCCAGGCATTCGGCAATCGGATGATCGATCCGCACACGGACCAGCCCTTCGGCCGAGGCGCGAGCAACGAGCCGCTGCACCCTCTGGCGCGAAATCCCCAACTCCTGGGCAATCTGGTCCTGGGTCATGCCACCGACAAAGGACAGCCAGGCCGCGCGCGCCGCGAGATCGCGCGGGGACACGTCGCTCTCATCATGCGCGGCTTGAGATTTACCCTGCGATTTACCCTGCGCCTTAGCCTTTGCCATGCCGCGGTTCCTTTTTCATAAGCTGCGCATCAGAATGGAAGAAATCCGAATAGGATGCAAATTGCCGCTGCGGGGCCGGGGCGTCGGACGACGCCAGATCGAGCCCGGCCAGATGGCTGCCGCCGGTAAAGCGCCAGACCGTCATCCCCGCCGCCAGTCCCGCCTGCACCCCCGCGAGAGAATCCTCGATCACCAGACAACGTGCGGGCACGGCCTGGAATTTTTCCGCCACGTGCAAAAACAGATCCGGCGCCGGTTTGCCGCGGGTCACCTCCGAAGCGGTGGTCGTGCGGCCCGCAAAGAGATCGTCGAGCCCGGTGATCGCCAGCGACTCGGCCAGCCGTGGCGGGCTCGAACTGGTGGCGAGCGCATAGGGGACGGCAAGCCGCAGGATCACATCGCGCACCCCGGGGATCGGCACCAACTCGGCGCGAAAGGCCGCGATCAGCCTCTGGCGATACTCCTCTTCGAAGCGCTCCGGCAGGGTGACCCCGAATTCCTCGCGGATTTGCGAGAACACGACCGGGTAGCTCCGCCCGAGGAAATTGCGCGCGACATATTCCGTGTCGATCTCGACCCCATGGCCGGCCAAGGCGGCGATCAGCATGCGCGCGGAGATTACCTCGCTGTCGATCAGCACGCCGTCGCAATCGAAAATCACCAGATCGAACATCCCGCCTCCCTTTTTGCGGCAACGCTAATTCGCGCGGCGCAGGCGCACAATCGCAAATCCGCCGCAAAGCGGAATGGCCCGGTCAGCCCAAAGCGTCTTTCAGAGACGTCGGCACCGAGGGACGATCGCTCAAATCGAGCGAGGTCAGGAGATCGAGCAGATGTTCCTTCATCGCCTGCTCCGCCGCCTCGGCATCGTGACGTTCCAGCGCCCTGAGCAGCAGATCATGGGCATGGCTTTCACAAAGCGCAGCGCGGCGCTGCCAATAGAGCGCGATGATGAGCGAGGAGCGCGACACGAGCTGCGCGATAAAATCGGCGATCGTGGTCTGGTCGGCGATCCGGGCAATTTCGATATGGAACTGGCCGGACAGATTCAGCGCCCGACCGGCATCGCCCTGGGCGAGCGCCGCGTGTTCCTCCTCGATATGGCCTTGCAGGATGGCGACATCTTCCGGCCCGCAGCGCAGCGCGGCGGAATGTGCCGTGCGCGGCTCCAGCAGGGCACGGGTCTCGAACACCTCGCGGGCCTCGCGCACTGTCGGCTGCGCCACATAGGCGCCGCGATTGCGTTTCAGCTCGACCAGATGTTCATGCGCCAGATGTTGCAGCGCGGCCCGCACCACGGTGCGGCTGACGCCATAGATCTCGCCCACCTCGTCTTCGCTCAGCTTCATGCCCGGCGCGAGACGATGTTCGTGAATCGCCATCGCCAGACTGTTCGCAACCTTCGCGCTGCCCTGTCCGAGAGCCTCCGTCACACCAAGCCCACCTTTCCACGCCTCCGGCATCCGTCACCGGTATCGACCCAATGTCCGGCCCCGGTGAAGATTGGCAAGCCTCGCACGGCGGGCAAACCGCATACGAGGCCGTATACGAAACCCGCGCATAAGAAATGCACCTTCATATACGGGATGCACAATCGGCAGGCACAGGTTGTCTGACCGACAGCCGGGGCCAAAGCCCCCTGCGGCGCCTTCCTCCGCCCTACGGCTGCGACGGCCGCCAGGTGGCATTGCCGCGCGCCAACAGGCTGTCTTCCGGCACGTGCGGCGTCGCGATCGGATCGGCCGCGACCTCGGCGGCGAGGTCATAACTCACACCGAACACCCGCAGCATCGCCGCGACGAAAGCCGCAACATCGACCTCTTCGCCGGATTTCAGACGGCGCAGCAGCGCGCTTGTCCCCGTTTCCAGAAGATCATAGACCAGCGCCTCCGGCACCGGACGAAAAGCGCCCTCCTCGATCCCCGCGGCCAGGAAATTCGGCGCGGTTTCCCGCAGCATCTCGGCGAAACTGTAGCTGTGCCGCCCGAGCCGGGCAGTAAATTCGAGAAACATCCGGTTCTGTCGCGCCACGGCAATAAAGGCGTGAATGCCCTGCGCCACCCGGGCCGGCGCCGGACGGTCGTAATCGACGGCATCCTTGACCAGAAGCATGACCTCACGCCCGAGCGCCACACGCGCCGCCTCACGCACCCCTTCGATCGTATCGAAGTAATTGTAGAAAGTGCCGCGAGAGACGCCGGCGCGCTGCACCACATGGTCGATCACCGTGCCGTTGAGCCCACGCTCGGCAAAGACCAGGATCGCCGCCTTGATCAGCTTATCCTCGGTCTTGCGCCGCCGCGCCTGGCCGATCCGGGTGCGGTGATCCACGACGTCTCTCGTCTGTTTGCCGCAATCCGTCATGCCGTCCTCCCTTTTTCCGGCCCACTCTCGGCTCTGTCATCTGGCCCGTTCTCAGGTCTCACCCGGAAGACGAGGCAATAGAGCGCGGGGGCAAAGAGCAAAGTGATCAGCGTGCCCGCGACGATCCCGCCCATCATCGCATAGGCCATCGGCCCCCAGAACACCTGATGCGAGATCGGGATCAGCGCCAGAGAGGCCGCTGCCGCCGTCAACAGGATCGGACGCGCCCGGCTGTCGGACGCCTCGAACACCGCCTCCCAACGGGATTTTCCATCGGCCCTGAGATCCTCGATCGCCTGAATGAGGATGATCGAGTTGCGGATCAGGATGCCGACGAGGGCCAGGACGCCCAGCAGCGCGACGAAGCCCATCGGCGCCGAAGCCGAGAGCAGTGAGGCGACAACCCCGATCAGCCCCAGCGGCGCGACCGCCATGACCACGAACATCAGCCGGAAGCTCTGCACCTGAATCATCGTCAGGGTGAGCATGATCAGCACCATGATCGGCATCACCGCCATGATCGGCCCCTGGCTTTCGGCGCTGCTTTCCACCGTGCCGCCGACCTCGACCATGTAGCCGCGCGGCAGGCTCTCGGCGAATTCCGCCACCCTGGGGGCGAGATCGTTGACAAGGGTCGCCGGCAGATCCGCACTGGCAATCGCCGCTTTCACCGTGATCACCGGCGCGCGGTCCTCCTGACGAATGAGCGGCTGTTCGGTCACCCAGTCGAGTGTCGCAATCGAGGACAACGGGATCGAGACCCCCTCAGTATTGGCGAATTGCAGGCTTTCGAGCGCCGACAGGGTCTTGCGATCGGTTTCGGCGCCGCGAATCTCGACATTGATCAGATCGCCGTCATCACGCAGCTGGGTCACAGTCGAGCCTTCGAACAGCGAGGCGAGAAGCCCCGCGACATCCGATTGCGTCAATCCGAGCTGGCGCAGCCGCGCCTGATCGAGATCGACCTGAACCACCCGGCTCGGCTCGTTCCAATCGAGCGTGATGGCACTCAGCCGCTCGTCCCCGGCAATCGTCGCCGCCAGGTCCCGGGCATGATCGCGCAACTCGGCATAGTCCGGCCCGGAAATCCGGTATTGCACCGGTTTGCCGACCGGCGGGCCAAGCTCGAAACTCTTCGGATAGAATTCGCTGCCGGGCTGCGCCGCGGAATAGTCTCGCACCTTGGCGATCAGCCGGTCGCGCGCCTCGAAATCCGACGTCATGATCAGAAGCTGCCCGATGTTCGGCCCCGGTGTCAGGGTCTCGAGCGTCAGGACCACCCGTGGCGCACCGACACCGACATAGGTGGTCCAGTATTCCGCCTCTTCCTGATCCGCCAGCCAGCTCTCGAAACCGGCGATCGCGCTGTCGGTGGCATAGATGCTGGCATTCTGGCGTAGGGTCACGTCGACCACCACCTCCGGCCGGTCGGAGTTCGGGAAGAATTGCTGTTCCACCTTGCTCATGCCGACCACGGAAACCCCGAAGACCGCGAGGGTGAGCACCACAGTCAGGAGCTTGAAACGCATCGCCTGGCGCAACAACCCGTGGAACCGGCGGCGCAGCCAGCCCGGCTCGCCATGTTCGTGTTTCCATTTCTTCGGCAGGAAGGTCGCGCCCAGCACCGGGGCAAAAAGCACCGCGACGATCCAGCTCAGCACCAGTGAAATGGCGATCACATAGAACAGCGTGCGGGTATATTCGCCGGCCTGCGAACTGTTGAGCCCGATCGGGATGAACCCGGCGGTGGTGATCAGCGTGCCGGTGAGCATCGGCCAGGCAATCGTCGTCCAGGCGTAAGATGCCGCCTTGCGTCGGCTTTCGCCCCGCTCCAGCCGCGAGATCATGGTTTCGATGGCGATCATCGCATCATCGACCAGAAGCCCCAGCGCGATGATCAGCGCCCCCAGTGAGATCCGTTGCAAGGTGATGCCCAGCATCTCCATGAACACAAAGGTCAGGGCGAGCACCAGCGGAATGGTCAGGCTGACGACAAAGCCCGCGCGCATGCCGAGCGAGACGAAGCTGACTCCCAGGACGATGACAATCGCCTCGACCAGCGCCTTGATGAAATGCCCGACGGATTCCTCGACCACATAGGGCTGATCCGCAACGTGGTGGACATCGATGCCGATGGGCAAGAGCGCGGTCTGTTCCGCCATGGTCGCACCCAGAGCCTCGCCGAAGCCGAGGATATTGCCGCCCTCGCGCATGCCGATCTTGAGCCCGATGGCCGGTTCCCCCTTGTAGCGGAACAGCTCGCCGGGCGGATCGTCATAGCCCATGCTGACCTCGCCGATATCCGCGAGGGTGAAGAACACATCCCCCGAGCGCAAGGGCGCCTGCGACAGCGCCTCCACCGTGTCGAACTGACCGGTGACACGCAGCAGGATGTTTTCCCCTTCGGTCGAGATCATCCCCGAAGGCACGATGGCGTTTTGCGCCGAGAGCGAAGAGAGCACAGCCTGGGCATCCAGACCGAAAGCTGCGAGGCGCCGGGCCGAGAATTCCAGATGGATGACCTGATCGCGGGTGCCGAAAAGCTCCACCTTGCCGGCATCGTCGAGCGCCTGCACCACGTCGCGGATATCCTCGACATAGTCTTTTACCTCTTCCGGCCGAAACCCGTCCGAGGTGAAGGCATAGAGCGTCCCGAACACGTCGCCGAAATCGTCATTGAAGGCAAAGCCCTGAAACTCCTGCGGGAACTCGCCCTGAATATCCGACATCATCTGTCGCACCCGGATCCACGAGGGCGTGATCTGATCATTTGCGACATCGTCGCGCAGATCGACATAGACCATGGCGATGCCCGGATAGGTCACCGAGCGGGTGCCATCGAGCGTCGGCAGCTCCTGCAACTTGCGCTCGATCCGGTCGGTGACCTGACGCACGGTTTCCTCGGCGGTGGCACCGGGGAGGCTAGCGCTGACCACCATGGTGCGGATGGTGAAGGACGGGTCCTCCTCGCGGCCCAGACGCATGTAGCTCAGCGCGCCAGCCAGCACGGCGACGATCATCAGAAACCAGATGAAGGAGCGATGCCCCAGCGCCCAGTCGGACAAGTTGAACCCTTTCATGGCTGACGCTCCCCGATCTCTTGCCCGTCTTGCAACATATGGACGCCGCGGGTGACGATTTCCGTGCCCGGCTCTACGCCCTGGGTGATCACCACCCGATCTCCAATCTCCGCGCCCAGTTCGACCGGGGTGAACACCACATGACGAGCGCCATCAGAGGCCGCGACCCGCCAGACGCCCGGCGCCGCATCGCTGCCCGCAATCGCGGTTTTCGGCAGGGTCGTCACCGGCGCGGCGTCGCTGTCGTAACGGGCCGAGATCAGCGTGCCGATACGGTAGTCTTCCGGCGGATCGATCAGAGCCAGACGAAGACGACGGGTCTCCAGGCTGGTGTCGGCGATGGGTTCCATCAGCGTCAACCGCGCCGAGACCGGCGGCACACCGATGGCCCGGTGCTGCACGATGAACGCGGCATTCTCCGGGATCACCTGAGCAAAGCTCTCGGGCACATCGATGATCGCCTCACGGCCCAGCGGATCGGCCATTTCGAGCACGCCGACCCCCGGGCTCACCAGGGTGCCCGGTTCCACATCCGTGCTCAGAATGATGCCGTCGCGCGGCGCGACGAGCTGACCATAGCGGGCGGCTTCCTCGGCCTGGGCCAGATCGGCCCGCGCGCTCAGCGCCTTGGCCGCAGTGGCGATACGATTGGCGCGGGCGGCCTCGATCTGGGCCGTGGTCGCGACATCGCGGGCCAGAAGCGTCTCGACCCGCTCATATTGGCTCAGCGCGAAATCGGCCTGGGCCTGGGCCGCGGACACCGCCGCCTCGGCAACATCGACATCCTGCGCCAGCGTGATCTGATCCAAGGTCGCCAAGACCTGACCCTTGGTGACCCGTTCGCCCGCCTCGACATCCAGCGTCGCCAGCCGGCCACTGGTCTGGAACGCCAGCGCCGAGACATCCTGTCCCCGGATCACGCCGGAGAACTGCCGCTGCACCGCTGGATCGGCGGACAGGAATTCGGAGATCACCGGACGCGGGGTCCGGCTCTCGGCCGTGGCCGTCTCTTCGGCCAGCCCCGGCAAGGCCAGACCTGTCACAAGCAGACCTGTCACGAGCAAGGCTGAGGCTCGGGAAACCTTGATCATTCTGTGCCCTCCGCGGGTTGCAAGGGCTGGACCTTCCGCCCGTCGTAGAGAAGGTGCGAACCGGCCGCGACGACCCTGTCACCCGGCGCCAAACCCTCCGCGATGGAGACCACTTCATCGGTGTAGATGCTGATGCGCACGGGATGCAGCGTGACCGTATTCGTCGCCGGGTCGACCAGCCAGACGGCGGGGCCGTCGGCATTGGCGCTGAGCACCTCCCAGGGCAGCGCGATCTGATCGACCGTCGACAGGCTGGCGCGCCCGGTAATCGAGGCCCCAAGGGGGATCTGCCCCGCCAGGTCGGCCGGAATATCGGCGTGGATTTCCACCGTGCCGGTCTCCGTCAGAACCGGCAGGACCTCGGACACCGTGGTCGAGAACGATCCCATGGAACCGCTCGGATCGAGCACAATCTCATGGCCGCGCATGTCCGAAAGCCCGGCGGCATCCGGGGCGAGAAACACCGCCTGCCGCTTGCCTTCCGGGGCGAGCTCCACCACCGCAGTGCCGGCGGAGACCACCTCGCCGAAATCGGCGAATTTCTCGGTGACGATCACATCCTGTTCCGCGCTCAGCACCGTGTCCTCGAGCGCCTGTTGCGCGGTTTCCAACAGGGCGGTCGCCTGATCCCGGCTGGCGGCGGCTTCGAGATAGGCCTGCTCGGCCTCGTCATATTGCGCCTGCGTGCCGACCCCTCGGGTCAACATGTTCCTGGTCCGGTCGCGGGCCTGTTCGGCCTGAACCAGAGCCGCTTCGGCGGCGTTGAGATTGGCACGAGCGGCATCGAGCGCGGCGCGCACATTGGTGGCATCGATCCGGGCGATGACCTCACCGGCCGCGACAAAGCGTCCGGCATCCGCATCGAGAAAGTTGATCTGACCACCGTTGCGAAACGAGGCCGGAAAGCTCTTGGTCGCCTCGACCGAGCCAACCAGACTCAATTGCCGGATCAGCGGCGCGGGCGTGGCGACAATCATTTCGACCTTGAGCGGCGCCTCCGCAAAGCCCGGGAATGGCAGGATGACCAGCCCCAGAAAGCCGAATATCTTTCGAGAAGTGATGTTCATATACCTGTCCAAACTATACCTGAGATGGCGGACAAACCGTCTCTTCCGAGACTTAACCGAAATTAACCTGTTTCGTAATGACATTTTTGTCAATATTGAATATTGCCCTGCGAGTTTCCGGCGAAATCATGATATTTCTCAATTTTTTTCGTAAGTTATAAAATACATTCCAAATGTCGTACCGTGCCATTTGTCACCTGAGGCTTCAGATTCGGCGACGGTCCGCACCGCCTTCTGCGCGATGAATCAGGCAAAATTCAGGATGTCCGGCCCGAAAGGGCGCCAAAATCAAAACGCGGTCGCAATGCCGCACATAATAGTTGACGAAAACAATCGGAAATATTAGCCTGGCCATATTCAGCTCTCCGGAGCATGACCACGATTTCAACGCACGATCCCTGGCAAGCAAAGGCGTCCCGCCCAGCCAGTCTTGGTGATCCCGACGCGTGCCAAACGCGACAGACCACAAGGCCAAAGGCACCAAAATGAACGCATATGTGACCACGATCTCCTCCGATTCCCGACAACTTCCACCGCTCGACGCCCGCAGCCTGATCGCCGAAGGCACGACCCGGGCCATCGATCTCGACGGTCAGATCTACACCCTGCGCATCACCCGCGCCGGCAAGCTGATTCTAACCAAATGACACGCGCCCGGACATTGCGGACGATGCCGGCAACACTGTCACGCGGCCTGCGCGACTGCCGCACGGCGCTGCGTTTCATCTCATCGCTGTCGCGACAGGGATGAGCGCCCCGCTTCAATCGCCAAATCTGCACGCGTAAACCCCGGCACATCCATGCCGGGGCTCTGAGTTTCAGGTACCTTCCGGTCGCTCGGATCAGTTGGCCATGGCCAGCTGTTTCGGCAGTTTGAAGGTCCAGACGGTGCCACCCTGGTTGAGGTAGTTCACCTTCTTGGCCACTTCACCGCCCCAGAGCGGCACCGCACCGCCCCAGCCGGAGACGATCGAAACATATTGTTCGCCATCCATCTCGTAGGTGATCGGCTGGCCGACGATGCCGGAACCGGTCTGGAACGACCAAAGCTTTTCACCGGTTTCATCGTCGAGCGCGATGAATTCACCCTCGGGCGTGCCGAAGAACACCAGACCGCCGGCGGTGGTCATCACCCCGCCCCAGAGCGGCGCGTCGTTCTTGTAGTTCCAGCGCACTTCGCCACTATCCGGATCAATGGCTTTCAGAGAGCCGATATGATCTTCGAAGATCGGCTTGATGGTGAAACCGGCGCCGAGATAGGCCGCGCCTTTCTTGTAGGAAATCGGTTCGTTCCAGATGTCCATGCCCCATTCGTTCGAAGGCACGTAGAAATTGCCCGTGTGCTGGGAATAGGCCATCGGCATCCAGTTCTTGCCACCCAGGAAGGACGGCACGGCAAAGACCATCTCGCCCTTTTCGGCCTCGAGCGGATTGCCCGGACGGTTGTCCTCGTTGTAGATCGGGCGACCGTTCTCATCGATGCCCTCGGCCCAGGTGATGTCCTCGACGAAAGGTGTGGCGGAGACGAATTTGCCGTCTTCACGGTTCAGCACGTAGAAGAAGCCGTTGCGGTCGGCGGTGGCAAAGCGCTTGTTGCCCGCGCGGTCGGTATAGGCCACGACCTCGTTCACCCCGTCAAAGTCCCAGCCCTCGCGCGGCGTGGTCTGGAAGTGCCATTTGATCTCGCCATTCTCCGGGTTGATACCGATCCGCGACGCGGCATAGAGGTTGTCGCCGGTGTTGCCTTCGGTCGGGGCGCCGGCGTTGCGCAGATGCGAATTCCACGGCGCCGGGTTGCCCGCGCCGAACACCAGCGTGTCGGTCTCGGCATCATAGGACCCGCCGAGCCAGGTGGCGCCGCCACCGGTCTTCCACATGTCGCCCGGCCAGGTGGCGTTGAGCGTACCGGTCATGGTGCTCTCTTCGCCCTTGTAGGTGCCCATGTGGCCCTCGATCACCGGACGGGTCCAGACAAGCTCGCCGGTCTCGGCGTCGCGCGCCTGCACTTCGCCGACGATGCCGAACTCACCGCCGGAGTTGCCGGTGATCACCAGACCGTTCACGATCAAGGGCGCCGCCGTGTAGGAATAGCCGGCCTTGTAATCGGCGATCTTCTTGCGCCATTTCACGTCGCCGGTCTTCAGGTCCAGCGCCACGATCCGCGCATCCAGCGTGCCGAAATAGAAATTGTCGCCATAGATCGCGCCGCCGCGGTTGATCACATCGCAACAGGGAAGAATGCCTTCCGGCAGGCGGGCATCATATTGCCACAGTTCCTTGCCGCTCTTCAGATCGATGGCATAGACCCGGCTGTAGGACCCGGTGATATACATCACCCCGTCGTGCACCAGCGGCTGGGTTTCCTGACCGCGCTGTTTTTCGCCGCCGAGGCTGAAGGCCCAGGCCGGCACGAGATTTTCGACATTGTCCTTGTTCAGCGTGGCGATCGGCGAGTAGCGTTGCAGACTGCGCCCCATGCCGTTGGTGAGCACGTCGCCCGGCGTCGTCGCGTCGTTCAGCAGATCCGCTTCGGTCACCCCCGCGAGGGTGCCCTGTGCGAATCCCAGCGCGAGAATGGCCGCGCTCGCGGCGGTGACAAACCTATTCATGTGATTTCCTCCCATTGTGGACTTTCCGCGACTCGACCGGTCCCGGCGGCCACGTTCAAAGCCCTCATATGATCGACGCAGGGCCGCGCGCTCCGAAATTGGCCATTGGTCGTAATTCCCATGCGACCCGCCCCTATTCGGCCCCTCCTTTGGTCGTATTTCGCGCACGGGGACTCTGCGCCAAGCTTTGAGGCCAGGGAGGACGACATATGACCAGATTCACGAAAGGCCTGATGGCCCTGACCGCCGCCGCATCTTTGACCGGCCTCATCGCGGGATCGGCTCAGGCCGAAGACCTGCCGACGCTCAAGGCCGCGCTCTATATGTCCGGCACGGTGGCCTGGGAAGTGGAGACGATCAAACAGAACCAGTTCGATCAGGCGCATGGGTTCGAGCTCGAGACCATGGATGTCGCCGGCAGCCCCGCCTCCCGTGTTGCCCTGGCGGCGGGCGAGGTCGATATGATCGTCGCCGACTGGCTCTGGGTCGCGGCCCAGCGCGCCAGCGGCAAGGACTATGTCTTTGTCCCCTATTCCAAGGCCGTTGGCGGGCTTTATGTGCCCGAGGACAGCCCCGCGCAGAGCCTCGCCGACCTGAAAGGCGGCAAGATCGGCATTGCCGGCGGGCCGAATGACAAGAGCTGGCTGATCCTGCGCGCCTATGCCGAGCAGGCAACCGGTCAGGATCTGGCCGGCGACACGGAACAGGTGTTCGGCGCGCCGCCGCTGATTTTCAAATCCGCGCTCTCCGGCGAGTTGGACGGGGCGATCAATTTCTGGCATTTCGGAGCAAAGATGGAGGCTGCGGGCATGCGGCTTCTGGCCTCGACCTCGGAGGCGGCCGTGGCGCTTGGCCTCAATCCGGACACACCGCTTCTGGGCTATGTCATGCGTGGCGAGGTGGTGAGAGACCACCCGGAGCTGGTCGAGGGGCTGATCGCCGCCTCGCGCGAGGCCAAGGATCTTCTGGCGTCCGATGACGCCGCTTGGGAGCAGCTGCGCGATCGCATGCGGGTCAAGAATGACGCCCAGTTCGAGGCGTTGAAAGCCGGCTGGATCGCCGGCATCCCGGCCCCCGGTCCGGTCTCCGAAGAGGATGCGGCAAAGATGCTGGCGATCATGGCCTCTCTGGGTGGTGAAGCGCTGGTCGGCAAGGCCACCAGCCTGCCCGAGGGCCTGTTCTACAAACCCGCCTCCTGAGGCTGGGGATGACCGCCATCGGGCATATCGCTTTGCACCCCCCGCTCGACAAAGCAACGGAGACGCTGCGCGAGAGCCGCCTTCTTTCACTGCGTCTGGAGCGGGCCCGGTACGGGCGCGCCACGGTGCTCGGCCCTCTGGCCTTCGACATCCTGCCGCGCGAGACCGTCGCCATCACCGGCCCCTCCGGGGTCGGTAAATCCACGCTCTTGCGGGTGATCGCCGGGTTGCATCGCGACTTCACCGGCACGGTGCAGCGCCCCGGGAGAATGGCCGTGGTGTTTCAGGACCCAACGTTGCTGCCGTGGCGCACGGCGCGGGACAATATCACCCTGGTGACGCGGTGCACAAACGACGCGGCGCAACAGTGGCTCGCGGCAGTCGGCCTGTCAGAGAGGGCCGAACATTTCCCGACCCAGCTCTCGCTCGGACAACAGCGCAGGCTCGCACTCGCCCGTGCCTTCGCCACAGAGCCTGAACTCTTGCTGATGGACGAACCTTTCGTCTCGCTCGACGCGGAACTGGCCGATGAGATGATGACCCTGTTCGAAGAGTTGCGGGCCCGGACCCGGGTCACCACGCTCCTGGTGACGCATTCGGACCACGAGGCAACACGGCTCGCCGCGCGACAATTGCGCCTCGCGGGGCAGCCCGCCCGGCTCCAGTGAGACGGGCGCGGCCTGGCCGGTCACTCTGCCAATCTTACTGAGAAATCGACGCCAGATAGGTGACGATGAAATCCTGCACCGTCGGGTCGGTCACACCCACGTGGCGCATTTTCGTACCCGGCACCAGGCCGTCATTGTCCTCCATCCAGGCGCGGATCGCGCCTTTGGTCCAGGTGAAGCCGGCATTGGCCAGCGCGTCGGAATAGGGGTAGCCCTCGAAGGACCCCGCCTTGCGCCCGATCACCCCGTTCAGGAGCGGGCCGTAGCTGGCGCGATCGGCATCTACCGAATGGCAGCGATGGCATTCCTTGTCGAAAAGCGAGGCGCCCGCCTCGATCTTGATCGCATCATATTCTCCCGCCAGGGCGGCGGCCGCGAAAAGGGTGGGGATCATGGCGAGTGCGAATTGTCTGGCTTTCATAGCTGTCTCCTTTGGCGCGCTACCTGTCTCATCTGTCACGAGTCAACATCGCGCCAATCCCCTTCCGCCATGTTGATTTACCTCAACAAAGCCCCCCGACATTGGTCGCAGAGACCCTACGACTTTGGTCGTAGTTTCTGGACTTTGTGGGCGGGGCAACGGCTCAGAACAGTTTCTGATAGCGCCATTCGTCGGCATCGGGCGTGACCTCGTCGAGATCGTAATCCGCGCTCTGCAGCCTCTGTGCGATCGCCAGCCCGTCGCGCGCCGCCTCATCGACGAGGGCGCGCCCGGCCTCTTCGTCCTGTGCCACGCCCCAGCCGCGCATGAGATCGAGCCCGCGGTTGAACTTGCCCACCGGATCGCCCGCCTCGGCGGCACGGCGGTTCCATTCGCTCGCGGCTTCGAGATCCTGCGGCGCCCCCAGCCCGTTGTCCTCAAGTTGGCTCATCCAGGTCATCGCCCCGGTCCAGCCTTCGTCGGCACAGCGTTCGAACAATTCGCGGGCCAGCGCATGACGTCCGGATTTGGTCAGAAGATAACCTTGGGAACAGATCACCATGCCGGTGTCGCCGTCGCGGATCTGATCCATCAGATGCGCCATGGACATTTCATGCGGGTTGAGCGTACCGTCCTCGGTCACCTCGGTGTCCTCCCCCGGAGTCATTGCCAGATCCTCGGCCCAAAGCGGTGCGGTGAGAAATCCGGTCAGAAGCAGAGCGGACAGGTTGCGTGCAGCAGGTTTCATGACAGGTCCTCCTGCGCAAATGCTGCCACAGGCGGACAAATTGCCCCATGCGACCAAGGTCGCGGGTCGCACAGGACCCGAGACCCGACGCGCCCCCAAAGGCGCACCCCCAAAGCGGGACACGGCCCCCACACGGGGAAGCAGCAATGAAAGCTCATCGCAATCCGACTTAAAAATGCATTATTTTGATTTTTTAAGAGATATATGTCGATTTATATTATCTTTTAAAAACCTATGGGCGCATTACCGCGCCCCATGGGAAACGCCCCACCTTGATGGATTGAAGCGCCTTACGGGCGGCGACATCAATCACCGTGACATCACCACTGACACCGTTGGTGGTGAACAGCCGGCGGTGATCGGGACCGAAAGCCATATGCCAGACGCGACGCCCGACGAGGATATATTCCTCGACCTCGAAACGCTCGGTATCGACCACAGCGACATGGTTCGACGGGCCCAGCGCAACAAAGGCGGTTTTCTGATCCGGGGTCAGCTCGAACCCGACCGGCTGGATCAGGTCCGGATGAACCCCTTTGATCTCGAAATGGATCTTTGCCTTTTCACGCTGTGTCGCGGTGTCGAACACGGCAATCGTGCCGCCGATTTCCGACGAGACCCAGAGCTCTGAGCCATCCTTGACGAACTCCGCATGCCGCGGCCGGGCGTCGACCAGCGTATTGGCATAGATCTGACGCGTCTCGGCGTCGATCCAATGCGCCATGCTGGTGGTCTCCGAGGTGGTGATCACCGTCTTGCCATCGGGAGAAATCGCCATGCCCTCCGGTTCAATGCCGACATCGATCTGCGAGACGACCTTGCGCGTCTCCACATCGACCACGGTCGAGACCGCGTCATTCTCATTGGCGATCCAGAGATGGCGGTCATCGGGCGAGAGCACGAATTGCTCCGGGTCTTCGCCAGACGGCAGGTTGTGCAGGATCTCGCCGGTGTCCGGGTCCATCACCTGCACCGCGTCGCTGTCGGAGGCACAGATATAGAGCCGGGTGAAATCGGAATTGAAGGTGATCCCGCGCGGCCGTTCACCGGTCGGGATGGTACGGATCACCTCGAGCGTATCGGCGTCGATCACCGACAGCGTGTCGTCCTTTTCATTGCTGATCCAGATCTCACCAGCCCGGATTTCCCCGGCAAGGAGCGGCGTGACGAGTGCGGCGAGGCAGGTTGAAAGCAGAAGCGTGGCGAATCTCATATCAGTCTCCAAAAGCGGAACAGCGGCTCTCGGCCAGATCGATACCGAGCGTGTCCAGGGGATTGCGGGCATGTTCAAACCCGTCCAGGGGCGCCGAGGCCACCTGAGCATGGGCGTTGACCACCGGGATCGGTTGCCGCATCTGACCGTTCCAATGGCGATAGCTCAGCGGCCGTCCCTGAAACCCGGCCAATTCGAAGGCGTCCGAAAGGATGTAATCACGCAGCTCTGCCGGGTCGGTTTGGCCGAGCCGGGTCACCGCCTCTCCGATCGTGCGCATGGCGGCCCAGGCGGCGTAATCTTCTGGCGTCATCTCCCGCCCGGAAAGATGTTCAAACCGGGATTGCAGCTGCGCCGCGCCCCATTGCTCGACAACCGGGGCCCAGGCGACGGCTTCGAGCCCCGAGGCCCCGGCGACCGGGCGCGGTTGCCATGTGTTATGCTCGATGTAACGGGCAAAATCGCCGTGGGCATCGGCAATGAGCACCACGTCATGGGGTTTGAAGGCTTGGGTCAACAACGGCACTTCCCGGCTGGCGGCGCGTCTGAGATCCGTGTCAAAGCTCCAGCTCGCTTCCGAGACGATCTTGAGCCCGAATTTCTGCACGGATTTACGATAGGTCTCGGCCAGCGCCTTGTCTTGCGGGGTTGGCCCCTCGATCATGGCCAGCTTGTTCCAGCCTTTCGCCAAAAGCACCTGCATGAGCGCATCCGCCTCGATGGCCAAACTGGGAATGGCGTGCAAAAGCTGCGCCCGGCAGGCGCTGTCGCGCAGGGCCGGATCGCGGCTGCCGACATTGAAGAACAGCGTCCCGGCGGGGGCGGCATCGACGATCGCAAGCATGTCCTTTGCCGCCATATCCAGAAGGATCAGATCGTGATCCGCCTCCATCGCCCTGGCGGCCGCGAAAATATCACCGTCGAAGGGCACCGAGATCACCTCGAGCCCATAGTCATGGCCCAGAAACTTGCCTGTGGTGCGATTGTCCCCGAGCGCCAGCTCCGCGCCTTCGATGCCCCGGCGTTCCGGGATCGGGTCGAGATTGGAGAGCACCGCATGAGGCGGGCGTTCGAACCGCAGATAACCGATCGACACGTCGAGCGCCGCCGCGCCCGTCGCCCATGTCGCCCCGATGGTCGCTGCGAGCATCGCGGCCATGCTGGTCATGACGGCCCTCGCCAGAGATGCCCGTGCCATGCCTGTCATCGAAAATCCTCCCTAGGCCCTCAGCCTAAGCACGCAGACCCGGCGCGGAATATTGGACCAAAGTCTCATGGCCCGCTGCCGTTTCCGGATGTCTTTGGGACCAAGGTCTAATGGCGCGCCGTGCAGTCGCAGCGATAGCCTTTTGGGAAACTGTTGGGAGGACCATCATGAAACGCATATCTGCCGCCACGCTTACCGCACTCGTTCTTGCCACTTCCGCCTTCGCCCATGGCGATGTCGCGCCGCAACCGGTCAACACCGACGCCCTGCCCGACGTGGGCGAAGAGTGGCTGAGCGAGAACCCGTACCGAGCGGAGGCGGCCGGCGACGAGGTCTGGCTCAAGGCCATCGAAATCGGATCGTCCGGCTACAACCAGAACTGCGCCCGCTGTCACGGGCTCGGCGTCGTCTCCGGCGGTCTTGCCCCGGATCTGCGTTATCTCGAAGCCGAGGAATATGGTGATGAATGGTTCGTCGAACGGTTCCAGCACGGCATGACCCAGAATGGCATCACCAAGATGCCCGCCTTTGGCGAGATCCTCGGTCAAAAGGCCGGCTGGGCCATCCGCACCTATATCGAGACCCGACCGGATGATGGCGCGCTCGATGACTATCAGACCCGCCTGACGGAGATCCGCGATCACCTCCTGGCGGGAGATCTCGAGAATCCGGAAGGCGTGAAAGAGGAGCTCTCGACCATCGCCTCGCATGTCGAAACCGGCTCCGGCGCCCCGGTCGCGGTCTCGGTGGCGTTCGAAGCGTCACAGGCCATGTCCGACGATCCGGAGACCTGGAAACACGCGGCCGATCTGTTGACCGTCGGCCTATCCGCCACGCATTGAGGGAGGGTTGATATGACCGTCGGGATCTCCAAAACCCCGGCTTCCGTCCTCGCCCTGATGGCCGGTCTCGCATGTGCGGGGCCGGCTTTCGCGCGCTGTGAGGACTATGTGCCGGGACCGAAGCCACAAAACACCGCCGCGCAGGATATCGGCCGTGAGTTCGATGACATCCTCGAATCTGGCTGGATCGAATTCGCCCTCTACGAGGATTTCGCGCCCTGGTCCTACGAGGAGGGTGGCAAAGCCCAAGGCATCGACGTCGAGATCGGCCGGATCATCGCCGAAGATCTCGGAGTCACGCCGAAGTTCCGTCTGGTGCAGGCCGACGAAAACCTCGAGAGCGATCTGCGCAATTACATCTGGAAAGGTGCGGTGATCGGCGGGCGTGTCTCCGACGTGATGCTGCATGTGCCTTACGATTCAAAGCTGACCTGTCGTGTCGAACAGGTGGTCTTCACCGGGCAATATGCGGGTGAAGCGCTGGCCATCGGCTACGACCGTGCCGAGTATCCGGATGGCGGGCCGACACCCGCCTATTTCCGCTACGACACGGTGGCGGTCGAGAATGACAGCCTGCCTGATTTCTATCTCGCCTCGATCGGGCACGGGTCGGTCGCGGAAGCGATTCATCGCTATCCGAACGCGCCGGCGGCGGTGGCGGCGATGATCGAGGGCGAGACCATGGCCTCGATGGCACCGCTGGCGGTGATCGAAGCCGAGATCGAAACGGATCAGGTGGCGGACCGCTTTGCCGTGCACCGCCCGCCGCTACCGGGGCTCGCGCGGACGGAATGGACCGTCGGTGTCGCGGTCGGCATGCAGCACCGGGATCTCGGCTATGCCGTGGATTACGCGATCGAGAAGGCACTTAATGACGGACGGATCGAAGCGATCTTTGCCGCACACGGGCTGAGCTTTCTACCACCGGAGCGGTAGGGCCGGACCGGGGTGGAGGGGCCGCTGAGCGGGACGAAACGAACGTTCGAACCATGTGCAACCGCCCGGAACAGCAACGCAGTTGCCCGGGCGTGCGCCGGACCGTCCCAGCGGTCAGGCGCATTCGAGACCGCGCGCATCGTTCTAATTCTTCTCAGATTTGGCAGGCATAAAGTGCAACGTTCGACAGCTGCAGCGCCTGCCCACGGTCCGGCGCACGCCCTTACATCCCAACGTCCCCCAAGGGGCTCAAATCGTCGTCAGATCACCGGCCTCATCGACCAAAATCACCCGTCTCAGACCCAGCACCTCCTGCACCGTCTCGATCTGTTCGCGGTCCATCAGGCACATGGCGGTCGAACAGGCATCGGCGAGTGCGGCGGAGGCGGCTTCAACCGTCACGGTGGACCAGAGCGGGCGCCCGCCTTTCGGGTGCAGGATATGCGGCGCCCCGCCGATGCGCATACCTTCCGGGCTCGATGTCGCCAGCGCTGCGCCACGTAGACTCACCTGCCCGATGCGACCGGCGGATGGATCGGACAATCCCAGCGTGTAAGGCCCGCCCAGCGCCGCATATTCGCCGATGTTGATCAGGGCCTGATCATAACCCCGCCGCGACAACAATGCCGCGATGCGATCCGTGGCATAGCCCTGGGCAATACCATTGAGGCTGAGCTTTTGCCCCGGCCCGAGCCTTGCACGTCCCAGACCAATTTCGACCTGCGAGAAATCAACCAGATCGCGTGCTGTCCCGGCCTCGGCGCCCAGCGCCAGAGCCTGCCACAGCACCTGGATCGTCGGATCGAACAGGCCCTCGGTGGCCCGGTGTACCCGTCGCGAAATCCGCAGGATCTCTTCCATCTCGATGCTGATCGCGCCTTGCCCGCGGGCGTTCAACTGCTGCAGTTCCGACATCGGCGAGAACAGGGAAAACCGCGCCTCGAGCCCTGCGATCTCGGCCACCACGGCGGCGAGATCCGCCCCGAGCCGATCCACCCGCCCGGTGAGGGCAATCGAAACGTCTGCGCCGAAAGCGCGTCCGGACCAGTGCCGTTCGGTCGCAAATGCGGGATGTGCGCACGCACAGGCCGAGAGCGTGAGAAATCTCCGACGGGTCAGGGTCATGCCGCTTCCTCCTGCCTGTTCCGTGCCCCGCGTTTCGCCGCTAGGATCAGCGGTACGCATTGCCCCGGATCGTCGTGGATGGTCACGCAGTCGAGGCATTGGAAACACTCGTCATATTGGATTTCGCCGGTTTTCCGGATCGCACCATAGGCGCATTTGACCCGGCAAAGCTGGCAAGGGCTGCCACAGGCCTCGCGCCGTTTGATCCAGTCTCGACCACGGAGGAGACCGCCGATCGCCATCACCGCGCCAAGCGGACAAAGATAACGGCAGAACCCCTTGAACAACACCATGGAGAGCAACAGAAGCCCGGCCGCATAGGCGATATAGGGCCAGCTGCGCTGGAAATAGACCGTGACGGCGGTTTTGAACGGCTCGACCTCGGCGGCCTTCTCGGCGTAATCCGGCGCGGCAAAGGCGACAAAGACGAGCCCCGCCAGCATCAGATACTTGAGCTTTTTCAGACGGTGGTCCCAGCGCGCGTTCGGCATGATCTGCGGCAGGCGCAGGCCCCGCCCGAGGTGATGCATCAGTTCCTGCATCGCCCCAAAGGGGCAAAGCCAGCCACAGAACAGCCCGCGCCCCCAGAGAAAAAAGCCAAGGATCGCGACCGCCCAGATCAACAGCGAGAACGGATCGTAAAGCAGGACAGAGAGCGATCCGTCGCCAGAGAGCGCGCGCAGCACGGCCAGCACCGTGACAATCGACAATTGCCCCTGCCCCCACCAGCCGACGAAGGTGACGACAAGCGCCAATATGACCAGACGGTAGCGGGTAAAATACCGCTGCGCGGCGAAACGATTCATCAACGGGCCGAGCAGAACAAGCAGAGCGACGAGCCCGACCGCCAGGACAATCAGATCCGGTTTGCGATTGTGCATCGCCTCGGCCCAGGCGGGCAGAGGCTTGTGCCCTTGCGGGACGATGAAGAAACGCTCGGGTGCGACATAATCCAGGGTGAAATGCCGATCACCGATCTGCGGCTGGAACATGCCATGACGACGCACCGCCTGCAGTTTCAGGGTCCATTCGGTGAGCGGGTCAAATCCCTGCCGCCGGTCGGCCCAGAGGATCATCGCCGTCTCCGTCTCTGGCGGCCCCTCGGCCAGCTCGACCCAGATATCGGCATCGCGCAGCCCCATCGGCAGGCCGCCCTGTTCCGCAGAGAGGCGATCCGGCGCGGTGTTGCGAACGAAATCCGCGGACACCAGCCCATGGCGCCCGGCATCCATCACCAGAAAGGGCTCGGCCTCCGGCGTCACCTCGAGGAAATGCTCCAGCTCCTCGCGGGTCTCTTCGGACAGGGTCGCACGCGCCACCGAAGGCGGGCCGACATCCACCAGCCAGAGATCGAGATAGGCGCCCTCGGGATCGGATTTCGCCTCCGGATCGTCCTCCGCCCAGATCGTGCCGGCAAAAGCCGTGTCGAGCTCGGCATTGCTGACGACCAGTGATCGGGCAATGCCCTGCGCCACCAGATCGGGCCAGGACAGCTCCTCACGGATCTCCGGGTCGGGCCGCGCCGGGGCCTGGGTCTTCATCCCTTTCATCTTGTCGCGCGCCACCGCCAGCGCCGCAGCGAGGATGCTCTCATGCGCGATCCGGACGGAAGCCGTCGCTTTGGTGACCCCGTCGAGATAGGTGAGATCGGAGCCCGCGCCGCCCGCGCCATAGGGCACACCGATCACCAGGCTCTGGGTGATCGACAGGCCGGGATATTGTGTGAGAAACTCGCGAAACGGCGCCTCGCCGAGGCCCGAGACAAAGACCGGTTCGCGCTGCGACAGAAGCTGCAGATCAAGGATCAGCCCCGCCTTGTCCATCATCACCAGCATATCAATCGGCGCGCCGGAGAATCCGGGCAGCGGCGCCAGAGGCCCGGTTTCGAAGACATAGCCGATCTCCGCCCCGCCCGAGTTCAGCAACAGGTAGACACCCTTGGTGCCGAGATCGCCCCCGGCCAGATCGCCAAGCGCATAGGGCGGCATGATCCGGGCTTCGATTTCCGCCCGCGGCAATGGCTCCGGCGCCTCGGCCCAAAGGGCAGCGCAGGACAGGAGCAGGGTCCACGCACTCAGCAGCGCGACGCCCCATCTGGCCAATCGAGATCTCCTCCACATGCCCCCAAGCTATGCCCGCCGCGCGCAACCGGTAATACGACCAAAGTCCAGAGCCTCATTCGACCAGAGGCGCGTTAGTCTCTCGGCACGGCAAGACAGGTCGGGAGCAGGAGATGGCACGAGAGACCACAGGCACAGGTCCGATGACCGCTCTCTCTTTGGCGGCGCTGATCGGGCTTTGGGCACTGACCTCCTGGCTCAAGGCCGATCCGATGGTCCTGCCCTCGCCCATGCAGGTCTTTGCCGTGCTCACCGAGCTGATACGCTCGGGCGCGCTCTGGCCGGATATGCTGACAACGCTCACCCGCGTCACTGTCGCCTTTACACTGGCCATGGTGCTGGGATCGGCGCTCGGTATTGCGCTCGGGCTTTCCACGCGTCTCGACCACTTTCTCGGCACTTGGGTGACGATCTTTCTCAACCTGCCGGCGCTGGTGCTGATCGTGCTGTGCTACCTGTGGATCGGTCTCAACGAGACCGCCGCGATCACCGCAGTGACGCTCAACAAACTGGCACAGGTGACGGTGACCCTGCGCGACGGCACGCGGACGCGCGACATTCGGCTCACCGATATGGCGATGAGCTACGGCATGCCCGCGGGTGATCGGCTCCGCCATGTGATCCTGCCGCAGCTTGCGCCCTATTTCGCCATCGCCGGGCGCAACGGGCTGGCGATGATCTGGAAAGTCGTTCTGGTGGTCGAATTCCTGGGCCGTTCCTCCGGCATCGGCTTTCGCATCCACCTCTATTTCCAGAATTTCGAGACCGCGCATGTGCTGGCCTATGCGCTCAGTTTCATCATGGTGATGCTGATGATCGAATGGACGATGATCCAGCCCTGGGAACGCGCTGCGGGACGCTGGCGCCCGGCCTGAGGAGGCTCAGTCCCTTGGCGACGGCGGAGCCGAAACGAAAGCTTCGAGATCGCGGGGCGCGATGGGTTTGTAGAGCATCTTGATCATCGCCAGCTTGGCCGCCTGCGCCACATCAGGCGAGCGGTTGGCGGTCACCAAACGGGTCGGCACCCGGCCATGGATCGCGCGGAAGTTCTCGATGAACCGAATGCCATCCATGCCCTCTCCGAGTTGGTAATCGACCAGCATCAGATCAGGCGAGACCTCGAGCTCTTCAAGCAGATCGAGCGCCTCTTCGCCATTCTCAGCCGAGATCACCATCAGCGACCATTTCTCCAGCAAAAGGGTCATGGCGCGGCGCACATCGGCATCGTTTTCCACCAACAGGACAATCAGCCCCGAGAGCGGACGGTCGACCGGTTCGGCATGGGCGAAACTGCCCGGCTGCTTGGCGATCCAGGCACGCGCCAGCGGCAGATCGATGCCGAAGACCGTGCCGCGACCGAGCCGGCTGTCGAGATGGATCGGATGCCCCAGTTGCGCACAGGCGCGATCGACAATGGCCAGTCCCAGCCCCATGCCGACAGAGGCCGAGGCAGAAGTGCCCAAGCGGTGAAATTCCTGAAAGATCGACTGTTGCTCGATCTCGGGAATGCCGGGGCCGGTGTCCCAGACTTCGATCCTGATCCGGCCCGATCCCTTGCGTCGCGCGCCGACCAATACCCGTCCGCGATCGGTATAGCGAATGGCATTGGAAATCAGGTTCTGCAGAATGCGCCTGAGGTAGGTCGGATCGCTTTCCACCACCTGATCGGTGCCAATGACTCGCAGATCGAGCCCTTTTGCGGCGGCGGCCGGCGTGTATTCATCCCGGAGCTGGGCCAGGAGCGGCCCCAGCGGCACCGGCATGATGTCGAGCGCCGAACGCCCGGATTCGAGCTTGGAAATATCGAGCAGGGCCGAGAGGATATTCTCGACACTGGCGAGCGCGTTTTGCGCCTTGGACAGGATGCCCCGGGTCTCTTCGCTTTCGACGCCATCCTCGGCAGAGGCGACAAACAGCTTGGCCGCAGACAACGGCTGCAGCAGGTCGTGACTGGCGGCGGCGACAAAACGCGAGCGCGCGGCATTGGCGCGTTCGGCCTTTGACAAAGCATCCTCGAGATCGAGCGTGCGCGACATCACCCGCGCTTCGAGCGTTTCATTGGTACGCGTCAACTCTTCCATGGCCTGACGTTCCGCCGTCACATCGGTGACCGACATCACAAAGCCCCCGTCCGGCAGATCCTCCGCCGAGACCACCAGCCGGCGCCCGTCCTCGCGTCCCATTTCAAAGGTAATCGGCGCCCGGGGCGGCACGCCGAAGACCCAGGTGGACAGTTCCTCCGGCGTCATGCTGCCGGACATCGACCAGGCGCCTTGCACCCGCGCATAGATGATCTCGAAACCGGTGCCTGCCTGCACCTGCGACATCGGCAGGCCGAGCAGGTAGCCGAGCCGCTGATTGACACCTGCGAGCCGCCGTTCCCTGTCGAAGATGCAGACCCCGACCGAGATATGTTCGAGTGTGGCGCGGATCATCTGCGCCTGATCGTCGAGCATGCGCCCCCGGGTTTCACGCTCCGTCAGCACCAGGTCGGTCACATCGGTCTGCAGGATCACGGTGCCATCATCGGCGGTGCGGTGTTCGGAAATCTGGATCCAGCGGTCGCCGCGCACATGCACGTTGAACACCACATGGCGGTCGCGATGCCGCTCCATCCGCCGCGCCGCCCAGGCATAGGCCGTATCGGTGTCGCTCAGGTCGAGATGCGGTGAGGCCCCCGCCAGTTCGGCATATTGGGCAAAGCTCATCCCCTCTTTCAACCCGTCGCGCACATCCGGCAGAAAGGTCGAAAAGCGCGAATTGAACAGGACCAGGCAATCGTTGTGATCGAAGAGCGCAAAGCCTTCGCGCACCGTCTCGATCGCATTGGCGAGGTTGCGCCGCGCCAGTTCCAGTTCCCTGTTGGCATCGGCGAGACAGCCATTCGACACGTTCAGAAGATCGAGCGCATATTCGAGATCCGCAGTGCGCTGCCGGACCTGTTCCTCGAGCATGGCCGCGCGCTGGAACTGCGCATAGGCGGCGCCATGCTCGTTCGAGCGATGCTCGACCTGACGCATCAGCACATCGACGATCTTGAGCAGCTTTTCGCGCGACCGCTCCGGGCTGTCTGCCGGGTTCAGCAGGTTTTCGGCAATCTCGCTCATGTCACAGGCACCATGTCGGCCGGGAGGGGCTCGCGATCGAAATCGCTGCCGGGCGGATAGATGGCGACCCCGGTGAAGGTCTGATTGACATGAATCGAGCCGATCTGTTCGCCATAGGTGGAAAAGCCGCGCACATTATGCGCCCTGAGCAGTTCGGACACGTCGCCTTTGCGTTGCCGGTGCTCGGCTTCCACGCGTCGAAAGATGCAATCGCACGCCAGGACGATTTCCGGCGCGGAATGCGCCGCCAACCCCCCCAGTGCACCGTGCAGATGCGACACGATATCCTGCGGTTCGGCCAGGGTCAGGACCAGCCCTTCGTCGATCGCGGCAAAGAAATGCATGCTGCCATCCGCTTCTGCCGATTTGATCGCCCGGACATGATGCCGCCCGCCGACACGCACCACGACGGGGTTCTCGGCAAAGACACTGTCGTTGAGATCGGCAACATCACAGCCGATCTGGCGGGCATATTCGACACTGGCCGGCTCACCGTTGATCTCGGTCACGATCCGGGCATTGGGTTCCGCCCCGGTCACCACCATGCGCTTTTCCGAAGCTTGCAAGTGATCATATGAAAACACCTTAACAGGGCAATCCGTGCGGAAAAATGTCAAAATAGCAGCATTCTCGATGATGTCGCGCCCGTTCAGGATCAGGGTTTTCTCGAACCGCGCACCGTCCGCGGCAGAACCGCCGAACAGCGGCACAGGACCGAGCCCCGAGGCCAATGCCGCAGTCAATTCATCCTCGCGTTCCGAGAGCCCGTCGACCAGCAGCATGGCAAATTCATAGGGAAATTGCGGATAGCGCTGCGACAGGATTTGCCGGGCCCGCACCAGCCCACCCATCAGATCATTCGGAACACAGTTTTTCAGATCGGAGACCATCAGCGTCTCGACCCCGAAATGTTCGACCGGAAAGGCGACAGCGACGATCTTGCCCTCGTCATAGCCGATCGAGGTCAACTCACCCGCGGTCGAGCAGCCCATGACCCGCCCCCAGGGAATCTCGGCCTTGAGCTGGCGTGAAAAGGACGCGAGATCGGTCTCCGGCGAAAAGAAGATCAGCACGATGGAAAACGGCCCCGGCCCCAGGGCCTTGACCAGTTTACGCACCGCTTCCGGGTCCTGTATGTCGACTTCTGCCTGCCGCACGAGCGGCATCGCCGACACGAATGTCGCGCCTCGGTTTTGCATGATGTTTCTCCGTCCCTGCCTTGCAGGGTGGCCGAAACTCAGTCTTCGGGCAAGAGGCTGTTGAAATTCGCCTCCTGCGCGATCAGCACCGCCTGGGTCCGGCTCTGTACCCCAAGCTTGCGCATGATCGCGGTGACATGCGCCTTGACCGTGGTCTCGGCAATCGACAGCTCATAGGCGATTTGCTTGTTCATCTGGCCTTCGCAGATCAGCTGCAGAATGCGGGCCTGTTGCCGGGTCAGGTGCGACAGACGAATGAGCGCATCCTCGCGCGGGCTCATCGGCATGTTCGGATCGGCCTCGGCGAGCGCCGCCTCAGGGGCATAGACCTCGCCGCCTGCAATCACCGTGAAGGCTTTACTGAAAGTCTCGCGGGTCGAATGTTTCGGCACGAAACCGGCGGCACCGACACGAATGGCGCAACGGATCACCCGCGGCTCGGCCATCGAGGACACGATGACGACCGGGGTCTGCGGGCATTGCTTGGTCAGCCGCACCAACCCGTCGAGCCCGTTCACATCCGGCAGGTTGAGATCGAGCAGGATCACATCCGGCAGCGGCCCGGCTTCGAGCCGGCTCAGCGCCTCTTCCAGCGTCCCGGCGGTCTCGACCGTCTCGATCCCCACGCCCGCCCGCAAGGTCATGGAGAGCGCATCGCAAAACAGCGGGTGGTCATCGACGATGAGCGCACGTCCCAGGGCGCCTGCAACTTGGATGGGGGCTTTGTCGTTCATATACCGGACCACTGTTCTTATTCTATGCGTAGACCAACCCTAGCAAAGCACGGCAGGATGAAACATTGCCTAAAGGTCTATGTTTGCGCCGGACATCCCCTGCGACAGGGTCATGTCAGAATAGCGCATTCATCGCCGATCGTCGCCTGTTCTGTTCACCCGCGCCCGAGCAACACGATCAATAGCAAAGCGCTGCGCCGTCGGCGCGGGGGTCGGTTGCGGCTTCTAAAAGCCCGCCGGGGTGGCGCAGCACGGCGCCGGCGTGGCCGGCCAGATCGGAGAAGGGCGCGATCAGCTCGACCTCGTGGCCGGCGGCCTTGAGCGCGTCGACCAGCGCCGGGTCGAACCGGTCTTCGAGCTTCAGCGACGTTGCCGCGTCGCCCCAGGTCCGGCCCAGAAGCCAGCGCGGCGCGGTGACGGCCGCTTGCAGGTCCATGCCGAATTGCACGTAGCGGCTGAACACGGCGGATTGGGTCTGCGGCTGGCCCTCGCCGCCCATGGTGCCATAGGCCAGCACACGACCGTCCTTGAGCTCGGCCAGGGCCGGATTGAGCGTGTGGAACGGGCGTTTGCCGGGGGTCAGTTGATTGGGACCCGGGGCGAGCGAGAACCCGGCGCCGCGGTTCTGGAAATAGACCCCGGTCTCGGGACAGGTGAGCCCCGAACCGAATTCCCAATAGACGCTCTGGATGAAGCTCACCACCGTGCCCTCGGCATCGGCGGCGCCCATCCAGATCGTGTCGCCTTCTCGCGGCTCATAGGGCCACTCCAAGGCTTTTTCCCGATCGATCTTGGCGGCCATCGCATCGAGCCGGTCGGCGTCGAGCCAGCTTTGGGCAGGTTCCGCCATGCTGCGCGGATCGCCAAGCCCGGCGTTGCGCTGGAGGAAGGCCTGTTTCGTCGCTTCCACCAACCCGTGGAGATGCTCGAAACTCTCACCCTCCTTGACGCCCAGCCGGTCGAACAGGCCGAGGATCATCAGCGAGGCGACGCCCTGGGTCGGGGCCACCATGTTGTAGAGCCTGCCGTGCGAGGTCTCCACCGAGAGCGGTGTGACGAACTCGGCTTCGCAGGCCGCAAAGTCAGCGAGGCGCAGCGGGCTCCCCGCCGCTTCCAGGGTGCGGGCATGGGCCTCGGCGATCGGACCCTCGTAGAAGCTTTTGAGCCCGTTTTCGACCAGCTTGTCGAGGGTCCGGGCCAGAGCCGGCTGGCGCAGGAGATACCCCGGCGGCGGGACTTCTCCGTCGATCAGAAACTGATCGGCAAAGCCCGGAACCTCCTTGAGCCCGTCGAGTTTCTCGGCGGTGGTGCGCGACTGGTTGCCGGTCACCGCGATGCCGCTTTGGGCATAGTCAATCGCCGATCCCAGAAGCCGCACCAAAGGCAGACGCCGCCCCATAGGCACCAGTGACAGTGCCTTGTCCCAGCCGCGGATCGTGCAGGGCGCGGTCAGCGCCGCCGCCCCGCCGCGGGTCGGCAGGACCTCGGCATGGCCGCGCTCGGCATACCACTCCGGCGTCGCCAGTCCGGCGGCCTGACCACAGGCGGAGATGCCCAGCGGCGCTTCGCCCGGGCGGTGGATGATCCAGAACCCGTCGCCGCCGATGCCGTTCATATGCGGATAGGTCACCGCGATGGTGGCGGCGGCGGCGACCATCGCCTCGATTGCCGTGCCGCCAGCGTCGAGGATCTCCTGCCCGGCCAGGGCCGCGGCGCGATGCGGGGCCGAGATTGCCCCCTTATATCCAAGTGCAGAATATAACATATTTTACCGTCCAATCAGCTCGGGCTTCGAAAGGGTCAGCCCCGATAACAACACGAACCCGATACACGACGGACCATGCAGGTCAGGCTCCGCGAGAATACGCACCAGAAAACAGCGTCACAAAAGTCTCTTTCATATGTTTGCAGGCTTCCCCCGGGTCAGGGCAAGTGTTTTGCGCAAAGACAGCGCCACAACGCGGAGCATCGCCGAAAACGGCAGAGCACTCCTCGGGGGCGGCGGCCCCATCGTCACGCTGCGGCCGTGCCAGATCAGGCAAGCCCGAGCAGAGACGGTTGCGCGCGGGACACGTTTTGCTTGAAACCAGCTCGGAGCATGGCTAGAGAGTTTGGCGCATGCGACGGGCGAATGTCCGATTGTCGACCTGCCAGCCTCGGGCATCGCATCCATGGTCCCGAGCCCAAGTGCGGTCCCTTAGCTCAACTGGATAGAGCAGCTGACTTCTAATCAGCAGGTTTGGGGTTCGAGTCCTCAAGGGATCGCCAACTTTAACAACAAAATCAACATGATAATTGATTTTTGAATATTCTCGTTTGTTCTAGTTTTAAATCGGGAAGCAATAAGGAAGCACGGGAAGAGGTTTTAAAGGCGTTGCTTAGAAGCAACTGCCGAGCCGCGTGGCGGTGCTTTTGGGCGGTTAGCCGCCATTCGCCGCACAGCAAACAAACGACCACATCCACAACGAAGCGAGAAACGTAGATAATTTAAAGCACAGCATTCCATGAAACGGGGTTTGTAAAAGCAAAGCGGCAGAGACTATGCTCTGCCGCTTCACCTTCCGGTGGCGCATCAACGAATGCTGATCGGCTCTATTGGAGCCTGATCGCGATCAGTTGGTCCACCGAAAACGCCATCTTCCATAGGTCATAGAGGGATGACGTTATTCTTGGACGTTTTGCGGCAAGGCTTGCCGTGTGTCCAAAGTCTTTTCCGCCGCAAGGCGCTCAAAGAAATGATGCCAACCGAGGTCGGATTTCTTCTTCTTTTGAGTAATGGTCATCATCGCAGGGGTCCCACCTGCGGGGGTCTTTTTGAGTGTCATGTTTGGCCCTTCATCGTATTCCGAAAATATCCCGGAATTTCATCTCGAGCCCATGAAATCGGCTCAAATGTTTTTCTTGTCGGAGGCAGGCGGACCGTCAGGCGCGTCCCTACCTGCATCGCGTGCCAATCGTGCCGCCTTCAGGCTGGCCGTCAGGTCTGCGCGGCGGTTGGCTTCTGTTTCGACAATCTCGCGCGCCGCAGCCGCAGTTCGGTCATGCGCCGTAGCAGGCTTCGCGGTGGTTTGGCGAAACAGGGCAGCGGCTTTGTCTTTATTGGACATGAGCCCTCCTTGGTTGTGAGACCCGGCGATGACCGCCGGGTCTGGAACCGGTCAAATCAGGCGAGTGCCAGATTGATCGCGGATTCGCGCCCGTCACGTCCGGCTTCGACGTCGAAGGTGACCGATTGACCGTCATCCAGTTGCGCGATACCGCCGCGTTCCATCGCCGAAATATGGACGAAAATATCGCGCCCACCGGATTCCGGTGCGATGAAGCCGAAGCCTTTAGTTTGGTTGAACCATTTCACAGTGCCATTGGCCATTGTGATGTCTCCTTGAGTATTTTGCAGCCCACGTGAATGCGGTTGCCCGGCTCAGTCAGATCGAAGCGGCAGACTGGAACCGATAAAGGAGACAGGATGCAGATGGAAAAAACGTTGCACTACCCGTGTACAGGACGAGCCCCGCAATAGCAAAGAAAAAGGGATCGACCGGCTGATAGCACCGGCGCGGAATGCCGCTGTTGACGCCTTGCTGCCGGGCAGATGTCACGCGATCCGATCGCTCCAGACTTCGAAGCCTGTCAGAAGGGTTTTGCCGAAAGAATGGATCAATGGCACATCCGCGGCATCGCGCCCCTGTGCCACCAGAACACGGCCGATGCGCGGCGTGTTATTGCGCGGATCGAACACCCACCAACGCCCGTCCAGCCAGACCTCCATCCAGGCGGCAAAGTCTCCGGGCGGGTAAGGGGGAGGCGTCCCGATGTCACCGAGATAACCGGTGCAATAGCGCGCGGGAATGTTCATGCAGCGGCAAAAGGTGATCGCCAGATGCGCGTAATCGCGGCACACGCCCTGTGCCTCCTGATTGGCTTGCATCGCGCTGCGCGTAGACTGTGCTGCTAGGTAGTCGAAGCGGATTTGACCGTGAACGTAATTACAGATTGCTTGCACCCGTGCGTGTCCGGGAGGTGTGTGTTGAAACAATTTCCACGCCTTATCCGATAGAGTATCGGTTTCGCAATACCGGCTTCCCAGAAGATAGACGAGCACCTCATTCGGGAGATTTTCGACCGGGGTTTGTACGCCGGTACTCGGGCGGGCGTCGGGCAAACCATTGTCTGCGATGATCGTCTGCGTCTCGATCGTGAAATTCCCTTGAGGAGCGACGATACGTGTACACCAGTTGCCAAATCTGTCCCGATAACCGCTCATGGGAACACGGGGCGTGGTGATAATATGATCTGGATATTCCAAGTCACTGACGCGAGAAAAATGCACATTCAGCAGGGCAATCATCGGCGTGGGCTGTGGCAGGTCAAATTTGAACCGGCAGCCAAGTTTGATCCGAAGCTCAGTTTGGGTCGTGATGCGGCTACTGTGCCCTGTCACCGAACATCCATGATCCCGCAAGAATTCCCCCGATCTTGTCATAATTTTCGACCGTGGCGCGACCAGGCCTTGCGCAGTTCCGCCCCGATAGGGGCATAGGACGCATCGAAAATCGAGCGACGCGGTTTCGGCGCCTCGCCAGTGGTCGGCTTGGTGGCCTTGATCTGGGGCTTTTGTGTGATGGGTGTTTTTTCGGCGTCGGTTTCGGTACTGTGACCAATGTGTTTTGTCATTTTGAGTGTCCTTTCCGGGAGCAACTTATGAATGCGGAAAAGACGCCACAGACATGTGGCAGCCTCCTCGGGATCGGCAACTTGGGACCAGTTCGTTTGGTGTGTCGTCCGGATACGAGGAGAAACTGGGGGCATATTGCGCACCGCAGCGATGGTGCGGGTCGTCGCCCGCCTGTGAGAATTTCCTTGTAACCTCAATAGATATGGGGGATCGCGCACCGCATTACCAGTGAAATGACATGCGAGCGGCGCAACTTGTCCCCTAAGTCACCGTGGGATGGCAAGACGCGGCCCCGCTTGCCCGAGTTTCAGAAAATAATAGTGATTGTTTTCCATAGCTAAGGCGGGTTTCGAGACTTTCTCAGAAAAATGCCTCGTATTTCGGCGGCAGAGCGCCTATTTCTATCACATACGTCTGACCTGTGGCACATACCCTCAATCGCCAGCAGATGTGCGCTGTCTCTCATCAAACCGAGCGAGACAGACGACGTGATTGATCGATCAATCGCAAAATTTATCACCTGACCAGAACGATGGGTCCGCAGCACGGTGCAATAATCCCGTGCTACGCAGGTGCATGGTGGAGACATTCCCCTGCGCCGCGCCCACGTTCGGTCATTTCTCTTGAGTTCATCTGAACCAAGTCACCCATAAGGGCGGATGCCGTTGGCCGCATGCCACGAGCTGCCCGAAACCGCGATCCCGTCTCCACGGCCACGCGGTTTGTATCCGAGAAAGAAAAAGATCTTGATAGAAATTTACTGGGGCACCCCCCTGTCGCTCGTCACTTCACCCGAGGGCGACGTGCAGAAATTCGGCACCATCGAAAAAGCGCGCCACTGGCTTCACCGTAAATGGCCCGTGTCAGACGACGCGCGGCAACGCGCACTGGAGACAATTGAAGCGGCAATGGATTGCATGACCCCTGTCGGCGAGGCGCGCAAAGCGTTTATGATGGCCGCGAAAACCGCAGGTTTCGTGCCTGTGGTGGCAACGCAGACAGTCGCATAGTCAGGTTATTCCTCAGATGTCTGCTTTCGGCTGCCCCCGGACATTTGCTGCTCAATGCGTGAGTGTCAGGTTGGGCCGATTGCACCAGTTTTAGGAGTTCTCGCCCCAAGGCGGGCATTATTTGCCCGCCGAATGTATAACGTGTGATTTGTGGTCACTCACCCGACAAACCGATACCTCTCCTTGGCCTTGCTGAGCTTGTTGGCGGCGCGCTCGGGGTCGGCTTGGATTTCCATCCGCAACCGCTCGCCCATGTCCTGCATGTAGCCCTGTAGATCGTCGTTCTCGACGCCTTCAAGGGCCGCTAGGGTGGTGCAATTGCCCAAGGTGAGGGCGAGGATCATTTTGATCTGATCGGCCTTGTGCACCTCCTTCACGGCGCTGGCGCCCACATGGCTGCGCATCTCGGTCAGGTCTTCGTCCGCGTCCACCTTGGCTATGTCCCAAATCTCATGGTTCGGCCAGCGGGCGCGGTTGCTGTCCGTCGGGTCGGGTTCGCAATAGCGGATTTTCTCAAAGGCTTCCGCGATCACGTCGCCGAATTTGGCGTCGAAATCCTCCCAAGTGGTGATGCCCCATCGGTCTTTCATGATCCGCTTGCCTGCCCGCACCTCAACGCGCCAAATCCGGCTCTCCGAGCGGTCTTTCGGGTCCAGAGGGGGCAAGCCCTCGGCTTTACGGGTCTCGTTCCACAGTTCCCACCAGATCGGCTTGCGCTTGTCGGTGACTTCGAGCCGCTTGTCATAGATCGTCACCTGCCGCCCCGGCATTTTGCCAACGGTGACGGAGGTGAACCGCCCGGATTTACCATTGCTCAGCCTGTGATCCTCCGGGGTCAGGTGATCGGCGCGGTTCGAGTGGCTGTGAATCACAAAATTCTCCGGCGTCAACTCAAACTCCGGGGCCAGAATATCGACGCAAAAGTCGGTGCGCCCAATGCTGACCTGACGCGGGCCATAGCGCACGCCCAGCCGTTCCAGCGTGTTAGCGATGTGGGTCCGGACATAGCCCAGCCCTCGGGTGGCGAGCATGAGCGAGCCGACGACAATGCGGATGCCCCAAGGGTCGCGGGCATTGGGCTTCTTGAAGAACCACGTGACCGGCAGAGGCCCGCTTTGCAGGATAAAGCGATAGCCCTGCACGCCATGGGGCAGCAGGTCAAATTCCGCCCCGCCATAGCTCACAGCGCGGCTCTCGCGGGCGTCCTCGGCCTCTTCGCGGATCGGGTCGAGATATTCGAACAGCTCGGGCGGAATATTGGCCTCAATCGACAATTCCAGACGGTCAAAGCCACGGTGAAGGATGTTCATTGTTTTACTCTTTCTCTTTGGCGGACGGTATTTCCAGAGGGGGGTGCTACAATCACCCCCCTCATTCGGCCGATGCCGCGCGCCTTGGTTGGGGATGTTCAGGGAAGTGCGGGCGCTGGCGCGCCCTTTAATGGTGCCTCCGGCGGGGCAGCGATTGTTTTGGGGCCGGGCTGAACGCCCGGCGCTCCAATCAGATGTTTGCGGCAAGCTGCTTTTGGGTTCCGGTTTTGGGCCGTTTCGGGGCTTTTGGGGGGTTTCGGCGGTTCTTTTTGCCGGAGGTTGGGGTTTTTGGGCCATTGGCCTTTTTGGTTTTTTTGGGGGGGGTTCGGTTGGCGGGATTGGAGCCGTTCTTTTTTCCGGTTGTTGGGGTTGTTCGGGCGGTTTTTGACCTTTTAGGGGGTTTGTTTGGCCTTGTTGTTTTCTTTTTTTTGCCGTGTTTTTTGGGTGGGGGGCGGGTGTATAGAGGGGGCGCGGTGTGGCTGTGTTGCCCCGCGCCCCTAGAGCCATCCGGCCCCAAAATCCCGCTCGTTGCTGCCAACTCCGAACGGGCAAAACTCTATTTTGTTAGGAAGGTGCGCAGGTCGTGTTGGCGACGCGCTTGGCGCTGATCCAGTCTTGCAGGTCGCGGCGCGTGTAGCGCACGGAGCGGCCCGAGACCTTGATGAACAGAGGCCCGCCCCCGCGCACGCGCCAGTTCTGCAAGGCGCGCACGGAATAGCACAGGTAGCTGGCCGCTTCTTTCTCGTCGATCAGGCGGTCGTAGTAGTCAGGATCAGGTTGTGTTTGCATGTTGCCCTCGCTGCATGTCGTTGCGTTGAGGTCTTTATGCAGCGTATTGCGAATCGCTTCTAATGGCGGAAATGGACGCGTTTTGCGCCATTAACGCCATCGCCTTATTTTCTTAGATTAAACGCGCGTCTGGCCGTGTCCCCGAGCACATGGCTGGTCGGGTTTTCGTGCCCGTACATCGACCAGAAAACGAGGTGCAGCAGATCGAAGAACGGGCCCTGATAGACTTGAGCGTCATCAATCCCGTTCCAATCGTCGAAGCGATAGCCCGTCATCGGCTCCTGCCCGGTGTATTTTTTGAAAACGTATCCGAGTTCTTTGATCGTGTCGGAAAGGGTCTCGTTCTGTTTGGGTTTGCCTTTGGGCTTGTCGTGAACGCGCTTCGCCTCGTCGAGAATATCCGAGAAGGTCGCGAGTCGATCTATCAGGAGATGGATGTGATAGCCGCCGAAGCTCAGGCCTTCGTAGTCTTCCGGTAGGGTCTCTTCGAAATCTTCCGGCTCGATACCGGTGCTGGCGGCGTCAATTTCCCAAACGATATGGTCGTGCATCTCGTCCAGCTGATCTTGCAGGCCGGCAATCGTCTTTTCGAGCTTGCGATAGATCGGCGTTCGCGTCTTGGCGTCGAGTGACACCTTTTGATCCGGGCCGGGGGAATAGAAGCTCATGGCCTCAGACATATCGACCTCGAAGGTGGCGGGGCAGTCTCCCTCAACACCGAGTGTCCGCCATGCTTTCGCAAGGTCCAGACGCGCGAAGGCTGCGGCGCGCTCTGCGATACGTTTGCGTCCGGTCTCGGAGAGGTGAATGTCGTCGTCCATTGGTTTTTCTCTGGCTGCTCGCGATACGTTCGATACGTAACGCAACCGGCAGCGAAATACCCGCCCGTATCGTAGCGATACGTTACGTTAGGAATGAGATGGGGAAACGCCCGATACGTAACCTATCGAACCACACGCAACGCGGGGCCGTCGCGGGTGTCCCTGCTACGTACCGCACGGGCAAGACGCGCGGCGACAGACCCGGCAGCTTTTTGAACCGCGTCATCGGCAAGGTGCGCATAGCGCAAAGTTGTCGTCAGGTTTTTGTGGCCCAGAATCTCTTTCAGCGTGAACGGGTCGATCCCGTCTTTCATCGCGACGGACGCATAGGTATGCCGCAGGTCGTGAATACGCACGTCATTCAAACCGGCCCGTTCCCGGATGCGTCGCCATGGGCGTTCCAAATCGGTGATATGCCCGTCCTCGGTCAAGCCCAAGATCACATAGGGATTTCCATCCCGGCGCGGCAGTTGCATCAGAATGTCGTAGGCTTCACGCGGCAGCGGAATACGCCGCCGTCCCGTCTTGCTGTCCGGCAGGTCCAGATGGGTGTAGTTCACATAGTCCCATTTGAGTTCCGCAATCTCATTGCGGCGACAGCCGGTCAGCATCAGGAGCATGAAGGCCGAGACCACATGAATGGTCTCGCTGCCCTCCTCCAAAACCTCTTCGAAGGCGACGCCCAAACGGTATTGCTCCTCCTCGGAAAGATAGCGTTTCTTTTCCTCCTCGCGATATTTCTTGATCCGGCGGGTCGGGTTGGTGCCTTCGTCGCGCAGGCCCCAATCTTCTGCCGTATTGAACATCTTGGACAGGACCATCAGCGTCCGGTTCGCGTGGTAAGGTGTGTTCCTCATATCGAAGTGCAGAGCGGCCACATCGGCGCGCTTCACGTCTTCGATCAGATAGGACCCGAGGCGCGGCTGAACATGATTGCGAATGATCGTGCGGTAGCTGCGCACGGTGGAGGGTTTGCAATGCTGTTCGGCATATTCCTCTAGGAAACGGTCGCAGAGCGCCGCCATGGTCGGAGCATGGCGCACACGCCGTTTGTCCTCGGCGGGATCGGCACCTTGCGCAATGTGCCCGAGGTGACGCATGGCGAGTTTGCGGGCCTCATCTGTGGTCAGCGGCCCATGTTGACCGAGTGTCATCCGCCGGGAACGTTTGCCGACGCGGTACTGAATGACATAGGTTTTCTTGCCCGTCGGATAGACACGAACCCCGAAACCACGCACCTCGCTATCCCATTCGAAATAGCTTTGCGGTCTCGTCTCCAACCCTTCAATCGCGCGCTTTGTCAGTTTCATTTTACTGTCTCCTCAAACCATCGGCGCGAAATCGGGAAGCTATAAGGAAGCAAAATGCGCCGAAACATGGCGTTATCTCTGCGGCATGAGCGCAAAGACAGTCAATGTAAGTTTTTGTTTTAACTATATTTTTGTCAGTGTGGCGTAGTTGAGAGAAATCGGGAGAAACCGCCTGAGCCGAGCTTCTAATCAGCAGGTTTGGGGTTCGAGTCCTCAAGGGATCGCCAATTGGCAGCCATATGCAGCAGTCGCGCATAATTCGCCTCACCGTTACTCAAACCCCTGCCGGTTTCGCCCATTTTCAGGGCGCAAAACAAATCGGGAAAATCCCCTGAGGCTTGTGACGCATTTGTACCGGATTTTTGACTTATCCCTTCTGTCAACCGGCGGGCATTCGATCAAAATCGCCTGATCGTTTTCCAAGAACCCGCTGTGGAGAATTGGGCGCGATGAGTTTTTATGATACCTCGAAGAACAGCCTGAGCGCTGTCATGAACAGGGAGGATAGTATGCCCCTCACATCGCTTCATGCCACCTGTGCTGCGTGGGTTTCTTCCAGCGCCCCGGAGCGCTATGCTGTATCTTAAGGAACGGACAGGCCGGGCCTGATGGCCCGCGCCCCGAACAGATTGACCACCTGAAATCCTCATGTTCGGCCCCATGACACAGCACGTCGAACCGAACATGTGTCTCATAACTGCCAAGCCAGACCCATCAGCTGAGGTATCCACTCATGGCTAACACTCTCAATATCCAAGAACTGGTTGATCGCCGCGAAGCTTACAAAAGCCTCGAAGCGCCGTTTTACACCTCTCAGGAGGTGCTCGATCTCGATCTCGAGGTGATTTTCAAAAATCACTGGATCTTTGCCGCGGTCGAGCCGGAACTGCCGGAGCCGGGCGATTGCATCACCGTCGAAATCGGCAATGTCTCCGTCCTGCTGCTGCGTGGCGACGACGAGGAGATTCGCGGGTTCCACAATGTCTGTCGTCACCGGGGCGCCAAGCTCATCGACGAGAAATCCACCACGATCGGCAATATCGTCTGCCGCTACCACGGCTGGACCTACAATGAGGATGGCGAACTGATCCTCGCCGAGCATATGGGCAAGGATTTCGACAAATCCTGTCACAACCTGCGCACCGTGCATGTCCGCTCGATCGCCGGCCTGATCTTCATCTGCCTGGCGGAAGAGCCGCCTGCGGATTTCGACGAGATGGCCACGACGATGGCAAAATACATCGCGCCGCATGACATCGCCAACACCAAGGTGGCCTTCCAGTCGGAACTGATCGAGGAAGGCAACTGGAAGCTGACGCTCGAAAACAACCGCGAGTGCTACCATTGCGAGGGCAACCACCCGCAGCTCACCGTGCCGCTGTCCGAATTCGGTTTCGGCTTTTCCCCGGACGAGCTCGACGAGCGCCGGTCCGAGGATGTCGCGAAATACGCCAAGGATATCGAGGAGAACCACGCCCGCTGGGAAGCCTGCGGCCTGCCCTCCGCCGAGGAAGAGCACCTTGCCGATGTCACCGGCTACCGCACCATGCGCTTGCCGCTGATGTGGGAGGGCGAAAGCCACACGGTCGACACGAAAGTCGCCTGCAAGAAGCTTCTGGGCAATTTCTCCCGCGAGACCACCGGCGCAAAGCTCGGCGGGCTGAGCTTCTGGACCCACCCGAATTCCTGGCATCACTTCATGTCCGATCACATCGTGACCTTCTCCGTGTTGCCGCTGTCCCCGGGCCGCACCCTCGTGCGCACCACCTGGCTGGTCAACAAGGATGCGATCGAGGGCGAGGATTACAACCTCGAGAATCTCACTCAGGTCTGGACCCACACCAACCAGCAGGACGCCGATCTGGTGCGTCTGGCACAGTTGGGCGCCGAAATGCCGGGCTATCAGCCGGGTCCGTATTCCCCCTATACCGAACCGCATGTTGAATCCTTTGCGGCCTGGTATATCGAACGTCTGAAGTCTCACTTTGCCGGGGACAAAAAGGTACAGGTGGCAGCCGAATGACCACGCCTTCCAATGAAAAACTGACCGAAGCGACAGGGGTCCCGCCGTGGGACCCCGAAGTCGATGATACGCTTGTCTGTCGTCATGTGCGGCAGGAAACCCATGACGTGAAGACCTTTGTCTTCTCGGCGCGCGAACCGCGCGACTTCCGGTTCTACCCGGGTCAGCACATGACCTTTGAGCTGCCGGTCGATGGCATGGTCATGCGCAGCTACACGATCTCCGCCTCGGCGGCGCGCCCCTACCGGATCGAGATCACGGTGAAACGCGTGCCGGGCGGGCCGGGTTCCAACTGGCTGCATGACAACATGTTGCCGGGCAAAGAGATCAACGTGGCCGGCCCGAGCGGCGACTTCACCACCGACGCCAATGCGGAAGAGAAGCTGCTGTTCATCTCGGCAGGCAGCGGCATCACGCCGTTGATGTCGATGACCCGGACCGCCTGTGACCTTTCGGAACCGCACGACCTGCATTTCATCCATGCCGCGCGCACCCCGTCGGACATCATCTTCCGCAAGGAGCTCGAGCTTCTGGCGAGCCGCACCCCGGCGCTGCGCCTCGGTTTCACCGTCGACACCGTATCCGCCAGCCACAGCTGGAGCGGCTATGTCGGCCGTCTCAACCTGCAGATGCTGGCAATGATGACGCCGGATTTCAAGGATCGCAAAGTCTTCTGCTGTGGCCCGGCGCGCTTCATGGAAGGCGTGCGGGACATGCTCAAGGATGCCGGGTTCGACATGAACCAGTATTATGAGGAGAGCTTTGATTTCGGGGCGGAAACCGCCGGCACCATCGAGGAGCCAACAGCGGCGCCCGAGATCAGCGGCGAGACCTTCCGCGTCTCCTTCCCGAAGACCGGCCATGTGGTCGAGGTCAGCCCCGGCATGACCATCCTGACGGCGGCGAAAGAGGCCGGTCTCATGCCCATGTCGTCCTGCCAGCGCGGCATTTGCGGCACCTGCAAATCGAAGCTCCTGTCCGGCGAGGTCGACATGCAGCATGGCGGCGGCATTCGCAAACGCGAGATCGATCAGGGCAAGATCCTGATCTGTTGCTCGACGCCAATGAGCGATGTCGAGGTCGAGCTCTAACCGCAGAAACATGCCATGCCCCGCAGCCGATGCGACGCGTCACAAAAATGACGCAGACTTTCACGGGGCATGGCGCAAAAGTCCGATAAAACCCGGGGCGAATGACGCAATCATCGCCTATCCCCACTCCCGGAGAGAAAGTCCCCACGGATGACCCGCTTCAACGCCCTCAACCTCGTCAAGAACGCCCTCACCGGGCACAAGAACTGGACCGAGCAATGGCCGGACAGCCAGCCGAAAGCCGAATACGATGTCATCATCGTCGGCGCCGGCGGCCACGGGCTGGGCGCGGCCTATTACCTGGCCAAGGAACATGGCATCACCAATATCGCGGTGATCGACAAGGGCTGGCTCGGCGGTGGCAACACCGGACGCAACACCACGATCATCCGCTCGAACTACCTCTACGACGAATCTGCGCGGCTGTTCGACCATTCGGTGGATCTGTGGCAGGGGCTGAGCCAGGAGCTGAACTACAACGTCATGTACTCGAACCGCGGCTGCTTGATGCTGGCGCATACCGTGCATGACGTGCAGAGCTTCAAACGTCACGTCCACGCCAATCGTCTCAACGGCGTCGACAACCGCTGGCTCTCCGCGGAAGAGTGCAAGGAATACTGCCCGCCGATCAATATTTCCAAGGATGCCCGCTACCCGGTGATGGGCGGCGCGCTGCAGGAACGTGCCGGCACGGCGCGCCACGATGCGGTGGCCTGGGGCTATGCCCGTGGCGCCGCAGAACGTGGCGTCGACATCATTCAGAACTGCGCCGTGCAGGCGATCCGTCGCGGCCCGGACGGGGCGGTGATCGGCGTCGACACCGACAAGGGCTTTATCAAGGCCAAGAAAATCGGGGTGTCCGCCTCTGGTCACAACTCCATGGTGATGGCCACCGCCGATGTGCGCCTGCCCCTGGAAAGCATGCCGTTGCAGGCGCTGGTCTCCGAGCCGGTGAAACCGATCTTCCCCTGCGTGGTGATGTCCAACGCCGTGCATGCCTATTGCAGCCAGTCCGACAAGGGCGAGCTGGTGATCGGCTCCGGCACGGATCAGTATATCTCCTATTCCCAGCGCGGCGGGTTGCCCCTGATCGAGCACACGATCGCGGCGATTTCCGAGGTCTTCCCGATCTTCAACCGCATGCGCATGCTGCGCAAATGGGCCGGCATCACCGACAACACACCGGACCGCTCGCCGATCATCGGCAAGACCCCGGTCCCGAACCTCTATGTCAACTGCGGCTGGGGCACCGGCGGCTTCAAGGCCACGCCCGGCTCGGCCCATGTCTTTGCGCATACGATCGCGAAAGACGAACCGCACCCGATCAACGCGCCGTTCAGCTTGGATCGGTTCCGCACCGGACGGTTGATCGACGAAGCGGCCGCCGCCGCCGTGGCCCACTAAGGAGGCGCATCAGATGCTTTTGATCCATTGCCCCTATTGCGACGAGACCCTGCCGGAGCTGGAATTCACCTATGCCGGCGAGGCGCATATCGATCGCCCGGAAAACCCGTCGGAGCAGAGCGACGCGGAATGGGAGAGCTTTCTCTTCCTGCGTGAAAACGTGAAAGGCCCGCATTTCGAACGCTGGCGCCATTTCCATGGCTGCGGTCGCTATTTCAACGCGGTGCGCAACACCATCACCGACAAGTTCTACATCACCTATAAGGCGGGCGAAGCCCGCCCCGATCTCTCCGCACTCCTGGAGGACGAGAAATGAGCAAATTCCGCCTGCGTGGAAAGGGCCGCGTCGATGCGTCCCAACCCGTCGTTTTCACCTTTGACGGCAAACCCTATACCGGGGTGAAAGGCGACACCGTCGCCTCCGCGCTCCTGTCGCATGGGGTGCATCTGATGGGGCGCTCGTTCAAATATCACCGTCCGCGGGGCGCCATCGCCGCCGGCTCCGAAGAGCCCAATGCGCTCATCGGCACCCGCCGCGGTCCGGGCCGGTTCGAGCCCAACACCCGCGCCACGGTGCAAGAGATCTGGAACGGGCTGGACGCCAGCTCGCAAAACAAGTTCCCGAGCCTGAAATTCGACGTCGGCGCCGTCAATGACGCCGCCTATATGCTGTTTTCCGCCGGGTTCTATTACAAGACCTTCATGTGGCCGCGTTCGTTCTGGGACAAGGTCTATGAGCCGTTCATCCGCGCCGCCGCCGGTCTTGGCGTCTCGCCGACCGAGGAAGATCCCGACACCTATGCCTCGCGCAACCTGCATTGCGATCTGCTGATCGTCGGCGCCGGTCCGACGGGGATCGCCGCCGCACGCGAAGCCGCGGGCAAGGGGCTCTCGGTGGTGCTGGTCGATGAAAACCCGGAGATGGGCGGTACGCTGCTGTCGGAACCGCAGGCCCATATCAACGGCAAAGCCGCCTGGGACTGGCTCGCAGACGAATTGGCCGCACTCAAGGAGGCGGGTGTCAAGCTAATGACCCGTACCACCGCGATCGGCTATTACCATCAGAACCTGATCGGCATGGTCGAGAAACTCACCGACCACCTGGCCGAACTGCCCGCCGACACACCGCGCGAACGGATGTGGCGGGTGCGCGCGAAACAGGTGCTGCTGGCCCAGGGCGCGCTGGAAAAACCGCTGGTGTTCCACGGCAACGACCGTCCGGGCGTGATGCTCGCCGGGTCGGCCCAGACCTATCTCAACCGCTATGGCGTGAAGGTCGGTGACAGCCCGATGGTGATCACCTCGCATGACAGCGCCTGGTACGCCGCCTTCGATCTGCACGATGCCGGCGCCCGGGTTCAGGCCATCGTCGACACCCGCGCCTCCGTGCGCGAGAATCTGCAGGCCGAGGCCCGCAATCGCGGCATCCCGGTGAAGCTCAACCACACGGTCACCGCCACCGGCGGACGGCTGCGCGTCAACAATGTCCGCATCAACCCGATGGACGGCAGCCGCGTCGGCCATGGCCAGTGGATCAAATGCGACTGCCTGCTCATGTCGGGCGGCTGGACGCCGTCGCTGCACCTGTTCTCGCACACCAAGGGCAAGCTCACCTGGGACGACGACATGACCACCTTCCTGCCGGATCAGACCCCGGAGGATTGCGTCATCGCCGGCGCCAGCCGTGGGCTCTGGGGCCTCGAAGCCGCGCTCGAGGATGGGTCCGCCAAGGCCAGAGAAGTGCTCGCCGCTCTGGGGACGGAGGCCGAGATCAGCGAGTACACCGTCGCCAACGACCGCCCCGGCACGGGCGTCACCATGCGCGAGTTGCCGACCGATCGTAGCGCCGGCAAGGCCAAGGCTTTCGTCGACTACCAGAACGACGTGACCGCCAAGGACCTGCGTCTCGCGGTGCGCGAGGGCATGCGTTCGATCGAACATGTCAAACGCTACACCACCAACGGCATGGCCACCGACCAGGGCAAGATGTCCAACATCAACGGTTTGAACATCGCCGCCGATGCGCTTGGCAAACGCCAGCCAGAGGTCGGTCTGACCACCTTCCGCCCGCCCTATACGCCGACCACGTTCGGCGCCTTCGCGGGCTATCACCGGGGCGATCATTTCGAAGTCACCCGCAAGACCCAGATCGACAGCTGGGCCGAGGCACGCGGCGCGGTGTTCGAACCCGTGGGCCAATGGCGCCGGGCGCGCTATTTCCCGCAAGCCGGCGAAGACATGGACGCGGCGGTGACGCGCGAATGCGCCGCGACGCGGAAATCCGTGGGCATCTTTGATGCCTCCACTCTGGGCAAGATCGAAGTGGTCGGCCCCGATGCCGCCGAATTCGTCAACCGGATGTACACCAACCCGTTCCTGAAACTGGCGCCGGGAAAATGCCGCTACGGGCTTTTGCTGGGCGATGACGGGTTCATCCGCGACGATGGCGTGATCGCGCGTGTCGGTGAGGACCGGTTCCACGTCACCACCACCACCGGCGGGGCTGCGCGGGTCCTGACCATGATGGAGGATTATCTCCAGACCGAATGGCCCGATCTCAATGTCTGGCTGACCTCGACGACGGAGCAATATTCCACCATCGCCTTGAACGGTCCGAATGCCGCCAAGCTGCTTCAGCCCTTCGTCAAGGATTTCGCCCTGACCGAAGAGAACTTCCCGCATATGTCCTGCGTCGATGTCGAGGTTGCCGGCTACCCTGCCCGCCTGTGGCGCGTGAGCTTCACCGGTGAGATCGGCTTCGAAATCAACGTTGCCGCGCCTCACGGTCGCGATCTTTGGGAAAAATTGTGGGAGGCGGGTCAGCCATATGACATCACCCCCTATGGCACCGAGACCATGCACGTGCTGCGCGCCGAAAAGGGCTATATCATCGTCGGTCAGGACACCGACGGCACGGTCACGCCCCATGACGCCGGCATGAGCTGGGCCGTGGGCAAGAAGAAAGCCGATTTCGTCGGCATGCGCGGGTTGGCGCGCCCGGACCTCACCGATCCGAACCGCAAACAGCTGGTCGGTTTGATTTCGGAAGACAAATCCAAGCTCGAAGAAGGGGCACAGATCGTCTTTGATCCGAAACAGCCGATCCCGATGACCATGCGTGGCCATGTCACCTCGTCTTATGATCAGGGCACCACCGGGCAACCGATCGCGCTGGCGCTGGTCGAGGGCGGTCATGCGAAAATGGGCGAGACGGTCTATATTCCGATGGAAGACCGCACCATCGCCGCCAAGATCACCGGGACCGTGTTTCTCGACCCCGAAAACACCCGTCTGAAAATCTAAAAGGAGGTCCGCCATGTCGATCGCAATTTCTTCCCTGACGCCCTCCACCATTGCCGAGACCTCGGCCGCGAAGGTGGTAAGCCTGCCCATGCAGGGCCGGTTGTCGCTGCGCGCCCGTGACGGGCTCGACAAACTCGGCGCCGCTCTTGGCCTGAGCCTGCCGCAGAAAATCGGTCAATGCGCCCGTGCGGACGGGATCGAGGCGGTGTGCCTCGGCCCCGACGAATGGACGCTCCTGTTGCCGCTGGATCAGGTCGCGACCGTGACCGAAGCCCTCGCCGCACTGATGCCCGAGCTGCCGCATGCGCTGACCGATATTTCCGGTCGTGAAGTGACCTTCCGCATCGAGGGCACGCGCGCCGCCGAGCTTCTGACCATCGGCTGTGCCCGCGATCTCTCCGGGGTCGCCCCGGGTGAAGCCCGCCGGACCCTGTTCGATGTCGCCACGGTCGTGCTTTGGCACGATGGCGAAAACGCCTTCCGCATGGATGTCTGGAACAGCTTCGCCCCCTTCATCGCGCAAACGCTCGAGGTGGGGTGCAAGGAACTCGCCGCCGAAGCCGCATAAGCGAAGGCCGCCATGTTCCTCTCCGTTTTCGACGTTTTCAAAATCGGCATCGGCCCCTCATCGTCGCATACGATGGGGCCGATGATCGCCGCCGCACGGTTCGTCCGTGAGCTTCGGGAGGGCAAGGGCAAATACCCCGGCTGTGGCCCGCTTTACGGTCTGACGGCGACGCTCTACGGCTCGCTGGCCTTCACCGGCAAGGGCCATGCCACCGATCGGGCGGTCATTTTGGGTCTTTGCGGCGAGCTGCCCGACACGCTCGATCTCGACGCCGCAGCTGCGATTGAACAATCGGTCTATGACGACAGGGAAATCCGCCTCGACGGCCTGCCGGTGCTGCATTTCGATCCGAAAACCGATCTGATCTTCGACTACGGTCCGGCGCTCGAAGGCCATGCCAACGGCATGATCCTGCGCGCCCATGACAAGGACGGCAATATCTATTACGCCCAGACCTATTACTCGGTCGGCGGCGGCTTCATCATGACGGATCATGAGCTGGAAGAGGCGCATAGCGGCAGCTCGCTGCATGAAGAAAAAGAAGCGCTGCATTTCCCCTATCCGTTCGGCACGGCCAAAGAGATGCTGGACATGGGGGTGAGCGCGGGCAAGTCGATCGCCGAGATGAAACGCGCCAACGAGCGCAAGGTGCATGGACATGAGCTGGAGACCAAGCTCGACCGGGTGATCGCCACGATGGACGAGTGCATCGACCGCGGCCTGGCCCAGGACGGCATCCTGCCCGGCGGGCTCAAGGTCAAACGTCGCGCCAAGTCGATCCACGAGTCGCTCAAGGCCGAACAGGGGCTCAACATCACGGCACCCCATGTCGCCAATGACTGGATGAGCGTCTATGCCATGGCGGTGAACGAGGAAAACGCTGCCGGCGGGCGCGTCGTCACCTCGCCGACCAATGGCGCTGCGGGCGTGGTGCCCGCCGTGATGCGCTACTACCGACACCATTGCCAGGGCGCGACGGATGCGAAGCTGCGCGATTTTCTACTGGTCGCCGCCGCCATCGGCGGGCTGATCAAGCATAACGCCTCGATCTCGGGCGCCGAGGTCGGCTGTCAGGGGGAGGTCGGATCGGCCGCCGCCATGGCCGCCGGCGCGCTCTGTGCCGTAATGGGCGGGACCAATGAACAGGTGGAAAATGCCGCCGAAATCGCGCTCGAGCATCATCTCGGCATGACCTGCGACCCGGCCGCCGGGCTGGTGCAGGTGCCCTGTATCGAACGCAATGCCCTGGGCGCGATCAAGGCGGTCTCCGCCGCGTCGCTGTCGCTCAGAGGCGACGGCAGCCATTTCATGCCGCTGGACAATTGCATTCAGGTGATGCTCGAGACCGGGCAGGACATGAATCTCAAGTACAAGGAAACCTCCACCGGCGGCATCGCGGTCAACCTGCCCGAGTGCTGACTGCTGGGGGCTGACGGCCGGAGTGCAGAGGCCTATTCTTCGATCTCCGAGCTTTCGATCTGCGGCACCTGCTGCGCCTGACGCAGGGCCTGAGGCGTGCCGCCGTATTTCCGGCGGAACATCCGGCTGAGATGCGACGAATCGCAAAAGCCGCAGTCCACCGCGATCTGAGCAACGGATTTCTGGCTTTTCTCCACCATGTGCTTGGCAAGATCCAACCGCATCTCGAGAAAGGCCGCCTGCGGTGAGGTGTTGAGCGACATGCGGAAATGTCGCTCGATCTGGCGTTTGCTGTTGCCCATGCGCTCGGCGATCTGCTGGACGGAAATGGGCGTGTCGATATTCTGTTGCATCAGCAAAAGCGCCCGTTGCACGATCGGGTCCTGGGTCTTCATGTTCAACGGCAGGCCGGGCTGCGGTTTGTCGGGCGACAGCGCGTCGTCAATGATCATGATATGCAGGCTCTTGCTGGCCTGCGCCCGCCCGACATGCTTGTCCACCAGATAGGCGGCGAGATGCGCGGAGCTCGCGCCGCCCGAGCAGGTCAGACGATCCCGGTCGACCACGAAAATCTGGTCGGACACCGGATTGAGCCCGTCGAATTGTTCCAGAAAATCAGAATGATGGAACCAGCTCACGCAGCAGCGATAGCCATCCAGAAGCCCCGCTTCGTGCAAGGAGAACGCCCCCGAACAGACCCCGACCAGCGGCACGCCGGCCTCGGCTGCCTGTTTCAGATAACGGGTATAAGCCGGGCTGAGGCTCGGGGCGTCATCGTCCAGGAGGCCGCCGACCACGACGATATAGTCGAAGCGGCGCGGGTCATTGAGACGCTCCTTGGGCTGTACCGAAATGCCGCAGCTCGACAGCACCGGGTCCATCGTATCCGAAAGCACCGTCCAGTCGCAGAGGATCGGCCGGCTGCGATCGCCGTCGTCGGCGGCGAGGCGCAGCACATCGACGAAATTGGCGAAAGCGCAAAGCGTGAAGCGCCGCGCGAGGATAAACCCGACCGAGAGGCGCGGGCCAGCGGGGCGCGGTTTCGCAGAACGCGGAGAAGAGAGACGAGCTGAAGGGGCCTGTGTATTCGCCATGGAACGGTCCGGAAAGCCAAGGAATGATGGAATGTCGTAGCGATAATCTGTGAATGACGCAATCCTTCTATTTTCCGGCGCAAAAGAACGGCACCCTGTTTTGAAGGATAATTTGGATTTCCGGTTCTCGTGACGTATTGCGCACCGGCTGAAGAGCTTCTGGTCAGGCGGGATATCTGTGCCGAACAGCGGACGCTGCGGCCCGGCCCCATCCGCTCTCAGGACCTCATTTGGCCAATGCCTCTGCCCCTGCGACGACCGGGATCTTCAGGGAGAAACGGTATCGCCAATGAGTTCAAAATCTTACATCCTGCGCATCGCCTGCACCGACAAGAACGGCATCGTCGCCTCCGTGTCTTCCGCCATGTCCGAACGTGGCGCGAATATCGCCGAGAGCAACCAGTTCTGGGATCGCAAGACCAACAAATTCTTCCTGCGCATGGGATGTCTCTTCCCGGAAGAGACCAGCAAGGATGCGGTGGAACTGGCGCTGAAACCGGCGGTGGACCGTTTCGATCTGAAACTCAAGGTCGAGGATGAGACGCGCAAGCCGAAGATCATCATCATGGTGTCGAAATTCGACCATGCGATGTTGCACCTGCTCTATCAGATCAAGGTCGGCTGGCTCGACGCCGAGGTCGCCGCCATCGTCTCGAACCACGAAGACGCGCGCACCATCGCCGAGCAGGAGGGCATTCCCTTCCACTGCTGGCCGGTGAACAAGGAAAACAAGGCCGAACAGGAAGAGAAGCTCGCCCAGCTGGTCCAGGACACCGGCGCCGAGCTGGTGGTTCTGGCGCGGTACATGCAGGTGCTCTCCAACGAGCTGTCGAACAAGCTCTATGGCATGATCATCAACATCCACCATTCCTTCCTGCCCTCGTTCAAGGGTGCGAAACCCTATCATCAGGCGCATGAGCGCGGGGTGAAACTGATCGGAGCGACGGCGCATTACGTGACGCCGGATCTCGACGAAGGCCCGATCATCGAACAGGAAACCGAACGCGTCAGCCATTCCATGACCGCCGAGGATTTCGTTGCCACCGGGCGCGACATCGAATCGCGGGTGCTGGCCCGGGCGGTGAAATTCCATCTCGAGGGCCGGGTGATGCTCAACGATCACCGGACCGTCGTGTTCACCCCGTAATCCTGTCCTGAACCTGCAAGTCCCGCCTTGGCGGGGCGCCGCTTTTCCCTCATCCTCCCAACATCCCTTCTCTATCCGCTTTGGATCAGAATTTCTGCAAAGGACCGAAACAATGTCCAAATTCCCCAGCAAGGCCAAGGTCGTCATCGTCGGTCTCGGTGGCATCGTCGGCGCTTCTGTCGCCCATCACCTCATCGAGAACGGCTGGGACGATATTGTCGGCATCGACAAATCCGGCATCCCGACCGACATCGGTTCGACCGCGCATGCGTCGGATTTCTGCTACGCCACCAGCCACGATCTTCTGTCGACATGGACCACCATGTATTCGATGGATTTCTACGAAAAGATGGGGAATTACGCCCGCATCGGCGGCCTCGAAGTGGCCCGCGTGGGCGATGACCTGCGGCTGGAAGAACTCAAGCGCCGCTGCGACTCGGGCCGCGCCTTCGGCTCCAACGTGCGGATGATCTCGGCGGCCGAAGCGAAAGAGAAATTCCCGCTTCTGGAAGAGGATCAGATTCAGGGCGCGATGTGGGACCCGGATGCGGGCCTCGTGGTGCCGCGGTCGCAGACCGTCGCAGGCAAGCTGGTGGACGATGCCGAGAAATGCGGCAAGCTCAAGGCCTTTGCCAACACCCCGGCGCTCGAGTTGATCACCGAAGACGGCCGCGTCACCGGCGTGAAAACCACCCGCGGTACGATCATGGCCGATCACGTCGTGGTCTGTGCCGGCATCTGGGGGCGTCTGATCGCCGAGATGGCGGGCGAAGACCTGCCGGTCATGCCGGTCGATCACCCGCTGACCTTCTTCGGGCCCTATGATGAATTCGCCGGCACCGGTCTCGAGATTGGCCGTCCGCTGCTGCGCGACCAGGGCAACTCCGCCTATCTGCGCGACACCGGCGATCCTGCGACCACCGAGGGCGGTCAGATCGAATGGGGTTACTATTACGAGGAAGAGCCGCGCATGGTGCATCCGCGCGACATTCTCGAGAAAGGTCAGGCGCGTCTCGGGCCGTCAATGCGCGACCTCGTGTTGGAAGACGTGATCGAGCCGCTTGAAAGAGCCATGGAACTGACCCCGATCCTCGCGGAACTCGGCTTCAACGAAGGTCATTCCTTCAACGGTCTCTTGCAGACCACCACCGACGGCGGGCCGTCGATGGGCGAAAGCCGCAAGCTACGGGGCCTCTGGTACGCCGTGGCGATCTGGGTGAAGGACGGCCCCGGCATGGGCAAGCTCATCGCCGACTGGATGACCAAGGGCCGCACCGACATCGACCACAACTCGATCGACTACGCCCGGTTCAACGATTTCGCGCTGACCGAAGAGTTCATCGCCGATCGCTGCTGGGAAACCGCAAAGAAAATCTACAACCCGCCGATCCACCCGCGCGAGCCCTTCGCCAACGCCCGTGGCATCCGGCGTTCGCCCTTTTACGAGCGCGAAGTCGAACTTGGCGGCTATTTCATGGAACTGGGCGGCTGGGAACGCGCGCATGGCTATGCCGCCAACGAGCATCTTCTCGAAAAATACGCCGATCAGGTTCCGGTGCGCGAAGCCGAGTGGGACAACCGTCACTTCTGGCGCGTCTCCAATGCCGAACAGCTCGAGATGAGCGCGGATTGCGGCATCATCAACCTGTCGCATTTCCACATGACCGACATCTCGGGCCCCGATCATGTCGCGCTGATGGAATATCTCTGTGCCGCGAAAATCGGTGGCGACAACATGATCGGCAAGGGGATCTACACCCATATGCTCGATGATGAAGGCATGGTGCGGGCCGACTTCACCGTGTTCCGCATGGAAGACCGCTGCCGTCTGGTGAACGGCGCCGATGCCGGTCCGCGCGATCTCATGTATATGAAGCGCATGGCCCAGGATCGTGGTCTCGACGTCACCATCACCGATGTGACCGAAGAGTTCACCACCATCGGCATCTGGGGGCCGAACGCCCGCGAAAACCTCAAAAAGATCGTCGCAGATCCGGATATGCTGGAGGTGGAGAACTTCCCCTTCGCGGCGATCAAGACGATCGAGATTGCCGGCAAGAAAGTCTCTGCCTTCCGCATCTCCTATGTCGGCGAACAAGGGTGGGAACTTCACATGCGCTATGAAGACGGTCTCGCCGTCTGGGACGCGCTGCGTGAGATCGGCGTGATGGCCGTGGGTGTCGAAACCTACGCCAACTCGCGGCGTCTGGAGAAGAGCCTGCGCCTGCAAAACGCCGACCTGAACACGCAGTACAACCTCTACGAGGCCGACCTGTCGCGTCCGAAGGTGAAAGCCGCCGATTTCCGCGGCAAGGCCAAGCACGAAGAATATCGTGCCCGCGAACATCAGCCGGCGATGCTCTGTACCCTGGTGATGCATGACAATATCGACAGCAACGGCGTGGCGCGTTACCCGAACACCACCCTGCCGGTGATGGACCCGGAAACCGATGAGGTGCTGATCGACGAACTTGGTCGCCGCTCCTACACCACCTCCGTGGCCTTTGGTCCCTCGATCGGCAAGAACATCGCGCTTGCCTATCTGCCCTGGGATTATTGCGAGATCGGTCGCAAGCTGAAAGTGACCTATTTCGACGAGCCTTACGAGGTCGAGGTCGCGGGGGTCGGTTATGCACCGCTCTATGACCCGGAGAACCTCAAGCCGCGCAGCTGAGCCGAAACAGGCAGAAAATGAAAAAGCCCGGGCGATCCGATCGTCCGGGCTTCTTCTTATGCAGCATTCTGCGAGGCGGCCTAGAATTCGTCCCAACCATCGTCAAAACTGTCGCCACTGGACACCGGCGCGCTCATCTGGCCGACCGCCACCTTGGCCTGGGTCGGTCTGGGCTTTGGCACGGCGACGGGCTCGGAGGCCGTCGGTTGGAGGGCGGTCGCTTCGAAAGCTGCGGCTGCGACCGGAACAGAGCCCCGAGCGGACACCGGGGGCGTGCTGGCCTGACCTGTCCGGAACCGTGCCGTCGCCTGGGTCAGGCTCTCGGCCTCGCGGGTCAGTGCATGGCTCGCGGCCGTGGTTTGCTCGAACATCGCCGCATTCTGCTGCGTCACCTGATCGAGCTGATTCATCGCCGTGTTGATCTCGGCGAGACCGACGGATTGTTCCTGCGACGAGGCGGCAATCTCGGAAACGTTGCGGCTGATCTCCTTGACGCTCTCGACGATGCCCTTGAGCGCTTCGCCGGCATGACCGACCAGATCCACGCCACGTTTCACCTGTGCGCCCGAGGAGGAGATCAGCTGATTGATCTCGCGCGCCGCATCCGAGGAGCGCTGCGCCAGGGCGCGCACTTCGGAGGCTACGACCGCGAACCCGCGCCCCGCGTCGCCGGCCCGGGCCGCCTCGACGCCGGCGTTCAAGGCCAGAAGGTTGGTCTGGAAGGCGATGTCGTCGATCACGCCGGTGATTTTCGAGATTTGCAGCGAAGATTGCTCGATCTCACTCATCGCCGTCACCGCCTCATGCACGACCTGACCAGAGGCCTCGGCATTCTCGCGCGCGGTGTCGACGAGCCTGTTGGCATGGGTGGAGCCTTCGGCGGCGGATTTCACCGAGCTGGTCAGCTGATCGAGCGCCGTGGCGGTCTCTTCCAATGTCGCCGCCTGCTTTTCGGTGCGCACCGAAAGATCATCCGCGGCGGAAGAAATCTCGCTCGCCTCGCCCTTGATCAGATTGGCATTCTCGACCACTTTGCCCAGCGCATCCTGAAGACGTTCGCAGGCCAGGTTGAAATCGGCGCGCAGCTGTTCGTATTCGCTCGAGAAGACACTTTCGATCCGGGTCGTCAGATCGCCCTCCGCCAATTCGCCCAGACCGGTGCGCAGCGCGTCGACCACCTCCTGTTGCGCGGCCTGCATGGCCTCTCGCTTGGCCTCGGCATCCGCCCAGGCACGTTTCTCGCGGGTGACATCCTTGCCGATCATGATGATCCGCAGGATCTGGCCGTTCTCGTCCTTCACGCCCGAGAAGGCGCCATCGATCATCACCTGCTCGCCGGTCTCGGGGTTCACCGGGCCGGGGAAAGTGCCAAAGACGGTTTCGCCCTGATGCACCCGTGTATAGACATCGGCCAGCTCCGGTGCCGCGTCCTGCAGCTTCGGCATCAGCGCAAAATGCTCGCGGGTGATGGCATAGGCTTTCAGCATCGGCGCATTGCCGTCGAGCAACTTGCCGTCCGGCGAGAAATCGGCGCGCACCTGGTTGGTATCGATCGAGGCCAGAATCGCCGCGTTCATGTAGCCGCCCGTCGCGTCCTGCCATTCCGCAACAAAGCCGATCGGTGCGCCCCCGGCATCCTCAACCGCGGAAATCCGGATCACCAGGCGGATCTCGCCCAGACCGAAGCGCAGCTCATGCGGCAGCCGGCCCGGTTCCTTCAGAACCTCATGGATCTCGGCGCGATACGCCTGCGGGAAGAGCTCCACCAAAGGACGACCGGCGATCTCATCGGCAGAGAAATTCTCGATCGCGGCTTTGAATTCGGCCTCATATTGCGTGAACAGATCGGTGATCGCCGCATTGCCATGCAGCACCGTCATATCCTCCTCGACCATCAGCATGGCCGAGCCGGAGGCCTGGAACGCGGCGCCACGGAACTGGCTTTCACGGTCGGTCTGCTGTGCCTCCGAGAGGTCATCGCGGAACTCGCCAAGCACGCGGGCAATGCCGCCGATCTCATCGCCGCGCCCGATATCCTTGATCTCGACATGATAATCGCCGCCGCGCACCACATGCATGGCATCCCGCACCCGGGTCAGCGGCTTCGAAAAGCCTCGCGCCACCAGAACGGCAATGATCGATGTCACGACGATCACGGCGAGTGCCGCGATGATCTGGACATAGATCAGATCGGAAATGAGGGCGGTAACTTCGGCTTCATCCTTCTCAACCACGAACGCCCAGGTGCGACCGAAGACATTCACCGGCGCATAGGCGGTGAACCCCATGTCTCCATCCGCCCCTGCGGACTGCAAGATCCCCGATTTTCCGCTCAGCGCCGCGATCACCGCCGGGCCTTCGACGCGGCGTTCGAGCGCGGTCGGCGTATCCGCGAACCGCATATCGGTGCGCAGGATCTGATCCGGCCCGACAAGAAAGGCATCGCCGGTCTCGCCCAGACCGCTCACATCGCTGACAATGGCATTGATCCGGTCGTTCGGAAGTTGGTAGGCCAGAACGCCGACCCGCTGGTCCTGTGCATCGAAAATCGGCGTTGCCATGAAAGCTGCGGGAGCGCCCTCGCTGGGGCCGTAAGCGGCAAAATCCGAAAAGGCCACTTCGCCCTCAGGCAGCGTTTCGGCGACAAAGGCCGCTTTTGCAAGGCCGGAGTTGCCATAGGGGCCAGTGAGGAGATTGCTGGCGAAATCCGCCTTTTTCTCCACCGAGAAGACCACATTGCCTTTCTGGTCGATGAGATAGATATCGTAATAGCCGAACAGATCGGCCAGCGCCCGGAATTCCGGATGATAAAGCGCATGCAACCCCGAATAGTTGTAGTCATCGATCGCCTCGACCGGCGCGTCGAGCAGACGACGTTTCCCCACTGGGTTGGGGTTGTCGTCGATGAAGGCCCGGTTCAGCATCTCACCAGGGCCGGTGTCGCCATATTGCGCCATCATGGTCCAGCTCATGCTGAGATCGCTGAGCGCCTGCGCCGTGGCGCCCCGCCCCGCAGCCGCCATGATATCGTTCTGGGTGCGCTGCATGAACTCGGAGAATCTCTGACTGCGATCACGAGCAAGCCCCTCCAGCTGCCGATTGGCGGCCTGTTTCAACTCACGCGCACCGATCGTGCTTTCGAGGACCGAGACCGTCGAGACTGACGCAAGAACGAGGGCGATCACAATCAGGGGCAGCTTGACCGAGATCGGCAGTTTTTTCACGATATTCATCTGGGTTCCGGGTCCATACCTGTAGTTACGGATTTGCAAATTCGTCCCATTCATTGCGCCAAACGATGAAAATCCACTTAATCAGAATGAGCTCGGCTGCAGTCTCGACAGAGGCTTTCCCGGCCGTGTTCCGTTGCAAACCGGGTGCGGCTCGGAGGCGAGCGCAGCCAGGCTCAGGACCTGCGACAAATACGGTTCATTTCGCGCATCGTGTTCCGCGCATGGCCCGTTTTGCATTGTGGCAATGAGACCGGCACTCAGGCGTGCTCCAATGCCTCCCGAAAGCCGAGAAGACCCTCCGCCAGCGCGTCGGAAACCGCGCGAATGCGGCGCGATCTTGCAAGCTCCGCATGGGTCACCAGAAAGATCGGCCGCTCCATGAGGCCACCGTCGGGAAGCGCCTCAGCCAGCAGAGAAAGTCCCGCCCGGCGTGCCATGAAATGCGGCAGAATGCCGATTCCGATACCTTGTTGCACGGCCGCAAGTTGAGTCTCCAACGTGTTGAGCATGAGTTGTCCGGCCTGCTCCGCACCCAAGGCCCGTGACCAATTGCGCCCGATGTCGAAACTCGTCCGCTGCGGCCAGATGACATGACGTTGTGGCCGCGATCCGTCGGCCGGGCCGTAGAGACCAAACCGTATCATCGCCAGCCGCCGCACCATGAGGTTGCCTCCGTCCGGGGCCACGAGGCGCAACGCCATATCAGCATCATGCCGATGCAGGTTGACCATATCCGGGGCGTAATTGATCTCGACATCGAGCCCCGGGTTCTCGGCCAAAAGCGGCGCCAGCGCCGGCAGGACCACCGGAGCGATGAGGCTTTCGATACTGGCCAACCGGACCAGACCACGCACCTCCATCTCGGCCTGTGCATCGCGATTCAGCTCCAGCACCGCCAGCTCGACCGCTTCGGCCCGCGGCAGTAGCGCCGCACCTTGGTCGGTCAGATCGTGACCCTGTTGATGGCGCAGGAACAGCGGCACTCCCATCGCCCGCTCGATACGCTCGATGCGGCGCGAGATCGTCGCCACGCCGACGCCCAGCCGATGCGCCGCCCCCAGGAGCGTGCCCTCCCGGGCAAGGGCGAGAAAAAGCCGCACGTCATCCCAGTTCAGTCGCTCCACCTTCCGTCACCCCTCAGGCTTCGCTTTCCATTTTTGGAAACCTTATCTCGGAATTATGCCATATATGCCGCATTTATGGAATGTCACTATCAGGATCATCCGCCTTACTGGAGATCCGCCATGTCCACATCTGATTTCTCTGAAACCACTTTGTCCGCATCCCGACGCCCTGAGCGCCTCGCCTTTGCCGCGAGCGCACTTGCGGCCATGTTCTGGGGCTCGAATTTCGAAGCCACCCGCATCGTTCTGGAGAGCTTGCCGTCGTGGACAGCGGCGGCAAGCCGGTTTGCCATCGCCGCCATCGCCATCCTGCTCTGGTTGCATCTGGCCGAAGGGGTGAAGCTGGAGGTCTTGCGCCGCAACGGCCCGGCCTTTGTCGCACTCGGGCTGATCGGTGTCGCCGGCTTTAACGCCGCGCTGTTTCTCGGCATGCGCAGCTCGAGCCCGGTGACCGCCGCCCTGATCATGGCCACCAGCCCGCTGACCACAAATTTGATCGACGCGGCAATCTCGCGCCGCCGCCCGACAGCGCTTTCCCTGATCGGCATGGCCATCAGCCTGTGCGGCGTCGCCCTGACCGTCGGCGCCTTTTCCGGCGCGCATTTCGGCCCGGGCGATATTCTGATCTTCGCGGGCAGCCTCGCCTGGGCGCTTTACACCGTCGGCTGCCGTCGCTGGGTCAGAGAGGCCAGCCCGCTCGAGACCTCGGCCTGGACCATGGTCTTTGGCGCGATCACTCTCGGGATCTCCGCCTTCCTCTTTGAAACCCCGGTTGCCCATCTGGCACAGGCCACGCCAGCCGCCTGGGGCGCAACGCTCTGGATGGCTCTGGCGGGCTCGGCGCTGGCCTTTGTCTTTTGGCAAATCGGCATCAAACACCGCGGCCCGGCGGCGACCTCGATCCTGTTCAATCTGGTGCCGGTGGCGGCCCTGTTGATTGCCACCGCCTTTGGCCGCTCACCACATCTCTCGCAAATCCTCGGCGTTGTCCTGGCGATATTCGGCGTGCTTCTGGCCAGCGGTCGGCTTTTCCCGAAGCGGGCGTGACGACCAACGCGTTGCGGCGACCGGATCACTGCATAACCCTTCGGCACAGAAGGGCTATGCCATTGCAGAAACGCCTCACGGCGCAAGAGAGCATTTGCACCTTCGCCCCCGGGACCGTTAATCTGATCCCGTACAGGACAGAGGATCGCCCGCATGAATATCACCGGAGCCTTCTATGCGCTCGCAGCTTTCGCGGTGTTCTCGACCCATGACGTGGTGATCAAATTTCTGGGTGGCTCCTACGCGCCGTTCCAGATCATCTTTTTCTCGACGCTGTTCTCTTTCCCGCTGGTCATGTTCATGCTGATCCGGGACCGCAGCGAGGGCCATTTGCGCCCGGTTCATCCCTGGTGGACACTGTTTCGCACGCTTTCGGCGATGGTCAACACCACGGCGGCCTTCTATGCCTTCTCGGTTCTGCCGCTGGCGCAGGTCTACGCGCTGATCTTTGCCACGCCTCTGGTGATCACCATCCTGTCCATCCCCGTGCTCGGAGAACGCGTTGGATTTCACCGCTGGGCGGCGGTGATCGCCGGTCTGATCGGGGTGATCGTGGTGCTGCGTCCCGGGGCGACCGAATTGACCCTCGGCCATCTGGCGGCGCTGTCCTGCGCCTTTTTCGGCGCCTTCACCTCGATCGTCGTGCGCAAGATCGGCCGCGAAGAGCGCACCGCCGTGTTGATGCTTTACCCGCTGATCGCGAATTTCGTGGTCATGGGCACGGTCATGACGTTCTTTTATCACCCGCTGCCATTGCTGGATCTGGGCGGTGTCGCAACGATCTCGCTTCTGGGCTTTACCGGCGGGGTGATCCTCATCCTCGCCTATCGCGCCTCGGAAGCCGCCATCGTCGCGCCGATGCAATATTCCCAGATCATCTGGGCCACGATCTTTGGCTACTTCATCTTCGGCGAGACAGTCGATCTGCCGACCGTCATCGGCGCCGGGATCATCATCCTCTCGGGCCTCTATATCGTGTTCCGCGAATCCCGGGGCGGTCATTCGGACAACACCCCGGTGCTCAGAACCCGGTCGCGCGCCTCCTCGGCCATGTCCTTTCGGATCTCTCCCTTCGTCCGCAAAGGCAAATTGCGATAGCGGGTTTTACCGGAAAAAACACCGCAAGTTTGCCTGCACGAAGATTCCCGCAAAACCGCGAGATTCTCTCTTGCAAATCCCCCCATGTCCCTATATTCCGCCCGTCACGGTCGGAGCGTAGCTCAGCCTGGTAGAGCACTGTCTTCGGGAGGCAGGGGCCGGAGGTTCGAATCCTCTCGCTCCGACCAATTCAATCATGGGGTACGCCCCATAGTTTTGCCACTTTGCCCCCCCATAGTTCTGCCACTGGCTCATAAAACAGGCTCTCTTTTCAGTGCGGATGGCTGTCAGGTGCGGAGCATCTGCTAAGCGCTGCCTGTTGTGAAGTGTTATCCGAGCATGAACTCAGCGCGACAGCCGCATACCTCAGATCAGACCTGTCTTGGTGGCGCCAAGTGCGCGGCATCGCACATGCGTTTCAGCGCCACCAACCGGGGAATTCCCCCCGGCTTTCTTACGTCGTTTCGTCGTCAGGCCGGCCTGCCCGCCAAGCGTCCACGGCTTCCTGGAAAAGCAGGGCAACATGACGTGCCCCTAGATTTGTAGACGCTTTGCTTGGTAATTTTGGAACCAAGGAGAAGCGTGGATGTCATCGCAAAATCGATTTACGGACGAGTTCAAACGGGACGCTGTGGCGCAAGTTGTTGACCGTGGCTATGCGGTCAGCGAGGTGGCTGATCGGCTGGGGGTTAGCACCAAGTCGCTCTATACATGGAAGGCTCGGTTTGCGAAGCCTGCGAAGGTTCGAGAGGCGGAGGTGGATCTCGCAGCTGAACTCAAGCGCGTGAAGAAGGAACTAGCCCGGGTCACCGAGGAGCGCGATATCTTAAAAAAGGCAACGGTGTACTTCGCGCGCGAGTCCCAATGAAGTACGCCTTCATTCGGGCGCATCGCGGAGAGTTCGGCGTCCGGGCCATGTGCCGGGTGCTGCGGGTCCATTTCTCCGGCTTCTACGCATGGCTTAAAGAACCGTTAAGTCACCGTGCGCAGCAGGATGCGCGCCAGACCGAGCTGATCCGACAGGCCTGGGAGCGGCAAGGTGTATGGCTATCGCAAGTTGACGGACGATCTGCGGGATCAGGGCGAACGAATTTCAGAGAACCGGGTGGCACGTTTGGCGTCTCTGGCCGGGATCGCTGCCCAGGTGGGCCACGGGCGTCGCCCGGGCCGACACGGCGGCAAACGTGCGGTGGTTGCCGAGAACAGGCTGGAGCATAAGTTCAGCACGACCGCACCCGATCTGGTCTGGGTGACCGACATCACCTACATCAAGACCCATGAGGGCTGGCTGTATCTCTGCGTCGTGATCGACCTGTTCTCCCGCCGTGTCGTCGGCTGGTCTGCACAATCCCGCATAACCACGGACCTCGCTCTGCAAGCCTTGCTGATGGCCGTTTGGCGACGAAAGCCCGCTGGCCAGGTCATGGTGCATTCCGATCAAGGTTCCCAGTTCACCAGCCGGGAGTGGCAGGCGTTTCTCCGCCAGCAACATCTGGAACCCAGCATGAGCCGACGCGGTAACTGCCACGACAATGCCGTAGCAGAAAGCTTCTTTCAGCTGCTGAAACGCGAGCGGATTAGACGCCGAACTTACCCGACCAGGGACGACGCCAGGAGGGACGTGTTCGAATACATCGAGCTCTTCTACAACCCGAAGCGCAAGCACACGAACAACGGCATGCTGTCGCCCGTTGACTTCGAGACCAGACAGCAGAAACTGACCGAGGCAGGTGTCTAGGAAACTAGGGGCACCTCAGTTTCGAGGAACTGAGGGTAATTGCGTCCGACCTGACGGACATTCTTTCCAAGGTGCAACGGCAGGTTATACCCGTTCGAGAAGCGGCAAAGGCGTTGGGAACTGACGCCGAGGGGATCTATGCGTTGATTGCAGCCGGAAAGCTGACTGAACAACGCCCCGAAGAAAATGATGGCCATGCTCGGGATCGCTTGATTTATCGTGAGAGCTTAGAGGGTTTTCTGAAATCGCGTGATTGAGCAGGAGGATGTCACGCATGGGCAATACCCACAGAAACGCTTGCCCATGTCGATCCTGTTATGCATGCTCTGGGTCCAAGTATTTTTCATGAACGGATTTCGTTTTGACGATCATTGATGTCATCGATTTGCTGGATCGCTTTCAGACATCCATTGTTGGGGTCATCGGCTTTTTCGGCGTCATCTGGACTTTGAGAGCAAATGCGAAGCACGACAGAGAAACGCATGAGCGACAACTGGCAACCAAACGCCAAACATTGCGGCGCATCCTTGCAGCCGAGTTTCGGAACTATGCGCGCGCTCTGAAGCAAAATCTCGACGGCCCAACTCCGGACAGCGAATTTATTTCGATTGGAAGGGTGCAGAGGCTTCTTTCTGATAGCCTGTCATCTGATTTGGGTCTGCTGAACCTGGATGAAGTCGATATTATCGTGAATGCGATAATAAGCCTTGATGGAATGAACCATTTCCTCGCGAACCATGCTGCCGAAATCTCAGAAACACGTTTTCTGATTCCAGCCACAATGTGGGGCGAGGTCAAATATTGCCTAGCCACGACAAAAGATGCTTTGGATGGGGCTATTGAGGCTTTAGCGCTGACGGGTGAGGTGTAACCGAGAGCAGTTCGTGCTGTGTGTCGAATTTTTGGCCCAATCAGAAAAGCCCATCGTTTGTAACGATCACAATGGAGTTTTCTAACGAACCTAATTGGTTATGACCTGCACTGTTTCGCATCAATGTAGTTCCATCTCTCTCAGAGAAGCATACGTCACAGAATGACACAGCCCGAAACTATCGCGTTTTCGGCATTCTCCTCACAGCCTTTAAAATCGCAGATACGGCCTGTTCCTGACGATCAACAGTTCCGGCCAGGAGCTGAGGAACAAGATCAAACGCAAGCGGCAGAAATGCATTGGCCGCAAGGAGGTAAAAGGCTTCGGCATGCGCTTCCTTTGACCAATTCGGATGTGCCATCTCAGGCCCCACGACTTTTGAAGACAGAACCCTTTGCAGCAGGCGGTTCTGACACGCCAAACACAGATGCATCGCGTCCGGCAGGTCAGGCGAGACGCGCCCCTCCAAAACGGACGCGTCGTCTATGTCCTCAAGCTCCCTGAGCATCACCTGCACAACAGCGCTCTCGGGCATGTGCAACAGGTGCTGTCGCACCCTCGCCCGCGCCTTTTCAAGGCTCATATCAAGCGCGTCTTTTCCGCATTCGGTTTTTGAGGAAACCGCCCAACTCCTCCGGCAAGGCGATCACCGAGAGGATGACGATCAGCCCCAGAACGATCAACCGATAGCTGTCAAAGCTTCTGAGGAATTCATTGCCGAGGATCACCACCACAACTCCGAGCAAAGCGCCGGGGAATCGTCCCATGCCGCCGATGGCGAGCATGACCATGGCCATCAGGAAGAACTCCGTCCCGAGGATGCGAGGCGTAACGACAGAGGTGTAATGCGCATAGAACGCGCCTGCAAAACCCGTGATCGCAGCAGAGATCGCGAAGGCGAAAATCTGATGCCGACGACCGTTCACGCCGAGTGCTTCGGAGAACGCCGGGGCGTCGCGCATCGCCAGAAGCGCCAGACCGAAACGGCTGCGCAGCGCGACAAAGTAGATCAGGTAGATGCACAGCACCGCGACGATCAGGGCCATGACGAACCATGCCTGTTTGTTGATGGCATAAAAGGTCTGACCGAAAAGCGAGATCGGCGGCAAGCCCAGAACCCCGGTACTGCCGCCTGTGCCCAAACCCCGCGTTTGTTGCAGGACCGCAGGCAAGGCGAGATGCACCGCGAAGGTAAAGAGCGCAACATATTCGCCCTTGAGACGCGCCGTTGGAATGGCGATCAGCGCGCCGACGATCCCGCCAATGACGGCGGCAAGCGGGATCGTGGCCACTGCGGGCAAGCCCGCCGAAACCGACAACATGGCACTTGCATAGGCACCCACGGCGAAGAACACCAGTTGGGCGTAGTTGAAAACGCCGGCATAGCCGATCAATAGGTCCCATCCCGCAATCACCGCGCTCCAAATGCAGATCAGGATCAGGATGTGGAACACGTAGTTTTCGCCGATCAACAGACCAAGGGCGAGGACCGCCAAAGCAGAGCCCAGAAACGCCAGGCTGTCCCGGACATAGTGATCGCCGGTGAAACGCGACGTGATGCGGGCGGGGCTGGAGTGGTCGGTGTGTGTCTTGGATTTCATCTCAGTTCTCCCATACGCCCAAAAGGCCTTTCGGTCGTATCATCAGAACGACCATGAGCACGATCAGCCACGCGGGCATGGACCAGCCTGGCCCCACTGTGGCAACGACGACAGCCTCCAGAAAGGCCAGGATAAAGGCGGCGAGCATTGCCCCGCGGGTGCTGCCCAAACCACCGAAGACAACGATGACGAAGGCTTTCAGGAATGGCGACCAGCCGCCGATTGGCGAGATTTGGAAAATCGGCGCCAGAAGGATGCCTGCGGCACCGGTCAGGACGACCGACAGCCCAAGGGCGAGACCGAACACGCGGTTGACGTTGATCCCGACCTGTGCGGCGCCCTGAAGATCCTGCGACACGGCCTGAATGGATTTCCCCGCCCGCGTGCGCGCCAAAAACAGCTCCAGCAGCACCACAAGAAGAATTGACATGAACACCAGCGCGATCTTGTAGAGCGACACGGTCGTCCCGGCGATGGAGATGCCGCCTTCGATAAACGCGGGTATGGTTTTGGTCTTGGGGCCGAACAGCAACTGCAATCCGTTTTCGATCACGAAGGCCAGCCCGAGGGTGACCATGATCGCGTTGATCTGCCAGTTCGGATGCCGCCTGAGCGGACGAATGAGCCCGGCCTCAAGCACGACACCGACGCCGAACAGGATCGGCAAAGTCGCCAGAAAGGCGAGACCGAAGGACAGGCCCGGCCCGCCGTACATCAGATACCATGCGATATAACCGCCCAAAGTGTAGAGCGCGCCATGGGCGAAATTGAGGATGCGCGACGTCCCATAGACCAAGGACAACCCCATCGCGATCACGCAATAGACGGCACCCTGCGTGGTGCCACTGATCAGGATTTCGACAATGTTCATCACTGAATCTCCCCAAGCGCCGAAAGGTCACCCTGCGTGACCACGCCTTCTTCGATGACATAGGTCCGGTCGATATGACCGGTCAGAAGGGCGGCATTCTGCTCGACAAGCAGGATCGTCATGCCCTCCCGGTTCAGTTGGTTGATCGTCTCCATCATCTGCGCCGTCAGATTGGGCGCGAGGCCGAGAGACGGTTCGTCGATGACGAGAAGGTGCGGCTTGGACATCAGCCCGCGCCCCAGAGCGACCATTTGCGCCTCGCCCCCGCTGAGACGACGGCACAGCTGATGCTGTCGCTCTTCGAGACGCGGATAGAGCGCAAAAACCTGTCGCAGCGTGTCGGCCCGCTCCGACCAGGCCCGGGTGTTGAAAGCGCCGAGCATCAGGTTGTCGAGCACCGACATATCCCGGAACAGCCGCCGATCTTCGGCGACATAGACCAATCCCCGCCGCACCAGATCCTTTGACGCAAGTTTCGTGATGTCGTCACCTTCGAAACGGGCCACGCCAGTTTGGATCGGCAACAAGCCGCAGAGCGCCTTGAGAAGGGTGCTTTTGCCGTGCCCGTTGGCCCCGAGAACAGCGACCATTTCACCTTTCCCGACACGCAAAGAGACCTCGTGCAAGACGTGAAAGTCGCCATAGCTAACGTTGATACGGTCAACCTCAAGCATCGTGTTTTTTCCCAAGATAGATTTCGACCACATGGTCGTCGTTCAGCACCACGGAGGGCCGGTCGAGACAGACGAATTTGCCGAAGTTGATGATCAGGATGCGGTCGGCAATCTCGGCCAGCGCCCGGATCTTGTGTTCGACCATGACGATCGTGACGCCGAATGCCTGTCGGGCGCGGTCGATGATCTGGACAAAATCCTGGATTTCCTCTGCGTTCAGCCCACCCAAAGGTTCGTCCATGAACACGATCCGCGGCCCGGTCGCCAAGGCCGCGCCGAGCATGATCGTCTTGCGCGCCAAAAGGTCCACGGTCCCCGCCTCCGCGTCCAGCACGGGGCCCAGTCCTGTGATCTCGACGATCTGGTCGAAATCATGTTGGTGACTGCCGCCGAAACTCCGCCCGACCAACAGGTTTTCGGCCACCGTCAGCGACGAGATCACCGTCGGGATCTGAAAGGTCATGGCGATGCCTTGCGCACATCTGGCATGGCGCGGCAGGCCCGTGATCTCGCGACCGTCGAAAAGCACCTTGCCAGAGGTCGGACAAAGCCCCCCCGTGCAAACATTGAGAAGCGTGCTTTTGCCAGCGCCATTCGGTCCCGCGACCCCAAGCACTTCGCCCGCCTTGATCTCGAAGGACAGCTCGGACAGCGCGTGAAACGGGCCGAATTGCATTCCGACACCTTCCAGCGACATGATATTTTGTGAGGTCATTTGGACACCTTTGTCAGTGGTCGCGACGCGCCCGCCAACCCCGCACATGCGGGTTGGCGGGCTCAGGTTCAGTCGGCGGAGGTCACCGGGGCAACGACTTCGTCGCCCACGACCACGCGCACCCGCTGGCCATCCTCAATCCGGAACAGCTGTGCCGGCTGCGTCTCGGTGCCCGAGGAGATGTAGTTCCGGTCGTTGAAGACATAGGTGCCCGCGATCCCAGCAAAGCTTTGCGCTTTGATCTCGGAGGCGACGGCGGCAAAGTTGCGGTCATCCCCGACCTCTTCGACCGCCTCCGCCCAGAGGTTCGCCATATCGTAGACGGCTGCGGCCAGGCTGACCGGCGGCTCCACGTCATAGGCGGCGCTCCATTCTTCCGAGAAGGCCTGCCCAACCTCATCGCTATCTTGCGCGTTCAAGGTAAAGGTGAACACACCCTCGGCCTGGCCTTGGGCGATGGCATCATCCACCCCCGGCGTGGCACCGATGTAGCCGATATTCAGCGCCGCCCCCGGCACCGGATCAAGCGCGAGCTGGGACATGAAAGTCGTCGCGACCGAAGGATCGAGCGCCTCGAAATGGATCAGACCGGGGTTGGTTTGGTTGAGTTTTCCGACGACATTGGTCCATTCCACCGTGTCATAGGGCACCTCTTGTTCATAGACGACGGCCCACCCGGCCGCTTCGGCAGCCTCGGCCATCCCTTTGGCGACATTGATGTCCCATTCGTAATCGCCATGCACAAGTGCCAGGGTTTCGGACGGGAAGTCATAGCCGCTCGCGAGCATCTGTTCGAACACGATACGCCCGTAATTCACATCGACATCCGAGGCATTGAAAATCGCACCGCAGTTCATGCGTTCGGCCAGATCGACCACGCTGCTGACCGCATCGTTGTGAATATAGGGAATGCCATAGGGGCAAAACGCCGGAATATCCGGCCCCATGCCGCCATAGCCATTGATCAACACGCTGACCTCATCACGTTCGATCAGATTGGCGGCAGCGGCAGTCAGTTTGTCCGGCGTCAGATCGCCGATGTCGAAGGTGACCACTTCAAGCTGTCTGCCAAGAACACCACCGTTTGCGTTCAAATGTGCAGCGGCCAGATCGACGGCCTCTTTCATGGTCTGACCATCGGCGGCAAAGTAGCCGGTCAACGGGATGGGGGCGCCGATCTTGATCGTGTCCTGCGCCACGGCAATCTGGGTCATGGTGCCGAGTGCGCAGATCGCACCCGCGAAAGTTTTGAGTTTCATGGTCTTTTCCCTGTTGTTTGTTTTGAGCGGACAGACCGGTGTCTTTCCGACCTGTCCCATACGAGCACGCGGATGCTTTAGCCCCAGCGCACACCTTCACAGTGCGACGTCAGGATTTCTGCGCCCTGTTCCGTCACAAGCACGTCTTCTTCGTAATTGGCCGCCCCGACACCGAGTTTGGAGACCAAGGCCTCGACCGCGATGGTCATGTTGGGCTGAAGCACCGTCTGTTCGTCCTCGACGATCCACGGACCGTCGATCCCAAGCCCGATGGCATGACCGAAGCAGGGGAACTGCTGGCTGAAGTTGTTGGTCTCATCCGCCGTGCTTTTGTGGTTGGCAAACCCATTGGCATCGAGCCAGGCCGTGCCGCGACGATAGAGATCGCAGAACCGGGTTTTGCCCGGCTCAATCCCCGCGATGATGTGGTGAATCAAGGCGCGGCTGCCCTCAAGAAGCTCCGTCTGCCCCCCATCGGCTTTGCCCCCTACGACCGTGGAGCGTGCAAAGTCGGTGTAATAGCCGAACACCGGTCCCCAGAGATCGACATGGACAAGATCGCCCGGCTCCAAGGCGCGCTGGACATTCCAATGCGGCACGCCGGAGCTGCCCATATAGTGGATCGCGTTGGGGCCGCTGGCGATGGCGATATCCTGTTGCGTTCCGCCATTGGCCGCCAGAACGGCAAGGCCCGCGCCGACGGCATTGCCTTCGGTGTTGCCCTCGACCAGCGCGGCCATGGTGGCATCCATCCATTTCTTGCCGACACTGGCCGAGTGACGCAGCATGGCAATCTCCGCCGGGCTTTTGATCAGGCGCAGATGTTCGAGAATATGATCGGCCGCCTCAAAACTCACGGAACGCCCCGCCGCCGCCTCAAGTCGCTGATGCGCGCTGACCAGATAGGACATCATGCCGACCATGCCGATCCGACGGTCCAGAAGCCCCATCTCGGCCAAAGCCTTGCCGGTGCCCGCGGCCAGATCGACCGCAAAGCGCACGTCTTTGACCTTGATGCGATCTTCGGGATCATCGAGGTAATCGGCCAACAGGATCGGCTCGCCGTCCACCGGCAGGATCAGCGCCGCATGGCCCCGGCTGCTCCAGGTCTTCCGATCCGGCACGCAGGGAAACAGCGAAACGAAATTCGTCAGGTAGAACAGATCGCCATAGGCTTCGACCGAATTGCCGCTGCGCGACCAGATCACCAGCGCGTCGAGCCCCGCGTCTTTCGCCATCTGTCGGGCGCGGGTCCGCCGGGTTTCGAACTCGGCATCGGGTATCGAGGGAAGTGTCACATCTGTCTCCTTTTCAGAATATGGGCAGGGGAAGCGGGGGGAAAATCTGTTCGAAGGCGCCGGCCAGCGCCAGCGTACGTTCGTCCTCATAGACCGGACCGACGATCTGGATGCCCACCGGCATGGACCCGGACAGCCGCACAGGCATGGAAATCGCGGGATACGCGGCCAGCATGTTGAAGGGATGCGCCATATCGAAGGCGTGGAACTTGCCGTTGGGCAGATCGCCTTCGAAATCCGCGTCCGTTTTGTCGGCAGAGGGCGCCGTGCGCGCCAGCGTCGGAGAGAGAAAGACATCGCAGGTCGCGAAGATACGGCGCATATCCGTCGCCATGGCTTTTCTCAGACGCCCGACCTCGGCCAGATCCCGCGCGGAGACGCGGCGGCCCTGCTTCAGGCAGTGCTGAAGAGAGGTGCCCATGCGGGAGATGTCTTCGAACTCTTCGGCCATCGCGGCGAGGAGCGCATTCCAATGCGTGGCCCAGAGATCATAGACCTCACGGCGCCACGGCAGTCTTGCTTCTACCACCTCTGCCCCCTGCGCCCGCAACCGGGTCAGAACCTCGTGGAATGCCTCGGCAACTTCCTGGGAGACATCGCAATAGCCGAGATCGACCGAGGCGGCGATCCGCAGCCCGTGCAAAGCGGCCGGCGCGGTCTCAGGCGTGAGAAAGGGCCGTTTCTGGCTCAGAAGATCAACGGGATCATGCCCCGCGGTCACCGACAGGAAGGTCACGGCATCTTGCACGGAGGCCGCAATCGGCCCGAAATGCGAAATCGTATCGCAAGGCGTCGGAAGAATATCCATGGGAATGCGCCCAAGGCTGGGTTTCATCCCCACCACGCCACAGGCCGCCGCCGGAATACGGACGGAACCGCCCATGTCGGAGCCTTCGGCCAGCGGTACCACGCCAGCGGCCACGGCAACGGCACTGCCGCCCGACGAGCCGCCGGAGGTGCGGTCTTGTTCCCACGGGTTTCGCGTGATGCCGTAGCGCTCGGTTGCAGTGAAGCTTGAAAACGCCAGCTCGGCAGTCGTGGTCTGCCCCAGAATGATCGCGCCGGCGCGTTTGAGGCGGGAGACGATCACCGCTTCGCCGGGATCGACACATTTGGCGCGCGCCCATGTGCCGTAGCTCGGCGGATGTCCTGCGATTGGTGTCATGTCCTTGATGCAGACCGGAATGCCGTCGAGCGGTCGCATCGGTTTACCCAGCGCCAGAGTGCGGTCCGCCTCTCTGGCGCGCTCCAGAGCCTCTTTCGCAAAGAGGCGCGTAAAGGCGTTACAGTGCTTTTGGACATCTTCTGCGCGGGCCAGTGCCTCCGTTACAATGTCCACAACCGCGCGCTCTCCTTGCAGGAGGCTGTGCTGGAGGGTGTGAACGGTCTGGCGCGTCATGCGGTCCTCGGAGCGATGGTGAAGGGTGTGTTTCGATGCCATCGAGCTAACCCGAGGACGGCATCCAAGGGTATGGTGACAACCGTCACCATCGTGCCACGAGAGGGATCAGAGCTATGCAGGAAAGAGAGTAAGACGACCATGCATGAGGATGACGAGACGGGCATGAAGGACAAGCTAGCGATTGATTTCCTCGTGGCGCTCGGCCCCGTGATCGGATGCAGTGGGCAGGATACGTTTTATCCATCCCTCGCCCGTGAACTCGCGAATTTCTTTAATACCAACAGGTATTTGGTGATCCGCTACGCGATGCACGCAAAGCCGGAATTCCTGTCGAACCATGCCATGCAGGACACCGCCGTGTCGCAATATCTGGACCAGTATTACCGGATCGACCCTTTGCTTCGGCAGGTCCGCGAAGGCGGCGTGAAACCGGTTCTGACCTTTGACGAGCTGCGCCAGAGAAGTGCCGATACGTTCTTTTACGACGCGATGTTTCGCACGGCGCAGATTCGCGATGAGCTGATTTTCATGCTGCCGATCGTCAACGAGGTCTATGTCGCGATCTGCATCGACCGGTCCAGCACGACGTTTTCGGAACAGGACATTTTCCGCGCCAAACTCATCTTTGACACCATCAACATGGTGCATCAGCAGCACATCCGCCTCAGCTTCGTCAATTATGGCACCACGGATTTGAAAAACTCAGACATCGCGATGTTGGTGAAAGACCGAAAAGATCGGGAAATTTTCAGAAATACATCCTGGGGCGCGACCATAACGGCCGCGATGCAACGGGACATCGACACGCTTGTGGCCGCCACGCCAAGCGGCGAGGCCAATCTCGGGCCCGACTGTATTCTGAAATGGTCGGAGCTGTCTGACACGAACCCTGTCGCGCCCGCGGGGCAGGTTCTGACGGTTGAACAAAAAGCACTGGGCTATGCCACTCTCGAAGCCTCCGATTTGGTCGACCAGCTCCAAGAGAAATACCAACTGACCTCACGCGAGAGACAAATCGTCTCCATGATGGTCCAGGGCGAACCCAATTCACGCATCGCCGAAGCGCTTGAAATCAGCACCGGCACCGTCCGCAATCACAAGCACCGCCTGTATTACAAACTTGATATCACGACCGAACGCGAACTGTTTATTGCGCTTTTGGAGCTGGCGCAAATTTAGGCGAGCATGTCCGTCGTCAGAGTATTTCGGAGATCGGAGGCGCTTGCCATCTCTACCAAAACAGCACGCACTGATCTTCGGAAGCGCTGTGAAGATTCCAACAAGATTCCGCGTCAGGGATGCCGCCCCCAAACTGAATAGCGAGGACACGCAGGTTCGCGACCTTTGGTATGTCCCCCAGAACCCGAGTTTGCATTGGAAAGTTTAGCTTCTTCCACGTCCATCTCTGCGAATAGGTAGCATGAGAGTTCATTGAATTCTGCGCTATGGATCAAGGTCGACTTTTGGGAAGCTGCACTGCGTCGTAAGTGAACTCATCTGGCTTTCAAGGAGCATCAGAGAGGCTTGCCCTCGAAATATCAGAAGCGCGTTTTCTTATTCCAGCCACAACAGGGGATGAGTCCAAATATTGCCCAGCCGCGTCTAAAGATCCTTTGGATGGGCTATCGAGGTCTTGGCGCTGGCGGGTGAGGTATAGCTGGGATCCGCGCAGTGACTGGGCTGGGGGCAAAAGCATTCGTCAGTAGAGGCAAACATTTTGCAATAATTGCTATACTAAAAGGGACGATTTCCGGTGTTTTCACACCCACAGAGGCAAAACTATGGGTCACCGCTCAAATCAAAATATTGAGCCATGCTCGATTCCTCTCTGTGTCGCAGAGGATATCGCGGCGGTCTCATCCAATGCCGTTGTTGGCGGCAAGGGACGGCTCGGCTGCTCGCCGAACCGCCCGGATGCATGGTGTTTATCCCAAAACCGACATGACGGCGGTTGCGGTGGCGCCGATCACCTTGTCCGCCTCTTCCTTGGTCAGGCAGAAGGGCGGCGCAAAGCCCAGAATGTCGCCTTGCGGCATGGCGCGACCGATCACGCCCTCGTTCAAAAGCGCCGCGGCGAGCGCATAGCCAACCTTGTCCTCGGGATCGAAGAAAGTGCGGCTGTCGCGATCCTTGACGAACTCGACGGCGCAGAGCATGCCCTCACCACGGATCTCCCCGACATTCACATGTTCACCCAATGCATCCCGCATGCCAGCGCGGAAGTAGGCGCCCACGCTGCTGGCGTTCTCGATCAGGTTCAGCTCATCGAGAAGCTTCAGGTTCGCCACCCCGGCGGCCGCCCCGATCGGATGCGCCGAGTAGGTCCAGCCATGGCCGATCGGACCATTTTCATCCGTGCCCTGCTCCAGCACTTTCCACATCTTGTCCGACACGATGGAGCCCGAGAGCGGCGCATAGGCCGAGGTGAGGCCTTTGGCGATGGTGATCAGATCGGGTTTCATGCCGTAATGCTCAGACCCGAACATCGAGCCCAGGCGCCCGAAGCCGGTGACCACCTCATCGGCCACCAGAAGAATATCGTGCTTGTTCAATACGTTCTGGATCGCCTCCCAATAGCCTGCGGGCGGCGGCACAATGCCGCCGGTGCCCAAAACCGGCTCCCCGATGAAGGCGGCGATGGTGTCGGCGCCCTCGCGTTCGATCAACGCCTCGAGCTTGGCCACGCACTCGGCGACGAAGGCCTCTTCGGACATCTCGAGATCTTCGCGGCGGTAGTAATACGGCGCCTCGGTGTGGATCACCCGGTCCAGCGGCAGGTCGAATTTCTTCTGGAACGCCTCGAGCCCGGTCAGGGACCCGGTCATCAGCCCGGAGCCGTGATAGCCACGCCAGCGCGAGATGATCTTCTTCTTCTCGGGGCGGCCCAAGATGTTGTTATAATACCAGATCAGCTTGATATTGGTCTCGTTGGCATCCGAGCCGGAGAGGCCGAAATAGACTTTCGACATGTGATCGGGCGCGCGGTCGAGCACCATCTTGGCCAGGGTGATCGAGGCCTCGGTGCCGTGCCCGACATAGGCGTGGTAATAAGCCAGTTCGCGGGCCTGATCGGCGATGGCCTCGGCGATCTCCTGACGCCCGTAGCCGACGTTGACACAGTAGAGCCCGGCAAAAGCATCGAGCAATTCGGTGCCGTCGCGGTCGGTGATATGCACCCCATGCGCGGTCTTGATCACCCGGCTCGGCGTCTCGCCACGGGCGTGCTGCGCCAGATGCGTCGAAGGGTGAAAGAAGTTTTCGCGGTCCCATTTCGAGAGCTGGTCGTTCGTCAACATATGCTGTTTTCCTCTGTCGGCATTGTGTCGGACTTTCGTCGGACTTCTGTCGGGCCTCACGCCCAGTCACGGCAGACGTATTTCACGTCCATGAATTCCTGCATCCCCATGCGCGCGCCCTCGCGCCCAAGGCCGGATTGCTTGACCCCGCCAAAGGGGATCGGTGCACCGGTGACCTTGGTGCGGTTCACCGCGACCATGCCGTATTGCAGCGAGCGCGACAGCCGGTAGATCCGGCGCGGGTCCTGGGAATGCACATAGGCGACGAGCCCGTATTCGCTGTCATTGGCGCGGGCCACCACCTCGTCTTCGCTGTCGAAGGGGGTGATCGGCGCGACGGGACCAAAGGTTTCCTCGCGCATGATCTTCGCGGTCTCCGGCACATCGGTGAGCACGGTCGGCTGAAAGAACAGCGGCCCGAGATCGGAGATCTCACCGCCACAAGCGAGCTTTGCCCCCTTGGCCAAAGCGTCCTCGACATGCTCTTTCTGTTTCGCCACGGCGCTCGCGTTCATCAGCGGGCCGATGTCGGGATCATCCATACCGGTGCCGAGGGTCAGAGCCTGTGTCGCGGCGATAAATTTTTCGCAAAATGCCTCGTAGATCGGGCGTTCGACATAGATCCGGTTGGCGCCGAGGCAATCCTGCCCGGAGGTGGCGAACTTGGCCTTGATCACCTCCTCGACCGCCCGGTCGAGATCGGCGCCCTTGAACACGATAACAGGGGCATGGCCGCCCAGCTCGAGCACGAGCTTTTTCACCGTATCGGCGGATTGGCGGTACAGGAGACGCCCGACCTCGGTCGAGCCGGTAAAGGACAGGGCACGCACGCGCGTGTCTTCGGTCCAAGGCCGGACCACGGTGGGCGCATGGCCGGTCACGACATTGAAGACGCCGGCGGGCATCCCGGCGCGCTCGGCCAGCTCGGCCAGAGCCAGCGCAGAATAGGGCGTCTCATGCGAGGGATGCGCCACCACGGCACAGCCCGCCGCCAGAGCCGCCGCCGCCTTGCGCGTCAGCATGGCAGAGGGGAAATTCCACGGCGTGATCAACGCCACCACCCCCATGGGTTCATACCAGAGCTCCATCTCCGCATTGGCCAGATGCGAGGTCACACCTTCGATATTCGGGCGCTTGGCCTCCTCGGCGTAGAAATCCACGAAAGAGGCAGCATAGTCGATTTCGCCGCGGGCCTCCGACAGGGGCTTGCCCTGTTCACAGACCATGATCCGGGCGAGGTCTTCTTTCGCGGCCATGATCAGCGCATACCAGCGGCGCAGCACGGCGGCGCGCTCCTGTGGCAACAGCGCCGCCCAGGCCGAAAAGGCCGCCTGCGCCGCATCCACACAGGCGCTGGCCTGCCCCGCCGACAAGGCCGCCACATCGCCCAGATGGGCGCCGGTGGCCGGGTCGGTCACGGCAAAGCTGTCCCCGGTCTCACCGGAGGTCCATTTGCCATTCACATAGGCAAAGCCACGCAACAGGCGTTTGTCTTCGATATCGGTTCGGGCAGAGATCGCTGTGTCGCGCATGGGGGCCTCCTTTCCCGGCCAGTCTGACGTGGCAGAGCAGACAGGGAGACCAAATCGCCGGCTTCAGGCGACAAAACAGACCGCATTTCGCGCCAGGGCAGTCCGATCGGACTAAACCCCCTCCCCGGAACGGTTTCACGACAGTTTGACTGGCAGGCCGCTTTGAATTCGGTCTCACAGTGAATTTATTTGGAAGATCCTTCGCGGAAAAGGCGCTAGGGAAAGCCCCAGCCTTCCTCCGAAGGTCACCAGGTGGAATGATATGTGGAACGGAGATGGTGCGTATGAGTAAAACCCAGTCCCCCCTTCAACAGGATGCCCCCGTCGACCGGTTTCACCTCGTCGCCAATCATCCGCTGGTCAAACTGGCGGTGCCGCTGATCGTGCTGACGATTGCCGGTTTCGTGTTGCAGAAGTTGGCGCAGGATGTGGACCCCGCGCATGTGTTCGCGCAAATCCGCGCCATGAAGCCGCAGACCCTCGGGCTGGCCGTGCTCGCCACCACAGCGAGCTATCTGGCGATTGCCTTTTATGACGTGATCTCGCTGCACGCGATCGCCCCGGGCGTGGTCAAACCGCGCAACGCCTATGTCATCGGCGGCGCGGGCTATGCGATTTCCAATCTTCTCGGGCTCTCCTATCTCACCGGTTCCGCGGTGCGGCTCCGCGCCTATGTCGCGGCCGGTGTGCCGTTTTCGCGCGCCGCGCTCGCGCTTGCCACCTCGTTCAGCGGCTTCTGGTCCGGGCTGGCGCTTTTGACCGGCAGCCTGATGCTGTTTCACCCGGCGGGATTGTCCGCCGTGATCAATATCCCGCCCAATCTGGAAACCCTGACCGGGGCGGGGGTGCTCCTGGTCCTGGCGGTGATCCTGATCCTGCTCGGTCGCCGGGGACGGCACCTGTCGCTCAGACTGTTCGGCGCCCGGATCGAAGCGGATCTGCCGAATGCCAGAACCGCCAGCCTGCTGATGCTCGCCGGGGCCATCGATCTGCTGTTCGCCTCGCTCACGCTCTGGCTGCTGCTGCCGCCCGACCTGGGCGGCAATTTCGCCTATTTCTTCGTGATCTTCATGGCCGCGATCGGGCTTGGCATTGCCAGCCATTCGCCCGGCGGCCTCGGCGTGTTCGAGGCCACGGTGATCGCCGGGCTCGGCGTCGGGGCGCGTCCGGACCTCTTGGCCGCGCTGGTGCTCTACCGGGTCATCTACACGCTCTATCCGTTCCTCGTCGCCATGCTGGGGCTCACCGTGAGCTGGCTCTGGGCGCGGCTGCGCCATGTCGAAATGCCTCAGGGCCTCTCGCGCACTCTGGTGAGCCCTCTGATCCCGCCGCTCTCGGGCGGCATCGCGCTGATCTCCGGCGTGCTCTTGCTGCTTTCCGGCTCCCTGCCCTCGGAAGGCTCGCGCCTCGAGCTTCTGCGCGATGTGCTGCCGCTGCCGGTGGTGGAATTCTCGCATATGACCGCCAGCGTCACCGGCATGATGCTGATCATCCTCGCCCGTGGCCTCTATCGCCGCCTGACCCGCGCCTGGATCGTGGCGCTGGTGCTGCTGGCGGCGGGGCTCGTCACCTCCGTGGCCCGTGGGCTCGAATGGGAGCAGGCTTTCACCATGGGGCTTGCCGCCGGTGTGCTGATCATCTTCAAAGACGCGTTCTACCGGGTCGAGGGCGGATCGGTCTTCGAGCTGGATCTCAACTGGTTCCTCTCGGGCGTGGCCCTGTTGGTGGCGGTTAGCTGGATCGGCTTCTTCGCCTATAAACATGTCGAATATCGCGATACGCTCTGGTGGCAGTTCTCTTGGCACGGCGATGCCTCGCGCTTCCTGCGCGGCGAGCTGGTAGCGGCGGTGGTTCTGGCGCTCATCGCCATGGCCTCGCTGCTGCGGGCACGGCACAGGCCCGATGGTCCGGTGGACATTCCGCCAAGCGTCAAAGAGATTCTGGCGCGTTCGGAGGATGCCGAGGCGGCCCTCGTGCTGATGGGCGACAAACAGGTGCTGGTGTCCGAGGATGAGCGCGCCTTTCTGTCCTATGCCGACACCGGCCATGCGCTCATCGCGCTTTCGGACCCGGTGGGCGAGGAAAAGGCCGGGCGGGCGCTGATCTGGCAGCTGCGCGAGCGGGCCGATCAGATGGGACGGCTCTGTGCCTTCTACGGCGTCTCGAACCGCTACCTGCCGAGCTTTCTCGACATGGGGCTGTCGATCGTGAAAATCGGCGAGACCGCGCGGATCGATCTCTCGAATTTCACCCTCGACGGGCCGAAGAAAAAGAATTTCCGCTATGCCCAGAGCCGCGGTGCCCGCGACGGCTACCGGGTCGAGATCATAGCGGCGGCGCAGGTGCCCGAGCATATCGACGCGCTGCGGGCGATCTCGGACGCCTGGCTGGCGCAGAAACAGGGCGAGGAAAAGGGCTTTGCCCTGGGCGCCTTTTCCGAGAGCTACGTCGAGAATTTCGACTGTGCCGTGCTGCGCAATCCCGAGGGGGAAATCGTCGCCTTCGCCAATCTGCTCGATGGCGCCGGGCAGGAGATCTGCATCGACCTGATGCGCTACGATCTGCGCTGTCCCGGCTATGGCATGGATATGCTGTTCGTGGGCATGATCCTTTGGGCCAAAGAGCGGGGTTTTACCTGGTTCCGTCTCGGCAATGCGCCGTTCTCCGGCATCGAACAGCATCGTCTCGCCTCGTTCTGGAACCGTCTCGGGGCGCTGATCTACACGCATGGCGAGCGGCTCTATCGGTTCGAAGGGCTGCGCAATTTCAAGGAGAAATGGGACCCGGTCTGGTCGCCGCATTATCTCGCCAGCCCGCGCGGGCTGGGCGTGCCCCGGGTGCTCTACGAGGTCAATGTGCTGATCTCCGGCGGCGTGCGCGGACTGGTCCGGCGCGAGAGCAAATCGCCAAAGTCATGACACGCCAGGGGCCTAGGGATGCCGCGAGAAAAGCGTTTACAGCACGCGGCTCCGATCCTACCACTTAGGCCTGTCGAATATATCGGAGCCCGTCATGACACGTTTTTGGTCCAGCCTCGCCGCCCTCACCCTGTTGAGTTCAACCGCCGCCGCAGGTCCCGTGGCCGATTTCGAAACCACCTATCGCGCCATGTATGGCACCTATCGCGTGGCGCTGTTCAAGACCAATTCCGGGGCCCAGGACGATGCCGGCAAGGCCATCGCCGGGCTGGGCCATCAACTCACGGCACTGGCCGAGACCTATGGCGCGACCCCGCCGCCGCAATATGAGGACGACCCGATGTGGGCCGAGACCATCGACGGCGCGCTGGCGCTGGTCGGCACGGCCGAAACGCAGATTGCCGCGAAAGATCTCACCCATGCGCATGAAACCCTCGAAGGGGTGCGCGATCTGTTCGGCGCGCTGCATGCCCGCAACGGGATCGAGACGTTTTCGGACCGGATGAATGCCTATCACGCCGAGATGGAGCATCTTCTGGCCATGGATCTCGCGACGCTGACGCCCGAGGGGATCGATGCGGTGCTCGAAAAGGCTGCCGTGCTGTCCTATCTCGCCGAGGATGTGCTGAGCCACCCGCCGCTCGAGGCTGCCGGGAATGCCGAATACGACGCCCTGTCGGCGGCCTTCGGGGCCTCGGTCAACACGCTTCTGGCGGCCTGCCGCGCTGGCGATGTGGATCAGATCCGCGCCGCGGCGGGCAAGGTGAAGGCGCCCTATTCCAAGCTGTTCCTGAAATTTGGCTGAACCACGGAGCGCTCAGAAGCGGAACTGTCCCTCGACCCCGGTCTCATGGCCCGAGCGGGGGGACAAGAGCGTGAATGTCGCGTTGCTGCGCTCGGCGATGATGTGAATGATCGACAGGCCGAGCCCGGTGCCATTGCCGGCGCCATCGCCGCGCATGAAGCGTCGACCGAGCCGCTCGAGTGTTTCCGCGGGGATCGCCTCGCCATCGTTGCGCACGCTCAGCAGGCAATCGGCACTGAGCCGGATCTCCACCGGACGGTCGGGGGCGCCATGCGCCCCGTGGGTCAGCGCGTTTTCCACCAGATTGCGCAGCACGATGCCGAAAGCATCCGGGTCGAGATTGCTCATCACCGGCATTTTGGGCAGGTCGAGCGTGAAATGCTCCGCTCCGTGAGCCCGGATGAAATCCTCGAGCACGATCTCGACCACGGGTCTGAGATCGGTGGGCGCATCGAGGCGCAGTCGCGCCCCTTCGGCACGTGCCAGCTGCATCAGCTTTTCGCCATAGCGGCTCAGACGTTTCAGCGAGGCTTCGATTTCGCCGGCGCGGGCCACCGCCGTCGGGTCGCCGCTTTCCGCCCGGAGCCGCTGCGCCTGGGCAATGGCGCCGGCCAGCGGCGTGCGCATCTCATGCGCCGCATTGGCGGCAAAGCTGCGTTCGGCCTCGAACCCGTCGGCGATCCGCTCCAACAGCCGGTTGCCGCTGTCGACCACGGGCAAAAGCTCGCTCGGCATGCCCTCGGAGGGGATCGGTGAAAGATTGGTCGGCCCGCGCGCGCCCATGTCGCGTTCGAGCTGACCGACCGGTCTGAGCACCTTTTTGACCAGAAGGAAGATGCCGAACAGCATCAGCGGGATGACGATCAGAAGCGGCAGCGACAGCGCCGCCATGGCCGCCAGCGCCAGATCGCGCCGCGCCGAGAGCGGGCGCGCCACGGCGATGGTGAAATCGCCGCGCTCGCCCTCGGTCACGTAAAAGCGCCAGGTGCCGTCAGAGGAGAATCCGTCACTCTCGGGAAAGGCGATGTCCCCGGCGCCGCGCGATTGCAACAGCAGACCGGATTTCTCCGAGGTGACGATGAATTCGACATCGTCCTCGTGCCGGCGCATCTGTTCGAGCTCATGCGAGCGCTCGGTGCGGGGCTCATCGTCACGCTCGCGAAACCGCTCATGGATCACGATCGGCAGGATGCGTTCCGCCGTGGCCCGAAGATCGCGGTCGAACACCTTGTTCGCCACGTCGAACAGGAGCCCGGTGGTGACGGCGGCGGCCACGAGCCAGAACACGGTGACCAGCGTGCCGGTGAAAAGCGCGATGCGCAGGCGAAGCGACCGGGGACGGGACAAAAGGCTCATGGCTGGCCCAGCCTGTAGCCAAGACCACGCGCGGTCTCGATCGTGTTGCGGCCGAGTTTCTTTCTGAGGTGGCTGACATGCACCTCGATCGTGTTGGACCCGATGCTGTCGTCGAAACTGTAGAGCGCCTCCTCGATCTGCGCCTTGGTGATGATCTGGTTCGGGCGCTGCACCAGCGCTTCGAACACCGCCCATTCGCGCGAGGTGAGCGCCACCGGCACACCGGCTTTTGTCACATGTTTCGCGGCCAGATCGATGTCGAGATCGCCCAAGGTGATCAGCGGGTTCGGGTTGCCGCTATAGCGCCGCGACACCGAGCCGATGCGGGCGGCCAGCTCGGCCAGATCGAAAGGTTTGACGAGATAGTCATCGGCACCGGCGGTCAGCCCGGCGATCCGGTCGGAGACCTGATCGAGCGCGGTCAGGATGATCACCGGGGTGACGTCGCCCCGGCCGCGCCGTTCCTTCAGAAAAGGAATGCCGCGCCCGTCGGGCAGCATCAGATCGAGCAGCACGAGATCGAAAGGCGAGGCCGCCAAGGCCGCATCGGCATCTCCGAGAAGCGTCACATGATCGACGCTGTGACCATCGGCGCGCAATTGGTCGGCCACGGCCGCCCCCAATGTGGCGTCATCTTCGACGAGCAATATGCGCAAGACGGGGTCCTCCTTGATCCAGCGGGATTACAGTCGCTTCTCGACCTGAAGGCAAGCTTAAGACAGATCGCAACCGGCTTCAGGACAGCTTCAGCTTCGCGCGGGACAAGCAGTCATCTTCAACGGGTCCTTTGTGGCCCATACGAGTGCAAACCCGCAATTTCCGGAGCTTCGAACATGAAACTGATGACCCCGATTCTCGCCGCGACCACCGCGCTGACCGCGCCCGCGATCGCCAATGCCGCCGAGATCACGCTCGACACCCAGTTGCAAAACTATGGCGGAGAGCGCGCCTATCTCGCCTATTACCTCACCGATGCCGATGGCACTTACGTGCGCCACCTCTGGATCGCCTCCGGCAAGTCGCGCTGGTGGCAACATCTGCGCAACTGGTACGCCGCGACCGATGGCGCCGCCTCCGAGATCGCCGGCCTGTCGGGCGCCTCGGTCGGTTCCGGCCGGTCGCTCAAAGTCACCGTCGAGGTCGAGGACGCGCTGATCAATGCCGGCTATCAGATCCATGTCGACACGGCGGTCGAGCATATGGCCGATGTCGCCGATGACGTGGTTGTGCCACTCGATCAGGCCAGCGCCGGACAGACCGTTTCCGGCCGCGGCTTCATCGCCTCTTTCACCTTCGACATGTGAGGTCTCCCATGTTTCGCGCTTTGCACCGTTGGGCCGGTCTCGCGGCCGCCCTCCTCCTGATCATCGTCTCTCTCACCGGCGTGATCCTGTCGTTTTTCCCACTGCTGTCCGCGGACCGTACGGGCGCGCGGCTCGACGCCGGGGCTCTGGTGGCCGCGGTTCAGGAGAATGTGCAGGGCGCGCAACAGATCCGCGTCGATGACAATGGCGTTGTGACCGTCTCGGCCTTTGGCGACACCGGCTTTCAACAGCTGCGGATCGATCCGGCCTCGGGCGATGTCCTCGGCCCGGTGCAAAGCGGCGGGCTCGAGCTGTGGTTCGAGAACCTGCACCGCAACCTGTTCCTGTCGGACACCGGGCAGATGGCGGTTCTGATCGCCTCTGTCGCGATGGTGGCGCTGATGCTTTCGGGCTTTGCCCTGGCGGCCCGGCGTCTCGGCGGCTGGCGCAAGCTTTTCGCTCGCGACCGTGGTGAGGGCGCCGGCGGGCTGCATCTCAAGATCGCCCGTATCGCCGGGCTCGGCCTGATCGTTTCCGCGTTCACCGGGGTCTGGATGGGGCTGGCGACGCTGGGTCTCATTCCCGATCCAAGCCCGATGGCACCTTTCCCGAGCGAAATCAGCACGCAAACGACATCGCCCGCCGATGAGCTGGCGGGGCTGACCGCCATCCCCGGCGACACGCTGCGCAGCGTCAACCTGCCGAGTCAGGGCATGAGCGGTCAAGCCTATGAGGTCGAAACCGATGCCGGCGCCGGCTTTGTCGATCCGGTGACGGGCGAGATGCTGAGCTGGGCGGATCGTTCCGGCTGGTCCAGGGCGATGGATGTGATCCATCTCTTGCACACCGGTCAGGGCGCGTCGCTCTTGGGCCTCCTGCTCGGGCTGATGGCGCTCTCCGTGCCGGTACTCTCGGGCTCCGGGCTTCTGATCTGGCTCGGCGGACGCTCCAGACAGGGCAAGCGCCTGCCCAATACCCCTGCCGAGGCGGCCGATGTGATCCTGCTCGTCGGGTCCGAAGGCGGCACCACCTGGCGTTTTGCCCATGCGTTTGCCCGAAGCCTGTCTGACGTTGGCAAAACCACCCATCTCGCCGAGATGAACGATTTCACCCCGGCGCAGTACAAACGGGCGCAGTCCATCGTGCTGTTCGCCGCCACCTATGGCGACGGTGACGCGCCGGAGAGCGCCCGAGAATTCCTCGAAGCGCTGGCCGATATGGAAACCCCGCCGGCTGCGCCGCTCTCGGTTCTGGGCTTTGGCGACAGCACGTTCCCCGCGTTCTGTGCCTATGCCGATACGGTCACCCGCGCCGCCGAGGCCAAGGGTTGGGCACTGCTGCTCGACACTCATCACGTGGATCGCCAGGCACCGCGCGACTTTGCCAAATGGGGCACGGAGTTTGCCGCGGCCTCGGGGTTCGCTCTGGGCGATGTCTCCACGGCGCTCACCCGGCGTCCGACCCGCTCTCTCACGCTTGTCTCGAAAAAGCTCTATGGCGAAACGGCACAGGCGCCCACGGCGGTGTTGCGCTTTGCCCTGCCGAAACAAACGCTTCTGGGCCGTCTGATGAAACGCGACTTCACCGCTTTCGAAGCCGGCGATCTGCTCAACGTCATTCCCGAGGGGGACGACAGCCCGCGCTCTTATTCGCTGGCCTCCGGCAGCAAGGATGGGTTTGTCGAGATCTGTGTGCGCAAGGCGCCGGGCGGGCTGGCCTCCGGACAGCTCTGTGCGCTCAATCCCGGTGACACGATTGCCGCATATACCACGCCCAATGCGCAATTCCATGCGCCCGAGGGCGATGCGCCGCTGGTGCTGATCGGCGCGGGGGCGGGGATCGGCGCCCTGGCCGGGATGATCCGCGGCAACACCCGCAAACGCGAAACCCATCTGTTCTTCGGCATGCGCAGCCGCGCCGGCGGCATTCCGTTCGAGATCGAATTCGAGGACTGGGCCGACAATGGGCAATTGTCCGATCTCGTGCTGGCGCTGTCGCGCTCCGAGACCCCGCGCTATGTCCAGCATGCGCTGCAGGACGAGGTGGCGAAGCTGCGCGATCTGATCCGGCGAGGCGCCCATGTGATGATCTGCGGCGGGCGCGACATGGGCGACGGTGTGCGCGCGGTTTTCGAGGACATCCTCGCCCCCCTGGGCCTGTCGGTCCGTCATCTCGAAGAGGAGGGACGCTATGCTGTCGACGTCTTTTGAAGGACTGAACCGGATCGATCTCAATGGTCCGACCATGGGCACGCGCTGGCAGGCGCAATTCTGGTTGGCAGAGGGGGCGGAGACCGCCCCGATCGAGCGGGCGATGCAAGCGGCGGTGGACCGGGTCGATGCCCAGATGTCGCTGTGGCGGCGCGAGAGCGATCTCTGTCGGCTCAATGCGGCGCCGGTCGGGGCCTGGGTCGATCTTGGTGACGAGATCACCCGCGTGCTCACGCGCGCTCTGGAGATCGGGCAGCAGAGCGGCGGCGCTTTCGAAATTGCCATGGGGCCCGCCGTGGCGGCCTGGGGCTTTGGTCCCGAGCCGGCCGATCCGGCGCGGGTGCGGGCGCTTCTCCAGGACCGTCGCCCGATGCGGGCGCGCGAGTTGCTGGAACTGGACGTCGCAAACCACCGGGCCCGCAAGCATGGTCCGGCGCGGTTCGACCTGAACGGCATTGCCAAGGGCTTTGGCACCGACCGGCTGATCGAAGTGGCACAGGAGATGGGCCTCACAGCGCGTACAGGGCTCACCGCCGGGATCGACGGCGATCTGCGCTGTCTCGGGACGCGTCCCGATGGCTCGCTCTGGCCGATTGCCATCGAAGAACCGGATTACGAGCGCCGCGCGGCGCATTCACTGATGGAGCTTGGCGACACGGCGATCGCCACCTCGGGCGACTATCGCCATTGGGTCGATGTCGGCAGCACCCGGCTGTCGCATACGATGAACCCCGATCTGAAAGCCCCGGTGACGGGTGCCCCGGCCTCGGTCACGGTGCTCGCCCCCGATTGCATGAGCGCCGATGGCTGGGCCACGGCGCTCATGGTTCTGGGACGCGAAACCGGCAGCGCACTGGCGCGCGCCAACGGCATTCAGGCGATGTTTCTCGAGCGCGCGCCCTGAGGGAAGCGGATGCCCGGAGGTTTAAACCTCCGGGTCCATGCGGCTCAGTCGGCGAGCGAACCTTCTTCGTCGCGCGGATGATGCATTTTCGATTGCACCTTGCGCCCCACGACCAGCGGCAGGATGAAGCCGATGATGGCGACGAGCCAGAGCGCGATCGAGAGCGGGCTGTCGATCAGGGTCGCCCAATTGCCATTGTCGATGGTGATCGCCCGGCGCAGGTTGTTTTCCATCGAATTGCCCAGAAGCGTCCCGAGAATGATCGGCACCAGCGGCACATCGAGCTTGCGCAACACCCAGCCCATCAGGCCGAAACCGATCATCACCAGCAGGTCGAAGGACGAGCCGGAAATGCCGTAGATCCCGACGAAAGAGACCATGGCGACGATGGGCATCAGGATGCGCGGCGGCACCATCAGGACGCGGGTGAACAGGCCCACCATCGGGATATTCATCGCCAGCAGCATGAAGTTGGCGATGAACAGCGCCGCGATCAGGCCCCAGACCACATCCGGGTTCTGCGAGAACAGCAGCGGCCCGGGGGTGATGTTCAGGGACAGCAGCACGGCCAGAAGCACGGCGGTGGTGCCGGAGCCCGGCACACCAAGCGCCAGCATCGGCACCAGCGCGCCGCCGGCGGCGGCATTGTTGCCGGCCTCGGGGGCCGCGACACCACGCGGATCGCCCTTGCCGAATGTCTTGCCGTCGCTGTCGACCATGCGTTTCTCGAACGAATAGGAGATGAAGGAGCCGAGCGAAGCCCCTGCCCCCGGCAGCACCCCGGCGATGAACCCCAGAACGGTCGAGCGCAGCATCGTCGGCGTGGTCTGTTTCAACATCGACAGCGGCGGGGTCAGACGCCCGACGCGGATTTTCTCGGCGCTGCCCTCGGCATCACCATGCCGGTGCTCGAGAAAGATGAAAACCTCGGAAAGCGCAAACAGCCCGACGATGGCGACGAGGAAATCGAGACCGTCATAGAGATGCACCTCGCCAAAGGTGAACCGCGGCACACCGGTCTGGGTGTCGACGCCGATCATCGCGAGGCCAAGGCCCAGCGCGGCGGCAAAGGCGGATTTCGCCTGATTGGTCGAGGAGACCCCGCCCAGCGTCATGAAGGCCAGAGCAAAGAGCGCGAAATATTCCGCCGGGCCGAACAGCAGCGCGATTTTGACGAGCTGCGGCGCCAGAAGGATCAGCCCCCAGGTGGCAAAGAACGCGCCGACAAAAGAGGCGATGCCCGAGAGCGAGAGCGCCTGTCCGGCCATGCCGTTTTTCGCCATCGGATGGCCGTCAAGACAGGTCATCATCGCCGGCTCGTCCCCCGGAATATTCAACAGGATCGAGGAGATCCGCCCGCCATACATGGCGCCGTAATAGACCGAAGTCAGCAGGATCAGAGACGGCGTGGCGCCTAGCCCGAGGGTAAAGGCCAGCGGGATCAGGATCGCCACACCGTTCGAGGGCCCAAGCCCCGGCAGCGCGCCCATGATCGTGCCGAGAAAACAGCCGAGCAGCGCCAGAAGCAGGTTCTGCCAGGTCAGCGCGACGGCGAACCCGTCGGCCAGAGAAATCAAAGTATCCATCATCCGGTTCCTTCAGAAACCCAGCGGGCCACGGGCCAGCGAGAGGCCGAGCACGAGGTGGAAAATCACATAGATGCCGACCGAAGTGCCGATCCCGGTGACAACCGAGGTCACAAGCCCCGATCCCAGACGCCAGGTGAGATAGGCGGCGGCAAAGGCGGTGGCGATGACAAAGCCGATCACCGGCAGCAATTCGGCATAGAGCACCATGACCACGGCGGCGGCGAGGATCTCGGCGAGGCGACCAAGGCTCGGCCAATGCGGCGCGGCATCGGGTCTGAGCGCGATGGCGATCGAGCTGAGCCCCAGCACGGCGGCAATGATCAGCGGAAAGGCCTTGGGCCCCACGGCGTCGGAGAGAAAGCTTTCCTCGATCGCCAAAGCCGAAACCGCAAAGCCGATGGCGAGAAGAAGCCCGACAACACCAAAAATGCGATCACTCATGAGGATCTCCTTTTTGAAACGAGAACGGGACGCGACGGCAAGGTCGCGATGAGAGAGGCGCCGCACGCGGGAGGTGCAGCGCCCCGGGGCGTCACCGACGGGCGGGACGCTTATTTGATGATGCCGATATCCTTGGAGATCTGCTGGATCTGCGCCACGGAGTCGGAGACGAAGCTCTGGAAGGCTTCCCCCTGAAGGTCGAGCGGCGCCAGGCCGTTGTTGGCCATCACCTCTTTCCATTCGGGGGTGGCGTAGAGATCGGCGATCTTCTGCACCCAGGCGTCATAGGCCGCGTCGCTCATGTCGCCCGGGGCGTAGAACCCGCGCCAGTTGGCGCCGATCGCGTCGACCCCTTGCTCCTTGGCGGTCGGGAAATCGGCGAACTCGCCGCCGAGACGTTCCGGCGACAGCACGGCCAGAACCCGGATGTCACCGCTGTCGACAAAGCCCTTGGCTTCGGAAATGTCGCCGGTAAAGGCCTGAACGGAGCCTGCGAGAAGCTGGGTCACCGCCTCGCCGCCACCATCGAAAGCGATGTATTTCACGGTGCGCACGTCATCGATACCATAGGCATTGGCGGCGATCAGCACCTTCAGGTGATCCCAGCCACCGACGGCGGAACCGCCCGCGACGGAGACGGTGGTCGGATCGGATTTGATCATGTCGAGCAGTGCCGGCAGATCCTTGATCTCGCTGTCGGCAGCAACCGCGATCACACCATAATCGGCGCCGATCGAGGCGAGCCAGCGCACCTGATCCATGGTGTTGCCCGGGTAGGCGCCCTGGGCCAGACGGGTGGCGGTGGCGGACGAGGCGGCCACGATCAGATCGTTGTCATCGCCGCGTTTGTTGACCACTTCGGCAAAGGCCACGCCACCGCCGCCACCGGCGAGGTTGACGACCTGCATGGTCTTGTCGAGAAGGCCCTGGTCCTGCAGCGATTTGCCGACCTGACGGCAGGTGAAATCCCAGCCGCCGCCGGGGTTCGCCGGGGCGATGCATTCCGGATTTTCCGGGGTGAAGCCCTCGGCAAAGGCGCCCAAGGTGGTGGCGCCCAGAAGCGCGGCGGCGAGGGTGAGGCGGGTTGCCTTGAAGATCATGTGTTTTCTCCTCCACACAGATATCTGTCGGGCTGTCAGGCCGCCCGATGTCCGAAGCTTTCGCACCGCAGGTTTGCGGTCTCCTCGCGAAAGGCTATGAAGGAGGTGTAATCGGCAAAGCTGTCATCAACCTGTCACGGCGGGCGGCGAGGCTCGAAGGGAGAGCGCATGCGCATATTGATTGTCGAAGACGCCGCGGATGTCGCCGAGGCGATTGCCAGCCGGCTGCGCAAATCCGGCATGGCCTGTGACCTCGCCGAAAGCTGCGAAACGGCAGAGGATTTCCTCGCCGTGCAGCGTTACGATGCGCTGGTGCTCGACATCAACCTGCCGGATCGCAACGGCACGGAATTGCTTCAGGACCTGCGCGCCCGTGGCGACCGCAGCCCGGTCTTGATGCTGACCGCGCTGTTTTCCGTCGATGACCGGGTCTCGGCCCTCGATCTCGGCGCGGATGACTATCTGATCAAGCCGTTTGATCATCGCGAACTCGAGGCCCGGCTGCGTGCCCTCGTGCGGCGCGAGGCGGAGCAGAAATCCGATGTTGTCACGCTCGGGCCGTTGCAGTTTTCCCCGGCCGGGCTCTCGGCGACCCTCGATGGCGTGGCGCTCAACCTGACCCGGCGCGAGGCGACTCTTCTGGGCTTGTTGCTGCGCTCTCAGAAGACGCCGTTGAGCAAGAAACGCCTCTATGACGGGCTGTTCGCCTTTGACGATGCCGATGTGGGCTTGAATGCGATCGAGCTCTATATCGCGCGTCTGCGCAAGAAGCTCTCCGCCTCGAGCGTCACCATCGAGACCCAACGCGGCGTCGGTTACCGGATTTTCGATCAGGGACAGACCGACCATGGATAGGTCACTCGGCAGCACGGGCACTGGCCCCGCCCCCACCGAGCGCTCGCTGCTGTCGCGGGTGATGGGCGGGGTGCTGTCGCTTCTGGCGATGGGGGGCATCCTGATCACCATCGCCGCCTTTGCCTATGGCCGGAATGCGGCGCGCCAGTCCTTTGATCGCATCCTGCTCGGCGCCGCCAATGACATCGCGGAAACCATCACCATTCTCGACGGCCAGCCGATCGCGGATATTCCCGTCTCGGCCTTTGGCCTGCTGGCACTGGCCGAAGACGACCGGATTTTCTACGCCATTCAGGGGCCCGGTGGCGAAGTCCTGACCGGCTATGAGAGCGCACCGGCAACCAATGCCCCGCGGAGCACGCTGAGCACACCGGTGTTTTACGACGGGCAATTGCAGGGCGAGCCGGCACGGTTTCTCACCGTCACGCGGCGGTTTTCGGAGCGCGATTTTTCCGGCCCGGTCTATGTCACCGTCGGTCAGACGCTCAGGGCGCGCAATGCCATGGCATTGAACCTGACCAAGGGCGCGGTGGCGGTGACCGGGATCGGCGGCATCGCGCTGTTGCTCGGGGCGTTTCTGGTGATCCGTTCGGCGATGCGACCGCTCGAGATTCTGACCCGGAACCTGTCGGGACGCGATCCTTACGATCTCACCCCGATGTCCGCCGATGGCCCGGCCGAGATCGCGATCATGACCCAGGCCCTCAATCGTTTCATGCAGCGGCTCGACCGTCAGGTGGGCGCGATGAAACACCTGATTTCCGACACGGCACATCAGCTGCGCACACCGGTCGCGGCGATCCGGGCCCAAGCCGAACTGGCCGTGGAGGATGACGAGACGCGGCGGGTTCAACGGCTCGAGCGGCTGATCCGCCGCACCCGCTCGCTCGGCACGTTGCTCGACCAGATGCTGTCCCGCGCCATGGTGATGCATCGCACCGACAATGCGCCGCCCACCGCCATCGATCTGCGCGATGTGGCGCTGCATATTTTCGAGGAGAGCGATCACGAGATCCTCGCCCCCGGCACCGAGGTCCAGCTCGCGATCGGCGATCGGGCGGTGATTGTCCTGGCCGATGAGATCTCGCTCGCCGAGGCGGTCAAGAACATGCTCACCAACGCCTTGCGATACGGCGTTCCGCCGGTGCGCCTCGGCGTGTCGTGCGTTGAGGACGAGGCGCTGATCTGGGTCGAGGACGGTGGCGAGGGGCCGCCTGCGGAGGTGATGACATCGATCGGGCAGAGGTTCGAACGCACGGCCGCCTCGAAAGGCGACAGCGCCGGGCTCGGCCTGTCGATCGTGCAGGCCGTGGCCAAAGCCTTTGACGGGACGGTCGAGATGGGGCGGACCGAGGCCGGGTTTCGGATCGCCCTGCGCCTGCCACGTCAATCTGACCAGAGGCAACCTGACAGGAGGTCCTCATGAGCCGTGGTTTTCGCGTCCTGCGTCAGGCGATGGGGGTCGCCGCTTGCCTCTTCGGCTCTGCCGCTCTGGCACAGGAGACCGCCGCAACATTCTATGCCGGCGAGGCCGCGCCGCACGCCGCGCTGCTGATCCGTTCAACCACGGATCTCGCCATCTTCGCCCCTCTGCTCGACGCCTTTGCGACGGCGAATCCGACGATTGAACTGCAGTACGAACAATGGGGATCAAACGCGCTTTATGCCGACAGCCGCAAAGCCTGCGATGGCCAGGGCGGGTCGGCCGATGTGGTGATTTCCTCGGGGGTGCATCAGATGGTGGATCTGGTCAACCGCGCCTGCGCCTCCCCCTATCGTTCGGAGCTCACCGCACAATTGCCGAGGCAGCGCAGATGGCGCGACGAGCTCTGGGGGATCAGCCGCGAAGCTGCGGTGATCATCTACAACAAGGATCTGGTGCCCGCAGGTGAAGTGCCGCGCACCCGCTTTGCCCTGCTCGACCTGATGCGACGCTCGACGGATCAGTATCTCGGAAAGATCGCCACTTACGATATCGAAACCTCCGGTCTCGGCTTTCTCTTTGCCTTCATGGACAGCCAGCAGGCGACCACATTCGGCGGTCTCATGGAAGCGTTTGCCCGGGCCGGGGCCGTCGCCACCTGCTGCTCGGCCGAGATCATCGCGAGCGTGGAGCAGGGCGAGTATAAAATCGCCTATAATGTCCTGGGCTCTTATGTGAACTCGGGGGTAAAGCAGAACATCGGCGTCATCTTTCCCGAGGATTATACCATGTTTCTGTCGCGCGGGCTGATGATCCCGAAAGGCTCGGAGAACAAGGTCCTGGCCGGGGCCTTTCTGGATTTCCTGCTGTCTGCCGAGGGGCGCGGTCTTCTCACAAGCGTCGATCTGATCCAGGAGAGCGATCGCGATGTGAATGCGCAATCCGACAGCTCTGAGCGCTACATCCCGATCGACCCGACGTTGCTCGTCGCCATGGATCGTCACAGACGCGCGCAATTCATCGCCAAATGGCGCGACAGCTTTGGCGCACAGGGCGGTTCGGAATAGGCCACTCCGGGCCCGGGTTGAATGAGGATTCGCAGCCCCAGACCGGACGGTCGGGTTTTCTGGACATGTCCCAAAGCCTCATAGCTCTACCCGTCTCGCCTCTCAGGGCGGCCGGTCTCCCGCCGCGGGATCAGAAGGTTATGTTGGCGCAATCTCAGTGGGATTCGAGCGCGCTCAGAAGATCCTCGATCTGATCCAGCAACACTTCGATTTTGTCCTGGCCAACCTTGGCCTCGATGTCCGCATATATGGCTGCGCTGGTCGGCGCGAGCTCGTGCAGAAAGGCGCGCCCGGCATTCGTCAGCTCGACCAATGTACGGCGCCCATCCGCTTCGTCCCGGTGGGCCTGAATGAACCCCCGTGCTTCCAGTGTCCGCATGATCCGCGTGAGCGACGGCGCAAGAATACAGGCCTTGTTCGCCAAAAAGCTGGCATCCGTCTCCCCCGCCTCTTCGAGCACGCGCATCACGCGCCATTGCTGTTCCGTGACATCATTCGCCGCGAGCATGGGGCGGAAGCGCTCCATCACAACCTCGCGGGCACGCAAAAGCGCGATGGGAAGCGTCCGGTGCGTTCGCGCCAGCCCGAAGCCATCGTTGCGCGTCTCCGGGGGCGTATCAGGATGCGTTTCTGGCGCCATCAGTTCGGGTTCTCCTTTTTGTCATTTTCCATCGGAGATTGTGGACGGGTTGACAAGCAGAATTACATTTAACATGTTAAGCAACAAGTAAGGGAGAGAGATTCGTGCCGCATCTAGCGATTGAATATTCAGCGGGCCTGGAGGCGCGCGCTGATATGAGAGGCGTTTGTGAAAAGGCCTACGAGGCCATGCTCAAAGCCGGAATATTCCCGAAAGCCGGGATTCGTGTCCGCGCGCACAAGGCAGATGTGGCGATCGTGGGCGACGCGCTGGCGGAAAACGACTTTGCCGCACTGACCCTCTCGGTCGGGGCCGGTCGTTCGACCGAAGCCCTGAAGGCCGCGGGAGACGAGATCTTCGCCGCCGTGCAGGAGGCGCTCAAAGGTCCTCTCTCCACCCCTCATTTCGCCCTCTCGCTCGAGATCCGGGAAATCAACCCGGAGCTGAGCTGGAAAGACACCCCCATTCACGCCCGCCTGTCGGGCAAAAGCTGAAGGAAAGACGATGAGCGCTCTCGAAGAGAACCTGTCCAAAGCCAAGGCCTATATGGCCAAATTCGCCGAAATCGGCGTTCTGAACCACATCGGCGGCGAAAGCGTGCCCGCCAAATCCGGCAAGGTCTTCGAGACCACCTCGCCGGTCGATGGCAAGGTGCTGGCCTCCGTTGCCAAGGGCGATGAAAGCGACATCGATGCGGCTGTTGCGGCTGCGAAAGAGGCTTTCAAAACCTGGTCCAAAATGCCGGGCAAAGAGCGTCGCGCCATCCTGATCAAGGTGGCCGAGGGCATCGAGGCCCGCGCCGAAGAGATCGCCTTCACCGAATGCATGGACACCGGCCAGGCGCTGCGCTTCATGTCCAAGGCCGCCATTCGCGGCGCCGCCAACTTCCGCTTCTTCGCGGATCAGGCCCCGACCGCCGAAGACGGTCTGGCGCTCCGGAACCCGAACCAGATGAACGTGACCTCGCGTCGCCCGATCGGCCCGATCGGTGTGATCACCCCGTGGAACACGCCGTTCATGCTGTCGACCTGGAAAATCGCGCCGGCGCTGGCCGCCGGCTGCACCGTCGTGCACAAGCCCGCCGAATTCTCGCCGATGACCGCGAAACTGCTGGTTGAGATTGCCGAAGAGGCCGGTCTGCCGAAAGGTGTTCTGAACCTCGTCAACGGCTTTGGCGAAGACGCTGGCAAGGCCCTGACCGAGCACAAGGACATCAAGGCGATTGCATTCGTGGGCGAAAGCCGCACCGGCTCGCTGATCATGAAACAGGGTGCCGACACGCTGAAGCGCTTCCACCTTGAGCTCGGCGGCAAGAACCCGGTCATCGTGTTCGACGACGCCGACATGGAACGCGCGGTCGATGCCGCCGCCTTCATGATCTATTCCTTGAATGGTGAGCGCTGCACCTCGTCCTCGCGCGTCCTCGTGCAGGACAGCATCTACGAAGAATTCACCGCCAAGCTCGCCGATGTTGCCAGCCGCATCAAGGTCGGTCACCCGCTCGACCCGGAAACCGTGGTCGGCCCGCTGATCCACCCGGAACACGAGACCAAGGTTCTGTCGTACTTCGACAAGGCAAAAGCTTCGGGCGCGACCATCGCCGCAGGCGGCGAAAAGGTGGGCGAAGAGGGCTGTTTCGTGCGCCCGACGCTCTTCACCAACGCGTCCAATGACATGGACATCGCGCAGGAAGAGATCTTTGGCCCGGTGCTCACCGCCATCCCGTTCAAGGATGACGAAGAGGCGCTGAAACTCGCCAATGACGTTGAATACGGTCTGGCCGCCTATCTGTGGACCAACGACCTGAACCGCGCCATGTACATGACCGACAATCTCGAGGCCGGCATGATGTGGGTGAACTCGGAAAACGTCCGTCACCTGCCTTCGCCGTTTGGTGGTGTCAAAGCCTCCGGCATCGGCCGCGACGGCGGTGACTGGTCGTTCGATTTCTACATGGAGACCGTCAACGTCTCCTTCCCGCGTCAGTATCACAAAGTGCCGAAACTCGGCGGCTGACGCGCTTCATGATCTTCGGAGAGGTGGCGTAGATCACCTCTCCCACAAACGACAATCGCACAAGAAGAAGAGAGTAAGAGACATGCCCATCCCGGCCCCAAATCTCTATCCCCCGTTCAACATCATCCGCCTGAGCCACGTTGTGTTCGGTGTGAAAGACGTTGCCGCCTCCCGCAAATTCTACGTCGACATCCTCGGCCTTCAGGTCACCGATGAAGACGCCGACACCGTTTACATGCGCGCGCTCGAAGAGCGTGGTCACCACTGCATGGTGCTGCAGAAATCCGACGTCAGCGAAGTGAAATCCCTGTCCTTCAAGGTCTTCGCCGAAGAAGAGTTGGACAAGGCCGAAGCCTGGTTCACATCCAAAGGCCACGCGACCGAGTGGGTCGAGCGTCCCTATCAGGGCCGCACGCTGGCCACCGTCGACAATTACGGCATGCCGATCGAGTTCTATTTCCAGATGGACCGCCTGTCGCCGATCCACCAGAAATACGAGCTCTACCACGGCGTCAAACCGCTGCGGATCGACCATTTCAACTGCTACTCGCCGTCGGTGGACGAAAGCGTTGCCTTCTATAACGAGATCGGCTTCCGCGTCACCGAGTACACCGAGGACGAAGAGAGCGGCAAGCTCTGGGCCGCCTGGACCCACCGCAAGGGCGGCGTGCATGACATTGCCTTCACCAACGGTCTGGGCCCGCGCCTGCACCACACGGCTTTCTGGGTGCCGACACCTTTGAACATCATCGATCTGTGCGACCTGATGGCCACCACCGGTTACGTGACCAACATCGAGCGCGGTCCGGGCCGTCACGGCATTTCCAACGCCTTCTTCCTCTACATCCTGGACCCCGATGGGCACCGGATCGAGATCTATTGCTCCGACTACCAGACGGTCGACCCGGATCTCGAGGCGATCAAATGGGATCTGAAAGACCCGCAGCGCCAGACGCTCTGGGGCGCACCCGCGCCGCGCAGCTGGTTCGAGCACGGTTCCACCTTCAAAGGCATCGCGCCGCAGGAAAGCACGCTCGCGGCCTCCCCGATCATCGCGCCGTAAGGCGACATCACACCTCCGGGACAGGCGCGACCATGTGCCTGTCCCCCACATACAAGACCTGTTTTCGAGGACATCCCCATGCTCAAAGACCCGACACTGATGAAAGAGGCCGCCCTTGTCGGCGCCGAGTGGATCGCCGCTGGCGACGACGGGATCAATGTGACCAATCCGGCCACGGGCGAGGTGATCGGTCGCGTGCCGCGCTTGGGCGCGAAAGAGACCGAAGCCGCCATTGCCGCTGCTGAGGCTGCACAAAAAGACTGGGCTGCCAAAACCGCGAAAGAGCGCGCCACCGTGCTGCGCCGCTGGTATGATCTGATGGTGGAAAACGCCGACGATCTGGCAGAAATCCTGACCCTCGAACAGGGCAAGCCTTTGGCAGAGGCCAAGGGCGAAATTCTCTACGGCGCCTCCTTCATCGAATGGTTCGCCGAAGAAGCCCGCCGCGTTTACGGCGACGTCATTCCAGGCCACGCCGCCGACAAGCGCATCGTGGTCATCAAGCAACCCATCGGTGTTGTCGCCGCGATCACACCGTGGAACTTCCCCAATGCGATGATCACCCGCAAGGCGGGCCCGGCACTGGCCGCAGGCTGTTCCATCGTGTTGAAACCTGCCGGGCAAACGCCGTTTTCGGCCATCGCGCTGGCGGTTCTGGCCGAACGTGCGGGCCTGCCCTCTGGTCTCTTCTCTGTGCTCACCGGCTCCGCGCGGGAAATTGGCGGCGTGATGACCAGCTCGGATGTGGTGCGCAAACTGACCTTCACCGGCTCGACCGAGGTTGGCGTGGAACTGATGCGCCAATGTGCGCCGACCGTCAAAAAGCTCGCGCTCGAACTGGGCGGCAACGCGCCCTTCATCGTGTTCGACGACGCCGATCTCGACGCGGCGGTCGAAGGCGCGATCATCTCCAAATTCCGCAACAACGGCCAGACCTGCGTCTGCGCCAACCGCATCTACGTGCAATCCGGTGTCTATGACGCCTTCGCCGAGAAACTCGGCAAGCGCCTGTCGACGCTGAAAGTCGGCGACGGCATGGACGCGGACACCGTGTTCGGCCCGCTCATTGACGACAATGCCGTCGCCAAGGTGCAGGAACATATCGCCGACGCCACCGGCAAAGGCGCCACCGTCATCCAAGGCGGCAAGCCGCACGCGCTGGGGGGGCTGTTCTTCGAGCCGACCGTGATCAAGGGCGTGACCCAGGACATGGCCGTGGCATCTGAGGAAACCTTTGGCCCCGTCGCCCCCCTGTTCAAATTCGACACGGACGCCGATGTCGTGGCGATGTCCAACGACACTGAATTCGGCCTCGCCTCCTATTTCTACACCCGCGATCTCGCACGCGCGTGGAAGGTCGGCGAACAGCTCGAATACGGCATGGTCGGCATCAACACCGGTCTCATCTCTACCGCCGAAGCCCCCTTTGGCGGGATCAAGTCCTCGGGTCTGGGCCGCGAAGGCTCCAAATACGGCATCGAGGAATTCGTTGAAATCAAATATCTCTGCTTCGGCGGGATCGTCTGAGAAAGGCACGCCCTATGAAACCCATTCCAGCCCGCATTGCCGCCTTTCACGCCAATGGTGCCGACCGTTACGGCGTGGTCACTGACGCCGGCATCATCGACATGACGCCCGAATACGGCAGCCGTTTCGCCACGCTGCAAGAGGTGGTCGAGGCCGGTGCGCTCGAAGAGGTGCTCAAATCCTCCGAAGGCCGCGCGCCGACCTACCGCGAAGAGGATGTCACCTACCTCATCCCGATCGCACGCCCTGAAAAGCTGATCTGTATCGGCGTGAACTTCCCGGACCGTAACGCGGAATACAAAGACGGTCAGTCGCAGCCGACGAAACCTTCGATGTTCATCCGCTTCCCGCGCTCGTTTACCGGCCATGACGGCAATCTCGTGCGCCCGCCGGAAAGCGATCAGCTCGACTACGAGGGCGAGGTCACCATCGTCATCGGCAAAAGCGGTCGCCGCATCGCGAAGGAAGATGCCTATGATCACATCGCCGCGCTGACGCTGTGTAACGAAGGCACGATCCGCGATTGGGTCCGCCACGCGAAATTCAACGTGACCCAAGGCAAGAACTGGGACAGCACCGGTTCCATCGGCCCGTGGCTCGTCCCCTTCCGCAACGCCTCCCAGCTCGACGATATCGAGCTGACCACCCGCGTGAACGGTGAAGTGCGCCAGCAGGACCGGACCTCGAACATGATGTTCGATTTCCGCTTCATCGTGAACTATGTCTCCACGTTCTGCACGCTGGTGCCGGGTGACGTCATCGTCTGCGGCACGCCGACGGGTGCCGGTGCGCGCTTCGATCCGCCGATCTGGCTCAAGCCGGGCGACGTGGTCGAGGTCGAGGCCGAGGGCATCGGCATGCTGCGCAACGGTGTGGAGGACGAGTGATGCTCGCCCAATCCGACATCGATGCGGCCGCCGCCGCGCTCCTCACTGCCGAAGAGACGCGCCAACAGATCGGGCTGTTGTCGCTCAAACATCCAGATATCACGCTGGATGACGCCTATGAGATCCAATCTGCGCAAATGGCGCAGAAACTGGCGCAGGGCCGCGAGATCATCGGTTGGAAGATCGGCCTGACCTCGAAGGTCATGCAGGACGCTCTGGGGATCACGACGCCGGACAGCGGCGTGATCTATGACGACATGGATTTTGCGGATGGCTGCACCGTGCCCGCCGACCGTTTCATCCAGCCGCGCATCGAGGCCGAGATCGCTTTCGTGATGAAATCCCCGCTCGAGGGCAAGGTCACGCGGGAGGATGTCTTGGCGGCGACGGATTTCGTCGCCCCCGCGATTGAGATCCTCGACACCCGCATCCTGCGCGCCGACCCTCAGACCGGCAAAACCCGCGTCATCTTTGACACCGTGTCCGACAATGCCGCCAACGGGGGCATCGTCTTGGGGCCACAACGCCACGCGCCCGAGGCGTTCGATCTGCGCTGGGTCGGGGCGATCCTCAGCAAGAATGACGAGGTCGTTTCGACCGGTCTTGGCGCCGCCGTGTTGAACGATCCGGTGATGGGCATCGTCTGGCTGTCCGAGCGCATGAGCCAATACGGCCAGCGCATCGAGGTGGGCCAGGTTGTGCTCGCGGGCTCCTTCATCGCGCCGATCGAATGCCCCTCGGGCACCAGGATCGAGGCCGATTACGGTCCTTTCGGCACCGTCTCCGTCAATTTCGAATAAGGGAGGACCAGATGCCTGCTTCAAAAAACACCTTCAAAGCCCGCCTCAAGGCGGGTGACGTTCAGATCGGCCTCTGGCTGGGCTTGGGCGATCCGTCAGCCGCCGAACTGGCCGCTGGGATCGGCTTTGACTGGCTCTTGATCGACGGCGAACACGGACCCAATGGGCTGCGCGATGTGCTCGCCCAATTGCGTGGCGCCGGCGACAAAAGCCAGGTGATCGTGCGCACCCGCGACGACAACCGCGCCGAGATCAAACAGATGCTCGACATCGGCACGCAAACCCTGCTGGTGCCGATGATCGAGAGCGGCGATCAGGCCGCCGAGGTCGTGCGCTCGATGAAATACCCGCCCCTTGGTGTGCGGGGTGTCGGCGCGGCGCTGGCGCGTGCCTCCGAGTACAACGGCATCCCCGATTATCTTCAGACCGCCAATGACGAGGTCTGCGTCCTCGTTCAGGTCGAAAGCATGGCGGGTGTCGCGGCGCTCGATGCGATTCTCGCGATCGAGGGCGTCGATGGCGTCTTTGTCGGCCCTGCCGATCTGGCCGCCGACATGGGTTATCTCGGCAGGCCCGGCGCGCCTGAAGTGCAGGAGGTCGTGGTCGACACGCTCAAGCGCATCAAGGCAGCGGGCAAGGCGGCAGGTATTCTGACGTCGGATCAGAAACTTGCGCAGTCCTATCGTGAGTTGGGCGTGGAATTCCTCGCCGTCGGCTCTGATGTCGGCGTGCTGCGGGCCGGGTTGACGGGGCTGAAAGCCAAGTTTTCCTGACGCCAATGTGATCGGTGCCGGGCGGCAATGCTTGCCCGCACCTAAATTAACATGTTAACTTAATTGTGGATGAGGTGCGTGTCTTCTGGCTTCGGAGGAGGAGACACATACATGAGCGCCAAGTCCCTCATCTCAAACTGGGAGGATCAGTATGAACATTACCAAACGCGCCTTTATGACCGGAACGGCGCTTGCCGCCGCGCTGAGCGCCATGCCCGCTTTCGCGGAAACCGAGCTTGTGCTCTCCAGCTGGCTGCCGCCGCGCCATCCGCTGGTCGTCGGCGCGATCAAGCCCTGGGCCGCGCAGGTCGAAGAGGTGACCGAGGGCCGCGTCACCATCCGCGTGCTGGCCAAGCCGCTGGGTGCGCCGCCCGCGCATTTTGACATGGCCCGCGACGGTGTGGCCGACATCACCTACGGTCTGCACAGCTTCACCAGCGACGACCGTTTTCTGCGCTCCCGCGTGGGTCAGTTCTCTTTCCTGGGCGATGACGCGGTGACCACCTCGACGAATTTCTGGAACGTCTACACCCAGGAGCTTGACGCCGCGGGCGAACACGAAGGCACCCATGTGCTGGGCCTCTTCACCCACGGTCCGGGCGTTCTCTTGTCCAAGGATCGCAATTTCGCCGCCCCCGACGATTTCGGCGGCTTCAAGGTCCGCACCCCGGGCGGCTACCCGGCCGATCTGATGAACGGCCTTGGCGCCACCACCCTCTTCATGTCCTCCGGCGAAGTCTATGAAAAGCTAACCCGCGGTGTGATCGACGGGCTTTGCATGGCGATGGACTCCGTGCGCGCCTTCAAACTCGACAAACACATCACCGATGTGATGACCGTCCCCGGCGGGCTCTACAACACGTCGTGGTTCCTCGTGATGAACGAAGGCAAATGGGACAGCATTTCCGCCGAAGACCAGGAGGCGATCATGTCCGTCTCCGGGGCCGCCTTTTCCGAACTGGCAGGCAAGGCCTGGGACGATGCGGATGCGACCGGCTATGACGCCACCGGCAAGGCGGGCATCAAGGTCTACCCGGCTGATGACGCCGTTCTGGCCCAGATCGAAGCCATTGCCACCCCGCTCGAAGACGCCTGGGTCGAAGCGGTTACCGCACAAGGTTTTGAAGGTGCCGCAGCGCTGGCCGCCATGCAGACCGCAAAGCCTGCACAATGAGCTCCCTCGACAATCTCAACTCGAAGCCCCTCAGGGGGCTTCGTTTCTTCGTGGAACGCGTCTTGCCCGCTTTCGCTGCGGCCCTCATCCTGATGATGGTGGCGGTGACGGTCGTGGATGTGATCGGACGCTATGTCTTTGACCGCCCCCTGCCCGGCGCGTTCGAATTGACGCAAATCCTTCTCGCCGATCTGGTGCTGACCGCGCTGCCCCTGACCACGCTCAAAGGCGCGCATGTCGAGGTGGATCTGTTGAGCCAGGTCTGGTCCAACAACACCCAGCGCCTCGCCGGGCGCTTTGGCGGCACGATGATGGCCGTGGTGTTTTTCATCCTCAGCTGGACCGTCGCCTCACATGGGCTGGGCCTGATGGAGGAAGGCGCGCGGACCAACGATCTCGCCCTGCCGGTCTGGCCCGTGGCGGCGCTGGCGGCGCTGACCTATCTGCTCAGCGGCATGGTCGCGCTCATTCCCGAACATCTGCGTCAGGAGGTCTGACATGCTGGAACCGTTGATCGCCACCATCATCTTGCTGGGGCTCGCGGTGTTCCGCGTGCCGATCGCCATCGCCATGATCGTGGTTGGCACCGTCGGCTTCGCCCTGTTGCGGGGCGTGCCCGTGGCCTTGACCATGCTGTCGACCACCGCGTTCGACACGGTGTTTTCCTACTCTCTGTCGGTGATCCCGCTGTTCATTTTCATGGGCAACCTTCTGGCACATTCGGGTGTTGCCTCGGGTCTGTTTTCCGCCACCCAGCGCCTCGTGCGGCATCTGCCCGGTGGCCTTGCCATGGCCGCCGTGCTGTCCTGTGGTGGGTTTTCCGCGGTGTCCGGCTCCTCGCTCGCCACGGCTGCGACCATGTCCAAGGTCGCCATGCCCTCGTTGCGCCGGTTCGGCTATTCCGACAGCCTCTCCGCCGGCGCCATCGCGGCGGGCGGCACGCTTGGCATTCTCATTCCGCCCTCGGTGATCCTGATCATCTACGGCATCCTGACCGAGAGCGATATCGGGCTGCTGTTCCTCGCGGGCGTCATCCCCGGTCTTCTGGGCCTCTTGGGCTATGTTCTGGCCGTCTGGGCCGCCGTTCTGGTCAATCCGAAACTGGCGCCGAAGGACTACGATCTGGACGACCACCCGGTCGAGGGTCTCTACGGGGTGATCCTCTCGGTTGCGCTTTTCGCCTTTATCATGATCGGCATCTATGGCGGGTTCTTCACCCCCATCGAAGCCGCAGGCATGGGCGCGGGCATGGCGCTTTTGATGGTGATCGTGACCGGTCACGCCAAATTCGCCGAGGTCTGGCAATCGCTGATGGAAACCGCGATCAGCACTGCGATGATCTTTCTCGTGATCATCGGCGCGGAAGTGTTTTCCAACTACATCAACCTCGCCGGTCTGCCGGATGAACTGGCCTCGTTCGTCGAAGGGCTCGACGTCAATGCCTGGGTCGTCATGGCGATGATCATCGTGATCTACCTGATCCTCGGCACCGTTTTGGAAAGCCTGTCGATGATCCTCTTGACCGTGCCGATTTTCTATCCGCTGATGTATCAGCTCGATTTCGGTCTCGACCTTTTGTACGATCCGGAATACGCGCTGATCTGGTTCGGCATCGTGGTGGTCGTGGTGACCGAGATTTCCCTGATCACCCCGCCGGTGGGCATGAATGTCTTCGTGCTCAAGGCGACCATGCCGGATCTTTCGCTCAAGACGATCTTCAAAGGCATCCTGCCCTTCTGGATCGCCGACATCCTGCGCCTGTTGATCCTGATTGCCTTCCCGGCAATCTCGCTCTGGCTGGTCGCCGGTTGACGACAACAAAACGGCTTTCCCTCCCGAAAAACATGTCCCACTTGATGTGGATCAAGGATTTCGGGAGGGGCACCACGCATATATTTAACATGTTCAATAATATTGGGAGGATACCATGGGTGAAATCGTAATGGCCGCCAAGGTCACGCATGTTCCGACAATGGTCATGTCCGAGCTGGACGGTCCGCTGAAAGGTGTGCGCCAATCCGCCATCGACGGTCATCGCGAATTGGGCCGTCGCGCCCGCGAAGCCGGCGCCGACACATTCGTCGTGCTCGACACGCATTGGCTCGTCAACGCGGCCTACCACATCAATGCCAACCATCATTTCGAAGGCATGTTCACCTCGCATGAGTTCCCGCAATTCATCAAGGACATGCCCTACGCCTATGATGGCAACGCGGCTCTGGGTGATCTGATCGCCGAAACCGCGCGCGCCAATGATGTCTACACGCTGAGCCATCAGGTCGACAGCCTCGATCTCGAATACGGCACCCTCGTGCCGATGCGCTACATGAACATGGACCACGACGAATCTCTGAAAGTCGTCTCGGTCGCCGCCATGTGCACCGTGCACTCGCTCGCCCAATCCCGCCGCTTGGGCGCCTCGATTGCCGAAGCGATCAGGAAATCCGACAGCAAGGTCGCACTCATCGCCTCCGGCTCGCTCAGCCACCAGATCTGGCCGAACGACATCTATGCGGAAAACAACGGCACCTTCACCATCTCGTCGAAATTCAACGAAGTGGTCGACCGCCGCGTGCTCGAACTCTGGCAGAACGGTGAGCACGAGCTGTTCCTCGAAATGCTGCCGGACTACGCCAAATATTGCGATGGCGAAGGCGACATGCATGACACGATCATGCTCTACGGCGCGCTTGGCTGGGATCAGTACAAGGGCAAGGCCGAGGTCATCACCGAGTATTTCCCCTCCTCGGGCACCGGTCAGACCAACGTCTTCTTCCCGCTCTGATCCGAGACCACAGAACCAAAAGCGCCCCGGTTTTCCGGGGCGTTTTTTGTGGGCGCTTCTGTTTGCCTGTTCTCGTTCAGAAGGCCTGCAAAATATCCAGCTTCAAAAACTCTTTCGGCGTCTGACCAAAGGCCTGCCGGAAACAGCGGTTGAAATAGGACAGATCGGAAAACCCTGCCTCATAGGCAATCGAGGCGATCAGGTCATCGCGCCGTCCCGCCTTGCGATCCTCAAGCCCGCGCCGGGTGTGTTCCAGCCGTTTCAGCATCAGATATTTCGTCGGCGTCGTGCCGATCGAGGCAAAGCCGCGCTGAATCTGGCGCACGGACATGCACAGATCGTCGGCCATGAGCTGCACCGACATTTCCGGGTTGCGGTAATGCGTGTCGATATAGGCCTGCGCCGCGGTGAGCGCATGCGAACTGCCAAGATCCGAGTCGATCCCCGCAAAATCCTCGCGCCCCGAGCGTTCATGCAGCATCGCCCCCAACAGCCCCATCACCGCCTCACGCAGGTAATGATTGGTCGGATTGTTGGCCTCTGTCGTGCTGAACACTTTCGCCAAAACACCATAGAGCGCCATATTCGTCGGATCGTGTCGCGGCAGGCTCAGCCCGCCCTGCAACAGATCATAGCCGAATCGCGAATGCAGTTCGGCACGCGGCAGGTGCAGCGAGAGCTGGCGGTTGAAATGGCCGAAAAAGGTGAATTCCGAGGGCGCGGCACTGTCGATCAGAACCATGTCCCCCGGCGACATCATCACCGACACATCGGCCTGGCTCATCAGCGCCTTGCCCTCTTCCTGAACGATCAGGAAATAATGCTCGCCGCTTTCCTGTTTCACGGATTTCTGTGTGCGCACAACCTGTTGCACATCCATCGCGATGCGTGCCATCTCGATGCCCGCCCGCGTGTCCAACAGCGCGCCACCGCGCATATTGACCCGCTCCTTGCCGGGACGCACGTCGAACTGACCGCAGACCGACCGCAGGTCCGCGACAAAGGCGTCAACCGAGGTTTCGGGATATTTCACAGGGGGTAACATGGACAGAGCATGCCGCGGCACCATTTAATTTACAAGTTAATTAATACGTCAATGCGACATTTCGCTGTCGCACCCCGCAAGGTTTGATGTCGCCAGAGTCCAAGACCCACCGCCTGTGTCGCAGCATTGTTACAGGTGAAATATGGGAGGAGAGACTATGCTGGAACTCGGCATGACCATCGACGGACAAAGCGTCCTCGGTTCCAAAACCTTTGATGTATTCAACCCCGCGACGGGCGAATTGGTGGGCCGCGCGCCCAATGCGACGCTGGACGACCTGAACCGCGCCGTCGCCGCCGCAAAGGCCGCCTTTCCCGCCTGGGCCGCGCTGCCCGACGCCGAACGTCAGGCGCGCTGTGCGGCGCTCGTGAAAGCGATCGAGGCCAATGCGGACGAAATCGCCCACACGTTGACACTCGAACAGGGCAAGCCTTTGAACGGCATGGGCTCGCGCTTCGAACTTGGCGGCGCCATGGCCTGGACCGGCCACACCGCCAGCCTCGAGCTGCCGGTGAAAGTGCTTCAGGACAATAACGAAGGCCGGGTCGAGCTGCACCGCAAGGCCATCGGCGTCGTCGGCTCCATCACGCCGTGGAACTGGCCCGTCATGATCGCGATCTGGCACATCGTGCCGGCGCTGCGTGCGGGCAACACCGTGGTGATCAAACCCTCGCCCTTCACACCGCTCTCCACGCTTCAGGTCGTCGCCGCGATGGCCGCGACGCTTCCGGCGGGGGTTCTGAACGTCGTGACCTCGGACGACACGCTGGACAACATCGGCGCCGCCATGTCGTCCCATCCTGATATTGGCAAGATCGTCTTCACCGGCTCCTGCGCCACCGGCGCGCGGGTGATGAAATCCGCAGCCGACACGATGAAACGCCTGACGCTCGAACTGGGCGGCAATGACGCGGGCATCGTCCTACCCGATTGCGACCCCGAAGAGATCGCCGAAAAGCTGTTCTGGGGCGCCTTCATCAACAACGGCCAGACCTGTGCCGCGATGAAGCGTCTCTATGTGCATGACGACATCCACGACGCCGTCTGTGACGCCCTCGTCGCCTATGCGCGCACGGTCAAGATGGGCAACGGTCTCGATGAGGCCAGCGTTCTGGGCCCCATCGCCAACAAGATGCAATTCGACAAGGTCAGCGAGCTGGTCGCCGATGCGGTCCAGAGCGGCAATGTCCTTTTGGGCGGCGCCCCCGACGAAGGCCTGTTCTTCCCGATCACGCTCGTCTCCGACCTGCCGGACGACGCGCCGCTCATTCATGAAGAACAATTCGGCCCCGCCCTACCGATCATCCGCTTCACCGACGTGGAAGAGGCGATCAAGGCCGCCAACGCCAGCGAAAACGGTCTCGGCGGTTCGATCTGGTCGAAAGACATCGAGAAAGCCAAGGCGCTGGCGCTCCGGCTCGAATGCGGGACGGCGTGGATCAACAGCCACGGCGGTCTCAACCCGGTTGCCCCCTTCGGTGGCGCCAAAATGTCCGGGATCGGCCGGGAGTTCGGCGAAGAGGGTCTCTTCGAGAACACCGAGATCCAGGTCCTTCATATCTAAGGGGAAGAACATGTCTCAGGAATTCGATTACATCGTCGTCGGCGGTGGGTCTTCGGGCTGTGTCATGGCCTCGCGCCTCTCGGAAGACAGCAGCAAACGCGTCCTTCTGATCGAGAGCGGCCATCGCGACAGCCACCCCTATATCCACATCCCCTCGACCTTTTTCAAAGTCATCGACAAGGGCCGCGACATCGTTCCCTACGTGGGCGAGCGCGACGAGAGCGTGAACGGGCGCGAATCCGTGGTGCTTCAGGGCCATGTCATCGGTGGCGGCTCGTCGGTGAACGCGATGATCTACATTCGCGGCCATGCCAACGACTACAACCAATGGGCGCAATTGGGCAACAAGGGCTGGTCCTACGAGGACGTGTTGCCGGCGTTTCGCGACGTCGAGAACAACATGGTGTTCTCCGACACCTTCCACGGCACCGACGGTGAGCTGCGCGTCTCGGAAGCGCCGCACAAACACCCGCTGTCGCGCGCCTTCATCCGCGCGGGTCAGGAGGCTGGCCTGCCCTACAACCCGGATTTCAACGGCGCCGAGCAAGAGGGCGTCGGTTTTTATCAGTCCACCACCCACAATGGCCGCCGCTGGTCCTCCGCGCAGGCCTTTCTGCGCAAGGCGGAAAAGCGCAAGAACCTGACGATCATGACGCAGACCCGCGTCGGCAAGATCCTGTTCGAAGGCAAACGCGCCACCGGCGTCACGCTCGAAGACGGGCGCAAAATGACCGCGAAGGGCGAAATCATCCTCTGTGCCGGTGCCATCGAGACCCCGCGTCTGATGCAACTGTCTGGCGTTGGCCCCGCCGAGCATCTGCGCGAACACGGGATCGAGGTCGTGGCCGATCTGCCGGGTGTCGGTTCGAACTATCAGGACCATATGGAAAGCACGGTGCAGGGCGAAACCTATGAGCCGATCTCGCTTTACCGCGAGGACAAGGGTCTCAAGGCCGTGCGTCACATGCTGCGCTATCTGTTGACCCACACCGGGCTCGTGGCCTCCAACGTGGTGGAATGCGGCGGGTTCGCCGATGTCTCCGGCGCGGGCCAGCCGGACGTCCAATTCCACTGCATCCCCTTCATGGCGGGTTGGGTCGACCGTGACCCGATCGAGGCGCATGGTTTTCAGATCGCCCCCTGTTTCCTGCGTCCGAAATCGCGCGGCTCCGTGCGGCTGCGCTCGTCTGACCCGAAGGACAAGGCGCTCTTCGATGCGGCGACCTTCCGCGACAGTGACGATCTCGAGGTGCTGACCCGCGGCGTGCTCAAGGCCATCGACATCATGAATGCGCCTGCGATGCAGAAATTCATCAAACGTCGTGCCCTCCCCGTTGAGGGTCTGGAAAACGACATGGATGCGCTGCGCGACTACGTGCGCCAGACCTGCAAGACCGTGTTCCACCCCAGCGGCACCGCCAAGATGGGTATGGAAAGCGACAAGATGTCGGTCGTCGACAACGAACTTCGGGTGCGCGGTCTGGAGGGGCTGCGCGTGGCCGATGCGTCCGTGATGCCGACGCTCGTATCCGGCAACACCAATGCGCCGGTGATCATGATCGCGGAACGCTGTTCGCGCTTCATCACCGGCAAGGAGAGTGTTGCGGCCACCTGAGGCCGCAACGTTAATTAGGGAGGAAAGACAATGATCAAGACACTCAAGACCGCAGGCACCGCGATGGGCCTGATCTTTGCAGCCGGTGCGGCCTTTGCCGCCCCGAGCTGTGGCGCCAACACGGGCGAGGCCGCGACCGGCACGCCGATCAAGGTGGGTGGCATCCACGGCAACGCGGCACCGGGGGACTTTTCGTCCTCGACCACCGCGGCGGGCGCCTATTTCGACTGTGTGAACGCCAATGGCGGCATCAACGGTCGCCCGATTGAGTACCTCGTGGAAAACGACCAGTGGAACCCGGAACTGGCCTCGCAAGCCGCCTCCAAGCTTCTGGTGGACGAAGAGGTCGTGGCCATGGTCGGCAATGGGTCCTTCGTGGAAATGTCCGTGAACGCCGGGCTTTACAAAGAGCAGAATGTCATGACGATGGCCTCCGCCTGTGCCGCGTCTGAATGTTTCGAGAGCTCCAACATCGTCTCCACCAACCAGGGCCCGCTTCCGTCGTCCATCGGCGCAGCGATGTATATGGTCGAGGAAAAAGGCGCGCAAAACGTGTCTTGTATCGCGCTCACCATCCCGAACTCCGGCCCGTGGTCCTGTGGCGCGGCCGTCGAATACATGGAATCCAAAGGCCTCTCGGGCACCGGTGTCTACCTCAATCCGGCCTCGCCGGACGTGAACTCCGGCCTCTTGGAAGCGATCGCCTCCGGCGCCGACACGATCATCGTCAACCTGCCCGTTGGCCTCGCCGTAGCCGTGCTCAAGGCCGCCGAGGAACAGGGGCTGGGCGACGCCTACCAATGGGCCTCCTCCACGCCGCTCTATGACCGCGACGCGCCGGCGGCTCTGGGCGACTATTGGGACGGCAAGCTCTTCGTGAACACCGAAATGACGCCCTTCGACAAGGGCGGCGAGGATGCGACGAACTGGCTTGCGGTGATGGACGCTTACGGCGACGCCAAGGACCCGCGCGACAGCTTCAGCCAGGCGGGTTTCCTGTCGGCCAAGATCTTTGTCGACACGCTTCTGGGCATGGACCCCGCCGATCTCGACGACCGCGCGAAGGTGACCGACGCCATCACCGCGATCAGCGGCTATCAGAGCGATCTGGTCTGTGGCCCCTTCTACGTCGGCGACGCCGCGCGTCACATGCCGAACCACGCGGGCACCATGGTCGTTCTCAAGGACGGTGGTTTTGAGACCGTGCGGGATTGCTACGAATACGACAGCCCGTATTTCGCGCCGATCTTCGAACAGGAAGCGGCGCTCGGCCTGCGCTGATCTCCCAACGCAGACCCGCCGCGCCCCCTGGCGCCTTTACGGCCTCCGAAACAGGGGGCGCGGCATCCTTTTGAAGTCCCGCCAGAAACGGGCAGAAATCAGGGGAAAGATCATGTGGCAAGTGCTACGGACGGCTGCGTTGTGCCTCGCAGTCTGCGCAGGAACTGCGCTTTGGTTGGGGGCGGGCAAACCCGCCATGGTTCAGGGGATGTTCATCGTCTCGGGCCTCGCCGTGGGCTCGCTCTACGCGCTTGGCGGGATCGGGCTTGTGGTGCTTTACCGCGCCACCGGCGTGCTCAATCTCTCCGCAGGCGCCATCGGCATGGCCTCCGTCATGGCCGCCTGGCAATTCGCGCAATTGGGCCTCTTCGGGCCGCTAGCCTGGGCCTTGGGCCTCGCGATCGGCGTGGCTTTGGCGCTGCTTTATGGCCGTATGATCGCGCCGCAAATGGCCTGGCGCGAACCCGTGGTCAAGGCCGTCGCCTCGCTGGGCTACGCCATCGCGATCCTTGGCGTCGTGGCCTTCATCTTTCCCGATGAGCCGCGCAAGTTTTCCCTGCCGACCGACAGCATGGCCGTGATGATCGGCGGGCTGCGGGTCACGGTGACCCGTCTGATCGTGGTCGCCGCCGCCGTGCTTCTGGTGATCGGCATCACCGTCTCGCTCAACGTCACCCGCGTCGGGCTTCAGATGCGCGCGCTGGCCAACAACCGTTCGATTTCTTCACTGATCGGCATCCCGATCCTGAGGGTCGAGACCATGGCCTGGGGCCTCTCGGGTCTGTTGTTCGGCTTTACGGGCCTGATGTTCGGCGACCTGGTGCGGCTTGAGCCCTCCGTCATCACTTTCATGGTCATCCCGAGCATCGCCGCCGCGATCTGTGGCCGCCTGCAAAGCCTGCCCGACGTGCTCATGGGCGGGCTGACCATCGGGGTGATCGAAAGCCTTCTCACTTTCTCCGACACGTTCAAACAGGTGCGCCCCATCGCGCCCTTCGTGATCGCGGCGCTCGTCCTTTTGGCGATGAACCGCGGCCGCCGCCTGACCTTCGCGGGAGACGATTGATGCGTTCGACCACCAATACGATCTGGGCCGTCCTGGGCCTTGCGCTGATCCTTGTGCTGCCGGCGTTTGCGGGCGGGCAATGGGTCAAGATCTTCACCTCGACCACCACCTTTGCTCTGGCCGCCGCGGGCGCCGGGTTCCTCTACACCCGCCTCGGCATGGTCAGCCTCGTGCAGGTCGGCCTCATGGGCGTTGGCGGCTGGGTCACGCTCAGGTTGAACCACGCCTTCAACTTCCCGTTCGAGATCAACCTGATGGTTGCGGGCGCTGTCACCATGTTCCTGGGCAATCTCATCGCGCTTCCGGCATTGAGGATGCGCGGGCTCTATCTGGCGCTGATCACGCTGATGTTTGCCGCCGGTCTCGACATCGTTTTCACCGCCAAGCAATTCCCCAATGGCGCGGAAGGCTTCTGGGGCGTCGGCACCACCTTTGCCGCCGACATGCGCCGGCCTGTCGTGGCCCAAAGCGACGCCGCCTATCTGCGCTACACGATGGTTTGGCTGGTCATTGGCTTCGTGCTGATCGAGCTGCATCGCCGCATGGCGCCGGGCCGCGCCTGGGCGCTCATCCGCAAATCCGAAGCCGCCGCGCTGGCCTCCGGCGTCAATGTCACGCTCTATAAGACCTGGGCCTTTGGCCTTTCCGGCCTGCTCGCCGGTCTCGGCGGCGGTCTTTTGGCCGGAAGCCTTGGGTTGTTGGACTCCGCCACCTTCCGCGCCAGCGAAAGCGTCATGCTCTTTGCCCTCGTCATCGTCGGCGGCGCGCGGTTCTGGTACGGGGCGGTGATCGCCGCCGTGCTGTTCCGTGTCGTGCCGGGGCTGTTGAACAACTGGGGCGTCGATGCCGACCTGTCGCTGGTGATCTTTGGCGCAGCGCTTCTGCACGCTGTGATGACCGCACCGGATGGCTTGGCCGGTCAGATCAACGGCGCCATCCGCACGCTCATCCCCAGCCGCAAATCCGACAACAAAGGAGCCAAGGCATGATTTCCATTGAGAATCTCACCGTGCGCTTCGGCGGCGTCGTGGCGCTCGATCACATCGGCGCCGAGTTTTCCGCCAATGTCTCGGGCCTGATCGGGCCGAATGGCGCGGGCAAGACGACGACGATGAATGTGATCTCCGGCTTTCTCGACGCCCACAACGGCCATGTGATTGTCGAGGGCACCGATCTGGTCAAACTCGCACCGCACAAACGCGTGCAATGGGGGCTGCGCCGGTCGTTCCAAAAGGAACAGATCGCCAATGACCTGACCGTGCGCGAGAACCTGATGGCGATCACCGATCACCTGCGCGGGGCGCGGGTGGAGAAACGTGCCGACCTAGAACGCGCCGCGGAGTTTGCCGGTGTCACCGGGATTTTGGGCAAGATGGGCCGCGATCTCAACACCTTCGAGCGCCGTCTCACCGATGTCGCCCGCTGTGTCATCGGCCACCCGAAAATGATCATGTTCGACGAACCCGCTGGCGGCCTGACGCCCGAAGAGACCGAACGTCTGGGCGATCTGATCCTCGGCATTCACGATCTGACCGGCGCGAAGGTCCTTGTGATCGACCATGACGTCGAACTGATCGAACGTATCTGCGCCGAGACGCTGGTGCTGGATTTCGGCAAACGCGTGGCCTTTGGCCCGACCTCGGAGGTGCTACGCGATCCGGCGGTTCAGGCGGCCTATCTCGGTATTGACGTGGAGGAAGAGCATGCTTGAGCTTTCTGGTGTGACCATCGAAAAAGACGGCATTGCGGTGTTGAAAGACGTCTCGCTCAGCGTCGAACCCGGCAAGGTGACGGCGCTTTTGGGCGCAAACGGTGCGGGCAAATCCGAGCTGGTTCTGGGCATCGCGGGGCTTTTGCCCGTCACGGGCGGCGAGATCCGCGCCGATGGCAAGCCGATCACCGGACAGGCCCCGAACCTCATTCGCGCCGCCGGGGTCGCCGCCGTGCCGGAGGGGCATCAGGTGCTCTCGAAGCTTTCCGTCGATGACAACCTGCGCGCGGCCGCCTCGCTTTTGTCACTCTCGGAAACCAAAGAGGCGCTCGACCGCATCTATGCGCTGTTCCCCGAGTTGGCAGAGCGCAAACGCCAGATCGCGGGCACCATGTCGGGCGGCCAGCAACAGATGCTCGCCATCGGCCACGCCCTCATGGCCCGGCCGCGCTATGTCCTGATCGACGAAATGTCGCTGGGGCTCGCCCCCCTGATCGTCAAACGTCTGGTCGGCGTGGTGTCTGAACTCGCCGCCTCGGGCGTCGGCGTGTTGTTGGTGGAGCAATTCGTCGAAGTGGCGCTGCAACTGGCCTCCGACATCGTCGTCTTGCGCAAGGGTCAGGTACGTCTCGCGAGCACCGCAGAGGCGATTGCCGAGAACCGCGAGCTGATCACGGACGCCTATTTCTGACGCCCCCGCTCACAGACAATGCGCCCAGTCCCACACCGGGCGCATTTTCATGACGACCGCCTAAACTCCACCGCAGCCTACGGCAAGTTGGCAATGCCCTGAGCCCGCAACCGCTGACGCAGACAAGGGGCACTGTGTCAAAGATCTTTCACGAGGCGCAGGGCATCGTAGATCGCTGCATGTGTGTTCCGACTGGCCACCGCATCCCCGATACGGAACAGGCGGAAACGTCCCTCGGGGTTCTTCACGACAGTCTGGGCGCTCCCGACCACGAGGGCTTCGTAATCCACTTCGCCCAGATTGCTGCTCCGCGGTTTGAGATCGAAGTAAAGGTCGTCAAGCGGGCGCGTCCCATGATTGACGACCACCTGATCAACCTCGCGCGTTTGGACAAAATCGCCATAATCGCTGCCGAGCGTGGCAATCAGCGCGTTGCCGGACCGGGCCACGGATTTCAGGCGCCATGTCACGGTGAATGTCGCATTGCGGGCTTGAAGCCTGCGCATATAGGGCACGAGATTCATTGCCATGACTTCCGGCGCAAAGCTGCGGTCCGGGGTCACGATTTCGACCGTTGCGCCAGCTTCGGACAGAAGATCCGCCGCCTGAAGTCCGGCGTGATCGCCAGCATCATCATAGACCAGAACATTTTGACCCGGCTTCACATCCCCGGCCAGGATATCCCAGGCAGAGGCGACAAGATCGTTCCCCTCTGACAACACTTCGATATGTGGCAGGCCTCCGGTCGCTATGATCACCTCGTCCGGGTTGGTGGCGAGCACGTCATCGACATCGGCAAACGTGTTGAATTCGAACACGACACCGAGCTTTTCACACTGTGTCATCCGCCAGTCGATGATGGAAATCATCTCGCGGCGCCGCTCCTGCAAGCTGGTCAAAAGGATCTGACCACCCGGCTTGTCTGCCGCTTCGAACACCGTGACATGATGGCCCCGCTCCGCCGCAACACGCGCCGCCTCAAGGCCAGCCGGCCCCGCCCCCACGATGGTGACGCGCTTTTTCTCGGTCGCCTCGGGAATGCTGTGGGGCATGGTCTCTTCGCGACCGGTTGCCGCGTTGTGAATGCAGAACGCCAAGCCCCCCTGATAGATACGGTCGAGACAGTAGTTCGCGCCGACGCAGGGGCGAATGTCGTCCTCGCGCTTCTCGGCGATCTTGCGCACGATATGCGGGTCCGTCATGTGCGCCCGCGTCATGCCGATCATATCCACCTTGCCCTCGGCAATCGCGTAGCGCGCTGTTGCCACATCCGGGATCTTGGCCGCGTGGAAAGTCGGAAACTCCGTCGCCTTCCTGATCTCGCCGGCAAAGTCGAGGTGCGGCGCGTTCTTCATCCCCTGAATCGGGATGACATCCGTAAGCCCGGCATCCGTATCGATGTGACCGCGCACGACATTGAGGAAGTCCACCAGCCCGCTGTTTTTAAGACGGTGCGAAATTTCAACCCCTTCGGTCGCGTCGAAACCACCCGGAATTTGTTCGTCTCCGGTGTAACGCACCCCCAAAAGGAAATCTTCACCACAGCGGCGGCGGATTTCTTCGAGCACGTCGAAGGTAAAGCGCAAACGGTTGTCGAGCGACCCGCCATAAGGCCCATCGAGGTCATTGGTCAGCGGCGACCAGAATTGATCCATCAGGTGGCCATAGGCCTGAATTTCGACCCCGTCGAGACCGGCGGCTTTCATGCGCTCGGCGGCATCGGCGTAATCCTCGATGATCCGCGCAATGTCCCAGTCTTCCATTTTTTTCGGGAAGGCTTTGTGAGACGCCTCGCGCTCGTGGCCGGGAGACACAACAGGAAGCCAGTCGGCCTTGTCCCAACGGGTGCGGCGGCCGAGGTGGGTCAGCTGGATCATCACCGCACAGCCTTCGTCATGACAGGCCTCGGTGAGTTTTTTCATATGGCCGACGACTTCGTCTTTCCATGCCAGGATATTGTTGAACACCGGCGGACTGTCGCGTGCGACAGAGGCCGACCCAGCCGTCATGGTGAGGGCGACCCCGGCTTTTGCACGTTCGAGATGGTACTCGAGATACCGCCCCTTCGGCATCCCGTCCTCGGGATAGGCCGGCTCATGGCTCGTTATCATGATACGGTTTTTCAGTGTCAGATGTTTGAGTTGGTACGGTTGCAAAAGCGGATCGTTCGACATGACGGGTGCCTCTTCCTCTGGTGCCTTGTTGAGCCATTTGAGACACTATTTTCACAATGTACACATATGTCAATAATAAGTTCACATATGTATTCAAGCGAATGTCCTTCAAAGAAATGAAGCCGCGATCATTCGAAATTCTCTTATAATTTCAAATTGTTGATGATAAAAATATGCTACTGAATGATCTGGCCTCCGTGTCCGGATAAAAGACCCAAAATCTTATGGACATAGCTGCACATTTTATGAACACTCACGTCATATTTGCAGCGACCCAATGAGGCTTAGATGCGCAAAGACACAGATTCAGAGCGCGCTTTGCGCGGCTCGCCGGAAATTTGGCTGGATGCAGCCTATGAGGCCCTGATCGAGACGGGCGTCGATTCGGTCAAAATCATGCCCCTTGCCACAACGCTCAATCTCTCGCGGACCAGCTTTTACTGGTTCTTCAAGAACCGGGACGAATTGCTTGCGGCCCTTCTCGGCAGATGGGAAACGACCACAACGCATCACCTTGTGGCAGCCACGACCGAATACGCCGCGACGGAAACGGAGGCGATGCTGAACGTCATTTCCACCTTTCTCTCCGACAGCGACTTCGACACGAAACTGGAACTCGCGATCCGAAACTGGGCGCAGCAGGACCCCCACGTCCAGAACCGCCTTCTGAAAGCGGATCAGGAAAGACTGAATGCGCTGCGCGACATGTTGGAAAGATGGGGGCACGAGCCGCAGGACGCCGATGTCCGGGCACGGACCATTTACCTTGTACAACTCGGCTACATTTCCACCCAGGTTCAGGAAGACATAACAGATCGTCTTGAACGCTTCCCGCAGTATGTCGAAATCTACACGGGAAAACGCCCCCCCATACATGAGATGGAGCGCTTCAAGGCCCGCATCGGCTACACCGCTCCCCCAGGGGGAAGTACTCCAGTCACCTGACAGTGGATGCCCAATCCATGATCTCGTCCGGCCCGGAATAGAACGCCGAGCGGCTGAGCCGTACCAACCGACATTGTCGGCTAATGGACAAGCGTGGGCACAGGCGCCGCAAGATCGGCAAAGAGATACCGCATCACCCCGCGAAATCCTTCGAGCGCGGCAGGTGCGATCGGCATGCCGGGAGCATCCGTTCCGGTTGGGACGATTGTCCCATGCCCTACACCTTTAAGGGCGATCTTTGCGACGTTGGCACGGAAGTCCCGATGGACCCAGCGCGAGCGCGGCCCCTTCGCCGATGACGCGATCCATGCGAACCCGGGTCACACTGCGGGTCGAGAGCATGATCGTCAGGAAGTTGTCATCAGCCAGATCGATTTCATGGACCTGTAGGCGCCACGACGGCTCGCCGTTTCGTCCCAATGTTTTGCTTCATACGACAACATGGTTTCGCAGACACTCAACCTAACACTGTGAAGAGGAGTAACATGCTTTCCCCAGTTGTCGCGCCTTTTGGCAGGATTGGGTTAGGCTTCACTGTTACGTGCCTGCGATAGCGGCGCAAACAGTCTTTGCGGGAAGACTTTTTGCACATAGCCTGAAACCTTATACAGCAAATGCGACGCGGTTGATATGACCGCCGGCAGGTGTGTTCTTGCGGCTCCAGAATGGCCGGGTCGATCGCTCTTGGACCGAAAACAATGTGCCCATCCCGCTGATCAGGCGGCGTTGGCGTTTTTGAGGACCCAGCTCATTGCCGATCTGGGGATGGCAATGGTGGGCTTGACTTTGGCCTCAGCGGCAGGCTTGCGAGTCTGCTGTGCTACCGGAAGTGTCCCCGCTTGGGGCTAAATTTTCCGCCCTTTGATCACGCAGACGGGCTGGATGCGTCTGGCAATTTCATCAGCGCAGCTGGGACGTTGTTCCCAATTGCGCTGTGCGGTCTTTCTTCGTTGTAGTCTCTACGCCAAGCCTCCAACTTTTCGGCTGTATCTTCAAGGCCCATGAACCAATGAGCGTTCAGGCATTCGGATCGAAGTTTGCTGTTGAACGCCTCGATGTAGTCTACCGCAACCAAAGTGCTACATTTGAGTTCAGCCCAACTCAGATGCCCCGGTCCCTTCCACTTGCTCGCGGAAAAGGTCACAGATCGACGATTGGCAGCGAAGGGCCTCGCGAGAGGTTCCTGGGCGCATTATACATAACTCTAATTTTTGACCAGTCATTTCGACCCTGTTAAATCACACGTCCAACCAGATTGAGAAGCCTATGTTCGAAGTCGCGACAGATCTCAATCGGCCTCCCGTCCCTGAGCGAGTCAAAGACGTAAGGCGCTCCGGTGAAGCCGAATTCTGTAACGCGATTTTCAAGAAGCATGATGAGTGCAGCCCAAGCTTTCCTGCGCTCAAAGAGATGGCTCACTGAGACCGGATATTTGAGATGTCGGGTCGCGATACTGAGCCGCTTGAAGCTCGGGAAATACCGGCTCTCGATCTGATCACTGGGCCTGTTTGGGTTTCCCGCCTCGGAGCGCACCGTCTGCGCGCTAAACGCAGAGCAGACCGGGCGCTCCGGTTGCGATCTATCTGCTGGTCTGGATCGCCCCAAGGGTGTCTTGCCCCCATTCGGCCCAGGAACCATCGTAGAGCCGAGCGCCGAGCCCAAGCCGGGCCAGCCCGAGGGCAAGAACACAGGCGGTCATGCCGGAGCCACAGGTGACAATGGGCGCGCCGCCATCGACCGCGGCAAACAGCTCTTTCAGCGTCGCCACATCGGCGAAACGACCATCTTCCCCGGTCAGGGCCGGGAAAGGCAGGCAGCTGGCTCCGACCATATGGCCCGAGGACAGACCCGGACGCGGCTCCGGGGCCGTGCCGTCGAAACGCTCCTGCGAACGGGCGTCGATCACCGTCTCACCGCCGGCGGCCACCCGTTCGGCCAGCTCCGCCCCCGACAGGACCATGTGGCGCGCCAGGGTCCAATCGCGCGCGGCGACGGCAGCGTTCTGGCACGCCCCGGCCTCGACTGGATGACCGCCCTTGATCCAGAGCGGCAGACCGCCATCGAGCACATAGCATTCGTTGAGGCCGAACAGGCGCAGCGTGTACCAGACCCGCGGAGCGCTGAAATGGGTCGCGCTGCGGTCATAGACCACAACGGGCTTCGTACCGTCGATGCCGAGCTCCGCCATGGCTGCAGCGAACCTCGCCTCATCGGGCAGCATGTGCGGCAGATCGCTGGCCTGGTCGGCGATCTCATCCACCTCGAACAGACGAGCCCCGGGAATGCGGGTGGTCTCGAAATCGAGACGGCTCTGCGCCGGGTCCGGCGGCAGGTAATAGGTCGCGTCCAGCACGATCACCTGATCAAGATTCCGGGCAAGCCAGTCGGCGGTTACAAGCGGGTCACTCATTGGGCTGGGGTCTCCATCGGGGGCAGAATTTTATCGGGGTTCATCAGGTTTTCAGGATCGAGCGCGGATTTGATCCGGCGCATCAGGCTCAGCGCGGGACCGTGCTCGGCCTCCATATATTTGCGTTTGCCGAGCCCGACCCCATGCTCACCGGTGCATGTGCCGTCGCAGGACAGCGCCTGCTCGACCATGGCGGAATTGATCCGCGCCACGGTCTCGAGCTCCTCCGGCGCGGTCGGATCGACGGAAAAGACCACGTGAAAATTGCCGTCGCCGACATGTCCCATGATCGAGGCCGGGATGCCGCAGCTTTTCATCAGCCCCTTGGCATGATCGATACACTCCGGCAGCCGGGAGAGCGGCACGCAGACATCGGTGGCCCAGCCCCGGCAGCCGGGACGCTGATTGACCGTGGCAGTATAGGCACTGTGGCGGGCTTTCCAGAGCCGGTTGCGATCCTCTTCACGCTCGGCCCAACGGAAATGCGCGGCGCCATTGCCGGTCGCGATCTCTTCGAAAAACGCCACCTGCTCGGCCACCCCGGCCTCGGAGCCGTGGAATTCGACGAAGAGCGTGTCGGCCTCGGTCTCTTCCAGATGCGAATAGGCATTCACCGCGCGGATGCAGCCATCATCGAGATATTCGACGCGGGCGAGCGGGATGCCGACCTGAATCGCCTCGATCGCGGTGCGCGAGGCAGAGGCCGGATCGGAGAAGGTGCAGACAGCGGCACGGACCGCTTCCGGGCGGCCGTAGAGTTTCAGTGTGACCTCGGTGATGATGCCGAGCGTGCCCTCGGAGCCGACGAAAAGATGCGTCAGATCATAGCCGGCGGAGGATTTGCGCGCGCGGCGTGCGGTGCGGATGATCTCGCCCTCCGGGGTGACCACGGTCAGGCACAGGACATTCTCGCGCATCGTGCCATAGCGCACGGCGTTGGTGCCGGAGGCGCGGGTCGCCGCCATTCCGCCGAGCGAGGCATGCGCTCCGGGGTCGATGGGAAAGAACAGCCCGGTGTCGCGCAAATGGGTGTTGAGCTCCTCACGGTTGACGCCGGCCTGCACCGTGCAGTCGAGATCCTCGGGCCGCACGTCGAGGATCTGGTTCATGCGGTTGAGATCGACCGACAGGCCGCCCTTCACCGCCGAGGTGTTGCCTTCGAGCGAGGAGCCTGCGCCATGGGCCACGATCGCCACGCCGTTGCCGCGACAGATCCGGACGATCTCGGCCACCTCTTCGGTGCTTTCCGGCCAAGCCACCGCCTCGGGCGGCGCGGGCCGATGGTGGGCCTCGGTGCCGGCATGGTGATCGCGGTCGGCCTGTTTCTCGGAAAACCGCTCGCCCAACAGGGCGTTCAGGGCCACGCGGGCGTCATTGGGAAAGGTCATGTCAGGCCTCTTTCGAGCTGTTCTGTGGAGTTTTACGCATGAGGCGCAGAAGCGGCGGGACGATCTGGACCAAGAAGACCAGCACGATGCAGCCGAACAGAACGCCGCTGATCGGACGGGTGACGAAGGTCGAGAAGTCGCCGTCCGAGAGCATCAGCGAGCGCCGGAAATTCTCTTCCATCAACGGGCCGAGCACGAGGCCCAGCACCAGAGGTGCCGCCGGGAAGGACAGCAGTCGCAGCACATAGCCGAGCACGCCGAAACCCAGCAGCTGATAGATGTCGAAGATCGAGTAGCGGATCGAATAGGTGCCGATCACCACGAGCACGAGGATCGCCGGATAGAGCAGCCGGTACGGGATGCGCAGCATTGACACCCAGAGCCCGATCATCGGGATATTGAAGATCAGCAGGATCAGGTTGCCGAGCCAGAAACTGGCGACTAGCCCCCAGAACATTTCCGGCGTCTCGGCCAGCATCTGCGGTCCCGGCGTCACGCCATGCACGATCATCGCGCCCAGGAGCAACGCCATCACCGCATCGCCCGGCACCCCCAGAGTGAGCGTCGGGATAAAGGCGGTTTGGGCGGCGGAATTGTTCGCGGCTTCCGGACCGGCGATGCCCTCGACGATACCCTGACCGATGCGGTCGCGGTTGCGGGCGACTTTCTTTTCCGTGGCGTAGGAAAAGAACGAGGCGATGGTCGAGCCGGTGCCCGGGAGCGTGCCGAAAAATGATCCGATCGCCGAACCGCGCCAGATCGCCGGCAAACTGTCTCGCAACTCCTGTTTGCTCGGCACCATCGACCGCAGGGTCACCTTGCCCGAGGGTGCCGGACGGTTGCCCTGACCGATATTGGTGATGATCTCGCCAAGACCGAACAGGCCCATGGCGGAGGCGACGAGGCTCACCCCGTCCATCAGTTCGAACTGACCATAGACAAAACGCATGGAGCCCGAGGTAATGTCCAGCCCGACAATTCCCAGGAGCACGCCCAGCACCACCATGGCCAGGCCGCGCACGGCGGAGCCTTCGGACAGGGTGGAGGCGGCGACGAGGCCGAGCGCCATCAGCAGGAAATATTCCTGACTGCCGAATTTCAGTGCAAATTCCGCCAACACCGGGGCAAAGCCTGCCATCAGCAGAATGCCGATCGAACCGCCGATGAAACTGGCCACGGCGGAGAGGAACAGCGCCGCCCCGGCGCGGCCGTTCTTGGTCATCTCGTAGCCATCCATACAGACCACTGCCGAGGAGGCTGTCCCCGGCAGGCGCATCAGGATCGAGGCAACAGAACCGCCATATTGCGCGCCGTAATAGATGCCCGCGAGCATCACCAACGCGTCGGTCGGCGAGATGTAATAGGTCAGCGGCAGCAGCATGGAGATCGCGGCCAGCGGTCCGACCCCGGGCAGAACGCCGATGAACATGCCGATCGAGACACCGGCGAAACAGAACATCAGGGTTTCCCAGGAGAGGGCGACCTGAAAGCCAAGGAGCAGGTTATCGATCATGATGTCCCCCATGTCGGCAGCATGTTGAGTTGCAGATCCAGCGCGACCACAAAGATCAACCAGACCAGAAGGACGACGACGGCGACCAGCCCGGCCAGCTCACGCGGGCTGCGGCCACGTTCGGCCAGAGCCGAGACCACCACCAGCGCAGCGATTGCGATCGCGCCGCCGAGCAGACGATAGAGCAGACCGAACAGGATGATCCCGGCCAGCAGCATGACCACCGGGCGCATGCGGCCGAAATAGATCCGGTCCTGCGGGTTCGCCCAGGCCTCGACCGAAAGAATGATACCGAACAGGACGAACAGGCCGCCGAGGATGGCCGGAAAATAGCCCGGTCCCATCGCGCCCGGGTTCCCCAGTCGCAGCCCCGACACTTCTTTGAACGTGATACCGGCAAAAATGAACAGAAGCAGCGCACCGAGGCCTGACCTCGATGTGGATGCCGCGATCAAGCGGTCTAACATGGCGGTCTCCTCCCTACCGCGAGTTTCCGTTACCGGCCGTTGAAAACCGGTTTCTGCTTGTTGCGGAAGGCGTCGAGCGCATCCGCAGCGTCCTGGCTGTTCATGACTTTGTCGACCCGGTTGGTTACGTCGAACAGCGACTGGATCGGCGTTGTACCCACCGTCTCCAGCGACAGACGTTTGAGCATCTCGACCACCAGCGGTGCGTTCGCGGCCAGTTGCTCGGCCATGCGGCGCGCCTCCGCCACATGTTCGCCCGCAGGCACCAGCCGGTTGGCCATGCCACATTCATAGGCGCGTTGTGCCGGAAGCGGATCGCCCAGCAACATCATTTCCATCGCCACACGCATCGGTCCGCGCTTGAGCAGCGCCGTGACCGCGCCCTTGGCGACACCGATCCTGGCTTCAGGGTAGATCAGCTCCGCATCTTCGCTCAAGACCACGAAATCACACATCATCGCCAGCACCATACCGGCACCGATGGCCTTGCCGCTGATCGCCGCGATGATCGGTTTGTCGCAGTGAAAGCCGAATTCCGGCACGCCTTGCCAGAACTGCTCCGGCGGATCGGTCAGGTCGGCCCCGGCGCTGAACACCTTGTCGTCACAGGCCTTGAGGATGGCCACACGGGCCTCGCTCTCGGCAAAGCGTTGCCAGCACCGGCGCAGCTCCGCGAACATCTCTGCCGTCATGGCATTGCGTTTTGCGGGGCGGCAGATGGTGATCTCCGCGATGCCGTTTTGTTCTTCGTATTGGATATGCGCGCTGCTCATCCGTCATTCCCCGAATTTCATGATGTCAGATCTCAAAAGACGGGCCGCCCGCCATCCGACGCGCCGCCCGGTGATCTTTGCTTTAGTTGATCGAGATGCCCGCCGAGTCGCGGATCGCGGTGAACACCTCGAGATCCTTCTCGACCACCGCATCGGTGGCGGCGGCATCGCGATAGGTCGGCAGAAGCCCCATTTTCAGGACCTGATCCTGATAGGCATCGCTGGCGACCAGATCGGCCAGCGGCGCGCTCATCTTGGCGATGATCTCCGGATCGGTGCCTTCGGGGGCAAAGATGCCGAACCAGCCGGTCAGTGACAGATCATAGCCCTGCTCCTTGGCGGTGGGCACGCTGTCATAGGCCGGGTGACGCTCTTCCGAGAGTGCGGCGATGACGTTCATCTTGTCGCTGTCGATCTGACGGGTCACCGCCGGGTCGACCATGAATTCGATCTCGCCCGAGAGGATGGCGGCCACGGCGTTGTTGCTGCCCTGATAGGGGATATGCTTGGCCTCGGTGCCGGTCTCCTGCAGGAAATATGTGGCCGAGAATTGCCCCATCGAGCCGACGCCCGCCGAGCCGAACTTGGTTTTGTTGGCTTTCAGATAGCTGACGAATCCATCGAGATCGGTCATGCCGGTGCCGGCGCCCACACCGACAAAGACCACGGCGTCGGCGGTGGTCGCAACCCCGTCGAAGCTGTCGAGCGGGTCATAGGACACGTTCGGGTTGATCAGTGGCTGCACAACATTGGTGGCGTTGTTGCCGAAAAAGATCGTGTAACCGTCATTCGGCGCGCCGGCGGCCAGAGTGGCGCCGACGACACCGGCCGCACCCGGTTTGTTTTCGACCACGACCGGCTGGCCGATTGCCGCAGCGATCGCGTCCGCCGCAAGGCGCGCAAGATTGTCGGTGGTGCCGCCCGGATTGTAGGGCACGATCATGGTCACCGGCTTCGACGGCCAATCCTCGGCCATGGCTTGCCCTGCGAGCAAAGACAGCCCTACGGCCGCGAGTACGAATCTTCTGGAAATCATAGCATCTCCTCCCTGTGCTAATGTTTCGTGCGATTGCGCGGCTTAGAACGCCGCTTGTCCTCATTCTGACGCTAACATGCGGCATTTTGTTGCGCAATAATTTATTCCGTTCTATATATTAGAACAATTGCATGGGCGGCCGGGTTTTGTCATAGCTGTCCGACGGGAGGCTGAATGGACAGTACATTATTGAAAGGCTTGATGGTTCTCGAACGCGTGGTCGCCGCTGACGCCCCTGTCGGCGTCTCCGCCCTTGCCCGGGATCTCGGCTTGCCGAAGAGCAATGTGCATCGCACGCTGAGCTCGCTGCGCGAGGCTGGCTATGTCGGCTACGATGCCGATTCGAGGCACTATTACCCCTCGTTGAAATTGGCGCAGATGGGCAACCGGATCGCCGCCCGTTTCCCGTTTCAGACCGCCCTGCTGCCCCTGTTGCAACAGCTGGTCAGCGGCACTGGCGAGAGCGCGCATTTCGTCTATCTCGACGGCGAGAGCGTGATGTTTGCCTGCAATGCCCTGCCGCCGACCAGCGTCGCCTCGGTGATCCCGGACAATCTGACGCTGCGCTGGGACGATACGGCCTTTGGTGTCGCGATCGCATCGGCGCTGCCCGATCATGCCGTCAAGAGCCTATTGGGGGCGGCCAAGGTTGATCCGATGGCGCGGGCCCGGCTCGACGCCGCCCGCGCCGAAGGGGTTGCCGTCATCCGGCGCCATGACACCCGGCGGATCTTTGAGATCGCCGCCCCGGTGCGCTCCGGTTGGGACACGGTCATCGGCGCCATCGGGATCACTGGCCCGGCGATGCGCTTCTCCGAAGACCGGCTCGAGGTGTTGCAACAGGCAGTGCGCGACTTCGCAGAGCAGGCCTTCGCCGAGACCGCGCGCCTCCGCCAGGCTGACCGCAAGACGGCGCAAGAGACTGAGAAGGTAACGGGATCATGATCAAATCGGTGGAAAAGGCGCTGCGGCTGCTCGAGATCCTGTCTCAGGAAGACGGGGCCATGCGGTTGCGCGATGTGGCGGAACGGGCGGACATGACGCGCTCCAACGCCTTTCGGATGCTCCAGACCCTGCGCGACCTCGGCTATGTTCAGCAAAATGAGAGCGGATCGCATTACGAACCGACCCTGAAACTGTTCGAGATCGGCGCCCGCAAAGTGGCCTCCAACACGCTGATCGGGGCAGCGCACCCGATCCTGCAGCAATTGTCGGAAAAAGTCGACGAAAACGTCATGCTCAGCATTCGCGAAGGCCTGACCAGCCTTGTCGTGGACCGGATCGAGAGCCGGGCCTTTGTGCGGACCTTTGCCTATCTCGGCGCGCGCGCGCCGCTGCATGTGGTCTCGGGCGGCAAGGTGCTGCTGGCCTACGCGCCACAGCCACTGATCGACGAGATGCTGGGGCAGTTGACCCGGTTCACCGAGAACACGATCACCGATCCTGCCCGCATGGCCGAAGAGATCGAAACGATCCGGGCGCGCGGCTATGCCACCGCCTTTCATGAGGTCAATGAGGCGGCGCGCGGGATTTCCGTGCCGATCCGTTCCCGTCATGGCGATGTCCCGGCGGCGATCAGCATTTCCGGCCCGATGGAAGATCTCGACCAGGCCCTGATCGAGCACTACGCGGGGCTGCTCCGAGAACATGCCGCGCTGATCGAACAGGCCTGGCCGGATGGACGCCCGCATTCCCGGGCGTAATCCGTTTTCTTATGCGCCCTTGAGCGTTCCGCGCCCGTCCAACGCATAGGCGCCGGTCTCGGTGATGCGGAACGGGTTGACCTCAAAATCGACCAGACGATCGCCGAGATCCGGGCCGAGCCAGGACAGACGCGCAATCGCGTCACAGGCCGCGTCGACGGCCATCGGGGCCTGCCCGCGCGCGCCATCGAGAAGCGGCCAGATCCGCAGCGCCTCCAGCATCTCGCGCACCTCCGACGGGCTGACTGGTGCGCTGCGCTGCACCACGTCGCAGAGTAGCTCGACATGGATGCCACCGGCACCGAGCACCAGCTGCGGTCCGAACCCCGGCTCATGAGTCAGGCCGACGATCAGCTCCACACCGGGAGCGATCATCTGTTGCACGTCGATCTGCACCGGCGCGCCCGGCGCGGCGGCGGTGATGGCGGCCTCGACCTCGGCATAGGCCTGACGCAGCGCGGCTTCGTCACCGAGCCCCACTTTGACCAGGCCGAGATCGCTCTTGTGAACGACATCCGCGACGACGCCCTTGAGAACCACCGGATAGCCGCAGACCGCTGCCGCGGACAGAGCGTCTTCCACCGTTCCGGTCAGTGTGGCGCTGGGCACTGGCACGCCATAGTCCGACAGGATGGCCTTGGCCTCCGGCTCGGTGAGGAACCCCTGTCCGGCAATCTTCGGCGCCACAAGATCCGCGGGTCGCTCGGGCGCCTGCATCCGGGGCGCGGCGGCCAGCAGATTGCGGTAAAGTTCCAGCACGCGGTATAGATCATCGGTGCGGGTGAGGAAGGGAATGCCCGCGGCAAAGGCCTGATCGCGCAGCTCCGCCCCGAACCGCGACAGGTTCAGCACGAGCACGACCGGCTTGTCCTGACGCTGCCAGAGCGCGATGATGTGATCCAGAGTCTGCGGCATCATCGGCTGCGGCGTCATGACATAGACGGTCACGCCGGTCTCGGGATCTTCGTGAACCGCTTCGATTGCGCGTTCAAAAATGCCGAATTCGAGCCCCCCCTTGTGGCCGCCCAGATCCAGCGGGTTGTTGGCATGACTCGCTGGGTAATCCTGCGCCAGTCGATCGCGGGTGATCTCGGCAAAGGCGCCGGCGGGCAGATCGCGCAGCTCCATCTGGTCGGCCATGATCGCGGCACCGCCGCCCGAGGCGCAAATGATGCCGGTGCGCGGAGCCTTGGGCATCGGGTTGGCCGAGAGCACGCCCGCCGCCATGATCATCGCATCGGGATCGTCCATCAGCATGACACCGCATTCCCGGCACATGGTCTCGAAGGCGGAAAAGGATCCGGCGAGGCTGGCGGTATGCGATTGCGCCAGATGCGACCCCGCATCCGTGCGCCCGGCCTTGACCGCCAGGATCGGCTTGCCAGCCGCATGGGCCCTGGCACAAAGGTCGCGGAAACGCTCGGGCGATTTCAGCCCCTCGATATAGAGGCAGATCACCTTGGTCTTGGGATCGGCAATGAAACCTTCGAGGAAGTCGCAAAGCTCGAGATCCGCCTGATTGCCGATGCTGACCATGCCCGACAGGCCGACGCCGTGGTCATGGCTTTGCAGGAACAGCGTGCCCATCATCGCGCCCGACTGGCTGACGAAGGCGACGCCACCTTTGCGCATCTCGCCGGCGTAGCGCAGGGTCGGCGTCGAGGAGAGAGCCAGATTTGCCTGCGGCACGATCATCCCCATGCAATTCGGCCCGATCAGCCGCATGTTGTGGCTGCGCGCGATCTCCACGAGACGCTGCTCCAGCGCCGCGCCTTCCGCGCTGAATTCACCGAGCTGGGCGGTGATGATGACACAGGCGCCGATCCCGGCCGCACCACAGGCCTCAACCGTCGTCTCAAGCGCCTTGGCGGGCACCGCCACCAGCGCCAGATCCGCGGGCTCCGGAAGCTCCGCCACGGATGGGTAACAGGTCAGGCCAAGCACCGTGTCCCGCTTCGGGTTGATCGGATAGATCTGCCCCTCATAGCCATGCTCAAGAACATGGTGCAGGATGCGCCCGCCGAATTTGGCATAGTCCTCGGAGGCCCCGATCAGTGCCAGTGACTTTGGTGAAATGACGTGCTCCATCGCCATCGGTTCCGTGCGTTTCGTCATGGTCCCCTCCATGCGTTCCAAATAATGGAACATAAATTCATATTGTGATACATTTCACCCAAGTCACCCACAACTGTCAAGGCAACACGGCGCCTCAACGGCGAATGCCTGGCTCGTCACCCGCGCCGCAATCTCGGACGTGCCGCCGGATGAGTTCTACGACTTCACAACCGTTGAGCACGCTCCACATGCTTCCAGGGGGGATTTTGGGGCGCTGGTCCAGAAACGCAGAAAGCCGCCCTATGGGCGGCTATA
>NZ_FORH01000011.1 GCF_900113955.1 Celeribacter neptunius | reverse complement strand
TGATGCGTTGATGCGTTGATGCGTTGATGCGTTGATGCGTTCAAATTTGAGGGCACTTATGTCACAGGGCCGTTTAAGCGGGGAGAAATGCTCTAGGTGTCGGCCGCACCCTTCATACCAAATATAGAAAATACTTGAACGAATCCGACTCTTTGGGCAATAGTCACGGAAAAGGGGCGATAAACGCCAAATTCCGTGATCACGATCTTGCGAATTCGTAAGCGGAGTTTTGAGGCAAGTAATTTCATCAGGGGCGGCGAATGGCTGTCTCGAAGGGCAGACAAGGGCAAATGACATGGCGGACGGTACGTCCAAACATGAAGACCTCAATGAGGTGATCCGTCAACACTCCGAGTGGTTGGCCGCGCAGCTGCATTCGCAGCGCGAAAGCCTGTTTCCGCCGGATGCGTCGAAACAGATGCGGAAATTCATGTCCGGGGAGGCTGCCGCGCTTCTGGGCGTCAATGACTCCTATCTGCGCAAGCTCCATCTCGATGGGAAAGGCCCCTCCCCCGAGTTGACGCCCGGAAATCGTCGCCTCTATTCAGCACATGATATTCAGGCGTTGCGAGAGCTTTTGGAAAAAACAGCACGCAAACCGGGCGATTACCTTCCCGGACGGCGTGAAAACGATCACCTGCAAATCATCGGCGTGATGAACTTCAAAGGCGGCTCCGGCAAAACCACCACCTCCGCCCATCTCGCGCAGCGTCTCGCTCTGCTCGGCTATCGTGTTCTGGCCATCGATCTCGACCCGCAGGCCTCATTAACGGCGCTTCATGGCGTTCAGCCGGAATTCGATCTCGAAGACGGCGGCACGCTCTATGACGCCATCCGCTATGACGACCCGGAGCCGATCCGTTCCGTTATCCGCCCGACCTATATTCCAAATCTCGACCTGATCCCGGGCAACCTCGAATTGATGGAATTCGAACATGACACGCCGCGTGCGCTCTCTCAGGGCAACGCCGGTCTGTTCTTCTTCCGCGTCAAAGAAGCTCTCGCTCAGGTCGATGAGGACTATGATGCCGTGGTGATCGACTGCCCGCCGCAGCTGGGCTTTCTCACCATGTCTGCGCTGTCGGCCTCGACGGGCGTTCTGGTGACCATTCACCCTGAAATGCTTGACGTCATGTCGATGTCCCAGTTCCTGCGCATGACTGCGGACCTGATGGATGTGATTGCCGAAAGCGGTGCCGATATGTCTCACGACTGGATGCGTTATGTGCTCACCCGCTACGAGCCTTCGGACGCGCCGCAAAACCGGATCGTGGCCTTCCTGCGCACCATGTACGGGGACACAGTACTCAATGCGCCGATGCTCAAATCCACCGCGATCTCGGACGCAGGGCTCACCAAGCAGACGCTTTATGAGGTCGAACGCTCGGCCTTCACGCGCTCCACCTATGACCGCGCGGTTGAGAGCCTTAACGCGGTGAACGATGAGATTGCGGAACTGATCCAGAAAACCTGGGGGCGCTCATGACCAACAGTAAGAAAAAGCGGATGTCCATGCTCGACAGCCTTGCTGCTGCCGGAGCGCCCTCCCCTACCACGTCGACCTCAATGATGTCGAATAACCGTGCGCTGCGCTCTGCACGCGATGCGGTCGATGGCCACCGGGTTTGGGATCTTGATCCCGCACAGGTGCTTGATGATCGTCTGGCTGACCGGCTTGACCCCAAAGATGTGGCGGACTTGCGTGAGGCGATCGAGGCCAATGGTCAGACCGTGCCTATTCTGGTGCGCCGTCACCCGAGCGAGCCGGACAGATATCTGCTGGTTTATGGCCGCCGCCGACTTGAGGCAATACGCACCTCTGAGAAGGTCGAGAAGGTCCGGGCTCTGGTGGCCAATCTCGATGATGATGCGGCCGTGCGGGCGCAAATCTCCGAGAACATGGCGCGCCGTGACCTCTCGTACATTGAGAAAGCACTTTTTTCTCAAGAGCTTATAGAAAGCAACTTTGGCACGCAGGCTCAGGTTGCCGAAGTGCTGACGGTCACAAAATCTTCGATCTCAATGGCTTTGACTATTGTCGATTTAGTGGGGGCTGATCTGATCCGAGCCATTGGTCCGGCCCATGGCATCGGCCGTCCGCGCTGGGATGCCCTTGGACGTTCGATTGAGGAGGCGGGGGTGGATCGCGAGGCACTGATCCGGGCGGCTGAGGATGTCTATACCGGGGCGCAGGTCGAGAGGGTCGTCGAAGGTCAGGACTCTGAGCCCGCGGATCTCTCGGTCGCTGCATTTGAGGCGGTGGCCAAGCTGTCGGAGAAAGCCAGTAAGAAACGCTCCACGGAGGCGCCCTCCCCTGCCCCGAAGCAACAAACGGTCCTGACTTTTGATGGCGCTCGAGGAGGGGCGGTGAAACGATCCGCCAAGGGGCTTGCGATCACACTGGACGACAGCGCCTTTGCCGATTGGATGATGGCCGAGGCCCAAGATTTAATTTCCGAACTTCACACGCGTTGGAAAGAGCGCGGCGAAGACTGACGAGCAGAAAACAACAACATAGGAGGCACGAGCCGACAAAAGAAAAGGCCCCGTAAAGACATCGCCCTACGAGACCCTAACTTGTTTCTAGCACCTTCAAGGTAGTGTCACGCATACGAATTCGCAAGTCCAAAGTGATTCGCGAAGCGGGATTTCTTTGTCTTCGTGAACAGAAATGACCTACACACCCGTCTCGCCGTTTCGGCGAACCATTGATGCTGTCATCTTGAAGCATCAGGCGCGCTCCAACACGGAGCTACCTCCCAGTGGCGTCAACAAATGGGAAGCTCTGCGCGAACTTTCCGCTGCGCGGGAGGCTTTTGGGCTGACCGATCGCGACATGACTGTCCTTCAGGCCCTCGTGAGCTTCCATCAGGCGACAATTCTGGGTGGCAATGACTCCAATTTGGTCGTGCACCCGTCGAACAAGTCGATCTGTGAGCGTTTGAATGGCATGCCGGCCTCGACGATGCGTCGCCATCTTGGCCGTTTGGTCCATGCGGGTGTCGTGATCCGTCGTGACAGTCCGAATGGGAAACGCTACGCGCGTCGTTTTGGCGAGGAGAAGATCGTTTATGGCTTCGATCTCACACCGCTCGCGCAGCGCTTTGAGGAGTTCTGCTCGGCCGCTGAGCAAGTCAGGGCCGAGCAGGAGGCTTTCCGACGCCTTAGAGAGGCTGTGAGCCTCATGCGGCGCGACTTGGCGTCCCTAAGTGTCTATGGCGAGGAAATGCGCCCTGACCTCTCGATCTGGCCGCAGTTTTCTGATCTGGCGGCGCTCACAGCCCGGACGCTTCGCCGCAAATTGGATATGGCTGATTTGGAGCGGATTGAGGCTGACCTAAGCGCAGCTCTTGTTCGTGCGCGCAACATCCTTGAGCCGTCTGGTTCAGAGAATATGAGCACCAATGAGTCTCAGAATGAGCAGCACTACCAGAATTCAAATAAAGACTCTTATGATTCTGAACTTCACCAAGAATTGGTAAAAGGCGCCGGGGTGGACTCCCCTGCCCTACCGGATCAACTGGCCGATACGGAAGAGAGAGCCATTTCAGAAACAGGTGTAGAGCTGGATCCGCCTGAGCCAGATATTCCGATGCCAAACCTTCCACTGGGATTGGTCTTGCGAGGTTGTCGTGAAATTCTGACCTATGCTGACGGCTCCGTTCGACATTGGCATGAATTTGTGAGGACCGCAGAGATTGTGCGTCCGATGATGGGTATCTCGCCTTCTGCCTGGGATGAGGCCAAACGTCACATGGGGCCCGTCGAAGCCTCGGTTGTGCTGGCAGCGATGCTTGAACGTATTGCCGAAATTCGTTCGCCAGGGGGTTACCTACGCAGTCTGAGTGCAAAGGCGGCTTCGGGTGAGTTTTCCTCTGGGCCTATGGTGATGGCGCTTATGCGCAAAGAGGCGGCATAAGGTCGTTCAGGTTCCCAAGTTCACAGCTGTGAACTTTGCATTGCGCCACCCCATGGTCGGTTCGAAATTGAGAGCGGATAGTGTCTTTACGCGGGTTCAGTTTGGCTCGAACTGCGCGGTTAGGGTCTCCTTTAGCCACCTCCCATGCCTTTTTGGGTGAAAGTTCACAGCTGTGAACTTTTCGCAATGTCGCGGTTAGGGTCTCTGCATGCGAGCGGAATATGATCGTAAGGGTTGTCAATGTTGAAACGGTTGACTGAGGTTGCAGATCGACGAGGCTCTTCTCAGGGTGTGAATATCTCCCAAGCCGAAGAATGCCTTTAGATGCCTGAGCTGAAAATGGGTCCATTCAGGACACCTGAGTATTGAGAGGCTCGTCTGGCGGAAATGTTGCTGATCGGCGACGACAGCTCGCCAACACAATGGCTGATCATCTCAATGTATGATCTGGCCTCTTCCAGACCACAGCGTACACAAGCTGGTGTGGTGCGTTGGACAGAAACTGTCGTTGAGTCTTCTGGTTGACGATCTTGAATGGTGGTTTTCGGCATCGTCAGGGTCGTAAGGGCGTGGATGTTTCGGTCACACACATGTTGCGCCTGTGATCAGCTCCGCAGCGGACGTGCGGGATCAGGTTTAAGCTTTCGTGAATTCGACGGTGCGGGCAAAAGCCGAACAAGAGAGGTGCCTCTTCGTCACCAATTCAGAAGATAGCGTGTTGAGCGCCCGCCTTCATGTGAGCGTGACAGAACGCCTTTCTGTTCGAGGGCCGTCAGGTCGCGGGTTGCTGTCGCGGGAGATACCTTGGCGATTTTTCCATAGGGGCCTGCGGACAGGCCTTGTTCCACTCTCTCTTCGCCTTCTTTGAAAAGTCTTCGTAGAACGGCGATCGAACGCTCGGGCAAGTCCGGATGGGAGACAAAAAAGGCATTGCGCCGCACAAGGAAGCGCGCTTCACGACTGGCTTCTTCGACACCGGCTTCAAGCCGTTCCAAAAGCCAGAGCACAAAAGGTGTTGCATCGATCGCAGCGCCGTCAATGCGCCGTCCTGCCTGCAACGCAGAATAGTAGCCACGTTTGTCGGCTTCGATTTGGCGGGAGAGGGAGAAGGGCAGGGCGCCTTCACTGGCGAAGATGTGTTCAATGATGGCGCGCCCGATCCGTCCGTTGCCGTCAGAGAACGGATGGATCGACTCGAACCAAAGATGGGCGATTGCTGCGCGCAAGGGTAGGGGGTGCGTGTCTGCTGTAAGCCATGCGAGAAACCTCTCCATTTCCTCGGCCATGCGTGCCGGTGGTGGGGCACTGTACAGTACGTCTTCGCGCCGCCCCGTGGGACCGCGAACGATCTCCATCGGAAATGTCCGCCATTTGCCACGATCCTCAACTTCCACCCCATGGAAAAGGAGTGCATGCCAGCGCTGCAGTGTTGCTGCGGAAAGTGGGGCCTCTCCAGCACGGGCTTCCAACATCAATTCTGCAATGGCATCTGTTCGACGCTGGGGTAGGGCCTGCCGATGCGTGAGAGATGCAACCACCGACACCTCGATTTCCTCAGCAGAGAGCGGAGCGCCTTCAATGGCGAAGCTCGCTAGAGCTTCACCCGTTACCGCCCGCAAAAAGATTTCCCCTCGCTCATCGGAGGTGAGTCCGGCGTGTAACCCGTCAATTGTGCCAAGCTGCGCCATGACACGCGTCAGAGGTGCTTCCGTCAGTGCGGGATCATGCCGAAAATTTGGCCAGGCGGATGAATTCCAGATCTGCATGAGGCGTTTGTTGCAGATATTCGCCTCATAAAGAAGCAAAAAATGAGGGGTTCATGAGGGGAAAACGGCTCAGAATGTTCTAAATGCTGGCTGAATGGTCGAATGTTTTATGCCTCGCGCATAAATATGACCCCGCAGCGTTGCATCGCCGGGTGGATACATGAGCAATATGGTTGAGCAGGCCGGGACAGGGGGGCTACTCCTCGAGCGGAATTTCTATGGTCGGTTCTGTGGGGGCGAGGCTCTGCTCGCGGGACTCCGGGAAAGACTTCTGGAGGGTGTGGCACAAGCCCAGGCGGTCATGAAGCTCAGTGCCATCGTAGGAGAGGCTCTGGACAGGTTCAGCCCATAAGCTTCTCAACTGTGTCACTTGGGTCTGGTGCAGATCATGCCGATCCAGCAGCTCGAAAATTGTGATTGAAACGAGCATGTTATATCCGTGCTCGTTGCGCGCTTGCCGATGTGCTTGGCCGGTCTGGCTCTGTGTGGAAGCAAGTGAATTCTGGGGTGTTTTGCGCAGTCAGATGGGGCGTCGCCACAAGCCTCCCCAGTCTTATCCCCGTGCGAGCAAGGGGATCGCGGGTCTGGCGGACGCCGCCACCCGCGCAATGCTCTGCCCGCTCCATTCGCTGACGCTCCCGTGTTGACCATGCCCGGGCGGCTTTCTGCGCCCGCCATGTCCTCCCGCGTCCCGCACGGGGACGAGACAATGGAGGATTACATGGCACAGAAACCCGACATCTACACGCGCGTCACCGAGAAAATCATTGCTGATCTCGAAGGTGGTGCCCGACCCTGGCACAAACCGTGGAACGCTGAGCATCTCGCTGGTCGCATCACCCGGCCCTTGCGTCACAACGGCATTGCCTATCGCGGTCTCAACATCATCCTGCTTTGGACTGCTTCGGTCGCCTATGGTTATGCCGCCCCCACATGGATGACCTATCGCCAGGCACTCGAACTCGGCGGGCAGGTCCGCAAAGGCTCCAAGGGCCAACTGGTCATTTACGCCGACAAGTTCCACAAGACAGAAACCGACGATGCTGGTCAGGACCGTGAGGTCGAAATCCCTTTCATGAAGGGCTACACGGTTTTCAACGTCGATCAGATTGAGGGCCTGCCCGAGACCTACTACGCTGTGACTGCGCAGACGCCCGAAACTGCCGAGCGCGATACCGCTGCTGAAGCATTCTTCGCTGCGACCAAGGCTGATATTCGACATGGTGGCAACCAAGCTTACTACGCGGTTGAACCCGACTATGTGCAGATGCCGCCTTTCGAGACGTTCGAGACCCCTGAAAGCTACTATGCGACGCTCGGCCACGAGATCACACATTGGACGCGCCATTCGAAACGCCTCGGTCGCAGCTTTGGCCGCAAATGCTGGGGTGACGAAGGCTATGCTCAGGAAGAGCTTGTTGCCGAACTTGGGGCGGCATTCCTTGCGGCCGATCTGGGTCTGTCGCCCGAGCCGCGTGAGGAGCATGCGTCCTATATCGCGCACTGGCTCGAAGGCCTTCGTAACGACACGCGGTTCATTTTCCAGGCTGCAGCACACGCACAGCGCGCTGTGGATTACCTACATGGGCTGCAGCCGAAGCCGGAAGAGGTCGCCGCGTAGGCGACCTCAATTTGATCTGGTTTTACGAAAACGCGGACCTTCGCTGGGATCTCGACCAAGGGCACGGGGGCGGACAAAGTGTGAATTCGCTGCGTTTGCGCCGACGTCTGCTGAGTGCGACCTACGGACTTCCTGGAACTCCGAATTTTTTTCTTTGCCATCTATTGCTTGCGGATGGGCAATACGGCTTTGAGATCGGTGTTGGTGCTGCCATTATTGAATGCGTGAACGAGGAGTCCCGCCAATGCTTCGAAGGTTTTCTAGCCATATCAACACCATTATGGGTAATGTGAGGGCTTTGATATCGGATTTTGAGCGCGATGTTGGCCGAGGATACTTCGCCAACGAGGAAGACATCACTTCTCAATTTGCCGGTCGGCTGAAAAACATCCTGATTCTTTCTGATCCGGATTTTACAATCCAGTGCCGGGCAATTGTCACCAAGAAAACGACCGAGGAGCCAACTCTTGGCGCAGACATCCTCGTTGTTATCTCATTTGATTCCCCGGAGATTTCGATTTCCAAAGGATTTATCGCTCAAGCGAAACAGGTAGAGTTTGGCAAGAGCATTGGGGGCTCAGGCCCCATGAATACACTTCGCGCACAATGCAGGAACATGCTCGATCACACACCGGAATCCTATGTCTGGCTGTACTCCAAGGACAGCTTCCGGGTGCAACGTGCTGCCACTGCAGAGGCAATCACAACCAACAAGCCCGATGATGCCCTTTCGCATCCTTTTGATTGGTTTTTCTACGATTTCCTCATCTCTATGAGGGGAGATCCATTGCTTACGCTGCAAAACTTCCCGCGCCTGCAGGGGATCATCCAAGAACTCAGCATCCCGCTCGTGCTGCTCATTTCTGCAACCTCAACAGGCGACGACAGACCGCGTGGCGGCGGCGAACCTTCGCCTGACAGTGGTCCACCTGATCTGGATGACCTAGTCCGAGTACTTGATGGCACTCCGCTTGAAGAATGGTCTTCTTGGGCAAGTGATTGGGGGCGCAGCCAAAGCACCCGGGAAGAGGAGCAGTCCTCAGAACAAAAGGCAAAGCCCCAGCAGCGAGTTCAGCTACGGGAAAATTAGATTAGCGTGAGAAGCGCTTTATTTGAGCGTTCTCAAACAAGTGCGGAACACAAGAAAGGATCAAAGCTTTGGATATCAGAGGATTTTTAGAAGCCAATAATGCAGACGATTCACGAGAGGCGCTAATCGACATTCTAACGCGGTATACCCAACCGGCATTCGGTGCATTACCAAAGCGCGAGACCGACATCCTTATTTTCGAGGTGATGCGAACTCTTGGTCTGCTACCTGAAGACGCATCGGTCTACGACCTAATGACAGACCTCCGGATCACACGAGCAAAGGCCTCGCAACTGCTCTTCGACACCGCGATCCGGAAGTTTGACGAGAACCCGGCATTGCTCGACGCGAAGGTGGTCGAGGCCTTGTGCAATGCGCGCTTTCACCACGACGCTGACAAGTATTTCGTGCTTGAGGTTGAGGACCCTATGGTCAACGCGAATCTCAAGGAGAAAGTCCGCAAGGCTGGTCATATTTCGGACAGTTCGTTCAACTCGGCCTTAATCCGGCTCCCGTTGGATGCTGTTGCTGATTTAGTTGCCGATCTGCTTCCAGAGGATCGTCAGGACGATGTAAAGGCAGCACTTGTCGCCGCCGGAGCACCTGAAGAACCCTCATTCAAGAACGTGGTCAAGTCTTCGCTGAAGACACTGGGGAAAAAGGTGGTTGGGGAAGCTGCCGATGGCCTGGTCGAAGAAGCGGGTGAATTCCTTGCGCCTATCCTCCGCGATGGTGCAGCGATCGCGGCGAAATGGCTGCCTGTTCTTGGCAATGGCGACGACGATGGTGACGATAATGGAGGGGGAGTCCTTGTCTGACCTTCGAGGCCATAGCTCCGATTTCTAGTCCGTAGACATAGCGTACATCGCGATGGTTCGATAGCTGGTGTCAGGCCTTCTCACAACGTCATGCTCGATGCGGCAACGCAAGCGGTCCTGAAACGGAATCGTCCGCACTGCAGCGACCAGATTGGGCCTGAAGGGCCGCTCGGGGCCGGTCTTTCTCATGCGGTTTCTCTGCGGAAGCGAATTGCTGCAACTGCTCGATCGGTAATATGGGCTCGAAGCCGACCGTCGCCGCACGTTGATCGAATGGCCGCTGTCGGGAAACGATGCTCCAACAATCGGAGATCTGGATGCCTCAGTGGCGTGGAGGTACTTCCACCATTTCATCCGTGCTGAGCTGAAGACAGGAGTGCCAAAGCGGGGTTTTCCAATAGGTCTTGTCGGATCGTTTATCGCCATCGCGGGTCTCTGCCAGAAACCCGATCCAGTTCAGTGGACGCAGCACATGGGTGAACAGAAACCCCGCGTGATCAAAGTATTCCCGATCATAGATCTCTTGCCGTTCAATTCCGTAGAGCGTCTTCACCAGATGCGCCTCGCTGAGTCCAACTTCCGCCTCGACATTGATGATGTTGAGGAAGATGTCCCAGTTGCCTGGTGCAGTGAACTCGGAACGCACAGTCCGGGCGTGATTGTAGCGAAAGAGGTAGGTCTCGGCGAGGTCTGCGAAGAAGGCGCCGCGGTTTGAGGCCAGCGCCTTGGCTTTCTTTGAGACCTGGAACTTGCCCTTCACATGGCGACCCAGCTTCATGACGATCATGAGATCATGCACGACCATGGCTGGCGCGACATCCCACTCGTTGAGCACCTTGTTCAATCGCAGCAACTCCTCTGCCTTGTAGTCCGGCCAGGGCGAGTTCTCCGCCATCCAATGCGCGAACTTCCGGTTGAGGGCTTTGGTCTGTGTCAGCCCGATCCCGCCGTGTGTGTCGGCATAATCGAAGGCGAGTTCCATAGCCTGCAGCAACCAGGATTGATCCAGGGCAGGGTCGTCATCGGCGATGGGTCGAAGCTTGATCATGCCCCGCCATAACAGGTTGCGCGGGGACATGTCTTCCGGTCGTTACAGCTTCATCCAACTTCAGGCGTCAGCCACCTTCGGAGCATCCAACCACCATTTGGTCTAGCGTGATCGGCACGTTGCCCGGTCACCCCTGTTCCCCTCTCGTTTTCTTTCTGATGCAATCTCCGTGACCTGGCCCATCTGCCGGGCGCGGCCTTCAGCCACCCCCTTCAAGCAGAACTTTCCCCTGTGCGCTTCGCGCCCATTCCTCGCGCAGCAAAGTTCAGCCTGACAGCCGGTCCGGACGGTCCCGGACTCCCGTTTGCATCGAAAACGAAGGAGAACCGATATGACCAAGTACTACACCGTCACCACCCCCGACACCGGCAAGGATGGCAAGACCCGCTTCCACAAGGTGGGCGTTGCCTTCCCGCAGAACGAAGGCGCCAAGTCCTTCATGACCATCCAGCTCTTCGCAACCCCGGTGAATGGCGAACTCGTCCTCTTCGAGCCCAAAGCCGACAGCGACGACGGCCAGGTCACCGAGTGACCCGGCCGGGGAGCGGCCTCACGCTCCCCCGTCAACTTCACCGACATTTCATACGAAGGACAGACACAATGGAACTTCTGCCCCAATCCATCCTCGACCAGCTTGCCGCCAATGGCCGCGCCAACCAGGACCGCATCGAAGCTGGCGAGGACACCATCGACCACCCACCGGTCATCAAGCTCTTCACGCCCGACGGTGGTGCCACCTGGCTCCTCAGCGAAACCGACCCAGAAGACGCGGATATCGCCTTCGGGCTTTGCGACCTCGGCCTTGGCTACCCGGAACTGGGCTCGGTTCGGCTCAGTATCCTGAAGGCGCATCGTGGTCGCCTGGGACTGCCGATCGAACGAGACCTTCACTTCAAAGCAGACGCGCCGCTCAGCACCTATGCCGAGCGCGCCCGCGAAGCCGGAGGGATCGTGACATGAGCACCAATATTTGTCCCGAACACATCAGCGCCTTTGAGGCGCTGACTTCCGGAGAGCACGACAACTTCGCACTTTTCTCGTGCTTCCTTGACGGTGAACCAGCCGTGGCAATTGTCGCGGTGACGCCGCCCAGAAGCGACGAAGACGAGTACCAGATCACGCCGCTCTTTGTGGGTATCACGGAAAACATGGTTCTGACGGATCATGAAGGTACTGCCGCCTGACGGTTGCGCGTCGCATAGCATTCAGAAGAAAAGGTCGCCCATTTCTGTGCGGCCTTTTTCAGTTTCGTTGATGATCCCACGCCAACAACGCTGAACGACATTTGGGCGACACCCTGACGAAATAGAAGCGCTTGCTGTTTCCCTGCTGGTGATGGTTTGTTGCGCGTTGAAATGTCGGATCTCGTTGCACTCCGTCGGGCGAGATGTGCCAGCAATGGGGCGCAAAAAGACAAGTCAATCAAAACGTAATATTGCGCAATGTGATGTATTGAAGTATAAGCGAAGGAGAGAAAAAAGACGTTGGCAGGATATGGCCAATGTTTGCACATTTTGTCCGAGGGGTCTGACCCGTGCCGAGGCCAGCGAAAAACCTGAAGCTTGAAGAGCGCATCGAAGTCGCGCGGCGCTTCGCGGCGGGCGAAAGCGCGAAGGAGCTGGCGGTGGCGTTCGGCATCTCTCCACGCCACGTGAACCGGCTCGCGAAAGAGGAGGCGGGCGAGGGGATCGCGGTGCGCGATCCGAGCGAGACGGTGGCGTTCCGAGCCAGCCGATCCGAGCTTGAGATTTTCGATGCGGAGTGGCGCGAACGTGGCTACACCAACCGCTCGCAGGCGCTCAATGCGGTGCTGCGCGCGCGGTGCGGTTTCCTCGATGTGCCGCGTGATCTGGTCTCGGAATTCTGCGCCTCATGGCGTCAGGCGAAGGACGTGAGCGATGCCGGACTGTTGCTTGCCAAGGCGGTCCATCGCGGTCGGTTGGAGATCTCGGAGGCGGATCGCGCGGTTCTGATCGAACTGCTCGATCTGGCGCAATCGATGAGCCGTGAGATGGGCCGGATGAAGGATGCGGCGCAGGCGTTGCGTGCTCAGGAGTGGCCGCAAAAGGAAGTAGGGCGGGGGGTACAAAGCGAGGTTCTGGAGGACAGCTCGCCCGTGACAGGGGGCGGTCTAAGGCTGGTGCGCAATGGCTGATCCCCTCGCCCTCTACACCTCGGTCATGGGCCGGCTCTGGGAGGATGAGCGCATCCGGGGCCAGGCCGCGGCGCGGATCGATGCGCGTCTGGCGGGGCGCCGGCAGGGGCGTAGTTTCGCGCGCGTCGGATCCATGTCGGCGCGCAACGCGCTGAAGGCGGCGACGGGGCAAAGCCGGGCGGCGGTGTTCAAACGGATCCGGGCCGGAGGCTGCAAGACGCGTGTTTCGCTCGGGGCGCAGATCTCCTACATCAACGACAAGGCGGTCTACGCCTACTCGACGATGACCAATGCGCTGACCGACGCGGCGGTGCTTTCTGAAGAGCAGAAAGAGGACATCATCGAGGACTGGGCCGGGACCTGGCGCGGCTCGACCAAGCTCGGTTTCACCTCGCACATGCTGCTGTCCTTCCCGACCGACGTGACGGTCGACCAGGTCCGCGACATCGCGATGGATTGGACGGAGCATTTCTTCGAGAGCGGCGAATACGGCGACCAATGGGACTATGTGCTCGCGGTCCATGATGACCGGGCCCACAAACATGCTCACATCATCCTGAACAATCGCGGCGTCGAGAACGGCACCTGGTTCTCTTGCTGGGCCGAGGGTGTGATGTCGCCGCAGCTCATGCGCGAGAAACAGGCCGAAATCGCGGAACGCTACGGTGTCATCCTCGATGCCACCACCCGGCTCGAGCGGGGCATTTTCGAGAAGCCCGCCGGGATCGAAGAGATCTACCGCGCCAAGGAGGAGGCCCGCCTGCCGCGCGAGATTGTCATGACGGCCCCGGAATCCGCCATCGCGCAGGCGCAGGTGGTGGGCTTCGCCAAGGACTACAAGAACCTCGCCGACCTGCTGGACCGGATGGACCAGCGCCACATGGCGCGCGCCCTGCGCGGCATGGCGGACGGGCTCGGTTCCGGTACGCCGTGGAACTTCACCGAAGGAGAGATAGACATGAAGGACATCAAGACCGTCGGTGATGCGATCGACTATTCCGAGCGCACGATCGAGGCGCTGAGGCTCAAGGCCGAGGAACTGGATCCGGCCGAGCGGGCCGTTTTTGAAGCCAAGGCCGCGCCGATCATCGCGGATCTCTCACAGATGGTGCCGGACCCGGACCTGCGCGCGCGTTTCGGCAAGCAACTTGAAGAGCCCTATCCGCCGGGGGCGGGCAGTGAGGTGCTGATCGCCGCGCTGCAGTCCGGCAATGACGAGGGCCAAGATGCCGTTTTGAGCGATGTGCTCGAGCGCGCCGAGGAGGCAGGCATGGACAGCGAGGAACTGGTGGCCCGGATCACGGCGGGCGGCACGCGCAACTACGGGATGGCGCAGGACTGGGTCGAGCGGGATATGGACGCTGTATTGGCGAAGGATGGCCTGAGCGTCGAGACGGCCAATGACGAGCAGCTCGATGCCGCGCTCGAAAAAGTCGATGGCCTGATGGACGCGCTTATGGAACGGGCGAAGGAACTGGGCGTCGAGATCGGCCGAACCCTCGCGGACGAGGAAGAGGCGACCTTGCCCCTTATCGATGAGGAAGACCGGACACCCAATCCCTACCTGCAGGATCTCGCCGACATGCTCCGCGACGGCAAGCTCACCGAGGAACAGGAAGAGACGGTCGAGCGGACCCTGCAATCCGAGCTCTTCAAGGAATTGGGTGAGGAGGGCTTGGCTGAGCTACGCCGTGGCAACTACGAGGTGCTGGACGCGGCCCTGCCAAGCAAGCTCGATCAGATCACCGTCACGCAGGAGTTCCTCGAAATGACCTTCGAGGAGACCGGCGATCAGGTCTTCACCGACCGCGCCGCCGGGTTGCAGCAGGACAAGGCAACCGAAGTGGCGCGGCTGCGCGGCCAGCAGGAGGCCCAGGAGCTGGGACGTGATCTCGGTCGGGACCGCGGTCTCGATGACGAGATGGAATTCTAAGGGGGAGATGACCACCATGACCAAGACACTTCCCCTCTGGGCCGCGCTCCTCTTCGGTGTGATCTGCGGTGCCGTCATCGGCACCATCGTCGCCGCCTTCTACCTGACCCTGGCCCTGAAAACCGGGTTTCAGAGTTTCGACATGTTGGCGCTCTGGAAGGCCAGCGCCGCAACACGCGCGGCGCACGTGCAAGCCTTCAAGGTGGGATTTGGCGCCGTCGGCTTCGGGGCCATTGGGCTCGGCGCCCTTGCGCTGGCCTGGACCTGGAAGAAGGAGCGGGACGATTACGGCTCGGCCCACTGGCAGACCAAGGCGGAACTGAAGAAGAACGATATGCTGCAGGCCCCCGGCGAAGGCTTCGTCTGCGGCAAGCTGGGCGCGCCAACCTCAAAGGCTGAGTTTATCTCCTCGACCACGATCCCGCATGTGATGATGGTGGCCCCGACCCGCGCCGGTAAGGGCGTTGGCTTCGTGATCCCGAACCTTCTGAGTTTCGCGGGCTCGGTCGTGGTGCTCGACGTGAAGGGCGAGAACTTCGAGAAGACCGCGCGGCTCCGGGCGCTGAACGGCGACGAGGTCTATCGCTTCAGCCCCTTTGACTGGGCCAATGCCACGCATCGCTACAACCCGCTTGCTCGGATCGCGAAAGCCCCGAGCTTCGCGCAGCGCTTCACCGAGGTCTCGATCCTTGCCGACCTCTTCCTCGACAAGGACAACAAGCAACTCGACACCTTCTCCGAGGCGGGCAAGTCGATCTTTGTCGCGGCCTGCCTGCTGGCGATCCAGCGCGGCACGCCGAACCTTGGCGAGGTAAACAAGATCGTCGCCGGGGGGGAGTACAAGAACGCGCAATACAAGACCTATGCCGACGAGGCCGAGGAAGACATCCTGCGCGAACTTTGGACCAATGCGGCCTCAGCCTCGTCGCGGCTTCTCACTTCGAACATCCAGGCGCTGATGACTGCCGGTCTCAAGCAATGGGACAACCCGGCGGTGCGCTCGGCCACCGAGGCGAGCGACTTCGATTTCTCAACCTTCCGGAAGACCCCGCAGTCGCTCTACATCGCCGTTTCCGAAGATCACATCGCAACCCTTGCCCCGCTCCTGCGTCTGATGTTCGCCGATCTCATCGCCTCGATCCGCCTGAACGAGCCGGGCCCGGATGAGCCCTGGCCGGTCATGATGATGATCGACGAATTCCAGCAGATGGGGGCGATGCCCTATCTGGAGCGCGCGATCCATTCCCTGGCAAGCTATGGCGGCCGCGTCGCGATGATCGCGCAGTCGCTGGCTTCGCTCGACCGCATTTATGGGCCCGAGGGCCGCGAGAGCCTCGAGAACGGGGCCGGGCTCAAGCTCTACATCACGCCGCGGGATCAGCGTACCGTGAAAGAGGTCTCGGCGGCCGTCGGCAGCACCACCCGCGAGGCGGTGACCCGGATGTACGGTCGCAACAAGGGCTTCCTCGGCGCGACGTCGACTTCGGCGCGGCTGGAAGAGCGTCCGCTGCTTTCCGAGACCGAAGCGCGCCTGATGGATCCCGACGAGGTCATCATCCTCGCCTCGCCCCAGCATCCGATCAAGGCGAGCCGGATCAAGTATTACGACGATCCGTTCTTCAAGGACATGCTGGCCCGCCAGGAGGGCAAGCCGTTTCCCTATCCACCGAGTGTGCAGGGCGTGGGGCCCTGGGGTCCCGATGGCGGTGACGAGACCGGCGCAGACGAGCAAGCGAAACCAGCCGAGCGCACCCCGGTCCGGGATCGCTCGCAGCGGCGCGAAGCACGCGCGATGAGGGTGATGGCTTTGGAGGCCGGGCGCGGGCAGCCTGAGCCCGAGACGCTCGAGCGGGAAGCGGCGGTGCCGAAGGAATGGGAGGCAGCGCTCGACCGGCAGGAGGATTTCATTGAGGAAATGTTGGGTGGGTGAGGATAGTTTTTTTGTCGAACGGCCCAAAGTTGTCGCCTATGGTGTTGGCCAAAGCCGCACTGCAGCCTTCTCGAACCACCCATTCGGGCTTTTTGCCACATCAAGGACGGTCCAAAGTTCTGCAGCACGGAGTATATAGGCCTTTCGGTGCCTCTTCCCCAGTGGCCACTTTCGGTCGGCGTGAAATGTGCGGTCGTTTCTACTTTGGCATTAAACGAACAAGCTTGGGCTGGTAATAGCTAGTCTATCTGAAGCGGTGCGAAACGAACGTGAGACCACAGGTCGAATTTTTCCCCTTCTTTTTCGTAGGTTGATCCCGAGGTGCCCTTCAAAGAGTTGCCAATAGCAGCCATCAATTCTGTATCATCAAGGGTGTCGCTGCGCCTACCTTGCTCCCGAATAAACCCGTCGGGTACTCGCCAATCGCTTGCGCTGTTGGGTGCGTTATTCGAGTACTTGATTATCTCTCTCTCGATTTCAGAGAGGAGCTCGTGGCACTCTTCTTCGTTGTTGGAAGTTAAGTGTGCACCGAAGCGCTGAGTGTTTTCATAGTGCCAAGCCGTTCTTTGTTCAGGCTCCCCCTTCAAAACAAGTTCAATCGCCTTTTTCTCAACCTCGACATCCTTTTCGAGATTTTCGAAAAGCTCTGACGCCGGAAAAGGCTTCAAGTCTAGATCGTCGGATTTTTGTGCTGGAGACAGACGTATGGCGACGCGCGAAGATATCAGTTTTCCAGTATAGTTAGTGGACATCACCAAGCCTGGGATCACAGAGTGACCTGCTCGAATGTCCACCCACCGGATTGCCAAGATTTTCATCGAGGTAAACGGCGTTCTGTTCGAACCTGGCGAATGCTTTTCAGCCTGCGGCTTTTGTCCCCCAACGAAGTAAAGGCCTTGCTCGAGTGGTAGAATCTTTCCAGAACCGATCCGTGTCCTGCCTCCAGCCTTAGGAGCCTTGTAAATATGTGTGAAAACAAATGAATGCTTGTCGTTTCGTGCGCGTTCGGGAGGACTAATTGCGGTAAAGGACTTAATGATTTTGTTCGGATCAGAACGCATTGGACGATACACCACCATGTGACCGCATCCGTCTTCACCATGTACAAACGACCTAACAAAGCTCGACATTTCATCGTAGTGGTCCTGCTGGACCTCGAAGTTTAACGATAACCCGAGTGTTGGCTTCACAACATTACCCTGCGCCCCTGGAAGCTCGAGGCGCGAACTGAGAGCGTTTAGCAGTCTACTGGGAACTTGCTGTTCCTCCTGATTCAGCATAAGCCGCAGATACTCCCTCTTGAGAGCATCAGAATCCTTCAAGTTGCATAAGAAGAGCACAAAGGTCATCGGTAGACCCGCCTTGTAGCTCCCTTTCTTTCGAACTGCGAATGTCGCAAAAGATGCAACTTCGTTTCCAGATACAGGTAAAGTGTAACAATGTTCACGCAATTCATCGGGCAGTCCGCTGACGAATGCGTTTATCTCTTCAGACAGGTCTTTCCATTGGGGGCTATTGATCGTGCTGGCACCGATCTTGTCTAGCCGCTTTTGGTCCGCAATCGACATAGCGTAATGGCAGTACAGTCTCGAGATGATTGAGTAGGTCAAACCATTGAACCGGTCTTTCCCGGAAATGCACAGGCGCAGATCGCGTTGAGCGTCGTCCATGACTTGCTTGCGCTTGGCTGGTTCGATTACTTTGAACTCGCTAAGAAATTTTTCAAAACTCTTGGACACTGCCGCTCCCCCTCGTCGCGGGAACATGGCAAATTTCTTGCAGATTGAACACAAAAATCTGCTCCGAAACTGAGTCAAATGGCTCCATCCGGAGTGTAGATGGGGGACTCCCTAGGTTTGTACTTTGTTTGTTCTTGTTTTTCGGCAGTTTGGAGGCGGTTAAGCGACCGATATGCCATTTCTACTTGAGTGAATGCCCGTATCTGGGATGCCAGATTCTGGTTCAAACGTTGGAAATCAGCTTCCGCCGTGGTGAAACTGAGGCAGCTTCAAACCAGACTGCTTGCTAGGTTTTTGAGAGCCGCCCAACAGTGCAGTCAAAGCCCCATCATCATAGGCCAGATGACGTCTCAATGTGTTTAATTAGACCCACAGCGTTGCAGCGCTGTGGGTCTGAGCCGGTTCAGGTTTTGTAGTCACCAGCGGGGCAGAGCGCCCATCTTCACCGGCGGTTAGAGGGTACACGTTGTGAGCCACTTTAACAAGAGAAGCGCTCTGTCCTCTTCAGGGAGGAGTCAAATGACTTTCCAGAAAAACATGGCGAACGATGTGGTGAAGGCCGCACGCAGCCAAGCCATCGCTGATGGCTCAAAGAATGAGGATCTTCCGGAGCGACGATACAAACGTGGTTACGACACTTCTCATCTTCCGGAGCACGTACGCGCGGAACTCAAGAAAGCGGAAGAGAGCAACCTCGTAGCCAGCGTGGCCGAAGCGGCACTTACATTGGTTTCGATCCCGCTTGTGGCCATTGCAGCAGTATATGCGATGGGGCTTGTGGGGGCTTCCCTGCCTAATGCAGCGGCAGCTGCCGCCGGTGTAGCTCTCGTGTATGTCCTAGCAGCAACTGGTATCGCGCGGCAGATGCGCGGACTCGAGCTCATGGTCCATGATGCATCTCACTTGGCTTGGACGCGTTCCAAACGGCGGCTCAACAACCTGCTGGCCAACGTCTTGGTGGCTGTTCCAGTACTCAGCACGGTCGAAGCCTACTGGAAATCGCACCGGATTCACCATGGTTCGTTCGGGTCTCACCTCGACCCTTGCCGCCAACGGTTTGCTGATATGGGTTTGGAACATCTAGACCTGTCGACGCGCTGGAAGATCGTCAAAGCCGTCGTGGCTTGGCTTCCAGAGTACAATGCCGCCTACTACAGGGAAATTGGCAGCCAGTCCGGTCGTCAGTGGGCCTACTTCGCAGCGTGGCATATCTCTTTTTTGATCGCGCCGGGGGCTCTGCTTATTGCGTTTTTCGGGAGCGCATCTGCTGTAGATGCCATTGCGTTGGCGGCTCTGGCGTGGGTCGGGTTTTGGATGCTGCCAGCAACAACCGTTCTGCCCGTCATTCGTTCTATTGCTGAGTCTGAAGAGCACGATTATGCGGCAGGGGAAACGGAGTTTGACACGACTTATACCAACGATGGTTGGGTGCATCGGGTTCTAATCCACCCCAAGAACGACGCCTATCATTTGGTACATCACATGTTCCCAAATATCCCCGAGCGCCGTCATCGCCGGGTCCATAAACTCCTGACGAAATACGACAAACTCTATCAGGAATCCCTACAGCGAGAGCGTGTATTGGACCGCGCATGAGCAAGTGGTCCCGGCCTTCAGGCCGGGGCCAACAACAAATCCACATGTGAGAGGAAAACCAATGAATGAAGTTACATTATCCATCGGAAGAGATGTGCTGGAAACTTTCCCTGACGTTCACATCGCAGCTGTAAGGACTAAGATAAACGATGCTGCGGCTTTGCAATCAGCCATTGAGAAACTCAAGGATGACGCTGAAAAGCTTCGCCACGATCTGGAAAAAATTGATCCAATAACAAGTATGCCGGAGATCGCGAGTTGGCGCATTGCTTATGGAGCCATGGGGATTAAGCCATCGAAGTTTCACTCAAGTATTGAAGCACTGATGCGTAGAGTGAAGAAGGGTCAAGACATCAGTACCGGGCTGAGGATTGTGGACTTTTACAACTTGGTTTCGATAAACCAAAAGTCCCCTATCGGGGCCTACGATGCTGGGAAGCTAACGTCATCTGAAATCGTATTGCGTAAGACCGACCCGTCGAATGACAGTTTCGTACCACTGGGGGGCAGCGCTGAGGCATTTCCATTGTCCGAGGGACTAGTGGTCTATGCAAGCAACTGTGATGTCCTGTGTTGGGGTTTCAATACTCGCGACAGCAGCATCTCATGCGTCGATCAGGATTCGAAAGAGGTTTTGTTTTTCTCAGAGACGACTGACGCAGAACAGCGAGAGCGACCAGCTGCAACTATGCGAGCGCTCGCGGATGCTTTGGGGGATGTGGATGCCAAGATCGTAACCCTCGACAGAATCACTCCGACGGGTAGCTTGTAGGCCTGCCTTACTGGAACTGGGAGATGACGAACGCCGCAGCAAAGCAGCGGCGTTCGCGCTCATTTCCCTTAGTAGGTAATAATGGTCGTTCTTGGCTACGCATTAAAGTGCGGACATTGGGACAGGGCGCAGCGTTCAGCGATTTGGTCTCTGAGTTGACTTGCAGGAATGCAGAGTTTGAGCCAAGTTCAGCGCAATCTGAATGTCGGTTTCTGCCATAGTGGCTTTATCAACTCGCAAGAGCAGAAAAGTCTGCGCCTCTCCCGCCCTGTCGAATTTCGTCGTCAGCCCGGCAGATAAAACTCCGTGATCCCCCGCTTCCCTTCGGCCCGCCCGAGCTGGACGATCACATCGATGGATTTCCGTATGTACTCACGCACCTCGGCGAAGGTCAGCGGTGTGCCTGCTTGGAGAACCATAATCGCCAGTCGATCGATTGCCAGTTCAGCTGTCTCGGCGTGGATCGTCGAGACAGATCCACCATGGCCGGTATTGATGGCTTCGAGATAGGTCAGGGCCTCGGCCCCGCGCAGCTCGCCGACAATGATCCGGTCGGGGCGCATACGGAGGGAGGCCTGAAGGAGGGCGTTGGCGCCGCGTTGCGATCCGGCCCCGCGGTCGGCCAGGAGGGCGACGGTGTTCGGCTGGCCGGGGAAGAGTTCGAAAGCGTCTTCGATGGTGATCAGCCGCTCGTGCTCGCTCACATGGGTCAGGAGATGGCGGGCGAAGGTGGTCTTGCCGGTCGAGGTGCCGCCGCTGATGAGGACGTTGAGCCGCGCCTCGACCAGGGTTTGCAGCGCGGCCTCAAGGTTCTCTTCGGCGAGGGAGGCGATGTTTTTCATCTTCTCAGCGCGGAGCGCGTCGAGCGAGACGGCCTTGCCGAAGAGATAGGCGGGGGCGTAATCCCGGACGCTGCCCGAGGCGAAGAGGCGGATGGTGATCGAGGCACCTCGATCGATGGCGGGCGGTACGGCGACCTGGACCCGGAGGGGGCGGCCCGAATATTCCACCTTGCCGGACACGAGGGGGTTCTTTTCAGAGACGCGGGCCTTGGCGTCGCCGACGATGGTCTGGGCCATGTTGAGGGCGGTGGTTCGGTCCACGGTCTGGCCTTCATGGCGCATGGTGGCGTCGCCTGCGACCTCGATCCAGACCTTGCCGTCCGGATTGATCGCGATTTCGACCACGTCATCGCGTCTCAGAAGGTCGCGGAACGGGTCGAGATAACGCTCGAGGTAGGAGGCTGGCGACGCCTGATCCATCAGTAAATCACCACATCCCGGTCAACGAGCACGGTGACCGCGGCCCCCTGATCGACATAGATCGTCGGGGCGATCGAGATCTGGTCGGCGATCACCGATCCGACCGCATCCTGCAGGTCGCTGCCGACATCGCCCAGAACAATGCTCGTGGTCTCATTGTTGGCACTCTCCGCCGCCACGGCCGGTGCCGCCCCGATCACGGAAATCAGTGCCGCCCCGCCGAAGCGCTCGGCGAACTTGGTGTCGACAAGACCTGTCAGGCCGGAGCGGCCTAGCTGGTCCCCGCCCACGGCGGCGATTTCCATCGAGGTGCCGTCTGGGGTCAGGACGCGGGTCCAGACAATCAGGATGCGTTTCTGATGCATCTCGATGCCGGAGCGGTATTGGCCAAAAAGACGAGAGCCCCGGGGGATCAGGATCCGGTCCCCGGAAAACGCCTGGACCGGCTCAGAGACGACCGCGACCACGGAGCCCGGCAGATCGCTGTTGATGGCAGTCTGGAGCGCGGCCTGGATGACGGACCCTTGCGTCAGCGTGCGTTCGGGATGGGTGAGCCGGGCGGCCTCCTGCACTTCGAGCGGGCGCGCACTCTGCAGGAACTGCTCATTGCCCGAGAGCACCGGCCCCCCGGTGCCAGCGGCCGCCGGATCGGCGACCGCCGCGCCACTTTGGCCACCGCGCGGACCGTCGGCATAGACCACGGCGGGGGATTTGATCTGCGCGGTCAGAAGCTCCTCGGCGACCCGCTGGGCCTCGCGCTGGCGCTGTTCCTCTTCCTGCCGGCGGCGTTCTTCGAGAAGGCGCTGATCGGCGATCAACCCTTCGCGGTTCAGCTCTGCTTCAAGCCCCTCGCGCTGTGCGCGCTCGGCATCGAGCATGGCTTGCAGCCCTTCGATGCGGGTTTCGGTCTGGCGCTGCAGATTGGCAAGCTCGGCCTCCTTTTCGGCCAGTGTGGCTTCGAGTGCTGCCTTCTGGTCGTCGAAGGCGTCGCGCAGGTCCGCGACGGCGACCTGGATTTCTGAGTTGCGGGCGGCCTGGCTGGCGGCAAGGGCTTCGCGGAGCTTGGCGATCTCGGCCAGCACCTCGGCGCTTGGCTCGGGGGCAGGGGCCGCTGGCACGTCTAGCGCCTCCTCGACGGCAATCAGTGCGTCGTTCACCCGTTGCTCGGTTTCGTCGGGCGGGAACTCCAGTCGCCCGCCGGTGCCGGGGCGGCGGTCCTGGAAGGTCTCGACATCGGAGGTTTCAAGCGCGCTGTCGCCTTCCTGCAAGCCGGTGGCCAGGAAATACGCGACCCCGGCACCGCCAAGGGCGAGGGCGGCAGCGAGGGCACCAACCCCGAGGCTGTTGCTGCGGCGTTTGGATTTGCCGCGCTGGCTGAATTGATCGAGGCGGTCCTGGAGATCGGGAGGGGTTTGATCAGCCATGGTCAGTTGCTCACATAGATCGCGCTTTCGTCGCGCCAGGCGCAGATCGCCTCGTCGCCGATGCGCAGTGTCCAGTAGGTGTTTACCCCGAGCACGCGGACGGTGTTTCCTGCCTGCGTCCAGTTCACGGTGCGCTCACGGCCCTGGTCATCGGCCTTGAACAGGGCGGGCTGACGGGTGTTCTCCGGGAAAACGAAATACGTATAGCGCCCGTCGTCGTAGATATGGCTTGGTCGGAAGTCGCCCTCGCCCGAGACGCGGTAGTTGTAATTGCGCGGCGCTTCAAACCCTTTCGGCTGGGTTGCACCTGCCGCGCGGGGTTCCTTGTCAGGGTAGCGGAAGCGAACCTCGAAGAACATGCCGGTGCGGTTCGGGATCGAGCCTTCGCGCAAATGGAAGGAATAGGTGCGTCGGTTGGTGATCACCGTCATGTTGGTCGAGGCCTGCGCCACATGCGGTTTGATCGTCAGCACGTTGCCGAGCTCGGGGAGCGGATCGACCTGGAAACTTTCGGTGTCGCCGACAATTACCGCCTCAAAGCGCTCGCCCGCCCCGAAATGGATCGTGGTCGAATGCCGAAGATCGGTCTCGATCCGGTAGACCTGGTTCTCATTGTAGACGGCGGTGCGGATGCGGATGTCGAGCGGACCACCTTGCGGCGTGGCCTCGGCGCTTGCGGCAACAGGAAGGGCAAGCGCCAGAAGAAGCGTGGTGCGAACCGTGGTGAGGAGCGCGGGCAGGGATTTCATGTCAGTTCTCCAGGGTCTCGGCGTCGACGCGGTAGGAGGTCACCACGAAGCCCAAGGGGTTGGCCCAGACGTCCTGAAGGCGCTGGCGGGTTTCAGGTTGGAAGTCGTAGCCGACGGTGGCGACGTAAGACCGGGTCACGGTGCGGGTGTCGCGGGGACGGCGCAGCGTGCGGGTGAAGCGGACCTGGGCCACGCCACGCTCGATCTGGTTCACGGACTTGATGACCACCTCGATCTTGGCGTCACGCCCATAGACGGTGATCGGGTAGTCCTCGTTGGTGGAGGACCAAAGATCGCGCAAAGTGCGGGCGGCGTCGCCGTCGGAGCGGTCCAGCACCGAGTTTATTCGCTGCTCGCCATCGGTCAGGTCATAGGTTTCGCGGTCATCGACGTAGGCCACGAGATTGGCCTGAATGATGGCGTCGCTCTCGGCAAGGGTCAGCGCCTGGACAGCGGCGACCCGGTCCATCTCGCCAGTCTCCTTGTCGACCACGACCACAAAGGTCTCGGTCGATTTGAGCGGAAAGAGGCTCGCGCCCGCGACTATGCCAGCCACGCCGACCAGCACGCCTGCCGCCGCGACGAACCAGGCGAAGCGCTCGCGCCGCCGTGGCCCGTAGATGAAATCCGCCTCAAACGCGTCGCGGTCAGGCGCGGGAGAACTGGTCACAAGCTTCTTCAAAGTGGTCGTCTTTCACATCAGGGTTTGCGGAAGGCCTTGGCGGCAGAGAGGAGCGCGCCGGGGCTTTGGCGGATCATCTCGCCGGTCTTCACCACGCCCGCATTGGCCATCTGGTTCAGCTCCTGCGGAGACTTGCCGGTGACGAGGCGGGAGGTTGTGCCCGTGCCATACTGACGCGTGTTCACGAAACCCTGCCGCGCGAGGCCGGTCAGACCCACGGCATTGGACGCAATGCCGACGACGCCGGTGAGGTTGGAGGCGATGTAGGGGACCGAGGCCATGATACCGGCGCTAAGGATCAGGATGACGAGGAAGGGCAGGATGAGGCTGACGGTTTCGACGTCACCGGGATCGGCGGAGGCGTCGCCGATGGCCTCGGCGATCGCCACGATGATGCCCGCGGCCCCGGCGGCGGCGACCGGCATGAGCGCATAGCCGATGGTGGCGCGGGTCCAGGCCTCGAAGAGGGACTGGGTCGGCTTGAAGAGCGAGGTCACGATCATGAAGGGGGCGATCACGATCATCAGCGCGAAGACGATGCGGGCGAAAGCGATGATCCCGGCGGTGACGGCGGCAAAGACGGCGGAAAGGACGAAGAAGATCGCGCCCAGGACCGCGCCAAAAACCCAACCCGCGCGGTCGCCGATCGTGTCACCATAGGCGGTGATGCGGGCGACCATGTTGTCGAGGCTCTCATAGACCCCAGCCTCGTCACCCGAGCCGGTGAGCGCCAGGATCGAGGCGCCGACGGAGTCGGGCACCTGCGTGACGATGTTATAGATGACGCTGAAATTGTCCCAGCTCTGCGCAAAGATCCCCACGAGCGCGATCTTCATGCCGAAGGCAAAGCCGGTGCCGAAGGGCAGGGGGCGGAGTTGCATCACCGCATTGATCCCGAGAAGCACGACGAGGAGCGCGGCACCGGCGGAGATCACGTCGCCGACGGCGCCCGCCGAGGAGACAAAGCCGTCCTGCGCCACGGTATCCACCGCGGCGTCGACCTGGCTCAGGATGTCGCGAATAACGCCCATCTACTCGGCACAAGCCTCCAAAACTTGCGCCTCGTGCGCGTCGGCCTGCGCGTAGAGATCGAGTACCTTGAAGGGGAGGCGTGGGTTGTTCGAGGTCTGAAACCGGGACAGGGCGTCAAGTGCCTGATCCCAGGTGAACTGATCCAGCTGGCAGGTACAGCTCTCCGAGGCGAGCGCCTCTTCAGCGATCAGGATGCGCAGGATCGCGCGGTAGCCATTGCGCAGATAGGCGGTCTCGGCCAGATCGGCGGGTGGTTTCGGAACACGGCATTCATCCGTTTGATCCCGCGCGATCGCCATCGAGTTGAAGGGCGTGTCGCCTAACGGATCTGTGCTCGGTGTCTGCGCCAACGCAGCATTGGGCAGGGTACAGAGGACTATCGCTGCGAGGCCAAGAGACTGAATTGGTCCAAAGCTGAGTGTCATGGTTTGCCTCATGGGTCCACCGCCATGGACCGGAACTTGCGCTCATCCGCGAGGGTCGCGGCGTCGATGACCCCAAGCTGGCCGGCGCTGACCCCTTGCGCCGCTTCCAGCCGCCAGATCTGGGTCAGGATGATGCCGAGCTCGGCGGTGACGCGGGTGTTGAGATCGACGGCGGCTTTCAAGCCATCTTGATCGTCGATGAGCTCGACCATGGTCTCGAGCCGCTCGAGGCTTTGGCCCGCCTCTTCGTGGCTTTCCTGCGCCGCGACCGAGAGCATGGCGCTGGCCCCGGCTGAGGTGGCGATGCGGTTGTCGGCGGGCTGATCGGAGCCTGAGAGCGTGCTCAGGCGCTCCGAAGTAAACCCGCTGCCCGAGAGCACCCGCTCGACCGAGGCCGAGAGTTCTGCGCCGGGATTGAACCCGCTCAGGAAATCACCGCTGGCCAAGGACTCTGCGGTGTTGAGGGGAGCTACGAGCTTGCCGCGCAGCGCGCGGAATTCTTCGACAGTGGCAAAGAGTTCTCCGAGCCCGCTGCCCTCAATGAGCGAGGTCAGTTGCGCCTCGAGGTTCGTAAGCTGCGACAGTTGGGTTTCCAGTTCCAGCCGCATGGTAGCGAGTTGTTGCATCTGGACGTTCAGATCCTCGGCCATGTGCTCGAGCTGGGCCACGAGCTGGCCAAGCTGCGAGCCATCGAACGTTGGTACGCCCTGGGCCGTTGCGGGTGAGGAAAACCCGAGCCCGACAATGGCTGCAGACGTCAAAAGAAACTGTCTCATTCGGGAACTCCCATCTGCATGAAGTCGCGCTCGGCCAGCCGGTCGGCGACGAGGTGCTGCGCATAGGCCGCCTCGCGCTGCTGGTTGGCGGCCATCAGCCGGACACGAAGGTTGAGGATGCGGCCGATCTCGGCCTTGGCGTAGGTGTTGAGCTCCCAGGCCGCCTTGGCCTTGGGCTGCGCGTCGATCTGCAGGATGATCGCGCGCAACCGGTTGATGACCTGTTCGGTGGTCGCCGAACTGTCAGCCGCGTAATAGACGCCCGCCTCGGAGATGCTGGCATATTCGGCCAGCGCAAAATCCGAGGGGGAGAGCGTCCCGAGCGCGTCGGCGCCGCCTACCACGGCCAGGTATTCGTTGTAGAACTTGGAGATGTTGCGCACGTAGCCTTGCGTCTCGGCAAAGGGCGGAACGCCGCCATATTCGATGACCCGGCCGGGGCCAGCGTTATAGGCCGCGAGCGCATGAGGGATGTTGCCGAAGCGATTGAGCTGGGTGGTGATGTAACGCGCGCCGCCGCGCAGGTTGTCTTTCGGGTCGTATCGGTCGACTCCAAGATCGGAGGCGGTGCCGGGCATGAGCTGGGTGAGCCCATAGGCGCCAACCGGGCTCGAGATCGAAACATTGAACCGGCTCTCCTGCTTGATCAGCGCCTGGAAGAGGCAGCGCCACTGGGTGGCCGAGAGACCGGCGCGGGCCACGCCGGGCGCGCCCGCGAACTCGCCCGCGACTTCGACGATCATCATCTCGACCGTCTCGCGGCCTTCGCCGAAGAGGCGGCTGTTCATCGGGCTCGGATCGGTGTTGGGATAGACTGCCGCCACTCCGAAATCCGCGTTCCCTTCGAGCGCGCGGATGTCGAAGCCGGGGCCGGTGATGGCCGCCGTCATCTCCTCGAGGACGCGCAGCTGGTCGGCCTGCACATCTGCCAGCGTGGACTCGGTCCGATCCTTGTCCTGCTGGACGCCCAGATCCTCGGCGAGCGCTGTCACCCGTGCGATGGCGCGGCCGATGGCGGAATTGTCCTGTGTCGGCACGCCTTGGGCATGCGCGGCCAGGGTACCGAGGCCGAGGCAGATTCCGGCGGATATGATCGCGGCGCGGCTCATTCCGGACGGGGCAGGGGCTCGAAATTGCAGTCGGGCTTGACCGCCTGCTGCACCGGAGCGCCCATGTTCGAGAAAGAGAGGGCGGAGCGTGTCACCTGCGGCTCGCCATTGCGCCCGAAGCAGGGCGAGGTTTTCTCGGTGTATGTCTCGCAAGCGGCCAGAAGGCTAGCGGCTGCGCAAAGCGCGAGGAGGAGTTTCGAACTCATATCACATGTCTCCAGAAGTCGGGATTGGCGCGCCAATCGGCGGGTAGGCGGGCCTCGCCGGTGGCGCCGCCGCCAAGGATGGGAAGAAGGTCGCCCAAGGCGGAGAGGTCCGCATCGACGAAGACGCTGTCGCCGGCCGAGCGCACAAGCGCGATGCGCTGGCCGATGGTGGGCTGGACAAGAAGTGCCGCTTCCTTGGCGTTCACGCGCAGGAAGTCGTAATCCGAGACGGTGGCGCGGTCGTTCGGGAAGAGGATCTGGGTCGGCACCGTCTCGACGATAGTCTTACCGACGCGGCTGTCCCGCAGCTGGCTCGGATATTGCGTCATCATGATCACGACGCAGTTCATCTTCCGAAGCGTCACCAGCCAGTTCTCGAGCCGCGCCCCGAAATACGGATCGTCCAAGAGCTTCCAGGCCTCGTCGAGGACGATGATGGTGGGGCGGCGATCCTCGACCACGCGTTCGATCTGGCGGAAAATGTAGGAGAGTACGGCCATCCGTTCGGTGGTCATGTCGAGGATCTCGGTCATGTCAAACCCGACGATATCGCCCGAGAGCGTGAGTCCCGCGCCGCGCTCGGGCTCGTCAAAGACCCAGCCGTAGCGACCGCCGGGCGCCCATTCGGCAACACGGGACTGCAGCTCGCCATCATCGTCAAGTGACTGGAACAGGGTCTCGAAACTGGCAAAGCGTTGTAGGGCTGCGCCCGCATCGGCGTTCTGGCCGACCGCGCTCTGGATGTGGCGGGATTGCTCGCCCGTGAGGGTTCCGTTGCGTGTGAGCAGCGTCGCCAGCCAGTCCGATAGCCAGGCGCGGCCGCGCTCGTCGGTCTCTGTGGCGAGCGGGTTGAGGCCCGTCGGCACACCCGCGCGGATTTCGTTGTACCGGCCACCAAGGGCGCGCACGGCCATCTCAAGCCCGCGATCCTTATCGAAGAAAAAGAGCCGCGCGCCGACCCGCTGCGCTTGGGCTGCGAGGAAAGCGGTGGTCAGCGTCTTGCCGGTGCCGGTGCGTCCCAACACCAGCGTATGGCCAACGGTCGGTTCCTTGCCGGGGCTGCCCGCCTCGTGAAAATTGAAGCGATAACCAGAAGTGCCGACCGTGGGCAGGACCGAAATGGTCTGACCCCAAGGCGACTGATCCGGCCCGCGCCCTTCGACGCTGCCGTGAAGGGCCGCGAAGTCCGCGAAGTTGATTGAGGAGATCGGCGTCTTCCGCGCGCGGTAGCCAAAGTTGCCGGGGGATTGCGCGAAGTAGGTGGCTTTCAGCGCCATGCTCTCGCGCACGATCACGGACATAATCTCCTGACCCACACGCTTGATCTGGGCGGCAGCACGCTCGAGCGTGTCACGGTCTGGCGCATAGACGGCGATCGAGAGGTGATGGTCGCCAAAGGCAATGCGGCCCGCTTCCTGGTCGTCGGCCGCTTGTCCAAGCTGTTCCCGCAATGAGACAGCGGCATCGTCGGAGGCATGCATCTGGCGGATGATCCGCTGGATGCGTTCGGCCATGATGTTGTTCGGGATCGGACTGAAGGAGTTCGTCAGAACGATGTCGAGCGGCAGGTCGAGCGCATCGAGCAGCGTGACGTCCGTGAGGGCCGGATAGGTCTTCATCGAGAAGAGCGCGCCGTATTTGACCCGACGGGTCACGGCGTCGGTCAGGGTGACGACGTCGCCGTCGAAGGTGGCGCGGCAGTTGCTCAGTGTGTGAGAAAGGGGCAGGGCGCTTTGCCCGAAGGCGATCGGGGAGAATGCCCCAGCGTTCAGCGTATTGAGGTATCCCAGCCACTCCCCGCCTGCCTTCGTGAGTCTCACGGGATTGGCCGAGGCAAGCGCCACCTCGAAGAAGCCCATGACCTCATTCAGCTCCTGCATCCGCGTGGCGCGGTCCTTGACCCAGGCCTTACGCGCGAGGGCGCGCAGGAGGGGGATGCGCGCCGAGATGTCGGGGCGCCGGATGACGCTGAGATAGAGCTGGCGCTTCGCCGGGCGCAGGTCTTTGACATGGGCCTGCCAGCGGGCATCGATCGCGGCGGCGAAGCTGTCCCCCTCGATCGGGCGCATCCCGAGATCCTGCGGCACGGAGATCCGGTGGATGTAGAAGCCGAAGGTGTTGCCGGTTTGGGCGACGATGGCCGCGACCGCCCGTTTGAGCGCGTCAAGCCGGGCATCCTCTGTGGTCATCGGGTTCAGACCATCAAGGCGCAGGGTCGCCATCAGGTCGCCCTCGCGCAGCACCATGACATCGTCATCGGCGAGGGCAAAATACGGCAGGTGTTCGGCGAGGTAGCTCTCCCGCGCGAACTCCCCGCCGCCGGCCTGAAGCAGAGCGGTTCCGTGGGTGGAAAGTGTGCCTGCGTCAAGCGCCATAGCTGTCGCCTCCGTGCAAGGCCCGGTTCTTCGTCGGGCGGACTGAGCCGTAGGAGACCCGCAGCACCTCGAAGAAATGCGGCTCGCGGTCGGCGACGAACCAGAGGATCGGATAGGCAACGAGACCGATCAGGAAGAAGACCATCGACTTGGTCCAGATGAACGGCAGAACGACCCCTGTCGCCAGCACCACGAGGTATCCGACAGGGAGACCCAGATATTTGGGCGGACGGGCGAGGCCCAGAAAGAGGGGGGATCGTTCTGCCAACTCTACGCTCCAGCCTCAGGCGAAGCCTGCAACGATGGTGTTCGCCGAGAAGATCAGCACGATCCCGATGATGACCGAGGCGAACCAGCCCCAGTTGAGCCGTCCCATCATGCACATGAAGCCGGTTCCGATGACAGCGAGCGTGGCGACAGCGATCCCGATGGGGCCGGTCAGTGCGGCCTCGACGGTTTCCAGCATGGTCTGGATCGGCGACAAGTCCTGCGCGAGAGCGGGCGTCGTGAAGACCGTCAAGGTAGTGGCGGTAAGCAAGAGGCGGCTGAGGCGATGTCTGAGCATGCGAGGTTTCCTTGATTTACGGGAGAGCTAAGAGGACCGGTGCGCGCCTTGGCACGCGGGATGCGACACGGGTGTCTGGCTTGGCGACAGGCATGCCCGCCAGCCGAGACCGGGTCTGGTGGATGCGCGCGATGTAGTCACGCGTCTCGGTGAAGGGCGGGATGCCGGAATATTCGACCACGCGGTGTGGCCCGGCATTGTAGGCCGCGAGCGCAAGGTCGGTATCCTTGAACGTGGCCAGTTGTGCGAGCAGATAGCGCGCTGCGCCGTCGAGGTTTTGGGAGGGGTTGTGCGGATCGACCCCGAGCGCGCGGGCCGTGTCGGGCATGAGTTGGCCCAGGCCATAGGCCCCCTTCGGGCTCAGGGCGGTCGGGTTATAGCTGCTTTCGGCCTCGACAAGGGCGCGGAACAGGACCTGCCAGTCGCTCGCATCAAGGCCGGCAAGGTGCAGGGCGCGATTGCCCTTGTGGCGATCGGCGGTGGTGCGGATCAGGGAGAGAATGTCGTCGCGACCGGACGGGGAAGTGGCATCCCGCGAGGCCAGAACAACCCCCGCGTCAGCGGAACTATCCAATCCTGCCCAAGCAGGCCGCTCGCCATGAAATGTCCAACCGGACGTTCGAGCCGTGCCGTCGCGGCCGAAGGCGATGACGTCAGCCGCGCTCCTCGAGGGTGATGCTGTAGTCAGGACCAAAGCGCAGATCGCGCCCGTCACCGAACTCGAGATGATGTTTGAAGAGCCCCGGCCATATGTTGAAATACCGCGGCTCGGGCCCGTGCGGGGTGATCCGGGTCGAGACCAAAATGGCTTCCGGCTCGCCGATCCGCAGGTAGATGCACTGGTAGCGCGGCTTGCCATCGTCCGTGAATCCCACGAGTTCATACCGGCAGCGGAACGCGATGCCCTTCTCAGACAAGTCTTTGACACCATCGATGGTGATCAGGATCTGGTTGCGCGCTATCGGCATGTTCGGACTCTCCCCATGAGAGCCCTTCTACTTCACGACACTAGGGCCATAAAGTCATATGGAGTCAATACGACATATTGCAGAAAAATACATATTGCGCGATAGTCTGCGCAACTTTTGCGCGAAACAAGGCTGGTGAGCGACATGAAGCGGCAAGTGATGGCAGCAGCAATGGGGATGATGGCGGCCATTGGCATCCCGGAGAAGACGCAGGCCTATGACATCGACTGCGCCATTATGCTCTGCATGGCAGGTGGTTTCCCCCCGAGCGCTGTCTGCGCGCGTGCATACAGTACCATGATCCGCCGCATTACGCCTTGGCCGAGCCTGCCGCCCTTCGGGGTTTGCACATTCGCCCATGTGCCGGTTGAGTTGGGCGGGCCCGGCGGAGAAGGCGAGCTCGACACTAACCTGCCGGAATACGAATGGCTGAACCGCACTCATGTGATCTGGTTCACCGGCAGTTCCTATGACACCAATGAGGATGGCCGCGTCTGGAGTTGGTCCGTGAAATCGTGCGACCGGGAGAACCGAACCTGTACCTATATCCAGCGCGCGCGACGAGAAAGCCGGTCATGGCCTGACAGTTTCGTCTCCCAAAGTGGCCAAGTGATCGAGTTGCCTACGAGGCGACGCTCAGGTGAATTCTCGATGCGTAGCATCATGGTCGAATACGGCGACTATGAGGGCAACATGGGCCACTCGGAGTGGTTTGCTTATTGATCCCTCTCATCAGGATTGCTGAGGGAAAAAGGGCGGATGCAAATGGCTGACGGGTCATATTGGTCAGGGTCAATATGCCAGAGACGGCTGGTCGTGCCATCGTTCCAACGGTAGTCCGTGAAGACATGAACCTCCTGTGTTCCGTCTTGTACGAAACCTTCTTGAAACGGCCGCCCGATCTTTCTCTTACTCATTGAACTCTTAACGCTCCTATTAACTACCTAATGGGATGCTCCGATTGGGATCGCACCAAAGGCTGGCAAATAGGGGCTAGCGTTTTGCAAAAAGCTCGGCGGGGTCGACGTTCAGCGCTCGGGCGATGCGTTCGAGAAGGTCGAGGGAGGCGGCGAACTTGGCATTCTCGACCTTGCCCATATGGCCACGGCTCACATCTGCCCGATGAGCAAGTTCCTCCTGGCTGAGGCCGCGGGCGCGTCTCATATCCTGGATGTTCAGTGCTACACGATTCCGCAAGTTCATGCCGTTGAGACGGACACGATGCGTGAAATACCACCACGCGATATATGTTACATTCGGAGGTGTGAAGTGGAAATCTTGGAACGGCGCGAGATCGCCGTAATGGGATGCCTGCCAATACGCAGGTCACGGAATTATCCGTTTCACAAACATTAGGGGCCGTTTAATTAATCTTTCGGAAAAAGCGGCACCGGCAATACCGGTGCCGCCAGTCGGTCGTCCACAGGGAGGTGGTAGAGGACGAATTCTACAGGGAAAATGGAATGTGCCGCTGAGGTCCTCAACGCCAAAAGCCTCATGCTCGCCAACGATTTTCTGAACATAGCTGTCAACGTAGGCCTGTCCGCTGGCTGAAACCATGACAAGGCAGGTCGCCTCGAACAGCATTTGACCACATCCCAGGGGCGGTTGGCCGCTGCCCGCAGGCGGCAGCCTGAAATGCGCGACAGCCTCGGGACAATTCTGAAAGAAGCGTTCGAAAACGGCAGAGGTCCAATCGACGCAATGAGAGGCCGCAGCTTCGAATATTTCCTCGACCAGGAGGGCGTCGTCCTGCCCTGCATTGTCCTGTCCCACGCTGTCGATGGGACATTCGTCCCGGAGGGCGGAGGATTTTGGGTCCGGTCTGAGAATGTCATTGGGGACTCGATCGTGGTGCGGAGGGAAACATGGCGCGGAGGGAGCGGGTTTTCGATCAACTCTGCGCTACCGCCTTTCGCCATTCACCTGAGGCGCGGCGGGTTTGCAAAAGGACCACGACATCCCGCGCGACATCCCGATCGTGTACTGCGTTTCGCGAAAATCCGTCTTTCTGGCTTTTCGTGAAACGCTTTCGAAAGAACAGCCCGGCATATGTCCCGGGCTGTTCATGCACAAGCTTTACGCTGCGCGCACAATGGCCTTGAGGCTGTCGATGCCAACCACAAAGTTGGAAAAACGACGCTCAGGTTCGCCTGTGGTTTCGATAACCCAGCCGCGTTTGAGAATTTCTTCCCACAGGATGCGCAGTTGCATTTCTGCCATCCGGTTGCCGAGGCAACGGTGGATGCCAAAGCCGAAAGACACGTGCTGACGCGGGTTCTTGCGATCGATCTTGAAGGTGTAGGGATCTTCGATCACATCCTCGTCGCGGTTGCCGGAGCAATACCACATGATGACCTTGTCGCCCTTCTTGATCTGTTGCCCCTTGAACTCGATGTCCTGCATCGCGGTGCGGCGCATATGGGCCACCGGGGTCACCCAACGGATGATTTCCGGCACCATGCTGTCCACCAACTCGGGGTTCTCACGCAGCTTTTTATATTCCTCGGGGAATTTGTTGAGCGCATCGAGACCGCCGGAGATCGAGTTCCGTGTGGTGTCGTTGCCGCCCACCATCAACAGAACCAACATGCCGACGAATTGCTGCGGCTCCATGCTGGCGGTTTCCTGCGAATGGGCCAGCATCGAGATCAGATCGTTTTGCGGCGGCATGGCGGAGCGTTCGGCGAACATTTCCTTGAACTTCTTGATCATCGGCGCCAGGGCTTCGAGCTTCTTGTACTCGTCCGTGATCTCGGTGCCCGCGTCCACATCGGTGTTGACGATGTCGGACCATGTTGTGAGGTCCAGCCGTTCTTCGACCGGAAAATCCATCAGCGCACAAAGCACACGCCCCGTGACCTCGACCGAAACGCGTTCGACCCAGTCGATCTCTTCGTTGATTGGCAGATCGTCGAGAACCAGGTTGACGATGTCGCGGACCCTTTTCTCCATGTCATGGAGATTGGTGGGGGACACGATCGGGTTCACCACCTTGCGCTGAACATCATGCTCGGGCGGATCGGCGGTCATGAAGCTTTTGCGGATCGTGTCCTTGGGCTGCTCCTTGATCCAGATGCCGCCATAGGCCGCGTCCGAGGAAAAGATCTTCGGCTGGGCTTCGACTTCGATGATGTCTTTGTATTTCGAAATCGACCAGAAGGGGCCGTATTGGGTGCTCTCGTGGAAATAGACCGGGGCCTCTTCGCGCAGACGATCGAACACTTCGAAATGCTCGCCCGTTTGAAACCGGGTTTGCACCGAAGGGTCGATGTCTGACAGCGGCAGGTCGCTAAGAGTGGTTTGTTTCAGGGCGGTCATGGGAACCTCCTTGGGGGTTGCGGGATTAGAACTGTTCGACCGGCAGGTGCAGCACCAGACCATCCAGTTCCTCGGTCATTTCGATCTGACATCCCAGACGCGCGGTCTCTGCAATCTCGGGCAGGAAGGTCAGCATCGACTCTTCGGCCTCGGAGCGCGCGCCGGTTTTGGCATACCACGCAGGGTCGACCGTGACGTGGCAGGTGGCGCAGGCGGCCATGCCACCACAATCGCCATCAATGCCAGCGATGTTGTTGTTCACGGCGATTTCCATGAGGTTATTGCCGATAGGGGCCTCGACCTCATGTTTGGTGCCATCGTGATCTACAAAAGTTACCTTAGCCATGTTCTCTCCTCAGGTTTGGCTTTGACGCTGGCCGCATCGACGGGGTCAGCGTACATTTGGTGTTCAGGCTCGGCCTTGGGTATTTGGTTGAATGAATTAATGGCCTGACCATTGTGCATATTGCAAGTCTAATTTGCCCCTGCGGCATGGCTTTGCCGGTTTGTCGCGCCGATTTGACGTAGGGGCAGGTGTTCAGCAGGTGTTAAAACGTCCAGCCGTAGCTGACCGCGAAGGTGTCGATCCGGGTCTCCAGGTCGGTGCCGGTGGAAATGCCGTCACCCCTCTGTTCACGCGATAAGGCTCGGTTCCAGGCAAAGCTCCACTCACGATTCTCGGACGCCTTATAGCTGGCGCCAAGGGCCACATGCGTGCGCGGGGTCACCGGGGTCAGATAGTTCAGCGCGTTGTTTTCCTTCTCCCACAAAAGTGAAGACCGGCTCACACCGCCGCGCAGCGTCCAATGATCGTTGAGCGCGTATTCGGCCCCGATCTTGACGATATGCTGCTCTTTCCATCCCGCACCCGGCCCATCAGGCGCGCCCAGCACAAAGCTGCCGGGGAACTCGTTGCCAAGCGGGGTGACGCTTTTCCAGTCGATCCAGTTGTAATCCGCCAAAAGCGTGAGTTGCGGCGTCACATCATAGGCTAGACCCAAAATCGCCCGCGCGGGCAGATCCACATCGGTCTCATCGGCAAGGTGATTCTCGTAGCCTTCGAGATCGCCCATGTGGATCTGGCTGAAATAGCTCGCGGACACCCGGAAATCTTCGTTCAGATTGCCCATGTAGCCGATGCTGAAACCGACGCCGAAAGAGCCGGTGTCGCCTTCGTCGGGCGCCCCGTAAGCCTGAAGGCCGGACAGTTCGAAATACTGTCCCGCCAACAAAAGCGAAGCGCCAATGGCATGATCTTCGTTCAACTTATAGGCCACAGAAGGTGCCAGGACAAGTTGCATCAGCGTGGCGCCCGTGTCGGTCACGCCGGGCGCTGGCGGGATCGGTTCGCCGTAATCCACCATCACGCCAACGCCATAGGTCGAGAGGCCAAAGGCCCATTGGTCGTTGAATTGATAGGACACGCTCGGAAGCGGGGCCGCAATGATGGGATCATCGCTATAGTCCCCGCCCAGAACGGTCGAATTGATGTCCACCGAAAGGGCGACCCCGGTGAGATCGACGCGGTTACCGGTAAAGGCAAAGCCCGCCGGGTTGAGCGCCCCGATCTGGGAATCCGTCGGATGGGCGGCCCCGGCCCCGGACATGCCCAGCGTTTTTGCGCTGTAGCCCGAGAACATGAGACCGTCATTGGCCAGCGCGGCCATCGGCGTGGCGAGCGTCAGGCCTAGAACGCCAAAGGCGCGATATGCGTTAAGTTTTGTCATTTTTCCTCCCTGATTTAAACCCCGACCGCTCATTTCCTCCTTTGAGCGGTCGGGGGAAACGCTTTACTGGCTGAAGAAAATGCCGCCATCGACGATGATGTTCTGGCCGGTGATGTAGCCGCCTTCGTCGGAGGCGAGGAAGGCCACCGCATTGGCGATGTCTTTCGGCTCGGAGGCGCGTTCAATCAGGCGCATGGAGCTTGCGACGCCTTCAAAGGCTTCGTGCTGATCGGTGTTGGCCTTGGCGTTTTCCGAATGGGTGTAGCCGGGGGAGACGGCGTTCACGAGCACACCGCTTTTGGTCACGGCCATTTCGCGTGCCATGGCGCGGGTCATGGCGGCAACGGCGCCTTTGGAACTGACGTAATGCAGCATCATCGGAATACCCAGATGCGCAATCACGGAGGCGATGTTGATGACACGACCAGCTTCGGATTTGCGCAGCGCCGGCAGACAGGCGGAGGTGGCGATCCAAGGGCCCATGACGTTGACGTCCATCAGCTTGCGCCAATCGGCCTCTTCGATGGCTTCCATCGGCGTGTAGTTCAACCCGGTGAAAATGCCCGCGTTGTTGACCAGAATGTCGATGCCTCCGAATTTTTCCTCGGCGGTGGCTGCGGCTGCGGCCATGGAGTCCTTGCTGGTCACGTTGGCCTCGACACCGATGGTGTTGCCGCCCATTTCAGCGGCGGCTTCAGGCGCACCTTTGATGTCGGCGATGACGACATTCGCGCCTTCCTTCTGGAACAGCTCGGCGATGGCGCGGCCGATGCCTGTTGCGGCGCCGGTGATGATGGCAGTTCTGCCTTGAAGTTTCATGCGGTTTCTCCTGATTTTCGCAAGTCTTTGGGTTTTGCAAATCTGTTGTGATCAGCCAAATTGTGCGTCTTCGAGGGCGATGACGACGGATTTGGTTTCGGTGTAGAGGCTGACGCCCTCTTCGGCGACTTCGCGGCCCCAGCCGGATTCCTTGAATCCGCCAAACGGCATGGACGGGTCCACGATCCCGTGGCAATTGACCCAGACCGAGCCCGCGTTGAGTTTGTTGGCGGTGATATGCGCGGTGCGCAGGTCGTTGGTCCAAAGGTTGGCCGCAAGCCCGTATGCGGAATTGTTGGCCTCCTTGACCACCTCATCCATGTCCTCAAAGGCGGCAACCGACAGAATCGGGCCAAAGATTTCCTCTTTGACGATGGACATGTCCGCCGTTGTGTTGCCAAAGATTGTCGGCTTCACGTAATAGCCTTCGTCGCCCGCGGTCTCGCCGCCACAGACAAGATCGGCGCCCTCGGCCTTGCCCTTTTCGACATAGCTCATCACGCGGTCTTGCTGCGCTTTGGACACAAGCGGCCCAAGCATATTGGTTTCGACCCGACCATTGCCCATGGGCAGGCTTTCGGCCACCTGCGCCAGGCCCTCGACGACGGGTTCGTAAACCGATTTGTGCACATAGAGGCGGGTGGCGGCGAAACAGATCTGACCGGAGTTGAAGAAACAGGCCAGAGCAGCCCCGGGAATGGCCTGGGACAGGTCGGCATCGGCGCAGATGATCGAGGGCGATTTTCCGCCAAGCTCAAGCCCCACACGTTTCATGTTGCCGAGGGCCGCGGTGGCGATTTTCTTGCCAGTGGCGGTCGAGCCGGTAAAGGCGATCTTGTCGATGCCCTCGTGTTCGGCCATGGCCTGACCCGCGGACTGACCGTAGCCCGTAACCACGTTGACCACACCTTCGGGCACGCCCGCCTCATGGATCAACTGCACCAGACGCAGCGCGGACAGGGACGTCATCTCGGCCGGTTTCAACACGACCGTACAGCCCGCCGCCAAGGCCATCGCGATTTTCCACGAGGCCATCGCCAGCGGATAGTTCCACGGCGTGATCGCGCCGACGACCCCCACGGGCGCGCGTTGGGTATAGGCGTGGAACAGGCGGCCATCGCCTGAGACCGGCACCGTCTTGCCGCCCAGTTTGGAACACCAGCCGCCCATGTAGCGGAAAATTTCGGCTGAAGCGGGCAGGTTGACCATCATCGCCATGCCGACCGGCATGCCGTTGTCATAGCTCTCCAGAAGCGCCAGCTCCTGGGCGTGCTCTTCGATCTTGCGGGCGATGTCTTCCAACAGCCTGCCACGATCAATCGGGCGCATCCGGCTCCAGGCGGCGCTCTCAAGCGCGGTACGGGCGGCGGCAACGGCGCGGTTCACGTCCTCTTTTCCGGCGGCGGCAATGACCGAAATCTCCTGGCCGTTCGAGGGGTCCTCGACGGCGATGGTTTCCTCGGATGCGGATTTCACCCAGACGCCATTGATCAGCATTTGGCCAGTCGGGGTTTGGATCAGGTCCTTGATATCAGTCATGTGATGGTCTCTTTTTAAAGTGGCACCCGTGAAGCGGGCAAAAACCGGGCGACCCATTCGCGAAGCGAACAGGCATACCCTTGCGACAGAGCTGAGGGCGACGCGAAGGCCGACCTCACATCAAGTGATCAGATGTGGAAACCCGCTGATACGAGCGGTTGTGTTCATTGTGCATCCTCCCATCGCGGCCCGATGCGACCTGCATGACGCGCTCTCCCGTGCGCTTTTCTCTGCCATGCGATCAGGTGTCGGGCCTGTCACTGGACATGAACCTAGGCGGAGGGCTCCGGATATGTCAATCATTTTTGCGTAATGGAAAAACGCAAAATTCGAGGGCGTTCTGTCTCGGGGTCGTTCTGATTTTCTTTGCGCCCGCAGCAAGACATTGGAATAAAATGGATTGTTCCGGCATATATCAGGATTTTCCCGGCTTGCGGGCCGGTTTTGCCGTTTTATACAATTCCCCATGGAATATCCGGCAGGGTCGCGGGGGCGATTCTGTTGTCGGTTTCCATGTGTTCTCGGGGGGCATTTCCGATAAAAGGAGGTGCCATTCAATATTTTGATTCTTTCGTGCAGCTTGCGTGACGCGGAGTGTGAAATGTTTCATTTTCGCGCCTCATCCGTTTTCAGGGCACCAAAGGTGAATTCCTATAAAAACAAAGTAAAACAGCATGTTATTTGGGGTATGCCACATTATTTTGCCTCAGATTTTGCCTTCGATCAGGGTCCGTGATATGAGGGGTAATCTTGTAAATCATGTATTTTGTACAAAAAATGTTGACGTGAACTCCGTGACGATCCTAATTTGCGTATGCTTATATCGCAAAATGTTGAGGAGCATTTGCTGAAGCTCTGGGAGGAGAAATAATGCACATAACCGCGAAAAAATGCGGAGCGCGTCACGTCTGAGACGGGTGATCCGCGCGAAACAGGGGATGTTTCGCGTCTCTTCTTTCCTGCAATCGAAATGGGCCTCAGGCAAAAGCTTGGGGTCGCTCTAGATATGGAGTAAACACATGGCTCAGACCATACCCACCGAACTGGTTGCCCCACTTTTCAATCCGCTGACCTTCGGCGAGGGGAAACGTGACAAGGCGCATGAAATTCTGCGCAAAATCCGTGCGGACTATCCTTTGGCGAAAGCGGAAGTGCCCGGTTTCGATCCAATGTGGATCGTGTCCCGCTACAAGGATGTGCGCGAAGTGCTGCGCAATGACGATGTGTTCCGCTCGGCCATCGAATCCAAAACCCTGGTGCCCCAGAGCGGCAAGCAGCTTGTGGCCGAATTTACCGGCGGCGAAAAGAACATCCTGAAAACGCTCGTTCATATGGATGGCGAAGAGCATATTCGCCACCGCAAGCTGACAGCCCCGGAATTCTCCCCGGCCGGGCTTTCCAAATTTGTTCCGCAGGTGCAGGAAAGCGCAGATCGCTGGATCAAGGTGATGGAAGAGCAGGGGCCGGAAATGGATTTCGCCAAGGAAGTGGCCTTCCGCTATCCGCTTGAAGTCATGATGGATATCGTGGGTGTGCCGCGCGAAGAGCACCCGCGTATCCTGGAGCTGGTGCAGTGGTTCTTCAACTTCGCCGATCCCGACCTGATGCGCCCCGGCGCCGACCCCACCGATCCCGATGAGCTGGTGAAAACCTGGAACCTCGTGAACCAGGAATTCGGCAAATACTATTCCGGGATCATCGAGGATCGTCGGAGCTGCCCGGTCGATGACGTGGCCTCCATCCTGGCCAACAGCGAAAAGCATGGCTGCCCGATGGACCCGCGCACGATGATCTCGTATTTCCTGATCTTCTCTTCGGCCGGGCACGATTCGGCTGCGGCCACGACGGCGTCGTCGATGTGGTACCTGGCGGAAAACCCGGATGTCCTGGCGCAGCTGCGCGCCGATCCCAGCCTCGTTCCCTCCTTTGTCGAGGAATCGATCCGCTGGGCCTCCCCGGTGCAGCAGTTCATCCGCACCGCGGCTGAGGATTACGAGTTGAACGGCCAGCAGATCAAAAAAGGCGATCAGCTTTACGTGTCCTATTTTTCGGCCAACTTCGACGAAGAGGTCTTCGAGGACCCGTATACCTTCACCGTGGACCGCCGCCCGAACCGGCACATCGCCTTTGGGGCCGGGGATCACATTTGTGTAGGCTCGAACCTTGCACGCCTTGAGCTTAAAACCTTCTGGGAAAAACTGATCCCTCGGCTTGAAAGTGTCGAACTGGCCGGCGAAGCCCAGATGGCGAATTCCGAATTCGTTTGCGGGCCCAAGAAAGTGCCGATCCGCTATAAATTGTCCGCTTGACTAAGCCGACCCACTCCCTGCCTGCGTCCCGGCGAAAATTCACGCCGGGGCGTCTGGCGTTTCATGAAGGATAAAGACGAAACAATGACCACCAGCACAGATCAGAACATTCTCATCCTTGGCGCAGGTCAGGCCGCTGGCACGGCCGTGGCGAGTTTGCGACAATTTGGGCATAAGGGCCCGATCACATTGATCGGCGACGAACCCGCTCCCCCCTACCAGCGCCCGCCGTTGTCCAAGGCGTATTTCAAAGGGGAGCTTCCCGAGGAACGCCTGTTCGTAAAGCCGCTTTCCTTCTACGAAACCCAGAACGTCACTCTCAGGCTCGGCACCTCCGCGAAGACGCTCGAGCGCGCCAACAAGACGGTCACGATGGAGGACGGCACAAGTCTGTCCTATGACAAACTGATCATCGCCACAGGCTCACGGCCCCGAACCCTTCCCGTCAAAGGAGCCGATCTCGATGGGGTCTTGACGCTGCGCAGCCTTGCGGATGTCGAAAAATTGCAAGTCTACGCCACGCCGGGCAGGCGTATTGTCGTCATCGGTGCGGGCTATATCGGTCTCGAAGCCGCGGCAGTGGCCCGCCAGATGGGGCTGGAGGTCACTGTGCTGGAGGCGTCGGAGCGGGTTCTCGCCCGCGTCACGAGCCCGACGATTTCGGAATTCTATCAAACCGTTCACCGTCAGAACGGCGTAGATATCCGCGTATCAGCTCGGATGGAGGGGCTGGAAGGCGATGGCTCTCATGTGACCGGCGTGAAAATGGCGGATGGAGACATCATCCCGGCGGATGTCGTGCTCGTCGGGATCGGTATCCTTCCCAATCAGGATCTGGCAGAGGCCGCCGGGCTGCTTTGTGAAAACGGCATCAATACGGATGCCGAGGCCCGGACCAATGATCCCGACATCTACGCCATCGGCGACTGTGCCAATCGTGAGATCGTGCAATACGGCTATCGCGGGCGGCTTGAAAGCGTCCATAACGCCATCGAGATGGGCAAGATCGCCGCGGCCTCCATTTGCGGCAAGCCGGCGCCAAAGCTGGATGCGCCGTGGTTCTGGTCGGATCAATACGATCTCAAATTACAAACCGCGGGATTACTCACAGGGTTCGATCAGGCCGTGGTGCGCGGCGATATGGAGGCGCATAAGTTTTCGGTCTGGTATCTCAAAGGCGGGCGCTTCCTGGCGGTTGATGCCATTAATGTCCCGGGAGATTTCATGGCGGCAAAGCGCCTGGTGGGCAGCGGAGCGATCCTCGATCCCCAAGAGCTGGCCGATGTGATGAGCGACCTGAAAAGCCTAGTGCTCACGGCGGTCAGCTGAGGCGCTGCGCCCAAAGCATCAAGCGTCCTCCTTGTCTTGAACGATTGCAAAATCAGGACCAATTTTCGCCAGAAAACTCTTCAGGCGGAGCAAGCCGAAAAACTCCAGCATCAGAGGCAGGGCTTGCTCCAGCATATCAACCGCTTTTTGTTCATTGATACGCCCCTCGACGCGTTCGCGAAACAAATGCGATTCATGTGTGGCAACATATTCTGCCGCATGGCGGTAATAATCGAGAATATCAACCGAAAACCCGTGCGCCTCATCAAAACCCGCTTCGCGCATTTTCTGCCAGATGCCAAGCATGCGCGCATCTGACAGGCTCAGCATCGGACCATTCCTACCTTCCAGCAGGGTGACAAGCCCCTTGTTCGCCATAAGATGCGCATCGCTGAAAGAGAACGGGTTCTGCTCCGACAGGCTCTCAAGGCTCACATGCCCCGACCCGTCATACTCCACGCGCGAGGCCAGCAATGTTTCCAGACTTTGAAACGCATGGGCATCAAGCCCGCGTTCTATTTGCTTTCCGCTTAAGAAATCCCGGATTTGCGGCAGCGTCATGCCGGATTTTTTTTGCAGATCCCGCACCGCGCGGATCGCCTCGACATGGCTTTGATCATAATCGGCAACGTTTGGCTTGGGGCGCACTGGCTCCGGCAAAAGCCCATACCGAAAATAAACCCGAATGGTTTCCCGATTGACACCTGTTTCTGTTTCGAGATCGCGCATTTTCATGGCAAACTTTATAGGGTGCCTGCCTGTGGCGCGCCAGCCGTTTTCAGGGCAAATGAGCTGTTCTTCCATCAAATTCATTTAATGGAAGCACCAATTTCCAGAAAAAACTCAGGATGGAGAAAAAATAAGCGTCCGGCCCAGATTTATAAGGGTATTGCGAGGTGGTAAATAAAGTGCATATTGGTAGAACCATTCAAATATCAGACAAATCGGAAGCCATGACACGGACCATGACACAGGCACAGAATTCCCATAAATCCGGCAAGGAGGCTGGCCGCGCAATTCGCAGCGGGCGCATCGGGTTTTGGCAGAAATTCCGACTGCTCCAACGCGTTGTCACAAACTATGCGTATGACGCCCGCCGCTTTCGGCGCCACGCCTATCTGTATGAAGCGCGCCGCAGGGAGCAGCTCTGTGCCAGGGTGCTCGCAGATGCGCATTTCCTCGAATACGGCATGGCCTTGCGCAATGCCCGCCCGGGGTTTGGCGTGCAGCGCGCGGTGCGTTTGGCAAGGGATTTGTGCCAACTGCATGATATGGATGCCCAGGACGGTCGTGGTGCCGAAAAGTCAAAAAGCATGATGGCAATCGGTCGATCGGTTTTGTCGTCTTATCTGGAGTTCAATGCCCAAACGCAGCAAGGCGATCTCGACGAAGTGCGCGCGCGCGCTCATCTCTTGCAACAGCATGTGACAACAGAAAACCCCGCGGGGACACGGACAGTCACGCGCGAAGCAATACAATCCGCCTCAGAAATTGATTTTGCCGGATTTGCGGCCGCCCGTCATTCCGTGCGGCAATTCATCCCCGGAGCGGAGCCTGTCGAGGAGATCAGGCGCGCCGTCAGCATTGCCCGCACCGCCCCTTCAAGCTGTAATCGCCAAACCTGCCGTGTTCATGCCTTCACTCAACCCGAATTGATGGAACGCGTGCGCAAACATCAGGCAGGCAACCGGACATTTGGCCATGAGCTTTCCGGGCTGTTGGTCATCGCCAGTGACTTGCACAACTGGGAAACGGTTGGTGAAAGATATCAACCCTGGATTGACGGCGGGCTTTTCGCCATGACGCTGCTCTATGGCTTGCATGCACAGGGCTTGGGGACATGTATGCTCAACTGGTCTGTCGAAAAAACACAGGACAAACTCCTGCGCGCAGAGCTTGGGCTTGGCGACGAACACCTCGTCATTGCGATGATCGGAATCGGTTGGTTGCCCGACAGATTTTCGGTTTGCGCGTCTCATCGTCTGGAATGCGATGATATTTTGCAACTAAACCAGATAGATAAATCACCCCCGCATTAAAATCACTCACGGTTTTCAGAGCGATTGACAGACAGGTGATATTTTGAGTTAAATGGTCAGGCCATTAAAAAAACAGTCCAAGATTTGGCAAGCGGGAGGAAACATGTCGGACATCCACTTTGACTATGTGGTTATCGGTGCCGGTTCGGCGGGTTGCGTTATTGCAAACCGTCTGTCGGCTGATTCAAAAATGCGCGTGGCACTGGTTGAGGCGGGCGAATCCGACCGGCGTTTCCCTCTGAATCTGAAGGTGAAACTGCCCTTTGGAAATATTTTCCTGTTGCCTGATGATCGCTATAACTGGAAAGACGAATTCATCGCCTCGGAAACGGGACCTGACCGCCGTATTCCCTGTCCGCGCGGAAAACTGGTCGGGGGATGTTCCGCCGTCAACGGGACGGTCTACATGCGCGGGCATTCTTCCGATTATGACGAATGGGAAGCGCTCGGCAATACGGGCTGGGGGTATACCGATGTGCTGCCCGCGTTCAAAGCACATGAAAACTCGGCATTGAACGTCAATCACGCGTATCATGGCACAGATGGCGAACTGAACACCGGGACGGTTCCGACCCCCAACGAGATTTCCGGGGCCCTGATCAATGCAGGTGCCGAAGCCGGACATGACGCGGTTATGGATTTCAATGGCCCCCAACAGGACGGGTTTGGCCTTTTTTCCGTCAATCAAAAGAAAGGCATGCGCCAAAGTTCAGCAGAAGCCTTTCTGTCTCCGATCCGAAAGCGCAAGAACCTCACGATTCTGGATCAGTCTCTCGTCGAGAAAATCAATGTCGAAGAGGGCCGGGCCAAGAGCCTGACAATCACGCGCAAGGGCCAGCGTCAAACCATACATGCCGCATGTGAGATCATCGTGTCCGCCGGGACGATCAATTCGCCGCATTTGCTTATGCTATCAGGCATCGGGCCGAAATCCGAGCTGGAACAACATGGGATTGATGTGATTGCCGATCTTCCGGGGGTGGGGCAAAACTTGCAGGATCACCCCTCCGTTGGCGTGGCCTTTGAGGATATCGCGGGGAAAACGCTCGCCTTGTCATTGAAAACACTTCCGAAACTGGCGATTCAGGCGCTGCGCTATATGTTGACCCGCAAGGGGGTTTTTGCCTCCAACGTTGCCGAAGTGGGCGGCTTCATGCGGTCCCGGAAAGGGCTCAACCGCCCGGACATCCAGATCACATATCTTATGGGTCTGAAAACCGCCGCGTCCTTCGTTCCGCGCAAACATGGTTTTGTCGCTCTGGTCAATATCTGCCGTCCCAACAGCCGCGGAAGGATCGAGCTGAAATCCGCCTCACCGAAGGACCGGCCCACGTTGTTCGCAAATTTTCTGGACACGCAAGAAGATGTGAACACGCTGGTTGCCGGCATTCGCGGCATTCGCGAGATCATGACAAAGCCCGCCATGGCACCCTATGTCGGCAAGGAGTTGCAGCCCGGAGCGCAAGTGCAGAGCGACGAGGACCTTCAGGCCTATGTGTGCAGCACGGTTGCCACGGTCTATCATCCTGTCGGCACCTGCAAAATGGGTCCTGACACCGATCCGATGGCCGTCGTGGACCCTCAGTTGCGGGTCCACGGGATCAAGGGTTTGCGTGTCGCGGATGCGTCGATCATGCCCAATATCGTGGCCGGAAACACATCGGCCCCTGCCATGATGATCGGCGAAAAGGCCGCCGCCATGATTCTCGCCGATCATGTGCAGAGCGCCCGCACAGCCGACAAAACAGCGACAACGACACACGCTGCCTGAGCCGAGCGACAGGCACACAAGACTCTGCAAGGGGCTGACCTCTGCGAGATCATTATGCACGGGAGAAGAATATGACGATCAACACTCAACGTTTGCAAGAGGCCATTGCGCTTGCAAAGTCGCAGCCGGGGCAACTTCTGATAGATGGCAAATGGGTTGATGCTCTCTCTGGCGAAACCTTCGACACGACGACTCCTGCCAATGGGCAGGTGATCCGCGCCATTGCCAAAGGTGGTCCGGCCGATGTCGATCTTGCGGTTGCCGCTGCGCGCAAGGCCTTTGAAGAGGGCCCGTGGTCCAAATTTTCGCCGTTTGACAGGCAGGCCGTTCTCCTTCGGCTTGCCGATCTGGTTGAAGCCAACTGGGACACCATCGCGACGATGGATTCGATTGATCTGGGCAACCCGATCGTTCGGACGAGTGCCGCAAAGCGGCGCTCTGTTGGTTTGTTGCGCTATTATGCTGGTCTGGCCACGGCGATACATGGTGATACGATCACCAATTCTTTCCCCGGCAACCCGATGTCCTACACGCTCAAGGAACCTGTCGGTGTCGTCGGCGCGATCAACCCTTGGAACGGTCCCTTCGGGATGAGCGTATGGAAAATTGCGCCTGCGCTCGCGACGGGGTGTACCGTCGTGCTCAAGCCCGCGGAACAGGCTCCAATCTCTCCCATTATCTTCGGTCAGCTCTGTCTGGAAGCGGGGGTTCCGCCGGGTGTGGTGAACATCGTTTCGGGGATGGGAGATGCAGGCGCTCATCTGGCGGCGCATCCCGATGTGGATAAGATCGCCTTTACCGGATCGACCCAGGTTGGTCAGCGTATCATCGCGGCCTCCGCCGGCAATGTGAAGCGTGTGACCCTAGAACTGGGCGGCAAATCTCCGAACATCGTTTTTGCAGATGCCGATCTCGACAAAGCGGTGCCAGCCGCAGCGATGGCGGTTTTCCTGAACTCGGGCCAAATTTGTTCGGCGGGCACCCGGCTTTTCGTCGAAAATGCGATCTATGACGAGCTCGTAGAAAAACTGGCGAATTTTACCAAGGCTCTCAAAGTGGGCGACCCGCTCGATCTCGCAACCGAGCTGGGTCCGGTCGTTTCCCAAGAGCAAATGGACCGGATCATGGGCTACCTCGACCTCGGACGAGAGCAGGGCGCCAGTGTCGCAGCAGGCGGCACGCGGGTGAAACATGGCGGGCTTGAGAGCGGGTATTTCATTGAGCCGACGGTTTTCTGCAATGTTGATGATGACATGAAAATCGCCCGTGAGGAAATTTTCGGGCCGGTCCTCTCGGCCCTCAGGTTCAGCGATGTGGATGACGTTCTCAAACGCGCCAATGACACAAATTTTGGCTTGGGCAGCGGTGTGTGGACGCGCGATATCGGGCGCGCCACATATATGTCGCGCCGCCTGAAAGCCGGCAGTGTTTGGATCAATTCTTATCAGCTCATGGACCCTGCCGTTCCGTTCGGCGGTTACAAGATGAGCGGCTATGGCCGGGAATCCGGGACGGAACATGTCGAGGAATTCCTCAATACAAAATCGGTATGGATTCCTGAGAATTGATCTAATCTTAAAAATGCAAGGAGTGTCTCGCTAAGGAGGAGTGGGGCACCCCGAAGGCACAAACGCACAGCTACGGCCGATAACAGTCGGTGGCGTTAAATCAGGGAGGAGAAAATGATGACATCATACATGAAGGGGGCTATTTCAGCGGCTTTGTTGACCGCTGCAATGCTTGGGGCGGAACCTGTATGGGCCGCGGATGAGGAGGTTACGTTATCCGTATCGCTTTTCACCCCGCCATCGAGTGATCTCAACAAGTCTTTTCGCAGCATTCAGGAAGCCCTGAATGAAGAGACCGGCGGACGCATTACGTTCGAGATGTATGAGGCCAGTCAGATGGGGCCTGCGCCGCGACAGTATGATATGGTGCGCAAAGGCGTCGCCGATATCACTGTGGCGCTTTTGGGGCTGACACCGGGGCGGTTTCCGATGATGGAAATGCTGGATATGGCAGGCGTCGTAGACACGGAACTTGGCGAAAATGTCGCGGGTCCGGCCTCCGCCGCTGTTCTTGACCTTTCCGAGACCTATCTTTCAAAGGAATTGGCTGGTGTAAAGCTGTTGAACATTACGGTTCTGCCCAATCCAATCATTATCACGAAAGAGGAATATACAGATCTTGACGATCTGAAAAATCTGCGAATCCGTCATCCTGGCCCCACCCACGCAAAGACGCTTGAGGCACTTGGTGCCGTGCCGACCTTTGTTCCCTCGACGGAAATGTCGGAAGCGATTGCGCGCGGCAATATCGATGGCATCCTGACGGGCTATACCGGTATTCGGTCTTTCAAACTTCTGGACAGCGCGAAATATGTTCTCGAGCTTGCCTCGGGCGGCATGACCTTTGCGGTCGTGATGAACCAGGACGCCTATGACAAGATGCCCGACGATCTCAAGGCGGCTTTTGACAAACATTTTGGGCCGGAAGGCCAGCAGTTTTGGGGCCGCGTTCTGGCGCGCGGAGAGATTGAAGCGCGCGAAGAGCTTGTGGAACAGGGCCTCGTGATCAGAGGCCTGAGCGCAGAAGACTCTGAGAAATTCTCCGAGATTTCCCAACATCTGCGGGAAGAAACCGCTGCGGAACTGGATGCAAAGGGGCTGAACGCCTCCAAGTTTCTGACCGATCTCGAAGCCACGGCGGCGACATACCGTTGAGAATGATCCTGCACCAGGTCGAGAGGTCTGGTGCATAAATTCAGCAGAGGTCCCATGTCTTATTTCAGCAAGCTCAGCCGCGCTATGTCGATCGGTGCGGCGTTTTTCATCGCGATCATCATCCTGGCAACCCTCTACGACGTGTTGACAGGCTTGATCACCGGCCGCCCCGTGAGCGGTGTCTATGAAATTGTCGAAACATGTCTCGCCTTTACGATCTTTCTGGCGGTTCCCGAAATTTTTCGTATCGAAGGCAATATCCGCATTGATCTGATCGATTATGTGGTGCCGCGCCCGGTTTTGCGGCTCATACGTGCAATCGCGCGTGTCCTGACGTTTGGGTTCGCTCTGCTGATTTCTGTGGCCGTCCTGTCGCCCTTCCGCGATGCGATCATGTTTGGCGATACGAAATATGAAACCGGCATCCCCGTCTGGTTCATCTGGCTTCCTATCGTGATCGGCTCGGCTTTTGCCACTTTGGCGACCGTCTTTGTGATCATCTGGCCAGACTATGAAGCCAAAACCTACTCGGGAAAGGAATAATCCATGACGGTTCAACTGATCGGCCAGCTCGGCATGCTGGCTTTGATTTGCCTTGTATTTCTTCGGGTGCCCGTGGCGGTTGCCATGGGACTTGTCGGGTTTTTCGGCTATGCGGCAATCAATGGATTTTCTAACGCGTTACAGGTGACGGGGCAGGTGCCCTATGATGTGGCGACGCATTACACCCTGTCGCAACTGCCGCTTTTTGTGCTGATGGGCGATCTCGCTGTGCGCTCCGGCATGTCTTCGCGCCTGTATTCCGCCACGCGCGATCTGTTTTCCGGCCTGCGCGGGTCTCAGGCCTACGCGACACTCGGAGCAAGCGCCGGCTTTGGCGCGGTGTCCGGCTCGTCCATTGCAACGGCCGCCACGATGACCCGTGTCGCCGTGCCCCCCATGAAGGAGGCCAAATATGATGACCGCCTTTCCGCAGGCTCCATTGCCGCGGGGGGAACATTGGGCATCCTCATTCCGCCTTCCATCGCGCTGGTCATCTTTGCGATGATCGCAGAACAATCCGTTCCGCGCCTGTATGCGGCCAGTTTGATTCCGGGGCTTTTGCTGTGTCTGCTCTATATTCTCGTCGTCGCCTTGCTTCTGCGCCTCTCCCCCAATTGGGCGCCGGTGGATGGGACACGCAAATCCCTGTTCGACAGGCTGCGCTCTCTCGGACAGATCTGGGAAATCGTCTTGCTGTTCCTCGTGGTGATCGGCGGGCTTTATTCCGGCATCCTGACCGCGACCGAAGCCGCCGCTGTCGGTGCGCTTGGCGCATGGCTTTTGGGTGTGATCACACGGCGCCTGTCCTGGAAAGACACACGTACCGGCATCTATGACACGATCCGCACCACCGCGATGCTTTTCGTGATCCTGTGCGCGGCAAACATATTTACCTATTTTGTGGTGCTCACGCAAATCCCTCAGGGGCTCGCCGCCCTGGTCGATGGGATGGATCTCCATCCGATTGTCCTGATGTTGCTGATCGGTGTCTTTTATCTCATTCTCGGGTGTTTTCTGGAAGCCTTCGGCATGATCCTCATCACGGTGCCGATTCTGATGCCGCTGGTGCAACAGGCGGGCTTTGATCCGATCTGGTTCGGCATCTTTCTTGTGATCATGATCGAAACCGGGATGATCACGCCGCCCGTTGGCATGAATATCTTTGTCATGCAAAGCCAGTTGCCGGACATGCCCTTGCCGCGTCTTTACCAGAGTGTTTTGCCATTTGTGCTGGCCCCGGTGGTGTTAAGCGTGATCATCATTTTCTTTCCTGCCATCGTCACATGGCTTCCCACGCTCCTGTTCGAGAGATGAAAGCGACAGGACAGCTGTTGTCGGCACGTTGCTGAGAGGATATGCGCATGCTAACCTTATAAAAATGGTCTGCCCATTAGATGGAAGTGTCCCCGTGCAAGAACAGAAAAAATTCAAACCCGTGCGTACAAAACGTGCCTTCGAAGAAATCTGCGACCAGATCCGGCATGAAATACAGACCGGGACCCTGTCGGCCGGAGACAAATTGCCATCAGAGCGTGAATTGGCCGATGCGTTTGAGGTCAGCCGCTCTTCGGTACGCGAGGCCTTTCGGATGCTTGAGATCGGTGGCGTTCTCTCCCTGCAAAAGGGGGTGAAGGGCGGGGCCGTCGTCATGCAGGGCAATCCCAAGCCAATCACGCAGACGATGAAAGATCTTCTCTCGCTTGGCGGCTTGTCCCTGGCGGATTACACAGAAGCGCGTGTCTGTTTACAGCGCGAAATCATCCGCCTGGCCTGCGAGCGCGCCGATGAGGATGCGTTGAATGCGCTTGAGGCCAATGTCGAAGAATTGCGCCTGGCCGGGGATGGCATCGATGTCGATGAACGCACCCGCCTGACGCGCGAGTTTTATGACATTCTGGCGCGGACGACAAAAAACCAGGCCATGGAGGTCATGATGAATGCCTTCACGGAACCGCTGAGTTATTATTTGCGCCGGATTGGGCCGGACCGTACATGGGATGTCGCAGCGTCCCGTGCCAAATTCCTGGAACACCTTCGCGCGAGGGATGTAGAGGCGGCCATTGATGAAATGGTTGCGCATATGCAGAGGCTTCACAGCTATCTTCTGTCTCAGGAAAATGCGCCGGTCGTGACGGGGGCCGCAGCAAACCGCTACCAAAACACATAGAAGGCGACCGCCGCGGCACATTCGACCGCGAGGCAAAACAGCCAGTTCCATTTCACCCCCGCGACGATCGGAGGGTGATCTGTCGCATTCGCGGCGATCGCGAGCGTCGATGTGGCCGGAGAAACGATCAATGCGATCGCCCATCCACTCAAGGCAGAGAGCAGCAACAGCTCCGGCGCAATATCTATTCCCGCCGCGACAACGGCACTCACGCCAATCGTGGACGCGATCATTGGATTGAGCCCCAGCACGGCCCCGATAAGAATCAACAAGCTCAGGACAATCGCAAGGCCAGACCCGCTCAAACCGCTTGCCACTATAAGCTCGGCCACGGCCGGGCCGGGGATCATCGTCGATACGATAAGGCCAAGAAGTCCCGCGGAGGTGATGATGGCCAGTTCATTCACGACCTTTGGCGTGTCGGTGAAAGTGTCCTTGCATAGACCGGCAACGGCCACGCGCGCCCCTCCCGTTTGAGAGATCATGGCCCAGCCAAAGGAAAACAAGGGGACGATGATGAGCATGGCCCCTCTCAGAGGCAGGCCGAACAGGGTTTCTATCAAGGCGGCCCCGCCGCTGATCGCGATCAGCACAGCCAGCAGACCGAACAGGCCCCAGACGCGCGCGGCCCCCGGACGGGTCGATTTCGATTGCATTTTGGGGCTTTGAACATAGTCAACGCACCAGCCGATCGTCAAACTCACCGCCGCCGCGGCCAGCCCATATGGCAGGAACTCGGTCCAGCTCGTCCCGGGAACCAATGTCAGAAGCATATTGAGACCCAGGCCTAGCGGCGACCAGAAAATATTGGCGGAAAAGCCGCGCATGACCGCGCTCGAGATACGCCGAATCTGGATTGTGCGTACCGGATCGTCGATGGCACGGGATTTTGGACCACGCAACGCCACATGCATGAGCAACAACAATCCGCCGATATTGAGAAGCACGCCGAAAATATGCCCTCCGAAACTCAGAAAGGCGAACCGCCTGGCAGGGGGTTGATGCACGATAAACTCCCCGGCCTCATGCACCATCCTGCTCGACATTGCACTGATGCGCAGGGGGATGAGCACGGTGATCAGGGCCGGCAGATATGAGGCGCGTGCCGCGATTGTGATGAGCCCCGGACGATCGTAATCGCCCATGAGATACAGGCCAAGCACCACGACCAGCGCCAGAAGCATGAGCCTTGCGGTCAGTTTGACCCTGTCGAGTTCCAAAAGCAATGCACCCATCAACATCACGAGCGAAATGGCCGATAGGATCAATTGGCCAAATATGATCTCTGACAGCGCCAGTATGGCGGTGCCGAGAATGCAGGATGCGGAAAGGGCATGGCGAAAGTGGGACAGGGCGAAGCCTCCTTTGAATGGTTCTACCAATATTATATAAAAAGGCAACAGGGCGTTTGTTCATGCCTGAGTTGATGTGGTGTAAATCGCAATGTCTTGATAAAAGGGAGGTGGAGTTTTGAGAAGGATTGGCATGACGGGCCCCCAAAAAGACAGTTCAGCAACGCCATTCAAACCCGTTCAATCTCATCGGACATTCGAAGTTGTCTGCGAACAGGTGCGCGAACGCCTCTTGCGTGGGGACTTGAAACCCGGTGACAAACTGCCGCCAGAGCGTGAACTCGCCTCCCAACTTGGGGTGTCGCGAAACGTGGTCCGTGAAGCCCTGCGCAGCCTGGAAATCGCCGGAGTTGTCGCCTTGAAAAAGGGCGTGAAAGGTGGTGCCTTTGTTCAGGAAGGCGCCGCCAGCCGGATCACCCAGGCTTTGAGCGATCTGATCACCTTGAACGCGATCTCGCTGAAAGACCTGTTCGAGGCGCGGATCATGATTCTGGAAATGGTTGTGGATCATGTGTTCAAAACCACCAACGCGCCGGATCTTTCCCGTCTGGAGGCGACGGTGGAGGACACGCGCCGCGCCACGGAAAGCGGTGATATTCCGCGCCGGATCGAATGCGCCTACCAGTTTTACCACGAACTTGCCGCGCTCACGGGCAATTCCGCGATTATTTTTACGGTCGATTCTCAAACCGAGCTTGTTCAAACCTTTTTGCGCTACCGGGTCGCGGACATGTCTGCGGCGGCCTTGATGGCGTCCCGGGAAATTTTCATCAAGCTCTTGAAGTCAGGTGAAAAAGAAGCGGCAAAGATCGAACTTCGCGCGCATATGACACGGGTTCACACCAGCCTCTGGTGACCGGCGAAACGCCCGAACGCGCCGCTCTCCATACGGGTTTATAGGCTCTGAAGGTCGGTGCCGGCCATGGTTTTCCGTGGCTTTCCGATCTTGACGCAAAAAGGTACTACCTTTAATCCTTTCTGAAAACAGGGAGGAAACCATGCTCGACTCACATGACCAACGCGCCGAACACGAGATGTTTCGCGAAGAAGTGCGCAAGCTGGCCGAAAAGGAATTCGGACCGATTGCGCAAAAGATCGACGAAGAGGACGCGATGCCCGACACGGTCGAGCCGCTTTTGGCGGACTTCGGTCTGATGCAGATTCAGGTGCCCGAAGCCTATGGCGGGCCCGGCGGCAATCTCACCCTGACCTGTATCGCCAAGGAGGAAATCGCCCGAAAATCCTTTTCGATCTCGCATCTCGTCGGCGCGTCCGACTTTGCCATGGTCCTGCCGCTGTGCCATTTTGGCACCGAGGAACAGCGACAGAAATACCTGCCGCAAATCGCCGCCGGGGGCCTGTGTTCGGCGGTCGCCATGACCGAACCCGGCACCGGCTCGGATGTGTCGGGGATCAAGACCACGGCGCGGCGCGAGGGCGACGAATGGGTGATCAACGGTTCCAAGACCTATATCACCAAAGGCGACAAGGCCGAGTTTTACATGGTCTACGCCCGCACCTCCGAGGGCAAAGGCGGCAATGGGATATCGAGCTTTATCGTCGAGCGCGGCGCACCCGGCCTGACCATTGGCAAGAGCCCGAAAAAGATGGGGCTGCGCGGGATCAAGAGCGTGGATCTGTTCTTTGACAACCTGCGCGTGCCTGCCGACGCCATTGTGGGGGCCGAGGGGCAGGGGTTCAAGAACGCCATGACCTGTCTCAATTACAACCGCCCGACGGTGGCCGCCTCTGCTCTGGGGGTGGCACAAGGGGCTCTCGACATGGCGCTGGCCTATTCCCGGGAGCGGGTGCAATTCGGCAAACCGATCGGCGATTTCCAGAGCATCGGCTTTCTGCTCGCCGATATGAAAATCCAGATCGAAGCCGGGCGGGCGCTGTTGTACAAAGTCACGGCGATGGCCGATGCGGGCGAGACGGCGGATCTGGCGCAGATGGCCTCAATGGCCAAGGCGTTTTGTTCCGACACGGCGATGAAAGTGACCACCGATGCGGTGCAGGTCTTTGGCGGCGCGGGGTATCTGGTGGAAACCGGTGTCGAGCGGCTAATGCGCGACGCGAAGGTCACGCAGATCTACGAGGGCACCAGCCAGATTCAGCGGATCATCATTTCCCGCGCGATGATGTCGCAATGAGCGACGTAGGTATGACGCAGAAAACCACCCCGGATCGGCCTATCCGGGTCGTGGATTTCACCCTGGTGATGGCGGGGCCGTTTTGCACCCGTCTGCTGGCCGATCTTGGCGCCGAGGTGATCAAGGTCGAGCCGCCCAGCGGCGACACGATGCGCGCCCGCCCGCCGATGCGCGACGGCCAGAGCCGCTATTTCGGGCATCTCAACTGTGGCAAACGTTCGCTGGCGGCGGATCTCAAGACCCCCGAGGATCTGGCTCTGGTCCGGGATCTGATTGCCACGACGGATGTGGTGGTCGAAAACTACCGCCCCGGTGTGATGGATCGGTTCGGACTTGGCTATGAACAGATGAGCGCGCTTAATCCGCGCCTGATCTATTGTTCGATTTCGGGCTTTGGTCAGACGGGCGAGGCGGCCAGACGCCCTGCCTATGCGCCGATGATCCATGCCGCTTCGGGCTATGATCTGGCGCTCAAGGCGTTCTCCCCGGACACCGACCGTCCCGCCCCCACGGGCATGTTCACGGCGGATGTTCTGGCCGGGGTCTATGCTTTTGGCGCGATCCAGACCGCACTCTATCAGCGGGAGAAAACCGGGAAAGGTCAACAGGTTGACGTGGCACTCATGGACAGCCTGATGTCGATGATGGTCTATGAATGCCAGGAAGCCCAGGCGCCGCAGGCGCGCAAACGTCACCTCTATGGCCCGTTGAAAACATCGGATGGGTTTGTGGTCGCCGCGCCTTTGAGCCAAAAGAATTTCGACGCGCTCGTAAGCCTGCTTGGATTGCCGGACTGGGCCAGGGACGACCGTTTCGCCACGGCGCCGGGACGGGAGGCGAACTGGGCGGAAATCATGCGCCATGTCGAGACGTGGACCGTCACACAGAGTGCTGAGGCATGCGAGGTCGCGATGTTGGCCGCGGGCGTGCCCTGTGCCCGCTACCGGACCATGGCGGAGGCGATGGCGGACCCGGCCCTGTCGGAACGCGGCACCCTGGCGACGATTGAGGACGCTGGCGGCGCCTATCAGGTCTTCAATCCACCGTTCAGAATGTCGGGCTGTGCGGCCCATGCGCGGTCTTTCGTGCCGCCCCTCGATGAGGCGCGCGCGGAGTTGGTGCAGGAGCTTGCCAGCAAGACCCACCATCCCTGAGCAAAAGGCCCGGCGGATTTCCCTCGGTGGAGATTCCCCGGGGTCTTGATCAGGAGCCGCTGAGCGCAATGGCTCTCCAAACTCAGCGGCTCCTGTGTCGCCTGATATGACAAAGCCGACGCGCGGAACGCGTCGGCTTTTCCTCGGGAAGGCTGTGGGAGGAGGATCAGAGATCCAGCACCAACCGAGGAGTCTTGGACCCGGAACAGCAGACCATCATCGTCTCGCCCGAGGCACGTTCCTCATCGGTGAGAATGGCGTCGCGGTGATCCGGGCGGCCTTCGAGCACGCGGGTTTCGCAGGTGCCGCAAACCCCGTCATTACAGGCAAACGGCACCGCGACGTTGTTTTCGATCAGCACATCGAGGATGGATTTGCCCGCCGGGATATCGAGCACCATGCCGGATTGTTGCAAGACAACCTCATAGCCGCCGTCGAGCGCCGCTTCTTCGGTGGCGGAAAAATACTCCACATGCACCTGCTCGCGCGGCACGGCCTTGCCCGCGGCCTCATAGGCGGCCAACATCGGTTCCGGTCCGCAGCAATAGAAATGCGCCTCGGGCGAGGCGGCAAAAATGCCCTTGAGGTCCAAAAGCGCCCCGCCTTTTTCGTCGTCGAAATGATCGAACACCTGGCCCTTCACCTGGACCTTGTCCGCAAACGCCTTGATCTCATTGAGAAAAGCCGCCGCCGCGCGGGTGCGGGCCGCGTAGTGCAATTCCCAGGGCTTGCCCAGTTCGCTCAGCCGCTGCAACATGCAGACCATCGGCGTGATCCCGATCCCACCGGCGATGAACACCGATTTTTCGGCATCCTCCTTGAGGGGGAAATTGTTTTTCGGGGCGGAGACCTTGAGCTTGTCCCCCACCCGCAGGGTCTTGTGGATATAGCGCGAACCGCCCCGGCTTTCGGGGTCTTCATGCACCGCAACCGCATAGCTTTTGCCATCGGTATAGGGTTTGTAGATCGAATAGCTGCGGCGCAGATCGGGCGTCAGGATCAGGTCGATATGGGCGCCCGCCTCATAGCGGGGCAGGGTGGACCCATCGAGCGGGGTCACTTCGACGGAGATGATCGTGCTGGCCTCGTAGCGGATCTGCGTGACCCGGACCGGAATTTCCTTATCTGGCATTTTTGTTGTCCTCCTCCATGGAATGGTCCCCCCGGCGCCGGGCCGGAAGGACAGTCAGTCAAAACCAGTCAGTTTACTGCAACAGGCCGCTGTCGCGGAACCCCGCCAAATCCTCGGGGGTAAAGCCCAGGATTTCGGTGAGCACCTGATCGGTGTGCTCGCCCAGCCGGGGCGAGGCAAAGCGCAGCTCGGTCGGGGTTTTCTCGAACCGATAAGCGGGACCGTTGTATTTCAACGTGCCCATCTCTTCGTGATGCAGCGGCCAGAAATGGTCGCGCGCGTCCAGGATCGGGTCTTCCAGAAGATCAGAGCCCCGATAGGTCACACCCGCCGGAACGCCCGCTTTGTGACAGGCGGTCATCAGTTCAAAGGGATCACGCGGTGTGGTCAGCTCCGACACGCGCGCCTCGAGCGCCTCGCGGCCCTGCGCGCGCGCCGCCGTCAGAGCTTCCGCATCGCCAAGCACATCGGTCAGCGCCGCCCATTGGGCCTCGTTTTCGATCTCGATGGCGATCCAGCGCTCGTCGCCTTTGCAGCGGAACACCGAATGCAGAATCGCGCCCGCTTTGACATTGCCCGACCGCTGCGCCTCATGGCCGGTCAGTTGCAGTTCGACCAGCTGCGGTGCGACCAGCTGTGCGGTGGCCTCGATCTGGGACATCTCCACATATTGGCCTTCGCCGGTGCGTTCGCGGTGGATCAGCGCCGCCATCACAGCGGAGAGCGCATAGCGCGGCGACACGGAATCCGAGTAGGCGCCCTTGGGCACGGCGGGGGGCATGTCCGGCCAGCCGGTCATGTGTTGGATGCCGGCAAGCGCCGCGCCTTGCGCGCCGTAGCCGGGATGCCGCGACCATGGCCCGTCCGCGCCATAAAGCGAGGATGACAGCATGATGATGCGCGGGTTGATTTTACGCAGGCTGTCATAGTCCAGCCCCCATTTCTTCATGATCCCCGGGCGGAAACTTTCGGCCACCACATCGGCCCACTCGATCAGCGGGCGAATGATCTCCAAAGCATCCTCGTGGTTCATGTCGACCCCGATGCCCAGTTTGGAACTGTGGAAATCGGCAAAGAACCCGGAGCGGTTGATGCCCGGCTTGTCGTCGATGAACGGCCCGCCAAGGCGGATACTGTCGGGGTGTTTGAAGCTTTCGACCTTGACCACCGTGGCGCCATTGTCGGCCAGTTGTTTGGTGGCGATCGGACCCGCCGCCGCCCAGGTGAAATCGGCCACTTTCAGACCGTCAAAAATACCCTTGCTCATGCGGTGGCCTCCTTGATCCTGGCGAGTACCGCCTCTGTGTCCGCGCCGGGCTGGGGCACAGGCCCCATGCGCGCCACGTCGGTTTGCGACATGCGCACCCAGTTGGCGGGCAGTTCGACATCCACGCCAAGCGCCTCATCATGAAGCGTTTTGAACAGGCCACGGTCGCGGAACTGGACATTCTCGAAGATGTGTTTGATCGAATTGATCGGCGCCATCAAAATCCGGTCCCGCACCGCGCGCGAAATCAGCTCGTCGGTGGTTTTGGGTTCGATAAAGGCTTTGATCACCGCCGTGACCGCATCGTAATCCTCTTGCGGGATTGCGAACTGGCCTTCGCCGTTCCAGTCGTGCCGGGTGAGAATGTCGTCGGTGACGCCGTCCTCTTCCATCCATTTGAGCAGCGCCGCATAGGATTTGATCCGGGCCGAGCCGCCACCGCCACCGACAGGCCCAAAGACGACATAGCCGTCCTTGCAGGGCCAGACGAGCCGGGTGAAGAACCGGTTGGCGCGTTCCTTGCGGATCGCCCCGCCGCGCATCTCGTTGAGGCCGAGGATCTGCCAGGCCATGGTGGTGTTGAGCAGGGTCCAGATCACCACCTCCTGCACCGACACATCGACCCGCTGACCTTCGCCCGTGCGCAGCGCATGGTAATAGGCCATGAGTGCGGCGTTGCTGGCCTCCGCGCCCGCCTGGCTCAGACCGACCGGAAGACCGATCCGCACCGGCGGACGGTCCGCTTCGCCATTCTGATAAAGGTGGCCGCCAAGCGCCTGAAGCGTGGTGTCGGTGGCGGGCATGGCCTCATAGGCATGACCACGCCCAAAGGGCAGAATTTCGGTCCAGATCAGCTTGGGATTGGCCGCACGGGCCACCGCCGCAAGCCGGTCCATCTCGGACAAGCTCAGCCGCTGAAAATCACAGATCACGATATCGGCGCTTTTGGCCAGATCGGCGAATTGCGCGTCCGTGGCCGGGGTGCCCAGATCGAGCGTGACGCTTTTCTTGCCAAAATTATAGGCCAGCCAGCTTGCGCTGATCTCGCCTGCCCTGGTTGGAACCCGCGGCAGGTCTTGGCGGGCCGCTTCGCCGCCCTCGGGTTCGATTTTGATCACCTCGGCCCCAAGGTCCGCGAGCACACGCCCGCAGACCGCGCCGGACAGCGAGGAAATCTCCAGCACGCGCACCCCTTGGAGTGCGCCGCTGGATGCCACTGTATCCGTATTCATAGGACGTAACCGAAGTCCTTGCCGATTTCCGCCTTCATGTGCTCGGCGCCGGACTCGGTCCATTTTTCTTCTTTCGGAAGTGTCAGGGAGACAGAGCGCACCATGTAAAGGTCCGGGTCGTCGAAACGGTCGGGAAGTTTCCCGGTTTCGGCAAAGGCCCCGGCCAGTTCAAGGAGCATCCGGCGGGTCATGGCGATCCCGGTATCCGAGGTGCAGAGGTTTTCCTTGCTGCGGTCATAGATCTGGGCCACCCCGGACTGACAGGCGGCATCCTGCACCCAAAGGCCCGGAAGGCCGGAGAACCACTGGGTTTTCTGCAGCTCGTAGTCGAAATGATACCCGGTTTCGCGGCGGAATTTCGACACATAGCGACCGTAGGGAACTTCGGGGCCCTGATTGTCATGCGAGCCGACGGAATGATGCCCGCCGTCACGGCCCTTGTAGCCTTCGTTGAAGACCTTGACCGATTTCGGGTGCAGCGGTTCGACCGGGCGGTACGAGAACATCAGACAGATCGAGTTTTCGTCATCCATAGGCACCCAGGCGTGGCCCGACAGCTCGTGGAATTCACCGGCCTGCGGCGGCACCATCGAATAGAACGGCATCACGAACTGGTTCACGCGCCAATAAAGCGTGTCCTCGTCCACGACACGGCGCGAGGCGATGGACATGCCGAAATCCTGACGCACGGATTCGAACGTCGGACGCAGATCGCGCGCCGCAACCCAGTCGTTGATATAGCCTTTCTGGTCGATACGGCCATGCAGGATCGGCGCGTGGGCCGAGTCGATCTCGCCTTCAAGCGCCTGCAACCAGTTGCATTCCTGAACGCGGAATGTCACGACCACGTTTTCCTCGGGCACCATGTTCCATTCGAAATTGGGCAGCGGCGGACGGGTCGCCTCGTCTTCCTTGCCCATATAGGTCCAGACCACGCCGTTGCGTTCGACACAGGGGTAGGATTTGATCTTCACACGTTCCTTGAGGCGGGATTTGACCGGCTCGGCGGGCATGTCGGTGACATTGCCTTTGGTGTCGAATTTCCAGCCGTGATAGACGCAGCGCAGGCCGCAATCTTCGTTCCGGCCATAGATCAGCGGCGCGCCACGGTGCGGGCAGACATTGTCGACCAGGCCGACATCGCCTTCGCTGTCGCGGAACACGATCAGGGTCTCGCCCAGCAGTTTCACGGTCTGCGGTTGGGCATCCTTTTCCAGATCCTTCGAAGCAAAGAAGGGGATCCAGTAGTTACGGAACAGGTCGCCCATGGTGGTGCCGGGGCCAACGCGGACCAGGGTTTCGTTGTCGTCTTTGGAAAGCATTTGGGTTCTCCTCTCAAGTTATGGGGCGGCCCTCTCCTTGGGCCGATATGGGGTCAGGCGGCGGCCAGCTCCTGGGCATCCTTGTCAAGCAGGCCTTCGACCGTTTCGGAAATGCCAAGGAACTCGGCCCACCAGCCGGGATCGGCGGTTTCAAGCGGTTCACGTGGTACGGGCGGCGGATCGCCGGCCTTCAGGCGCTTGAGGATCTCGGCGTAGCGCAGGCGTTCGATCTCGAGATAGACCTGCTCGACATCCTGGCCCTCAGCCACGAAGTCGCCCAGTTCGGGATAGGACAGTCGCCGCACCCACACGCCTTCGCTGACCTCGAAGGGCTGCGCCTGAACGATATATGGGATCGAAAGATAGTCGCGTAATTTCATAGTGTTACCTCCTCATGTCGTCGGGGAGACCCGGCGTCGCGGCTCAGGGGTGAGCATCACGAAGGCCGAGTCGTCGTAAGGGCCGATCTGGACGAGGCATGGCCCCGATTTTGCGACCTGGCGGGCCCCCGCCTTGTGCGCGGTTTGCAGATAGGCCTCACGCAGGTGCCCGATGCCGTGAAGCCGCCCTTCGCCAAGGCTGCCGCCGAAAGTGTTGAGCGGGAGGGTGCCGTCGAGATTGCCCTGGCCGTCGCGAATGAACCGCGCTGCCTCCCCCTTGGGGCAAAGCCCGAAAGCCTCGAGCCACTCGTAAATCATCGTCGAAAACCCGTCGTAAAGCTGGGCCTGCGTCACATCGGCGGGGGTGAGCCCGGCCATCTCGAACACCCGCTCGGGGCGCTGGAACCCGGCCCAGCCGCTGACATAGGCCGGGGTGGCCCCCGTCGGCAGATCCTCGGCCCGGCACATGACAAAGGCGCCTGCGCCACAGACCGGCATGTCGCAATCGAACAACCCGTGCGGCGTGGCGATCATCTGCGCGCCCAGATAGGCCTCGCGACTGACCGATTTGTCTTTCCAGATCGCCTGCGGGTTCAGCGCGGCATGACGGCGGGCCAGGGCCACGACCTCATAAAGATCATCGCGCGTGACATTGTTTTGCGCCATATAGCGTTGCGCCCGGGCGGCAAACCGCGCCCCCGCGATGTTATAGGCAAAGGGTTTGATGAACTGATCGCTGCCATAGGCGGTGGGCACCTCGGCGGTGGCGTAGTTCAGGCCCTGAATGTTATAGAGCGCCCGCATCCCGACCACATAGCGGCACTCGCCCGCGATCAAAGCATGGGCCGCGCTCATCACCATATCGGCCGGGTAGCGGCGGTAGAGATCGGTGGCATAGCTCAGCCTGGTGAACCCCATCACGGGGGCGATGGTCTTGGCGCAGACCTCATCACCGCCCTCGGCATGGGGCGAGCCGGCATTGGTGGCAAAGGGCGCGCCGATATAGCCATCCACCTCGTCGCGCGACAGGCCGGCATCCTTCAGCGCCGCGAGAATGGCGTCCTGGGCAAACCCAAGGATCGAGCGCTCCGATTTGCGCGCGATGGCGGAGCTACCGAAACCGGCGATGACGATATCCGTGGTCATGGCTTGGTGCCTTCAACGCAGATGGCCTGCGGATAGGCCCAACCGTTTTCATCCATTTCAAAGCGGATCTGCATCGGGCTGTCGGGGGCCGCACCTCGGGCCGAGCCGCTTTCGTCGATCATCGCGATGACCGCGCGCGGATCTTCGACCAAGGCGCATTCCACGAGACAGATCGGCGCCTTGTGTCCCGGCAGCGCATCCAGATGAATGTCGGTCCAGCCGCGAAGCGTTGCGCGCCCCGACAGCGTCACCCAGTCCAGCGTTTCGGTCAGACAGTCCGGGCAGCGCGGTTTCGGCGGAAACGGGATGCGCCCGCAATCGCGGCACTGCGCCAGCCGCAACTCACCGGTTTTCGCGGCCTGCCAAAAGGGCAGGGTTTCGGCGCTTGGCGCGGGGGTAGGGCGGTGCGTTTGGCTCATATGTGTTCTGCTGGCGTCTTCTGCTTGGTGAACGTGGTGGTTTGCGATGTATCCTCAGTGTATCGTTGTGTATATAATGGTCAGACCATTATATCAATAATAAGTGAAGCCTTTTTGGTCACGGGGAGGAGAGTGCACATGAAGCCACTGAAAAATATAGAAGTAATTGAGTTTTCGGGGCTCGGGCCGGGGCCTTTTGCGGCTATGGCTTTGGCCGATATGGGGGCGAAGGTAACGCGAATTTCGCGGATGCCTGCCGCCGGGACGATTCCAAAGCCGGGGCAGGGCAGTTTCCTCAACCGGGGCCGCCAAGAGATCCATCTCGACCTGAAAACAGACGCCGGGGTCGCTCAGGCCTGTGCATTGGTGCAAAAGGCCGATGCGCTGATCGAAGGCTTCCGGCCGGGCAAGATGGAAAGCCTTGGCCTTGGGCCCGACCGCCTCATGGCGCTGAACCCGCGTCTGGTCTACGGGCGGATGACCGGATGGGGCCAGAGCGGGCCGATGGCGCATCTGGCCGGGCATGATCTCAACTTTCTCGCCCTGAGCGGCGTCTTGAACACCTTGGGCGAGGCGGATCGCCCGCCAATGCCGCCGCTCAATCTGATCGGTGATTTCGGGGGCGGTGGCATGTATCTTGCGTTTGGCATGCTCAGCGCGCTGTGGCAGGCGCGCGAGACCGGACAGGGCGCGGTGGTCGATGCCGCGATGATCCATGGCGTCACCCATCTGGCCAGTTTCGTGCATGGCAAACGGGCGCAAGGGGCGTGGATGGACCAGCGCGAAAGCAATCTCGTCGATGGCGGCGCGCCGTTCTACCGCTGTTACGAGACCCGCGACGGGCGCTACATGGCGGTGGGCGCGATCGAGCCGGTGTTCTTTCGCACCCTCCTGCGCGTTCTGGATCTGGAGGACCGTTTTGCCGATTGCCAGTCCGATCGCACGCGCTGGCCGGACATGGCGGCGGCGTTTCGCGCGGCCTTTGCGGCACGCGATCTGGCCGACTGGAGCGCGCGGTTCGATGGCGTGGATGCCTGTGTCACCCCGGTCCTGACACTGGATGAGGCGCAAAACCATCCGCAAATGGCCGCCTGTTTCGTGGATCGGGAGGGCGGGCCGGAACCCGCCCCCGCGCCGCGGCTTCTGTCCCGGTCCGACGCCTCATGAACCGCCGCAGCTTTCGCGCCCCCTTGTGGGAGGCGGGCTTCGTGCTGGCGTTCGGCTATGCCACCGGGGTCGAGTTGGGAAAAATCGCGCCCTTCGCCGGAGAGATCGCCGCAAACGCCGGGGTGGGGCTCGGGTTTGTCGGCTTTCTGACCTCCGCCCTCACGTTATTCGTGGCGCTGTTTGCCGGGTTCGTGGCGCGGCCCGTGGCGCGCTACGGATTGGCGCGGGTGCTCAAGCTTTCGGCCCTGTTGATCCTATCGGGCGCCGTGATGCTGGCCCTGCCACTGGCGCCATACATGATGATGGCGGTGCGGGTGTTCGAGGGCGCGGGCTATGTCCTGGCCGCCGTCGCCGCCCCCGCATGGTTCGCCGGCGCGCCGATCGGGCGGGCCCGGCCGGTGTTCATGGCGCTCTGGGGCAGTGTCGTGCCGCTGGGTTTTGCGGCCTCGGCGGCGATGGCCGCGATGCTGCCCGCCGCATGGTCGCCAACCGACGGGTTCGCGGCGATGGCGGCGGTCGTGGCCGCATTGTCCTTGCCGGTTTTGGTTTTGCCGCATCGGGACGCGGAGCGGCAAGGCTCTGCCCTGGAAACCCCGCCACCCTCGCCCCTCAGACTGTCGGATTTGCCCTGGGGGATTGCCGTGGCCTTTGGGCTTTATGTGATCCTGTCGATGGGGTTCTTTTCGTTCCTGCCGCTTTATGATGCGCAAAATCCGGCGCATATCGGCGGTCTTCGCGCCGGGTTCGTGCCTTTGATGGTGCCGGTCGGCAATTTCTTTACCGCCTGGCTTCTGGCGCGGCTCAAAGGCGATGCGGCGATTGTGATGGCGGCCTCTGGATTTGCCCTCGCGGCGCTCTCTGCCGGTCTGATGTTCCAAATGGCCTCGCCTGTGCCGATGTATGCCTATGCATTTTGCGCCGGGGTCAGCGCCTCGGCAACGCTCAGCGCGGTGTTGGTCGTCTCGCGGTCAAGCGCGGCCTCGACCCGGCTTCTGGCGGCCTTGGCACAGTTCGGCGGCATCGCGGCGTTTCTGGGCGCGCCCGTCTCCGGGATGATTCTGGAGCGAGGGTCGTGGCAGGCCATGGGCATGACGCTGGCGCTTGTGGCGCTTTGTGCCGGAGGCTGCGTGTTGCGGGAAAGGTATCGCGCGCCACGTCATCTGGGCGAAACAGGATACTGACATCACGGTCAAATTTTGGGGGCAGGCGCTTTCTGGCCCGCCGCGGTTTGCGGGACTTGCGGTGTTCCGGCAGATACCACCAAAGCTCCTGCGCCATGCCTTCCTTGGAATAGATGTAGCGATAGATTGTCTCTTGGCAGACACGTAGCGGTGCGCGCTCATGGATCATCCGGTTTCCGATCTGCTCGGGCGTCCAGCCGTTCTTGAGCCGTTGAACGACGTCTTTGGCGAGATCTGGATGCTTGATCAGCTTGCGCTGCCGAGCACGGCGGCCATCAGCTTTCAATTGCGCCGCCGCGCCATAATAGCCCGCGTATTTTGGCAGGCTCTCGTCGACAAAATAGTTCCGCTGTAATTCGCGGTACAGCGTCGCTTTCGAGCGCTTTAACACACGCGCCATCTCGCGAACTGGCACTTTAGCACTCAGCCAGCGCTCGATTTTACGCCGTTCTTCGATGTTCAATTGCTTGTAGGAGCCACTCATGGCACAATCTCCTTATTAGATAACCCATTGGTTTCTAATAGGAGTCGCAGTTCAAGGTAGCGCGCGCCCATGTGAGTTCCATTTCGATTGCATCGGACTGCGTGGGAAAGATACGTCATCGTCGCTCCAGTTTCAGCAATTCATCTCTGAACGCCTCGGCCGGTGTTCTGTAGCCCAGACATTTACGCGGGGTCGCGTTCAGACGATCGCAAAGCGACTTCAAATGTCGATTTTGGAGCGACAGCAGGGCAGTGTCCCGAGGAAGGTATCGGCGGACCCGTTTGTTCATGTTTTCTACCGAACCTTTTTGCCAAGGCGCCTGGGGGTCACAGAACCAGGCTTTTGTGCCCATACCGTTTTGCAACTCGCGCCAGGAAGTGAACTCAAACCCCCGGTCAAACGTGATGCTGCGTCGGGCTTGTGCGGGCAGGGGAGACATCTCGTCGATCAGCTTATTCATCAGAGGTCGTGACTTGCGGTCGTTGTTGCGCAGCAAGACCGTGAAGCGTGTTTTCCGTTCCACCAACGTAGCAACGTTTGCGTTGCCCTGTGCGCGCTCAAAGATCATCAGATCACCCTCCCAGTTGCCGAATTGGCTCCGGTCATTGATCTCGTCAGGGCGGTTATGAATGCTTGTTTCCAAGGGAAACACACGATCACGGGCTTTGCGCGCGTAACGCGGCTTCCGCTTTCTTTGGCGCTCAGAGAGGTGACGGCTGAGCTCTTGAGACTGGCCACTTTCAGAGTAAACATATCGGTAGATTGTTTCATGACAGATCCGGTATGGCGCACGCGGTTCGATCTTGAGCCGGCCTGCTATCTGTTCGGGCGACCAACCTTCCTTCAATTTGGCAATAACTTCATTGCGCAAATCCTCATGACACTCCAGCTTGCGACGCTTCAAATGCCGCCGATCCGCGAGCATCTGCGCTGACAAATGCCAGTAACCATCAGCTTGAGGAACTTCTTCATCATGCCACCAATTGCGCTTGATCTCGCGGTGGATTGTTGAGCGGTCTCGACCAAGTGCCTCAGCGATCTTTGTCTTCGTGGCCTTCGCCTGAAGCATCGTTGCCAGAATTCTACGTTCATCGAGGTTCAATTTGCGGTAGGGTCGTCTCATCACATCCTCCTGATCTGCATCAGAAATTTATCGAGTGATGCAATCCAAAATGGAATGTGCCCCAGCTACAAGAATGTGCCGCATAAGTTTTATTATGTATAATATAAGTGGTGAAATTTGCTTTGTAATGCTCATTGTCGGCTTTTCGATATGCGCTTAAGCTAGTAGGTGGTCGGGCGTACGAAATTATCAGTGGGACAGAGTTCAATATTGTGCATTCAAGAAGGGTTATTGCTGTCCGGTATGCTCGTCTGCATGAGCCGTGCTGTGAAGGTGATAGTAATCGATCGGGAATTGTCGATCTGGGCATCAACGGTATCTACCATCGGTCAGTCTATGTTGATTGATACGGGGTCAGCGGAACATGAATGCTAACAGGTTCCAAACAAAGCTAAAATTAGTGCTCTCAGGTGTCTTGCCACTTAAAAGAACGGCCCTAAAATGCGTCCAATATTGGTAGAAGTGAAGGACTCTAGTCCCTTGTCAGGAAGGTCGATGCAGAGGTTTCAGTGGGCATGAGAATATTTCAAAAATTTCGAAGAAAAAAGAAGCAGACAGACACAACTCCTGAATGGAGCGCGCTAATGAAAGCTCTTTCCAAACGCCTATTTAGTCCGATTGGTCAGCCTTCTTACGTCTTCTTTTTCTTGGCCTCAATGATGATCGGTGCGACAGGGGTTTGGGTTGCGTTGGCTGAGGCATGGCTTACGCTGGCAGCTCCGAGCCAAACTGGAGTACCAAATTCAACGCAGTCGAGTATCTGGCAAGATCCAAGCGTTGCTAAGTCAATTCTTACTTTCTTTGCTGGACTAGGATCACTATCCTGTATGCAAATTATTGTAGTTGAAGATACACAAAAGAACCTTCGTTCTTTTGCGATTGTGCTTCTGCTGGCCATAATATCTCTAGCAATCATGGCTGCTCTCAAAGATCATATCTCACAAGGTGATGCCTCTTTCTATTTGATTTCAGGCACAGTTTTAGCGATCGTCACGTGGTGGATTGCGAACTGGGATGACGGAAAGTACTCTCAGCTCCCTGCGGTCGAGGCACTCGGTGGCGAGTTAGACGATGGCGTCGCAGGTGACAGCGGTGGATTTAAGCTATGAATATGGAACAGGATTCAGCTGACTTCGCTCGGTTTCCAGCAATCCGCGTTGAACAGCCATTGGGTGAGTTCTATGCCGTCGCCATTCCAGCTAGAACGCTACTAAAGGTTTGCTATACGGACCGCCTTCGAGCAGTGATCGACGGCGATAGCTATCGATTGGATGGGTCCCAGAGGGACATTGACCATAAACGTATCAAAGAAATTGGTCGATACATCGGCACGTCCGAGGTGGCGTTTCCCAACTCAGTAATCCTGGCGGCAAATTATGCCATGGCGGATGGATTGTCTGTGAGTGACTCTTCTAAGAAGTGGAGAGTGGAAATGGAATCCGAAGAAAGTGGATGCTGTCAGTTGATCATCCCAAGTTCAGAACCGTTAGCGCCAATTATTGATGGGCAGCATCGCCTATTTGGGTTTACGGAGGCCGCTGAGCGACGGCTCGGAATGCCCATACTTTGCTCGGTGTTTCTGGACCTCCCACGCCCATATCAGGCATATCTTTTTGCTACAATCAACTCTACCCAAAAACCGGTAGACCGCAGTCAAACTTATGAGCTCTTTGGATACAATATTGATGAAGAACCACCAGAGTTCTGGTCTCCTGAGAAGCTCGCAGTTTTTTTGTCCCGAAAACTCAACACAGATCCATCCAGCCCATTGTATCGTCGCATTTTGGTAGCGGCGGAGAACGATTTTGCGATCACTCGCGCCGAGGCAAAAGCCGATAATCGATGGATGATATCCACTGCGACTGTAGTTGATGGGATTACTCGTCTGATCTCGACCTCACCCAAAAGAGATGCTGATGAACTAAGAACAGGGCGAGAAAATAAGAGATCGAAGTTGGGCTCGTCTACACACGTCGATAGATCGCCGCTTCGTTCTATTTACCTAGAGACTCGTGACAAAGTATTGCTGGGAGCCGTGTCGAACTTTTTCAAAGCAGTTCTGAAGGCCTATGGAACTGAACTGGGAATCAATTCGTATCTCACAAAAACAGTGGGAATGCAGGCGCTATTTGATACGCTCAGGGCCCTATCGCCGTTGGCATTGAATGATATGGATTTTTCCGAAGATTGGTTTCTTGAGCGACTGATGCCTATTGCTGCTATTGATTTTTCGCACGAAGCGTTCCAGCAGGCCTCTGGGCAAGGTCGCACTCAGATCCGAAGGGTCCTATTTTTCCTTCTAAAATTGGAACAAAACCTTACAGATGTTCAAACGGAGGAAGTAGAAAAAATAATCGACCAAGCTCGACGAACCCTATGAACCTGTGGGGTCTAGGCGTTCAAGTATTGGGAGAACATGAAGACCTTCTTGGCCGCAGCTATGTTAAATGGGTTTCGGTGATGCTCGGTGCGGCATAGATGTTCGTTCTAAGCCTTACGATCCATTCTCATTGAGCCGCCAAAGATCCGGGGCCGAAGTACCCTTTCTCATAACCGCCAAACTTTCTCCTTTTTTGCTCAACAAGCTGCAAAAGGCTTTCTCTGTTGATGCCCGATTGCCCACCAAGAGCAAACGCAAGCTCGATCACGTCAGCGAGCTTCTCTTGGCGGAGATGAGTTTCTTTCGTCTGCATCAGGCTTAGATAATCGATTTCGAGCTTTTCATAGAGCGCTGAAATCAATACTTCGCGTTCGAGTTTCTTGAGTTCTGGGCCTTGGCGAGCGTCTTGATGACAAGTTGCAACGTTGTCACGGATCAAGGTATTGCGGCGCCTGAAATCTGTGTTGTCTTGGTTCCGTTTAGCTCGGTTGCAAGAAAAGCAGAGTGCTTGCAGATTCTGACGGTCATTTACGTCAATCAATTTTCCATTCATCTTGACCTTCCCGTCCTTGTTGGCCTTTGATCGGGGAACAATATGGTCAATATCGATAGGTCGAACTTGCGAGGAGATCCCGCAAAGTTGGCATTTGCCTCCGGCCAACTTTAGAACTTCATATCGGATCGATGCTCCTGCCTCGTGAGCGCGTTCGCGCGTCATTTTCCTCTCAAACCACCCAGTGATCTTTTCATCGCAAATGGCTACTGCTTGGTCAAAATCCGCTTGGTTCGTTGGATAGGTCAGTAATCGAAACCTAGAGCCTTTTCGCTCGTATTCGACCATACCGTGTTTGGTAAGTGTCTTCTTTGGCCAACGCATTACGACCCGTTCGTAATACTCCTGCACAGCAAGGTCATGGCCTGCAAGAGCGGTAGCGAGTTGACTCTTTGTACTCTCGCCTCCGTTTAGAAGAAGCTCCTTTAGGATAACTGGCTGATAAACATCTGTCATCGACATTCTGTTTTCTAGAAAATCAAGAAGGTCTGGTTGCTCCATAAGTTCCTCAAGTTGAAGTGGTTTCTCGATTGCCATTTGAATAAACGTGCTCTCTGGCCCGGACGCGCTCTCAAATCGAGAAAATGGCCAGGCATCTTTCCAGTAGGTTTTGCTGGCGTGTTTTGAAGTTCTCGAGGTTCCAAGTCTCATACTCACCGATTGAGCGATTGATGGCCAACCCTGATTTGGAGAAGACGGCTCTCTTCTGTTCAAATGGTTTGTTGGCGACAGCGTCGTTTTCCGCTTGGCTCATGACCGTGAGATTCCCGAAGTTGTTTATGTATGGTGTGAGCTCCGGATCGAGGTTTGCCGCGTTGGAAGCTTCGATGTGTTCCAGAGTGATGCTCCGAAAATCGATGACCCGGGTTGCATCTCTGCAAACTGGTGCCCCTTGAGGGTTTTCATCAAACCAGCGGCTCATGTGTTCGACCATGACCAAGGCGTATCTCAATGGTTTTCGGGTATCTCGACCGTACTCCATAGTGAGAAGGCGCTCCCTGAATAGCTCTTCACCTGCGTACGCGTCGACCAATTTGGCCAAGTCGGCCTTTAGATCCCCTATGCGAAAGCCTTCCGGATTTGCTCTTAAAGCTCGTATATGCTCAGAAAACACCGGTTCCAGAGCGTGAATGGGTGCCCTAACTACAACGCCATACCGGAAGGCAAAACGCTCGACGATATCGCAAAATTTCACGTAGTGTTTTGGGGGCAGGCACGATGCTGCGTGCAGCAACGGTAGGCAGTAATTTTGACCCAATACCGAAAAGAGAGCGTCAAATCTGGATCGAAACACAGGTGTAAAGCTAACGTGCGCGGCTTGGCAGAGCTGGCCACTTGCTATCTTGGTGAGTTCTTCAACATCTTTTCTAAGGTTGCAAACGGATCGGAAGACATCCCTTGCTTCCTCGATAGTTGGTTTCTCGTCGGATTGCAGGTGAGGGAAAAGCTCCTCTTCGATTTGATCTACAGATCCGTTCTGGGCGCGGATAATGCCGGTGCGAGAGCAAAAAGCAGCGTCGAGTGCGACGTCAGGGGGCAAACCGCTTCCCGTTAGAATGCTATCCCAGTCAGCGGCCATGGCGTCGATATCGGCCCCCTCGAGTTTCTTCACCGCGAAATCCAAAGTTGATGCGCGGAGTAGATCGCAGTTGGTAACTGGTACTCCACGGCTGTTGAGGACTCGATAGATACGGTTTGCTTCTCGGTTTGTTCCCGCGGCAAGCTGAACGATCAGCCAGTCCTTCAGGAATACAACATATAGGCTGTCCAATACCCTTCGTGTGTCTTCAGCATTCTCTGCGCGATCTTCAAGCTCATCAAGGTACGCTTCGATTGCAGAATTCGCATGCTCTAACCGTTCGTGAGAAGCACGGGACGGAGTACGGTCTTCCTGCGCTAACAAGCTCGCAAAGAAAGGATCATCCGCTTTATTCAGAATCAGCTTTCGAACTGATTTTTGCGATTTGAATTCTATATCATGTGCACATTCGAATGCCCGAACCAGATTGCTAGCTCGTGAACCAAAGTAGTCGGCAAGCTCTTCGACATCTCCGGCGGCTAGTGTTGCGACATGTGCTTTCTCATAGCGGCGTCTTAATGCGGTGATGAGCAAGAATACTGTCGCCAACCTTTGTTGACCGTCAATTACCGTCAGATGGGGGCGCGATGTGCCCGGTGCTTCTCCAGGGCTGGTAACTACGGCTCCAAAAAAGTGTGGCTGAGGAACCGATAGCTGTCTTCGTTTTCGGCAACGGTCCACATCATTAATGAAAAGGGAAACAGCTTCGTCGTCCCAAGCGTAGCCCCGCTGGAAATCTGGAACTGAAAGGGTGCCAAATCCGCCGAGGAGGGCTGAGATAGTTGTTTGCGATGGTCGGAAGCTGAGAGCAGCGAGGATTGGTTGACCTTCGGTGCCAGTCATCTGTTCGATACCTCCCGTTCCCACAGATCATGGAACCGGAGCAGAAACTCTTGTGCACTCACGGGCTTTGGCTGAAGCTTTTCAACAATGAAATCAAAACCGCCGGCCGCATAGAGGTTGGCCTTTGCAATCCCGGCGCCCTCGCTAAGCCGCGTAGGCGAGTTGACATCGAGCAACTTGGCAATCTCGCGCTCAAAATCCCTGTCCGAGTAGTCTTCAGTATCCAGCCGGCGAAGCTCGGCTTCAACGATCAGCCCCGCGATAAACTCTTTGCTGTTTTTAAATACCTCAGGATATCCATCGATAAAATTAGTGCTCTCAAGGTCGCTTTCGCGTCCCAGCCCTGAAAGGCATGTTCCAGCCAGAAGACACGCATAGTATGCATCAAATAAAAGAAGTTCTCGGCTTTTGTCCTTTTCTTTCGGAGTACCATGGAACATCCTTTGGTCACGATATCCGAAGTAATCGCGTACGTCTTTGTGAAGGACAAAACTCATACTGAACCCCCAAGGTTTGTGTGGAAGCTTCGAAAGTCCTTCTGTCCCTTCTTTTGCGCGGGTCGCCCAGTTACCGGATCAATCGAAATCGTGATGAACTCTACGTTTTCGTCGCCGCGGCTGAAGAAGGTCTCGGCGAACCCCTCGCGTTCACTTGAGATCACAAAAATAATCATTTGCTCAAAAAGAGGTGGGATTAGTTCCCCGACGGTTCGGCGGATTTCTACGTCCAGCGAGACCGCTGGTGAATCGACAATGAATGGAAACCGATGCGGCGCCTCCGCAAGCAGAGCGGTAAGAAAGGCATACGAAACGGCAAGTTTTTGACCTTCGCTCACAGATGTTTTCAGCTCCAGGTCGTCGGTTGTAAGCCGCAGGCTCCCATCAATCGAAGCAACCCTCAGCTGCTCGTTTGCCAGGATATCTTCAAGATTTTTGTTGGTTGATGACTTGATCCGTCTTCGAAGGCGAGTGATGGCATTACTTTCCACGCTCTTTACCAAGGCTTTGAGCGCTTCGGTCTTTTGGATAAATTCATATGTTCCGGCAGCCGTGTCCCTCTTCCTCTGTCGAGCTTTAACTTCTCTCTTGCACGCGGGGATGTTTGATTTCCAGGCAATGTCGCTGAAGTCGAAATGATCGCCTGCTAGCTTGTCCAGGGCTTCGAGCAGACTTTCCAAGCGGAAAGAGATCTTACTTTTCTCGTCTTTGAATTCTCCGATCTCCGTCAGGCCAGCCTCTTCCAATTCATCCTCTATGCGAAGCTTGCGTTGCTCAGCCATCTGCAAACGATCTCGCGCCGTTCGTAGCTGCTCTAATGCATTGCCTAGTGTTTCGCCACTCTGCCCTGAGTCCCTCAATGCCAACTTCATCTGATTGACAACAGCGATCTGGTCGTGGCCTAGAAACTCCTTTGCATTTTTCCGGATGGTTTCCCGTTCGACGGGGCCAAGCTCTCGGCCGCAAATGCAGCTATGATTAGCGTCGTCTGCGAGCTGTAGAAAAAACTCTTCTGACATCGTTCGCGGGAGTTTGAGCTTTTGCATCGTGCCCCCAAGAGAGTCGAGGCGTTCGCGAACGGTATCGTGAAACAGTGGGGGCGAACGAAACAATTCGGTAGAGTGTGCCGTCAACTCAGAAATCGCAGACTTATCTTGAAGTATCTGTTGGTTGATCTCGGCTAATTCGTCCGAATATTTCTCTTGTTGACTGGACAGCTCTCCGATCTTGCTCTCCAGTTCGGCAATTGCTTTTTCGGCTTCAATCCTTCCGGATTGAAGCTTGCGTTCATCACGTTGTAGATGCGCGAGCGTGGTCTCGGCTTCTTCGAGTTCTCTGGTGAAACGATCAATTGAATTCTTTGTTGTCGCCGCAGAAATCGATGCCGCGTTGTTTCGCCGCTTTTTTACCTGAGCGTCAATATCCCTCTCCAACTCGCCGAAGCTGTCAAGCTTATAAAGCGCTCTGATTGAGTTATCTGCTCGTTTGGCGCCAAGTTCTATGATTTCAGCAGCAAGTTCGCCATCGAACACAAATAATTCGGTAATACCTTTTTGCAGAGTATCTCGCAGAACGGTCGGCAACCGTCCCGGCTTGTTGCCCCCAGACCGGATCCCTACAGACGTTGTGCTGTACTCACATCTTCCTGTACGAAAATCGAAACTCATTTCCACACGCCAAGGCTCGTCGTCAATCATCAAAGATAGCTCGAACATGCCGTGTTCGACAGTGTCGTCAGCCTTGAGGCTATTTACCTCGGCTGAGGATAGAGTTGCTCCTGTCAGCGCATCACGAAAAAGGCGCATGGTCGTGGTCTTGCCCGTTCCGTTAGGCATCTGAAGAAGCGTCCACCGCTTTGGTTGCGATGACAAGTCGATCTCGATATCCCTGAGGTATCCTCGAAGGTTTTTTGCTCTCCAACCAGTAATTCTGACCTTCATTTTACCTTTCCTTGATGAGGCAGGGGAAGATCGCCAATAAGATCAAAAAGGTCAGATTCATCAAACTGACCGACCAATTTGTTCTTTATCCTCTGTTCAAATTTTTTTCCGTAAGGAGTGCCTTGCAGTCCAGCTCCTTTTAAAGCGTCTGCAATTGCCTCCACGATGTCGGGATCGATTTCATTTTGTGAGCTCATAATTCCCTCCATCCTGAGGCGCCACTGCCGACAACCCCTTAAACCACTCATAGCGTTCGACATCGGCTGAACCGCTTTCGGTACTTTCGTTGGGCTGCACAGAGAAGTCTACAAAATCTAACACATGCGCTCGCTTCTCTGGATTCTCTGGATCCGTTCTCAAACATCTCCCAAGCCTTTGAATGGTTTCAAGTTTTGCTCTTGAGGATGCGAATAGAACGATGTTCTGAACGGATTGAATGTCGATACCTTCAGAGAGCCGGTGGCAGCTAATAAGGCATTCAAGGCTTCCATCTGCAAAGCGCTTGAGATTGTTGCTTTCATCAGATTGAAAGTAGGTGTGAAACGGTATCTTGGCAGTCATCAGCAATGCTTGGATGTCTCTGCCAAACTCAGCTGTTTCCACGAAGATCAAGCATCTTTGAAAGAGCTGAGGATACTTGTAGAGGAACTCTTTAAAGGCGGGGATTTTCTCTTTCGTTGTTTTGCGCACGCGCGCGATATCTCTATAAAGAACCTCATCACTTTGCGGCTCGCCAGCGGCCCTTTTCGCGTGATGGCGTTTGATCAGTAGCCGGATTTGGGATTTGTCCTCATCTGACAGAGTGTACTCAAGGGCTGTGTAATCAAAGCTACAAAGGATGCCTTTTTCGATCGCATCTTCTAGGCCAAACTTAAAAATCACCGGACCAATTTCGTCGCAAATGAACTGATTGCCTTCTTGATCGTATTCGCGCTCCGGCGTCGCGCTAAGGCCCAACCGATATGGGAACCTTCGAAGTTGTCCAGATAGGTCTTTCACCATCGATGGGGATCCCATCCCATGAACTTCGTCACAGACTAGCAAAGAGCGAGCGACATCGCTGTCTTCGATGTGGAGTATTACGTTCTTGAGCTGTTGCCGGGCGATCAGCAGCACTTTTGGCAGGCGGCAGGTCATATAAGATGACGCCTCTTTCCACTTCCCAAAATGACGGAAGACCGCAAGATCAGAATTTGCAATTGCGGCGCGATACCATTGACTGAGCAGGTCAGTACCTGACATTGTGATTACGACCGCAGTGATCTCTCGGCGCTGCAATAACTCGTCCAGAATCTTGAATGCCGTTCTGGTCTTTCCAGTGCCCGTGGCCATTTCGAGGACACCGTTCCCAGCTTCAAGAAATTTATCGACTGCTTGGGTTTGATGTGCCCATTTGTCTCCGCCCGAACGACGTGCGATTTGTCTGGGTGCACGATATGGACGGCCAAGGCCGTCAGTAAATTGAACTAGGTTCTTTCGGATTGCATCAGGCAATGGGAGGGTGCGCACATTTGGATCTTGGTTTTGCCAAATCCTTTCAAAACGTTGCGCGTGCTCAGATACTCGTCGAGCCTCTCGTTCATCGACCCAGGAGTAGAAGACGCTGATGGATTCATAGTTGCGAAATGCCTTGGCGCTGTCGTTCTGAGACCCATGGAAAGCGACGCTGTGCCCGCTCTCATCAAAGAAGATGCCAAATTTATCGTGGAAATCGCCGTCAAGGTCACCTCTGGGTACTGCAATGCGTATGTCCAAAAGGCCATCCGCGATCATCCAGGCCAAAGCAGACAGCGTTTGTGCCTCCAGTGCGTGTGGTAGATCCTCGACGACGCTTCGCAGGCTTTCGTAGAGGAGACTGTCCGTTTTGGCTTGATCTCCCTGGTTGAGTGCAGCCCAATCCTCTGCACCCATATGCGGGCTTACGACAAACCTTGCCCTCCCACCATTTCCTGCGAAAACAGCTAGTCCTGACGAAGCTAGTCTTAGCCAGTTCGAGGTGAAATAGCCGACCCCACGATCGTAGCGATTGGCGGCAGCCAACGCAGGACCATAGAATTCGGATATCATGCCGTTGCTTGACGTGTTCAGTGTAGGAAGTGTGGGCAACTGGCGAAGGGTCATGAGTGGTCGATGCTTTTCTTAGGGCGAGGTGTCTACCGGGGGAATGCCTGACAGGGGCTTAATGGACATGAGCCTAGCAGTTACATCTTGTCTTTGAAAATATGAACATAAACGAATTTTAGAACGGTGCAGCACCTATCCTATACGTTGTGTCGTTCTCGAAGAAAATTGCCGCTGAGCGCTGACATCATCGGGTCCGCAGACGCAGCAACTCCGTTGTCGCACGTTCGAATTGGGCAACGATCTTTGGGATGTCTTCCGCCTTCGTTTGGCGCCCTAGCCCTAGGCGGAATGCGTTTCTCGCACGTGGTGTTTCTCCGAACATCGCTAAGAGAACATGTGAAGTCGTTACATGTTCGGTTGCACAGGCGCTGGAAGCGGAAAAACACAGATCGTCTTTGAGCTTGTGCATCAACGCTTGCGGCACAACACCGTCGATTGTCAGCGAAAGTGAGTTGGGTAACCTTGCTTCAGTCGTACCATTTATTTGGAGTGAGATTCTTTGCTGGAGTTCGGCTTGAAGCTGGTCTCGAATGCCTCCAATACGCTCAACATCATCATCCATGTCTTCGGCAATAAGCGCGAAGGCGTGGCCAAGCCCGGCAATCCCAGGCGTATTTAAGGTCCCTGCCCTAAGCCCCTTCTCTTGCCCCCCCCCCAAGAGAACCGGTTGAAGGTTCACGCGGGGTTTCCGCAGAGAGCGGTAGAGTGCGCCAACGCCCTTCGGTCCATACGCTTTGTGGCCGGAGAAGCTTGCCATATGGATGGAGGAGTTGCGAAGATCCAATGGGACAAATGCTGTGGCCTGCGAGAAATCGGTGTGAAACAGTGCACCGGCAGCTTCCGATAAACGTGCGGCTTCAGCGATGGGCTGCAAGACACCTGTCTCGTTGTTGGCGGCCATGATGGAGACGAGGCCCGTTTGTTCACAAAGCGCTTCGGAGAGCTCTTCCAATGAAATCTGGCCCCCCTCGCCTACGGCAAGGCGTGTGACCCGCGCGCCCTTTTCTTCAAGGTGTTCGAAACAAGCCAGGACAGATGGGTGCTCGATCGCCGATGTGATGCAGTGCGTTCGGCCAGTTTTCTCGAGCTGCGGATAGGCGCCGAGAATTGCGAGGTTGTTTGCCTCGGTCGAGCCGCCCGTGAATATGATTTCGGCCTCTTTGCATTTCACGAGATCGGCAACCTGAGACCGTGCTCGCTCAACAACCCTGGCCGCCGCTGCCCCTTGGCTGTGCTCAATGCTGGAAGGGTTGGCGTAGACATCACGGCTTACACGGAGAACAGTTTCCAGAACATCCGGGTCGATCGGTGTCGACGCATTATGGTCAAGATAGATCGGGTCGGCCATAGCGTTAGATGCTCCCGGCGAGTAGTTCTGCCGCGTCCGCCGGAGACTTTATCCTGACCGACAATTGCCGAATTCCTCGGTCAATGTGAAGGCGGAGCCGGTCTAGAAGAACGCTGTCTTCCACGTCCACTGGCTCCGACCCAAACTCAACAAATCTCAACATGTCCAAGAAAATGGGTTGGAAATCTCCAAACAGCGTATAGGCATTGAATTCCTGGCCATCTTGCACCTCTGGAGATGTGCCAGGCACAGGACCTGCTTCGAATGATGTTAGCATCGCCATCCTGCAAACCAGATTAGGGGTTAGTCCGGCTTTTTGGGCGACAATCCTGACTTGGCCGGTGGCTGCTGATGAAATGCGGAACTTGCTAATGTGCATAAGATGGCTCTGCTTCTTCGACGCTCTTTTGGGATGATGAAGTCAAAACTGTGGTTGTTAAACCTCCGTCTACCACGCTGATTTCATAGCGCCGGTGTACATGCGGTTCGATGATCGTAGCGAGATCAGGTGTTAGTTCGGAATCCGTGCAAAGCATGATGACTTGGGCGCTGGTATGCGGGATGTAGTTTTCCATCAGGCTGGTACGGTGTTGCCGGTCCAGACGAGACAACGGGGTATCTATGATCATGGGGAGTTCTCGTCCGCTTGTCTTCCCTAGTGCCCAAAGCATCGATATTGCAAATAGCTGACGTTCGCCGGCGGACAGCTCGGAAGGGGTGATCTCCTCCCCGGAAGTACGGTACAACCGAATGTGGAAGGTGTTGGGATCTACTGAGACTTTTTGCACGACCCTCTTTCGAGTAACCAGACCGTTGAACGCTTCAATAAAATGGTTTGAGAGCGAGGCGAGCCGCATTTGCACAATGCGCTTCTCATAATCGTTCAACGCTGTTTGAGCTCGGGTGGCAAGGTCTCGTTGTTCTTTTGCTCTCGCGATGTCGAAGACGGCTTCTTGCGACTTGCGGAGTTCTCGCTCAAGTCGTTCAGCAAGTGCCCTTTGCTGTGTTGCCTCGGCTTGCTTGCGCTTCAGCTCCGTCTCGAGTGCACCCAGTTCGTACTCAGCTTTCTTCAGTTCTTCGAAAGCAGTTGCGGCGGCGCCTGGTCTGAAATTCTTTATTTGAGCCCGAATGGCTGCGCGCTTGTTTTGCAATTCGCTTAGTGTTGCGGCAAGCCCAGCAACTTTGACCCGGTCGTCCGCAATGGTGTTGAGCTTACTAAGTATCCACTCGGGGTCAGAACTAAGGGGCACTGCCCGTGCGTCGGCTTGAGTACCCGCTGAGAAAGCTCTCAGCGTTTCGAAGTGGGTGTCCTGCCACTCATCTGCTGCACTGTTGATCATCGCGGCTTCGAAAGAAGCGATGAATTGAGTAATCGTCCTGTGAGACTGCACTCCTTTCGCTCGTTCGACCTTAGAAGAAAAATTCTTCACCAATTTGGGGGCGAGTGCAAAAGGAACGGCGCCATTCGCGAGGTTTTTTAAGGTCGCGGTATTCTTTGAAAGCTCAGTATCAACCTTCTTCAACTCGTTGGTCAGGGTCTCGCGACTGAGCGCAACATTGCCGCCCTCTCGTTCAAAGAAAAGTTGAGCGGCTTCACTGCGTCGAGCAAGTTGAGCACGTTGCGAAGATAGAGAGCCTATTTGCTCGTCGGCAATCACGAGCTCCGTTCTCGCAATTTCCAGATCTCTCTTGGTCGCTTCCAAATCTGGTATGTCTTGGCTGTCTGCGTTACGCGCTTTGTAAAGCGCTAGGTCGCCGCGAAGTTGATCGATGAGGTCGATACCGAGCAGAGATTTTATCGCGTCCGTAAGTCCAGCGTTGTCCTGATCATCAGCGATGTCTTGGATTTTCTCGCCGTCAAAGAAGAAGAGCTGTGACACTCCGGCCGGTATGATGTCCTCCAGATAGTGATTCCAGTCGTCTCGTGGGATTTCGTCTACCGGTGCCCCATTGCGGTTAAACTGGAGGCTTTCGACGACACTGGCTCCTCGAGAAGCCCAAGCTCTGCGAACGGTATAGGTATCATCCTTTTCAAGATGATGACTTGTAAACGTGAGCTCTACAAACGCACTTCGTTCCGAAGCGGTGTTGTTAATCCGCCGAAGAAGGTACTGCTCGTATTCTGTTTGTCCCACACGCGCTCCAAGAGCACGTTTGCCATAGAGCGCTAGGCGTACTGCCTCCAGAAAGGTCGTTTTGCCCGACCCATTGTGACCTACCACCAATATGACGGTTTTTCCTGATGCCGGATCAGGAACGAGGTCAAATTCATGATAGCCACCGTAGAGGCCAAAGTTTTGGAGGTGTAGAGATTGTAGTATCATGTTTTAGTCTCAAACAGTGGGTCAGGGGAAACGTCTAGCTTGCGCTGATCCAGTCGTTCCTTGCGCTCATCGAGGACTTCCCCTTCTTCCCGCCATTCCTTCTCCAAGATGCCGGCAATTTTCCTGTGAATGAGTGTGCGCCGTTTCAATCCGCGAACCGAACGCTCAGCCTCAAGAAGTTGGGCCAAAAGACGCGGAGGTAGTTCGTGAGTATTGCACACATCCGCAAGCACTTCGGCATCTCTGGCTTGAAATTCGTAGCTATCAGACCCATCCACTGGCAATTCACGCCCAGTAGTTTCTTTCACGATCTCAGAGACGGCATCGCCCCAATCTCCTTGCTCGCTCCGCCATAACCTTCGAATTTCGCGAAGCTCTTCATCCTGGATCAGAGCAGTTTTCTCGCCTGGGGGGGCTTTCTCATTCACTAACTTCTGCGCCTCAAGAAGCTTGCGCAAAATCTCCTTCCGGTAGTCGAAAAGATAGGGGCCAGGAATAGGTGTTTCTGCGTCACCTACGAAAGTGACCGATCCATTCCGGCGTCGGAAATCACGAAACTCGCGTTTCCGCTGTGGGTCTTGCGTCGCCGCAAGCTCGTCTCGAAGGTCCAAGAGGGGCTCCAGCCACTCTTCGCCATTGTCGACCATGGCTTCCATAGCTTTGTCTTTGGTGACGACGGTACAGACCCAGCAACCGAAACGGGAATTCCCACAGCTTTCCGTTTGCTTGTCGACGACAAGTGGGCACTCGCCTGCCTGGGCGTTTCGGTACATGGCCAGTAGATCGCGGTTGTCAGATCCCCAAGGCGACTGGTTTTGTAGGAGGAAGGCCCAGACATCATCCACACTGAACGCCTCGATTGGCGTGAACACAAAGGCCCCCGGCAAGGTCGAATGACGCGACAAAGCCGTTCCATCGATCTTGTGTAGCGACATTACCTGAGCGCGTGTTGCGCTCTCTGAAGACCGTACGCCCAAAACCATGACGACCTCTCCGTATTCGGCAACGCGGTTCTTGATGAAGGCATTGGCCGGGTCGATTTTCAGCCGCTCGGTGCACCAACGAAAGCGTTTTGACGGTGCGGGATACCCGCGACCGATCAGGTTCACCCAGAAGCTATCCGAGATCTCCGGAACGACTTTTTGTGCGGTGATCGGCATTTTCTGATCTTCCGCCGCTGCGTTGATCGCAGCCAATGTGTCGTCGATGTAGTTCACGATGACAGGCGTTTCGACCAGTGTGTCGGAGCTCAAGACGAAAATGGGTTTGCGTCGTTCGTCTTCGGGAAGCGCACGAACAGCGCCCCAAATCAGCTGTAAAGCACAGGTTGAATCTTTCCCGCCACTATATCCGATCACCCATGGCCGGTCGTCTGCCCTGTAAACTGCGCGGATGTGCTTCTGCAGGGCGGTCAGGTCGAGGCCGGCATTCATTGCTAAGTTGTTATCTGTGTTTGATGTCATGCGATGACCTTCTCCTCAGCCAATGACGCCAAGTAGTCGTCTTCATTCGCTTGTTCTTTTTCGTTCAGCAGCAGGCCCACAGCTCCAATCAGGACGTTTGCTGCAAGATGCACGGATTTCACACTGCCATCCATGCCACGTGCACCCATCACGCGAGGACGCCACAATTGGACATTGCGCTTGCTCCAATCGATCCCTGCAAGGGGAGCGAGACTTTCCGCCCATCCATCTGGTTTGGCTGCGATCAGCCGTGCCCCCAAGACGCCAAACGCCTGCAGCATGACGCCGTGGGCATGAACTGTTTCTTTGCGTAAGTCGCCAGCCGTGATCACGCCGCGCGTCAGTTTTTGCCAGTCAGGCATGACTTCGGAAACCTGGCGCCAATATGCGATGACCGTGCTTTCGGTATTTTCACCGAACCGGTCCGCGTCTTGTCCCGCGAGCCATTTGTTGGCTTGATTTAGACTCGACAGGGTGAAGAGATTTTTAGCTCGGTTTGAGAGCGAGGTTTTTTCTAGCTCGGTGAAGGCTTGAAAAAATGGAATGTCCTCCAGGACGCGCGTGCTCAAACGCGCCAATGGGTTTCTGCGGTCATAGAGAACATTCAAAGATCCGGAGGGACGCACCGCATTCTTGTTGAGGTCTGCGAACATTTGCTGACAGCGCTCCAAGCCCTCATCCACAAAAAGCACAACCGAGATCGTTTCATTTTCGAGCTTGGGTCGCGTTTTTAGAGCTTCTTCAATTGCCGCGCGGCGATGTTGTCCATCATTCAGGATGATACGAGCCGTCATCGACAGCCGCAGCTCGCCGACATTGCGGAACTGAAGGCCGTCGCTGGCGGGGAAGAACTCCAAATCACCGTCTATGGATGCACAGAGAGACGAAAGGGTATATTCTTCGAAATTTTCCGAAAGGTAGGAAGCGATTTGCGGGACACGGACATTCGACAAAACGCGTTGAGCGCGCAGGTCAGCTGGCAATTCCTGGCTGTCGAACTCGAAGATCTTTGACACCATTTTGAGTGGCACCATGACGACGTAATATTCTGACCCAGCCTGAACGCCACGAATTGCGGCAAAGTTATAGTAATTTCCGCTCATCACAGACCTCCAATGCCATGGAAGTCTATGGAAGTTCTCACGGAAGTCAATGTCTGCTTGTTAGTGTTTCTTAGAGTTGGCTAAGATAGAACAGTTGTCGCGGACAAGAGATCGAAACCTACCTTTAGTGTTGCGCTCCCTAGTCCATATGGGGCCCGTATACGAGAGAAATCGTCACCTTGGCTCCAAGACAAAGGGCTACTTGCGGTCAGCGCTTGGACATGACGGGCGCGGGGTCGCCATCCCTCACAAAATCCCAAGTCGCTCCCCTCCGGATGTTTTGCACGAGACGCAGTCGAATTGCGACAAAGCATTGCCCACCTGGCTGCCGAAAGGTCGGGTATCCGAGGCGCCTCCGATACGGTACTTCCAGCCGTCGTTTAATAAGGAATTCAAAGAAAGCTTCCTGTCGACCGATCTAAAGGTGCTGGCGGACTGTCGCGACAAAGATTTTCCGCCTTGATCTCGGAGGTCTGCATCGACAAGCTACTTTTCAAGATGACTTCGGATGCCGTCCCACCGTCTCGGTATCACACGGCCAAATTTCTTCACGAAGACGAGGCGCGCTGGGTATTCTTTAGCAGGAAGGTATAGCAGCGCGGGGAGCGCCGGTTGAGACGACGAGAGCATCTAAATCTGCGGCGTCGTTCTGGGAGAGTGATCAGCCTGCTTGAGTGGTTCAGCTTGGGTGTTCGTGCTGAATCAACCACTACGTTCCGGCCTTGTAAATTTTCCACTACTTGCACCGGGAGAGGACGAATACATATCAGATGGTAACTATAAATTTCGGGCATTGAGGTCTTCTTATCTCCAGACATTTCCATATCCCCCGCACGCTTCGTCTTGAAGGCCGGCTGATGCCGGAATCGGAGTTGCTTACAGTGCCTGGGATCGCGATTCTCCTCGCCGAACCTGGGGCCGGAAAGACGAAGCTACTCGACAGTGTCGCAGAACGGGGCGGAGCAGTTCGCGTTCGAGCCAGTGCCTTTCGAGCCGAGCAGGGCAATACGACTCTTATTGTTGATGCGTTTGATGAGGTGGCCCGGATCGGGGGCGGACGCGTTTTTGACATTCTGCATCGTATACGAGATGCTGAGCCTGATCGTCTCCTCTTGTCCAGTCGTTCAGGTGAATGGGAGGATGCGAAAACCCGGCTTGTTGGCGATCTCTTTGGTGTTGATCCAATTGTTGCCCATCTCGTTCCGCTGGACAGCGGTGAACAGAGATTGCTTTTCGAGCACCTCCATCCTGATAGTTCGTTTGAAGCCTTCCATGACGACATCTGCCGCTTTGATCTTCATCATCTTCTAGGCAATCCGGAGTTCCTCCGCCTTTTCGCAGGCGCTTATGTCGAGGCGAATGGGCGGCTCCCTTCACGGGCTCATGTTTTCACGCTGGCAATGGAGCATCTTGCGAGAGAGGTGAACCCGAACGTCGGGGCCGCAGGCGCGCCAACAAGACACAAACGGATCGCCTGGGCAAATGAGGTCTACGCGAAGCTTCTCCTTTCTGGTGCAGATGGCGTGGCTGTGGGGGATATCGCCGAGGACGGTCTCCATCCGCAACTCGAGACGATCGGATTGGACGGTGATGGGCCCTCGTCCATCTTCGCAACAAAGCTTTTTCGACCCGGAATGTTGCCCAACCAGCATGAACCAGTTCACAGGATCGTTGCCGAGTACGGTGCCGCACAGCATCTCGTCAGCCGTATCGATGATCCCGCTTGCAGGTTCACGATGGCACAGTCCCTCGCGTTGATCGCCCCGAATGGCGTGGTGCGGGACGATCTTCGCGGCCTTCTTGGGTGGATAGCGGCCATTGGGTCGCAGGCCATTCAAGATATGGCGATCAATCTTGATGCCTATGCGGTTCTGTCTAATGGCGATCCGTCACGGCTTACCGTAACGTCCCGGATCAGGCTTCTTGATGCACTGGCCGAGCTAAACAACGACGACCCTTACTTCCGGCGCAGCGACAGGTGGCGCACGTTTCAAGCTTCCGGGTTCTTCACGCAGGACATTATTCCTGCGCTTCGCCCCCTCCTTGTCGCGCCCGATGATGGGCATCTCAGAGAACTTTTGCTCGAACTGCTTATTGGGGCTCCGGCGGCCACAGGGTTGCGTTCTGAACTCGAAGCTATTCTCTTTGATGACGAAACTAATTTCAGAACACGCCGGGAAGCGTTGTCCTGTCTTCTGAATGATAGCGAATTTGTCACAACGGACGCTCTGCAAAGGCTTGTCGCTCTTGGCAATTCCGATGCGTTGCGGCTCGCTTCCGTTATTTTAGAGCATTTGGGAAGTGGAGCGCCTTTCGAATATCTGCATGCCACTCTTGATGCGGCTGTAGCGCTATATCCGACGGACCGCCGATCCAGACAGTCACGTAATTTCGAAGAGCGATACTTTTTAAAGCCTCTCATCGGGCAAATCGACAAAGAGACCTGCATACGTTTGTTAAACGATATGACCTCGAGGCTGCGCTGTACCTGTGGGCAGGAAAGGCATGAGTGCTATTGTCGTGACGGCGTCAGCAAAATTGCAGGCATGCTTCTCGATCGCTATTTCGAACAGGTTTCAGGGCCTTATAACCCAGACCAAATTTGGACATGGGTGCGAAATCTTCATTTCCACGGGCGAATGAGCGCCAAGCAAAGTCAGGCAGTGGACGTTTTGCAGCGTAACGATGTGCTGCGGCGTGCACTGCACGAACGCGCCTTTGCTGGCATGCGGAGCCAGGACGACATTTTCAATGTGCTTTTTGATCTGCTCGGTGACTATGGACATTCCGGTCTGCAGGAGCGCGAGGGTGATGCACGCCATCTGGTTGATCTCGCGTTCCGCGAAGACAATATTGGGCTGTGGATACAGTTTGCGCCGAGCCATCGCTACTTTGGGGACACCGCAGTACGAGGGTCTGATGCCCTCCGGTGCCACTGTCGAGAGCAGGCTCTTGAAAAGCCCGCCTTCATGAGGGAATGGGCGCGAATGAACCGTGTCAGGAAGGCGGTTTGGCGGGAACAGAGGCCTCGTCGCTACAGGTTTGAGACGCGCCGCCGCCGCCGGGAACGGCGGATTTCTGCAGCCAATCTCGCTCTCTTTCACGCGAACCGGGCGGCGATAGAGAGCGGCGCGGACGTGCAGTGGACCTATGATCTTGCGCGCGCCTATCTCATTCAACCGGACAAACTCCCAGAGGTGACGTACGATTTGTTCGATGCGGAAGATACGCTACGGCAAAGCTTGGTAACCTTAGGGGGCCGGTGCCCTTCGATTGAGGCGGTCGGCAAAGATGATGCCCGGGATTGGGTTCGGATCTTCGTTGCTGGGGCGGTCGCGGAGTTCCGTGCGACTGGAACATTGGAAGCTGTTGCTCCGGAGATTCTTCGCGCAATCCTTCCCGATACAGGCGGTTACAAGACCTTTGCTGAAGGTGAACACCAGGCATTCCATAAGGAGGTTCAGTGCCGTGCGCAGCTTATCCATGACGAATGCGAGGCCTATGCGCGCGCCTACATCGAACCTTCTTTGGAAGCTATGAATGGATGGCCCGATCCGCACATTCTCCAGCGCGAGCCCGCGCTTCATCATCTGCGTGCTACGCTTCCACTTGAATGGCTGAGGCGGTTCCCCGAGCTTTCGATCCGCACACTGGAAACGCTGTTCGACATGGCGGCGGGTTTTGGAGATCGTGATGGACTTTTGGAGTTGATCCGTGAGCGCTGCATGGCTCTTGATGAGGGCATGCTTCCCCACAAGGATGAGAAGCAGCGACAGTTCTGGTTCATGCGCAACTTCTGGTTTGCAGATGAAATCGACTCAAGTGTCTGGGCCTATATGACACGTGATCCGGATATTGTCTTCTGGTTGGAGCGTCGACGTGAAAGTGGTCGCGAAGGAGACGAGATCTGGTCGGTGCTGTCCGCGCCGAAAATTGAGCGTATTCTGCTCGCATATCTACCGCATTGGCCTGTCGTTCCTCTGCCTTCGAGTTGGGGCACTGGTAGCCCGAGAGGAGAGACGGCCTATCGCTATCTGAGGAATCTCGTTTGGCGGATCGGCCGTGACGAGGCGGCGGTTGCCCTGCCGGTCATCGGGCGGTTGCTTGGTGAAGCGATCCTCGCTCCCGCTCACAATGATCTACGCAGCATTCGTGCGGAACTGCGTCGCAGGTCAGCGATGACGGCCTCTCGTCCCAACCCAGCTGAGACCGCAGCCTTTATGGATGTCGGACTGCCCGCCAGTGTTGAACAAATGCGCGCGCTTGTGCTGGAGTTGTTTCAAGAATTCCAGAAAGACATCCGAGCCGGGCACACTGGGCTGAGAGATCCGTTTTATGATGGCGACACCCGGCTCAATGAGGTGCGCGGTATGGCACGCGTCGCCGCTTGGATGAAACCTCGCCTGAGCCCTTTCGACATCCATGACGTCGTAGAACACCAGCTTGAAGAGCGAAATCGTTGCGATCTGACGGCGACACGCATGGTAAATGGTGTACCTAGAATGCTCGTTATTGAGGGCAAGGGACAATGGCATCGCGATCTCTTCGGAGCAGCCGTGACGCAATTGGCTGAGCGCTATGCGATGCATCCGGACGCAGGCGAGCAGGGTATCTTCTTGGTTCTTTGGTACGGTCCTGACGAGACCGTCGCTGGATCTGTGGGTCACGCATTTCAGTCAGCCTTGGAGCTTCAAAGTGCCATCGAAATGGAGTTGCCTGCCGTGCTGCGCGGTCGTGTCGATGTGTTTGTGCTGGATGTCTCGCGCCCGATTGTCACGGCCGCCTAAGTCCATTCCGGGGTGCTGCAACAGGTGGGCCAGTCTCTGGACTGGATTTGAGTTGTCGGCCGCCATTGCGACGTTGTCACTTTCTTTGAGGATGGCGCTATCTGTGTTCAGCCGTAAGCGGTGCACCGCTTACGTTCAGCCTGGGAGATTGGTCGATATTCCCAACATTGACTTTCAGAAAAACATACATTATTTTCTAACAAGGAGATGAGCCATGATTACGTCAAAGATCAAACAACGCATCATCGGGAAGGGTCGAGGTGCCATCTTTGCGCCCTCGGACTTTCTGGACATCGGGTCCCGCGCCAGCGTGGACCAGGCGTTGTCGCGCCTTGCCGATCAGGGCATGATCCGGCGCTTGACCCGTGGGCTCTATGATTATCCCAAGAAAAGCCCGCGCTTCGGCTATCTGTCGCCGTCTGCGGATGACATCGCGAAGGCGGTGGCGCGCAAGGACAACCAAGTGCTGCAGCCCTCCCCTGCTATGGCGGCCAATCAGTTGGGGCTGTCTACTCAGGTGCCGTCCAAGCCGATCTATATGACCGATGGCCCGACCCGGACAAAAACAGTCGGTCGGCAGGTGATCCAGTTTCGCAAGGCGTCCTCCAAGACACTGGTTGGCGCGGGCCAGAAGACCGGTGCCGTGTTTCAGGCGCTGCGTTATGTCGGCAAGGACCGGATTGATGATCAGATGATCGGGCAACTGGCCCGTGCGCTGAATGATAAGGACCGGGTTTTGCTCTCCAAGCAAAGTAAGCATGTGCCTGCCTGGATGCACCCGGTTGTGCAGCAAATCGTGGCGCACGCCTGAGTATGGATCAGTTTGCCAACGACACCCCCGAACAACGAGACGAAGCATTTCAGGAAGCCGCGGCACAGCTTGGAATGTCCAAGGCAATCGTCGAGAAAGACTTTTGGGTCTGTTGGTCCCTGAAGCGTCTTTTCGCCCTGCCCGCCTTTGGCGAGCATATGATTTTCAAGGGAGGGACATCCCTCTCCAAAGCCTACAATATGATCCATCGCTTCTCAGAAGACGTGGATCTGTCCCTTGATCGGGCGCAGCTGGGGTTCGAAGGGGATCGCGACCCGGAAAACCCCGATCTGACGGGAGGAAAGCGAAAGTCCTTGCTCCAAGAACTCCAAGAGGCGTCAGAGGAGGAAGTCTCTGGGCCGCTTTTAGCAGCGATTGATGCCGCTTTCGGTGCCAGCTTGGATCAAGACTTCTCTTTGACGATTGATCCGAACGACGCCCAAACTCTTCTCTTTGCCTATCCGTCTTTGACGGAGACCTCCAATGGCTATGTCAAACCGATTGTGCGTTTCGAGTTCGGAGCGCGTGGGGTTCACTTGCCGGCCGAGGTTCGCGAAATTTCTCCATATATTCATCAAGCCTTTCCTGGTCTTCTGGGATCAGCTGGGGTGGATGTGAACGTGTTGGGCGTTGAGCGGACCTTCTGGGAAAAGGCCACGATCTTGCACATGCTCTACCATCAGGATCCTGCCAAACCTCTCGCCGACCGAATGTCACGCCACTACTACGATATGGCACAACTCATCGCTCATGAGGCCAAGGCCCGCGCGCTCGGTCGCTTGGAGCTTTTGGAGCTGGTGGCTCATCACAAGTCTGTCTTCTTTAAAGCCGCCTGGGCAAACTACGATGCGGCTCGCCCGGGAACGCTGAGATTGATGCCCAATGAGGCTCTCACCGCTGCTCTGCGCCGGGATTATTCCGGGATGCAGGAGATGATCATCGGGGATGCGCCGCGTTTTGATGACATCCTAGACTCGATCAAAGCCTTCGAGGTTGAAATCAACAGCTGATGCTTTGCCGAACTGGCTTAGTGTGTATCGCGCCGCTGGTAGCCCCGGCGGCATTTCTGTGCGGACAGTCTGTCCAAAGCGGCTTCTGCTTCTACCTTCGTTGTCGTGTAATCGACCAATCTTTGTCCACCGGCTGAGCCGATCCGGCCCCATTCCCTGATCAGGCACCATTCGCCGAAGAGCGTTTGGGCGACGTTCATCACGTAGAACCGTCTTTGGTGTTCCGCGGGGTTGATCTTTTCAAGTCGAACAAACATCGCAATCTCCTTTTCAAAGCCTAGCAGGCTTGGAACAAAAAGTGAATCCCCGCATGTCAGTGTGTGGGCACGCCAGCGCATAACGCTGACCAGGCTCTTGGCTGCGCCCGGAACCGCTCAGAGGCATTTCCGCCCATTCGGGAGACGATCCTTCGTGCATGTCACAGGTGAAATCGCGGGCGAAACCGCGATCGCTTGAAGCAGCGGTCAGCCGCGTCTCCGCTTCGCTCTGACCCGGCTGGCAGGTTTCCAATCCTGAAAACCGCCTGCCATCCGACCGGCGCCCCGAACAGGGGCTCTGGTGTCGCGTGCCGCGCCAGCCTCCGCAGAGAAATCCGGTTCCTCCCACGTGCGGGTCCCTCCCGATTTCACCGCTCCGGCCCCCTGTGTCGGGTCGCCGTCCGGCCGCAGGACGGGCTATCGCCCTCCCCTGCTCTGCCCAACCGAAAAGCACGGGGGCTTTTCGGACTGACAGATCAGTCGAGGCCTCCGCCACTGGCGGTAAGCGGGCCAAGGCCAAATGGTCGGAGAAAACGAGCACCGCGCCGCTCCCACTTTGAGAAGGAGTTAGGCCATGGGCCTTGATCAATATGCATATGTCAAAACCCCCGAGAGCGGTGAGGAAGGCGAAAGTCCAAAATTCGTCTGGCGCAAGCATTCCAAGCTGCAGACTTTCATGGAAGCTCTCTACACCGAGCGAACCGGGCTTTCGGCCTCCGATTTGAATTGCGGTGAACTGAGGTTGGAAGCTGCCGACATCAACACACTGGAACAGGCGGTGAAGGGAAGCGCCCTGCCCCGTTGCGAGGGCGGGTTCTTCTATGGCCATCAATTCCAAGACGAGCAGGCCAAGGAATACCGTGATTACGATCTGGAGTTTTGTGCATGGGCGCGGGCCGAGATCGAGCATGGATCGACCGTGATTTATTCCTGCTGGTGGTGACGCCTCTGCGCCGGGTCGCATGAGTGGCCCGGCTCCCCCTTCCCTACCCCTATCAACAAAACCAGCCGCCGAGCGCCTGTGTCGCTCTCTGGCGGGCCTGACTGCCATCCGAAAGGACAAACCAATGACCAAGCAACAACCCATCCAAACCGACGTCGCCAGTGCCGTGATCCTGCAAATCCCCTTGGAGATGCTCTACATCTCCGATTTGAACCCGCGCAAAGTGGTCTCTGACGCCCACATTGAAAGCCTTGCAGATAGCATTGAGCGCTTCGGACTCATCCACAATCTTGCGGGCGTCATGGACGAAGACGGTAAGGTCGGCATCGTCGCGGGCGGCTGCCGACTTCGCGCCATCCATATGATTGCGCAGCGGTCCGAAACGCGCGCTTTCGCCACGGTCCCGGTCAAGCTGGCAACTGATGCCGCCGAGGCTGAAGATTGGGCCAGTGCCGAGAACGCCGCGCGCGAAGATATGACCCCCGCGGACGAAATTCGCGCCTTTGGCCGCATGAAATCACGCGGCGCGACCGTGCCGGAAATTGCGCTCGCCTTTGCTGTCACCGAAGCCCGTGTCTATCAGCGGTTGGCCCTTGCCGGTTTGCCCACGCCCGTTCTGGACGCGCTGGCCGCAGGTGAGATCAGCCTCGGAAATGCCAAGGCCTTCACCCTCTCTGACGACGAAGCTCTGACCCTGAGCCTTCTGGATCAAGTCAAAGGGCAAGCCGTTTCCGAGAGTGCGATCAAGAATGCGCTGCATCCCGATGCGATCAAGGCCACCGACCGCCGTGCCAAGTTTGTCGGCCTTGAGGCCTATGAGGCCGAGGGTGGCACAGTCACCCGCGATCTCTTCTCCGATGAAGCCTTCCTCGCCTCCCCTGCCCTTCTGGATCGGCTCTTCACTGAACAGCTGGACGCAGCCTGCGCCGATCTGGTCGAGACCCAAGGCTGGGCATGGGCCGAGGCCCGCCCTGAGGCCTGGCTCAATTACTACGAGTTGGACCAGATGAAACTGGCCCGTCTCTACCCAGTCGAGGGCGACCTGACCGAAGAAGAAACAGAGGAATACGATGAATTGGCGGAGCTCGCCAACGGGGGTGTGCTGGACAAGGACGGCGAGGCGCGGCTCTCGCAATTGCAGTCCACGCTCGACGGTGACTATTCCGAGGATCAGAAAGCCTATGCGGGCTGCATCATCCTTGTGAACAGTTCGGGCAAGGCTGAGATCACCGCCGGTCTGGTCCGTCCCGAGGACAAGAAAGCCGCCATTGAGGCAGGCGTCCTGAAAACGCCGCAGACAACCAAACCCGACACGCCAAAATCCCCCTACTCGCAAAAGCTCGTTGCCGATATGCAGGCGATCCGGCTGGCCGCAGTTCAAGCCGCTCTTCTGGCGAAACCCGAACTGGTTCTGGACCTGCTGGGGTTCGGCTTGTCCGAGGCGTCGGGAAGTTTCGAGAGCGTCTTTGGCATTCGGCTGGATCGTCCGACCAATGCGCCGAGCGTGGAGGATGGGTTTGCCCGTGAGCCGCGCCTCGAGCACGGGATTGATGCCAGCGAATATTGGCAAAAGGGCACCCGAATTGAAGACCTGTCGGAAGCTTTCACCGCGTTCCGCGAGACCGGAAAGAAAGCCCGCAATGCCCAGATCACCGAGGCAATCGCCCGCACCCTGCCCTATCAGACTGGCGGCGCGGAGTTCTTCGGCCTGATCGCCGATGAGGCCGGGGCTGACATTCGCAAGTATTGGACGCCCACGGCAGAGAATTTCTTCTCTCGGGTGTCAGCCGGTCATCTGGTCGATCTGCTTTGCGAGTTCCTCGATTGCGATGCGCGAGACGAACGTGTCGCCGCCTTCGCTAAGCTCAAGAAGGCGGAAAAGGCTGAGAAGATGGAAAAGCTCGTGAACGATCCAACCACCCAAAAACTCATGGGGCTTTCCCCCGATCAGAAAACCAAACTCGACACATGGGTGCCCGACTGCGCCTGACGGCTCCTTCGTGGGAAGGCCCAACTGGCCCCGCATCACGCGGGGCTTTTTTGTTCGCAGATGCGGTGAAACACCAAGCCTGGAGGATTGTCCGGTGGCGGGGCAAAAGGCCAAGCCCCCTGCCCCGCCACCGGACCGGCGCTGTCCGCGCGGGAGCACCGCATAGGACGGTGCAGTTCTGGACGCCAGAGAGTGGACACATTGGGGTGTTGTTCACTCGCTTTTCGCGTCACTATGATGCGTTGATGCGTTGATGCGTTGATGCGTTGATGCGTT
>NZ_FORH01000001.1:178394-1261856 GCF_900113955.1 Celeribacter neptunius | reverse complement strand
TAACCGCCGGAGCTGTGCACCACGCCCTTGGGTTTGCCGGTGGAGCCGGAGGTATAGAGGATGAACAGCGGGTCCTCGGCATTCATCGGCCGCGGTGGGCAATCCGGGCTGGCGTGTTCCATCAGGTATTTGACATCGACGTCGCGGCCCTGGATCCAGGTGATCTGGTCACCGGTGTGCTTGACCACGAGGCAGCGCACCTTGTCGGAACAGTGCAGCAGAGCGGCGTCGGTGTTGGCCTTCAGAGGCGTGCGACGACCGCCGCGGGGTGCTGTGTCCGAGGTGATGACCAGCTTGGCGCCACAGTCGTTGATGCGGTTGGCCAGCGCGTCCGGCGAGAAGCCGGCGAAGACGATCGAATGGATCGCACCGATCCGGGCACAGGCCAGCATGGCATAGGCGGCCTCGGGGATCATCGGCAGGTAGATGACGACGCGGTCGCCGCGCATCACGCCCTGAGACAGGAGCACGTTGGCCATGCGGTTCACCTTGTCGGAGAGCTCCTTGTAGGTGATGTGCTGGGCCTCGGCCTCCGGATCGTCGGGCTCGAAAATGATCGCGGTCTGCAAAGAGCGCTTCGCCAGATGGCGGTCGATACAGTTGGCGGAGACATTGAGAACCCCGTCCTCGTACCATTTGATGTCGACGCGGCCGAAATCGAAACAGGTCTTCTTCACCTGCGTGTAGGGCTCCATCCAGTCGAGAATCTTCCCCTGTTCCGCCCAGAATGACACCGGATCAGAAACCGAACGCGCGTACATCTCTTCGTACCGTTCGGCGGAAATCAGCGCGTTCTCTGCGAACGCTTGGCTCGGGGCGTAGGTCTTTTCTTCAGTCATGATGGCTCCTCCCAGAATGCGTATGCCCGCACCATAAGGCACGGGCAGCCCCCGCCACGGGGTGCGCCTGAGGGCAACCGGGGCAGGGGCGGATGTCAGATGGCGAGATATTCGGCTCTGAGCGCTTCGTTCTCAAGTACTTCTTTAGCACTACCATCATAGACCACGCGACCGGTGTCGAGGATCACCGCGCGATCCGCGAGGTTGAGCGCGCGCACCGCGTTCTGTTCGACCAGAACCGTGGTGATGCCCTGTTCCTTGATGATCCTCAGCGTCTTCTCGATTTCGTCGACGATCACCGGGGCGAGGCCCTCATAGGGTTCGTCGAGCAAAAGCACCTTGATGTCGCGGGCCAGCGCCCGAGCGATGGCGAGCATCTGCTGTTCGCCGCCCGAGAGCGTCACGCCCTCCTGCTTGCGGCGTTCTCTGAGCCGCGGGAAGAGATCATAGAGACGATCGAGCGACCAGCCGACGGGTTCGACGATCTGCGCCAGTTGCAGGTTTTCCTCCACTGTGAGCCCGGGAATGATCCGGCGATCCTCGGGCACCAGCGCGATGCCTTTGACGGCGGCCTCGTAAGAGGTCTTGTCATGCAGATGCTCGTGATCGAGCCAGACCTCGCCATGGGTGAGCTGCGGACTGTCGAGACGGGCCAGAGCGCGCAGCGTTGAGGTCTTGCCGGCCCCGTTGCGCCCGAGAAGGGCGAGGATTTCGCCCTCGTGGATGTTGAAGGTCACCCCCTGCACGATATAGCTCTCGCCGTAATAGGCATGGATGTCCCAGGCGGAAAAGAAGGCCGGCGCGGTCTGGGCGTGATTGGCGTTCGGGTTGAAGCCTTCCGGCGTCTTTGCGAGTGTGGTCTGGTTCATATCTGCCTCCCTTAGACCTGCTGGGTCTCGCCCAGATAGGCTTCTTTGACCTTGGGATTGCCCTTGATATTGTCGGGCGTGTCCTCCACGAGCGGCGTGCCTTGCGCCAGCACCGTGATCCGGTCCGCGAGCGAGAACACCACATGCATATCGTGCTCGATGATGGCGATGGTGATGTCACGCGTCTCCTTGATCTCTTTCAAGAGCGCGATGGTGTTGTTGGTGTCGGCCCGCGCCATGCCGGCGGTCGGTTCGTCCAAGAGAAGCAGCTTCGGCTCCTGCACCAGACACATGGCGATTTCGAGCCGGCGCTTGTCGCCGCGCGACATGGCCGATCCGATCATGTCCTTTTTCTCGAGCATACCGACATCGGAGAGCATCTTTTCCGCTTTCGCGATCAGCTCCGCCTCGTGTTCCATGTTCTCGATCGCATGCATCCGGAAGGCGCCGTCGCGCTTGGCGAAACACGGGATCATCATGTTCTCCATGACGGTGAGATCGGCAAAGATCTCCGGCGTCTGGAACACCCGGGAAATACCGAGCTGATTGATCTCATGCGGTTTGCGGCCCAGAACCGAGGTGCCGGCGAAGGTGACGGAGCCCTCATCGGGGATGAGCTTACCCACGAGACAATTGAGCAGCGTGGATTTGCCGGCACCATTCGGGCCGATGATGGCGTGGACGGTGTTTTCCTCGATCGAGAGGTTCACATCGCCCAGGGCCTGCAGACCGCCGAACCGTTTGCCGACGCCTTTGACTTCAAGAATACCCATTATTCTGTCTCCTTACGCCACATGTTTGCCGGGTTCGGGGCGGTGTTCGGGATCGGGATCGTCGTATTTGTCACGCTTCTTCGAACCGCCCTTGATCCGTTTGTTCAGCCGCTTGAGCCCTTCGATCAACCCGCCGGGCAGGAAGGTCACGACCAGCATGAAGGTCACGCCAAGGGTCAGGTGCCAGCCTTCGCCGGTGAACCGGGCAAAGATCCAGATCACCAGATCCTCGAGCCCGTCGGGCAGGAAGGAGAACCATTGATGCAGCACGCCCTCGTTGATCTTCGAGAAGATATTCTCGAGGTATTTGATCACGCCAGCGCCGAGAACCGGCCCCATCAGCGTGCCTGCGCCACCCAGGATGGTCATGATCACCACCTCGCCAGAGGCGGTCCAGAGCATGCGGTCGGCGCCCGCCAGCGGGTCCATCGCCGCCAGAAGCCCGCCCGCAAGCCCGGCATACATGCCGGAGATGACGAAGGCCGCCAGCGTGTAGGGTTTCGGATCGAGCCCGGTGTAGGTCATGCGCTGCTGGTTCGATTTCACCGCCCGGAGCATCATCCCGAAGGGCGAGCGGAACAGGCGGATGGCGACATAGAAGGCAATGATCGCGATCACGGCCGAGAAGTAGAAGCCGACATTGAAGGTGAAGACATGGCCCAGAGCTTCGAGCTTGTAGGAGGCATTCATCGGCAGGCCGAAGATATTGGTCACCGGCAGGGAATGGCCCTCGCTCGCGCCGTCGAGAACGCGGGGATCATCGAGCGACAGTTGCAGGCCGGTCTCACCGTTGGTCAGCGGCGTGAGCACGGAATAGGCCATCTTGTAGCACATCTGCGCAAAGGCCAGCGTCAGGATGGAGAAATAGATCCCCGAGCGGCGCAAGGATACGTAACCGATGGCGGCGGCGAAGATGCCGGAGACCACCATGGCCAGCAAGATGGCCGGAATGACGTTCATCGTCAGCAGCTTGAACATCCACACCGCAGCGTAGGAGCCGATGCCGAGAAAGGCCGCGTGACCGAAGGACAGGTATCCCGTGAGGCCGAAGAGGATGTTGAACCCGACCGCGAAAATGCCGAAAATCGCGACTTTCTGCATCAGGTCCGGATAGCCGCCGTTGAACTGGGCAAGCCCCGATCCTTCGGCGAAAGGTTGCATGAGGATCGGCGTGAACAGGGTCAGCGCGATCACGATCAACAGGAAGGTTGTGTCTTTTTTATTCAGTCCGAACATGGTGTTAGTCCTCCATCACGCCTTTTCGGCCCATCAGACCGCGCGGACGGGTCAACAGGATGATGATGGCGACGACATAGATGATGATCTGGTCGATGCCGGGGATGATCGCCTTGATTTCGTTCATCGAGGCAAAGCTCTCGAGAATGCCGAGCAAGAAGCCTGCGGCGACGGCGCCGGGCAGAGAGCCCATGCCGCCGACCACGACCACGACGAAGGACAGCACCAGGAAGTCCATGCCCATGTGATAATTGGGCGAGAGGATCGGCGCGTACATCACGCCCGCGACACCGGCGACGGCGGCGGCGAGGCCGAACATGATGGTGAAACGGCGGTCGATGTTGATGCCCAGGAGCCCGACGGTCTCGCGATCGGCCATGCCGGCGCGCACCACCATGCCGAATGTGGTGAATTGTAAAAAGCTGAACACGGCCCCGATCACCACGGCGGCAAAGCCGAAATAGATCAGACGCCAGTAGGGGTAGATGATCATGTTCGGGTCAAAGCCGAGCATGGCGCCGAAATCGAACGAGCCCTTGAACGCATCGGGGGCGGGGGTGGAGATCGGGTTGGCGCCGTAGAAATACTTGATGATTTCCTGCAGCACGATGGCCAGACCGAAGGTCACCAGGATCTGATCGGCATGCGGGCGCTTGTAGAAATGCTTGATCAGCCCGCGTTCCATGGCAAAGCCCACCGCGATCATGATCGGGATCGAGAACAGGATCGCCAGAGGCACCGCCCAATCGATCAGCGCGCCACCGAAATCATGGCCGAACCAGGCTTCGACATAGGGGGTCTTGATCTTGGCCGGGTTGCCGAGGAAGTCGACCTTGGTCGGATCGATCGTCTCGAAAGACAGCGAAAGAAGGCGCGACAAGGTCACGGCGCAGAAGGCACCGATCATGAAGATCGCGCCATGGGCGAAATTGACCACGCCGAGCGTGCCGAAAATCAGCGTCAGACCCAGCGCGATCAGCGCATAGGCCGAGCCCTTGTCCAGCCCGTTGAGCAATTGCAGAAGGATGGTTTCCATGATCCCCACCTGTTTGAGGTTGGTCTTGGACAGCGTCCCACCGGCCCGCGCATGTCGCCATGGCGGGGGAGGCAGGACCGGACGCGCTTTGATACGCGCCCGGCCGTCCGGCTTTCGGAGGGTGCGGGGGCTGCCGCTTTGCGGTTCTGAGCCCCCGCGGGTCTTGCCTTGCGGGGCGCGCCGAAATGGGCGCCCCGGTGCGTGGGGTCTTACCCGGCGTTACACTGGCCCAGAGCACCGCCCGCGAACATCGGGTGATCCGGAGCATAGGTGACCTGAGCGGCCGGGGTGACTTCGACAACTTCGAGAAGGTCATACTCGGAGGTCGGGTTCTCTTTCCCGCGCACAACCAGAACGTCTTTGAAGCACTGGTGGTCATCGGCGCGGTAGAGCGTCTTGCCGTTGCCCAGACCGTCGAACTCGAAACCTTCGAGGGCTTCGGCCACAGCGCAGGGGTTGAAGGAGCCGGCACGGGCCACGGCGTCCGCATAGAGCAGGGTCTGGCAATAGACGGTGTGGGCCGCCTGCGACGGCGGGAAGCCGTATTTGGTGCCAAAGGACTTCACGAAAGCCTGCGAGCCCTCATCGGTCAGCGACCAGTGCCAGTTGGTGGACCCATGGATGCCCTTGATGTTCTCGCCGGCACCTTTCGCCATCAGACGCGAGAACAGCGGCACGATGATTTCGAACTTCTTGCCGTTGACCATCTTGTCGCGCAGGCCGAACTGCACCGCGTTGGTCAGCGAGTTCACCATGTCGCCGCCGTAGTGGTTCAGAACCAGCACATCGGCATCCGTCTGCAGAACCGGGGTGATGTAGGACGAGAAGTCGCCCGCGCCCAAGGGCGTGCGGACCTTGGCGACGGTCTCCCAACCCAGCGCCTCGGTGGCGGCTGCGATGCTCTCTTCCTGGGTCCAGCCCCAGGAATAGTCGGCGGTCAGGTGATAGGCCTTGCGGTCATCGCCATAGAGGTTCTTGAGCACCGGGGCGAGCGCCGCACCGGACATGTAAGCGTTGAAGAAGTGACGGAAACCGTTGGCTTTCTTGTCTTTGCCGGTGGTGTCGTTCGAGTGCGTCAGACCGGCCATGAAGATCACGCCGGCTTCCTGGCACAGACCCTGCACGGCGATCGCCACGCCGGAGCTGGAGCCGCCGGTGATCATGATGGCGCCGTCTTTCTCGATCATCGATTTGGCAGAGGCGCGGGCGGCGTCGGATTTGGTCTGGGTGTCGCCGGTGACATATTGCACCTTCTTGCCGAGGATGCCGTTGCCTTCGAGCACTTTCGAGCTGAAGGTGTTGAGCATGCCGCCGTCACCTTCGCCGTTCAGGTGCTCGACCGCGAGCTGGTAGGCACGCAGCTCGTCGGCGCCCTCATCGGCATAGGCGCCGGATTGCGGCACGTTGAATCCGAGGGTCACGGTGCCGCCCATCGGCTCATTGGTAAAGGCCGAAGCCCCACTGGTGAAAATGGTCGGCAAGGCAAGGCCGGCGCCCGTGATGGCACCGGTTTTCAACACACCGCGGCGCGTCAGATCGAATTTGGACATTGAAATTCCTCCCTGGTGGATGTGCTGCGCGTAAACCGTCTGGGGCCTGCCCGGATTTCCTCCCCGAAACCCGGGCCCCGAAAAACGGGTTTGGCGCAGATCCTGTTCTCCGGCGGAACCGGTTGTAAACAGAATATCCGTATTATTGGGGGTGTGCCGAAAATGCTTCAACAAGTGCTTTTATCTTAACGATTTTTTTGTTAATGATTACACAATGCAACTGCATACAATGTAAAATTATTTTCCCGCACCTGCAGAAATGATATCTTTGCGCCTGCGGAAAGCTATTGAGAAGATGAAAGAATTCATCTCTCAGGGGCGAAGAGAGGCTAGGGGTATTATGCCGCGATCAGCGTTAACAGGCACGAGAATTCGTGAAAGGCGCCTTTTGGAAGGCCTGAAACAGGCCGACTTGGCCCGGACCGTGGGGATTTCTCCGGCTTATCTGAACCTGATCGAGCACAATCGCCGCAGAATCGGCGGCAAATTGCTGGTCGATCTGGCCCGCGCCCTGGGGGTCGAGCCGGTTGGGCTGACCGAAGGCGCGGAAGTGCCGCTGATGGAGGGGCTGCAGGACGCGGCCAGCAACACGCCCAAGAGCCATGCCGGGCGCGGCAAGTCGGCGCCGGAGCCGGAGACCGGCCAGATCGAGGAATTCGCCGGGCGTTTCCCGGGCTGGGCGGCGCTGGTGGTGGCGCAACGCGACCGGATCATCGCGCTGGAGCGCCGCGTCGAGGCGCTGAATGACCGTCTCGCCCATGACCCCTTTCTCTCGGACTCGCTGCACGAGGTGCTCTCCACCGTGACGGCGATCCGCTCCACGGCCGGCATTCTCAACAATGCCGGCGAGATCGACCGCGACTGGCAGGCGCGGTTTCACCGCAACCTTTATGAGGACAGCCAGCGCCTTGCCGATGGCTCGCAGGCCCTGGTGAGCTATCTCGACACCGTGGGTAAGTCGGAGGACACGCTGGCCTCGCCGCTCGAAGAGGTCGAGGCCTGGCTCTCGGCCCGGGATTTCGTGCTGCCGGAGCTGGAGCGCGGTGCCATGCCGGATTTGCAGGGCGAGGGGGGCTTGCGTACGGCGGCGGCACGACAGCTGGCGCGCAAATGGCTGCTGCGGGCCCGGGCCGAGGCCGAGAAGATGCCGCAGGCGATGGTGGAGGCGATCATCGCCCGCCACGGTCCCGATCCGGCGGCGCTGGCCCAGGCCATGGGGGTGGAGCTGGCCGCCGCCATGCGCCGTCTCGCCAGCCTGCCGGCCTCGGACACGCGCCCGCCGATGGGGTTGGCGATCTGCGACGGCTCCGGGGCGTTGACCTATCGCAAGCCTCTCGACGGGTTTGCGCCGCCGCGTTTCGGTGCCGCCTGTCCGCTCTGGCCGCTCTATCAGGCGCTTCTGAGGCCGCTGGTGCCGGTCAAGCGCGTGGTCGAGCAACATAGCCAGCCGCCGCGCCGCTATCTCACCTATGCGATCAGTCAGCCGGTGCGCCCGGCGAGTTTCGAAGCGCCGGAGGTGGTCGAGGCGACGATGCTGTTCATGCCGCTCGATGGTTTGGAGATCTCCGTGCGCGAGGAAGAAGTGCAGGGGATCGGCACCTCCTGCCGGGTCTGCGCCCGTATCGATTGCCCGGCACGGCGCGAACCCTCGATGGTGATCGAGGCGCCGGAGGAGGGGTGAGGAGAGATTTGCTGGGCTGTCCGGGGGCAGAGGAGGGTCTTGGGAACATTCAGAAATGAGTCCGATGTGCACGTTCACCTAAGTGCATCGCGAGCCGTGACAAGCCTGCCCGTGGGGTGGCGCCAAGACGCATGAGGTCTGCGCTTTATCCCGATCAAATCCGTGAAAGCTCAATCTCTTGCTCGGGGATGACAATGCGCCAGCCCGCCGGGACGGGCAGGCGCAGGCGCGGCGGCTTCGCCTCGTCCCGCGCCCAAAAGGTCAATGTCCACTCCGTCCGCAAAGCGACCCTGCGCCACGCCGCGCTGCGACCCCGCCCTCACAAAATTTTGACACAGAGCGCTCAAAACGCCATAAGGTGCGTCACGCAGAGGGGGAGAACAGGAAGCCATGGGTCAGCGCGTGCTGTTGATCGAAGATGAGCCGAACATCATCGAGGCGATCCGCTTTATCCTGTCGCGCGACGGCTGGGTGGTGGAAACCCATGCCGATGGGGCGACGGCGGTCGCGGCGGTGAGCCGCAAGCTGCCCGATGTGATCATCCTCGACGTGATGCTCCCCAACAAATCCGGTTTCGAGATCCTGCGCGAGCTGCGGGCCATGGAAGAGCACGCCACCCGTCCGGTGTTGATGCTCACCGCCCGCGGCCAGAAAAAGGACCGCGAGATGGCCGAGGCCGCCGGCGTGTCGCATTTCATGACCAAGCCCTTTTCCAACACCGAGATGCTCGATGTGGTGCGGGGGCTGGCCGGTCAACGGGATGGGTGAGGTGTGGGGTGAGCGCCATGGTTGATCGCAATGGCTGATCAGCGCGGCCCGCTCTATCTCGCGCGCGCCTCTTACCGGCGGCGCCGGTTGATCGATGCGTTGCGCTTGCTGCCGTTTCTGCTCCTTGCCCTGTGGATGCTGCCGCTTTTGTGGGGCGGGGAGGGTACAGATCAGCCGGTTGGCGCCGGGGCGCGGGCTTTCCTACATGTGTTTCTGGTCTGGGCGCTGGGGGTGATCCTTGCCGCCTGGCTGGCGTTTCGGCTGAGCCGGGCCGAAGGTCCCACAGGCAGCGGCGCCGCCGAAGGGCTGGTCGAAGATCCGCTGGATGGCCCGACCGACGGCGCCGCGAGGCCGTCCGCCGCGCCAGGCTTTGAACGGGAGCCGCGCTGATGCTGCCGTTCAACCTCCTGGTTCTGGCCTGTCTGGCCTATGCGACGCTTTTGTTCGTCGTGGCGTTCTGGGCCGAGAAACGCGCCGAGAGTGGGCGGCTCGGCTGGCTGCGCTCGCCGTTGATCTACACGCTGTCGCTGTCGATCTATTGCACCGCCTGGACCTTTTACGGCGCGGTTGGCTATGCCGTGCGCTCGGGGCTCGAATTCGTGACGATCTATCTCGGGCCTTCGCTGGTGATGATCGGCTGGTGGTGGATTCTGCGCAAGCTTGTCCGGATCGGACGGACCCAGCGGATCACCTCTGTGGCCGATCTGATCTCTTCGCGCTATGGCAAGTCGACCACCTTGGGGGTCTTGGTGACGCTCTTGGCGGTGATCGGCACCACGCCTTATATTGCGCTGCAACTTCAATCTGTTGCCCTCTCGTTCGCGGTCTTTGGCCAGAATGATCCGAGCGGTGCCGTGCTGCCCAATCTCGACCGCACCGCGGTCTGGGTCGCCGTCGGGCTGGCGATTTTCACCGCGCTGTTCGGCACTCGCAATCTCGACGCCAACGAGCGCCACCACGGCGTGGTCACCGCCATCGCGCTCGAGGCGGTGGTGAAATTCATGGCGCTGGTCGCGGTCGGGCTGTTCGTGGTCTGGGGCGTAGCCGACGGGGTCGGCGATCTGATGACGCGGATCGATGCCTCGCCGGTGACCCAGCATTCGATCATGGGCACCCGTTGGATCACGCTCACCATGCTCTCAGGCGCAGCGCTTCTGACCCTGCCGCGGATGTTTCAGGTGATCGTCGTGGAGAACTCCGACGAGTCCTATCTGTTTACCGCAGGCTGGGCCTTTCCGCTCTATCTCTTCGGCATGTCGCTCTTTGTCATCCCGATCGCGGTGATCGGGCTCGAGGTGCTGCCCGAAGGCGCCAATCCGGATATGTTCGTGCTCACCCTGCCGCAGCATTTCGATCAGCGGGCGCTTTCGACCCTGTCGTTTCTCGGCGGGTTTTCCTCGGCCACCTCGATGGTGATCGTGGCGGCGATCGCGCTCTCGACCATGGTGTCGAACCATATCGTCATGCCGATCTGGCTCAGCTCGCGCAGGGGTGGCGCCACCGTCTCGGGCGATGTGCGCCGGGTCGTGCTCTATGCCCGGCGTCTGTCGATCTTCGGCGTGCTGGCGCTCGGCTATCTGTATTTCCACTTTTCCGGCGGGTCGGAGGCGCTTGCCTCGATCGGCATGATCTCGTTCACCGGTGTGGCGCAGGTGCTGCCGGCCATGCTGGGCGGCATTTTCTGGCGCGGGGCCACAAGGGTCGGGGCCATTCTTGGCGTGGTCGTGGGGTTCATCTTCTGGGCATATACGATGTTCCTGCCGTCTTTCGGCGCGGCGGCCGGTTTCACGCCCATGCTGATGGAGCAAGGGCCGTTCGGGCTGGCGCTGCTCAGGCCGCAGGCGCTGTTTGGCGTCACCGGGGTCGATCCGGTGGTGCATGCGGTGTGCTGGTCGCTGGCGCTCAACACCGTGGTGTTCATCCTCGGCTCGCTGATGTCCTTCCCGCGCCCGGTCGAGCGGTTGCAGGGGGCGCAATTCGTCAATGTGTTCGAGCATACCGGCTCGACCCGCGGCTGGTCGCACAGTTTTGCCGAGGCCGAGGACCTTCTGGTGATGGCGCAGCGCATCCTGGGGCCGAGCGAGGCACAGACCCTGTTTCAGGCAGAGGCCACGGCCCAGGGCAAACAGGGCTATCTGCCCGATACCACACCGGATTTCATCGAGCGGCTGGAACGCGAACTGGCGGGGTCCGTCGGCGCGGCCACGGCGCATGCCATGCTGGGCCAGATCGTCGGCGGTGTGCTCGTTTCGGTCGAGGATCTGATGGCGGTGGCCGACGAGACCGCGCAGATGATGGAATACTCAAGCCAGCTCGAGTTGAAATCCGAGGAGCTTGCCCGCACCGCCCGCCAGCTTCGCGAGGCCAATGAGAAGCTCACCGCGCTGTCGATCCAGAAGGACGCCTTCCTGTCGCAGATCAGCCATGAGCTCAGAACGCCGATGACCTCGATCCGCGCCTTTTCCGAGATCCTGCGCGAACAGGGGCAGAAGGGCGAGATGGAGCCGGAGAGCTGTCAGCGCTTTTCCTCGATCATTCATGACGAGGCGCAGCGGCTGACCCGGCTGCTGGACGACCTTCTGGATCTTTCGGTGCTGGAAAACGGTCAGGTGAGCCTGAACTGGACGCGCGGCAATCTGCACGACGTGATCGAGCGGGCGGTGAATGCCAGTTCCGATGCGGTGAACGGCCATGGTCTCACGATCCGGCGCAACGCGCTGAGCGAGCATATCGCCATCGAGACCGACACCGACCGCCTGGCGCAGGTCTTCATCAACCTGATCGCCAATACCCGCAAATATTGCGACGCCGAGGCGCCCAGGCTGAAAATCTCCGCCCGGCGGATCGAGGGCGACCGGCTTCAGATCGATTTCATCGACAATGGCTCGGGCATCCCCAAGGACAAGCAGAACGTGATTTTCGAGAAATTCTCGCGCCTCACCGATCAGGCCCGGGCCGGTGGCGCCGGGCTTGGCCTTGCCATCTGTCGCGAGATCATGACCAATCTGGGCGGGACGATTGCCTATCTGCCGGGGCAGGGTGGAGCGGCCTTTCGGCTCGAATTGCCGCGGGTGCGGGCGCGCGACTGACGGGGCGGCGAGGGCGAAAGGTCCCGTCGGATCGATAAATCTTTCGAAAATTCGAGGCAAGCCGCTGCAAATCAACACTTTGTTTACTTTGAGCAGAGACAACGGATCGGGAGTGAAACCCGTTCCCGTGCGCCAGATCTGAGCGCGAGTTGAGACCCGATCGACACCATGTCCGACGCCGATATCATTTCCGCGATGCGCCGCAAAGCCGGGGTGGGCCGCCCGCCGCCGGATGTGCAGCCGATGTCGCCGGCCAAGGCGCTGCGCATTGCGGCCGCCAAGGCGGCCGAGGATGTGCTCGGGCTGGTGTTGCAGGTCACCGACGTCACCGAAGAGAAAAGTGCGATTTCCAAACTGCCCGGGCAGGTGCCGGAATTTGCGCTGCTGTCGCTTCTGGAGGGGCCGGACAATGGCTATGGTCTGGCGGTTCTCGACAAGAACACCGTGGCCTCCGTGGTGGAACAGCAGACCGCCGGCAAGGTGTTGAACCTGCCGCCCGAGGAGCGTGCGCCCACCGCCACCGATTCCGTCATGTGCACCGAGTTTTCCAACCGGGTGCTGCGGCTGTTCGAGATGCATGTCGCCGAGGTTCAGGACCCGCCCGCGGTCTCTGGGTTTCACGTTGCCGCCCAGCTGCGCGAGCCGCGTTCCATCGCCATCGCCTTTGATGATGTGCCCTATCGGCTCTACCGCGTTCAGGTGAGCCTCGGACGGCAGGGCCGCACGGGCGAAATCCTCTTTGTCTTTCCCTATGAGAGCGCCAGGCCGGCCGATGCGCAGGCCGAAGATGGCGATTTCGGCAGCAGCTTTCAGGATGTCATTCTCAAATCCGAAGCCCGGCTCGACACGGTGTTGCACCGGGTCAACCTGTCGCTTGCCGATGTCACCGGGCTACAGGAGGGGATGATGATCCCGATCCCGCGCGAGGCGCTTTCGCGTGTCGAATTGCGCGCCGATGACCATCTGGTGAGCCGCGCCCGCCTCGGTCAGATCAACGGCAAACGCGCGGTCTGTGTCGTGCTCAACGGCGAAGAGGACGAACCGCTCGACGGTGTCGCCGCGCCGTTTGACGGCATGGCGGGCTTGGGCGCCATTGGGACCATGGAGACCATGGGCGGCGCGCTCGGCATGGGGCAGGACCTGCCTGCGCTTTCCGACGGAACGGATCACGCGGGCGATCTCCCCGATATTGGTGATCTGCCGCCAATGGGTGATCTGCCTGACATCGGGGACATGCCGGCAATGGGCGATTTGCCCGACATCGGTGATCTGCCGGATCTCGGCGATTTCCCGGCCATGGGCGACTTGCCGCCTCTGGAATGACCGAGGCGGTTCGCCCGCTGACGGATTCGGGTGCCCCTGCGATCCTTGCACAGCCCCATTGATGTGAATCAAGGCCAAACCTGACCTTTCGGGTCAAGCTCTCATGTCGAGGGGACTGTGCTATGATGACCCCATCAATGGTGAGACCTGGAGGGGCGCAGATGATTAATCTTGAAACAAGACGCGCGCAATTGTTGGACCGCAAGGCGGAGCTGACCGAGCGGTTGACCGAGATTGACGCCGAACTGGATGCGCATCAGTCGAAAGACTGGGAAGAGTTGGCCACCGAACGCGAAGCCGATGAGGTGCTCGAAGGCATGGGCGCCTCCGGAAAAGCCGAAATCGTCATGATAAATGCCGCTTTGGCGCGCATTGACGAGGGCGAATACGGATATTGCGCCCGTTGTGGCGAAGAAATCAGCGCGGAACGGCTCGATGTGCTACCCTACACCCCGATGTGTCGCGATTGTGCGGCGCGCACCGGCAAGTCACATTGATCATCCATGATCGGCTATCGGCCCTGCCCGCCGCCTGTATTGCAACGGCGTGTGGCGGCAAGGGCAGACATCCTGGGAGGAAGACCATGAGCAAATCGACCAAGACGGATCAGGAAATCGACAAGATCGTCGATGAGATCGTGGCGGATGAAGACACCGCCAATGCCTTGAAAGACAAGCTGCATCAGAAGCTGGAGACGGCGGAGGCGAAATATGTGCGTCCGGAGGCCGGTGACGACGATGATGCGGATGACATGTGGGACAATATGCCGGTCTGAGATCCTCTGAGACGCGGACTTCCCATTGCAGACAGGAAGGAACGGCGCCATGGCATTCGAAGCGCTGAAAGCACAGGTGTATATGATCCTCGATGAGATCGCGGCACGGCCCGATGATCGTCATGTGCTGCAGGAGAGCCTGCGCGAGAAGCTCTCGGAGCTTTCGGCGCTGGGTCTGCCCTTGCCGGAAGATCTCGTGAAGCTGGAAGCCGAGCTGGAACAAGGCACCGCCGATGAGCTCTATCCGGGCAAGCCGTAAGGCGGGCAGGGAGCGGGGCGTCGCCCGTGCTGCCCGTGCCCCCCGTGCCACCCCCGTGCCGTCAAGCCCCTTCATCTGAGTTGAAAGCAGGCCTGCGCGCCGGGTGTGGCGATGTTTTGCCATGGAAAGATGCGCCTTCGCGGAAAATCCTGTCTTGCCAGAGGGCTAGCCTCTCCTCCATTATGTGGAAAACCTCTGGATAACCTGTGGGTAACGCGACCTTTGCGGTGAAGCTGTCCGGGCGTGGGGCCGAGGTGACGAAGCGGGGGAGCCGCAGGGGCGCCAGAGGGCATATGGGCGCGTGGGCGCGAGCAGAGGATGCTTGAACGGAAGATGCGTGAGCAGAGCAACAGCGGGACGGAACAGGGGCAAAATGGCGCCGGGGCACGGGCCGGGGCGCCACAGGTCGTGATCGGTCGCGATGGCGAGGTCGCCCTGTTGCGCCTGTCGCATCGCCCCGGCAATCAGCTCGGTCTGGAGATGCGTCGCGCATTGCTCGAGGCGATCGAGCATGCCGACAGTTCCGAGGAGATCAAGGCCATCGTTCTGATGGGGGACGGGCCTTCGTTTTGTACCGGTTTTGCGCCGCAAGCCCTTGTCGGGGTTGAAAAAGACCCGTCTCTCAACATGCTCTGCGACCGGATCGAACGCTGCAGCAAACCGGTGGTCGCCTCGCTGCACGGCATCACGCTCGAGGCCGGTCTGGCGCTCGCACTTGCCGCGCATTATCGCGTCATGGGGCGCAGCGCGCATCTGGGCGCACCAGAGGTCACCTTCGGCCTGGTGCCGACCGGTGGCGTGACCCAGCGGCTGCCGCGGCTGATCGGGGCGCGACCGGCGCTCGAGATCCTGCTCTCCGGCCGGACCTTGGCCGGGCCACAGGCGGAAAAGCTCGGGCTGGTCGATACCTTGGCCGCCAATCGCGCCGGCGAGGCGGCCATCGCCTTTGCCCATCGCTGTGTCACGGAGGGCCGTGGGCCGCGTCCGAGCCGCGATGTCATGACCGGCATTGCCGACGGCGCGGGGTTCCTGCAGGAGATCAACAGCCGTCGCGAGGCGATCCGCAACGTGCGCATCGCGGCGCCCGGGCGGATCATCGACTGTGTCGAGGCCGCCCTGATGCTGCCTTTCGAGGCCGGCGTGCAACGCGAAGACATTGCGAGAGAGGACAGTTTCGCAACCGAGGACGCGCAGGCGCTGCGCCATGCTTTTCTGGCCGAGGAGCGCGTTGCGCGTCTGCGCCATGGCGAGGGCGCCGAACCGCAAGAGATCGAGGCGATCGGCCTCATTGGTGCCGGCTCGCTGGCGCTGGGTGTGGCGCTCTCGGCTCTGGATCACGGCATTGAGGTGCGGATGATCGGGGCCGACCCGGATCAACTCGTCCATGCGGAACAGCGTATCGCCAATGCCTATACCCGCGCCGTGCAGCAAGGCCAGATGACCGAGGAGATCCGCGCCGCGCGTCTCGCGGCCTTTTCCGCCGGGCAGAAGCTCGGCGTGCTCACGGATGTGCAGCTTGTGCTCGATGCCACCGGTGGCACCGTCGAGGCGCGGGGGCGGATGCTCGCCCGGGTCGAGGAGTTCATGGCGCAGGATGCGGTTCTGGCCACCGTCGCCGATCGTGGCTTTGCCGGGCTGGCGCAGGCGCTGGCCCATCCGGAGCGTTTCCTGGGTCTGCATGTCTTCATGCCATCGCAGGCGATCCGGGTGATCGAACTGGCGCGGCCTTCCGGGGTGACGCCCGAGGCCGTCGCGACGGCGCATGGTTTTGTGCGGGAACTCGGCAAGATCCCGGTGGTGGTGCGCGCCCGCGACGGTCTGGTTGCCAATGTGGTACAGGAGGCCGCCTGGTCGGCGGTTGACGTGCTTTTGCTGATGGGCGCGCGGCCGGCGCGGATCGATCGGGTGATGCGCGACTATGGCTTTCCGGTCGGCCCCTGCGAGGTCATGGATGCGCTCGGTCTCGACAATATGACCGGCGCGGTGGCGCAGTTCCTGGCCGGCGAGGGCCGGCGCGGCAAGGCCGCGGGGCAGGGGTTCTACGACTACGTCGATGAGACACAGGGCAGCGATGAAGCGGCCGAAGCGATCCTGGCTGATCTGCGCCAGCAAGGCGGCGTCGCTGCCATCACGGTCAGCGATCAGGACATTGTCGACCGGATCATCCTCGCAGAGGCCAATGCCGGGGCGCGGTTGCTGCAAGCCGGGATCGTCGAACGCCCGGACGAGATCGACGTGGTGATGATGCTGGCGAAAGGGTTCCCGCGCTTTCACGGCGGGCCGATGCAGGCCGCCGACCGGATGGGGATTTTGCGGGCCGAAAATCGTCTGAAATCTTTTGCCCCCGCGGCGCCGGACATTTGGGAGCCTGCGACAATCTGGCGCGAGTTTTTCAAAAATGGCGATAATTTCGAAAAATTGAACCTTCTCTGAGGGTTAATTTTGAAATTTCCGTGGAATTCGGAGTGTTTTCAGCGTGAATTCTGCCGATTCCATGCCGGAAATACGGCGCTTTTCCGGGCCTGAGGCGTGGTCAATATCCGAGCGAAATACCCGGTTGATCGAGATCAAGGTTTTTACCGACTCGCTGACCTATCCCTATCTCGAGCGCAGTGCTCCGCCAGTCAGCAGTCAGACTTGGGGCATTGCATTCCTCCCGCGGACTCTCCTTCCGATCGTCCGCGACGTATCCTGCCTTTTGTGCGTGGGCAGAATACCATACTGGCGTCGTAGGGTTTGCGTTTCTCCTACGACGCCTTTTTTTGCCCATCCGGCCCCGGCGCTCACAGGTTCACCTTGGCGTTTCCTGGCACACCCTGACACACCCTGACACACCCTGACGCGTGCGGATCGCGATCCTGTTGCGGGGAAGACGCGCGGCGGTCAAGGCCGGAAATGCGTGAGAAATGCCAGCAACATATCGTAGACAGCGGGGGCAGCGGCGTTACACTCCTCCTGTGGGGGAGCTTTCGGACGTGAGGCCCGGATGATTTTCGAGACCAGACCGCTGCACGCGGCGAAAGGCACAGTTCTGGCGCGCGACATCACGCTCAAGACGGGCGTGCGGTTCTCTGCCGGCCGGCCGATCGGTCCGTCCGAGATCGCGGCGCTGACCATGGCCGGGCTGCGCGAGCTCGATGTGGTCGCGCTCGATCTGCACGATGTTGTCGCCAACGAGGCCGCCAAACGCATTGCCGAGGTGCTGGTCCCGCATGCAAGCGATGCCAATCTCCGGATCAGCGGCGCGGCCGGCGGGCGGATCGATTTCCGGGCGGTCTGTGCCGGTGTGCTCGGCATCGACACTTACGGGGTGACGCGAATGAACCGCGTGGATGAGGGGATCGCCATCATCACCCTGCCACAGTTTCACTTTGTTCGGGCCGGCGATCTGGTGGCGAGCCTGCGGATCGTGCCGCTGGCGGTGCGCCGCTATGCGATCTCGCAGGTGATCGAGGAGGGCGAGGACATGATGCGGCTGCGTCCGGTGATCGCCGAGCGCGTGACCCTGATCCAGACCGTCGAGGGAGGCGACACGTCTCAGGTTCATGGTGAACCGGTGATCCGGGCGCGTCTGGCGCGGATGGGGATCCGCCTCACCGAAAGCCTTGTCGTGGCGCATCGCGAAGGCGCGCTGGCCGAGGCGCTTCTGTCGGCCAGCGGCGAGGCGGTGCTGATCCTGACGGCGCGGGAGACGGTCGATCGGGGCGATGTCGCGCCCGCCGCGCTCAAACGCGCCGGCGGGGTGATCACCCGGTTCGGCCTCCCGGTCGATCCCGGGGCACGCATGTTCGCAGGCGGGCTTGGCGCGGTGCCGGTTCTCGGTCTGCCGAAATGCGCCGCCGAACCGGAGGGCAACGGCACGGATTGGGTGCTGGAGCGGCTGTTCTGCGGTGTGAGCATTTCCGATGACGATCTGGCCGATCTCGGTGTCGGCGGGTTGTTGAGCGGAAAATCGGAGCGGGACTAGATCTTTCCCCTTGCAAGGCTGATATGCATTCGCAGAAATTTGACACATATCACTTACAGTTGCCCCGGTCGGGCGCAGTGTCGCCGCGCGCCTTCCATTGAAATCCCGACCGGTTTCCGGGGCCCTTCCGCACAGAAAGTGACCATCATGACTGTCTCCCTCCCGCTTTCCGATATCGCTGTCACCACATTAGCGCTGACGCTTGCCGGTGCCTTCGGTCTTTTGCTCGGCAAACTGCAAATCAGAAAAATCGGGCTGGGCATTGGCGGGGTTCTGTTCTCCGGCATTCTGGTCGGCCATATCGCCGCGCGCCTCGGCATCGAATTCGACGGTGAGGTGATGCATTTCGTGCGCGAGCTCGGGCTGATCCTCTTTGTCTACACGATCGGGATTCAGGTCGGGCCGAGCTTTTTTGCCTCCTTTGCCAAATCCGGGCTCCGGTTCAATATCGCCGCCATCGGCATCGTGCTCGGCGGGGTGGCGGTGACGCTGGGGATCTATGCGGTGGCGGATCTGCCCCTGCCGGTGCTGGTCGGCGTGATGTCGGGGGCCGTGACCAACACGCCGGGCCTCGGCGCGGCGCAACAGGTGTTGGGCGATGCGGGCTATCCGGGGTCTGAGGTGGCGATTTCCGGCATGGGCTACGCCATGGCCTATCCGTTCGGCATTCTCGGCATTCTGGCCTCGATGTTCCTCATCCGCTTTCTCTTCGGCATCGTGGTCGAGCGCGAAGAAGCGGCCTATGAGGCCGAGACCCGCAGCGGCGAGGGCGCGCTGCCGGTGATGGATGTGATGGTGACCAACACCAATCTCGACGGGATCACCTTGGGCGAGGTGCCCGATCTCTTCGATCAGGGGGTGGTCGCCTCGCGGATGAAAACCGGCGAGGAGCTGGTGGTGCCGTCGCGCGACGTCGTGCTGCATGTCGGCGATTGCCTGCATCTGGTCGGGCCGAAGGAGAAGCTGCACGCGATGAAGCTGATCCTCGGCAAGGAGATCGACGCGCCGATCTCGACCAAGGGCACCAAACTGACCTGGCAACGCCTCGTGGTGACCAAGGAGAAGGTGCTGGGCAAGAGCCTGCGCGAACTGGCCATTCTCGAAGGCCACGGGGTGACCGTGTCGCGGATCAACCGCGCCGGGGTGGAATTGCCGGCCCAGGCCGGCTCGACGCTGGCCTTCGGCGATATCGTCACCGTGGTGGGGGCCAAGGAGGATATCGCCACCGTGGCCGGGCAGCTGGGCAATGAGAATGCGCGCCTGCAGGAGGTGCAATTCCCGGCGCTGTTCTTCGGCATAGCGCTCGGTGTCCTTTTGGGCTCGATCCCGCTGGCCGTGCCGGGCCTGCCGGCGCCCTTGAAACTCGGGCTGGCGGGCGGGCCGCTGATGGCGGCGATCATTCTCGGTCGCATCGGCCATTGGGGACCGTTCACCTGGTACATGCCGCCGACGGCCAACCATGCGCTGCGCGAGTTCGGTATCGTGCTGTTCCTGGCCGTGGTGGGCATCGTCGCCGGCGACCGGTTTTTCGAGACGCTGCTCGACGGCGACGGGTTGAGCTGGATGGGCTACGGCATCCTGATCACGCTCTTGCCGCTTGTCGTCGTCGGCGCGCTGGCGCGGGTCTTTGGCAGGTTCAACTACCTGAGCCTCTGTGGCGTGCTCGCGGGCTCGATGACCGATCCGCCGGCGCTGGCCTTCGCCGTGTCGATGAGCAAGACGGGTGCAGCGTCGATGGCCTATGTCTCGGTCTACCCGCTGGTGATGTTCCTGCGCATCCTCGCGCCGCAGGTGCTGGTGCTCCTGCTGGCGGCAGGTGCGGCCGGGTAGGGCGAGGCAAGGTCAGTTTTGCGGGACTTAGCGGGCGTCCGAACGAAGTGCATCTGGCGCGGGACGAGGCGAAGCCGCCGCGCCTGCGCTGGCCCGTCCCAGCGGGCGAGCGCATTGCCAACCGCGCACAACGCATTGAAGTTTCACGGATTTGGAAAGTATAAAGTGATGACCTCTGAAGGCTCGGCGCTCACCCGCGGGCCCGCGCAGGCGCTCATCGCTCGAATGTCCCCAATGGGCTCATCGTTTCGTCCGCAGGACAAAACAAAACCCCGGATGCGGGCATCCGGGGTTCAAAATCTGTTCTGGCCTTGCGCCAATCAGCCTTTCGAGGGCAGCGGCCCGATCATCATGATCATCTGACGGCCTTCCATCTTCGGCATGTTCTCGACCTTGCCGATCTCCTTGGTGTCCTCGGCCACGCGTTCGAGAAGCTGACGGCCCAGATCCTGGTGCGCCATTTCGCGACCGCGGAAGCGCAGGGTCACTTTCACCTTGTCGCCATTCTCGAGGAATTTGACGACATTGCGCATCTTGACCTGATAATCGTGCACATCGGTGCCGGGGCGGAATTTGACTTCCTTGATCTCGATGATCTTCTGTTTCTTGCGGGCTTCGGATTCACGCTTTTGCTGTTCGTATTTGAACTTGCCATAATCCATGATCTTGCAGACCGGCGGCGTGGCATTCGGGGAAATCTCGACCAGATCGAGCCCGGCTTCAATCGCCATATCAAGGGCACGGGAGGGTGTCACGACACCTACGTTTTCGCCCTCTGCGCCGATCAGTCGGATCTCGGGGGCGCGAATACGTTCGTTGGTGCGCGGTCCGGTGTCACGAGTCGGCGGGGCGTTATGCGGTCTGCGGGCTATGGGAAGCTCCTGTCTGTGGTTGCATTTGTGTTGCGGGAAAATAGGGCGAAACGCCCCGGTTTTCAAGCCGGTTTCGGCGACATCCCGCACAGGAGGAGCGGATGGGGAAAAACCGCTCCGACGGCCCCTTTTCTTCCTGTATGACCCGTGTCATATGCGCGACATCGGGAAGCTGAGACTTCCTAAGTATCTGGTGAGGACTACAAAATGACCAAACGTTTTTTGACCGGCGCTCTGATGACCAGCCTGGCGCTTTCTCTGGCCGCCTGTAAGGAAGAGGAAAAAGCCGCAGAGACCACGACCGAGTCCACCGGCTCCGTGGTGGAGCAGGCAACGGATGCTGCCACCGGCGCCATGGATGCCGCGAAAGAGGCCGTAAGCGAAACCGCCTCCGAGGCCGCCGAAGCGGCGAGCGACATGGCGGACAGTGCTGTCGAGACCGCCACGGAAGCTGCCGAGGCCGCCGCAGACGCCGCTTCCGATGCGGTTGAGGCCGCCACTGATGCCGCCGCTGCCGCCGGTGAAGGCGCTGTCGAAGCCGCGTCCGATGCGGCCGAAGCCGCCGTTGAAGCGGCCACCGATGCCGCCGACGCTGCGACCGAAGCTGCGCAAGCGGCCACCGACGCGGCTGCAGACATGGCCTCCGACGCCGTTGAAGCTGCGACGGAGACCGCCTCTGAAACTGCCGAGGCCGCGACCGACGTGGCCGCCGAGGCCGCGGGCGATGCTGTCGAAGCCGCCACCGACGCCGCCGAGACCGCAGCCGACACCGCCACCGAGGCCACCGAGGCCGCGACGGACATGGCTGCCGAGACCGCTGAGACGGCAACGGATGCCGCCGCCGATGCCGCGCCGTCTTTCGATCTCGCCACCGCTGCCGAAGTGTTGACGGTCGACGGGTTCGATCTCGAGAAAGCCACCGAGGTGATCAACGCTTCGCCGCTCTCCGAGACCGCGAAAACCACCATCGTCACCGGCATGACCCAGGCCGCGAACAATCCGGAAATCCTCGGCTCCATCCTCGAGAAAGCCCGGACCCTGATCGGTCTGTGATTCATCGCTGAGTATCGAGCGAGCAGTTTTCGGAAATTGAGCCGCGCGAGGTATGCCCCGCGCGGCTTTTCTGTGTCTTTAGAGACGCGTATCCAAGGTAGTTTTGCGGACGAAGCGGACATTGGCGATTTGTCTGACATGAGGGCGTGCGCCGGACCGTGGGCTGGCGCATCTTCTCTCGGTGGTCGGCGCTTTATTTCAGCCAAATCCGATAAAGATCAATCCACTGCACGGGGATGACAAATGCGCCTGACCGCCGGGACGGTCCGGCGCACGCCCGGGCCACTTCGTGGCTGTTCCGGGCGGATGCGCGAAGTTCTGCACGTCCACATCGGGCTCTTTCTCGCTTCTAGATAAAGCGGTTTAGCCCGGGGCATAGAAAACCCCGCCGGTGGCGGGGCTTTTCAATCTCGCGGAAAGGCGTCGTTCAGTCGACGAAGGCTTTTTCCACCACATATTCCTTCGGTTCGGAATTGGCGCCCTCGCGCAACCCGAACCCGTCGAGAATTTTCATGATGTCCTTGTTGAACGCCAGGTTGCCGCAGACCATGCCACGGTCGGTTTCGGGGTTCATTGGCGGGATGCCCAGATCCTCGAACACCTTGCCGGAGGCCAGATTGTCGGTGACCCGGCCCATGTGGTGAAACTCCTCGCGGGTGGTGGTCGGGTAATAGCGCAGCTTGCCGTCTTCGATCTCCGAGAGGATCTCGTCGGACTTGATGTGCTCGACCAATTGCCGGCCGTATTCCAGTTCGGAGACCTGACGGCAGGTGTGCATCAGGATCACCTCGTCATATTTCTCATAGACCTCCGGCTCACGCATCAGCGAGGCAAAGGGCGCGATGCCGGTGCCGGTGGCAAAGAACCAGAGCCGCTTGCCGGGCAGAAGCGCATCGACCACCAGCGTGCCCACCGGTTTCGGGCGCAGGATGATCTCGTCGCCGGGCTGAATATGCTGAAGACGCGACGTCAGCGGGCCGTCCTGCACCTTGATCGAATAGAACTCGAGATGCTCTTCCCAGCTTGGCGAGGCGATCGAATAGGCGCGCAGAAGCGGCTTGGCCTTGCCGGTTTTCGGGTTTTCATCGCCCATCAGGCCGATCATCACGAATTCGCCGGACCGGAAGCGCAGGCTCGCGGGGCGTTCGACCTTGAAGGAAAACAACCGGTCGTTCCAGTGTTTCACCTCGAGAACCTTGGCGGCATCGGGCAGGGTGGGGACGGGTTTGGCTTTTGCTTCGGTCACGGTGTTCAGCTCGGTCATATCTATGTCTCGCGCCATTTAAATGGATATATCCCATGTGCCTTTGATCTACATCAGACAGGCACATGGGGGATCAAGGCGCGTATCGTCGCGCCCTTTGTGGCCTTTCGGGCCTTTTTTCGCAAGGCTTGGCGCCCTTCATTTTGCGGGCACAGGGGTTAGGCGGTTTTGCGCAACCGCGTCTGATAGTCATGCGCCCGCCAATCGGCACGGGCCAACCATTGTGCTTCGGGCTGACGCGCGGCGAGATCGTCGGGGATCTCCACCTCGTCAAAGCCCGCGCGGCGCGCCATGGCGTATTGATCGGCGATCACCGGCCCGCAGGCGCGCAAACGCCCGGCAAAGCCCGCGAGCCTGAGCAGCCGGGCGAGGGTGAAGCCGCGCCCATCGGAGAAGGAGACGAAATCCACCCGGATCGCCGGTTCGCCGAGATATTGCTCCAATGTCGTGACATCGGTTTCGGCGGTGAGCACGCACCAGTCGCCATTGACGGTCTCATCGAAATCATCGGCGACGAAGCCGCTGTCCTGTACGATCACGCTCATGCTGCATCTCCTTTGGTCGAATTGTCTGCCGTTACGGCGGTTTGCGGGCCGCGGACGATCTTGCCACCCGCGAAATGAATGCCACATTCCGTCTTGTCCTCGCCGCGCCAGCGCCCGGCGCGCGGGTCCTCGCCCTCTTTCACCGGGCTGGTGCAGGGCGCACAGCCGATCGACGGGTATCCCTTGGCGATCAGCGGATGCCGCGGCAGGCGGTTGTTGATGATATAGTCCTGCAAATCCGACGGCGCCCAATAGGCCAGCGGGTTGATCTTGATCCGCGTGCCCATCTCGTTCTCGAAGAAATCGAGCGAGGAGCGTGTCGCGCCCTGAAAGCGTTTGCGGCCGGTGATCCAGGCGTCGAAATTGCCAAGCGCGTTTTGCAGCGGCTGGGTCTTGCGCAGATCGCAGCAGGCATCTTTGTCCGAGAGATGCAACAACCCCTCGGGATCATGGGCGTCGAGCTTGGCGGGGGCCGGGCGGACGCGGCGCACATCGCGCAGGTCGAGCCTGTCGATCAGCTCGAGCTGATATTGCAGCGTTTCCTCGAACAGCATCTCGGTGTCGATGAAAATCACCGGCGTATCCGGCTTCATCACCGAGATCATGTGCAACAGCACGACGCTTTCCGCCCCGAAGGAGGAGACAAGCGAGATCCGCCCGAGCTCCCGATCCCGGAGCGCCAGGTCCAGCACCGAGGTGGCGGAGTGATTGGCATAGCGCGCGTTCAGACGGTCGACACGGGTCTGCACCGTGCCGAACTCTTCCCTGAGCAGGGTTGCCTCATGCGGCATGGGCTTTTTCCTTTGCCTCTTTGGCGTCTTTTCCCGACTCTTTCGCCGGGTAGAGCGCGGCTTTGAACGGCGCCATGCCGAGGCGACGATAGGCCTCGAGGAAGGTCTCCTCGGGCGCCTCGCGCAGCTCGAGATAGCTCAGGAGAATGCGTTCGATCGCCGGCACGATCTCGTCATAGGCAAAACCAGGCCCGGTGCGGTCGCCGATCACCATATCCTCGGTGCCATCGCCACCCAATGTGATCTGGTAATTCTCCACCCCGGCGCGGTCGAGGCCGAGGATGCCGATATGACCGACATGGTGATGACCACAGGCGTTGATGCAACCGGAGATCTTGATCTTCAGCGGGCCGATCTCGTGGGTGAGTTTCAGCTCTTCGAACCGCGTGGCGATGCCTTGAGCGACCGGGATGGAACGCGCCGTGGCCAGAGTGCAGTAATCCATGCCGGGGCAGGCGATGATGTCGCTCACCAGCCCGATATTGGCGGTCGCCAGACCGGCCTCTTTCAGCGCCGCGTGGATCGCTGGCAGATCCGCTTTGTGGATATGCGGCAGGATGACATTCTGCTCATGGGAAATCCGCAACTCGTCATGGCCGTACCGGCGCGCGAGCCCCGCCAGAACCCGCATCTGATCGGCGCTCACGTCTCCCGGGGTTTGCCCCGGGGTCTTGGTCGAGACGGTCACGATGGCATAGCCCGGCGCCTTGTGTGCGCTCAGGTTGGTGTCGGCCCAGGACCGGAACACCGGATCGGCCTCATAGGCCGCCTCATAGGGCTCGGTTGCCGCCTCGCGGAAGGCGGGCGGGGCAAAGGCCGCCTTGATCTCGGCGAGCATCTCCATATCGACGCCGCCAAAGGCGGGTTTGAGCTGTTGAAAGCGGGTTTCGACCAGGGCACGGATGTCCTCGATGCCGTGTTCGTGCACGGTGATCTTGATCCGGGCCTTGTATTTGTTGTCGCGACGACCGAGGAGGTTCCAGACCGAGACCGTGGCCTCGAGATAGGGCAGCAGGTCCGAAAGCGACACGAAGTCTTTCAGCACCTTGCCGACCATCGGCGTGCGGCCAAGCCCGCCACCAACGATGATCTGCGCACCGATCTCGTCATTCTCTTCGCGCAGGTAAAGGCCGATGTCATGGGCTTTCACCACGGCGCGGTCGGCCTCGGCGCCCGAGACCGCCACCTTGAACTTGCGCGGCAGGAACTGGAATTCCGGGTGATCGGTGGACCATTGCCGGATCAGCTCCGCCACGGGGCGCGGGTCGGCCACCTCATCGGCCGCAGCCCCCGCGAAATGATCGGCGGTGACATTGCGGATGGTATTCCCCGAAGTCTGGATCGCATGCATTTCCACATCGGCGAGATCCGTCAGGATCGCCGGCACGTCGGGCAGTTTCGGCCAGTTGTACTGGATGTTCTGCCGCGTGGTGAAATGGCCATAGCCGCGATCATAAGTCTCGGCGATATGGGCGAGCTGCTCCATCTGGCCGGAGTTCAGCGTGCCATAGGGGATGGCGACGCGGAGCATATAGGCGTGGAGCTGCAGATAGAGCCCGTTCATTAGCCGCAGTGGCCGGAATTCCTCTTCGGTGAGCGAGCCGTCGATGCGCCGTGCCACCTGGGCGGAGAATTGCGCCACGCGGGACCGGACGAAAGCCTCGTCGAAGTCGTTGTACTTATACATGGGCGTCGGTCCCTCGCTGAGCTTCCTGTTTGCCGTGGAAATAGTTCGACGGGCCGGTGCGGCGGAAATCCTCGCGGAAATGCGTGGGCTCCGGGCCATGCTCGCCCAGTTTCACATCGGCGAGATAGGCGCCGACGGCGGTGAGATCCCGCGCCGCCTCATTGAGTGCCGCCTCGGCCATCTCCTTTTCGGTATAGGCCCGGGCCATGCGCAGATCGCGGACCCACTGGCCGGCATGATCGAGATAGATCACATCGCCCTCCAACAGGGCGTTGGCGGTGATGGCTTTGGGTGTGAATACACGCGACATGGCGGCCTCCGAATGTTCCGATCCGAGTTTCGGACTTGCGATTTTCTGCGCTTAATTTAGAACATTGTCCCAAGTTTGGGCCATGGGGTTGCGAGAATAAGGATGATTGTTCCTGTATGCGCAAGCGAGCAGGCCGCAATTCCAAGATCGAAAGGAAAACCGAAATGCCAGTCCAACTCGATGCGATGGATCGGAAAATTCTGGGCGAGCTGCAACGCGACGCCAGCCAGTCTCTCGACGAGATTGCCCGCAAAGTCGGCTCCTCGAAGACGCCGGTGTGGAATCGCATCCGCAAGATGAAAGAGGGCGGCGTGATCGGTCAGCAGACGGTCATTCTCGACCCGGAGAGCCTCGGGCTTGAGGCCTGTTTCTTCGTGCTGGTGCGCACCAATGCGCATGAGGCGGGCTGGCAGGAAAAATTCCTGCAAGTGCTGCAAAAGCGCCCGGAAGTGCTCGAGGCACATCGGCTTGCGGGCGAGATCGATTACATCCTCAAGGTGCGGGTGCGCAACGCCAAGGCCTATGACGAGTTCTATCAGGCGCTGATCGGCGAAGTGTCGATCTACAACGTCACCGCGCTTCTTTCGATGGAAGAGATCAAGTCGACGACGGAGCTACCTCTGTAAGCTCCCTCTAGGATCTGCCCCCTGTGCGGAACAAGGCCGCAGGCCGCCGCACATCGTCATGCTGGAAGCATGCCTTTGGCATGACCGCGTCCCGCGCGGCGGCGATCTTGTCAGGTTTTCGCCTTGTCAGGTTTTCGCAAAGTGTTGAACTTTTGCGGATCTGACTGGGATAAATTGAGAGGCACAATGGGCGGTATCGCCACCGCCCGCGTCAGCCATGCGCGGCTCAGTGTTACCTGTTTCCCGACCTTGTAAACAGCCCCGCATCCTCGGCCGCTTTCCGGAGCGCATTGGATTTGTTGACGGTTTCCTGATATTCGCCCTCGGGCGAACTGTCGTAGACCACGCCGCCACCGGCCTGGATATAGAGCTTCTCATCTTTCAGAACAGCGGTCCTGAGCGCGATGCACATGTCCATGTCGCCACCCGCCGAGAAATAGCCCACGCCGCCGCCATAGACGCCGCGTTTCTCGGGCTCCAGCTCGTCGATGATCTCCATCGCCCGCACCTTGGGCGCGCCGGAGACGGTGCCCGCCGGCAGACCGGCCAGAAGTGCCGAAAGCGCATCCTCGTCCTCGCGCAGCTCGCCCACCACGTTGGAGACGATATGCATGACGTGGGAATAGCGCTCGATGATGAATTCCTCCGTCGGGTGCACGGTGCCGATCTTTGACACCTTGCCGGTGTCGTTGCGCCCGAGATCCAGGAGCATCAGATGTTCGGCGAGTTCCTTCTCATCCGACAGAAGATCCTCTTCCAGCGCCTTGTCCTCGGCCGGTGTCGCGCCACGTTTGCGGGTGCCGGCGATGGGTCGGATGGTCACTTCGCCATCGAAGACGCGCACGAGAATCTCGGGCGAGGCGCCGATGATCTGGAAGCCGCCGAAGTTGAAGAAGAACATGAAGGGCGAGGGGTTGGTGCGCCGCAGGCTCCGGTAGAGCGAAAACGGCGGCAGCGGGAACTCCTGAGTCCAACGCTGTGCCGGGACGACCTGAAAGATGTCGCCGGCCTTGATGTATTCCTTGGCCTTCTCCACTGCGGCCTTGTAGCCCTCATGGGTGAAATTCGACACCGGCGCGGGGGCCTCGTAGCTTTCGCCGAGATCGTGGCTCGCCTCGGAGGGCGCGCGTTCGAGATCCCGGAGCGCATCCATCACCCGTTCGGCGGCCTGCGCATAGGCGGCCTTGGCCGAGAGCCCACTTTCGATCCAGGCCGGCGAGCAGAGGATCACATCGCCCTTCACCCCGTCGAGGATCGCAATCACGGAGGGGCGCACCAGAACCGCGTCGGGCAGGCCGATCGGGTCCGGGTTCACATTCGGCAGATGCTCCACCAGACGGATCATGTCATAGCCCAAGTAGCCAAAGAGACCGGCGGCAGAGCCGGGCAGGTCGTCGGGGATGTCGATCCTGCTCTCGTCGATGAGCGCCCGGATCGAGGCCAGCGGGTCCTTGTCGTCGGTGACGAAACTGTCGGCGTCGAACCGCGCGTTGCGGTTGATCGCGGCTTCCGTGCCGTGACATTTCCAGATCAGATCCGGTTTCATGCCGATGATCGAATAGCGCCCGCGCACCTCGCCGCCGGTGACGGATTCGAGCATGAACGTGTCGGTGCGGGCGCCGGCGAGCTTGAGCATGATCGACACCGGCGTGTCGAGATCGGCAGCCACCTTGGCATAGACCAACTGGTTCTTGCCGGCGGCAAAACCCGCCTCGAAATCGGAGAAGCTCGGGATCAGCGTGGCCATGGTCGGGTTCCGTTATTGCATCTGGCTGTGGACGGCGTTGATTGCCGTTTGATTGACCGTCACCCCGTCGCGGGCGCGCAGCGCGCTGGAGAAGGCCTCGATCACATCGGTGGCCGCGCCCTGGGCGGCGGAGGTGATGTAGCTCGCGGCGATCGCGTCATTGTCCTCGGAGGCGACCGGCGGTTCGACCGCGTCGATCTTGGCGATCACGACGCGCCCGTCACCGGGAATGAGCGTGGTGCCGCCGGCCTTGAGGCCCGGGGCAAAGACCGCATCCATGAAGCCCACGGGCATGGTCGAGATCAGGTCCTGACGGGTGATGGTCTCGAAGGTTTCGAAGGGCAGGCCGAGCTCGCTGATCGCAGTGCCGGAGGCCACCTCGGTCTCGAGCGCCTCGGCGCGGGCCTGCAATTGCTTGGCGAGCGCATCGGCCTCCCAATCGGCGGCCACCTGATCGCGCACCGCGTCGAGCGGGCGCAGGGTCGGCGGCACGATCGCATCGAGACGCAGGGCAAAGACGCCGCCGTCGGAAAGCTGCATGATTTCGGGATAGTCGTCCAGCGTGACGGTCTGGACCGCATCCTTGAAGGCGGAATAGGCGGCGATGCCATCTTCGCTGGCCGAGGTCCAGTCCATCGTGCCGAGTTGCATATCGGTCTCAGCCGCGAGTTCTTCGAGCGTGAAGCCCCCGGCGAGATCGTTGTCGAGCGTCTCGATCTGATCGGAAATCATTCGTGCGGCGGCATCGGTGCCCATTTCGGCGGTCAGCTCGCTGCGGGCCTCCTCATAGCTGACCGTGGAGCCGGCCAGCGTGCCATTCACCCGGTAGAGCGCCGGGCCGAGATCGGACATCAGCGGGCCGACGGTGCCGGTGCCCTCGAGCGCGAAGACGGCGGGGCCGACGGCGGCGGGCAGATCGGCCTCGGAGACATCGCCCATATCGGCATCCATCAGGTCGAGCCCGCGTGCGGTGACCTCATCGTCAAACGAGGTCTCGCCGGAGACGATCCGGTCTGCTGCGGCCTGCGCCTCGTCTTCGGAGCCGAAGACCAGACGCTCGAGCAGGCGGCGCTCGGGCTGCACATAGCTGTCGATATTGTCCTGATAGAGTTTTCGCAGCGCGTCCTCATCCAGCTCGACCTGATCGGCGAGCATCGCGGGCGTCAGCCAGGCATAGGTGATGCGGCGGGCTTCGGGCGCGGTGTAGCTTTCGGGATGGGCGTCATACCAGGTCTGGATATCCGTGTCGGAGGCAATCGGTGCGCCGGTGTCGAGCGTGTCGGCAGAGAGTGTGGCCACAGAGATGCTGCGGCGCTCGCCGAGCCAGTCGACCACCACCTGACCATAGGCGGCGGGCATGGTCACGCCGCTGGCCAGCGCACCGGAAAGAATCGCCCGGGCGGCCTCTCTGCGCAGATCGGCTTCGAAGCTCTTGTCGGTCAGGTTGTTGCGGGCCAGAAGCTCCTTATAGGTGGCGGTGTCGAATGTGCCATCGATGCCTTTGAACGCATCGACCTGGAGCAATTCGCGGCGCACGGCTTCGTCGCCGACGGAGAGGCCGAGCTTGGCGGTCTCGCCATCGAGCGCGGCTTGCGACAGCAATTGATCGAGCACCTGCTGGGAGAGGCCGAAGTCCTGTGCCTGCGAGACGGAGAAGGTCTGGCCGGTCTGAGCTTCGATTGCGCGCATCTGGTTTTGCAGAGCATTGGCATAGGCATCGACGGAGATGTCTTCATCCCCGACAGAGGCCACACGAGAGACCCCGCCGCCGAAATTCGCCGTGCCGAAGCCGCCGAGACCGACGATCAGAAGCCCCATCAGCCCCCAGATCACCATTTTGCCGCCAGAACCCTTGCCGCTCGCCATGTCTTTGTCTCCCTTAAAGGTTGGAAAACTGTGTAGGGGCAAGCGAAACGGAGGGCAAGGCGGATCAGGGATCGATCCGTGCCAATCGTGTGAAAAGCTCCGTGATCCCGGCCCGGTCGATATTGGCGAAAGCGATGCGGAGCTGATGTTCGGCGCGCGGATCGTTCTCGGGCATGAAGGCGGTGCCCGGGAGCAGGAGTACGCCGGCCTCACGCACCAGCCAGGGCGCCAGTTGCGACGAGGGCATGTCGAACGGGTGGCTGACATAGGCGAAAAACGCGCCACAGCCCAAGAGCTTCCAGCCCTTCGCAGCAAGCGCCGGGAAACCGTCGAGAATGGCCTGACGCCGGGCGAGGATCTCGGCGCGTTCGCCGGCCACCCATTGGCTCAGGTTCTGGAGCCCCCAGAGCGCGGCGCGCTGGCCGATCTGATTGGGACAGATGGTGACCGTGTCGAGATATTTCTCCACCTGGGTCAGCCGCTCCGGCGCGGCAATCAGCGCGCCCACCCGGTGCCCGGTGAGGCGAAACGCCTTGGAGAAGGAATAGAGTTGGATCAGCGTGTCGTGCCAGTCGGGCTGGCGGAACAGGTAATGCGGCACCTCCGAGCGGCTGTCGAAATCGCGATAGGTCTCGTCGAGGACCAGAGCGATCCGATGTTCGCGCGCCAGCGCGTAGAATTTCGTCAGAAGCTCGGCCGGATATTCCACCCCGCCGGGGTTGTTCGGCGTAATCAGCACGATGGCGCGGGTGCGCGGCGTGATCAGCCGGGCCGCATCCTCGAGATCCGGCAGGAGATCCTCACCGGTGGGCAGCGGCACGGCGGTGACGCCCGACATGTCACACCACATTTTATGGTTGAAATACCAAGGCGTTGCCAGAGCGATCTCATCGCCCGCCTGAGCGAGCGTGGACATCACCGCGGTAAAGGCCTGATTGCAGCCTGAGGTGATCGCCACCTCACGGGGCGCGATCTCGGCATGATAGGCCGAGGACCATTGACTGGCGATTTCCGCGCGCAGCTCGGGCAGGCCCAAGACCGGGCCGTAGAGATGCGCGGCGGTGTCTTCGAGTGCGATCCGGGCGATCTCCTGGCGCAGCGGCAGCGGCGGTGCCTCCATCGGTGCGGCTTGCGAGACATTGATCAGCGGCTGATCCGCGGAGAATGTCACCCCTTCGAGCCAGCCGCGTGAGGCGACGATCGGCGAGGCCTGGGTGCGGGCCATGGCCGGAGAAAGGGGCAGGGAAAGCGGATCGGGCATGGGGAACTCCTGAAATCTGCGGCAGGTCTGCGTGGGTCTGGGGCGGGGCTGCCTGCGTCTGCGGCGGGCGCGCGCACCACAGTAGGAGGCGGCCTCGGCGGATGCAATCGCTCCCGAAATGGTGAGGCCTGCATTGTTTGTGATGAAATCTCGCGCAAATCGCTGAAAAAAAAGACTTTCACAAGGGGGTGATCGTTTTTCATCCGCGTTTTCAGGGGGCGTTTACACTTTTGCCAAAAGCCCGGGATGACAATGGCATCAAAGCGCCCCAAATGCAGCTCAACTTTCAGGCTGCACGCGACGGTGCGGAACCTGTGGTCAACGATAAATGTGAGGTTACTATGGCAGTTCAGACGAAAGCCCCGCCAGACGCGATCTTTAGGGACGCGGACTATGGCATTGTCGAAGACTTGCGGGCGGCGCTGGTCGTCGCGCGGGACGGCGATGCGATCCTGGAAGAGGAAATGACGGACCGCATCCGCGACATGTCCTATGCGATGACGCAACGCCTGGCGGGCTATCTGGTGCGCTCCGCCTGCGGCGCCATCGACGCGGTGATCCGCGCCACCGATCGGGAGGGCAGCATCGCCTTTGCCGAACATGAGATCGAAAAGCTCGAAAACATGATCTGGTCCATGGGCTCGTCCTCGGCGGCCTGAGGGCTTCCAGACGCCGGACGGGGTGCCTATGCGCCCGAGGGCAACAGCCAGGCGTCGAGATAGGTGGCGAGCCGCGGCTCGATCGCCGAGCTGCAATGCAGCGCGCAAAAGGTCAGGGCGATGCTCTGGATCAGAAAGGCGCCGATACCGTCCCCGGCCAGATCGGCAGGGATATCCTTGCGAAACGGGCCTTGCGCCACCCAGCGCGCGAAGAGCTCCCCCTGAACCGTGAACTGCTCGGCAATCGGACCGATCTCTGAGATTGCCGCGGCGCCGGAATAGCGCAGGATCACATCGAACACATAGCGTTCCGAGGTCATGAACGCGATCAGCGGGTTCAGGGTGGCGACCATCTCGGCCACGTTTTGCGGGGCAGGGGCCTGGTCTGCCTCGGCGCTGATCTCGGCAAGCCGCGCGCCGATGATCTGCTCCATCAGCGCGTCCTTATCCTTGAAATGGGCAAAGAACGTCCCTTTGGCGACGCCGGCGGTGCGCACCAGATCCTCGACACGCAGCGCCTCGAAGCCCTCCTGATCAATCAGGGCCCTGGCGGTCGAGAGCAGCTTTTCACGGGTGGCGATGGCGCGTTTCTGGATCGGTTTGTTCATAGTTGCAGTCTGCATATTTATTGACCACGGTCAAATTTATAATTGACCATGGTCACTTTTTGAAGTTATGAAACTGACCGTGGTCAATTTTATTTCCCGGAGGCACTATGCCCAAGAAGCGCATTTACATCCTGAACGGTCATCCGGCGGCGAAGTCCTTGTCGAAATCCTTTGCCGATCTCTATGCCCGCGCCGCCGAAAGGGCGGGGCATGAGGTTCGGCTGACGCATCTCGACGCGCTCGACTTCGACATGGATTTTGAACGCGCCGGCTATGGTGATCCGAAACCGCTCGAACCCGATCTCGAACAGGTCATGGATGACATCCGGTGGTGCGAACATCTGGTGATTTTCACACCGATGTGGTGGGGCAGCCTGCCGGCAAAGTTCAAGGGGCTGATCGACCGGGCGTTCCTGCCGGGCAACAGTTTCGATCCGCGCCACCCGAACAAGTTCGGCGTGCCGGCCCCGATGCTGACAGGGCGCAGCGCCCGGGTGGTGCTCACCTCGGACTCGCCGACATGGTATCTCTGGCTGGCCCATCGCAATCCGGTGGCCTCGATGCTCAAGGGGCATATCCTTGGCTTTGTCGGCATCAAGCCGGTGCGGGTCACCCAGCTTGCCCCCGCCTCGCATGCCAAGCCCGATCTGGTGGCGCGCTGGTCCCGCAAGATCGAGGCGCTCGGCGCCGGGGCGGCCTGAGTGAAAGTTGAATTCACCAAAGAAAAAGGGGCCTTGCGGCCCCTTTTGAACGTCGATGTCGGGATGCTCAGTCGCGTCCGCGGTACGGCTTCACATATTGCATCGCCATGTCCCAGGGGAAGAAGATCCAGGTGTCCTGCGACACTTCGGTGATGTAGCTGTCGACCTGGGCGCGGCCCTTGGGCTTGGCATAGACGGTGGCGAAATGCGCGTTCGGGTAGAGCTGGCGGCACAGCTCGAGCGTGCGACCGCTGTCCACCAGATCGTCGATCACCAGAATGCCGGTGCCGTCGCCCATCATCTCCGGATCGGGCGAATTCAGCACCTTGGCCTCGGACTGGGTCTGGTGGTCATAGGATTTCACCGAAATCGTGTCGACGGTGCGGATGTCCAGCTCGCGGGCGATGATCATCGCCGGCGCCATGCCGCCACGAGTGATCGCCACGATGGCACGCCAGGCGCCGTCATCCGGGCCTTTGCCATCGAGCCGCCACGCCAGCGCCCGGCTGTCGCGGTGGATCTGGTCCCAGCTGACATGAAAGCCTTTTTCATGGGGCAGGCGGTCGGACATCTCGAATTCCTTTCATCGACGTGGCGTGGCGGGCCGTTTTTGCGAGCCGGTGTTCTTGTGCTATCTGAGCGCGATCCGCGCTCCGAAAGCGACGATCATGCCGCCAAGGAGGCGATCGGTCCAGAGCTTGGCCCGGCCATAGGCTTGTCGTGCTTTTTGCCGCGAAAAAACGCGCGCGACAATCACATACCACAGGGTTTCGTCAAAAAAGACGAAAAACAGTAAACCTGCCTTGAGCGCGAGCGAGGTCTCGGGCGGGATCAGCCCGGCAAAGACCGCGCCGAAGAACACCGCCGGTTTCGGGTTCGACAGCTGGGTGATGAGCCCGAGGCGAAAGGCGTTGATCAGTGAGCGTGGGCTGGCCGCCAGAGCGTCGGCCGCATCCGAGGCGGGCAGCGGATCCCGGGCATGGCGCAGGGTCTTGATGCCGATCCAGATCAGGAACAGCCCACCCGCGAGTTTGAAGGCCAGATAGGTGCGGGGAAAGATTTCGAACAGCACCGACAGGCCGGACATGGCAGCAAGCGCCCAGATCACGGCACCGAGGCCGAAAGCGACGGCGAGACCAAAGGCCGGACGAAACCCTTCGGAGGCGGCGGTGCGCACCGAGACCACAAAGGACGGGCCGGGGGACATGGCGGCGATCAGGTGAATGCTCAGGATCGACAGGAACAGGGTGAGTGTCATCATCTCCTCCCAAAGACGACAGGGGCAGTAGAAGAGGCGAAATAGAAAACGGGAGCCCAAGGCCCCCGTTTCATGTGGTCTGTTGAAAGAGGGCTTACTCTTTCGACATATCCGGAGCGTCGACCGCCTTCATGCCGACGACATGATAGCCCGCGTCCACATGGTGGGTCTCGCCGGAGACACCGGCCGACAGGTCGGACAGCAGGTAGAGCGCGGAGCCGCCGACATCGTCGATGGTCACATTGCGGCGCAGCGGCGAGTTATATTCGTTCCACTTCATGATGTAGCGGAAGTCCCCGATGCCGGAAGCGGCAAGCGTCTTGATCGGACCGGCGGAGATCGAGTTGACGCGGATGCCGTCCTTGCCCAGATCCTCGGCGAGGTAGCGCACGGAGGCCTCGAGCGCCGCCTTGGCCACGCCCATCACATTGTAATGCGGCATGACGCGCTCGGCGCCATAATAGGTCATGGTCAACATCGAGCCGCCCTCGGGCATCAGCTTCGCCGCGCGTTGTGCCACCGCGGTGAAGGAGAAGACCGAGATATCCATGGTCAGGTTGAAATTCGAGCGCGTGGTGTCGACATAGCGGCCGCGCAGCTCGGCCTTGTCGGAAAAGCCGATGGCATGAACGATGAAGTCGATCTTGCCCCATTTTTCCTTGATCGCGTCGAACAGCGCGTCGATCGAGGCCTCGTCCGAGACGTCGCATTCGACCACGAAATCGGAGCCGAGACGTTCGGCCAGCGGGTCGACGCGTTTCTTGAGCTGTTCTCCCTGATAGGAGAAACACAGCTCCGCACCGTGTTCAGAGAGCGCTTTGGCAATGCCCCAGGCGATCGATTTGTCATTGGCAAGGCCCATGATCAGCCCGCGCTTGCTGTCCATCAATTTGGTCATGGCGTTCGTTTTCCGCTCATTATTGCTGTTGCAAGGTGCTTTATTGGTTTTGCGCAGGGCGATCAAGGCTAACGCGGGCCAAATTCGTGACGTGGGGTCACAACGCGGGCGGATGGGATCTGCAAACCGCCTGTGCGGCTTTTCTTTTGCTTCCTTGCTCTTGTTGAACCGCGCGCTTGCGGCTATCGAGAAGGAGAGGAAAAGGAGGCGGTCATGGTTCCACGCAAAGGCATATTCGCAGGCGATGACCCGTTCGAAATCACCCGGTCATGGTTGAAAGAGGCGGAGGCCAAAGAGGTCAACGACCCCAATGCCATTGCCATCGCCACGGTCGATCCCGAGGGTCTGCCCAATGTGCGCATGGTGCTGCTCAAAGAGATCGCCGATGACGCCTTTGTCTTCTTCACCAATTACGAGAGTGCCAAGGGCCAGGAGATCGAAAGCGCCGGCAAGGCGGCCTTCGTGATGCACTGGAAAAGCCTGCGCCGGCAGGTGCGGGTGCGCGGGCTGGTGTCACGGGAAAGTGAAGAGGCGTCCGACGCCTATTACAAATCCCGGGCCCTCGGGTCCCGCATCGGGGCCTGGGCCAGTCAACAATCGCGGCCTCTGAGCTCGAAATCCGCATTGCTGGAAACAGTCGCGAGGGAGGGGCTGAAACACGGCCCCAATCCGAAACGTCCTCCCTTCTGGGGGGGGTACCGGATTTCCCCTCTGGAGATCGAGTTTTGGGCCGATGGCGAATTTCGTCTGCATGACAGGTTTCGCTGGCGGCGCTCGGCACCGGATCAGCCGTGGGATATCCAACGGCTGAATCCGTGATCAATTGTGGGGCTTGACGCGACGGAAGGTGAATACCTGATCAAAAAGATAGTGCGCAGGGGGCTTGAACCTTCGGTGCGATTGTCTCAGGGTCCTGACGGGATGAGGGGGGTAAACCCCATGGTTTGGGCCGTTGCTTCGGCATTGGCCCTGATGAGAAAAAGAGAATGAACGATACAGACTTCGGTAAAGTCGTCTCGGGCCACGTCAAATGGTTCGATCCGACTCGCGGTTTCGGATTCGTGGTCGCCGATGATGGTGGCCCCGATATCCTTCTGCATGCAAACGTATTGCGTAACTTTGGACAGAGTTCGGTGGCCGATGCCGCCGCGATCCGCCTGATCGTGCAATCCACGGAACGTGGGGTGCAGGCGGTGGAGGTGCTTGAGATCGAGCCGCCGGCACCCGGTGCCGGTGCGGTGCTCGAGGATCTCGAAGAGGTGGGCGAGGAAAATCTCGATCTGCCATTGGAGCCCGCGCGTGTGAAATGGTTCGACAAGGGCAAGGGCTTCGGTTTTGCCAATGTCTTTGGTCGTCCCGAGGATGTGTTCATTCATATCGAAGTGCTGCGCCGCTCCGGTCTGGCCGATCTGATGCCCGGCGAGGCCGTGGGCCTGCGGGTCATCGAGGGCCGTCGTGGGCGCATGGCCGCCCATGTCACCGCCTGGGACGTGGCCCTGCGTGAGGCCGAACGTGAAGTCGCGGTCGATGCCTGAGCTCTTGGCGGTCCGGTTGCGGGCCGCCGTGCCGGCCGCCCTTTGGGGCGGCCTTGCCCTTCTGGCCGCCGGTCTTGTCGGGGAGGGCGCCGCGGCGCAGTCGGCCTGCCGGGCCGATGAGGTGATCATCACCGGTGGGACAGCTGCTGGCGCGCAAGGCGGTACGGGCACAGGGCATCAGGCCCGGTTTTCCGTAGAGATTGCCGATGATGCCGGCGAACGGGCTCTGGGCTTGATGAACCGGCCCGAGATGGCGCGCTCGCATGGCATGTTGTTTGTCTATGAAAAGCCGCAGCCCGTGTCTTTCTGGATGGCCAATACGCTCATTCCGCTCGACATGATTTTCACCGATCAGCACGGTGTGGTGACGCGGGTGCATTCCGAGGCCGTGCCGCTCGATCGCACGCCGATCCCGGGCGGCGACGCGGTCTTTGCCGTTTTGGAAATCAATGGCGGGCTGGCCGAGGCGATGGGGATCATGCCCGGCGACGTGCTGCGCCATCCGGCCTTCGGCGCGGCGGCGGCCGATCCCTGTGCCGAGTAGGGCGGTTCGTAAGATCACGGCAATTAAGCCCTTTTCAACCGCGCTGCGGCACGGTAGGAGAGGCGCACGGTCGGGGCGTGGCGCAGTCTGGTAGCGCACCTGTTTTGGGTACAGGGGGTCGTGAGTTCGAATCTCGCCGCCCCGACCACTTTCTCCTCCCCTCTTTCAAATGACAGCTCTGCAAGGGACGGATGTTGCGCCTGCTCTGTTTCGCTCGGCCTGTTTCGCGTGACCTGTTTCGCCTAGCCTGGTCTGCCTGTGGCGCGTTCGGGCGGCGCTTCGCCGCCGATCACCGCGCCGTGTTACAAATTTGATTCGATCTCGCGGTCGCCTGCCCGGCTGTGCGAACGAATCGCTATTTGATGGGCCTCGATCGGCCAAACTCGCCTGTGGGTTGTCTTTTGCCTGCGGATTCATTGAAAAAATCGCATATTTCTGCGTCAGCGAAGCAATTTTGACCTACTACATCTAGTGTGGTGAGGAATTGGGCGCTCTGCCGTGAAACGCCGGTTCCTGTGGCAAAAACACCACCTGCGACCGCAAGGCGAGTTATCCACATATGCTTGTGCAAAATCTTAACGGGATTTTGGAAACCCATGGAAAACAAAGGAAAAACTATTAACGTCTTCAAAGTCGAATCGCGCGGCTCTGTGGGCAAATTTCGTCAACGGTTTTTTGGTGAAGCAAACCCTAAATTTTGCGTTGACCATAGGGGGCGAGACGCTGCACATTGTGTGGGCCGGACGAGACACACACTACATTTAGTCGGTTTCGCACGGTGAGGGACAAGGGTCTCGGGGGACATATCCGAATGAGGATCGCATCGGTTCCGGGCAGTTTTGCCGGGAAATCGTTAAGCGGGCGGTTAAAAAACCACGGATAGGCCACCAACGACCACACTGACTATCGAAGACGAATCTCACGTCGGGCCGCGCCGTTTCCGGGCTGCGGGACGAAGGAGCTTTGTGCGATGTCCGGGGCTGTTTCTCACCTGAGCGACCTACAATATGTAGCGAAAGCCAAGCCGGTGGCATGAGGTGGTAAAGCCGGAGGCAGCGCTTTGCTCATGCGGGTCGAGAGGTCTCTCACACCGGGCTCAAGAAGCCCTGGGGGGCATATGCAGCAGGATCGGCAGGGGCGGAGCGCCCGGGTCGGAGCCATAGAGAAAGATTTGGTCGGGACATCATGAAGATCGAACGTAAATTCACGACGGCAGGCAAAGACGCTTACGAGAGCTTGGAATTCACCAAGACCACTTCCGAAATCCGCAACCCGGATGGCACGATTGTTTTCAAACTCGACGATTGCGAGATCCCGGCCAAGTGGTCGCAGGTGGCCTCCGACGTCATCGCCCAGAAATATTTCCGCAAGGCGGGGGTTCCGGCAGCACTGAAGAAAGTCCGCGAAAAGGGCGTGCCCTCTTTCCTCTGGCGCTCGGTTCCCGATGAGGATCAACTGGCAAAACTGCCGGAAGATCAGCGCTTTGCAGGCGAAACCTCGGCCAAGCAAGTGTTCGACCGTCTGGCCGGTGCCTGGGCCTATTGGGGCTGGAAAGGTGGGTATTTCACCTCCGAAGAGGATGCCAAGGCCTATTACGACGAAATGCGCTTCACGCTTGCCTCGCAAATGGGCGCGCCGAACAGCCCGCAATGGTTCAACACCGGCCTGCATTGGGCCTATGGCATCGATGGTCCGGGCCAGGGGCATTACTATGTCGATTACAAATCCGGTGAGCTGACCCGCTCGGCCTCGGCCTATGAGCATCCGCAGCCGCATGCGTGCTTTATCCAATCCGTGGCCGATGATCTCGTGTCCGACGGTGGCATCATGGATCTCTGGGTGCGTGAGGCACGCCTGTTCAAATACGGCTCCGGCACCGGCACCAACTTCTCGTCCCTGCGCGCCGCTAATGAGGCGCTGTCGGGTGGTGGCAAGTCCTCCGGCCTGATGGGCTTTTTGAAAATCGGTGACCGCGCTGCCGGCGCAATCAAATCCGGCGGCACCACGCGCCGCGCCGCGAAAATGGTGATCTGCGACATGGATCACCCGGATATCGAGGAATTCATCAACTGGAAGGTGATCGAAGAGCAGAAGGTGGCCTCGATCGTCGCCGGCTCCAAGATGCACGAGCGCCAGCTCAACGAGATTTTCGACGCGATCGGCACTTGGGACGGCGCCGAAGCCGATGCTTTCGATCCGAAGAAGAACCCGGCGCTGAAAGCCGCGGTGAAATCCGCGAAGCAGGTCGCGATCCCGGAAACCTATGTAAAACGCGTGCTCGATTACGCGAAACAGGGCTATAGCTCGATCGAATTCCCTACCTATGACACCGATTGGGACTCGGAAGCCTATGCGTCGGTCTCTGGTCAGAACTCCAACAACTCCGTGCGCGTCACCGATGCTTTCCTCAAAGCCGTGAAAGACGATGCCGAATGGGAGCTTCTGCGCCGCACCGATGGCAAGGTGGCCAAGACCGTCAAGGCCCGCGATCTCTGGGAGCAGGTCGGTCATGCCGCCTGGGCCTGTGCCGATCCGGGCATCCAGTTCCACGACACGATCAATGCCTGGCACACCTGTCCGGCGGATGGCGATATTCGCGGCTCCAACCCGTGCTCGGAATACATGTTCCTGGACGATACTGCCTGTAACCTCGCCTCGATGAACCTGCTGACCTTCCTGAAAGACGGCATGTTCGACGCGGAACGCTACATGCATGCCACCCGCATCTGGACCCTGACCCTCGAGATCTCGGTGATGATGGCGCAATTCCCGTCGAAGGAAATCGCGCAGCGCTCTTACGACTTCCGCACCCTGGGTCTCGGCTATGCCAATATCGGCGGTCTGTTGATGAACATGGGTCTGGGCTATGACTCGGATGCGGGCCGGGCGCTGGCCGGGGCTCTGACCGCGATCATGACCGGTGTGTCCTACGCCACTTCCGCCGAGGTTGCCGGGGAACTGGGCGCCTTTGACAAGTTCGAGAAGAACCGCGAGCACATGCTCCGCGTCATTCGCAACCACCGCACCGCCGCCTATGGCAAGACCACGGGCTACGAAGGGCTCGAGGTCAAACCGGTTGCACTCGATCACGGCAACTGCCCGGATGCGCATCTCATTGAGCTGGCAAAATCCGCCTGGGATGAGGCGCTGGCCTTGGGTGAGAAACACGGCTACCGCAACGCGCAAGTGTCTGTGATTGCCCCCACCGGCACCATCGGTCTGGTGATGGATTGCGACACCACCGGGATCGAGCCCGATTTCGCACTGGTGAAATTCAAGAAACTCGCCGGTGGCGGGTATTTCAAGATCATCAACCGTTCCGTGCCGGGCGCGCTTGAAAAACTTGGTTATACCTCGAGCCAGATCGAGGAAATCGTGTCCTATGCCGTTGGTCACGGCACCATCGGCAATGCCCCGGGCATCAACCACACCGCGCTCATCGGGCACGGCTTCGGTCAGGCGCAGATCGACAAGATCGAAGCGGCGCTGCCCTCGGCTTTCGACATCCGCTTCGTCTTCAACCAGTGGACCCTGGGCGAGGAATTCTGCACCGGCACGCTGGGCATCCCGGCCGAAAAACTCAACGATCCGTCCTTTGACTTGCTGCGCTCCCTGGGCTTTTCCAAGGCCGATATCGACGCTGCCAATGACCATGTTTGCGGGACGATGACGCTCGAAGGTGCGCCCTTCCTCAAGGAAGAGCATTACAACGTCTTCGATTGCGCCAATGCCTGCGGCAAGAAGGGCAAGCGCTATCTCTCGGTCGACAGCCACATCACCATGATGGCCGCCGCCCAGTCCTTCATCTCCGGCGCGATCTCCAAGACGATCAACATGCCGAATGACGCCACGATTGAAGATTGCCTCGCGGCCTATGAGCTGTCCTGGTCCTTGGGCACAAAGGCCAATGCGCTCTACCGCGACGGCTCGAAACTGAGCCAGCCGCTCGCCGCCGCTTTGATCGAGGATGACGAAGAGGCCGAGGAAATCCTCGCCACTGGTTCGATCCAGGAGAAGGCCCAGGTTCTGGCCGAGAAAATCGTCGAGAAGGTCATCGTCAAAGAGGTTGCCCGTGGCCGCGAGAAGATGCCCGATCGTCGCAAGGGCTACACTCAGAAAGCCAATGTCGGCGGCCACAAGGTCTATCTGCGCACCGGCGAATACGAGGACGGCAGCCTCGGCGAGATCTTCATCGACATGCACAAGGAAGGCGCCGGTTTCCGGGCGATGATGAACAATTTCGCCATCGCGGTCTCGGTCGGGCTTCAGTACGGTGTGCCGCTCGAGGAATTCGTCGATGCCTTTACCTTCACCAAATTCGAGCCGGCAGGCATGGTGCAGGGCAATGACTCGATCAAGAATGCCACCTCGATCCTCGACTATATCTTCCGCGAACTGGCGGTCTCCTATCTCGATCGCACCGATCTTGCGCATGTGAAACCGCAGGGCGCCGCCTTTGACGATCTCGACAAGGATGCGGCCGAAGGTCTCTCCAACGTCAAGACCCCCTCGGAGAGCGCCTCTGCCAAGTCGATCGAAGTGCTGAAACAGATCTCCTCGACCGGCTATCTGCGCAAACGTCTGCCGCAGGAGCTCGTTGTCCTGCAAGGCGGGATGCATACCGGGGCGGTGGCGCTCGGTGGGGCGATGGACCCGGAAGTGGCGCTGCAGACGCTGGTGCCGGAGACCAAGGCTTCTGTGACCACGGTGACCGAGACCGCGATCTCCACTGGCACCGTGTCGATGACCGCGCGGGACAAGGCAAAGATGCAGGGCTACGAGGGCGATCCTTGTGGCGAATGCGGCAACTACACGCTGGTGCGCAACGGCACCTGCATGAAATGCAACACCTGCGGCGGCACCTCCGGGTGTTCGTGAGCCGGGTGTAAGGAGACTGAAATGGAACTGGTTTTCGATATCGCCGGACGGCTCTGCGCCGCAGATCGGGTGACCATGCGGGGCAATGTGCTCGAGGTGGAGTTCGGCCATAATGTGGTCGGTGCCCTCGCGGACGCCTTCGACCGCAGCCAGGCGGTATCGATCCTGGGCGTTCCGTCGCTGAGCGTGAGCTATTCGGTGCAGGACTATCGCGCCGAAGGCACGCAGGGGTGCAAGGCGACGCTCGCGGTGATGAGCTCTGCGGGACGGGTGCTGCACTAAAGGAATACGTTTCGCCGCCTGACCGGCGAAACGGGGTGAGGACCTTCCATTCGACCCGGAAGGTCCTGAACAGGGGGTCTACGGACACCTTTCAGGAGCGGATGCGTTCGCTCCCGACGCGGATCGGGCCGCAGGCATAAAATCTACCGGGCGGTATCAATAGGAGCCCGATCAGCGAACCTCAGGGGCCCTTCGGGGCCCCTTTTTTCTTGTGGCAGCGAGGGGTTGAGGCTCTCCGGCTCTCGGGAGATTTCATTCGAAATCCCCTGCCGCCTGTGTGGTGCGGGTGGGGACGGGCGTGACAGTCCTGCGGACTACAGGTTGATCCGCGAACCTCAGGGGCCCTTCGTCGCTGCTTTGTCTTATCGCTGCTTTGTCTTGTGGATTGAGCTCGCACACGCGCGTGTGCGGGTCTTGGTCCCGCCATCGGCCGAATGTCCGCAGAAACAGTCTTCCAATAGGTCAATGTCCCCATAGGGCAGCCCCCATAGGGTTCTGTGCCGGTCGCGGACCTGTCCGGGCAAAATGTTCAGGCGGCCGCGATATTGCGCAGAGCCTGGGCCAGCTCCGGGGCGGCATTGCGTTGCAGCGGGGTGAGTTGATAGCAGAAGCGAATGCCGTTCACGATACGGGTCTTGATCGAAACCATCGTACCAACCTCGGGCATGGTGGTGGTGCCGACAAGGGCCTCCGCACTGGACACATAGGCCAGATCGCCATGGTCGCTGCACCAGATCATGGCTTTGTCAGACTCGGCATCTACCCAGAGAACAATACCATCCATCATCAAAACTCACAGGAACGGCTCACAAAGAGCGACTAAAGATAGCACAGGCCAGCAGGTTGGGGAATTCTCGCTTATGTGTCAGCGGGAGGAGGAGATGACGCTATCTGGCGTCAATTGCGTCCCTCTTTGGCGGGTGTGACATAAAACTGTATCAAAGGTGGCGGTCTTCGCACATAATCGGCAGAACCTCGCATATTCGAAGCGCATGTCAGATGGCGCGCTCCCCTTTGCTCTGGCGGCTGGGCCGGTCCCGCCGTGAAGACATCTGGGAAGGGCAGCCGCCTTGGCGGTGACGATGCGAGAGGTCAACCGAGGTGTATTGTCGGTGAATGTTGAGTGACATGTTTCCAGGGGGAGGAGAACGTGCAACGGGGAGAATTATCTCCTGCGCAGCTGCGCCAGGTGTTTGGCGAAAATTTGCGCCGTCTCGCGGCGGATGCGCAATCTGTCTCGCAGCTCTGTCGAGAGCTGGGGGTCAATCGCACCCAATTCAACAGATATCTTCATGCCGAGGCCTTTCCGCGCCCCGATGTGCTCGACCGGATTTGCAGCTATTTCGATGTGGATGCCCGTATCCTGCTCGAGCCGCTCGACGCATTGCGCGAGCCCTGCCGACAGACCGGCGCGCTGCGCGAACTGACGTCGCTCCTGTCGGGGGTCGGGGCATTGGAGGTGCCCGAGGACATCTTGCCCAGCGGGGTCTATCTGTATCGGCGGGTGTCCTCTTTCAATCCCGGGGCGATCCATTGTTCGATGTTCGCGCTGAGCCGGGATGAGCTCGATGTCGCCCGCATCCGCGGCTATACGCCGGTCGATGCCAGCACCCGCATCGGTCTCGGGCGCAAACCCGGAAAGCGCCGTTTCCGCGGCCTGGTGTTCCGGCAATTGCTCGGCTTTTCCTTCGTGATCTCGATGGAGCAAACCTCGATCATGGTCCTGGGCGGGTTCGAATCCAGGTATCTCGGCAATCCGAAATTCTATTTCGGGACCTCCCTGTCGACCCAGGATGTGTTGATCCCATCGCCGATCCTGCTGGAGCGGCTGGAGCCCGATTGCGCGGCGGTGATGGCGGCGCGGTGCGCGCTCGGAATGCATGAGCGTGCGGAGCTGTCGCCGCTTCTGCGGGGCTATTTCGACCGATATGCGCCGCTGAGCTGACCGGGGAACGCGCCGAGGCACGCCGGAACGAACCGCAAAGGAGTGGGGCGCAAAGGAACGGAGCGTACAAAAAAAGCCCCCGCGATGTTCACGCGAGGGCTGTGATTGGGTCTCGGGCAGGGGGCTGTGATCAGATCGCACTGCCGCGGGCCAGCGCCGCGACGCCGGTGCGCGCGGTTTCGACCAGCCCCAGAGGCCGCATCAGATCGGCGAAAGCGTCGATCTTTTCCGAGGTGCCGGTCATCTCGAAGACGAAGCTCTCCAGGGTCGAGTCGACCACATTGGCGCGGAAGATCTCGGCCAGACGCAGCGCCTCGATGCGGTTGTTGCCGGTGCCTTCGACCTTGAATAGCGCCAGTTCGCGCTCGATCGACGGGCCCTCGACGGTCAGGTCATGCACATCATGCACGGGAACGATGCGGCCGACCTGCGCCTTGATCTGTTCGATCACGTCGCGGGTGCCGGTGGTGACGATAGTGATCCGCGACAGGTGGTTCTCATGGTTCACCTCGGCCACCGTCAGGCTTTCGATATTGAAACCGCGGCCGGAAAACAGCCCGATCACCCGGGCCAGAACACCGGCCTCGTTGTCGACCAGAACGGCCAGCGTGTGTTTCTCGATCACTTCGGCATGGTAGTCGCGAAGGTCATAGGCGGAATGGCTCGTGGAGCCTTGTTCGATACGTAGGGCGGACATGTTTTTCTCCCTTATTCCACGCTCGGCGTGGCGAATATCTCAGTATTTTCTGGGCTCACCCGGCCAGACCCCAGGTCGCGACGAGCGCGGCCAGAGCCCGGCGGATGAATTTCCCGATGCGTTTCATCAGACCAGCACCGCGCCGTCGGATTTGATCGCGCCGTCGGTCGAGGCGTCGCCCAAGAGCATCTCATTGTGCGGCTTGCCCGAGGGGATCATCGGGAAACAGTTCTCATGTTTCTCGACGAGGCAATCGAAGATCACCGGACCGTCATAGTTGATCATCTCCATGATGGCGTCATCCAAATCCTTCGGATCGGAACACTGGATGCCTTTCGCGCCGAAAGCTTCGGCCAATTTGACAAAGTCAGGCAGCGCCTCGGACCAGGACGAGCTATACCGCTCACCGTGCAGGAGCTGTTGCCACTGGCGCACCATGCCCAAACGTTCGTTGTTCAGGATGAACTGTTTCACCGGCAGGCGATATTGAATCGCGGTGCCCATTTCCTGCATATTCATCAGCCAGGAGGCCTCACCGGCGATGTTCACCACGAGGCTTTCCGGATGCGCCAGCTGCACGCCGATCGAGGCGGGGAAACCATAGCCCATGGTGCCCAGGCCGCCGGAGGTCATCCAGCGGTTCGGATCTTCGAAGCCCAGAAATTGCGCCGCCCACATCTGGTGCTGGCCCACTTCCGTGGTAATGTAGCGATCCATGCCCTTGGTCAGTTCCTCGAAGCGCTGCAACGCATATTGCGGTTTGATCACGCTGCCGGAATTCTTGTAGGTCAGGCAACGCACCGCGCGCCACTCGTCGATCTGTTTTTGCCAGGCGGAAACATCGGCGGTCTTGCGGCCGCGGGATTTCCAGACCTTGAGAATGTCTTCGAGCACATGGCCGACATCGCCGATCACCGGCAGGTCGACGCGGATGATCTTGTTGATCGAAGACGGGTCGATATCGATGTGGATCTTCTTGGAATTCGGAGAGAAATCCTGAATCCGCCCGGTGATCCGGTCATCGAAGCGGGCGCCGATGTTGATCATCAGGTCGCAGCCATGCATCGCCATGTTGGCCTCGTAGAGACCATGCATGCCGAGCATGCCGAGCCACTGTTTGCCCGAGGCCGGATAGGCGCCCAGACCCATCAGGGTCGAGGTGATCGGGAAGCCTGTGGCATCGACCAGTTCGCGCAACAGCATCGCGGCACCGGGGCCGGAGTTGATCACGCCGCCACCGGTGTAGAACACCGGGCGCTCGGCCTTCTCGATCAGAGCCACGATATCGGTGATCTCTTCGATCGAGGCTTTCACCTTCGGCTGGTAATGGCTGATCTTGGCCTTGGCCGGCGGGGTGTATTCGCCATCGGCGAATTGCACGTCCTTCGGCAGGTCGATCAGCACCGGGCCGGGACGGCCGGAGGTGGCGACATGAAAGGCCTGATGGATCGTATCCGCCAGCTGATCGGTGTCCTTGACCAGCCAGTTGTGCTTGGTGCAGGGCCGGGTGATGCCGACGGTGTCGGCCTCCTGGAACCCGTCGGTGCCGATCATGAAGGTCGGAACCTGACCGGAGAAGACCACCAGCGGGATCGAGTCGAGCAGAGCATCCGTGAGACCGGTGACCGCATTGGTCGCGCCGGGACCCGAGGTCACCAGCGCCACGCCCGGCTTGCCGGTGGAGCGGGCATAGCCCTCGGCGGCATGGAGCGCGGCCTGTTCGTGACGGACCAGAATATGACGGATGTCATTTTGCTGGAAAATCTCGTCATAAATCGGAAGGACAGCGCCCCCCGGGTAGCCAAATACCGTGTCCACACCCTGATCTTTCAGGGCCTGGACCACCATTTTTGCTCCGGTCATCTGACGTGTCATTTTACTCTCCGTCTCACGCGTCAATTCGTTGTGGCCATTATGGGCCGTGGCATCTCGGGATCTGCCTGTCGGGTCTTGTCTTCGGGGGCGCTTCGGCTCTTGAGCTTTGGCTACAAAAAAGCCCCCGGTGTTTAATCGGGGGCGCATGGGATCCATTATGGTCAACCGTCACCGGCCCATGCGCGTCGTCCCTACAAGTACAAGAATGCCCATCATGGCGTTAGATCCTTTGTTGGTGCGGCGACATTATGTGCGCCCGCAGAAAGCGTCAACCGCAAAACGCCCGAACGCGTGAATAAAATGTCGCGGGCAGGCAGGCTCGCGAAATAATGTTAAAAGGGCTGACCTTTTTATCGGCCAGCCCTTCAAAGCTCCAACGCCGCGCCCCGGTCACTCCTGAAGCACAAGCTCCACCCGCCGGTTCTTGGCGCGTCCGGCGTCGGTCGCGTTGCTGGTCACCGGCGCCACGGGCCCCGCGCCGTAGGGCGTCAGGCGGGCACTGTCGATGCCATATTGGCCAGAGAGGGCGGCGCTGACCGCCTCGGCGCGCGCCTCGCTCAGATCGCGATTGTAGGCCAGAGCGCCTTGGCTATCCGTGTGGCCCACGACGTAAAAGCTCTTGTCGGTATGGTTGCCGAGATATTCGGCGATGACCTCAAGTGCAGGCGCGGAGGCTTCGGTCAGGGTCGATTTGTCGAAGTCGAAAAACAGCCCGTCGAGCACCACATGCCCGTCTTTTTCCATATCGTCGGTCAGGCCTTCGAGGTTGATGCTGATCCGTTTGTCATTCAACGCCTCGGTCTGGCTGATGTCGAGCACGATGCTGGCCGGGAAATTCATCGCCGTGTGCTGCGCCACCAAAAGCGAGATGATATAGGTGCCGTCCTCGGCCTCGCCGGTGCCGGACCAGTAGAAATAGGTTTCGTCGTCACCATGCCGGTTCGGTGCACCCAGATAGGGATTTTGTCCGTGACGTTGCGGATCGCCATACCAGTAGAGTTGGCGTACGAAGCGGTCGCCACATTCTGCGTCGGATTTGCAGGTGAACTCCGGTTCGAACCCGGCTTGCTCAAAGGCTTTCTCGAAATTGCGGTAGATCGCGAGCGCAGAGAGAGACTTCTCTTGTGCACGATAGGTCAGGGTGGTCGATGTCCCCTCGAACCGCTCGACCGGCGGGAGGTCTTCCCCCGGGGTGAGCGGCCCGGTGGCGATCATGAATTCCTGATACTCAGACGTGTGGTAGCCGACAATATCGGTGCCGGGCATACGCGAAATCAACGGGTGGTCCTGGGCGCCTTTGATGTCATCTTGCGCTAAAACGGGCTGGGCAAGGCAGAGGCAAAAGGAGATGGTGAGAGAGAGGGGCTTTAACATGGTGGTCCTTGACGAGTTTGTTCGTGAAATGAAAAAAATGTTTCCAAGCATTGCGTTAGGCTATGAAAATCGCGCGAACCCTAGGGGGGCGTGGTGCGGACGTCAATCTTAGGGCCGCTGGGCTAAGCAGGGTTTTGCGCATGGCGAGAGGCCGGTCTGTGATGCCCGCTGCGATCATCCCGCTTGTGCAAGACGTCGCGGCGGGGCAGAGTTCGCCTATGCAGGATAACCAAAACCCGCCCGCCCAAAAGACGCCCGATGCGACGTCTCAAGACACGCCCGGAAACGCCGTACCGATCCGTATGCGTCTGCGGCTGCATTTTGGCGATCTTTTGATGCTCGGGCCCGGCAAGGCCGATCTGCTGGAGGGCATCCGCGACACCGGCTCCATCGCTGCCGCCGGGCGGGGCATGTCGATGAGTTACAAACGCGCCTGGTCTCTGGTCGAAGAGATGAACACGGCGTTTCGCCTGCCTTTGGTGCACTCCAGCCGGGGTGGCGCGCACGGCGGCGGGGCGTCCCTGACCGAGACGGGCGAGGCGGTCCTGGCGCATTATCGCCGGCTCGAAGCGATCACCCTGCAAACCGGTCAGGACGAGATCGCGGCCATCGAGGCTCTGCTGGCGCCATAAGCCCGCGCTGCGGGTTTTCGATATTTCCGAGGGAAAATAACGCTTGCCTGAATGGCTTTGCCTTGCAATATGTTTTTCGAAACATATCGAATGGAGATCTCATGCTGTCTTGCTTGATGCCCCCCCTTGCGACCCGCTGCGTCGCCCCGCTGCACCTTGCCGCCACACTCGTCGCCACGTTTGCTCTTCCCGCCGCCCTTCACGCCGATCAGGTCACGGTCTTTGCCGCCGCCAGCATGACCAATGCGCTGGCCGCGATCGAAGCGGGGTTCGAGGCCGAGACCGGTCATGATCTGGCGATCTCGCTGGCGGGCTCTTCGGCGCTTGCCCGTCAGATCCAACAGGGCGCCCCGGCCGATGTCTTCATCTCCGCCAATCCCGGTTGGATGGACACGCTCGAAGAGGAGGGGCTTTTGGCCGAAGCCACACGTCGCGATCTGGTGACCAATGCCATCGTACTGGTCCAACATGGTCAGGAGGCGGCACCGATGGAGATCGACAGTCTGCCCGAGGCTCTGGGCGAGGACCGTCTCGCCATGGCGCTGGTCGATGCCGTCCCCGCGGGCATCTATGGCAAGGCCTCGCTCGAGAGCCTCGGCCTTTGGGACAGTCTCGCGCCGCATGTCGCCCAGGCCGACAATGTGCGTGCCGCGCTGGCGCTCGTGGCTCTGGGCGAGGCGCCGTTCGGCATCGTCTACGCCACGGATGCCGCCGCCGAAGAGCGGGTAAGCGTGGTGGCGACCTTCCCCGAAGAGAGCCATCCGCCCATCGTCTATCCGGTCGCGATGCTGGCGGAGCATGACACGGAGGCGGCCAGGGCCTTCATGACCTATCTCGATGGCGACACCGCTCGTGCGGCTCTGGAGGCAGAAGGCTTCGTCATCGCGACGCAGGACTGAGCCCGGCGTTTTCGCGCTTGTCCTCCGAGAGCGGCCCGTTTCGACCGGCTGGCTCGCCCCTATCGCCTGGTCTGACGGGCAAGACCGGGAGGCCGTGCTGCGGCGCCCGGTCTTTTACGTTCTTTATGGCTTACTTTCAGGCTTTCCGGCCCGCGCCACCGCGTTCTGCTCAGCCGCTGATCATGTGCCAGAGCACATGCAGCGCCATGTAGATCACGATCAGCGAGCCGATGGTGTAGAAGGTCGCGCGGACCTCGTGGCTCTGTTTGCTGGCATAGGCCAGAAAGTGACAGGCCCGTGCGGCGACGAAACCATAGAAAAGCAGTTGCGCCAGCAAAAGCGACGGGGCGGTGGTCACGAACACCAGGCCCGCAGCGAGAAAGGCGGGGATGTTCTCGAGATCGTTGCGATGCATCCGGCGTGCGCGATCGACGTAATCGTTGATCTCGAGCTGTGCCGGATCGGGCGCCTTGTTGATCAGGCCTTTTTGCACATCCTCGGGCGAGGCCAGCCCGGACTTGCTTTTCAGCATCCGGTACACCGTCATCCAGCCCTGCAACATGATTTTTAGCACCATCAGCGCGGCAGCGATGGCGTAAGCCCGAAAGACCGGGGTTTCCAGCGTCAGCAAACTCATCCCGTCCCCCTTGGCCTCAAACAGCGGTATTAGACGCGGAAAGCGCCGATAGGGGAAGGGATTTTAGAGCGAGCATTTGTCGCCAGGCCCGCTCAGGGCTGCATTCCGGCGCGTGGCGCAGCTTACTCGAAATGCGCCTCGGCCTGTTCCATGATCACCTGCCACCAGTCGAACGTGTCGTCGAGCGCCTCACGGCTTACGCCGCCCTTGAAGGCGAAGGAGAAATTGATTTCGAGATCTCCGTCCTGATCGACCGAGGCTTTGCCGAAGCGATAGGTGTTGTTGTACTCGTTGATCACATCCGCATCGGTCGAATAATCCTCGCCATCGAAATAGGCGACGAACGTGCCGTTGTTGCAATTGGCGTGATCCTCGCAGCCGTAGAAATACAGCGCATAGCGGATGCCGCTCATCCGGCCACGAAACATCGGGTCGCCCTCGCCATCGGTGTCGAATTCGACCGAGCCAAAGCCGCCGAGCAGCTCTTCGAAGGTCTCCAGATCGTCAAAGGTGACGATCTCGGTGCCGGCGGAGGCGGGCAGGGCGGCAAGGCCGAGGCCGGTGGAGAGCGTTGCGGAGAGCATCAAAGACTGCAGCAGTGAGAATTTCATCGGGTCGTATCCTTTCTGGCCCAAAAGGGCTGGCCATATGGGGCGCGTGTTTCCGGGGGCACTTTGGGCCGGGGCGGGGACCCGGGGCAAGGGGAAATCCCGAGAAAGGCAAACACTGTGTCGTCCCGTTGCCCGGGGGAAGGGGGGCTGGGCTGTGCAGCGGCTGTGCAGGGGGGGCAAGGGGGCGGTGACGACGCTCGGATGACGCAAGATGTGCATGAACGGCTAAGCCGCCCGGGCTGCCCTCGGGGAAGCTCGACATGGGTGCACAGGCGCCTGCGCGGAAACCGGCGGATCGGGGGCGGTTTTACCATTCTGTCATATTCCAGTCATGGAATTGTTGCCTGACCTTGGCACTTCTGCCGCGAAAGACGGCGCCCCGCATGCGGGTGTGCTTCTTCCGGAATTCAGAAACGCACATAGCGATGGAGCTAATGATGAAAGATCAGGATATCACCGATCTGTCTTGGGACGATTTTGACGAGTTGCGCGACCCGCGCCCGGATGCCAACGGGTTCGACGCGGTTGTCGAACGCGCGATCTCGCGCCGTGGTTTTCTTGGTGGCGCGCTGGCCTTTGGCTCCGGCGCTCTGGCCATGGGCGCCGGTGCGGCCGGTCTGATGTCCTCGACCACCGCGGCCCGTGCCGAGACCTCTGGCTTTGCCTTCAAACCGATCGGCATCGCCACCGATTTCGACATCCATGTGCCGGAAGGCTACCAGTGGAAAGTGCTGGTGCGCTGGGGTGATCCGCTGTTCTCCGATGCCGCTTCGGCCTATTCGCCGGTGGCCGGCGTCGATGTGGCCAAATCCGACCGCGTCTTCGGCGAGAACACCGACGGCATGGAGCTGTTCACCGATGGTGACAAACAGATCATCACGGTGAACTCCGAATATGTGAACCCGAAGATCAACCTGCCCGAAGCCTCCGAAGGCATGCCGCAGACGGCCGACGAAGTGACGCTTCTGAAAAACATGCAGGGTGTGACCGTGATGGAAGTCGCGGACAAGGGCAACGGCTACGAGGTTGTCGTCGACAGCCCCTACAACCGCCGCATCACCCATGAGACCCAGATGACCATGGACGGCCCGGCCGCCGGGGCCGATCTGGTGAAGACCAATGCCGACCCGGAAGGCATGTCGCCTAAGGGCACGATGAACAACTGTGGCTCCGGCAAGACGCTCTGGGGCACCTATCTGACCTGCGAAGAGAACTTCAACGGCTATTTCGGCGCCACCGGCGAATACGAGGCCACCGATGGTCTCAAGCGCTACGGCATCGGCGGCGAAGGCCGCTACGCCTACGAAAAATTCGATCCGCGCTACGATCTCTCGAAAGAGCCGAACGAGCCGCATCGTCACGGCTGGGTCACCGAGATCAACCCGCTCGATCCGAGCAGCACCCCGGTGAAACACACCGCTCTGGGCCGGTTCAAGCACGAGAACGCCGAGATGGTGCAGGCCAAGGACGGTCGTGTCGTGGTCTACATGGGCGACGATGAGCGCGGCGAATTCATGTATAAATTCGTCTCCAACGGTGTGTACACCGAAGGTGGTTCCACCGAGGGTCTCTTGTCCGACGGCACGCTCTATGTCGCCAAGTTCAATGACGACATGACCGGCGAGTGGCTGCCGTTGACGCCGGAGAGCACCGGCATGTCGATGGAAGAGCTGCTGGTCTTCTCCCGTATGGCCGGCTCGAAAGTGGGCGCGACCACCATGGATCGTCCGGAATGGATCGCGGCCAACCCGCTCAAATGCGAAGCCTATTGTGCCCTGACCAACAACAAGAACCGCGGCGTCAAGCCGAACGCCGGTGGCGACGCCACCCCGGCGACGGGGCCGAACCCGCGCGAGACCAACAACTACGGTCAGATCGTGCGCTGGAAACCCGCAGGCGAGGATCACGGGGCGACCGAGTTTGCCTGGGATCTCTACGTCATGGCCGGCAACCCGACGGTCTATGACAATGCCTATGCCGGTTCCGAGAATGTCAACGAAGGCAATATGTTCAACTCGCCCGATGGCATGGCTTTCTCTTCGGATGGCTATCTCTGGATCCAGACCGACGGCGATTACAGCAACGAAGGCGAGTTCGAAGGCCACGGCAACAACCAGATGCTGATCGGCAATACGGACACCGGCGAGATCGCCCGTTTCCTCACGGCGCCGAACAAGTCCGAGGTCACCGGCCTGTGCTGGTCGGCGGACAAGAAAGTGGCCTTCGTCGGCATCCAGCATCCGGGCGGCTCCTGGCCGGACGGCGCCGGCAAGCCGCGGTCTTCGGTGATCGCCGTGTGGCGCGAAGACGGTGCGCTGATCGGCTAAGGCTTTTCAGCAGAGCTTTTTATCAGGCGAAGGGGGGCGGGCAACCGCGCCCCTTTATTCATCTCGTCTTCCTGCCCTGGCAAAGCCCAAGCCAGAGCGAAAGCCAAAACAAAACCCGGGGCGCAGAGGTACTGCGCCCCGGTGCAAGCCGAGATCGGGGATGCTCCCTCAGATCTCGAATTTCTGCAGCTGGCTGTAGACGCTCGCGGTCGCTGCGCGCAGCTCTTCCGTGGCGCTGGCCAGATTATCGGACATCGCCGCCGCCTCCATGCTCATGCTGGAGATCTGGCGCATGCCCTCTTCGATCGCGCCGATATTCATCGCCTGTTCGCTCGAGGCCGTGCTGACGCTATCGGATTCAAGCGCGATGGCGTCGATAATCTCGGAGATCGTCGCGAAAGCGTCGAAGCTCTCTCTGGATTTCTCCGTGGTCTTGTCCATCGTCACCTTGGTCTCGGCAATCAGATCGTTGGTGCGTTTGGCGGCTTCCTCGGACTGGTTGGCGAGCGCACGTACCTCTTCGGCGACCACGGCAAAGCCGCGGCCATGATCCCCGGCGCGGGCCGCCTCGACCGAGGCGTTCAACGCCAGAAGACGGGTTTTCGTGGCGATGTCCTGAATCTCCTCGATCACCGAATTGGTCTGATTGGCGGTGCGGATCATCTGTGAGGCCGCTTCCAGCAGGTAATTGGCCACTTCGGAGCCCTCTCGTCCGGACCTCCGTGCGGTTTGTGTCGAGGCCACCAGCGTCGCCGCCGAGTCGCGGCTGATCCGGGTGGAGGAGGACGCCGTGGTGGTTGCCGCCGAGATCTCTTCGACCATCGCGGTTTCGCGGGTGCGCCGGTCGGCCATGGCCGAGGCATCGTCGGAGATCATATTGATCGCCGCGTCCATTTCCGAGACCTGCCGCATGATCGTGGTGACGGTGCTGCGCAGATAGCTGAACGTATGATCGAAACTCTCGGCGATCTTGCGGAAATCGCCCGGGAAAGCGTCGAGCGCCACCGCGCGGTTGAGCTTGCCGGCGATGACCGAATTCGCCATGTCATCGATCTCGGTGATCACAAAGTTGAAACTGTCGCGAATACCGTCCATCGCCTCATTCAGGACGCTGCGGTCGCCGGAGAAATGTTCGAGCCGATAGCCGAAATCACCGTTCGAATAGGCCTCTGCACAGGTGAGGATCTTCTTTGTCGTCGCAATATGGCCTGCCACCATGGCGTTGATGGCGCGGCCGAGATCCCGGTATTCACCCTCGAGTCCGGCCTCGTCGATCACCTCGTTGATGAATCCGTCGCCATGCGCGCGTGCCATGGCGCTGGCGCGCTGCATCAGCATGGCGATCTGGTCCTGGCTGTGGCGCAGTTCGGTGACATCGGACCATTCGACATAGATCCTCTCGAGCGCACCGTCCGCGTCGAATTTCGGCGAGGCCAGAAATTGCAGATGATGCCGGCCGAGCCGGATCTTGCCATGATAAGGCGTCTTCAGATTGTCCAGGATGCGGCGCTGATGGCCGGGGTGCTGGTGGAACGTGTCGATATTCTTGCCGACGATTTCATCGGCGCGAAATCCCGGGACGTTTTTTCGCATCTCGGTTTCCACGGTCCGGAGCATCCGGATCGCGGCGTCATTGGCAAAGGTGATGGTATAGTCCTTGTCGGCCACCATCACCGGATTGCTGATGAAGTTGAAAACGCTTGCGTCGGGCTGTGGGGGGGCTTCGTCAACACTGTCATTTGCTTGGACAGATTTACTCGTATGTGAACTTATTCGGCTTAAGAAGCTCATTATATTGCTTTTCTTGCTTTCGGCGCGCCGCGGCGCAGGCCTGATTGGTTGACGTGTGGCCGATAAATTTCAAAACCGTCCTACCAATCCGTTACCGCCATCTGTGCGATCTTGCGCAGAGTGGTCTCATATTTTCCGCAGGTTCTCTCAGGAGGTTTGTGTTTCTGTCGAAAGCGCCCCGTGCTGAGCATAAATGTTGCGTGCCCTCTGCATCTGCGCGCAATTTTCGCGCGAAATGTCGCGCCTGGGCCTCTTCAATCTCGCCGGAGGCCTCTCTATGGTGCGCGCGATTTGGCGCGGGGCTCCCCCTCGCGCGCCTATTGGAGGATATCTCGATGGATCGCCGCTCTTTTCTGAAAACATCCGCCCTCGGTGGCGCCTCTGCCGCTGCCGCCTCGACGCTGGCCGCGCCGATGTACGCCCAGGGCAAACGCACCCTGACCATGGTCTGTTCCTGGCCGCGCGGTCTCGCCGGTGTCTGGGACGCGGTCGAGCGTTTCGTCGACAGCGTCAACACCATGTCCGACGGCCAGCTCACCATTGAGGCGAAAGCCGCGGGCGAGCTCGTCGGCGGGCTCGAAGTGTTCGACGCCGTGACCTCCGGTCAGGCCGACATCTACCACTCGGCGGAATATTATTTCATGGGTCAGCACCCGGCGATGGCGTTCTTCACCACCTCGCCGATGGGCATGACCGCGCCGGAGATGATGGTCTGGTACTATGGCATGGGCGGGCAGCAACTGCACCGCAACCTCGGCGAGATCTTTGGCCTGCACACCAATATCGGCGGTCAGACCGGCGCCCAGGGTGGCGGCTGGTATCGCAATGAGATCACCTCGGTCAATGATTTCCAGGGTCTGAAACTGCGCATGCCGGGTCTTGGCGGCGAGGTTGTCGGCAAGCTCGGCGCCTCGGTGCAGGTGATGCCGGCGGGCGATATCTATCAGGCGCTTTCCTCGGGGGCTCTGGATGGCACCGAATGGGTCGGTCCCTGGTCGGACGAGCGTCTCGGTCTTCAGGAAGTCTGCCCGTATTTCTACCCGGCAGGGTTCCACGAGCCGGGCTCCGCGCTCTCGGTCAACACCAATCTCGAGGTTTTCGAGGGGCTGACCCCGGCGCAACAGCGCATCATCGACAATGCCGCCGCCGAGTCGAACCAGTTCGACTACGCGCTGTTCCTCGCCAACAACGGTCCGGCGCTGCAGCGTCTGATCAATGGTGGCACCCAGATCAAGCAATTCCCCGACGATGTCTGGGAGGCTTTCGGCCGCGCCTCGAAAGAGGTTCTCGATCAGTACATGGACGACGAGCTCTTCGTCGAGGTCCGCAAATCGGTCGAAGACGCAATGAAAGCCACCTCCGCCTGGATGGGCCAGTCCGACAATTTCTACACCAGCCAGCGCAACCGCGTCTTGGCGATGCAGGGAGACTGATCCGGGCGGGGGCACAAGCCTCTGACAATCGGGAAGAAACAGAAACGCGCGGGAGAGATCCCGCGCGTTTTCTCTGTCCCGGTGGTGCGGTCGATCCGGTCAGGATGATCCGGGGCGGCGTTTGCGTTGCAGCGCCAATCCGAGGAACGCCAATGCCAGGACCCCGCCCGCCAGAAAGAACGCGACATCCGGGCTCTGAATGCGGGCGCCGGGCGCCATGAAGGCGCTGAAAACCTGTGTGAACACGAGTGTGCCGATGAGCGCCGAGAGGCTTTGGATGGCCGCGATCCCGCCCTGCAGGCTGCCCTGAGAATCTGCCGGCAGATCTTTTGACATCAGGGCGGCGATGCTGGGATGAACAAAGCCCTCTATCGCATGGAGGCACAGAAGCACGAAAACCAGCGCGGTCGAGGTGACCAGCCCGAAGGCGAGGCAGGACAGCGCGGCGACGGCGAGACCGGCGAGCGCCAGACGGCGTTCGCCCCAGCGCGCCACGGCGGGGCCGGTGCCAAGGCCCTGAAGCAGTGCCATGGTCAAACCCGCCATCGCCAGGCTCAGCCCGACCTGGGTGCCGGACCAGTCGAACTTGGCAAAGCCCCAAAAGGCCCAGATGCCGACATAGACCGATGAGCCCAGAAAATAGAGCGCCAAGATGCCGGCAAGGGGCAGCACACCGGGGCTGCGCAGGAAGATGCGAAAGACCCCGAAAGGATTGGCCTCGCGCCATTGAAAGCGGCGCCGGGCCGCGACGGGCAGGGGCTCGGGCAGAAACGCCAGAGCGAAGAGAAAATTGACCCCGGCGAGACCGGCTGCGGCCCAGAACGGCACCCGTGTGCCGAGATCGCCGAGGATGCCGCCGATGGCGGGCCCGAGCACGAATCCGAGGCCGAAGGCGGCGCTCATATAGCCGAAGGATCGCGCCCGGGTCTCTGCCGTGCTGACATCCGCGAGACAGGCATTGGCCACGACGATGGAGGCGCCGCACAGCCCGGCGATCAATCGGCCGAGAAACAGCCAGGCAAGGGTCGGCGCCCAGGCCTGGAGCAGGTAATCGATGGCCAGCCCGCCCACCGCGATCAGCAACAGCGGGCGGCGTCCGACACGGTCGGACAGGGCACCGAGCAGCGGTGCGGAGAGGAACAGCACGATGCTGTAAAGCGCAAAGAGCAGGCCGCCGATCCGCGCCGCATCGCCGAGGCCGATATGCCCGATCTCTTCGATCAGCCGGGGGACGACGGGAATGATGAGGCCGACGCCGATACTGTCCAGAAAGGCGATCATCAGCGCGAAAAGAGTGGCACGGCGCCGAAACCCTTCCGGTGAACTCATCCTGTGCATGCTCAAAATCCTTCTTCAAAGACACCCGTGCGGAGGCATGCCGGGCGACATGCGGAGCTTGGGGGAGGCAATAAGGCAATAAACGTGGGAGGCGCGGCAGTAACAGGTCTGCAGCCATATGCAATCGGATTATGCCCCCCCGGGGCGGGTTTGCGAGAACCTGGCACGGGAGGGGCGGCCACACCGAGGCCAGACCGAGGCCAGACCGAGCCCACACCGAACCGAAGTCGGCGGTGCCCAAGGACATGCCCGCGGTAAAAAATCGGCGGTGCGCCGTTAAGCTTAACCGCTCGTCAAAGATAACTGGATAGCAGTGAGGGGCGTGTCCCTGACCTCGGGTGAAAGGATGACGACAAGGGTTCTCATTGGCAGCCCCGTTTGGTGTGGCGGCGGGCCGGTCGGTACAGCCTGTGCTGTACCGGGGGATGGGGGTGTGTTTCATGTCGCGCTGATCGACGTCGCCGCTGATGTTGCGGCTCTCCGATCTGACATCGAGGGGGCGCGCTGATGTCGACGACATTCGACGTTCTCTATCTCGGCACCGGGCCGGCGCTCGATCCGACCGAGGGCAACGAGAGTGCGGAAAACGCCGCCGCGCTCGTCGGCACCACAGTCGGCAGCAGCGGCACCCCGCTTTACGACAATGTCGAGAGCTTCTCGCCCGGGTCCACCGGCTATTCCGGCGGCGCGCGCAACTGGGCCTATGACACCGACAACTTCTCCTCCAACGATACGTTCCGCATCAATGGCGGACCGGATCACACCATGGATACGGTCGTCATCTACAATGCGACCATCACCTATGTGGACGGGACCACTGCCGGTGTGCAGGCCATCGTGTTTCAGGATACGGCTGGCAATCTCTATCTCGCGCCCTCGTCGAGCTACGGCGCCTACGATGCTGCCCTCGAAGCCAAGCCGATCCAGTCCCTGACCTTCGACAGTGTCAGTTCTTCGAACAATGTGCTCACAGCGGATCGCTATACGGCTCAATATGCGTCTGTGGTCGACGGCACGGCTGGCGATGACACGATGGGGGTCGGCTATACCGATGCCGAGGGGGATCAGATCACCAGTGGGGATGATTACATTTTCGGGGATGCCGGGAATGATTCAATCACTGGTGGTGGCGGCAATGATGAGATCGCCGGCGGCGAGGGCGACGACACCTTCTATTTCGACGACGGTTGGGGCAATGACATCGTCTATGGCGATGACTGGGACGGCACTGGCACCGGCACGGATACGCTCGATTTCTCCGCCGTCTCGGCGCCGCTCACCGTCACCTTCACCGCGCCGGAGGACGGCACGGTCAGCGACGGTACCAACACCGTCACCTTCGACAATATCGAGGCGATCATCACCGGCAGCGGCGGCGACACGATCGATGCTTCGGCCGACAATTCCGGGCTCTATCTCGACGGTGGCGCCGGCAATGACGACATCACCGCGGGCTCGGGCGACGACACCATCGTCGGCGGCACCGGCAATGACACGCTGACCGGCGGGCTCGGCAATGACACGTTCATCTACAATGTCGGCGACGGCTCCGACATCATCACCGATTTCAACAGCGGCAACACCGGCACGCTCGCGGATGGCGACAGCACGAACAATGATTTCATCGACCTGTCGGGCTTCTACGACGACATCTGGGAGCTCTATGCCGACCAGGCCGACGACGGCATTCTGAACCAGTCGAATGACGGGGTCGGCGATGTCGATTATTCCGACAATCTGCAGTTCGGCACCGGCTCGCTCACCTTCTCAGGCGCCTCGGCCAACAGCGCGTTCTTCACCACCGAGAACACCGGCGTGACCTGTTTCACCGAGGGCACCGGCATCCTGACGCCGGAGGGCGAACGCCCGGTGGAGACGCTGCGCCCCGGGGATATGGTGATCACCGCCGATCATGGCGCCCAGCCGGTGCTGTGGATTGGCGCGTCACATCTTGATCGCGCGGCACTTTTGGCCCGGCCGAAACTCCGCCCGGTGCTGATCCGCGCCGGGGCGCTGGGGGCGGATCGCCCGCTTCTGGTCTCGCCGCAGCATTGCGTGATGCGCCGGGACAATGACGGGAAAGAACGCTTTCTCCGCGCCCGCCATCTGGCCGAGACGCCGCTGGCGCGGGTGGCCCAGGGGCGCCGCGAGGTCACCTATATCCATCTGCTCTGTGCCCGCCACGAGGTGCTTTTTGCCAATGGTGTCGCCAGTGAGAGCTTCTACCCGGGGCCGCAGGCGCTGATCATGCTGGCGCCGGAATTGCGCGACAGTCTGTTTGCGGTCCTGCCGGCGCTGCGCCATGCGCCCGTCGCCTCGGTTCTGGGGTCGCGCGCGAGGCCGGTGGTGCCGCGCCGTGAGGTGTTCGCGCTGTTCCGGAAAAACGCTGCGGGATTGCCGTCGCCACAGCCGGCTTTTTCGCCGGGCCCTGAGATGCCGGCCAGCCCGGCCTGAGCCGGGTCCGCGAGTGCCTAGAACCGGCCCGTGCCCTGCAACACCCCGTGTTCCATGGCGTAGCGGGTCAGACCTGCTGTCGAGGAAATCCCCAGCTTGCGTTTGAGGTTCTTGCGATGGGTCTCCACCGTGCGCACGGAAATCTCCAGGGCACAGGCGACTTCCTTGTTCGACTTGCCCTGGGCGAGCTCCAGTAGGATCGTTGTCTCCCGGTCGGTCAGAGGTTCACGCCCGTCGCGGATCTTTGCCGGTTTCATGGCGGCCTGTGCGCCATCGCAAAGATATTGCTCGCCACGCATCACCGCGTCGATCGCATCCTTGACGTCTTCGGTCGGCACATCCTTGAGCACATAGCCCATGGCGCCATGCGACAGCGCCGCGCCGATATATTCCGGGCTGTCATGCATCGACAGGATCAGGATGCGGGTGTCCGGGAGGCGTTCGAGCAGGAGCTCCGTTGCGGTCAGCCCGCCCATCTGCGGCATGTTCAGATCCATGAGCACCACATCGGGGGTGAGCGCCTCGACCCGATCGACAGCCTCGCGCCCGTTGCACAGCGTGCCGACGACCTCGATATCCTCGAAGGTCTCGAGCAATGCGCGGATGCCTTCAGCCACCATCGGGTGGTCGTCGACAATGAGGACACGGGTTGGCTGGACAGGGATCGATTGCTCACTCATCTGGCGCTTCCTATCGGGGCAGGGGGACGACCGGAGGTCGCGGGCGGAAGGATATGCTTCAACGGCACGGTTGCGTCAATGGAGGTGCCGGGGTGACGGGGCGTGATCGTCAGGTGGCCGTCGAGCTGTTCCATCCGTTCCGCCATGTTTCTGAGCCCGATGCCGTGACCGTTGGTCTCGCTCGGGGTGAAACCGCGGCCGTTGTCGCAGATCAGCAGCGTCGCGCCGGTGCGATGCCCGGCGAGCTTGATCGAGACCTCGGTGGCGCCGGCATGGCGTTCGATATTGGTCAACGCCTCCTGGGCGATGCGAAACAGCGCGATCCGCGCCTCTTCGTCGAGCCGGTTGCGGAACACCACAGTCTCGAGCTCGGTCCGGATGCCGGTGCGTTTCTCGAACTCTTCCGCCAGCGCCTTGAGCGCCGGGCCGAGGCCGAGATCGTCCAGCACGCCGGGCCGCAAATCGCGCGAGATCCGCCGCACTTCGGAAATCGCGCCGCCGAGCATGTCGAAACTGCGGTCGAGACTGGCGGGGCCCTTGGGATCACCGCTCTTGAGCTGCCGTCGCGCCAGTTCCAGCGCATAGCGCACGCCGACGAGGATCTGGCTGATCCCGTCATGCAACTCGCGCGCCACCCGGCCGCGTTCCTCTTCCTGGGTGTCAAAGATGCGCTGGGTCAGTTCCTTGAGCTTGGCATCGGCCAGACGGCGTTCGTGAATGGTGATCGTCACCCCAGACATGAAGACCAGAAGCACCGCGGCCATGGTGATCGCACCGATATAGCCGAAGGTGCGGCGCACCCGTGCCTTGACCTCGGCCCGGGCCGCCGCCACCGAGGTCAGCACATCGTCGATGAACACGCCGGTGCCGATCGCCCATTGCCAGTCCTGCAAGCCGATCACATAGGTCATCATCTGTGCCTCCTCGCCGGTCGAGGGCTTGGGCCAGAGATAGCTGTGGAAGCCGCCGCCGCGCCGCGCCTGCCGGATCAGCTCATCGACCACGGGCGTGCCCTGGCTGTCGCTCAGACCTGACCAGTTGTGGGTGATGAGCCGGGTCTGGCGCGGCGCCACGAGATTCACCCCGTCATAGGTATAGACGAAGAAATAGCCTTCGCTGCCATAGGTCATCGCTGCGAGGATCTGTGTCACCTTGGTCTTGGCCTCTTCGTCGTCGGGCGGGGCCGGGTTGTATTCGGCTGTGATCGAGGCGCGGGCCAGCTGCAGATAGTTCTGCAGTTCCTGTTTCTTGGCGGTGATCAGCTGGGCTTCGAGATCGGCGATCTCGCGTTCGGCCATGGCTTTCGACTGATGCGCCACGACGACGGCGATCGCCAGGACCGAGAGCACGAGCGGCAGTGTCGCCAAGACGAAGAGCTTGCGCGCATAGGTCATGTCACTGATGAAGCTGGGCAGCAGGCGTGTCATCCGGGTCCGGGGGCTCGCAAGGGATTTACTCGAAGGTCGACATGACCCCGCAGGGCCTTGGAGGGCACCCGAACACCACGGCCAAAGGCGCGTTCCGGACGCGTTTCGGGGCGGAAACTCAGACGAATCGTAGAATAGCGTCCCCGGCCAACCCGTCAATCGTGCGCGAATGTGGGGTGTCCTGGCATGAATATTGCCATTTTCGCACCCCCTGCGTCATAAAATACCTCGCTCTGCGTAATGTTGGGTATTTGATCTGCGCCCGCCTGCCGATAACGTTAACACACGAATTTGGTCCGGCTTTGGCCGGTGCGATGCCATGTCCGAGGGGAAAGATTTCGGGGAAGGGGCCGGTTTTGCCGGAGGTATCCCGAGAGCGCGGAAATTCCCGGACAGGATCGGATCGGCGGGGGCAGGGCTGGAGGAGCCAAAAATCGCCATAGACAATCTTGGGAGGAAACCATCTATGGATCGTCGTTCTTTTCTGAAAACGTCCGCTCTGGGCGGCGCGTCTGCCGCTGCTGCCTCGACACTGGCAGCCCCGATGTATGCGCAGGGCAAACGCACCCTGACCATGGTCACCACCTGGCCGCGCGGCCTCGCCGGCGTCTGGGACTCGGTCGAGCGTTTCGCTGCCAATGTTGACGCGCTCACCGATGGTCAGCTCACCATCGATGCCAAGGCCGCGGGCGAACTCGTCGGCGGGCTCGAGGTGTTCGATGCCGTGACCGCCGGTCAGGCCGACATGTATCATGGCTGTGAATATTACTTCACCGGCCAGCACCCGGCACTCGCCTATTTCACCACCGTGCCCTTCGGCATGACCGCGCCCGAGATGATGGTCTGGTACTATTCCATGGGCGGTATGGAACTGCACCACAAGCTCGGCGAGATCTTCGGTCTCAAAGGCTTCATCGCCGGTCAGACCGGGGGGCAGGGTGGCGGCTGGTTCCGCAAGGAAATCACCTCTCCCTCCGACTTCCAGGGTCTCAAATTCCGCATGCCGGGCCTCGGCGGTGAAACCGTGTCGAAACTCGGTGCTTCCGTGCAGGTTCTGCCGGGCGGCGAGATCTATCAGGCCCTGTCCTCCGGCGCGCTCGACGGCACCGAATGGATCGGCCCGTGGTCGGATGAGAAACTCGGCCTGCAGGAAGTCTGTGACTTCTACTATCCGGCCGGTTTCCACGAGCCGGGCGCGGCGCTCTGCGTGACCTCGAACCTCGAAGTGTTCGAGAGCCTGAGCCCGATGCAGCAGAAGGCCATCGAGATCGCCTCGAACGAGTGCCACCAGCACAATTACGCGCTGTTCGTCTCGAACAACGGCCCGGCCTTGCAGCGCCTGATCCAGGGCGGCACCCAGCTCAAGGAATTCTCCGACGACATCTGGACCGCCTTCGGCAACGCCGCGAAAGAAGTGCTCGACGGCTATATGGATGACGAGATCTTCGCGGAAATCCGTACCCATTACGAGGCCTCCATGGCGCAGACCTCGGCCTGGATCGGCCGCTCCGACGGCAACTACACCCCGCAACGTGACCGTGTGATGGCGGCTCAGGCGGAGTGATCTTTTGAAAGATCGGTAAAAAACGCGAAATGCGCGCGGGTCTCGCGCGCATTTTCGCCCTTTTCGCGTTGTCCTCCCCGGTCGAGAGGCGTAAGGCAGCGCGACAGCATAAAATTCACGTAAAGACACAGCAAAAGAACGTTCGAACGTTCCGCGTTTGCGGTTCGGGAAGGGGGCAGACGACATGGAAGAACAAGCCGGCACGTCTTTTCTGGGCCTGGTGGCGGACGCGGTGGTGAGCCTCGTCGTCAATCTCGGGCTCGGGTTTTGGCATATCATTCAGGCGATCCTGCATCCGGGCCTCTGGCTCGACTGGTCGAACAAGGAAAGCCTGTTGCGCTTCGTGTATTACGGCGGCTCGAAAGAGCTGTTGTTCGTGTTTCTCGACCTGGTGATCGTGATCTCGATCATCGGGTTTCTGCATCGTCCGTTTCTCTGGGCCGTGGTGCGCGGGATCGAAAAAATCTCCAACACCACCGGCCGCTTCGCCGCCTGGGCCGGTCTTCTGATGGTGTTGCAACAGATCATGGTGGTGTTCCTGCAGTCGATCTTCCGTCAGGGCGAGATCACGGTGTCGCCCTTCGGCGGCGGTTTCACCCAGTCGGTGGGCTGGTTCTCCGAAAGCCTCAAGTTCGAGAATGCGCTGGTCGTGGCGCTCTGTGTCTCCTACGCTTTCGTGCAGGGCAGCCATGTCCGCGTCGATCTGATCTATGCCGGGGTCAAACACCGCACCAAACGCGCCATCGACATGTTCGGGTCGCTGTTCTTCATGCTGCCGGTGGCGCTTCTGACTTGGATGTACGCCTGGTTCTTTCTCTGGCGGCACCTGATCACGCCGAAAGTCTCGGCCTCGGATGCGCTCGAGCGCATGCTGATGAAATCGCGCATCGTCAAATGGAACGTCGAGACCGTGTCTTTCTCGGCCAACGGTTTCAACGGTTATTTCCTGTTCAAGATCCTGATGCTCTGCTTCCTCACCCTGGTGATCCTGCAGGCCCTGGGCTTCTTCTACCGCTCCTATCTCGAATTCCTCGAGGGCGAGGAGAGCGCCGGGAAATATCTCGACAAGGATACGCTCGGTGAAGGCGAAGAAGCCTTCGAAGGCACACATTAAGATAAGGGCAGATAGAGATGTTATTCGGACTTGATGGCGTAGAAATCGGCCTCATCATCGTATTCCTCTGCCTGTTCAGCGGAATTCTCACCGGCTTTCCGGTGGCCTTCGCCATCGGCGGGGCCGGGCTCATGTCCTTTGGGATCATCGCCGCTCTGGACGGCGCAGGGATTCTTGTCCATGAGGCGATCGATACCGGCTCGCAGGCCTATCGCGACCTCGTCAGCAACGGCATCAATCCGGTGACGATCTCGCATTTCAGATATCCGGATCTGCCAACCTATACCGAGTCCCTGTTCCCGGGCGGTTGGGAACAGGCGGTCGATCGCAACCTGTCCTTCATCGTCAACCGGATGAACGAACGCGTCTTTGCCGGCGCCTCGATCGAGACGCTCCTGGCGGTTCTGATGTTCGTGATGATGGGGATCGTGCTCGAGCGTTCGAAGATCGCCAATGACCTTCTGACCACCATGGCGCGGGTCTTCGGGCCGCTGCCCGGCGGTCTGGCGGTCTCCGTGGTCATCGTCGGCGCCTTCCTCGCCGCCTCCACCGGCATCGTGGGCGCCACCGTGGTCACCATGGGCCTGCTGTCCCTGCCGACCATGCTGCGGCATGGCTATTCGCCGCAGCTCGCCACCGGTGTCATCGCCGCCTCCGGTACGCTGGGGCAGATCATCCCGCCGTCGATCGTCATCGTGCTTCTGGGCACGCTCGCGGGCGATCTCTATTCCGCGGCACAGGAAGCCCGGGCGCAGGCCGTTGGCTGTACCGATGCGCTGACCTATCTCGGCGAGCCCGCCGTGGTCTCGGTCGGCACGCTGTTCCAGGCGGCCATGGTGCCGGGGATCTTCCTCGCCGGGCTCTATGCGCTCTACGCCTTCGGCTTTGCCATGTTCAACCCGCACAAGGCACCGCCGGTGCATCTCGAGCACACCAGCCACGAGAGCATCACCCGTCGCGAAGGTCTTTTGTGGTTCCTCGCCGTGCCGGTGCTGCTGATCGGCGGGGCGATCCTGTCCGGTCAGGTCGGGATCTCCGGGTCGCAGACCATCCTCGTGTCCGAATATACCGAATCCGGCGCACAGGCCTCTTTGCGCACCAATGTGTCCGAGCAATGTCAGGTGGCGATGATCGAGCTGCACGGGCAGGGGGCCTGGGATCAGGCCGTCTCCGAGCAGGCCGCGATCGAGGCTTCGGGCGGCGCGCAGCAAAGCGTGCAGCGCACCCCGGAAGAGATCGAAGCCCTGACCAAAGAGGCCGTGATCAATGCGCCGAAACTCGGTGGCGGGCTCTTGTCCATCATGGTGCTGTTGTCGCTGGTGCTGGCCTTCGGGCGCGGCGTCTCCCCCTCGGCCGATCCGCGTCCGCTGCTGATCGGCGTGGCCGGGCTTGTCGGCGTTCTGGCATTGGACGCGCTGTTCGTCGGCCCGCTGACCAGCTCCGGCACCGCCTTCGTGATCTATCTGATCCCCTTCCTGGCGCTTGGCTACGGGCTCAAAGCCGCTGCCGGACGTCTGGCCAAGAACGAGCTGTTCCGCGTGGTCTTCCCGCCGCTGGTGCTGATCGTCGCCGTGTTGGGCTCCATCCTGGGCGGTGTGACCAACCCGACGCCGGCCGCCGGTCTCGGCGCCGGTGGTGCGCTGCTGCTGGCCGCCTATCGCAAACTGGCGGATCATCATAAATCCGGCAAGATCATCCTCGGCGCGGCGTTCGCCGTGGTCGTGATGATCCTGATCGGGTCGAATTTCGACCTGCGTCTGGGCCGGGGCAATGTGCCGTTCGAGGATTGGGTGGCCTATCTGGTCTCGCTCGGTGCCTATTACTACGCCATGTTCGGCATTCTCTACGCCTGCTGGGTGCTGTTCTCCGACGGGACGCTGGGCATCGTGGTGCGCGAGACCGCAAAAGTGACCTCGATGGTCTTCACCATCCTGATCGGTTCGCAGCTTCTGAACCTGGTGGTGATCTCCTTTGGCGGTGAACATTACATCCAGAGCTTCCTGCGCAGTTTCGACAATGAGTTCACCGTCTTCCTGCTGGTCATGCTGGTGCTCTTCGTGCTGGGCTTTGTCCTCGACTTCCTGGAGATCATCTACATCGTGGTGCCGATTGTCGGCCCGGTGATCTACGGCGGCACGATGGACCCGAAATGGGTGACAATCATGATCGCGGTCAACCTTCAGACCTCGTTCCTGACCCCGCCCTTCGGCTTTGCGCTGTTCTACCTGCGCGGCGTGGCGCCGCCCTCGGTGACCACAGGGCACATCTACAAGGGCATCATTCCCTTCGTGCTCATTCAGGTGATCGGGCTTGGTATCCTTTGGACCTTCCCGGAAATCGTCACCATCGTGCCGAACCTTCTGGCGAAGTGATCCCGCGCCAGCGAAAGCAAGAAAACCCCGCCCAAGTCGGCGGGGTTTTTCTTTGTCCGGAGGAATCTCTTGCTTTCCCACAAAAGTCTTATAAAAATAATCAAGTATTAGCATCACCCTATCGTTGGGGCCCGACATCCATTTCCTGACGCACCCCCCATGAGGAACCGACCATGTCTTTTCAGTCTGCCCGCGCCATCGACGACCTGAATGCCGAGGAGGCCCGCGAAGGGGCCTATCCCGTGGGCCAGCTGGCGCAGCTCGGGGAACAGGGGCGCATGGTCGTCACCCTGTTTCGCGGCTCCGATGCGCTGCGCCGGGGCAGCGACATGGGCAAGATCTTCGCCCAGATGATCATGGTTTTCGACCGCCATGCCCGTCGGCCGCTTTGCCCCCATGCCATGTCCTGCGACTGTCTCGGAGCCGATGAGGCGGTGCTGGCGCAATTCGTGCGCCTCGCCGCCAAGGGACAGCGCGAGGATGCCTGTCTCATGGCCATGCTGCTGATCCGTGCCGATGTCGCGCCTCTGGCCGTGTCTCTCGCCGAACAATTGGGCCTGTTGATCGATGCCACCCTGCGCACCGATCCACGGGCGATGATGGCGACGGGGCAGGTGCATTGATGCGGGGCTATGAGCCCGACGTGGGCATTGGAACTTCAGGCGCGGGACGAGGCGAAGCCGCCGCGCCTGCGCCTGCCCGTCCCGGCGGGCTGGCGCATTGTCATCCCCGTGCAAGAGATTGAGCTTTCACGGATTTGGTCGGGATAAAGCGCAGACCGCCACTGTCATGGCGCCATCCCACGGGCAGGCTTGTCGCGGCTAGGATCGGGATTGAGACGAACGTTCGCTCCGTCTGACTAAACCGCCATCGGCTGTATTTGGGAGAGAGACCCCAATCCGCCGCGCTCAAAACTCTGGCTTGGGGGGCGCCGTCGGTTTTGGCACCTGATGCGTGTCGGGCAGGTCGATCTTGGCCACTTGCTGGGCGATCGGCTCGGCTTCCAGCGGGTGACTGTCCGGCAGGAAATCATCCGGGTTCTCGAGCTCGAGCCATTGCCCGCCCTGATAGACCTCGAGCGCCGAAAACCGCGCCTTATAGCCCATTTTCGGAGATCCCGGCACCCAATAGCCTAGGTAGACATAGGGCAGGCCGGCCTCGCGGGCGATCTCGATATGATCGAGAATGATATAGGTGCCCAGGGAATCCTTGATCAGGTCCGGCTTGTAGAAGCTGTAGACCATCGACAACCCGTCATCCAACAGGTCCGTCAGGCAGGTCGCGGCCAGCTCGCGCGGCTGGCCATTCTCGCCCGGGATGTAATATTCGATGACGCGGGTGCGGATCGGAGTTTCCTCGATCATCGCGGCGAATTCGAACACGTCCATATCGGCCATGCCGCCATCGGAATGCCGGGTCTCGAGATATTCGCGGAACAGCTCGTATTGCGCCTCGGTGGCCCAGGGGCTGGTGGCGGCGCGTTTCAGGTATTTGTTCTTGTTCAGCGCCCGGCGTTGCGATTTCGAGGCTTTGAAATCCGCCACCCGGATGCGCGCCGACAGGCAGGCGTTGCAATCGGCACAGGTCGGCCGGTAGAGCACATTCTGCGAGCGCCGGAAGCCCTGTCGTGACAGGCTGTCGTTGAGCTGATCGGCATTCTCGCCCTGCAGGGAGGTGAAAAGCTTCCGCTCCATCTTCCCCTCGAGATAGGGGCAGGGTTGCGGTGCCGTCACGTAGAATTGCGGCGCGAGAGGGAGGGAATGACGCATAGGGGCGGCTTAGACCGAAAACGTAAAGAGCAGGTTCAGGAGTTGTGAAAAATCTAGCAACTTCTGCGGCATTCGCCAAGCCCTTGGGGTTCCGAATTCTGCGGAACGCGAAAAAGGGGCGCCGCGCGGCGCCCTGATTGCAGTTTTCCGAGGCTGTTTTGCGGGCTCAGAATGTCGAGGGTCGGTTGATCGCGGCCGAGCCGAGGATCATGTCGGAGAGCCCCTGAGCGCGCGCGGTTGTGGCCATCAGCACGACCGAGACCACCTGCGGCAGGCCCATCGAGCACCAGACGGTGAACAGCGTGGTGTGCAACAGCGCCATGCCGAGATCGAAACGCTGCCCCTTGCGGTCGCGGAACTCGATCCCCATCAGCCGCATGCCCCAGGTGGCGGAACCATTGGCGATGGTGATCACCCGATAGGCGAAACTCACCACGGCCACGAGGAAGGGGAAAAAGAAGATCCCGGTGAAGGCGGTGAACGGCACGATCAGCGCGGCAATCACCACGCTCACGATCAGGTCGACCAGAAAGGCCAGCGCACGTTTCGTGGGCACCGAGTCGTAGAATTCGGGTTGGCGCTCGGGGTCCGGAAGGCCCCAATGGCGGTCATCATCATACATCATGCTATGCATTGTCATCTCTCCAAGGGGGCAGGGCAAGCCCATGTCGGGCTTGCCTCGTTTTCAGGGCGGTATCGGGCCGGACCTCAGGCCTCTTCTTTTTCGGCCTTGTCGGCGTCGTCCGCGTCTTCACCGCTGTCTTCGTTGCGGGCCTCGGCGGCGCGTTTGGCGCGGTCGTCCATGAACTGGTCGAATTCGGCCTTGTCCTTGGCGGCGCGCAGACGCTCGAGGAAGCTCTCGAACTGGTCCTGTTCCTCTTCGAGGCGACGCAGGGTTTCTTCCTTGTAGGCGTCAAAGGCGGTGTTGCCCGAAGGGCGCATGGCCGCATGGGCGGCGCGGAAGCGCTCGCGTTTCATATGGCGCGGGCCGAAGTCACGGTGTTTGCAGGCGAACATTTTCTTGCTCCAGATCATGTAAAACAGAAGGGCGAGGCCGACGGGCCAGACAAAGATGAAGCCAAGGACCATGGTCGCGATCCAGGCGCCTTTGCCCTTGTCGTCGAGCCAGGCCTCGGCGCGGCGGAACCAGCTCTGGGCGGTCCCTGCAGCGGGGTAGGAGGAGGCGACTTGGGTCATGGGTTTCCCTTTCTGTGGGATGTTTGCGAATGTGAATGTCTTTCACATTACCAAGATGGGGCGCACTCCCGTGTCTCGCAAGGGGTGATGTGAATGTTTTTTACATTATTTTTATTACCCCTTAAATTCAGGGTATTATAGGAGTTTCGATGCGGTTTTCGGCGGATTTCAGGGTCCGGGTTTGCCGTTCGGACACGGCGGGGTTTGGAGAATGACGCGGAATGGCGCATGAAGGAGGGGTCAGTCCTGAGCGGCTGCAAGAGGTTCGACATGCTGCAAGAGGTCCGACATAGGGAGGCTGGCGATGACGGCGACGGAAACCGGGGAAGAGCGCGAGGGAGCAACGGGACAGGCCAGGATCGGCACCTGCCGCTGTGGCGCGGTGCGCCTCGAGGTGACAGCACCGCCCTTCATGACGGCGGCCTGTCATTGTGACGGTTGCAAGAAGATGAGCGCGAGCGCCTTTTCTCTCACCGCGATGTTCCCGGCCTCGGGGCTTCGCGTGGCCCAGGGCGAGGTGATCAGAGGTGGCGCGAAAGGACCGGAGCTCGATCATTTCATGTGCCCCGACTGCCTGAGCTGGCTGTTCACCCGCGTGCGCGGGTTCGAGGAGATGGTGAATGTCCGTCCGACCCTGTTCGATACGGACGATCCCGAGGTGCAGGACTGGTGTCGCCCCTTCATCGAGACCATGGTGGCGAAACGTCTGCCCTGGGTACGGACCCCGGCGGAGCATGCTTTCGACGCCATGCCGGAGATGGCGGATTTTCCGGCGCTGCTCGAGGCCTTCGCGGCGCGTGGCTGAGCCTTCCCTGGCTCGGGTCAGGCGGTGAAATCCGCCTCTCGCGCGCCGGAAATGCGCAACAGCTCCCGCGGCGTGATCTCGAAAATATGTCGCGGCGTGCCGGCGGCGGCCCAGACGGTGTCGAACTCCAGAAGCTTCGGGTCAAAGAACGCATGCGGCGGGCTCAGGTGCCCGACGGGAGAGACGCCGCCAATGGCGAACCCCGTCACCTTGCGGACTTCCTTGCCGTCGGCGCGCTCCAGCGGCTCGCCCGCCACCTCTGCCGCCTTGATCACATCGACCTGATCGCCGCCGGCGGTGATAAAGACACAGATCGCGCCGCTCTCGGCGCCCTTGAACACGATCGACTTGGCAATCTGGTCGAGCGCGCAGCCCGCCTGATCCGCCGCCTCGGCGGCGGTGCGTGTGGACCCGTCCATTTCCAGCACATGAATGTCGAGACCGGCTTCCGAGAGGGCGCGCTCAACGCGTTTCAGGCTTTTCGACATGGGGCGCTCCTGTGATCGTCGCTGTCACGCGTTTCAACCATGTCGAATGCCCTTGCACAAGGTGCTGAAATCCCGATGCTTTGACGTAAGTGGAGGAGGAGAGCCATGACGGAAGCCGTAACAAATGCCGCGACCGGGGCCGCATTCGAGACCCGGATCACCCGCAGCCCGCGTGCCTATGAGCCGGAGCGCGCCCGCGATGCGCTGGAGGCGCTGCCGGGGTTCTCCGGAGCGGTGACCGAGGTGATCGGCGGCGCGGCAGGCTCCGCGCCCTACCTGCATGAGCTTTTGCTTAAGGAACCCGATTGGCTTCCCGAGGCTTTGGACAATCCCGAGGCGGCGCTCGCCGCCGAGATCACCCGGATCGAGGCGCTCGCGCCCGATCGGATCGACGCCGGCCTGCGTCAGGCGAAACGCCGTATCGCGCTTCTCTCCGCGCTTTGCGATCTCGCCGGGGTCTGGGCGCTCGAAGAGGTCACCGGTGCGCTGTCGCTTCTGGCCGACCGGGCCACCCATGTGGCGATCCGCGGCCATGTCGCGCGCGAGATCCGCAAGGGCAAGATCCCGGGCCAAAGCGAGGATGACATCGAGAGCTGCGGTGGCATGTTCGCGCTGGCCATGGGCAAGCATGGCGCGGGGGAGTTGAATTACTCCTCGGATATCGATCTGATCTGCCTGTTCGACGAAAGCCGTTTCGAGGGCATCGATCAGATGGAGGCGCGCGCCGGCTTCATCCGCGCCACCCGCAAGGCCATGGCCAGCCTGTCGGACCTGACCGCCGATGGCTATGTCTTCCGCACCGATCTGCGGCTCCGGCCCGATCCTTCGGTGACGCCGGTGTGTTTCTCCATGGATGCTGCCGAACGCTATTACGAGAGCGTCGGGCGGACCTGGGAACGCGCCGCCTATATCAAGGCCCGGGCCTGCGCCGGCGACACCGAGGCGGGGGCACGGTTTCTCACTTCGCTGACGCCGTTCGTCTGGCGCAAGCATCTCGATTTCAACGCCATTCGCGAGACCCATGACATGCGGCTGAAAATCCGCGCGCACAAGGGCCTGGGCGGCGCGTTGAAGCTCGAAGGTCATAATATGAAGCTCGGGCTTGGCGGCATTCGCGAGATCGAATTCTTTGCCCAGACGCGCCAGCTCATCGCCGGCGGGCGTGATGCGGATCTGCGGTTGCGCGGCACGGTGCCGGCCTTGGCCATGCTGGCGGACAAGGGCTGGGTCGAGCAGGAGACCGCCGAGATCCTGAGTCGGGATTACGTCGCCCATCGCGAGGTCGAGCACCGGTTGCAGATGCTGCGCGATCAGCAGACCCACAGCCTGCCGACGGCGCCGGAGGAGTTTGATCGTCTGGCCGCGCTGATGGGCAAATCCACCGAAGAGATGCGCGCCGAGATCGCCGCGCGCTGTACCCGCGTCAACGAGTTGACCGAGGATTTCTTTGCCCCGGGCGAGGCACCGCCGAGCCCGGATTTGCCGCCGGAACAGCTCGAGGTTACAGCGCGCTGGTCGACCTATCCCTGTCTGCGCACCGCGCGGGCACAGGAGATATTCCAGCGCCTGAAGCCCGAGCTCCTGTCACGCATTCAGAAACTCGACAAGCCGGGCGAGGCTCTGGGCCATCTCGATGGCTTCCTCAAGGGGCTGCCGGCGGGGGTACAGCTTTTCGCGCTGTTCGAGGCCAATCCGCAGCTCATCGATCTGATCCTCGACATCGTCTCTACCGCGCCGCATCTGGCGCAATACCTGTCGCGCAACGCCAAGGTGCTCGATGCGGTGATCGGCGGCGCGTTCTTCTCCGACTGGCCGGGGCGCGAGGGGCTGACCCGCGAGCTCTGTGGCTTGTTCCAGGAGGCCGGTGACTATGAGGCGCAGCTCGACACCTGTCGCCGCTGGGCCAAGGAATGGCATTTCCGCGTCGGCGTGCATCAGCTGCGCGATCTGATCACCGCGGATGAGGCGGGGGCGCAATATTGCGACATCGCCGCCGCCTGCATGGCCGCGCTCTATCCGCAGGTGGTGACGGAGTTCTCCCGCAAACACGGCCCGCCACCGGGGCGGGGCGCAATGGTGCTGGGTATGGGCTCGCTGGGGGCGGGGCGTCTCACCGCGGCCTCGGATCTCGATATGATCGTGATCTACGATGCCGCCGGCGTGGACATGTCCGAAGGGCGCAAGCCTTTGCAATCGCGGACCTATTACGCCCGTTTTACCCAGGCGCTGATCACCGCCATCACCACGCAGACCGCCGAAGGGCGGCTCTATGAGGTCGATATGCGGCTCAGACCCTCGGGCAAACAGGGGCCGGTGGCCACCTCGTTCGAGAGCTTCATGTCCTATCAGATGCAGGAGGCCTGGGTCTGGGAGCATCTGGCGATGACCCGTGGCCGGGCGATCGCCGGCGAGAGGGACCTGATGCAGGCGGTCGGCGATTTCCGCAGTGACCTGATCGCCGGTCCCAAGGAGGAGGCACAGGTGCGCAAGGAAACCGCCGAAATGCGGGCGCGGCTGGCCGAGGCCAAGCCCGGCTCCGATTGGGACCCGAAAAACGGCCCGGGCCGGATGATGGATATCGAGCTGGTGGCCGAGGCGGCGGCGCTCACCGCCGGCAGTTCCGAGCAGGATATCTATGCCCAGCTCGGCGCCGGGCGCGCCTCCGGCTGGTTCACAGAGGCGGAATATGCGCGTCTGGTCGAGACCTATCGGCTGATGTGGCGGTTGCAATCGGCGGCGCGCCTTTTGAGCGGGCAAAAGCTCGACCCCGGTGCGATCGGCTCCGGCGGGCAGGCGTTCCTGTTGCGCTCCAACGCCTCGGTGAGCCTCTCGGCGCTCTCCGAGGAATTGCGCACCAGCGCCGAGGCGGCGGCCGAGATCCTGACGCATCTGCTTGAACGCCCGGTACCCGCGGCGTAATCGGGGGACGAAAGACAGGAAAGGCGCGAGATGGCCCAGAAAGATATGCCGCAAGATATGCAGCAAGAAATGCATCCGCAGGTGGATGAGGCGCTCGACCCGGGCGGGCTCATTCGCGAATCCTACCGGATCGAGGGCATTACGCTCTCCGAGGCGCGGTCGATCTTTCTCGACTGGGCGATCAAGATCGATCCCGCGCTCGCGCCCCAGATCGCGATCCGCCGGCTTCTGGCGCTCTATGCCGGGGTGGCGGTGCCGGGCCATCCGATGACCGTGGTGCTCGAAGAGGGGCTGGGGAAGCTGTCCGGCCCGGCCGGGCGTCGCGGCGGTTCGCGTGCCCGCCGCTCCGGTCTAGGCTGAGGCACGGCTCGGGGCCGACCGGCAGCAAGACCCGGGCAATGTCGGGGATGCGGCGCCAAACTGTGCGCGACATGGCTGTGCAGTTTTTGTTGAGGAAGTGCTGCTTTTGTGCGCATTCCCTTGACTTGTTTCGAATTGTCAATGTTTGACCAGATCAGGTTTAGCTTCTGTTCACCTTTCAGGCGGAGGCTCTGCGAAAAAATAAATTTTCAAAATCGCACATGGTCAAAAGGATACTCTCATGAGGATCAAACGGTTAAACGGTATGCTGACAATCGCCAACCAGATGGAGACTGGAAAGATCGGAAAGGTGGCGGAAAGAGGTTACAAAACAATTATTTGCAATCGCCCCGATGGGGAGGGCGACGATCAGCCTGGCTTCGATGAAATCGCACGGCTGGCACAGGAACATGGCATTCAGACGGTCTATCTCCCGATCCAGCTGACCGGGGCGGAACCCGCCGATCACGCAGCTTTCGCGGAGGCGATCGAGGCCATGCCGAAGCCGATCATGGCCTATTGCCGCTCGGGCACCCGGTCTGCGATGCTCTGGTCGCATTGGGAGCAGAGCCACTCGGATTATGCCGAACGTGAACGTCGACTGGCGGCGATGCAGGTCGGGGCCATGGCGCCGGGCAGCACCAGCCTAGATGGGCGGCGCGCGGTGGCGCCATTGACCTCCGCGAGCGCGTCGGGCGCGGCGGATGACGGGTGGTGGAAGGAGGAACGCCAGAGCGGCGTGACCCGCTTGCGCCGCAACAGGGCCTGACGCCGGGTTCGCCATTTCTCCGTACCCGGGGGGGGCAATAGCGCCCCGAACGCCGTGCGGTCCGCCCTCAGCGGGGCAGGGCCGCGGCTTCGCGCGCCAGCTCCTCGATGGCTTTCCAATCGCCTTTCTCCACGAGATCCGCGGGGGCGACCCAGGAGCCTCCAACGCAGAGCGTGTTGGACAGCGACAGGTAGTCGCCTGCGTTTTTCAGAGACACACCGCCGGTCGGGCAGAACTTCATCTGCGGCAGCGGTGCGCCAATGGCCTTGAGCGCCGGCGCGCCGCCATTGGCTTCGGCGGGGAAGAATTTCGCCACCGTGTAGCCGCGCTCGAGCAGGCGCATCACATCGGAGGCGGTCGAGGTCCCGGCCAGAAGCGGCAGGTCCTCGGTCTCGCAGGCATTCAAAAGCGTGTCGGTGGCGCCGGGGGAGACCCCGAATTGCGCGCCTGCGGCCTTGGCTTCGGAGACATCCGACGGGGTCAGGAGCGTGCCGGCGCCGACGATGCCGCCCTCGACCTTGGCCATTTCCCGGATCACATCGAGCGCCACCGGGGTGCGCAGCGTAACTTCAAGCGCCGGCAGACCGCCGGCGACCAGCGCCTCGGCCAGCGGCCGGGCATGCGCCACGTCCTTCACCACGAGCACGGGGACAACGGGGGCGAGGCCGCAGACTTCTGCGGTTTTCAGACTGGCTTCCTGCGGGGTCATGGCAAGGTCCTTTGCTGTGGGCTGTACTTTGGGTTGTCGAGCGCTCTGGGCTGTCGAGGTAACTGTTAGCGCTAAATGCGCAGAGAATAAAGCCCAAGTTCCGGCCCCGGGAGGCGATTGGGCCGCGATCGAAGGGCGGGTCTTTCAAAGGGAGCGCAGGGCAGGCGTTTTTGTCAATGCTGCTCTGCGGCGCTTGACCTTTGTTTGCGCCACCATAGATGCACCGAAATACAGAATTCTGATGGAGCTTCCTATGACAGGACAGGCCGGGGCCTTGTTTCGCCCCTTTTCCCATAAATCTCTCAGCCTCAAGAACCGCATTGTCATGGCGCCGATGACGCGCGGCATGGCGGCCGAGGGCATTCCCGGCCCGCGCAATACGAGCTATTACACCCGCCGCGCCGAACATGAGGTCGGGCTGATCCTCTCCGAGGGCACGGTGATCGACCGGCCCGCCTCGCGCAACCTGCCGGGGATTCCGTTCTTCCACGGCGGTGAGGCGCTGTCGGGTTGGAAACGCGTGATCGATGCGGTCCATGCCGCCGGTGGCAAGATGGGGCCGCAGATCTGGCACACCGGGTCGACCCGGGGCGGAGACTGGGAACCCGACGCGCCGGTCGAGAGCCCGTCTGGGCTTCTGGCGCCGGAGACGCCGCGCGGTGCGACCATGTCGGAGGCCGATATCGAGGCGACGATCGCCGCCTTTGCCCAGGCCGCCAAGGCCGCCAGGGATCTCGGGTTCGACGTGGCCGAGCTGCACGGCGCGCATGGCTATCTGATCGATCAGTTCTTCTGGCAGGGCACCAACCTGCGCGACGATGGCTGGGGCGGTGAAACCATTGAGGAACGTTCGCGCTTCGCCGTCGAGGTGATCAAGGCGGTGCGGGCCGCCGTCGGTCCCGATTTCCCGATCCTCTTGCGCCTGTCGCAATGGAAACAACAGGATTACGCGGTGAAACTGGCGAAAGACCCGGCGGAAATGGAGCGCTGGCTCACGCCGCTCGTCGACGCCGGGGTCGATATTCTGCATTGCTCGCAGCGCCGTTTCTGGGAACCGGAATTCCCGGAGATCGACGGTGAGGAGGGGCTGAACTTCGCCGGCTGGGCCAAGAAGATCACCGGTCAGCCGACGATTTCCGTCGGCTCCGTCGGCCTGTCTGGCGAATTCCTCGCGGCTTTCGGCGGCGAGAGCTCGCAGGTGACGCCGCTGGACAATCTGGTGAAACGGATGGAGGCCGAGGAATTCGATCTGATCGCCGTCGGCCGTGCGTTGCTGTCCGATCCGCTCTGGGCCGAAAAGGTCAAACGCGGCGCCCTTGGCGAGCTCACCGGCTTCAACCCGGCTTCCCTGTCCGAGCTGGTCTGACCCGGGCTTCCCATCGCCCCGGATCGGGGCGGTGGGGCTTGTGCCCCGCCGGTCGCAGGACTAGGCTCGGTCCTGTCGGAAAAAGGAGCTTTATGCGCAGAAGATCAGGATCGCCTTCAAAGGCTTTTCACGTGCCCGTCGCCAGCATGGCAGGGTGCAGGATTTTCTATGCGCATATGCGCTTTTGACCGAGGTTTCTCATGACAAAGATAAATTTGACGCTCCGCCGGTATCAGGCGGAGGATAATGCCGCCTTGTCGCGGATTTGGCGACAGGCCTCCGAGCGGGCTCATCCGTTTTTCACCCCAGAGCAGCTTGATGAACAGCAACGCCAGGTGGCGGACATCTACCTGCCGCAGGCCGAGACTTGGGTGGCGCTGAGGGGCGCGACACCGCTCGGCTTCATCGGGCTTTTGCCCGACGAGGTGCGGGAGCGTTCGGAGGGCGGGCAGGGCGCCTTCATCGGCGGCTTGTTCGTGGCGCCCGAGGCGCAGGGGCAGGGGGTCGGGCGGGCGCTCATCGCCCATGCCCGATCACTCAAATCCCATCTCGCGCTGGAGGTTTACACCGCCAATCCGGGCGCGCGGGCCTTCTATGCCCGGCTCGGCTTTCGCGAGACCGGGCGGCGGGAGATGGATGACAATGGCTTGCCCTTTCCGCTGATCCGATTGGAGCTTTAGAAATCGGGAGCCGTGGGGGCGTGGGCTCAGATCAGAGAGCACGCCCCTTCGGTGGCGGGACCTGCATTCTGGCGGAAGGTCTCGAACAGCTCGCGGCCCATGCCGAACCTGTTGGCCGAGAGATCGATCATCACCGGCTCGCGGGCGTCAAAGCCCTCTTCGAGAACGTCCAGCTCCCCGGTCACCGCGTTGACCCGCACCATGTCGCCGTCACGGAGCTTGGCGATCGGCCCGCCGGTCACCGCCTCGGGCGAAACATGGATACAGGCCGGCACCTTGCCCGACGCGCCGGACATCCGCCCGTCGGTGACCAGCGCCACCTTGAGCCCGCGATCCTGTAGCACCGCCAAGGTGGGCGTCATCGAATGCAGCTCCGGCATGCCATTGGCGCGCGGGCCCTGAAAACGTACCACGACCACGGTGTCTTCGGTAAACTCGCCATTCTGGAAAGCGGTCTTCACATCATGCTGGTCGTGGAAGATCCGGGCTTTCGCCTCGACCACGTGATGTTCGGGTTTGACGGCGGAAACCTTCATCACCCCGCGGCCGAGATTGCCCTTGAGCTCCTTGAGGCCACCGCTTTTCTGGAACGGGTCGGAGGCGGGGCGCAGGATCTTGTCATTGACGCTCTCACGCTCCGGCTGCTCAAACGTCAGGACGCCATCGCGCAGTTTCGGCTCGCTGGTGTAGAGCGAAAGCCCCGCGCCGGCGACGGTTTTCACATCCTCGTGCAGCAATCCTGCGTCGAGCAGCTCGCCGATCAGATAGGACAGCCCGCCGGCGGCGTGGAAATGGTTCACATCGGCAAGCCCGTTCGGGTAGACCTTGGCCAGAAGCGGCACCACGTCGGAGATCTCGGAGAAATCCTCGAGATCGAGGATGATCCCGGCGGCGCGCGCCATCGCCGGCAGGTGCAGGACCAGATTGGTCGAGCCGCCCGTGGCCATCAGCCCGACGATGCCATTGACGAAAGCCTTCTCGTCGAGAATTTCGCCCACCGGCGTGTAATCATTGCCCTGAGCGGTGATCTGCAGCGCGCGTTTCGCCGCCTCGCGGGTCAGCGCGTCGCGCAGATCGGTGCCCGGATTGACAAAGGAGGCGCCGGGCAGGTGCAGCCCCATGACCTCCATCAGCATCTGGTTCGAATTGGCCGTGCCGTAGAAGGTACAGGTGCCCTGACCGTGATAGGCCTTCATCTCGCTGTCCATCAGCTCGCGGCGGGTAATTTCGCCGGTGGCAAACTTCTGACGCACCTTGGCCTTCTCGTCATTGGTGATGCCGGAGGTCATCGGACCGGCGGGGACAAAGACGGTCGGCACATGGCCATAGGCGGCGGCGGCCATGATCAGCCCGGGCACGATCTTGTCACAGATCCCCATGTAAAGCGCGGCGTCGAAACAATTGTGCGACATGGCGATCGAGGCCGAGAGCGCGATCGTGTCGCGCGAGAACAGCGACAGCTCCATGCCGGTCTGACCCTGGGTGACCCCGTCGCACATCGCCGGGACCCCGCCCGCGACCTGTGCCGTGGCGCCCTGCGCACGAGCCACATCCCGGACGATCTCCGGGTAATGTTCATAGGGTTTATGCGCCGAGAGCATGTCGTTATAGGCGGTGACGATGCCGATATTGGGGGCGTGCCCGTCGGCCAGCACCAGCTTGTCCTCGCCCATGGCGGCATAGGCATGGGCCTGATTGCCACAGGACAGATGCGCCCGCGCCGGGCCCTGATCCGCCGCCTCATTCATCCGCGCGAGATAGGCCTCGCGGGTTGGTTTCGAACGGGCGATGATGCGGGCGGTGACCTCTGCGATCCGGGGCGCGAGCTGGCTGTTCAGGGACATGTCTGGCCTTTGTTTTCTAAGCGTTTCTCATGGCTTTGGCATCGCAACAAATTCCTCTGAAGATCTCCGGCGAAGCCTCCGGGAGGGGGATGTGGCGATGGGGACGGGCTGCAAATGCTCCGTTAGCGCTAACTTAGCATCTTTCTCCGTCGCTGTCCATGGTGCTGCGGGGCAGCAAAGCAACAAATTCTGAATATGAGTTATAACAGACTGCGTCGTGGAGGCGCAGTCTGCAAGTCTTTGAGGGCGCGGTTTCGCCGTTTTGCTGCAATTGCATAGCAGGTCTTCGCATTCGGCACTCGTTAGGTCAGCGGTTTTGATCTATTTTCAACGCATCGGGAGGATCAACGCATCTGGCCTCGACCCCGTCCGGCACATTCGATCGGCGAGAAACAGGGGGAAGGCCACAGACTAGAACAGGTGATCCTATGTCTTATACACCCACGAGCCACATCAACACCCAGGCCATCGAAGCCAACGCTCACAAGATGCGCGCTGAATTCGTGCGCGACATGGTGCGTGCCGGCGGCCAATGGATGCGCGCCCGCGTCTTCGGGTCGCGCAGGGCGAAACTGGCCTGACGGGAAACTGGCCTGACGGCCGGAACATCCTTTACACATTCTGAAAATCCCGGAGACGGCTCCGGGATTTTCCTATTTCGGCCATGTTGTTCCGTGACCATTGTCTGTGAGGGACGGGAGTCCGGAGGCCGTCATGAAATCCATATTGCAGATACCGCTGATCAGACGCCCCTGAGGATTCCCGTCGCGTGTCTTTGCGCCACGGTGATACCGCGGAGGCGAAATCGCGCGTGTTCAGGCGATGCTCTGAGCGCGGTGTGATGCCCCTTTCTATACGGGGTAAAGAGGGGTAAGAGGGCTGCCATGACGCAGCCCTCTTTTTCCTCGCCCGAAGCGGCCCCGACCATCCGTCTCAAACCCAAGGCCAATGCCCGGGCGATCCGCCATGGTGCGCCCTGGGTCTATGACAACGAGCTGGTGATTGATCGCCGCACCAAATCCATCGCCCCGGGGACGATTGCGCGGCTTGAAGACGCCGAGCGGAATTTCCTCGCTTTGGTGGCGGTGAACCCGAATTCGCGCATCTTTGCCCGGGTGCTCGACCGTGACGCGGCGGCGCAGATCGATGAGGCCTGGTTTGCGGCCAAATTCGCCGCGGCGCTGGCGCATCGCGAGACGCTCTATGAGGCGCCTTTCTACCGGCTGATCCATGCCGAGGCCGACGGGCTGCCGGGGGTGGTGATCGACCGGTTCGGCGACACCGCGGTGGTCCAGCCCAATGCCGCTTGGGCGGATATTCTGATCGAACCACTGGTCGAGGCTCTGCGCACCGTCACCGGCGTCACCACCGTGGTGATGAACGGCACGGGCCGGGCCCGCGGGCTCGAGGGGCTTGAGGAAACAACGGAAATTCTCTCCGGTGCCGTTGAGGGGCTGATCCCGGTGCCGATGAATGGTGCCACTTACATGGCCGATCTCATGGGCGGGCAGAAGACCGGGTTGTTCTATGACCAGCGCCCGAACCACGGTTTCGCGCAGCGTCTGGTCAAGGGCAAGAAAGTGCTCGATGTCTTTTCCCATGTCGGTGGTTTTGCGCTGGCTTCGCTGGCCGGTGGGGCGGAGAGTGCTCTGTCGGTGGACAGTTCCGCCGCCGCGCTCGAGCTGGCCGAAAAAGGCGCCGCGGCCATGGGCAAGTCTGACGCCTTCGCCACCCGCAAGGGCGATGCGTTCGACGTTCTGGCCGCTTTGGCGGAAGAGGGCGAGAGCTTCGATGTGGTGATCTGTGATCCACCGGCTTTCGCGCCGTCGAAACCAGCCTTGGAAAAGGGCCTGCGCGCCTATGAACGTGTCGCCCGCATGGCCGCGCCGCTGGTGCGCGAGGGCGGCTATCTCGGGCTTTGTTCCTGTTCGCATGCTGCCGATCTCGACAAGTTTCGCGGCGCCTGCAACCGCGGCATCGGGCGGGGCGTGGGCCATTTGGGCCGCTCGGCGCAGCTCATTCACACCGGGTTCGCCGGGGCGGATCATCCGTTGATGCCGCAATTGGCCGAGAGCGGCTACCTGAAGGCGCTGTTCTACCGGATCGTCTCGTGAGGGCTGGCTCGTGAAGATCCTGCTCGATGCCTGCGTGCTCTATCCGACGGTGATGCGCGAAGTGCTTCTGGGCGTCGCAAAACGCGGCCTCTACACGCCCCTGTGGTCGGCGCGCATCCTCGAGGAATGGGCCCGCGCGGCACGCAAGCTCGGCCCCGCCGGCGAGGCGCAGGCCCGCAGCGAAGTGGCGCTGACCCGCGCCGCCTTTCCGAAGGCAGAAGTCAAGGAACACAAGGGCTTGGAGGCGCGTCTTTATCTGAAAGACGAAAACGACATCCATGTTCTGGCGGCTGCCATCGCCGGTGGTGCCGAGGCGATCGTGACGATGAATGCGCAGGATTTTCCCCGCCATGTTCTCTCTGAGGAAGGGTTGGAGCGCTGGGACCCGGACGGGTTTCTCTGGCGGCTCTGGTCGGATCATCCGGATCAGGTTGGTGCGGTGGTGGAAGCCGTTCGGCAAGAGGCGGAACGTCTTTCCGGCGAGGCCTGGGACACGCGGCGGCTGATGAAAAAGGCGCGGTTGCCGAAATTGGGCAAGGCGCTCGCCAGCGCTGTCTGATTTCCGTCGGACTTTCGTCGGCTTTGCGTCGGGCATGGGCGGCGGCCCGAAAGCCAGCGCGGCGGGTCACCTCATGCCCATCTCAGCCCCACTTTGCTTCATTCGCCTCGATCGCCCTGATCCGCTCCTCGGTCTTCGGGTGACTCATCAGCCAGGCCGGCATCGAGGCGCCATGCGCCCCGGTCAGATGCGGCAGTTTCTCGAACAGGGATTTCTGCGGCGCGGTGCCGATCCCGGCCTTGATCAAAAGCGCGGTGGCATAGGCATCGGCCTCGTATTCATCATTGCGCGACAGTTTTGCGGCGAGCATATTGGTCAGCCAACCGGCGAGATAGGCGCCGATCCCGGGCAGGAAGCGCGACAGCACCATGGCGAGCGCGGTGCGCAGCGCGTTCTGGCCGGAGAAATCGATCATCCGGCGTTTCGAATGGCCAAGCGCCACATGGCCCAGCTCATGTGCGATCACCGAGGCCATTTCATCGTCGCTGATCTGGCCCTGACGGAATTTCTCGTAGAACCCACGGGTGATATAGACCTTGCCATCGGGCGCGGCGAGCCCGTTCACCGGCTCGACCTCGTAGAGAAACACCCGCACCCGCGGCAGATCCAACGCCTCGGCCAGCCGGGCAAAGACGCGGGTGAGCTTCGGGTCGGCCAGCTCGCTCGAGCGGGCTTCCAGTTCGCGCAGCGTGCGCCAGGCGGAAAACCGGTACATGGCGAGGCCCCAGATCAGGGCGAGAAGGAGCGGTGTGAATTTCAACATGATGTGAATATGGGGGTATTTCGCGCGGTTGTAAGAGGCAATCTACTCGGCCAGCGCATCCTGTGCCTTCACCGTCTCGGAGGTCAGGGAAGAGGACTGCGCAGGGGACATGGCCGGCACGGTCAGGGCGCGTTGTGCCCGAAGCGCAGCAATGGCCCAAGAGAGAGCGGCCAGCCCCACGGCGCCGGCCACCAGAATGCCGATGATGTCGCTCATCATCTGTGAAATTTCGGCAATATTGGCGGCAAAGGCATAGCCGATCCAGACATAGGCATTCACCCAGATGGCTTCACCGGCGATATCGGCCAGGCTGAACCGCAGCCATGAGAGGCGCGTCGCCCCCGAGACGATGTTCACATAGGGCCCCAGGGGCGCGAACAGCCAGGTGGAGAAGAACACGCCCATGCCGCCATGGGCATCGACCATCTTTTCCGCCCGTGAGATCACCTTGCGCCGGGTCGCAGAGCGGTTGAGCCAGGCGAGCACTGGCGGTCCGGCCCGTCGTCCGAGCGCGTAACCCGCCTGATCGCCCAGCACCGCGCCCGTGAAGGCCCCGGCAATCAGCGGCAAGGGCGCGAGATCTCCGGCGGCGGCCAGCGCGCCGGCGGCCAGCATCATCAGCGAGGTCGGGATCGGCACCAGGAGGCAGGAGAGAAAAGCCGAGATCACGACACCCCAGACGCCATAGGCGGTGACGGCATTGAAAATGCTCTCACTCATCGTGCCGCCCTTCCGCGCCGGTCATGGGTTCGCCGGTCAGGGGGGGCGGGTGCGCGGCGCGATAGCTGTCGATCGTATCCTGTACCCGCTGCATCAGCTCCGCTTCCGGGATGCCCATCTCATCGGCGATCTCTTTCAGCGACATGCGTTTCTTGGGCGGCGCCTCGGGCAGGGCGAGCCCCTCGATCATCACTTCGCGCGGCAGGTGCCAGTTGTGCGCGACAAAGCCGGGGGTCATCCAGGGGGCGAGCATCTCTTCGCGCGGCGGATGCGCGCGCCAGAGCCAGGCATGCAGCGCCAGGCGAAGCCCGAACCCGGCCATGAACAGCGTGGCGACCAAAAGGATCGCGGTGGCGACAGGGGCGGCGGCCCAGAGGCGTTTCAGGCTTTTGATCATGGTCTCTTCGAAATCTGGCTCACGTGGACTTTAACGCAAAAGCGTGAATTTTCTGTCGCGGTCTGAGCGGATTGGCCGGACGATTGCGGGCAGCTATTTGCCCAGGATCTTCATGCCGCGCTCCAACCCCTCGAGCGTCATCGGCACCATGCGATCCTCGAAAATCTCGCGGATCATGGCGATGGATTGCGTGTAGGTCCAATGGCTCTCCGGCACGGGGTTGAGCCAGAGATGCTCCGGCCAGTTGGCGCGGGCGCGGGCAAGCCAGACCTGTCCGGCCTCTTCGTTCCAATGCTCGCTGGCGCCCCCCGGGATGGCGATCTCATAGGGCGACATCGAGGCGTCGCCGACAAAGATCACTTTGTAATCCTTGCCATAGGTGTTCATCACTTCATGGGTGGGGATCTTTTCGCCCCAGCGCCGGGCATTGTCGCGCCAGACGCCTTCATAGAGGCAATTGTGGAAATAGTAATATTCCAGATGTTTGAACTCTGATCGTGCCGCCGAGAACAGTTCCTCGACCACTTTGATATGATCGTCCATCGAGCCGCCGACGTCGAAGAACATCAGCACTTTCACCGCATTATGGCGCTCGGGCCGGGTCTGGACATCGAGATAGCCATGTTCGGCGGTGGAGCGGATCGTGCCGTCGAGGTCGAGCTCTTCATGTGCCCCCGAGCGCGCCCATTTCCTGAGCCGTTTCATCGCCAGTTTGATATTGCGGGTGCCCAGTTCGACCGTGTCGTCGAGATTGCGGAATTCGCGCTTGTCCCAGACTTTTACGGCGCGTCGATGACGCGACTTGTCCTGGCCGATCCGCACGCCCTCGGGATTGTAGCCATAGGCGCCGAAGGGCGATGTGCCGCCGGTGCCGATCCATTTGTTGCCGCCCTGATGCCGGCCTTTCTGTTCCTCGAGCCGTTTTTTCAGCGTTTCGATCAGCTTATCGAACCCGCCCATGGCCTTGATCTCGGCCATTTCCTCCGGGCTGAGATGCTTTTCCATCTCCTTGCGCAGCCAGTCTTCGGGCAGCGCGAGCGCTTCGAAGACAGCCTCCGAAGAGATCTCTTCAAGCCCTTTGAATGTCCGGGAAAAGGACCGGTCGAACCGGTCGAGATGACGCTCGTCCTTGACCATGGTGGCGCGGGCGAGGACATAGAAACCTTCGATGTCATAGGTGGCGAGACCCGCCTGCATCGCTTCGAGAAAGGCCAGAAATTCGCGCAGCGAGACCGGCACGCCATCCTGTCGCAAATTCTCGAAGAAGGGCAGGAACATCGGAGCCTCCGGGCCAGATCATCTCTGGCGTTACACCATCCGGTCCACGAGCACGCCGAGGAACAAGCCGACGAGGCCGAAAATCAACCCGTAGACCACCATGTATTGCAGCTTGTCGGCGCGGTTGCCATTGCGCTTTGCGGCCAGTCGCCAGCCCCAAATACCGCCCAGAAAGGTCAGAACCAACCCGATCATAGTCTCTCCCTCGTGGCGCCGTCCCCTGTGCGGGGCAGCCCCTCCTGTGGCCGGGTGGGCACCCTCACGATCCCCTAGCGCGCCAGCGCGGTGATCTCGGCCGCCCGGGCCCGGACCTCTTCATCCGAGCCAAAGCCATAACGTGCCCAGCCGAGACTGTCGAGCCGAAGCGACTGTGCCTCGCTCACCCGCCCCAATTTCGAAAGCGCCTCGGCCTCGGTCAGCATGAGGGACGCCAGAAGCGCGGCGTTTTCCGCGTCGCGCGCGGCATCGATGGCGCCGGAGGAGAACCGGTAGGCCTCCTCGTTCTGACCTTCGGAGAGCGCGAGCGCGGCAAGCTGCATCGCCACATGGGCGGCGTGAAAGCGGGTCTCGGGACTGGCGCTGTAGAGGCGATAGGCCTCGTTCAGGGCAAAATGCGCCTCGGCCCGGTCCGAGGCGACGGCCAGACGGCCCAGGAGAAACCAGGAAAACCCGGCGCGGGCGTCCGTCCAGCCCTGATCCTGCGCAATGGCGACGGCGGTGGCCGCGGCGCGGTGGCGCAGCGCGAGATTGCCCTCATCCATGGCGGTGAGCACCGCGTCCCCCCAGAGTCGCGGCGTCGGGCGCACGCTTTCGGAGGCGCCACCGCGCCCGGCCGGGTGGATCCGGTCGAGAATGCCGGGCAGGGCGGCGGCCACGTCGGCGCGGCGCATCCCGGACCGCAGCGCCGGGTCATAGGTGGCGCGCAGCACCAGCATGTCGAAGGGCGTCAGCACCGAGTGGATATTGTCGTCGTTGAACACCGTGTCGGCCAGACGGTAGAGGTCGTTCAGGGGCCCCAGCGCCTGGGCCAGTTCCTCGTGCAGGCAATCGCGGATCTCCTGCGGCGCGACATTTTCCGGGATGAAGATCGACAGTTTTTCGCGGGTCTCGACCTGGGTCCAGCTCAGCTCGGCACGGCGGGCGCGTTTGAACTCCTCCCAGCCGGAAATATTCGGCACCACGATACAGGCGGTGTTGGGCGCGCGGCGGGCGAGCTCCTGATGGGTGACCGTCTCGATGGTGATCGAAGCCTGCTCAGAGGGGGAAACCCGGGTGATGTCGATGCCGGCCTCTGTCTCAAACCGGGCCAGCAGGCGGCCGAGATCGTGATTGAGCGAGGCGGGAATGCGCTCGCCGGTGACGCGCAGGGTGATCGGGCCTTCGAAGCGGGTGAAGCGGTCGAGCTGCGCGCCGGTCTCCAGCGCAAAGGACAGGTCGAGAAAATCCCGGGCGATCGAGGCATTGCTGCGCCGGCTCGGCTGCGCCGGGCGGTCGTCAAAGAGTTTCATCGGTGGCAGATCGAGCGTCACCGGGGCGGCCCGGGCCGAGCTTGCCGTCTGTTGCGGCGGTGCCATGCAACCGGCCATGAGGCCGCCGACCGCGCAGAACACGCCGATGAGGCGGAGGCGGCGGGAAAGGGTCGGGCGGCGCGGGGAATGCTGCATGTCGCGGTCGGTGCTCTTCAGGCTTTGGGGCGGGGTGCCCGGCGGGGTCTTGAATTCGTTAACCAATTTTCTTTACCGGTCCGTTAAGCGGGCCAGCTTTGGCAAGTCTACGGCACTCCGGCAGGAATGCCAAAGGTTTGCGCGCAGTGTGTTGCTCGGATTCAAACCGGCGCAGTTCAAATCGGCAGGGCCTGCAGGCGCTGGGTCAGCCGTGGCGTGGCGAAATCGAGAAAGGCCCGGAGTTTCTGCGGCACGATGCCGTGGTTCGGATAGAGCAGGTGCACCGGCCAGGGATCGGGTTCGTAGCGCCGCAACAGCCGGGTCAGTTCGCCGGCGCGAATGCCCTCAGCGGCCTGATAGGACAGCACCCGGGTGATCCCCAGCCGACAGCGCGCGGCGTCCAGCGCCGCCTCCGCCGTGTTGACGGTGAGCCGGGTGGTGATCGCGACCGTCGGGCTGTCCTTGGTCGTGCCGAAACGCCAGCGCTCCGGCGACATCAGATCGCCGAAGGTGATGCAGCAATGGCCGGCCAGATCCTCCGGCGTCTCGGGTGTGCCGCGCTGCGCCAAATACTCCGGGCTGGCACAGGTGATCAGCCGCAGAGCGCCAAGACGGCGCGCGATCAGGCTGCTGTCCGGCAGATTGCCGATCCGCAGCGCCAGATCGATCCGGTCCTCGAACAGGTTCACCGGCTGGTCGGTCTGCACCAGCCTGATATCGACCTCGGGGAAGGCGCCGAGAAACTCCGAGATCACCGGCACCATATGCAGCCGTCCGAAGACGATCGGCGTGGTGATGGTGAGGCTCCCGCGCGGGGCCGAATAGGCGCCGCGGGCGCTGTCCTCGGCCTGTTGCAGATCGTCGAGGATCTGCCGTGTGGCGGTGAGATAGCTCTGCCCGGCGTCGGTGAGGCTCAGCCCGCGCGCGCCGCGTTGAAACAAGGTGGTGCCGAGATGCTGTTCGAGATCGGAGATCTTGCGGCTGACCGTGGCCAGCGGAATGCCGCGTGCCCGGGCGGCGCCGGAAAGCGAGCCGGCCTCGGCCGCGGCGGCAAACAGGGTCATGGCGTCGAAACGATCGGTCATATTTCCAAAATCCGGAAGGCTGGTTCTAGATGTGATGGTATACTGAATGAATGTGGAAGTCTCTATCTGTCTGTCACAAGGAAACGCGGGGCGCTCAGCAGTCCCCCCGCACGCAGAAGGAAACAGAAACATGTCGCGCATTCATACCCCAGCCAGCATTGCAGAGGCACCCGAGGCCGCCCGTCCGCTTCTTGAAGCGGTGCAGAGCCAGCTCGGCTCCGTCCCCAATATGTTCCGCCTCATCGCCAACAGCCCGGCGGCGCTCGAAGGCTATCTCGGCCTCTCCGGCGCATTGGGCAAGGGCCGGCTTCCGGCGCAGACGCGCGAGCGGATCGCGCTGGCCATCGCCCAGGTCAATGGCTGCAGCTATTGCCTGTCGGCGCATAGCTATATCGGCACGCATCTGGCCGGGCTGAGCGCCGAGGAGATGGCCGCCAACCGCGACGGCACCTCGCTCGATGCCAAGGCCGATGTGGCGGTGCGATTTGCCGTCGCCGTGGCCGAGACCCGCGGTCGGGTGTCCGATGCGGCGTTCAAGAGCCTCACGGAGGCCGGCTACGAGCCCGATCAGATCCTCGAGATCGTGCTGCATGTCGCGCTCAATGTGCTGACCAATTACCTCAACGAGGCGGCCAAGACCGATATCGATTTCCCGGTCGTGCCGGTGCGTCGCGAAGCGGCGGCCTGAGCCTCTCTCGAAGTCCCTGGCAGCTCTGCACCCCTGTCTGGCTCCTGATACGCAGAGCTGCATCTCTGGCGGGAAGCGCAATCCCCCTCACGCTTCCCGCCGCTTTTTCTTTCAATTCCGGAGAATTCCATGACCCGTCCGCCCTGTCCCCCGTTCACCCGTGAGAGCGCCGCCGAAAAGGTCCGGCTGGCCGAAGATGGCTGGAACAGCCGCGATGCCGAGAAGGTCGCGCTGGCCTACACGGTCGACTCGCTCTGGCGCAACCGCTCCGAGTTCTTGCTGGGGCGCGAGGCAATCGTGACGTTTCTCACCGCGAAATGGCAGCGCGAGCGCGACTATCGCCTGATCAAGGAGCTCTGGGCCTATACCGAAAATCGCATCGCCGTGCGCTTTGCCTATGAATGGCGGGACGCGGCCGGGCAATGGTTTCGCGCCTATGGCAATGAGAACTGGCAATTCAACGCCGAAGGGCTGATGGAACGCCGCATCGCCTCGATCAACGATCTGAAGATCGCCCAAGAAGACCGCCTGTTCCATTGGCCGCAGGGGCGGCGCCCGGACGACCATCCCGGTCTCAGCGATCTCGGGTTGTGAGGTGGCCTGTGCGTGACGAACCGACCCCCAGCGATATCGCCTTTTCCGATGCGGTGAAGCGCGTTCAGAGCCGCATGGGCTCGCGCGAGACCTATGCAGAGCTGGTACGGGAGCGGCCCTGGCCCGACCGGCTCAGCCCCTGGGCCGAGGGGTTCATCGCCGCGCGCACCAGCGTGTTTCTCGGCACGGCCGGGGCGAATGGCCAGCCCTATATCCAGCATCGCGGCGGCCCGGCGGGGTTTCTCAGGGTGCTCGATGATCGGACCGTCGCCTTTGCCGATCTCGAGGGCAATCAGCAATATATCACCCTGGGCAACCTGTCGGAAAACCCCGCGGCCTTCCTGTTCCTGATCGATTACGAACGGCGGCGCCGGATCAAGATCTGGGGCGAGGCGCGGGTGATCGAGGGCGAGGCCGCCGAGCTCGACGGGTTGCGGCCCGATGGCGGCCGGGCGGCGCGCGGGATCGTGCTGACGGTTCGGGCCTGGGACGTGAACTGCCCGCGCCATATCCCGCAGCTCGTCGACGCGGAGCGGGTGGCAGAGGTTCTGGCCGAGCAAGAGGCCAAGATCGCCGCGCTCGAGGCCGAGCTGGCGCGGTTGCGATCGGGTTCGTCTTGAACCCGCCCGGGCAATCGGCTCATGTGGTGGTGTGGCGGGCGCGAAGGACAGGGAAGTGGCGGAACCTCAGGATATTCTGAATTGGCGGCTTTGGAGCGCGCATATCACCCTGTCCGGTCAGCCGGACCGGGCACAGATCTCTGCGCTTGCCGCATCAGGTGTCAGCCATGTGCTCAACCTCGCGTTGCCGGATCAGGCCTCGGCGCTTGCAGGGGAAGCGCAGCTCGTCGAAGAGGCGGGGATGCGCTACACCAATATTCCGGTCGCTTTCGAGGCCCCGACGGAGCAGGATTTCGACCGGTTTTGCTAGGTGATCGAGCAAGGCGCCGGCGAGGTGCTTCATGTGCATTGCATTTTCAACGCAAGGGTCACGGCATTTTTCTATCGCTATGCGAAGGAAGGGCGGGGTGGCAATCCGGCGGAGGCTTTCACCTTGATGGACAGTGTCTGGCGACCGGGTGGGGTCTGGGCACGGTTCATCGGTGACGCGGCGGCGATGGATCTGCCGCATCGCTTCGCCGGCAAGGATTACTGAGCGCCCGGGGCTGCCGACGGTCCGGTCAGATCGAGGCGGAACCTGAGGAAGGTTTCCTCGCCATGCGTGGCCTCGCCGTCGCGGCGTGCGCCCAGGCGGGTCAGCGCGCCGAAATGCCGGCGCGTCGGCGGCAACAGGAATGTGACGCTGTCGATGCGCGGGTCATTGCGGGCGAAGTCCAGCGCCTTGGCGGTGATCTTTTGGCCGAGCCCGCGCGCCGCGGGCGTCAGCACCAGCCCGAAATCCCAATCCTCGCCCTCGCGTTCGAACCCGCCCCAGCCGACATAGCTGCCTTCCGCGAGAAAGCCCCAGTGGCCGAGCCCGCGGGCCTGCCAATGCGCCTCTTTCGCGGCAACCCAGTCGCGCGTGGTCCGCTCGGTCCACCGGCCTTTGAGCAGGGGCATGTGCCGCGCCACGAAAGGTTCCGACATATGTGCGGTGATCGCCTCGGGGGCAATCTCGGTCAGGCGGGTAAATTGCAGCTCTTGTTCGCGCATGCCGGTATGTCTCCCGACAGGGCGAGCTTGTGCAACGGCCTCGCGCGGGGAACACATCAAAGTGATGAGCCGTAACGCGCCGGGCCGGTCTGGCCAGGAGATTGCGCCCGCAGAGATTGGGCCCGACGGAATTGCGCCTGACGGAATTGGGCCCGACGAAATTGGGAAATGACGCGATTCTGTGCTAGGCTTTCGTGGTCGATGACAGCGCGCCGGGGCTCGCAATGGATGATGACGCTTTTTTTCAATATCTGAAGCTTTTCATGGACTATGTTCCGCTCTGGGTGCTGTTGCTCGGGGCCGGGGTGATCTGGCTGATCCGCCACCCTGACACGCTCTCGGCCCTGTCGCGCGATGTCGAAAGTGCCAAGATCGGCGAGTTCGAGATCAAGCTGCGCCAGGTCGAGGAACAGCTCGAGACCACGCAGGCGCATGTCGATGAGCTCGAGGCGGAGAACCTGCGCCTGTCGAGTTTCTATAACCGCTTCGATGCCCATGCCGGGCCGGATGTGCTCCGGGATGTGCGTCAGCAGGCGCATCACGCGGCGCGCGGGCTGAACGATCTTGCCCCGGTACGCGAGGGGCTGAAACCCGGGGCCTCGGCGGAGGATATCTTTGTCGCCGCCGAGATGCTGCGCGAACGGCGCGACATCAGCAGTTTCGACGCGCTGATCGATTGCGTCGCCCGGATCGCGGCGCACCCGACGCTCGAAGGTCTGCGCTATCAGACGGTCTGGAGCCTCGCCTCGGCGGTGCACAAGACCGTGTTGTCGGATGTCAGCCACAATACCGTGCCGGAGCTGAGCGCGGATCAGCTGAAACGCGCCAGACATGTGATGGAGACGCTGATCGGCAACCCGCATGTCGCACGAGATCGCCCCGATGCGCCGGAGGCGGGCATCCGCGGCCCGGCCCAGTTCGCCCTCAACTGGATCGAAAAGGGGCTCAAGGCCTGGGAGCGGGCGAAATAGGGGCGGGCTGGGGGCGCCGGCCGAGCGGGCTGCGGCACAGGCCGGTGAGCGCGCACGGCGGTATTGCCGCAATCCCGACGTTGCGCCCCGTTCACGCCCCGCTGACCCCGCGCGGCCCCCTCGCTGACCCCTTGTGTCTCGCGCGATTGCCGCGTATCTCTCTGCGAACTTCCGAAAAGACCCAAGACAGGTGATGTCCCGTGCGCGCTGAAATTCAGAATATCGTGGCCAAGATCGAAAAATCCGTGGCGCTCTTGAAACAGCGGATGGATTGGGAGACTGCGCCGCATCGCATGGAAGAGTTCAATGCGATGATCGAGGACCCGACGCTCTGGGACGATCAGGAACGCGCCCAGAAGCTGATGCGTGATCGTCAGCTCCTGATGGATGCGATGAAGACCGCCGAGAACCTCGAAACCGATATGAAGGACAATATCGAGCTGATCGAGCTGGGCGAGATGGAAGAGGACCAGGAGGTCATCACCGAGGCCGAGGAGGCGCTCAAGGCCCTGGGCGAGACCGCCGCCGAGAAGGAGCTCGAAGCGCTTCTGGACGGTGAGGCCGACGCCAATGACACGTTTTTGGAGATCAACGCCGGCGCCGGCGGCACGGAGGCCTGCGACTGGGCCTCGATGTTGCAGCGCATGTATGTCCGTTGGGCCGAGAAAAAGGGCTACACGGTCGAGCTGCAATCCGAGGAAGCCGGCTCCGAGGCCGGGATCAAATCCGTGGCCTACAAGATCTCCGGTCACAATGCCTATGGCTGGCTGAAATCCGAGAGCGGCGTGCACCGTCTGGTGCGGATTTCGCCCTTCGGCAAGGGCACGCGCGAGACCTCTTTTGCCTCGGTCTGGGTCTATCCGGTGGTCGATGACAATATCGAGATCGAGGTCAACCCGGCCGACATCCGCATCGACACCTATCGCTCCTCGGGGGCGGGCGGTCAGCACGTCAACACCACCGACTCGGCGGTGCGGATCACCCACGCGCCGACCGGCATCGTGGTGACAAGCTCCGAGAAATCGCAGCACCAGAACCGCGACATCGCCATGAAAGCGCTGAAATCGCGGCTCTATCAATTGGAGCTCGAGAAACGCTCCGCCGCGATCAACGAGGCGCATGAGAACAAGGGCTCGGCCGGCTGGGGCAACCAGATCCGCTCTTACGTGATGCAGCCCTATCAGATGGTCAAAGACCTGCGCACCAATCACGAGACCTCGGATACCCAGGGCGTGTTGGACGGCGATCTCGACAAGTTCATGGCCGCGACTCTCGCCATGGATGTGGCGGGCAAGTCCCGCGCCGATGCACAGGGCGACTAAGGGTGACCAAGCGCGACTAAGCGTGATTAAGGGCGACCAAGCGCGCCTTTGATCCCGCGGTCTAATCCGTCAGAACATCCATCGCCGCTTCGCGATGCGGCGAGGCGGGGGCACGGCCTTCCTGCAGTTTCACCATGTGAAAGCTGATCCGCCAGAGGTGATAGCTCACCCGGTGCAGCCAGCGCATCGCCTCGAGCCTCAGACTCAGGGCCTCTGCCGGCATGCCGCTCCTTGCCGCGCGTGACATGGTGTCGATGCGATAGATTTCGCGTTGGCGCCGCATCAGGCGCCTGAGCTTTTTCAACCGGCTTTCGGTCGCAGTCAGCCCGTCTTCGGTCTCGCAGCGCGCCGCGACATCGGCGAGCACCCGGCTCAGCCGCCGCAGCCGGTGCTCCTTGCCCAGTTCGGCGATCGGATCATCCTGCATGCAGCGAAAATGCAACCGGTCCAGGTGATCGAGAATATGCAGCATCGAGGCGCGCTGTGCCGCCCGGGCTGCGTCATCCTTGCCTTGTGGAATGGCATCGATGAAGCCGCGCAGCTCGGAAAGCGCCTCGCGCAGGCTCCTCAGACGCGCCTCGTCGGTGCGCGAAGGTTCCGGGTCACGCACGCGCAGCGCCAGATCGGCGAATTGTGCGCGGACCAGCCGCTCCAGCGTCCTGTTGGCAGTCTCGAAGGCCAGCGCGGGATCGCTCAGCAATTCCTTGCCAAGTGCGGCGGTGAGCGCCGATCCCTTGTCGCGCACCAGCACCGTGACCAGCCGGGCAAAGGGCCGGGTGAACGGCAGGATCAGCACCACCCCGAGGATGTTGAAGCTGGAATGAAAGGCGACGAGCGCGATCTGCGGATCGAGCTGCAAGCCGGGCAGGGCGATGAGCGCGCTGTAAGGGGTGAGCAGGAAAAACGCCATCACACCGGTCAGCAGATTGTAGATCACATGCGACAGCCCGGTGCGCCGCGCCGCCACCGAACCGCCCAGAGAGGCCAGCGCAGCGGTCACCGTGGTGCCGACATCCATACCGATCACCATCGCCATGGCCTGTGGCAGGTTGATCGCGCCGGCGCCCAGAAGCGCGAGCGCGGTGGCGACACCGGCGCTCGAGGATTGCGTCAGAATGGTGATCAGCGCGCCGAGCAGGATCAGGGCGAGACGACCGAGGAGACTGTCTTGTGGAAAATCCGCAGGGGTGATCAGCCCCTCGAACCCTGCGAGGCTCGATTTCATCACCTCGATGCCCAGGAACAGAAGCGCGAATCCCGCCAGCGCCATGCCGGCGGATCTGAGACGCGGGCCGCCGAACATCCGGGCCAGGGCGCCGAGAAAGATCAGCGGTAGGGAAATCTCGCCGAGATCGAGCTTGAACCCGAGGATGGCGGTGATCCAGCCGGTCGCGGTGGTGCCGATATTGGCGCCGAAGATGATGCCGAGCGCCTGCGGAAAGCTCAGCAACCCGGCGCTGACAAAGCCGACGGCGGTCACGGTGGTGGCGCTCGAGGATTGGATCAGCGCCGTGCTCACCGCGCCGGTCATCGCGCCGCTCAGAGGCGTGCGGGTAAAGCGCGCCAGGGCGCGGCGCAGGGCCGGGCCGGCCAGCTCCTTGAGACCATCGGTCAGCCAGATCATCCCGAACAGGAAAAGACCGACGCCGCCGAGCGCGTTTACGATATTTACGAACATGGCTCTTACTATTCTGATCTCAGAGCATTTATTCAAGCCACAGATATACAAGTACAGACGCCCGCCAGGCACAATTCTCATCGCCGGTTTCAGACCGGGTCTCATACCAGGCGCATGAGCGGGAAACCGCATTTCATCCGGCGCTCTGTGACAAACTCACCGACAGCGCGGCGCCGACCCGCATAGGTTGTTCTTTAATCAAGCGGTCAAACCGCATTTAAGAGGAAACGCACAATGACGATCTGGACCCACATCCGGGCCCTATTCTTGGGAGGGCCTTCACAATGATCACGGAAATCGTTCCGACGGAGTTTACACCTTTCGCCTCGCTGTTCGGTGGCATGCTGATCGGCACTGCCGCGGTGCTTCTGATGGCCTTTCAGGGCCGGATTTTCGGTGCGACGGGGATTCTGGCCGGGTTTCTGACCCCGGCGAACTCGTCCGACTGGGCCTGGCGCGCGGTTCTGCTCGCCGGCATGGCGACCGGACCGCTGCTCTATGCGCTGTTCACCGGGCATTTCCCGGCGGTCAATGTGCCGGTCACCTCCAGCGCGCTGATGGTCGGCGGTTTCATCGTCGGCATCGGCGTGAGCTATGGCTCCGGCTGCACCTCCGGCCACGGGGTCTGTGGCATGTCGCGCCTGTCGCCGCGCTCGATCGTCGCGACGCTGAGCTTCATGGCCGCCACCGCGGTGACCGTCTATGTCATCCGCCACGTGATCGCAGGAGAATAAGATGAAACTCATCCTCACCTATGTGATCGGCCTGATCTTTGGTCTCGGAATTTCCATGTCCGGCATGGCGAACCCTGAGAAAGTCCTGAATTTCTTCGATTTCTTCGGCGTTTGGGACCCGTCCCTGATGTTCGTGATGGGCGGTGCCGTGACCGTGTCCTTCTTTGGCTACCGCTGGCTGTTCAAACGCTACGAGACCCCGGCCTTTGAGCCGAAGTTCATCGTGCCGACCTCGCGCGTGATCGATGCCAAACTGGTCGGCGGTTCGCTGGTCTTCGGTGTCGGCTGGGGCATTGCCGGCTTCTGCCCGGGCGGGGCGCTGCCGGCGCTCGGCACCTTCGATCCGGCGGTCTGGGTCTTCTTTGTCGCACTTGTGGCCGGGATTTTCGCGGCCAAATTCATGATGAGGTTTACGGCGTCCCGCGTGGCGCGCCGTGCCACCTGAGCAAACTGACACGCGGCGCAAGCCGCAAAGGGCCGGGGCTTCGGTTCCGGTCTTCTACAGAGGAGAAAGCAATATGGCGTCCAACTACCCCGTCGACATGTCGGTGAAACCCGACGTAAAGGCGTTTTTCGACCCGGCCACCTGGACCATTTCCTATGTGGTCAAGGACCCGGCCTCCGATGCCTGCGCTGTTGTCGACAGCGTCATGGACATCGATTACGCCGCCGGTCGGATCACCTATGAATCCGCCGATGAGATCATCAAGTACATCAAGGAGGAAGGTCTCAAGCTCGAGTGGCTGATCGAGACCCATGTCCATGCCGACCACCTCTCGGCCGCGCCCTATATCCAGGACAAGCTCGGCGGCAAGATCGGCATCGGCGAACATATCGTCACGGTGCAGGAGACCTTCGGCAAGGTGTTCAATGAAGGCACCGAATTCCAGCGCGACGGCTCGCAATTCGACCGCCTGTTCAAGGATGGCGACACCTACACGGTGGGCGGCATGACCTGTTTCGCGATGCACACCCCGGGTCATACCCCGGCCTGCATGGTTCACACCATGGGCGACGCGACCTTTACCGGCGACACGCTGTTCATGCCCGACGGCGGCTCGGCGCGGGCCGACTTCCCGGGCGGCGATGCCGGCATCCTTTACGATTCGATCCAGAAAGTGCTGGCCCTGCCGGACGAGATGCGTCTCTTCATGTGCCACGATTACGGCCCCAATGGCCGCGACATCGAATGGGAAACCACCGTTGGCGCCGAGAAGGAGAACAATATCCACGTCGGCGGCGGCAAGTCGAAAGACGATTTCGTCAAGTTCCGCACCGAGCGCGACGCACAACTGGCCATGCCGCGGCTGATTATCCCGTCTTTGCAGGTGAATATGCGTGCTGGCGAGTTGCCCCCGCCGGATCAAGATGGCAAGACCTTCCTGAAAGTTCCGGTGAACGGTCTTTGAGGCATTTCTTCTGATGTCGCGGGAACCGTCCTCCGGGTCGTCCAGACCCAAAGGGCAGGGCGGTTCCACGCACATCAGGAGAGCCAAGAGATGGAATTCAACAAGATCAACGACGCGATCACCGCAAGCGATCAAATCACCCCCGAGGATATCGCCGTGATCAAGGAGAAAGGGTTCAAGACCCTGATCTGCAACCGCCCGGATATGGAAGTGGCCGACAGCCTGTCTTCCGATGTCATGGCAGAGGCCGCCAGGGCCGCCGGTCTGAATTTCGTCTACCTGCCGATCATGCCGGGTCAATTCACCCCGGACCTGATCGAGGAAACGACACGGGCACTGGCCGAGCTCGAGGGCCCGGTCTTTGCCTATTGCCGCTCCGGCACCCGTTCGACCACCGCCTGGGCGCTGTCCCGCAAAGGTCTGATGGAGGCCGATGAGGTGATCGGCCAGGCCGCTGGGGCCGGCTATGACATGACGGGTCTGAGACCCTACCTGGCGGGATAAGAGGGCATCTGCGTCTCTTATGTCCCGCCCAAACGCGCCAAAGGCGCATTCGGTTTTCGGGACACGACCGGCAAGGGTCCGGTGCGCGCCCAATCGCGAGGAGACGCATAGATGGAACTTAAGAAGATCACCGACGGGTTGTCCGTCTCGGGACAGATCCAGCTTGAAGATATTGCCAAGCTGAAGCGGCGCGGGTTCCGCGCCGTGGTCTGCAACCGCCCGGATGGCGAAGCATCGGATCAGCCGACCCACGAGGAAATGGCCGAGGCCGCCGCCGCCGAGGGTCTGGAATTCCGCTACCTGCCGGTGACCCCGGGGATCGTGACCGAAGAGACCGCCACCGCTTTCCGTCAGGCGCTCACCGAATTGCCCGGGCCGGTGTTCGGCTATTGCCGTACCGGCACGCGCACCACCACGCTGTGGTCTCTGGCCATGGCCAAGGAGAAATCCGTGGTCGATATCCTGGCCGCCACCAAGGCGGCGGGCTATGACATGACCGGCGTGGCGCGGCGCATCGCCAATGGCGGCGTCACCCCGACGGATTCGGTCGAGGATGCCAAGTTCGATGTGGTCGTGGTGGGCGGCGGTGCCGCCGGTGTCGCCGTGGCCTCGTCGCTGAAATCGCGTAAATCCGATCTCGAGATCGCCATCATCGATCCGGCGGATATCCATTACTACCAGCCCGGCTGGACCATGGTCGGGGCCGGCGTGTTCGAACCCTCGACCACTGCCAAGACCATGGGCTCGCTCATTCCGCGCGGGGTGCATTGGCTCAAATCCGCCGTTGCGGCTTTCGAGCCGAAGAACAACGCGGTGATCCTCGATGGCTGCCGGGTTGTGAAATACGACCGCCTCATCGTCTGCCCGGGTCTGAAGCTCGATTGGGACCGGATCGAAGGGCTCACCGAGACGCTTGGCAAGAACGGCGTGACCTCGAACTATCGCTATGACCTCGCGCCCTACACCTGGGAACTGGTGAAGGGGCTCAAGGGCGGCAAGGCCGTGTTCACCCAGCCGCCGATGCCGATCAAATGCGCCGGCGCGCCGCAAAAGGCGATGTATCTTTCGGCCTATGAATGGGAACAGCAGGGCGTGTTGAAGAACATGGATATCCAGTTCATGAACGCCGGTGGTGTGCTCTTCGGCGTCAAGGATTACGTGCCCGCGCTCGAAGGTTATGTGAACCGCTACGGCATCGATCTGAACTTCTTCCACAATCTCAAATCGGTCGACGGCGCGGCGAAAAAGGCCACGTTCACGGTGGCCATGCCGGACACGGATCCCTCCGAGATCACCGTCGATTTCGACATGCTGCATGTGGTGCCGCCGCAGGTCGCGCCCGATTTCATCCGCGTCTCGCCCTTGGCTGATGCCGCCGGTTGGGTCGATGTCGATCAGGTCACGCTGCGCCACAAGGAATTCGACAATATCTGGTCGCTGGGCGATGTGATGAACGCGCCGAATGCGAAAACCGCCGCGGCCGCGCGGTTCCAGGCCCCCGTGGTGGCCGAGAATGTCGCCGCCGATATCGACGGCAAGGGGCCGGAAGCCGCCTATAACGGCTATGGCTCCTGCCCGCTGACCGTCGAGAAGGGCAAGATCGTTCTGGCCGAGTTCGGCTATGGCGGGGTGCTTCTGCCGTCCTTCCCGAAATGGGCGCTCGACGGCACCAAGGCAACCCGCAAGGCCTGGTGGCTCAAGGAACAGATCCTGCCGCCGGTCTATTGGAAAGCCATGCTGCGCGGCAAGGAATGGCTGATCAAACCTGAGAAAGTCGCGGCCAAGTAAGCCTCGAAAACACATGGGCAGGGGGGCGGTCAAACGTCCCCCTCATCTCCTCCCGCCCGCATACAGAAAGGACAGAACCGGTGTCGTTCGATCCAAAGAGCCTCAAGCGCTACCTCCCCATTCTCGACTGGGGCTCGAAATACAATTCCTCCACCTTCGCCAATGACGGTATCGCCGCGATCATCGTGACGATCATGCTGATCCCGCAATCGCTGGCCTATGCGCTTCTGGCCGGCCTGCCGGCACAGATGGGGCTTTACGCCTCGATCCTGCCGCTGGTGGCCTATGCCATTTTCGGCACCTCGCGGGCGCTTGCCGTCGGCCCGGTGGCCGTGGTGTCGCTGATGACCGCCTCGGTCGTGGGCAACATGGCGCTTCAGGGCACGGCGGAATATGCCGCCGCGGCCATCACACTCGCCTTCCTGTCGGGGCTGGTGCTCCTGGCGATGGGGATTTTCCGCTTGGGCGTGTTCGCCAACTTCCTGTCGCACCCGGTGATTGCCGGGTTCATCACCGCCTCGGGCATTCTGATCGCCGCCTCGCAGGTCAAGCATATCTTCGGCATCTCTGCCGGCGGGCACACCCTGCCGGAACGTCTGATCGGGCTCTGGGAGAATATCGGCAGCACCAATTTCTTCACCCTGGTGATCGGTGTCGCCGCGACCAGCTTCCTGTTCTGGGTGCGCAAGGGCCTCAAGCCGCTCTTGCTCGAGAAGGGCGTCAGCCCGCGCATGGCCGATATCGCCGCCAAGGCCGGGCCGGTGGCCGCAGTTGTGGTGACCACGCTTCTGACCTTTGTCCTTGGCCTGCACAATCACGGCGTCAAGATCGTCGGCGAAGTGCCGCGTGGCCTGCCGCCTTTGACCCTGCCGAAATTCTCGCTCGATGTCTGGGGCCAGCTGTTCGGCGCCTCGATCCTGATCTCGATCATCGGGTTCGTGGAATCCGTCTCTGTGGCGCAAACGCTCGCCGCCAAGAAACGCCAGCGCATCGTGCCGGATCAGGAACTCATTGGTCTCGGCGCCTCGAACATCGCCGCCGCCGTGTCGGGCGGCTATCCGGTTACCGGCGGTTTTGCCCGGTCCGTGGTGAATTTCGACGCCGGTGCCGAGACGCCCGCCGCCGGGGCTTTCACCGCCATTGGCATCGCGCTCGCTGCGTTGTTCCTGACGCCGCTTCTGTATTTCTTGCCGGTGGCGACGCTGGCCGCGACGATCATCGTTGCCGTGCTCAGTCTCGTGGATTTCTCCATCCTCAAGACCACCTGGGGCTACTCGAAAGCCGATTTCGCCGCCGTGCTGGCGACGATCCTGCTCACTCTGGGCTTCGGTGTCGAAACCGGCGTGTCTTCGGGCGTGATCCTGTCGATCGGCTTGCATCTCTACAAGACCTCGCGGCCGCATGTCGCCGAGGTTGGTCTGGTGCCGGGCACCGAGCATTTCCGCAACATCAAGCGCCACGAGGTGCTGACCAAGCCGGAGCTGGTGACCATCCGCGTCGATGAGAGCCTGTATTTCGCCAATGCGCGTTTCCTCGAGGATTATATTCTCGACCGCATCGCGGACGATCAGGCGATCAAGCACATCGTGCTGATGTGCCCGGCGGTGAACGAGATCGACACCTCGGCGCTCGAGACGCTCGAGGAGATCAACCGGCGCTTGTCCGACAGCGGCATTCAGCTGCACCTCTCCGAGGTCAAAGGCCCGGTGATGGACCGTTTGCAGAAGTCACATTTCCTGCATGATCTGACCGGTCAGGTCTTCCTCAGCCAGTTCGCGGCGATGAAGGCCTTGGGCGATGTCACCACACCGCCGCCCGCAACTTCGGCTCCGAAACCGATCGAGGCGGCCTGAGCGCCCGCGACAGAGACCGACAAACGAACGCCCTCCCGATCCGGGAGGGCGTTTTTGTTTGGACCGGGTTGGAAGAGGGGCTGCCTCAGGCCGGTTTGAACCTTGGTCGCGCGGTCCGGGTCTGGGCATATTGCCCGAGCCAGACCGAGCCCAGAACCAAGGCCATGCCGAGCATCTGTAGCGGCGACAGGGTCTCATGGGCGATGAACACGCCCAGAAGCACCGCGGTCACCGGGCTGAGAAAGCCCAGCGGCGCGACCCGTTCCGGCCCGATTGTGGCGATGCCGCGAAAGAACAGGAAATAGGCCAGCGCGCCGCCGATCAGCCCGAGAAACAGGAAGCCCGAGACATTGGCCAGCGTCAGCGGCGGCAGCGGCGGATCAATGGTGAGCGCCAGCGGCAGGAGCAGCACACCGCCGGCGATCAGCTGCCAGGAGGTGAAGACCAGTGCCGGGGCGTCGGGTGCCCATTTGCGGCTCATCACCGTGCCCGTGGCCATCGACAGCGCGCCGATCAGCGCGGCGATCACCCCGGTCGCGTCGAGTTGCGCCTCGGGCGAGAGCACGAGACAGGCGACGCCGAGAATGCCCGCCAGCCCGGCCACCACCGCCAGCGGTCGGATCGGGTTTTGCAGGGCAATGCGCGCCAGGATCAGCACGATCAGCGGCTGGGTCGCGCCCAGGGTGGCGGCAACCCCGCCGGGCAGGCGATAGGCGGCGATGAACAGACAGGTGAAGAACAGGGTGAAATTCAGCGCGCCCAGGACCAGAAGCTTCGGCACGAAATGGAGCGGCGGCAGACGGCGCAGGAAGAGCAGCAGCAAAAGACCCGCGGGCAGGGCGCGCAGCAGCGCCACGGTGATCGGCACGCCCTCGGGCAAAAGCCGCGTGGTGACGAGGTATGTGGCGCCCCAGATCGTGGGGGCTAGGGCGGTCAGCGCGATGTCGCTGCGCTTCGGGTCTGTGCGTGACATGGTCATGTCCTTTCGGGAACGGTCTTATGAGGGGCGGTTGTTATCTTGACGTCAAGATAAATCGTTAAATCTTGACGTCAAGATAATTTGCTGACAGGTATTTATGCATGGATGCACAGAACAGCACAGATCAGGGGCTCTCGCTCGACGAGATTCGCGCCCAATGGGCCAGCGAACGGCCCGACTTGGACACGGCGCCGATGGGGTTGATCGGTCGGATGGGGCGCGTCGCGCGGTTGTTGAGCCGCGAGATGGACGCGACCTTTGCCCGCCACGGGCTCAACGCCGCGAGTTTCGATCTTCTGGCGACCCTGCGTCGCGCGGGGCCGCCCCATGCGCTCACCGCCGGCGAGCTGATGGCCCGGATGATGATCACATCGGGCACCGTGACCAATCGCATCAACCGGCTGGAAACGCAGGGGCTGGTGGCGCGACGTTCCGACAAGGAGGACGCCCGCCGTGCCATCGTCGGGCTGACCGAGACGGGGTTTGCCCTCATCGACCGCGCCGTCGAAGATCATGTGGCCACCCAAAAACGCCTCACCGAGCTGTTGAGCGGCGAAGAATTTGCCCAGCTCGACGGGCTTCTGGAGAGCTGGCTGGGGCGGTTGAGCGAGGCGGGCAAGGACGGTTAGATCCGGCGTTCCAACACCCGCGCGACGATCCGTGCATGCTCCGGTTCGATCTCCCAGCTGCACGCGACTTCCCAGGCCAGCGCGGCGGTCTTTTGTGCCGCCGTGGCGTCCGCCGGATGCGTGCGGATCAGGTCGAAAGCGCGGTGATCGACCCGCGCCTCATCCCAATCGAGCAGCGCCGGGCCTGTCTCCGAATGGATCAGATTGCCGGCTGTGAGATCGCCATGGATCACGCCGTTCGGGCTGTCCGGGCCGTCTGATCCCGCGAGACCCTGCCAAGCTTTGCGACAGAGCTGTGCGAGTTCGACGGGCAGGGCGGAGAGGGTGACATCGCCACCGCTGTCCATGGCCAGAAGGTCATGAGCGGCGGCAAAGCCGGGGCGTTGCGGCAGGCTGGTCGTCGCAGCGTGAAAGGCGTCGATCCTTTCCGCGATCTGTGGCAGCTCGTCGGGTTGAAACGGCCGGCCCTCGATCAGCGGCTCACAGGTCCAGCCCTCCGCCACGTAGCGCCCGTCCAACGCCGGGATCGGCGCGGCGACGCTGAGGCCCGCCGCTTGGGCAGCGCCGAGAACCGGCGAGAGCCAGCGGATCTGCGCCTCATCGCGGCGGGTGGATTTGAACACCAGATCGCGGGACAGCTCCGAGGTGCGGAACACCGCGTTGCGATGGCCGCCGGACAGCGGCTCCAGGGGCGCGTCGATGCCCCAGAGATGGATCGGCGGCAGCTTCCCAGCGGTCAATAGATCAGCCTTACCAAGCCCAGTGTCAGTACTGGGAAGGCCACGAGTAGCGCCACACGGATCAGATCGGTGATCACGAAGGGCAGGGTGCCCTTGAAGGTCTCTGAGATCGGCACCTCCGGGTCGAGCGCGTTGATGATGAACAGGTTCATCCCGACGGGGGGCGTGATCAGCCCGACCTCGACCACGATCAGCACGATGATCCCGAACCAGAGACCGAAGTCTCCGGGCGGCAGGCCGAAATCCAGCCCCGACATGATCGGATAGAGAATGGGCACGGTGAGAAAGATCATCGACAGGCTGTCCATGATGCAGCCGAAGGCGAGATACATCGCGAGCACGGCCAGAAGCAAAAGCCAGGGGCTGAGGCTCAGCCCCCCCGCCCATTCCGCCGCCGCCATGGGCACGCCGGAGAGCGCGAGGAAATTGTTGAAGATCTTGGCACCGATCAGGATGAGGAAGATCATGCCGGTGGAGGCGGCGGTCTCGAGAATGGCCTCGCCCATGCCGCGCCAGCTGAGCCCGCCAGAGAGCAGGGCGACGAGCCCCGTGCCGGCGGCGCCCACGGCGGCGGCCTCTGTGGGGGTGAAAATCCCGAGATAGATCCCGCCGACCACGGCGGCGAAGATCACCAGAACCGGCCAGACCCTGGCCAATGCGGCGAAACGTTCCGACCAGGACGCCTTGTCGCGCTGGCCGCAGCTGTCCGGGTTGAGCCGCACGTAGAGCGAGATGCAGAGCATGTATCCGAGTGCGGCGAGGATGCCGGGCACGAAGGCGGCAACGAAAAGCTTGGCGATATTCTCCTCGGCCAGCATGGCGTAGATCACCAGAATGACCGAGGGCGGAATGAGGATGCCCAAGGTGCCGCCCGCCGCCAGGGCGCCGGTGGCCAACCGGCCGGAATAGCCGTAGCTCTTGAGTTCGGGCAAGGCCACCTTGCCCATTGTGGCGGCGGTGGCGAGCGAGCTGCCGCAGATCGCGCCAAAGCCCGCGCAGGCACCGACGGCGGCCATGGCAACCCCGCCCTTGCGATGGCCGAGCCAGGTTTCCGCCGCCTTGAACAGCCCGGAAGACATGCCACCCAAAGTGGCGAAATGCCCCATCAACAGGAACAGCGGGATGATCGAGAACGAGTAGGACGAGAACTCGCCATAGGTGAGATGCTTGAGCTGGCTCAGCATCATCACCGCATTGCCATTCAGAAGATAGGCGCCGCCAAAGCCGGTCACGGCCATGGCCACCCCGATCGGGATGCGCAGGAAGATCAGCAGAAGCAGGATGGGAAAGGACCAGAGACCGATCTCGAGACGGCTCATGTCAGACTCCCTTCCTGCGTTGTGCCGAGGGTCAGGCCGCGGGCAGAGCGCAGCACGCAGAACGCGGCGACCAGCACGGCAACCGTCATGGCCGCCATGGCGGCGCGGTAGCCCCAGACCATGGGGATCTGCAGGATGAAGGAGGTCTCGCCATAGGCCCCCTTGTCGAGCATGCCGAGCCAGAGCCGCCAGGCGATCACCACGCTCACCGCCAGCATCAACAGATCGCCGATCAGATCGAGCGCCCCGTTGAGACCCGGGGCGCGGGCAAACAGCGGTTTGAACAGATCGACACGGGCATGCGCCCGGACATATTGCGCATAGGGCAAGGCGGTGAAGACGGCAAAGCCGATGCCGAATTCCACCAGCTCGATATCGCCCGGCACCGGGCCGAGCCCCAGCCCATCGAGTGCCCGTCCGCTGACCGAGACACAGGTCATCCCGATCACCGCGACTAGGCCCGCGCCACCCGCGAGCGCGGTGAACCGGGCCAGCGCGCCGATGGCATGTGAAAGACGTTGATACATATGAGTTCCCTCGCGCTCCCTGAGCCGCCGGTTGCCGTCCCGGCGGGTTTAGCGTGCCAGCGCCACAGGTCAACCCGGCGCGCGCCGCAACCGGATGTCACGGGCTGACCGGAGACACGGGGATCAGCACTGCGGCGGCGCCCCCATCGGGTCGTCGTATCTGGCGGGATGCAGGTCCTGCAGTGGGCGCAGGTCGGGCGTGTCGATGGCCCGGATCGCGGCGCGGGCCAGCCCGTCGCCGGCCCGGATGACATCCTCATGCAGCGCCAGGGTCTCGGGCCGGAATTGCCGCAGAAGCGGCAGTGCTTCCTTGGCGAAAACATCGATGTCCTGCGCCAAGCGTCGGCCGAGGGCTTCGGCGGCATTGATCGCCGCGATTGCCCCCATGGGCGAGGCACAGAGGATGCCGTCGATCTCGGGGTGCGTCGCGAGTAGGCTCTGAACCGCCTCGGTGATCTGCGCCGCCGGGCTGTCAGACGTGACGCCCACGATCGGCACGAGCGTCAGACCATATTTGGCGGCGGCCTCTTTCGCGCCGTGACGAACCTCCATGCCGTAGAACTGATCTGCCGGCGGGGCGATGAGCATCACCTGTTTCCGGCCCCGGTGTGCCAGCGCCTCCATCCCGAGCGCGGCAAATCCGTGATTGTCGAAATCGCACCACGGGTGGTCCTCGGCCCAGATCGTGCGGCCATGGGTGGCAAAGGGAAAGCGCTTTTCCATCAGATAGGCGACGCGCGGGTCCTCGCGCCGGGTCTGGTTGAGGATCACCGCATCGGCGGATTGCGTGTCGACGATCATTTTCAAAGGCGCCATCAGATCGCCCCGGGGCGCATAGGGGGTGACCACAAGGTGATAGCCGGTGCCCGTCAGCCCCTCGGCCACGGCGGAGATCAGCTGCGCCGTGTGGTTCATGATATCGGGTTCGGTGGTCAGCAAAAGCGAGATCACATGGGTCTTGCCGGTGCGCAGACGCTGACCGGCGCGGTTCGGGAGATAGCCGATCTGATCGGCCACGGCGCGCACCCGGACCTTGGTCCTTTGCGCGATATCCGGCGCATCGTTGAGGGCGCGACTGACCGTCGCAATGGTCAGCCCGGTGATCTGTGCAATCGTCTTGAGCGTCGGACGGGGGGCGTCTTCCATGACGGCGGTGTCCCTTTGTGGGCGAATCGAGAGCTGATCGAAATTACCGACAGTGTCGCCCGCCGCGGCGCCCGGGTCGAGAGGCGCGGGCGCAACGCCGCCTTGCGGATAAGTCGGATATATTCTGCCCCGGATGACTTGTTTGCGCAAACAAAAGCGCTTTACTGTGGCGCTGCCGGAAAGACGCCCGGAACGAAGAGAGGTGAAACCGATGTCTGTAGAGTTGAACCAAGGCTGGGGTTTCGCCGATGCGGCGGGGGAGCATGCGGTCATGCTCGATCTGCCATTCGACTCGGTTTCCGCGCTGTTTGAGGCCGGGATCTCTCCCGAACCCTATGCCGGCCGCAATGCCGAGGCGCTGCGCTGGATTGCCGAGCGCGACTGGCTGCTCAGCCGGACCGTGGTCCTTGAGGACATCGCGGTGGAGCTTGTGGCCGTTGGGCTCGACGGTGTGGTCGATGTGCTGGTGAATGGCCAGCATCTGCTGACCGCCGATAACGCGTTTCGGACCTGGCGGATCGATCTCTCGGAGGTGGCGCGGATCGGCGAGAACGAGATCTCGCTCCGGTTTCGCTCGGTCATTCGCGAGGCGCAGGCGCGCCAAGACGCGCAGCCGCGCTACGTGCCCTATCACAAGGGCAATTGCCCGATCCCCAACATCAACATGCTGCGCAAGCCGCAATGCGATTTCGGCTGGGACTGGAACCCGGCGCTGGCGCCCTTTGGTGTCACCGGCGGTCTCAGGATCGCGCCGCGCGCCGCGCCGAGGATCGCGCATCTCCGCGTCGATCAGGAGCATCATGACATCGAGAGCGAAAGCGTCTCGCTCACGGTTACCGCGCAGTTTGAGAATGTCCCGGATGGCACGCAGGTGGACATGCGATTTGCCGACCGGAGCCGGCAGACGGAAGTTCTCGGCGGACGGGCTGAGGCGAAGTTCTTCGTCGAAATTCCCGAGTTCTGGTGGCCCGCAGGACAGGGCGCCCAGCCGCTTTACGATCTCGATGTGACCTGCGCCGGCGCGACCGCCCACCGTCGGATCGGGCTCCGGCGGATCGAGCATCTGACGCTCAAGGACGATCAGGGCACGGGGTTCAAATTCCGCGTCAACGGCCGCGATGTCTTTGCCAAGGGCGCGAACTGGATCCCGGCGGAGGCGCTCTCCGGCCGGATCAGCCGCGACAAGGTGCGCGATCTCCTGCAATCGGCGGTGGAGGCCCATATGAACATGATCCGGGTCTGGGGCGGTGGCCGCTATGACCCGGACTGGTTCTATGATCTCTGCGATGAGCTGGGCCTGATGGTCTGGCAGGATTTCATGTTCGCCTGCAATCTCTACCCGACAGATGACGCCTTCATCGCGAATGTCGCCGAGGAGGTGCGGGAACAGGTCGAACGGCTCTCCCATCATGCCTGTCTGGCGCTCTGGTGTGGTGACAATGAGATCATCGGCATGCTCGAGGAATTCCCCGAGGCAAAAGCCAATCGCGATCATCATCTCGTCGCCTATGATCGGCTCAACCGTCACATCGAAAACACGCTCAAAGCCATTGATCCAAAAGCAAATTGGTGGCCGTCCTCGCCCTCTCTGGGGGCGATGGATTTCGGCGACGCCTGGCATGACGACAGCTCCGGCGACATGCATGTCTGGAGCGTCTGGCATGAGAACAAACCGTTTGCGGCCTATCGCGACGTCGCGCCGCGCTTCGTTTCCGAATTCGGCTTTCAATCCTTCCCCTCGCTGCCGCTGATCGACGACTATCTCGGCGATCGCAATCTGTCGTCTCCGGCGATGGACAGCCACCAGAAGAATGTCGGCGGCAATGCGCGGATCATCGCCACGATGATGCGCGAGTTTCGCCTGCCGGAGCGGATGGAGGATCTGGTCTACCTGTCGCAGCTGCAACAGGGGCTGGCGCTCAAGACCGCCATATCGGCCTGGCGGGCGCAAAAGGGCCGCTGCTGGGGCACGCTTTATTGGCAGCTCAACGACACATGGCCCTGTGCCTCCTGGTCGACGCTCGATTACGGTGGCGGCTGGAAGCTTTCGCATCACATGGCACAGCGCTTTTATGCGCCGATCTTTGTCGCGGTTGTGCCCGGAGAGTCCGGAGACTCCTTCAAAATTATCAATGATTTCGGTGAGAATATTGATGTGACGGTGCAGGTGGCGGCGGTGAATATGGCAGGCGCGGCCCGACCGCTCGCCGATGCGGTGATCTCGGCCTGGCCGTCGAAAGCGCTGGAGCTGTTCGAACTGCCCGCCGGAACGCTGCGAGAGGATGAAATCTACGTCTACACATGGCAATACGACGGGCCGGAGGGCGTCGCCGGAGGTGGTGATTTCCACTGCCCGCGCCCCTGGAAGGAAAATGACCTTATGAATCCTGGTATTGATATGAATATCAAGGAGAAAGATGGCGTGTTTGACGTCACGCTGGAGGCCGGGGCGCTGGCGCTTTTCGTCACGCTCGAAGCCGATCAGCCCGGTCGCTTCTCCGGCAATGCCATCTCGCTTTTGCCGGGGCTTCCGGCAAAGATCACCTTCACCCCGGATCAGACTGATACACCAGTGAATTTCTCGATCCGGGATCTCTATTCCGCCTGCTATGGAGGCCAAAAATGAAACGCTCCACCGTCAATGACATCATCCGCGAGTCCGACGCGTTCATGCGCTCTTTCGGGTTCATCATGCCGCCCTTTGCCTATCTCGATCCGGAGGCTTTGAAGGCCCGGGTCAACAGCGATGGCGCGATGATCCGTGATCACATGCTGGGCTGGGACATCACCGACTATGGTCAGGGCGATTACGAGAACCTCGGGCTGTTTCTGTTTACCGTGCGCAATGGCAATGCCGCCAATGTCGCGCGGGGCATGGGGCCGCTCTATGCCGAGAAACTGCTGATTTCGGAAGAGAACCAAATCAGCCCCATGCATCATCACATCAAGAAGACCGAGGATATTATCAACCGCGGCGGCGCCACGTTGGTGCTTGAGCTTTGGACCCGTGCCGAGGACGGCACGCTCGATCCCGCCGCCCCGGTCGAGGTGATGACCGACGGGCAGATGCGGGTTTTGCAGCCCGGGGAACATCTGGCGCTCGCACCCGGCGAGAGCGTCACGCTCGAGCCCTGGCATTGGCATGCCTTCTGGGGCGAGGGCGGCAAGGTGCTCATCGGCGAAGTGTCCAATGTGAACGACGACCGTACCGACAATATTTTCCGCGACCCCATTGGGCGGTTCTCGTCCATTGACGAGGACGAGGCGCCGCTCCACCTTCTGGTGAGCGATTACGACAGCTGGCTGTGACGCCGGCAGACTGTCAGGACCTGGCTGTGACGCCGGCAGACTGTCAGGACAGAGAGCAAGGGAGGATATCATGAGCTATACACCCGCCGAGGACCGGTATGAAAAAATGGTCTATCGCAAATGCGGCAACTCGGGGCTGAAACTCCCCGCCGTGTCGCTGGGGCTCTGGCACAATTTCGGCCATGACACGCCGCATCAGGTGAAACGCGACATCCTGCGCACCGCCTTCGATCTCGGCATCACCCATTTCGATCTCGCCAACAATTACGGCCCGCCGCCGGGGAGCGCAGAAGAGGCGTTCGGCGAGATCCTGAAGACGGATTTCCACGGGCTTCGCGATGAGCTGATCATCTCGTCGAAGGCCGGCTATGACATGTGGCCCGGCCCTTACGGCGAATGGGGGTCGCGCAAATATGTCATGGCCTCCTGCGATCAGTCGCTCAAACGCATGGGCGTCGATTATGTCGATATCTTCTATTCGCACCGGTTCGATCCCGAGACGCCGCTCGAGGAAACCATGGGGGCATTGGACAGCATCGTGCGTCAGGGCAAGGCGCTCTATGTCGGGATTTCGTCCTATAACACCCAGCGCACCCGCGAGGCGGTGGCGATCCTCAAGGATCTCGGCACGCCCTGTCTGATCCATCAGCCGAGCTACAATATCCTCAATCGCTGGGTCGAGCGCGACGGGTTGAAGGACACGCTCAAGGACCTGGGCGTCGGCTCCATCGCGTTTACGCCGCTGGCCCAGGGCCTGCTCACCGGCAAATACCTGCATGGCGTGCCCGAGGGCTCGCGCGCCACGCAAGGCAAGTCGCTCGACCCGCATCTCCTGTCGGATCACGCCGTGGTGTCCTTGAACAAGCTCAACGAGATCGCCGAGGCGCGCGGCCAGACCCTGGCGCAGATGGCGATTGCCTGGGTGCTGCGCGAAGAGGGGATCACCACGGCGCTCATAGGCGCCTCGAAGCCCTCTCAGGTCGTCGATTGCGTCGGTGCCATCGGCAATCTGGAGTTCGCCCCCGAGGAGCTTGCCGCCATCGATGCCGCCGCCGATGTCGACAATATCAACCTCTGGGCGCGGTCGTCCGAAGGCCGCGGCGAGCAGGCGTAACCATCGGGGTAAGCGCTTGTGATTTAAGTCATTGGCGCGCCCCTCCCGGCGGTATAGCCTGATCGGGACACCTTTTGAGGGAGGGGCCGAATGGCGGCATGGGTATCGCGTCTGATGATCTACGATCTCGATGAGGGGAGCGCTTTCCCCGTGCTCGAGACGGAGCACGAGATCGCCGCGCCGAACTGGACGCCGGACGGTTCGGCGCTGGTCGTCAATGGCGAGGGCAGCCTGTATTGGGTCGAGCTGGACGCACCGGAACTGTTGGAAATCGACACCGGGCTCTGCATCAAGCTCAACAATGATCATGGCATTTCGCCGGATGGCGAGGTGCTGTATTTCTCCGACCACACCTTTGGTGGCGGGGCGCAGATCTGGCGTCAGGATCTCGGCTCAGACGAGGACCCTGTCAAGGTGACACAAAAACGCCCGTCGTGGTATCATGGGATTTCACCGGACGGGCGGATGATCTGTTACACGGCGGTGCGCGAGGGGCTGTTCGGGATTTACACCTCCAAGCCCGACGGGGCACAGGAGACCTGTGTCATCGAGGGCGCGCATCATTACGACGGGCCGGATTTCTCGGCGGACGGGGACTGGATCTGGTTCAACTCGGATCGCACCGGCGCGTCCGAGCTGTGGCGGGTGCGGCCCGATGGGGCGGATCTCGAACGGATGACCGAAGATGGTCTGGTCAACTGGTTCCCGCATCCTTCACCGGATGGCGAACATGTGGTCTATCTCGCCTATCCCGAAGGCACGATCGGCCATCCGCCGGGCATGCATGTGGCGCTCAGGCTCTGGTCCGCCAAGGACAAGCCGGTGGCAACATTGGTCGAATTGACCGGCGGGCAGGGGACCATCAATGTTCCGTCCTGGTCGCCGGATGGGAGGGCTTTCGCCTATGTCGAATATGCGTCCTGATCTGATCTTTCTGGCAATGCTGGCGAGCGTGCCCGTTGCGCGTCCCGCCGCCGCTGTTGATCTTGCGACACTCGAGCTGCCGGCGCCGGTGACGGATGGCGATTACATGGCGGTGACGCCGGGCGAGGTGGCGCTTGGCCAGCTGCTGTTCTTCGATCCGATCCTCTCGGGCAATGAGAATATCTCCTGCTCTACCTGTCACCATCCGCGTCTCGGCACATCGGACGGGCTGTCTCTCGGCATGGGTGAAGGCGGGCACGGGTTGGGGCCGGACCGCGTCGCCGTGGCCGACAACATGCCCGAGGACCGGGTGCCCCGCAACGCACCGGCGCTCTACAATCTGGGGGCCAGGGAGTTCACCCGCATGTTCCATGACGGGCGGGTCGAGATGGTCGATGGTCGTCTGCGTGTGCCCATCGAGGACCCGTTCTTTGAGACGGTCTCCGGCGTTCTGGCGACGCAGGCGGCCTTTCCGGTGATGTCACCCGACGAGATGGGCGGGCAGGTCAGTGAGAACCCGCTTTCGAAAGCCATTCGTCAGGGGCGGTTTTCCGGCGAGGGCGGCGCCTGGGATCTGATCGCCAAACGCGTCGCCGCGATCCCGGAATATCAGAGCCTGTTCGAACGGGCCTATCCTGAGATCGCCTTTGGTCGCCCGATCTATTTTGCCGATATTTCCAACGCGGTCGCGGCCTTCATGGCGTTCGAATACCGCGCCGATGACAGCGCATTCGACCGCTATCTGCGTGGCGATGAGGCGGCCTTGTCCGATGCCGCCAAGGCGGGCATGGCGCTGTTCTATGGCGAGGCGGGCTGTTCCAGCTGTCATTCCGGGCCGTTCCAGAGCGATCAGGGTTTTCACGCCATGGGGCAACCGCAGCTGGGTCCGGGCAAGACATTGGATTTCGAGCGCGGCCATCGCGATGAGGGGCGGTTCCGGGTGACCGGCAAGGCCGAGGATCTCTATGCTTTCCGCACCCCGAGTCTCAGGAATGTCACCCTCACCGCGCCCTATGGCCACGCCGGTGCCTATAGCGACCTCAGGGCCTTCGTGGTGGCGCATCTGGCGCCCGGGGATGCGCTCATGCATTACGAGCCGATCCACGCCACCCTCTCCGATCTGCCGCCAGAGGTGGCGGAGAAGGATTGGGATGTGATGGGCAATGAGGCCGATGTCGCAGCGATCCTTTCGGCGATCGAGGTCGAGGACCGGACCTTGGCCGCGGACCAGATCGACGCGCTGATGGCCTTTTTGGCAGCGCTCGAAGACGATCCGAAACGGCTCGGTATTCCCGAGAGCGTGCCTTCGGGGCTGGATTTCGAGAAGTGAGGCGGGGCGGTTGCTGCGCGGCTAAGGGGCTGCTTTGAGCCCATGGCGGACGTTGGGAACATCGCGCAACCGCCCGGAACAGCCACGAAGTGGCCCGGGCGTGCGCCGGACCGTCCCGGCGGTCAGGCGCATTTGTCATCCCCGTGCAACGGATTGATCTTTATCGGATTTGGCTGACATAAAGTGCGGACCACCGAGAGCAGATGCGCCAGCCCACGGTCCGGCGCACGCCCTCATGTCAGACAAATCGCCAACGTTCCCTCCGTCCCGCCGAACGGACTTTCAGTCAAAGGGTCCGGCTTTCCTTCTTTAAAACAGCCTGTTACCGCGTCAACCGCACCCAGCGGTCGAACCGGTCGAGCTTGACCCAGGGGCTTTCCGTGCCATCGGGCCAGACCACCTGCACCTGCGCGCTCTCGGCGTCGCCCAGGCCGAAGTGCAAAGGCGTGAGCTTGCCCGAACCATGCAGCCCGCCGACGGTCAGCTCCTGCACTTGCAGTCCGAGATTGGTCAGCACCGAAACGCTGGCGCCGACCGCATCCGGGTTCACCCCCTCCTGATGCAGCGAAATGGCGAGATACTGGCCCGTGTTCGGGGTGACATTCTCGTAGAGCTCCATCGCGCTTTCGCGATTGACCACCGCCAGATCGAGCTTGCCGTCACCGTTGAGATCGACGAGATGCGCGCCGCGTGACTTGGCCATGGAGGCAACGCCGGCAGCAATCGAGACCTCTCGGAAGGTGCCGTCGGGTTTCTGCTGCAACAGGTTGTTCGGATCATGGGCGGCATTCGACGGCATCTGTTCGACATTGCCCTTGGCGATGAACAGATCGGCGCGGCCGTCATTGTCGAGATCGCCCCAATCCGCCGACCAGCCGGTCGAGGGGCGGCCATCATCGCCAAGATGTGGCCGGTGCGCATAGGTGCCGATGTCATAGGGCGCGGCCTCATAGCGGCCACCCGCATGGCCGAATTGCAAAAGCTGATCGCCCATCGAGGTGAGCATGACATCGGGCACCGCATCGCCATTCACATCGCGCTCGGCGATCCCCATGCCCCAGAGGGACACGCGGTCCCAACCGTCGCTCTCGTTGAGAAAACGATCCTGTTGCAGGTCGTAAAGCTGCTCATAGCCGCCCTTGACGTAGTAATGCCGGTCGTTCGACAGGCGCAGGCTCTGAACGCCGCGCGCGCCTTTCGAGATCAGCGCAGACAGGGTGCAGAACCCCGGTTCCAGCACGGTCTTCTCCCAGCTGTCTTCTTTCGGGCGGTCCAGCTCGTTTCTGTCGCAGGCCTCGAACGGCCCCTCCGGGTTGTCGCGGTCGACGTAATTGCCCCAGAACAGCGTCGGGCGGGCATTGTCTCCCTCCCAGCCGGCGGTGAACGCGGTGGTCCAGCGGTCGCCGCCGTCGAAATTGAGCGCCTCATTGGCGACGGTGAAATGGCAGTCGCCGTCGCCTTTCAGCAGGAGATTCTTGCCCACCCGCATCACCGCCAGATCGGTGTTCCCGTCGCTGTCGATGTCGAGCGGATAGGCGCCGGTGACATGGGTGAGCGCGTCGGGGGCGATCTCGGGGATCTCGCCGCGCTCGAATGTCAGTGCGCCGCCCAGTTCGGAGCGGTTCAGGAACAGATCGGCCGGGGTGTCGCCGCCCGCGGCAAACAGCTCCGGCAGGCCGTCGTCATTGCAATCGAACACGGCGAGCCCGCCGCCGACGAAATGTTCCCAGCCGCCGCCATAGACATGTTCGGGCAGGGCATCGGAGCGGTTGAGGAATTGCGGGATCGGCTGGCTCTGATCCGCGTCGAGTGCGACGGCGGCGCAGGGCGGCCCCATCAGGCTCAAGGCGGGAAGGAGTGACAGGGAAAGCTGGAGGGTGGAACGCAACAGGGGCTGGGTACTCATCCGACCAGTGTCTCCGTGGCGAAATCCAGAGCGAGCGCGCCAGCGCCCCGGGCCCAGACGAGATCGCCCCAGGCATGAATTTCCACGGGGGTCGGGGGGCGACCGGGACGATGGGTCATCATATGCGCCTCACTCAGGACATCCTCTGCATAGAGAAAATCGTAACGCAAACGATCGCCCGAGAGAAGGATCAATGCCGGGTCGAACAGGGTGACGACATTGGCAATGCCGGCGGCGAGATAGCGCCCGGCGCGCGAAAAGATCGTCTTGGCCAGCTCATTGCCCTCTTTCGCCTGCCGATAGAGGGTTTCGAGCATCTCATCGGCATCTGAGGCCTCATAGCCAGGGTTGAGGGCGGTATGCGCCTCGCGCACCAATGCGTAATCGGCGACATAGGCCTCGAGACAGCCGCGCTGGCCACAGCGACAGAGCGCGCCGTCGAGCTGTACCTTGGTGTGGCCGAGCTCCATGCCGTGGCCCATGCCGCCGCGGTGCAGCTGGTGCCGGATCACCAGCCCCATGCCCAGCCCGTGTTCGATCGAGACCACGGCAAAGTTGTCCAGCCCCCGGCCTTCGCCGAACCACAGCTCCGCCAGTGCCAGCAGGTTGGCGTCATTGTCGATGCGCACCGGCGCGCCCAGGCGTTCGGTCAGAAGATCGCGCAGCGGCACGTCCTGAGATTCCATGAAGGGGCACCAGAGCACCCGGCCGAGATCGAAATCGACCATACCCGGCAGACCCAGGGCTAATGTGTCGGGGCGATGGCCCTCGAGACCCGCATCCTTCAGCCCGGCGGCGGTGATCGCTTCGGCCTCCAGAAGAATCTCTTCGGTAGACCGTGCGGTCGGCGGTGCGGGCAGGGTGGCAGAGCCCAGGAGATTTCCGGCGAGATCGAGCACCACGGCGGAGTTCGAACGGTCCGAGATCTTGATGCCCACCACCACGGCGGCTCCGGCCCGCACCTTGAGCCCCACGGGCGGCCGGCCGCGGGTGCTGTCCGTGTCCCGGCGCTGCAATTCGCTTTCCTCGATCAACCCGGCGGCGATCAGGTCCGAGGCGGTCTGGGTCACCGTGGCCGGCGAGATGTTGAGCTGGCGCGACAGGTCGACCCGGGCGATCTCCCCTTGCGAGCGCACCGCCTCGAACACCTGTCGGCGGATCGATTTGCTGCCGCTGTCGGGATTGGCGAACAGCGGGCCGCAGCCGTTCTGAAGAGTCTCCGAAGGCGCTGTGTCAGGGGGCGGAGCCAGGTCGGCATCAGGGGGAGTGTCGGACATTTTAAAAATTCGCCAATCGAATTTAATGCGGCGCTGCAGCACTGTTTTGTTGGGGTTCGTAGTGATTTAGTCACGCGTTTGATGATAAATCCATCGAAAAATGAAAGATGTGCGAATTATTTTTTTGACAGATAAAATTAATCTGGCATGATTTGGACGTCCGGCAACGAGTCGGGCCCCGCTGGGCGTTCATCTTGAGGAGGGGAGCGGAACTGGCGCGGAAATTTGGGAGGATATTCATGCGTAAATCCATGCTGATGGCCGCGACCATTGTCGCTGCCGGTTTTGCAACCTCGGCCATGTCTGCCGATCTCACCGTTGGCGTGAGCTGGTCCAACTTCCAGGAAGAGCGCTGGAAAACCGACGAAGGCGCGATCAAGGCCGCTTTGGAAGCCGCCGGGGCGGAATATGTCTCTGCCGATGCGCAATCGTCTTCCGCCAAACAGCTCTCCGACATCGAAAGCCTGATCGCCCAGGGGGTGGATGCGCTGATCGTGCTGGCCCAGGACACCCAGGCCGTCATTCCGGCGGTGCAGATGGCCGCCGATGAAGAGATTCCGGTGATCGCCTATGACCGTCTGATCGAAGACCCGCGCGCCTATTACCTGACCTTCGACAATATCGAAGTGGGCCGGCTGCAGGCGAAGGCCGTCTATGACGCCATGCCCAAGGGCAATTACGTGATGATCAAAGGCTCGCCGACCGACCCGAACGCCGACTTCCTGCGTGGCGGTCAGCAAGAGGTGCTGCAATCCGCGATCGACGCCGGTGACATCACCATCGTCGGCGAGGCCTATACCGATGGCTGGCTCCCGGCCAATGCGCAGCGCAACATGGAATCGATCCTCACCGCCAATGATAACAAGGTGGACGCGGTCGTGGCCTCCAATGATGGTACCGCCGGTGGCGCCGTGGCGGCGCTCGCCGCTCAGGGCATGGCCGGGATCCCGGTCTCCGGTCAGGATGGCGATCACGCCGCGCTGAACCGTATCGCGCTCGGCACCCAGACCGTGTCGGTGTGGAAAGACTCGCGTGAGCTTGGCCGCAACGCCGCCGAGATCGCCGTCGAACTGGCCGGTGGCACCGCGCCCGCCGATGTAGCCGGCACGGTGAAATTCACCACCCCGGGCGGCAATGAGATGGACGCCAAATTCCTCGCCCCGATCCCGATCACCAAGGACAATCTCGACGTGGTCGTGGATGCCGGCTGGATCACCAAGGATGCGCTTTGCCAGGGTGTGAGCGACGGTCCGTCGCCCTGTAACTGATCGCGTAACCGATCTGCTTCAACAAGACAGTGTGCCCCCCGTTCGCGCGGGGGCACGTTACTCGCACCGTGCTCTCCCTGGAGTCTGAGGGGAGGCCGGGGCGGGTTGTCCAATAACCGGCCTCGGGAGGGGCGAAAGGACATGACAATGGCGGAACAGGCAGAAAAATCAGCGCCGCAAACCACCGGCTCCGGCTCTGGCAAGAGCATGCTCGGACAGCTTGAGCTCGACATGCGGCTGATGGGCATGGTGGGGGCGTTCATCCTCATCGCGCTGGCCTTCAACCTTTTCACCGACGGGCGGTTCGTGACGCCCCGCAATATCTTCAACCTGACGGTTCAGACCGTTTCGGTGGCGATCATGGCCACGGGCATGGTCTTTGTCATCGTCACCCGCCATATCGACCTGTCGGTCGGCGCCGTGCTGGCGATCGCCTCGGCCATGGGCGCGATGATGCAGGCGCGCTGGCTGCCGCAACTCGTCGGGCTCGACTATGGCAACCCGATGATCGCGCCGATGGCCATCGTCACCTGTCTCGCCGTGGGCACGCTCATTGGCGCCTTCAACGGCTGGCTCATCGGTTATCAGGGCATTCCGGCCTTTATCGTCACCCTGGGTGGCCTGCTGATCTGGCGCTATGTCGGCTGGTACGTCACCGATGGTCAGACCATCGCGCCGCTCGACAAGAGCTATCTGGTGCTGGGCGGGGCCGAGGGCACGCTCGGGGTCACCCTGTCCTGGGGCGTCGGCATTCTCGCCTCTCTCGCGGTGATCTATGCGCTTTATAATGCGCGCAAATCCCGCAAGAGCCACGGGTTCCCGACCAAGCCGCTCTGGGCCGAGTTCACGGTCGGCGGTGTAATCATTGCCGCCATTCTCGGCTATATCGCCACGCTCAACGCTTATGACATCCCGAAGGGCAAGCTGCGCCGCCTGTTCGAAGCCCGGGGCGAGGTGCTGCCGGACGGCTATACCGAAGCCTATGGCCTGCCGATCTCGGTGATCGTGCTGATCATCGTTGCCGTGGCCATGACCATGCTCGCCAAAAAGACCCGGCTCGGCAAATATATCTTTGCCACCGGTGGCAACCCGGATGCGGCGGAACTTTCGGGCATCAATACCAAGTTGCTGACCGTGAAGATCTTTGCGCTGATGGGCTTTCTCTGTGGTCTGTCCGCCGTGATCGCCTCGGCCCGTCTGGCGTCGCATGCCAATGACATCGGCACGCTCGACGAGCTGCGCGTCATCGCCGCCGCCGTGATCGGGGGCACCGCGCTTTCGGGCGGCATCGGCACCATTCATGGCGCCATCCTCGGTGCGTTGATCATGCAATCCCTTCAGTCGGGCATGGCCATGGTCGGGGTCGACGCGCCGTTGCAGAACATCGTCGTCGGCTCGGTTCTGGTCTTCGCCGTCTGGATTGACATCCAGTATCGCAAACGCCTCGGCATCAAGGTCTAAGGAGAGACGATCATGAGCAGCAACCCGAACACCGGCACGCCTCTTGTCGAGCTCCGCGACATCTCGATCGCCTTCGGCGGGGTGAAAGCGGTGGATCACGTCACCATCGATCTCTATCCGGGCGAGGTGGTGGGGCTTCTGGGCCATAATGGCGCGGGCAAATCCACCCTGATCAAATGCCTCTCCGGCGCCTATCAGATGGACAGTGGCGAGATCTTCATCAATGGCTCAAAGGCCGAGATCCGCAACACCCGCGACGCGCGCAAATACAATGTCGAGACGATCTATCAGACGCTGGCTCTGGCCGACAATCTCGACGCCGCCTCGAACCTGTTTCTGGGCCGCGAATTGGTGACGCCGCTGGGTTTTGTCGATGAACCGGCGATGGAGGCGGAGACGCGGTCCATCATGGGGCGTCTCAATCCCAACTTCCAGAAGTTCAAGGAGCCGGTCTCAGCCCTCTCGGGCGGTCAGCGCCAATCGGTCGCCATTGCGCGCGCGGTCTATTTCAACGCCAAGATCCTGATCATGGACGAACCCACCGCCGCCCTTGGTCCGCATGAGACCCAGATGGTTGCGGAGCTGATCGAAGAGCTGAAAGCCCAGGGGCTGGGGATCTTCCTGATCGAGCATGACATCCACAACGTCATGCGGCTTTGCGATCGCGCCATGGTGATGAAAAACGGCCAGAAGGTCGGCACGGTGAATGTCGGCGAGGTCACCGACGAGGACATCCTCGGCATGATCATCATGGGCAAGAAGCCGCCCCAGGCCTATTGACCATCTTCTGACGACTGTCCTGCGGCCTGGACCGGGCCGCGGGCGCTTCCTCCCGATGCACCGCGTTCTCATCTGCGGGCATAACGTATGGAAAACCAATGTATATCGGACTTGATCTCGGGACCTCCGGTCTCAAAGCCATCCTCATCGACGAGGATCAAACCGTCGTGGCCGAGGCCAACGCGCCCCTGACCAATGAGCGGCCGCAGAGCGGCTGGTCGGAACAGGAGCCGGCCAGCTGGCTCGCCGCCTGTGACACGGTCATGGCGGCGCTCGGTGCCAAGGCGGATCTGTCGGGCGTCAGCGGCATCGGGCTTTCGGGCCAGATGCATGGCGCGACGCTTCTGGACGGTGCCGACGAGGTGCTCCGCCCTTGTATCCTGTGGAATGACACGCGTTCGCATCAAGAGGCCGCCGCCCTGGATGCCGATCCGAGGTTCCGCGAGATCACCGGCAATATCGTCTTTCCTGGCTTCACCGCACCGAAGCTCGCTTGGGTCAGGAACAACGAACCGGAGATTTTCGCCCGGGTCAAAAAGGTGCTTTTGCCGAAGGACTATCTGCGGCTTTACCTGACCGGCGAATTCGTCGGCGAGATGTCCGACAGCGCCGGGACCAGTTGGTTCGACACCGGCGCGCGGGACTGGTCCGACGCTCTTCTGGCCGCCACCGACATGGACCGCAGTTTCATGCCGCGTCTGGTCGAAGGCTCCGAAGTCTCCGGCACGATCCGGCCGGAGCTGGCGGCGAAATGGGGCGTCCCGAGTTCTTGCGTCGTCGCGGGCGGCGGTGGCGACAATGCCGCCTCGGCGATTGGCGTCGGCGTGGTGAAAGCCGGGCAGGCGTTTGTCTCGCTCGGCACCTCCGGCGTGCTCTTTGCCGCCAATGACGGCTATCAGCCGGACGCGGCCACCGCCGTGCACACCTTCTGCCACGCCCTGCCGGACACATGGCACCAGATGGGGGTGATCCTCGCCGCCACCGATGCACTTAACTGGTACGGGCGCTTTGTCGGCCAGGACGCCGCCACGCTGACCTCTGCTCTGGGCGCGCTCGAAGTGCCGGGCAAGACCGCCTTCCTGCCGTATCTGGGCGGGGAGCGCACGCCCCTGAACGATGCCGGTATTCGCGGCGCCTTCACGGGGCTCGAACATGCCACCGACACCGCCGCAGGCACCCGCGCCGTGCTCGAAGGCGTGAGTTTTGCCATCAAAGACTGTGCCGAGGCGCTCGCCGCCACCGGCACCAAAATTGACCGGCTTCTGGCCGTCGGCGGCGGCTCGAAATCCGCCTATTGGTGCGAAGCCATCGCCACCGCTCTGGGCGTGCCGGTCGACCTGCCTGTCGCGGGCGATTTCGGCGGCGCCTTCGGGGCGGCGCGTCTTGGGCAAATGGCCGCCACCGGTGGCGGCGCAGAGCTCGCCAGCGCGCCGAAGATCGCCGCCACCTATGAGCCGAACATGAAACTGACCGCTGGTTTTGACGACGGGTTCGCCCGCTTCAAATCCGCACAAACTGCCATCAAGGGGCTGACATGACCGAGTTTTTCAAAGATATCCCGCAGATCACATACGAAGGCCCGGGCTCAGAGAACGAGTTTGCCTTCAAACATTACAACCCCGAAGAGCTGGTGATGGGCAAGCGGATGGAAGATCATCTGCGCTTTGCCGTCGCCTATTGGCACAGCTTTGCCTATGAGGGCGGCGACCCGTTCGGCGGCCGCACCTTTGATCGGCCGTGGTTCGGCGAGGGCATGGAAAAGGCCCGGATGAAGGCCGATGTCGCCTTCGAGATGTTCGACATCCTGCAGGCGCCGTTCTTCTGTTTCCACGATCTCGACGTGCGCCCGGAAGGCGCGACATTCGCCGAGAGCAAACGCAATCTCGAAGAGATCGTCGACATTTTCGCCGAGAAGATGGAGAGCTCGAAAACCCGGCTCCTCTGGGGCACGGCCAACCTGTTCACCCATCGCCGCTTCATGGCGGGGTCGGGCACCAACCCGGACCCGGATGTCTTCGCGTACTCCGCCGCGACGATCAAATCCTGCATGGATGCGACGATCAAGCTGAACGGTGCCAATTACGTCCTCTGGGGCGGGCGCGAAGGCTATGAGACTTTGCTCAACACCGATCTGACCCGCGAGGCGGATCAGGCGGCGAAGATGCTCTCCATGGTCGTCGATTACAAACACAAGATGGGCTGGGACGGCACCATCCTGATCGAGCCGAAGCCGCAGGAGCCCTCGAAGCACCAATATGATTTCGACGTGGCGACGGTCTACGGTTTCCTCAAACGCTACGGGCTCGAGAACGAGGTGAAGGTCAATATCGAACAGGGCCACGCCATTCTCGCGGGGCATTCGTTCGAGCATGAGCTGGCGCTGGCCGGCTCTCTGGGCATCCTCGGCTCGATCGACATGAACCGCAACGATTACCAGTCCGGCTGGGACACCGATCAATTCCCGAACAGCGTCTCCGAAGTGATGTTGGCCTATTACGAGGTGTTGAAAGCCGGCGGTTTCAGCAGTGGCGGCACCAATTTCGACGCCCGCATCCGGCGGCAGTCCTTGGACCCGGAAGATCTGATCCTCGGCCATGTCGGTGCAATGGATATCTGTGCCCGCGGGCTCAAGGCGGCGGCGGCGATGCTCGAGGACGGCAAGCTCGAATCTGCCCGTGCCGAGCGCTATGCCGATTGGGACAAGCCGGCGAATGCCGAGATGCTGGAAAACGGCGATCTGGCCTCGATTCAGGACCGCGTCCTGACAGAGGGGATCAACCCGGAACCGCGGTCCGGCCGTCAGGAACGTCTGGAAAACCTGGTGAATTCTTATCTCTGAGCAGGCGGGCGGACACGGCTCGCAAAGCTGTGATCGGACAAGATAACGAGAGGGCGGGACTTTCCCGCCCTTTTGCGTTTTTCTGCCGGGATCTCAGGGAGGGGCGTTGTCATGACTTTGAAAATTCTGGCGCTTTCGGGCAGCGGACGTAAAGGGTCGAGCAACCGCGCGCTGCTCGAAGCGCTCCGCATTCACGCGCCCGAAGGCATCGAGATCGCGATCTGTGATGCGATCTGGGACCTGCCGATTTTCACCCCCGACCGCGATGGGGCGGACCGCCCGGCCGCCGTGGCCGCCTTCATTGCCGAGATCGACGCGGCCGACGGCGTGATCATTTCCTCACCGGAATATGTCCGGGCCATTCCCGGCGGGCTCAAGAATGCCATCGACTGGCTGGTTTCCGGCGAGGCGGTGATTGGCAAACCCATCGCGCTCGTTCATGCCTCGCATCGCGGCGACGATATGCTGACCGATCTGCGCCGGGTGCTGTCCACGATCACCAGCCGTTTTGCCGAAGACGTGTTCTGGCGCCTGCCGCTCATGTCGCTCAGCGCCGCGGAACGTGACGCGGTTCTGGCCGCCCCCGAGACGATCGCGGACCTGCGGAGCTACCTGACGGCGTTTCAACAGGTCGTGGAAGGGCACCCGGAGATCTAGGCGCGGTACATGCGCCTCACTGATCGACGAGCAACGGCACGTGCTGTCGCATCCAGTCGTCGATCGCGGCGATCTCGGCGGCGGAGAGGTAAAGTCCGAGCTTGGTGCGGCGCCAGATCACATCCTCGACCTCGCGGGCGAATTCCTCGCGCACCAGATAGCGCAGCTCGGCCTCGGTGAGCCCGTGGCCGAAATCGCGCCCCATATCTGTGGCGCCGACCACATCGTCGAAGATAGCGGCGGCGTTGCGGCCGTAGAGATGTACCAGACGGTCGGCGGCATCATGGCTGAGAAACGGGTATTGCATGGTGAGTGAGGTGATCTGTTCGGCGTCCCGGCCATAGGTGAAGCCACCGGGGAGCATCGCCTCGGCGGTCCAGGGCTGGGTCATGGTGAAGAATTTGCCGAGTTTTTCGAGGGCGGCCTCGGCCAGCTTGCGATAGGTGGTGATCTTGCCGCCGAAAACATTGAGGAGTGGCGGGCCGTTCTCATCCAGAGACAGCACATATTCGCGGGTCGCCGCCGTGGCGGATTTGGCCCCGTCCTCATAGAGCGGGCGAACCCCTGCGAAACTATGCACCACATCGGCCTGGGTCAGCGGCACCTTCAGGTATTGATTGGCGAAATCCAACAGGTAGCGTTTTTCCTCGAATGTCGCCTCGGCCCCGAGCGGGTCGGTCTCATGCGTCACCTCGGTGGTGCCGATCATGGTGAAATCGCGTTGAAACGGCAGGAAAAAGATGACCCGCCCGTCGCTGCCTTGCAGGAAATAGGCCTTGTCATGTTCCGCGATGCGCGGAACGACGATATGCGAGCCACGCACCAGGCGCACGCTTTCGCGGCTGTTCTCACCGATCACGCCGGAAATGATATCGGCCACCCAGGGGCCGCCGGCATTGACCAGTGCTTTCGCCCTGAGCCTCTCCTGTGTGCCATCCAGGCGGCTGATCTCGATCTCCCAATGATCCGCCATCCGCCGTGCTGAGGTGACCTTGGTCCGCACCATCACCGTTGCGCCGTGATCGCGGGCATCCATGGCGTTCAGGACCACCAGCCGCGCGTCATCGACCCAGACATCGGAATATTCGAGCGCATGTTTGAACATGTCCTTGAGGGGCGCGCCTTCCGGCCGGTCGGCGAGATCATAACCGGAGGTGCCGGGCAGGATCTTGCGCTTGCCGAGATGGTCGTACATCCAGAGCCCGATGCGGATGATCCAGCCGGGGCGCTGCCCCTTGAGCCAGGGCATGGTGTATTTCAGCAGTTTCGAGATCGGCGTGTCGGCGTCAAACCGCATCTCGCGCGAGAGCGGCAGCACGAAGCGCATCGGAAAGGCGATATGCGGCATGGCGTTCAAAAGCACCTCGCGTTCCGCCAAAGCCTCGCGCACCAGTCGCACTTCGCCATATTCGAGATATCGGAGCCCACCGTGGAACATCTTGGAGGAGGCCGAAGAGGTCGCCTGAGCCAGATCGCCCATCTCGGCCAAAGCGACCGAAAGCCCGCGCCCGGCGGCGTCGCGGGCGATGCCGCAGCCATTGATGCCGCCGCCGATGACGAAGAGATCATTGAGCGTCTCTGTCGGATCCTCGGACGGATCACGCGGGGCGGGATTGGACGAAACCGGGTTAGCCATTCTGGGCGGTCCTCACTCATATTTGCATTCTGCGAAACAGGGCGGCTGTTTCAACCCAGTTCTTTGCGCGGGAATTGTCAAGAAAAGGTTTTTTGAACCAGAGATTTACAACACCCCGATACGAAAATGCGCCCGCCGCGCGTACAGGCGCGCAGTTCAAGGAGCGCCCTGCGCGATTACGCAAACCTATATGTGAAGCGTATCATAAATGGCGGTCTTGTGGGGGCTCATCTCCTGCGCACTCTTGTCATTTCCGCGCCGATGCGAGACTCTCAGCCAAACGCGCATAAAGCGCGCGAAAAGATCCCGACAAAAGAGGTCATGCCGGCATGAAATTTTTCCCTATGTTTCTCAGGATGGCCGAGCGAGACGTGGTGATCGTCGGGGGGGGAGAAACGGCGGCCCAGAAGGCCCGGTTGATGCTCAAGACCGAAGCGCACCTGAGCTTCGTGGCCGCAGAGCTGGAACCGGAGCTGCAGGCGCTGGTCTCGGAGGGCCGGGCGCACCATGTGACCGATGAGATCTCCGAGAGCCTGTTCGAAGGCGCTGCACTGGTGTTTGTCTGCACCGAGGACGAGGCGCGCGATGCGGAGATCTATCAGATCGTGCGTCGTGCCGGCGCTCTGGTGAACGTGGTTGACCGGCCGGATCTCTGCGAGGCCACCACGCCGTCGCTGGTGGATCGCGATCCGCTCGTCGTGGCGATCGGCACCGAAGGGGCAGCGCCGGTGCTGGCGCGGCAGATCAAGACGAGGCTCGAGGAGATTCTCGAGCCGAAACTGGGGGAGTTCGTCGCCTTTGGCGGGCGGATGCGCGACGCGGTGGCCGAAAGCGTACCGCGCGAGAAACGCCGGCCGTTCTGGCGCTGGGTCTATCACGAGACGCCGCGACGGCTGTTTGCCAGCGGTGCCGAGCGCGCGGCTTTTGATACGATCAAGGCCGCGATCAACGCGGGTGGGGCGCCGGATGCACCGGGCACGGGGCAGGTGGCGCTTCTGCCCGTTGGCGCGCTGGACCCGGATCTTTTGACGCTGCGCGCGGTTCAGCGCTTGCAGGAGGCCGATCTGGTGATCTGTACCGAGCCGGAATTTGCCCCGATGCTCGAGCTGGCGCGGCGCGATGCGGCGCGGATCGTCGTCGGGCGCGATTACGGCACCGAGGATTGGCTGTTGTCGGATCAACGCAATGTCGCAATGCGCGCCTATGACAAGGGACAGCGCGTGGTCTGGTTGGTGCCGCGGCGCGACGCGGAGCGGGCAGCGCTCGGCCTGCCTGCGGATCTGGAACGTGTGCCTGCCGTGCGTGTGTAGGGCGTGCGTGTGTAAGGCGGGTGTAGCGGGTGAATAGGAGAGAGATGATGAGCGATCTGGAACAGCGTATTGCCGTGGCGCGGGGCGAGGCCCCGGCCGATATCGTGCTGAAGGGCGGGATGATTTTCGATTTGATGACCGGCGAGCTCATTCAGGGCGATGTCGCGATCGTCGGCGAGCGCATCGCCGGGGTCTACGAGAGCTACGAGGGCAAGCGCGAGATCGATGTCACCGGCAAGGTGATCGTGCCCGGCTTCATCGACACGCATCTGCATATCGAAAGCTCGCTGGTCACACCGTTCGAATTCGACCGTTGCGTCTTGCCGCGCGGGGTGACCACGGCGATCTGCGATCCGCATGAGATCGCCAATGTGATCGGCGCGCCGGGCATCCGCTATTTTCAGGAGGCCTCGCAACACACGCTGATGTCGATCCGGGTGCAGCTTTCTTCCTGTGTGCCCTCGACCCATATGGAGACGGCGGGCGCCGAGCTTCTGGCCGGGGATCTCGCCGAGTTGATGGGGCACCCGTCGGGCATCGGCATGGCGGAATTCATGAATTACCCGGGGGTGATCTATCGCGACCCGGAGGCGATGAAGAAAATCCGCCTCTATGAGGATGCCCATATCGACGGCCATTGTCCGCAGCTCTCGGGGCGCGATCTCAATGCCTATATTTCGGCGGGCATTCGCACCGAACATGAGGCGACCACGGTGGAAGAGGCGCGCGAGAAGCTGCGCAAGGGCATGCGGGTGCTGATCCGTGAGGGCTCCGTCTCAAAGGACATGCATGCGCTGCAACCGCTGCTGAGCCACTTCACCGCGCCTTACATGTGCCTGTGCACCGATGACCGCAATCCTTTGGACATCGGCGAATACGGCCATCTCGACTATGTCATCCGCACGCTGATCGAGCTGGGCAGCCCGGCCTTGGCCGTTTACCGCGCCGCCACGCTCTCGGCCGCCGAGGCCTTTGGTCTCAAGGATCGCGGCATGATCGCGCCGGGCAAACGCGCCGATATCGTGGTGTTGGACTCTCTGGAAAAATGCAACGCTGCCATGGTCTTTGCCGGGGGCGTCGAAGTCACGGAGGAGGCGTTTGCCGCCCGTGGCCATGTCGCGCCGGTGGGACGTGGTTCGGTCAAGGCACCGATGGTCCGGGCGGAAGATTTTCGCGCCACGGGCAATCGCGAAGAGACCGATGTGATCGGTATCATTGAGGGCAAGATCATCACCGAGCACCTGAAAGAACAGGTGCCGATCAGGGATGGCGACAAGGCCCCCGATCCGGCCCGCGATCTCACCCGGATCACTGTCATCGAGCGCCACGGCAAGAATGGCAATATCGCTTCGGGCTTTGTCAAAGGCTTCGGCCTCAAATCCGGGGCGATTGCCTCCACCGTCTGTCACGACCATCACAACATCGCCTGTGTCGGCGTCGATTACGAAGACATGGCGCTGGCCGCCAATCGGCTCTCTGAGATCGAGGGCGGGTTTGTCGTCACCAAGGGGGGCAAGGTGCTGGCCGAACTGGCGCTGCCGGTGGCGGGGCTGATGAGCCTCGAGCCGTTCGAAGTGGTACGTGATCACCTCGCCCTCCTGCGCGCGGCGGCGAAATCGCTGGGCGTGACGCTGGAAGAGCCGTTTTTGCAACTGGCGTTTCTGGCGCTTCCCGTGATCCCCGCGCTCAAGATCACCGATCGCGGCATGGTTGACGTCAACAAATTCGAGATCATCGCCTGAGGGCGCGGATCTTCTCAGGGCGCCGGCGCGCGGGCCCACGCGGGCCTCAGTCGATCTCGATCCGCGCGACCTCGCCCGGGGCGAGTGTCAGCCGCTTGTAGAGAGTGACGCGCCAGGACCCGGCTTCGATCTCGTAACAGGTCTCGGCATCGACCGTGACCTGCCAGGCCGGATAGCGGCGCGGATCGTCGGAACGGCGGGCCACCAGCACCAGCGGCTCTTCCTGCCCGTCACAATGTGAAATGCTCAGGCGATTGAGGCGGTGATCTGCCGTGATCGACAGCATGGCCGTGGCGCCGTCCTGCGAACCGTAAGCCCGGTGATCGACCACAAAGCCATAGCAGCCGGTCAACAGGGCGAGAGAGAGGGAAAGACAGAGGGAAATCCGAGCCACGACAGAGCCTTGTGAGAATGCGCATCGCGGACAGGGTAACCGATCTCCCGGGTAGGGGAAGAGGCTTTCGGGCTGACATTTGCACAGGTCACAAAAAGTGAACCGATTAGTTCAGTTTTTGATGTGGATCATGTTGATATGCGTGTCAAAGCGAATAAATGCAGATCATCCCCCAGCACTCATGCCCGAGCAAATATGGGCGTTACAATGGAGTTCCCGAGATGAAAAAGCTGATCCTACCCGCCGTTCTGGCCACCATGGCCCTCTCTGCCTGCGCCGAGATGGAGAAATACCCGGTGTCGCAATGCACCACCGCCGATCACTACCCGGTGGCCTGTCAGGAGATCGAGGCCGGCCAGAGCCCGGCGGATCTCGAACCGGTTTCCGTGCCGGACTTCAAAGGCGCCTGATCCGAGCGTCGCAAGCCATGCCTGACCCGGGCGCGGATCAATAGCCGCGCCCGAGATCGACCACGTCGCGCATCGGCGCGCCGGTGAGGAAGGCGTCGAGATTGTCGAGCGTTTTCTGCTCGAACTTGCGCCGTTCCGCTTGCCCGCCCTTGTAGGATTCATGCGGGGTCAAAAGCACTTTCGGATGGGTCCAGATCGGATCATTTGCCGCGGGCGGTTCCGGATGGGTGACGTCGAGCGTTGCCTTGCCGAGCCGTCCGTCATCGAGCGCCCGCAAAAGTGCCACCTGATCGACCAGCGCACCGCGGGCGACATTGATCAGATGCAACCCCGGTTTGGCATGGGCCAGCAACGCATCATCGACCATGCGCTCCGTCTGAGGTGTCAGCGGCATCGCCAGCACCGCGTGATCGGCGCGCGACAGCACCTCTTCCGGCGTGGCGCAGGGGGCAAGCCCCTCGGGCACATCGTCCGACCAGTCGCCGCGACGGCAGGCGAGAACCTCCATGTCAAAGGCGCGGGCGCGTTTCGCCACCTCGGCGCCAATCGCGCCATAGCCTATGAGGCCGAGCACCTTGCCCTCGAGCGTGCCAAAGACCCGTGTGCCCCAATCCTCGGGTGAGCGGGTGCGGGCGCCGAAAATATCCTTTTCCACCAAGAGCATGGCGGCCAGGACATATTCGGCGATCTGCGGCGCGGTGAGGCCGCGTCCATTGGTGACGATCCGGCCCCGCATCAGCGCCTCGGGATAGATTTCGATGCCGGCGGAAAAGGTCTGGACCCATTTCAGGTTGGGAAAGCGGATCGTTTCGGGCGTCTCCGGCCAGCTGCGAAAGGCGCGGGTGATCAACACCTCCGTCTCTTCCGGCAGCTCCCAGGGGTGCGCCCGGTCGAAATGGTCGATCACTTTCGGCAGGCTCGGGTGACGGGCGAGTATCTCGCCGAATTCCGGGTCGATCTGATTGACGATGACGGGCAAGCGGGCCTCTTCGAGCTGCGGGATTTTGGGCGGATCTTGCGATACCTAGCGGGAAACCCGGGCGTGGTCACCCCTCGTGAGGCGCCGGCAGGGCGCAAAGGGGCCGGGCAGAAACGCTCAGATCAGCTTTTGCAGATCGCCGCTGATCCGCGCCAGAACATGGTTGAGGGTCGCTCGCTCCGCCGGGGTGATGTTGTGAAAGCTCTCGGTGCCGATGCGCTCCACCTCAATCAACGCCCGGGCGCGCAGCCGGTCGCCCTTTTCGGTCAGACACACTTCGGTCACCCGCCCGTCGTTCGGACGCACCCGGCGGGTGAGCAGATCGTCGGCCAGCATGCGCTGGACGATCTTGGTCGTGGTGTTGAGTTTGAGCGTGGCGAAATCGGCGACTTCGGAGATCGACAGATAATCCTGTTGGTAGAGCGAGATCATCACCCGCCAGCGCGGCACGTCGATGCCCAGGGGTTTGAGCCGCTTCTCCAGCGCCAATGTGTAATAGGCGGTGATCCGGTTGATCCAGAAATAGGGCCAGCTGTCACGGAAATGCTCCGGCGTCTGCGGCGCTTTCTTTGAGGCCGTCATCTCGTACTCCTTGCGGGCAAGCGGCGAGGATGCCTGTCTCTGAGCCCCATGTGCCAATCCCTGTGCGTCGTGATCCTCAGCGGTGCGGATGCACGACACTGATCCTGGCAAGGTCATAGCATTCCGGTGCAGGGATTCGTAACGTGAAAATGAACGTGAAGGTGTGCGGCGACCCGGCCCATTGCCAAGCTGGTCACGAGGTTGTAAGCCGGTCTTTCCCGTCGCGGGCGTCGACCTTGCGTTTGGATTTTGCGTTTGAAACTTGCGTTTGAACCTATGTGAGACTTGGCTCGGCAGGGCATAACGGGGCGCATGACGGGGCGTCCGGTCTCGCCAGAGACCGCCTTGCCAGTGATGTGTCATGCGGTTTTCATTCATGCATCTTACTGTGTTTCCTGGGGAACGCGTTTCCCGATGAATGAGTTTCCTGGGTTCGAATTCCAATGCTCCGATGTCCGGCCCTGCGCGTTCCCTGCAGGGGGGACATGGGAGATCTGCGGCGGGTCGTCCGGCAAGAGGCCCGCCGCCACCTGTTCCGACAGGCGCAGGCAGCTCAGAGACGGGCCAGAGGCAGACCGGGAACAGGCCAGAGATAGGCCAGACGCGGGCCAGACGCGGGCGAACCAAACGACAGAACGCAAAATGACTGGCCGCCGGGGCGGTCAGTCTTGCTGTCCCAAGAGAGTCCCGGTCGTCAGAACCAGGCGATCTCGCCGGAATCGTCCTCGGAGAGGGCAAAGGGCGCATCGATATTGTCGAACAGCTTATGCGCCAGATGTCTGAGCCGGATCACCTCGCTCAGCGGATCGATCGCCACCGCATCCTGTTCGGTTTGGGTCGACAGATGACCCATCACGCGCTGCAAATCGTCCAGGGTCTGATGCAGCCGGTCGATCGCCTGCAGGCTGCGCTGCACCGCCGGTGACAGCGCTTTTGCCTCTGCGAGCGTCGGTCCCAGCGCGATCTGCACCTCGGCTGCGAGCATGACGAGGGCGACCATTTCATCCTGAATGCGCTTGTTCAGCGTCCCAAGCGGAATGACCGCGGTCTCTTCCGCATTGGCGTCCGGTGCAGATTTTGCTGGGAATGACGTCATTACAGTTTCCCTACGATGGCTTCGATGGCGGCGCGCAGGCGGGCCGGATCGAACGGTTTCTTCAGGAAGTTGTTCATCCCGAGGCGTTTGCCCATGTCGATGATCTCGCGATCCGCACGACCGGTGATCAACAGGAAGCCGACGCCACGGGTCGGGCCGTTGGAGCGCAGCGCATGCAGGAGCTGAAGCCCGTCCATGCCCGGCATGTTGTAGTCCGAAATGACGAGATGCACTGGCGAGACCGCCAGTTTCTGCAGCGCCGACGGACCGTCCGCGGCACTCGTCACATTGCGAATCCCGTAGGAGTCCAGAGCGTTTGTGATAAGTCCGCGGCTGGTGGACATATCGTCGACGACCATGACACGGAGTTGATCCCTGAGTGCCATCAGATCTTTCCTTTACTTTCAAGTGCTCCGGTAGGGGCAGGTGATGGTTTATTGATATTGGGGCGTGTCCTGTAGGTGGTCACGCCCGAACTTTCGAACAGTGGGCTCACGTTTTCGTTCAGCCGCTCGGAATGGCCGAGCATCAGGATACCGCCGGGTTCAAGGATATCGGCGAAGCGGCGGAACAGTTTGGTCTGTGTCGGCTCGTCGAAATAGATCACCACATTGCGGCAGAAAATGACGTCGAATTTCAGCTTCATCGGCCAGTCGGCATGCAGGTTGAGCTGATTGAAGGACACCAGTTTCTTGATCTCCGGCTTCGCTGTCAGAACGATCTCTCCGTCGCGCTCGGAGCGCGTGAAATGCCGCGAGATGATATCATCGGTCAGACCGGTGGTCAGGGAGCCGATATATTCGCCGCGCTTGGCATGGGCGATCACCTCCGGGTCGATATCCGTGGCGAGGATCCTGACATCCTTCTGTGCCAGATCCGGGGCCTTGTCCAGGAGCGTGATGGCGATCGAATAGGGCTCCTGACCATTGGAACACCCGGCCGACCAGATCCGCACCTTTCCGCCAGCCGCGAGTTTCTGACGCAGCAGGGGCACCACATTGGTCGCGAGATTCTCGAAATGATGGTTCTCACGGAAGAAATGCGAGACATTGGTGGTCAGGGCCGAAATGAAACATTCCAACTCTTTCGGGTCGCCGGAATGTTCCAGATAGTCCAGATAATCGTCGAAATTTGCCATTTCCAGCACGCGCAGACGCCGTGTCAGTCGCGATTTGACCATCGAGACCTTGGCTTCGGCCAGCATGATCCCGGCTTCGCGTTGCGCGATCTGCGCAATCCGGGCAAAGGCCTGCGCCGAGATGTCAGAGACGATCTTCGGGCGTCCGGTTATGGGGGACAGTTCGCTCAAGCGACCTCCTCGCCTTGCGGGGGCATGACGGCTTCAAGGTCCAGAATGCGGATCATCCGGCCGTCGACGATGGTCAGCGCAGAAACGAAGGTCCGGGCCTCATCCGCGGCAAGATCCGGCGGCGGCTGCATTTCTTCGGTCGGAATGGCGAGAATGTCGGAGACGGCATCGACCATCAACCCGGCGGTGCGGCCGCCGAGATCGACGACGATGATGACGTTGCGCTCGGTGTCCTCGCCGGTCTGGAGACCCAGACGGGCGGAGAGATCGATGATCGGCAAGACCGTACCGCGCAGGTTGATCACACCTTTCACGAAGAACGGCGCATGCGGCAGCGAGGTGGCCTTGGCCGAGCCGCGAATTTCCCGAACGGACATGATATCGACGGAGTAATCCTGGCCGCCAACGCGGAAGGACAGCAGTTCGATCGATGTAGAATCGGTCTGTTTTTCATTGTCAGTCATGGTCTTATCCTACGAGTGCTGGTTGCGGCTGACGGGTCCGGGTACGTCCGGAAGCTTGTCCGACCAGATCGGTCGGGTCGAGAATGAGGGCGATTTGTCCGTCGCCCAGAATGGTCGCGGCGGCGATGCCCGGGACGCGCCCGTAGCTGCCTTCGAGGCCTTTGATCACCACCTGGCGCTGATCTTCGATGGCATCGACCACGAGGGCGGCGCGGTTGCCATCCTCCTGACCGATCAGCAGCACGATGCCGCCGACATAGCTGTCGAGGGGCTGGCGGTAGCCAAGCTCGGCGCCGAGGTCCAACAGTGGCACGAAGCCGCCGCGGATCTGCACCACATGGGTTTCCGGCCCGAGCGCCTTGAGATCATTGTCGGTCAGGGTGAGCGTTTCGAGAATGGCGTTGAGCGGCACCACGAGGGTCTCGTCATCGACACGCACCACCATGCCATCGAGCACGGCTAGGGTGAGCGGCAGGGAGATCGAGAAAGTCGTGCCCTTGCCCTCTTGCGAGGTGATCGAGATGCGACCGCCAAGCGCCTGGATCGAACTTTTCACCACATCCATGCCGACCCCGCGGCCGGACAGGTTGGAAATTTCTGCCGCCGTCGAGAAGCCCGGCAGGAACAGCAGGTTGTCGATGTCGCTGTCGCTGAGCTGGGCATCCGCCGGGATCAGACCGTTTTCGATCGCCTTGGCCTTGACGCGCTCGCGGTTGATGCCGGCGCCATCGTCGCTGACTTCGATGACGATGCGGCCGGAACGATGCTGCGCGGTGAGCGTGACATGGCCCTCGCGCGATTTGCCAGCCTCGAGACGTTTCTCGGGGCTCTCGAGCCCATGGTCGACGGCGTTGCGGATCATATGGGTGAGCGGATCGGCGAGCCGTTCGATCACGGTCTTGTCGACCTCGGTGTTCTCGCCATCGGTGTGCAAGCGCACTTCCTTGCCGACAGAGGCCGAGGATTCGCGGACGATCCGACCCATGCGCTGGAACAGCGATTTGATCGGCTGGGCGCGGATCATCATCACCGATTCCTGAATGTCGCGGGTCAGCTGCAGGAATTCCTCGAGACCGGTGGAAACCGGCGAGTTCGGCGGCAGACCGGCCTCGGTCACCGACTGGCTCAGCATCGCCTGATTGATCACCAATTCACCAACAAGGTTCACGAGACGATCAATACGTTCGAGATCCACACGCACCGTGGCGCGCGGCTGGGTCGGGGTGCCGGTGGCTTTCGCCGGGGCGGAGGAAGCGGCGGGCTTGCCGGGCTCATCCTCGGATTTTGCGACCGGCTTCACGACCGGCTTTTCTTCCGCTTTGGCGGCGGCTTTCGGGGCCGGCTGCGGGACCGCTGCTGCGGCTTCGGGCATCGGCTGCAGCTCGGCGGCCATCGGTGTTTCCGGCAGGGGCGCGGGCGCCAATTCCGGGGTGGCCGGCGCGGTCGGTGCCGGGGTCAGTGGCGGCAGTTCGGCGGTCGGCGCGCTCGAAAGATCGCTGGGAAGATCCGCGGCAAAATCGAGCGGCGGCAGCGGCGCCGGGGCCTCTGCAGCGGCGGTGACCGCGGGGGCTTCGGCGATCGGAGCCCCGGTCTCCTTGAGCGGGGTGATGTCGAGCTGGCACAGCCCGTCGACGAATTCGAAGACTTCGCGCACCGCCAGCTCCGGCTCTTCGGTGTGAACGGTCACGGTCCAGGACAGGTGGCCGGTGTCCGGATCGAGCGTGTCGAGCGCCGGCAGATCGCCGCAATGCGCCACGACCGAGATATCGCCGAGATCGCGCAGGGCGCGGAACAGGTAGAGCGGTTCGTTGCCGGAGGCATAGAGCGTATCCTCGGGCTTGAAGAACACGGTGAAACCTTTGGCGACGACGGCTTCCGGGGCGCCGATGTCGAGCGGTTCGGTGCCGATGGGGGCCGCGGCGGTGAGTTCCGCGCTGTCGGCCATCAGGGGCAGGGCGTCGTCATCCTCGGCGCCGGTTGCGGGCAGGGCGCTCAGATCCGGCAGGTCGCCTCCGAGATCCGGAAGATCGCCCCCGAGGCCGCCGAGATCGAGCGACAGGGTGGCGGGGGTGAAGTCGAGATCTTCCTCTTCCTCCTCCTCGACGCCGACGAGCTTTTCGAGCTTCGCGAGCACCGGGTCGGTCACGTCGGAGGGCACTTCGCCCTCGTCGCGCGCGGCCCGCACCAGATCGCCGAGAATGTCGGCGCAGGTGAAGAACAGGCGGATGGCTTCGCCGTCGGGATGGAAGCGTCCGGCGCGGACCTCATCCATCGCGGTTTCGAACCGGTGCGCAAAATGGACAAGGTCGTCCAGACCGAATGCGCCCGCGCCACCTTTGATCGAGTGGACCGCGCGGAAAACGATATTGATCGTTTCAGAATCGGTGTCGCCGTCATCCATCATCTGGAGACCATCCTGGAGGCTTTCCAGGAGTTCCTCGCATTCGATGAAGAACGAGGCGCGGATTTCTGCCATTGGGTCGGACATAGGGAACCTCTTAACCAGCCACCATTTGGAGGGCTTTTACCAGTTTCGCAGGGTCGAACGGCTTCACGATCCAGCCGGTGGCACCGGCGGCGCGGGCTTTCGCTTTCAGCTCGTCCGCGCTTTCCGTGGTGAGCACGAGGATCGGGATACGGCTCCATTTGTCCTCGGAACGGACGGCGTCGATGAAGCCGAAACCATCCATGCGGGGCATGTTGATATCGGTGATGATGACATCGGGTTCGATGTCGTCGAGCACTTCAAGGCCATGAATGCCATCTTCGGCGAGATGGGCGGTGAAGCCGGCCGAGGAAAGTGCAAGGTTGAGCATGTCGCGCATGGTGCGGCTGTCGTCGACAGCAAGGACTTCCAGACTCATGTCCAAGCCTCCGGTTGAGTTAGGGTTTCGGGAGAAAAGCCAAAGAGGCCGAGAATATCGACGCAGCTGTCAGAGGCATTGCACAGGCGGGTGGTCTTGCCCTCGGCGTCACGCATCTTGATGGTGGCCAGGATCACTTGCAGGGGCAGGGTGCCCATGTGGCGAATATTGGAAGCATCGATGACCAGCTCATCATCCGTGATGGTCTTGAGCTCGGCCATGAGCGGGGCCACGGATTGATAATCAAGCCGGTCATGAAGTTGCACATGCGTGGTCATGTACGCGCTCCTCTTTTTCGGCAGGGGTGAGACATCTCGAATTTCCCTTACAACTGCGGTCACAACCCTTGGTGTAAGGGGCAGGGAGTTAAAACGAGGTTACGTCGTTCAATTTTTATCTTGCATGGAAAAAATCATAAAAAAACGCCCCCGGAGGCCGGAGGCGAATCTTTCAAACAACAATTTTATCAATTGGTTATGGGTATATGTTGTGCATGTGCGAGGCGCAGCCGATCAAAGCGGCATAGTCGTCCTCGATCACCGAGACAGCGAAATTCTGCATGAAACCGGCAAAGCGCCCCTTGTCGCGGAAGGCCACGTCGAAATCGAAAAGATCGAGATAGGGGGCGATATGGCGGGCCACGCCGCCGACCAGGTAAACCCCGCCGAATGGCAATTGCACGAGCGAGAGATTGCCCACCACCGTGCCGAGGATCTTGACGAAGAGCCGCGCGGTCTCGGTGGCGCGGGGATCGTCGTCGGCCTCGACCGAGGCCATGATCTCGGCTGCGGATTTCTCATAGGCGTCGCCTTCTTCCGTGCCCAGAAACAGGTAGACGCGTTCGAGGCCGCGGCCCGAGAGCACATCCTCGACCGCCGGAAAACCATGCGCGGTCTCGACGAACTGGCACAGGGCGAGCTCGTGTTCGTTGCGGATCGGCAGGTTGGCGTGACCGCATTCCGAGGGCGCCACGAAACGGCCCCTGTCGGTCTCGAACACCGGCGCGGCATTGAACCCGGTGCCGACGCCGACCACGAGTTTCACCGCCTGCGGCGAGGCTTCGGGCGCCTTGATCACGCTGCGGATATTCTCCGGGTCGACAAGCCCGAGCGCATGGCCCTGGGCCTGCAGGTCGTTGAGGATCGAGACATGTTCGGCGCGGGTGGCACGGCGCAGCGTGTCGCGGTCGATGGTCCAGTCGAGATTGGTCATGGTGCCGACGCCGTCGCGCACCGGGCCGGCCACGGCGACACAGGCGCCCTTGCAATCAATCCCGCCCTCATCTTCGAGATATTGCCGCAGCACGCTCTCGAGCCCGGGGAATTTCCGGTTCGAATAGCGCCGCACCGTGTCGGGCAGGAGCGTCACCCCGTCGGCCAGGGCCACGCGTGTATTGGTGCCCCCGATATCGGCAACCAGGGTGAGAGTGTCGGCGGGATGGTTGGGCATGTCTCAGGTCCGTTCAATCAGGGTCTTGAGCATGTGATACGAGGCTTTCGGTGTCCGCTGCAAGCTTTCGAAGTCGACATGCACCATGCCGAAGCGCCGCTCATAGCCGAAGGCCCATTCATAATTATCGAGAAGCGACCAGTAAAAGAATCCTTTCAGGTTCACCCCGGCGTCGATCGCATCCTGCATTGCCGCCATGTGATCGGCGATATAGGCGCAGCGCTCCGGATCATTGACCTCGCCATTCCTGAGATGATCGTCCCAGGCCATGCCATTCTCGGTCACCATGATCGGCAGGTCACCGACATAATCGCGCGACAGGCGGGTCAGAAGCGCGCGGAGCCCTTCCGGGTAGATCTCCCAGCCCATCTGGGTGGTGGCGAGATGGCCCTGGGCCGGTTTCGTGTGCGGCCAGGGGCTGTCGGCGTCATGGGCGACAAGCTGGCGGAAATAGTAATTCACCCCGAGCCAGTCGATCGGTTGGGCAATCGCCGCCATATCGTCTTGCCAGCCCTTCGGCAGATGGGCTTCCAAACCGACAAGCGCCTCTTTCGGATACTGCCCCTTGGCGATGGCTTCGATGAACCAGCGGTTGTTGGTGGCGTCCTGAGTGGCGGCGGCGGCGATGTCGGCCTCGCTGTCGCTGGCCGGGGCGGCATGTTCGAAATTGATCACGATGCCGAGGTTCTTGCGGTTTTTGGCCCGCAGCCGCGTCATCGCCTCGCCATGGGCCTTGAGCACATAATGCATGGAGCGCGCCGCCGCGCGGATATTGCGCATTCCCGGCGCATGATGGCCGAGCATATGCGACAGGTAGGAGACGCACCACGGCTCGTTGATGGTGGCGATGGAGGCCATGCGATCGCCGATTTGCTCATCGATCACCTCGACATAATCGCCGAACCAGCGATGCACATCCGGATTGGTCCAGCCACCGAGATCGGAGAGCGCGGCAGGCAATTCCCAATGATAGAGCGTCAGATGCGGCTGCAGCCCGCGCTCCAGAATCGCATCGGTCAGCCGGTCGTAATAATCGAGCCCTTCGCGGTTCACGGCGCCGCGGCCCTCGGGGATCACCCGGGCCCAGCTCGCCGAAAACCGATAGGCATCGAAATTGCCGTCTTTCAGCAGGTCCATATCCGCGCCATAGCGATGATATTGGTCACAGGCCGTGGCGCCGTCCTCGGCGCGAAGCACATTGCCGGGGGTGGCGGCGAATGTGTCCCAGTGGGTCAGCCCGGCATTGCCGAACTTGTGACCTTCGACCTGATAGGCGGCGGTGGCGGCGCCAAAGATGAAATCCTTGGGGAAGGCGCTGCGGCGGATATCGCGGGTTTGGGATGGGGTCTGGGGCATGTGTTTCGCCTTTCGTCCGTGTCTCGGTCTGTGTCAGGTCTGGGGCAGGTCCGGAGGGGGTAGCGATAACATCTGCATCGCTGCGAAGTTGCGATCCTGTCGTCCGGAGGATGATTCCAATGCGACGCCCCGGGTAAGCTGTCGTGGCGAGCTTACCGGGCGGAGCGGGGGTGAGGCAAGCTCAAAGCGCTTTGAAATTTTCCGAGATCGGACGCGCAACCGTGATGCGCCCGGCGACGGATCGGAGGTGGGGCGTTTGCGCTATCATCGAAGGGGATGGCGGGGCGGGCCAAAGCTTGCACGCGCCCGCGGTCGGCAGATGCAGGCGGAAGGCAGGCAGATGCTGGGCACTGGGTCAAATGCGCTGCGGCGCCGGTCCTGTGGTCTGGCCGATGATCAGATCCGCATTCAACAGCACATGACGGCGCGGGCTGTCCTTGTTCGTGATCTGCTCCATCAAAAGCTCGGCGCAGATCCGGCCGGCCTGGCGCACGGAAGAGCGCGTGGCGGTGTAGATCGGTTCATCGGACCCGTTGCGCAGATAGGAGAGATCGTCGTCATGTACGATGAGCGAGACATCCTTGCCGATCTTCAGCCCGGCGGTGTCCAGGGCGCGGCGCACACCGAAGCCGATGATGATCGACGAGGCCAGCACCGCGGTCGGCGGATCGCCCAGTTCCAACAGTCTGGACGTGGCGGAAAACCCATATTCTTCCGTCATTTCCGAGGAGGCGCAAAGCTCCGGGTCCTCCGGGAGCCCCGCCGTTTCGAGGGCCGTGCGATAGCCGATCCGGCGTTTTGCCGCGAAATCCATGTTTTCCAGCCCGTTCAAAAGCGCAATGCGGCGATGGCCGAGTTCGATCAGGAATTGCGTGGCGCGCTCGAACGCCCGGCTGTTGTTCATGTCGACCCAGGAATAATCGCCCTCGGAGCTGCTGCCGGAGCGCCCATGCACGACAAAGGGCATGCCGATCTCGAGCAACAGGTTGATTCGCGGGTCATTCTCCTTCGGGCCGTGGACGATCACCCCGTCGACCGACCCTTTGGCGGCGATCTTGCGATAGGCGTCGGATTCGCCGCTGTCGGGCACCACCGAGAGATGCATGTCGAAATTTTCGCGCGAATAGATCTCGGAGGCGCCGGCGATGAAATCGGTGAACACCGGGTTCACCACCTCATGTTCGGTCGAGAGCGGGATCACATGGCCGACCGCATGGTTGCGCCCGGTCGCCAGGCCGCGGGCCCGGGTGTTGGGTGTGTAATTATGCTGTTTTGCAGCTTTCATGACCTTCTTGCGGGTCAGTTCCGACACTTCCGGATAGCCGTTGAGCGCCCGCGACACGGTGGTCTGGGACAGTCCAAGCAGGGCAGAAAGCTCTTTGAGGTTCATTTTTGACCTTCAGTGTCGTGGTTTGACGTCAGGCTAGCCTCATGCAGGGGGGCAGGTAAAGTCATGCTGCGACAGCCTATGGGGTTGTGAACCGGTGACGTACCGTAAACGTAAACGATTTCGGTCATTTTTTCGCCCTCGACGCGGCTCGGAGCTTGATCCGAGTCATTGACTCCTCAGGATGCATGAGAGAGGCTGTGCGCGTGTCAAAGCGCTTTGGTGAACTTGTTTGATTGGTTTCGAACCGATTGATTTTTAACCTGATGGCGCTAGGCTTCGTTTGCCCGTGTCCGGGTATGAAAACTGGGAGGTTTACATGAAAAAGACACTTTATTCCGGCGCAGCTCTGCTCGCGCTGGTCGCTGGCGCAGCACAGGCCCAGGACCTGTCGGGTCAGCAGTTGACGATCGCCGGCCCCTGGATCGGCGCTGACCAGGAAATGGTCGAACAGGTGCTCGCGGTCTTCGAAGAAAAGACCGGTGCAGATGTGCGCTACGTCGGCTCCGACAGTTTTGAACAGCAGATTGTGATTGATGCAGAGGCCGGTTCCGCGCCGAATATCGCGGTGTTCCCGCAGCCGGGTCTCGCCGCCGACATGGCCAAGCGCGGCTTCCTGTCGCCGCTGCCCGAAGGCACCGAGCAATGGGTGCTCGACAATTACGCCGCGGGTCAGTCCTGGGTCGATCTCGGCTCCTACGCCGGCCCCGATGGCAACAAGGCGCTTTATGGATTTTTCTACAAGGTCGATTTGAAGTCGCTGGTCTGGTATGTGCCGGAAAACTTCGAGGATGCGGGCTATGAAGTCCCGACCACGATGGAAGAGCTCAAGGCGCTCACCGAACAGATCGTCGCCGATGGCGAGACGCCCTGGTGCATCGGTCTGGGCTCCGGCGGGGCCACCGGCTGGCCGGCCACCGACTGGGTCGAGGACATGATGCTGCGCACGCAGCCGCCGGAAGTCTATGACGGCTGGGTCTCCAACGAGGTGAAATTCGACGATCCGCGTGTGGTCGCCGCAATCGATGAATTCGGCTGGTTCGCCCGCAATGACGCTTTCGTCTCCGGCGGTGCCGGGGCCGTGGCCTCGACCGATTTCCGCGACAGCCCGAAAGGTCTCTTCACCTCGCCGCCGCAGTGCTACATGCACCGTCAGGCCTCGTTCATCCCCGCTTTCTTCCCGGAAGGCACCGTGGTGGGCGAAGATGCGGATTTCTTCTACTTCCCGGCCTATGCCGAGAAAGACCTCGGTCAGCCGGTTCTGGGCGCCGGGACGCTCTGGGCGATCACCTCCGCGAGCCCGGTGGCGGATGCGTTCATCGAATTTTTGGAAACTCCGGAAGCCCACGAGGCCTGGATGTCGCAAAAAGGCTTCCTGACGCCGCATAAAGGCGTCGACAAGTCGAAATTCGGCGATCCGACCACTGCGGCGATGAACGAGATCCTTCTGGGCGCCACGACTTTCCGCTTTGACGGTTCCGACCTGATGCCGGGCGGGGTTGGCGCTGGTTCCTTCTGGACAGGTATGGTCGACTATGCCGGCGGTGAACCCGCCGCGGATGTTGCCAAGTCGATCCAGGAATCCTGGGACGCGCTGAAGTAATCTTCGCAACACGCGCTTTCCCCCCGGCCCAGTGGGTGCGGGGGGAAATTGCCCGAAGATCACGGTAAGAGATCAGGGCAAGAGATCAGGCGATGGATCAGGACAAGGGAGCGGGGCAAAAGGGTCGGGGACGGCCCGATCGCAAGCGTTTCCACCCGTTCTGATCGACCGCAAATCCGGCCAGCCCGCATCATGGGGCGCCGTGCCGGAAAGATGTGAGCGGGTGCCAGACCGGCGCGGCAGCCTCCGGGGAGCGGGGGCAGGGGCGGCGCAAGGACCGGCACAACCGGCACGAGACAGAGGGAACGGCACATATGCATCCGGCAATTCAGGGTCTTTTGACCATCGTCATCGGCGTCGGCGCCTGTATCGGCTATTTCTATTTTTCCAATATCATCCTCGACAAGGTAATCTTTCCGGCGCGGGGCGCGCATGCGGGACGCAATATCAACCGTGCCAATCTGGTGCGGCCCTGGCTCTTCCTGATGCCGGGTCTCATGGCGCTCGGGCTCTATCTCGCCTATCCGGTGTTCGAGACGCTGCGCCTCTCGCTGACCGACCGCGATCTCGGCGGCGCTTTCGTCGGGCTCGAGAATTACCGCAAAATGTCGGATGACCCGAAATTCTGGGAGGCCATGCGCAACAATGCCTTCTGGCTTCTGGTGGTGCCGGCCATGTCCACGGCCTTCGGGCTGCTGGTGGCGCAATTGACCGACCGTATCCGCTGGGGCGCTCTGGCCAAGTCCCTGATTTTCATGCCGATGGCGATCTCCTTTGTCGGCGCGGCGGTGATCTGGAAACTGGTCTATGACGCCCGGCCTCTTGGGACCGAACAGATCGGCATTCTCAATGCGATTTACCTGGGTCTCGGTGGCGAGAGCCCACAAACTTGGCTCACCATCCCGTTCTGGAACAATTTCTTCCTGATGATCGTGCTGATCTGGATTCAGACCGGCTTTGCCATGGTGATCCTTTCGGCGGCGCTCAGGGGCGTGCCCGAGGAGACCATCGAGGCGGCCATCGTCGATGGCGCCAACCCGTTCCAGATCTTCTTCAAGATCAAGGTGCCGCAGATCATGGGCACGATCGTCGTCGTGTGGACCACCATCACCATCGTCGTGCTGAAGGTCTTCGACATCGTGTTTGCGATGACCAACGGCCAATGGGAGACGCAGGTTCTCGCCAATTACATGTATGACAAGCTGTTCCGCTCCAATGACTGGGGCGTCGGCTCGGCGGCGGCCATGGTGATCATGCTCCTGGTGACGCCGATCCTGGTCTGGAACGTCTATAACGCACGCAAAGAAATGAAGTGAGGGAGCGGGATCATGGACAATATTGCCGGTAAGAAACCCGCCCTGATCTGGGTCACCCATCTCTCGGTGCTCCTTCTCGTGCTGCTGTGGCTGTTCCCGACCGTGGGGCTTTTCGTGTCCTCCTTCCGGTCGGCCGATCAGATCGCCAGCTCAGGCTGGTGGAAAGCCCTGTTCCCACAGGTGCAGAACACGATGATCCGCACCGCCGCGCCGGCGACCCAGCAGATGATCGACGGCAATTACGTGATCGAAGGCAATCTCTTTGCCGAAGATGGCTCCAAACCCGGGACGATCTCGGTCTGGGGCACCTCGTCGCGTGCGATCGACGCCTATCAGGCCGGCGAGACCGCCGATATGGGCGAGGATGGCCGGCTGACGGTCGAGGAGAATGGCGATTACCGTCTGGTCAATGGCACGGAGTTTTCCGGCTCGCGCGGCGAACGGGTCTTTCTGACCGCGAAAACCCCGCCGAGTTTCTCCTTCGACAATTACCGGACCGTGCTGTTCGCCGGTCAGGCCACCGACAAGATGGGCAAGGCCTTCATCAACACCTTTACCGTGACCATTCCGGCCACGGTCATTCCGATCCTGATCGCGGCTTTCGCGGCCTATGCGCTGGCCTGGATGGATTTCCGGGGCAGGGCATTCCTGATCGCGGTGATCGTCGGGCTCCTGGTCGTGCCGCTGCAACTGGCGCTCATCCCGCTCCTGAGCTTTCATGGCTCGGTTGTCGAATGGTTCGTTGCGCTGGCCGGCACGCCGATGGAAGGCAATGCCCGGCGCTTTGCCGAAGTTGGCGCGCTCGGGCGGATGTTCGGGTTCGAACCCGGCGACACGATCAATTCCAAGGGCTATCTTGGCGTCTGGGCGGCGCATACCGGATTTGGTCTGCCGCTCGCCATCTATCTCTTGCGCAACTACATGGTCGGCCTGCCCAAGGACATCATCGAGAACGCCCGGGTCGACGGCGCCACGGATTTCCAGATTTTCACCAAGATCATTCTGCCGCTCAGCTTTCCGGCGCTGGCCTCCTTTGCGATCTTCCAGTTCCTCTGGACCTGGAACGACCTTCTGGTGGCGCTGGTCTTCCTGATCGACAGCTCCGGCGACACCACGGTGATGACGCGTCAGATCGTCGAGCTTCTGGGCACCCGCGGCGGCAATTGGGAAATCCTCGCGACCGCGGCCTTCGTCTCGATCGCCGTGCCGCTCACCGTCTTCTTCTTCATGCAGAAATATCTCGTGCGCGGTCTCTTGGCCGGCTCGGTAAAATAACGAAACACATCTCTAAGAGCACACGAAATGACAGCAATTTCCTCCTCCTCCGCTGGTTTCACCCGTGAAAAGGACTGGTGGCGCGGCGCCGTGATCTATCAGATCTATCCGCGTTCCTATCAGGACAGCAACGGCGACGGCATCGGTGACCTTCTGGGCATCGTGCAACGTCTGCCTTACATCGCCTCGCTCGGCGTCGACGCGATCTGGATTTCGCCCTTCTTCACCTCGCCGATGAAGGATTTCGGCTATGATGTCGCCGATTATTGCGATGTCGATCCGATGTTCGGCTCGCTGGCGGATTTCGATGCGGTGATCGACACGGCGCATCAATACGGGGTCAAGGTGCTGATCGATCTGGTGCTGTCGCACACCTCGGATCAACACCCGTGGTTCGTCGAGAGCCGCGAGGACAAGAGCAATCCGAAATCGAACTGGTATGTCTGGGCCGATGCCAAACCCGATGGCACGCCGCCGAACAACTGGCTGTCGATCTTCGGCGGCTCTGCCTGGCAATGGGATGGCGGGCGGATGCAGTATTATCTGCACAATTTCCTGACCTCGCAGCCGGATCTCAATTTCCACGAACCCGAGGTGCAACAGGCGCTCTTGGATGTCGCCGAATTCTGGCTGCATCGCGGGGTCGACGGGTTCCGGCTCGACACGATCAATTTCTACACCCATGACGCCGAGCTGCGCGACAATCCGCCCTTGGCACCGGAAGAGCGCCAGGCCAAGACTGCACCCTCGGTGAACCCCTACACCTGGCAGAACCATATCTACGACAAGTCGCGGCCCGAAAACCTCGACTTCCTGCGAAAACTGCGCGCGGTGATGGAACCCTATAATGCCGCGGCCGTCGGCGAGGTCGGCGACGACCAGCGCGATCTCGAGATTCTGGGCGAATACACCGCCGGCGACGATCTCATGCATATGTGCTACGCTTTCGATCTCTTGTCGGGTGACACGCCGTCGCCGGATTATATCAAGACCGTGATGGACAAGGTGGCTGAGGTGGCCTCTGACGGCTGGGCCTGCTGGGCCTATTCCAACCATGACGTGATGCGGCACATGTCGCGCTGGCATCTCGATCCGATGGGCGCGCGTGCCTTTACCACGCTGATGATGTGCCTGCGCGGCTCGGCCTGTATCTATCAGGGCGAGGAGTTGGGCCTGCCCGAGGCGGAGCTGAGTTTCGAAGACCTTCAGGACCCCTATGGCATCCAGTTCTGGCCGGATTTCAAGGGTCGTGACGGCTGCCGCACGCCGATGGTCTGGGAGCGGTCCCAGCATCATGGCGGTTTCTCCAATGCCGGGCAGACCTGGTTGCCGGTGAGCCCGGAGCACTATCCGCTGGCCGTGGCGCAATCGGAATACGATCCCGGCGCGATCCTGCACCATTATCGTCGGGCGATCGCCTTCCGGCACGCCCACAAGGCGCTCAAGACCGGCGAGATGACCGATATGCGGGTCGATGGCCCCTGTCTGGTCTTCACCCGCAAGAATGACGAAGAAGAACTGTTCTGCGCCTTCAACCTGTCCGATCAGCCGGCTTCGCTCGCGGCGCCAAAAGGCGATTGGCATCAGGTCGGTAGCGAATTGAATTCCGCCTCCCCGATGGAGGATGGTAAACTGCATCTGGGCCCGTGGCAGCCGGCGATCATGCTGCGTGAAAAGGTCTGAGAGACCGGGCAAGAGGTAACGGGAGAGAGAGAATGGCAGATTTGAAACTGGATGGCGTGGCCAAGGTCTATGGCGGCAAGGTCGAAGTCCTCAAGGACATCAACCTCGACATCAAGACCGGCGAGCTGATCGTCTTCGTCGGGCCTTCGGGCTGTGGCAAGTCCACGCTTCTCAGGATGATCGCGGGGCTGGAGCGGATCTCCGGCGGCACGTTTGAGATCGACGGGGTGCGGATGAACGACGTGCCACCGGCACAGCGCGGCATCGCCATGGTGTTCCAGAGCTACGCGCTCTATCCGCATATGACGGTCTATGACAACATGGCCTTCTCGCTCAAACTCGCCAAGAAATCGAAGGAGGAGATCCATCAGGCGGTGATGAAAGCCGCCGGGATTCTTCAGCTCGAAGACTATCTCGACCGTCTGCCCAAGGCGCTTTCGGGCGGTCAGCGTCAGCGCGTCGCCATCGGCCGCGCGATCGTGCGCGATCCGAAGGTCTATCTCTTCGACGAACCGCTCTCGAACCTCGACGCGGCTCTTCGCGTCGCCACCCGCCTCGAGATCGCCCAGCTCAAGGAGTCGATGCCCGAGAGCACGATGATCTATGTGACCCACGATCAGGTCGAGGCGATGACGCTCGCCGACCGGATCGTGGTGCTGGCGAACAAGGGCATCGCCCAGGTCGGCAGCCCGCTCGATCTCTACGAGCGTCCGGACAATGAATTCGTGGCGCAGTTCATCGGCTCGCCGGCGATGAACCTTCTGTCCGGCGAGATCATCGAAACGGGGGCGATGACCAGGGTCAAACTCGACGGCGAAGGCTTCGCCAGCTCGGCCATCCCGACGACCGAGGCCGACATGGGGCGCCGGGTCAATATCGGTGTGCGCCCGGAAGACATGCATCTGGCCGAGGGCGATGCCATCGTCGACGGGGTTGTCGATGTGGTCGAGGCTCTGGGCGAGGTGACGCTTCTGTATTTCGTCGCCGAACGCGGCAACGATCCGCTGATCGCCAAACTGCCGGGGATCCATGCCGGGCTGCGCGGTCAGACCGTGCGGCTCACCGCGCCGCCGGAAAAGGTCCATCTCTTTGCCGACGGGCTAACGATGCGGCCCAAGGGCTGAAAACAGCTCAGGAGAACAACCAAAGGCGTCCCATTGGGGCGCCTTTTCGTTCAGTCAGTTTTGCAGCGCCGGTGCGCGCTTGACCGGATTGAATTCCGTCACCCGGTAGGTGGCCAGCCCGTTGGTCTGGAACGGGTCCTCCGCCAGCGCCGCCTCGACCGTGTCGCGACTGTCGGAGGCGGCGAGGATCACACCGCCGTCGCGCGGCACTTTCGGACCAGACGCGAGAAACAGGCCGGAGGCATAATGCCGTTCGAGAAAGGCGATATGCGGTCCCAAGGCCTCGTCAATCTGCGCAAGTGGCACGCTATAGGTGATGTCGACCACGAACAGGTGGTAAGTCTCTGGAATAACAGCCATGATCTCACTCCCTTTGGCTCGCTCCAGCATGGGCCGAACCCGCCGCCGGGTCAATCCGGCATCATGCAGCACGTTGGGAAGAGGGGCGTCGGGCAGGTCCTGGCGCCCGGGCACCGCGACATTGCGGCGCGCCCGATGAGCCGCGCTTGTGGGCGGGAAAGGCTTTCGCGCCGGCACGGCGGGTGATATTCAGGCCGCGCAATATGAGTGCGAAAGGCCGAGAGATGTCCCAGACACCCCCGCGTATCATGCCGAAACCGTTCAATACCGCGCCGCAAGGGCTGTGGCGGGCGACGCCGCCGGCGATCTTTCCGCCGATCATGGGGCTTTTGGGTCTGGGGCTTGCCTGGCGCAATGCCGCCAAGCTGTTTCCCTCGGCGCCCGACTGGATCGGCGAGATGATCCTCGGGGCGGTCTCCTTGCTCTATCTTTTCGCTGTCGTGGCCTATCTGGCCAAGGTGGTGCGGCGCCCTTCCGTGGTGGCCGACGATCTGCGCATCCTGCCGGGGCGCGCCGGGCTTTCCGCCGGTGCCGATGCCGGCTTTCTCTTTGCCGCCGTGTTGGTGCCTTACTCTGCGGGGCTGGCCAGGCTGGTGCTGGTCCTGTCGCTCATCGCGCTCACAACGGTGGCGGGCTTGACCATTCGGTCTTTCCTGATCGGACCGGCGGAGCAGCGCCGGGTGACCCCGGTCTGGCACCTGACCTTCGTCGGTTTCATCCTCGCACCGCTTTCCGCCGTGCCGCTGGGCTATCTCGGGATGTCGCAGTTCATTTTCGCCACCACCCTGCCGATCGCGGCGGCGATCTGGGCGATCTCGGCGATGCAATTCGCCCGCGCCGATGTGCCGCCGCCGCTGCGGCCGCTTCTGGCGGTGCATCTCGCGCCTGTCTCGCTCTTCGGTATCGTTGCCACGCTTCTGGGCTACACCACGCTGGCGCTGGCCTTTGCCTGGATCGGGCTGACCGCGCTTGTCGTCTACCTGATCGGCATTCGCTACCTGACCAAGGGGGATTTCTCCGCGCTTTGGGGGGCTTTCACCTTTCCCCTGGCGGCCTTTGCCAATCTGATGTTCTCGGCCGCGACGCTGGCCCCCATACCGTTTCGTCTCGTCGGTGGGGTGGAGCTGGTCGGGGCGACGCTGGTGATCGTCTTCATCGCGATGAAAATCATGCAGCTCTGGACCCGAGGCAAGCTGGCGAAAGCCACCAACGCCGCCACGGTGTGAACCGTTCAGCACCTGCAAGACCACTGTCAGGGCCGCCTCCCACCGGAGCGCGGCCCTAAATCTTGTGTGACATCCGGGTAAAATCCACAAATGCCCCTTTCCTTGGGGAAACATCCGTGCAATAGGGACGTGCCAAACCGTATCCCACATGGAGAGACCTGATGGAGATTCGCGAGGCGCTTACCTTCGATGACGTATTGCTTGTTCCGGCTGCATCTTCCGTGCTGCCGTCAACGGCGGACACCAAGACTTTTGTCACCAAGAACATCCAGCTGAACATTCCGCTGATGTCCTCGGCGATGGACACGGTGACCGAGGCCCGGATGGCGATTGCCATGGCCCAGGCCGGCGGTGTCGGTGTGATCCACAAGAACCTCAACGCCGAACAGCAATCCATCGAAGTGCGCCGCGTCAAGCGTTTCGAGAGCGGTATCGTCTACAACCCGGTGACGCTCACCGCGGATCAGACCATCGCCGATGCCAAGGCGCTTTGTGCCCAGTATAATTTCACCGGTTTCCCGGTGATCGACGAGAGCCGCCGCGTGGTCGGCATCGTCACCAACCGCGACATGCGGTTTGCCACCTCGGATGACACGCCCGTGTCGCAGGTGATGACCTCCTCGGATCTGGCGATCCTGCAAGAGCCCGCCGACCGGGACGAAGCCATTTCTCTCATGAAAGCCCGCCGGATCGAGAAACTGCTGGTGACCGATGCCAAGGGGCACCTCACCGGGCTTCTGACCCTCAAGGACACCGAGCAAGCGGTGCTCAACCCCTCGGCCTGCAAGGACAGTCTCGGCCGTCTGCGCGTCGCCGCCGCCACCTCGGTGGGCGACAGCGGCTTTGAGCGCTCGGAACAGCTCGTGGATGCCGGTGTCGACATCATCGTCATCGACACGGCGCATGGCCATTCCCAGGGCGTGATCGACGCCGTGGCACGTGCCAAGAAGGAATTCGGCGACAAGGTTCAGATCATCGCCGGCAACGTCGCCACCGGCGAAGCCACCAAGGCGCTGATCGGCGCGGGTGCGGATGCGGTCAAGGTCGGCATCGGCCCGGGCTCGATCTGCACCACCCGCATGGTCGCCGGCGTCGGCGTGCCGCAGCTCACCGCGATCATGGATTGTTCGACCGCAGCCGGTGACGTGCCTGTCATCGCCGACGGCGGCATCAAATTCTCCGGCGATTTCGCCAAGGCCATTGCCGCCGGCGCCTCGGTCGCCATGGTCGGTTCGATGATCGCCGGCACGGATGAAAGCCCGGGCGAGGTGATCCTCTATCAGGGGCGTTCGTTTAAATCCTATCGTGGCATGGGCTCGCTCGGCGCCATGGCGCGCGGCTCAGCGGATCGCTATTTCCAGAAGGATGCGGCCTCCGACAAGCTCGTGCCCGAAGGTATCGAAGGCCAGGTGCCCTACAAGGGCCCGGTCGGCACGGTGCTGCATCAGATGGTCGGCGGGCTTCGCGCCGCCATGGGCTATACCGGCTGTGCCACGGTTCCGGAGATGAACAAGAACTGCAACTTCACCAAGATCACCGGGGCAGGGCTCAAGGAAAGCCACGTCCACGACGTGCAGATCACCCGCGAAAGCCCGAATTACCGGATCGGATAACGGGGCAGGGGGCGCCGACGCCCGCCACAGGAACGTCGCGGCCGTTGCAGGCACGATCGATCCGCCCATTGACACGACAAAGGCTTGCCAGGTCTCTCTGGCAAGCCTTTGTTTTTGGGGCTCACGATCCGGGCGCCGCTCATCATGGGGACAGGTGAAACGGCAGGGGGGAAACTGGCGGCTGTCATCATGCCCGTTTCGGGGGGCTGGCGGAGGGTGCGGCCCGGCGGAGGAAACCCGATGCCAGGTGCCGCCAGAGAGGCATTGACCGTTTCGCCGCGCGGGCAGCGGAGCGTTCTGCGCGCCGGGCCTGACGAAAGGCGCGAAGATTGGCGCGCTCCCGGTTGATCGGGTGCCCGTCGGCGCTGAATTCGGCATAGGCGCGGATCAGGTCGGAGGAAATTATATGCATCATTTCTTCATTCTCCTTTCTTTCTATGCTTGATCAGATATCAGTTTCTGTTGTTTCTTTCGAAACATCTAAAAATCCAAAATGATAGATGAGGTATTATAATGGTCCCGGACTGGAAGACCTTGCCCTCGCTCGCGTCTCTCAGGGCGTTCGAACTGACGGCGCGCAGCGGAAATTTTGCTGCGGCGGCGCGGGCGTTGAATGTCACCCATGCGGCGATCGCGCAGAGGGTGCGGGCGCTGGAGGAGGATCTCGGAGTGCCGCTGGTCAGACGAGCCGGGCGGAGCGTGGTTCTGACGGAGGCTGGCAAGCGGCTGGCGCAACATCTGAGCGAGGGGTTCGGGATCATCGCCGACGGGGTCGGGGAGCTCAGGCAGGATCAGAGCCGGTCCCCGGTGCAGATCGCCGCGACGGTCTATATCGCGCAGGCTGCGGTGCTGCCGAAGCTGCATGAGTTCTGGAAGCTTCACCCCGAGATCCAGGTGTCGGTCCTGCCGTCCCAGGAAACCGTGGATATCGCGGCGCTGGGGTTCGATCTTGCGATCCGTGGCGGGCCCGCCGATGCGCATTGGCCCGGCCTTATTGCCGAACCGCTTCTTGAAAGCGATTTGATTGCCGTGGGGGCGCCGTCTCTGGTGCAGGATGGGATGGTCCCGCCCGATCAGCTGCCGTGGATCTGGTCGCCCGGGGTCGCGTTCGAGGAAATGGCCCTGGCGGCGTTCGGTCTGGATGCGACAAAGCTGAAGAATGTCGATATCGGCGTCCCCTCCCTGCAATTGTCGCTGGCGCGTCAGGGGTTGGGCCTGTCCTTCACCACGGAAGTTCTGGTGCGTGACGAGCTTGCGGCCGGCGTGTTGCACAAGCTGCCGCTGCCGTCGCCGTTTGCGATCACCTATTACGCGGTCACCCCGGTCGGACCGGTGCGGCCACAGGCGCGGGCCTTCATCGACTGGTTGAAAAAGACACTGGGCGCGCCGGGATGAATGGGCTTTGAACCTTGCGGCTCAAGGCGCCTGTGCCCGCTGTCCGGCGGTCCGCTCAGGTGGGGATTCGTCGCGCCGCGCCGCGGGGGAGCGACATCGCGCCCGCTTTCTTTTCCCTTAGAATTCTGGTACATTAGCCTCAATGGCCGAGGTGCCGAATGGCTGCACGTTAGGTGTGTGGCGGCAAATTGTTGGTCCTTTTCGCGCCTCGGCTGATCTGAGGGGAAAAGGAGGGGGAAATGGCCTATTCTGACATGCGGAGCTGGCGGCTTGCCACCGGTGGATTGCTCGGGTGTGTGCTCGCATCATGGCTTTTGAGCGGGCCCGTGGCGTCGGCTGCGGATTTTGCGGCGCTGCGCAGCGCCGCCGATGCCGGGGATCTGGCGGCGGCCCGTGATCTGGGGTCGGCGCTGCTTTGGGGCAGCGAGGAGCTCGATCAGGACACCGAAGCCGCGATCACGCTGTTGTCGCGGGCGGCTGAGGCCGGGGATGCGAAAGCGCAGCTGATCCTCGGTCAAGCCTATCTGTGGGGCGTGCCCGTGCCGAAAGATCTGGCCGAGGCGGACCGGCTTTTGAGCGCGGCCGCGACCCAGGGCAATGTCGATGCCCAGCGGGTCCTGGGGCAGAACCTGATCGGCGGCTGGGGCTTTGAGCGCGATGTCGAGCGCGGCTTGCCGATGCTCGAGGCCGCCGCGGCCACGAATGACGCGCGGGCGCAGGTCGCGCTCGGCAAATTCTATCTCTATGGCAAGCCTCTGGGCAAAGACCGGGCGAAGGCGCTGAGCCTCTTCGAGGCCGCCGCCCAGTCCGGCAATGGCGAAGGACTCGCCGCCTATGGTGAGGACGTGATGTGGGGCGAGCGCGGCTGGAAAGAGGCGCAGGCCTATCTCGAACGCGCCGGGATGCTGGGCGACAGTCGCGCCTGGAGCATTCTGGCCGAAGGCGCGATGTGGGGCTATCTCGGGCCGGAGTCGCGCGGCAAATTCGACGGCTATGCCGACAGGGCCCGCGCCGCGGGCGAAACCCGGATCGCCGTGCTCGAGTCGAAGCGCAGCACCTGGGGCATCTCGATGCGGGCCAGCGGGCCAAAGACATTGGCCACCCTCGGAGAGGCCGCGGATCAGGGCAATCTCGACGCGCTGCGCGAGCTGATTTCGCTGCAACGCGATGGCAACCACTATAATATCCGCAAGGACCCGGCCGGGGCGCGCGCGGTGCTCGATGCCCATCTCGAGATGCTCTCGGAGACGGAACAGGCGCAATTCTTGCAAAGCATCGAAGTGGCCACCCATAAGATGACCCGTGATTTCCCGCGCCTGTCGCGCGAAATCCGCGCCATGCCCGGCGGTGTGACCAAGGCGTTCGCGACCGAATTGCACAAGGCGAACCCGAATATGGCCTTCTACATGTTGCAGGAGGACATGAAGGCGAGCGGGCTTTACCGTGGCAAGCTCGACGGGCTGGCCGGTCCCATGACGCTCAAGGGCGTCAAGAAGCTCTGCGATGCGCTGCCCGATGAGGAGAATTGCGGCGACCGGGTGCTCGACCGCGATCTGATCGCCAAGTTGCTGGCGCGCTGAGCCCCGGTTGCGGGTGCAGATGGGGGCACGTGATCGTGCGCGTTGAACGCGCGCACGATGCGGTGTAGGTCTGAGCAAAAGGGGTTGCAAAGGCCCCGGAACGCCGGAGCCCGATATGACACCCGCCGCACGCCTTTCCGCTGCGATTGAAATCCTTGACGATGTGCTTGCCGGCGAGAATGCCGAGCGGGTCCTGACCACTTGGGCGCGGGGCCATCGCTTCGCCGGCTCCAAGGACCGCGCCGCGATCCGCGATCACGTGTTCGATGCGCTGCGCTGTCGGCGGTCCTATGCCTGGCTTGGCGGCGCGGGCGAGGGACGTCCCTCGGGGCGTCAGCTGATGATCGGCGCATTGCGCGCTGCCGGCACCGATCCCGACGCGCTGTTTTGCGAGGATCGTTTTGCCCCGCGGCCGCTGACCGAGGCCGAACGCGGGGCCGGGGCGGCACTGGAAGAGGCGCCGCAGGGCGTCCGGCTCGATTGCCCGGACTGGCTCCTGCCGCTCTATGAGGAGACCCTGGGCGACACGCTCGAGCCGGTGCTCGGGCTGATGCGGCAACGTTCCGAGGTGTTTCTCAGGGTCAACAATCGCAAATCGACGCTCGGGCACGCGCTCGAACTTCTGGCCGATGACGGTATCGAGGCGGTGCCGCATCCGCTGTCCGAATGCGCTTTGAAAGTGACCCGCGGCGCGCGTAGCGTGGCCCGGTCGCAGGCCTATCTCACCGGTGTGGTGGAGCTGCAGGACGCGGGGTCGCAGGCCATCATCGATGCGCTGCCGCTCCACGACGGGTTGGAGGTGCTGGACTATTGCGCCGGCGGCGGCGGCAAGAGCCTCGCCATGGGGGCGCATGCCGATCTGAGCCTGACCGCCCATGATGTCGACCCGGCCCGGATGCAGGACATCGCGCCCCGGGCCTCGCGCGCCGGGCTCACGATCAAGACGGCACGTAAATCCGAGCTGGCCGATGGCTATGATCTCATTCTCTGCGATGTGCCGTGTTCCGGTTCCGGCGCTTTTTCGCGCAGCCCGCAGGGCAAATGGGCGCTCACCGCGGCGCGGCTTGATGTGCTCAAGGGGCTGCAGGCCGAGATCCTCGAGGAGGTGGCGCCGATGGTCCGCCCGGGCGGCACGCTGGCCTATGCCACCTGTTCGCTGTTTCGCGCCGAAAATCAGGATCAGGTGGCCGGGTTTGTGAGCCGTCACCCGGCGTTTCATCTGCGCCGCGAGCGTCTGATCAGCCCGCTTGAAGGCGGGGACGGGTTCTTTTGCGCCATTCTGGAACGGGCCGGCTGAGCCGCCATGCGTCGGATCCGTATCCGCTGCCGACGGCGCGGGGATACTGCAGTTGCGGGAAAAATTTACCTGTAATACAACTTTACGGAGAGTGGCGTGCGATTTATCCTAGATTGCACCATTATTTAAAGCGCCGTTCACCAAAAAGCTTCAAATCCCCGGGGCGGGTCGGCTACGATCTGAGCAAGAATCCGCCTCTGACAGGCATATGGCGGACGGCTCATGCGATGCTGGGGGGAGCTCCTGCGGCGCGTGGGGAGACTCATGCGAAGCATGGGAGCAGAATGTGAGAGGACGCAGGTGTTCAGCACAACAATGACCGTAGGTCCGCTGTCGAAACAGGCAGAGAGACTTTCGCCCTATAGCATGGCCGTCGCCGGCGGCGGGCTGGCGCTTTGCATTCTGGCGCTGCTGATCCCGATGCCGCTCTTCGGTCTGTGGACCTTCGGCATCGGTGCGGCACTGCTCTGGGCCGCCCTTCTGGTGCGGTTCCTGAGCTATCGCCAGTCGCGCCTGCGCCGTCGCCTTTATGACGCTTTGGAAGAATTCGTCGCCAATGATGCCGCGCCGTCCTTCACCACCGATCTCAACGGGGTGATCGGCTATGAGAACCGCGCTGCGATCGAACGCTTCGGCGGCCGGGGCGGTCAGACGCTTCTGTCGACGCTCGAGGATATCTTTGCCGCTCCGGCCTCGACGCTGAGCCGCCTGCAATCGCGGGCGCTGGCCAAGGGGGCTGCGCGCGAGGATGTGGTGATGCGCCACGGCCATGTGCGGCTCGCGGTGCATATGATCGGCGAAGACGGGTTCCTGTGGCGGTTCGAGGATATGGCCGAAAAGGGCAGCGTTCTGGACGGCGATGCGATCTCGCTGCCGATGGTGACGCTGTCGAAGAACAACCGGGTGCTGTTCATGAACGACCCGATGCGCCGGCTCATCGGCCATCGCGAAAAGACGCTCGACCGTATGGTCACCGACCTGCCGATCCGCTCGGGCGATGTGCATGTGCTGGCCGGTGTCGAAGGCCGGATCAATGCCCGTGTCGTGCAATATGAAAGCGGCGGCTCGGGCCGCAAAGAGCTCTATTTCATGCCCGAGGCCGCGCCCAATGTCGGGGAATGGGACGCGTTCGACGCGCTGCCCGTGGCGCTTTTGAAAGTGGCGATCGACGGCACGTTGCTGCAATCCAATCGCCCGGCGCGGGAGCTTCTGGCGATCCCGACCCATGACAAGCTGGGCCTGTCGGATCTGGTCGAGGGGCTGGGCCGTCCGGTTCAGGACTGGGTGCGCGACGTGGCCATGGGGAGGGCCCGCAAACCGGAATTCGTCCGCGCCTCGCGGCCGCAGAATGACACTTTCCTGCAAATCTCTCTGAACCGCGTGGAAGGCGGGGAGTCTCAGGTCGAGCTGATCGCCGTGCTCTCGGATGCCACCGAGCTGAAATCGCTTGAGGCGCAATTCGTGCAGAGCCAGAAAATGCAGGCGATCGGTCAGCTCGCCGGCGGCGTGGCGCATGATTTCAACAACCTGCTGACCGCGATTTCCGGCCATTGTGACCTGCTCCTGCTGCGCCATGACAAATCGGATTCGGATTACGGCGATCTGGTGCAGATCCACCAGAACGCCAATCGCGCCGCCTCGCTGGTCGGTCAATTGCTGGCGTTCTCGCGCAAGCAGACGCTGAAACCCGAGGTCATCGACCTGCGCGACACGCTGTCGGATCTGACCCATCTGTTGAACCGTCTGGTGGGCGAGAAGGTGCGGCTGACGCTCAATCACGACGCCGGGCTCCTGCCGATCCGGGTCGACAAGCGCCAGCTCGAACAGGTGATCATGAACCTGGTGGTGAATGCCCGCGACGCCATGCCGACGGGCGGCGAGATCAAGGTCGAGACCCGCAACGAGGTGCTGCGCGAAGCCTTCACCCGCGACCGGGCGACCTTGCCCGCCGGTGAATATGTGGTGGTCAGCGTCACCGACCAGGGCGTCGGTATCCCGCCGGAGCGGCTGCAGAAGGTGTTCGAGCCGTTCTACACCACCAAGCGCACGGGAGAGGGCACCGGGCTCGGGCTCTCCACCGCCTATGGTATCATCAAACAGACCGGTGGGTTCATCTTCGTCGACTCGGTGGTGGGCTCGGGAACCGCCTTCACCATCTTCCTGCCGGCCCATACGGCCCGGGCCGAAGCGGTGGTCGAAGCCGGCAAGAAACCCATTCCGGACGCCTCGATGGCGCAGCCGGAACGCGGCTCCGGCGTGATCCTTCTGGTCGAGGACGAAGCCCCGGTACGGGCCTTTGCCTCGCGCGCGCTGCGGCTGCGTGGCTATACGGTGATCGAGGCGGAGAGCGCCGAAGAGGCGCTTGATACGCTCGAGGACGACAGCCTGCATATCGATGTCTTCGTCTCCGACGTGATCATGCCGGGCATGGACGGGCCGAGCTGGGTTTCCGAAGCGTTGCAGCATCGTCCCGGCGTGAAAGTGGTCTTTGTCTCCGGCTATGCCGAGGATCATTTCTCCGAACAACAGGCGCGAATCCCGAACTCGGTCTTTCTGCCGAAACCCTTCTCGCTCTCGGAACTCACCGCGACGGTCCAGGCCCAGTTCCAGTAATCCGGTCGAGACAGGCGCAAAGGCCCCGCAAGGGGCCTTTTTTATGGCTTTCCGGACGATTTTCGAATTTTTGGTTGATATGTTCTCATTTTGTTCATAATGATATTTTAGAACAAGAGGTGAACAAGAGCCCCGCGATGTCACCGCGCCGGATGCCGGGCCCGATCGGGGCGATCCGCATTGCCGCGTGATGTCGGGTGTGAAATAAGGATTGCGAAACATGGCAACGGCGACGAAAGACATGGCGAAGAACGACAGCGACAAGCAGAAGGCCCTCGACAGCGCATTGGCTCAGATCGAGCGGCAGTTCGGCAAGGGCTCCATCATGAAACTCGGCGCCGACAACCCGGTGCAGGAGATCGAGGCGACCTCGACGGGTTCTCTCGGGCTCGACATTGCCCTGGGCATTGGCGGTATTCCGAAAGGCCGGATCATCGAGATCTACGGGCCTGAGTCCTCGGGCAAAACCACGCTGACGCTGCATTGTGTCGCCGAGGAACAGAAAAAGGGCGGCGTCTGTGCCTTTGTCGATGCCGAACATGCGCTCGACCCGATCTATGCCAAGAAACTCGGTGTCGATCTCGACGAATTGCTGATTTCGCAGCCGGATACCGGCGAACAGGCGCTCGAGATCGTTGATACGCTGGTGCGCTCCGGCGCGGTCTCTCTCGTCGTGGTCGACTCGGTTGCGGCGCTGACGCCCAAATCCGAGCTTGAAGGCGATATGGGCGACAGTTCCGTCGGCGTGCAGGCACGTCTGATGTCCCAGGCCATGCGCAAGCTCACCGGGTCCATCAGCCGCTCGAAATGCACCGTGATCTTCATCAACCAGATCCGCATGAAAATCGGCGTGATGTTCGGCAGCCCCGAGACCACCACCGGTGGCAATGCGCTGAAATTCTATTCCTCCGTGCGTCTCGACATCCGCCGCATCGGTGCGATCAAGGACCGTGACGAGGTCGTGGGCTCCGAAACCCGCGTCAAAGTGGTGAAGAACAAGGTGGCGCCGCCGTTCAAGCAGGTCGAATTCGACATCATGTATGGCGAAGGCATCTCGAAAACCGGCGAGCTGCTGGATCTTGGCGTCAAGGCTGGCGTGGTCGACAAATCCGGCGCCTGGTTCTCCTACGGCGATGAGCGCGTCGGGCAGGGGCGTGAGAATGCCAAACGCTTCCTCAAGGAAAATCCGCAAATCGCGCTCGAGATCGAGGACAAGATCCGCGCCGCCCACGGGCTGGATTTCGATCTGGGCGATGATTTCGAAAAAGACGACCTGCTCGACGACGAGTGAGTTGGTTGGACAAAGCCCCTCCCTCGGGACGGGGGGAGACAGGCGTTGGATAGGCCCGCCATGAAGGCATGGTGGGTCCACCTGTTTCGAGCAAAAGGGTTGGAACCTCAGGGTTTCAGCCCTTTTTGCTGTTTGCCGTTATGGACAGGCCCGCTTGGGAGCGGTAAACCGTCCTGAACGCCAGAACTCTCCGTAAGGATGCGCCCAACATGCCCAGCGTGAACGACATTCGCTCCACCTTTCTCAACTATTTTGAACGCAATGGTCACACCGTTGTGCCCAGCTCGCCGCTGGTGCCGCGCAACGACCCGACCCTGATGTTCACCAACTCCGGCATGGTACAGTTCAAGAACTGTTTCACCGGGGTGGAGAAACGCGACTACACCCGTGCCACCACGGCGCAGAAATGCGTCCGCGCCGGCGGCAAACATAACGACTTGGACAATGTCGGCTACACGGCGCGTCACCATACGTTCTTCGAAATGCTGGGGAATTTCTCCTTTGGCGACTATTTCAAGGAGGATGCGATCCCCTTTGCCTGGGAGCTGATCACCAAAGATTTCGACATCCCGAAGGACAAGCTCTACACCACCGTCTATCACACCGATGACGAGGCGTTCGAGATCTGGAAAAAGGTCGGCGTGCCGGAAGACCGGATCATCCGCATCGCCACCTCGGACAATTTCTGGCAGATGGGCGACACCGGCCCCTGCGGTCCCTGTACCGAGATTTTCTACGACCATGGCGATCACATCTGGGGCGGTCCTCCGGGCTCTCCGGAAGAAGATGGGGATCGGTTCATCGAGATCTGGAACGTCGTGTTCATGCAGAACGAACGTTTCGCCGACGGCACCATGACGGAGCTGGAGATGCAGTCGATCGACACCGGCATGGGGCTGGAGCGGATTTCGGCGCTGTTGCAGGGCAGCCACGACAATTTCGACACCGACATGATGAAGTCCTTGATCGAGGCCTCGGCGCATGCGACCTCGGTTGATCCCTATGGCGACAAGAATGTGCATCACCGGGTGATCGCGGATCACCTGCGCTCCACCTCCTTCCTGATCGCCGATGGCGTGATGCCGTCAAATGAGGGCCGCGGTTACGTGCTGCGGCGGATCATGCGCCGCGCCATGCGCCACGCCCACCTTCTGGGCGCGAAAGATCCGATCATGCACACGCTGGTGCCCGAGCTCGTGCGCCAGATGGGCGAGGCCTATCCGGAGTTGCGCACCGGTCAGGCGATGATCGAAGAGACGCTGAAGCTCGAGGAAACCCGCTTCATCCAGACGCTCGATCGCGGACTGAAACTCCTGGAAGACGAGCTCACCGATCTGCCCGAGGGCGAGAAACTTCCGGGCGAAGCGGCGTTCAAGCTCTACGACACTTACGGTTTCCCGCTCGATCTCACCCAGGACGCGCTGCGCGAACAGGGCCGCGAGGTCGATACCGACGGGTTCGATGCCGCCATGGCGGAGCAGAAGGCCAAGGCGCGTGCCGCCTGGGCCGGCTCCGGCGAGGCCGCCGATGCCACCGTCTGGTACGACATTGCCGAGGACAAGGGGACGACCGAATTCCTGGGCTATGACACCGAAAAGGCCGAGGGCGAGGTGGTCGCCCTGGTGAAAGACGGCGCCCGTGTCGACAGCGTCAAAGCCGGGGACACGGTGCAGATCGTCGTCAACCAGACGCCGTTCTACGGCGAATCCGGTGGTCAGGTCGGCGATACCGGTGTGATCCGCGTGGAAAAAGCCATCGCCAAGGTGACGGACACCAAGAAGGTCGCTGGCGTGTTCATCCATTTCGCCGAGGTGGAAAATGGCGAGATCGCGGTGGGGCAGCCGGCCGCGCTCGAGGTCGATCACGCACGCCGCTCCGCCATCCGCGCCAACCACTCCGCCACGCACCTCTTGCACGAGGCGCTGCGCGAGACCCTGGGCGATCACGTGGCGCAGCGCGGGTCGCTGAATGCGCCGGATCGTCTGCGGTTCGACTTCTCGCATGCCAAAGGGCTCAGCTCGGAAGAGATTTCCAAGGTCGAGCGCGATGTGAACCGGTTCATTCGTCAAAACACCGCCGTCGAGACCCGGATCATGACCCCGGACGATGCCCGTGCCATCGGCGCGCAGGCGCTGTTCGGTGAGAAATACGGGGACGAGGTGCGCGTTGTCTCCATGGGCACGGCCGACACCGGCAAGGGCGCCGATGGCATGACCTATTCGCTCGAGCTTTGCGGCGGCACCCATGTGAAACGCACCGGCGACATCGGTCTTTGCGTCATTCTGGGCGACAGTGCCTCCTCGGCCGGTGTGCGCCGGATCGAGGCGCTGACCGGTCAGGCCGCGATTGCCCATCTCGAGGGAGAGGCACATCGCGCGCTCGAGGTGGCGAACCTGTTGAAAACCCCGGTGGGCGAGGTCGTGGAGCGCGTCAAGGCGCTGTCCGACGAGCGCAAGAAGCTCGAACAGGAGGTTGCCAATCTCAAGCAGCAGATTGCCATGGGGGGCGGGGCCTCTGGTGGCGGTGCCGAGGCCAAGGATGTCAATGGTGTGCCGTTCCTGGCGCAGGCGCTCAAGGGCGTTTCGGGCAAGGATCTGCGCGGCCTCATCGATGCGCATAAGGGCAATCTTGGGTCCGGCGTGATCCTGTTGATCGCCGAGGAAGACGGCAAGGTCGCCGTGGCCTGTGGCGTCACCGATGATCTCACGGACAAGATCTCTGCCGTTGACGTCTTGAAGGCCGCTGTGCCCGCCGTCGGTGGCAAGGGCGGCGGTGGCCGTCCCGATATGGCGCAGGGCGGCGGCAAGGATTTCTCCGGTGCCGAGGCCGCCATCGCTGCTGCTGAAACGCTGTTGAAAGGATAAGACATGCCCGCACTCTGGATTGCCCATGTGACCGTCACCGACGAAGAGGCCTATGGCAAATACGCCAAGCTCGCCGGTCCCGCGATCGCCAAACATGGCGGCAAGTTCATCGCTCGGGCTGCCCGCTATGTGCAGCTCGAAGGCAAGGAGCGCCCGCGCAACGTGGTGGCGAAATTCGACACGGTCGAGGCGGCGGTGGCCTGTTATCACTCGCCCGAGTACCAGGAGGCGCTGAGCCACGCCAAAGGCGCTTCGGAACGCGAGTTGCTGGTGGTCGAGACCGAAGAGTAAGTTTCACGCTATTCAGTTGAAAAGGCGCGAGGGAGACCTCGCGCCTTTTTCTTTGGGTACAGATCGGTTTTGAGGCCTTGGGGGACATTGGTCATGAGGGCGAGCGCCGGACCGCGGGCAGGCGCTGCGACTTTTGATCGTTGCGCTTTATGCCTACCAAATGTGAGAAAGACCTAATCGTTGCACGAAGATGGCAATGCGCCTGACCGCCGGGACGGTCCGGCGCACGCCCGGCGCCTTCGGCTTGATTCCGGGTGGTTGCGCTTTATTCGAATGGCAGAAGGTCCCACAAGGCCGACGGCCACAGTTTCCCGGCCCGGTCGCATTCCGGGACATTATTTCGCGAAAGGGGTTTTCGGGCTGCGATCCGCGGACAGGCTCTTCGTGCCTTCTGCCACCAGCGCCTCGATCGCGTCGGCCAGGTGCACCTTGTCGATATGATCGTCGCCTGCGGCCACCCGGATCAGATGGGCGCGGTGCAGCACATCCACATGGGTGTAACCCGCCGGTGGTTCGAACCGGTAGGAAGCAAGTTCGATCAGCATGCCATTGGGCTCGCGGAAATAGATACTGTCCATGAAGCCGCGATCCTTGACGCCGGAATGCTCCACGCCACGCGCGCCCAGCCGCTCCACCACCTGGTCGAAGGTGACTTTCGAGACATTCAAGGCCAGGTGATGCAAGCTTCCCGGTCCCTGATCTATCCGGTGACGCCCGGGCTTGCGGCTTTCATTGGTGAACACCGTGATCAAGCGTCCGTCGCCGGGATCGAAATAGAGATGGCCCTGTTCCGGATCGTCGAGATTGGGCTGATCAAAAACAAAGGGCATGCCAAGCAAGCCCTCCCAGAAATCGATGCTGGTCTGGCGATCGCTTCCGACGATGGTGATGTGATGAACCCCTTGGCTCTGGATCTTGCGCATGGCTGGTCTCCTTTGAACCATAGATAGCGCAGATGGGCCCCGATCCTAAGCGGTTTGCGTGCACAGGTTCTGCGCGCAGATGTAAAAAGACCCGCCGTAGGGGCGGGTCTTTCCAAATTTCTGCACCAATGAGGGGCTTACTGCGCGGCTTTCGCCATGCGCTTGCGCTCATGCGGGTCGAGATAGCGTTTGCGCAGGCGCACGCTCTCGGGCGTCACTTCCACCAGCTCGTCGTCGTTGATATAGGCGATGGCCTCTTCCAGCGACAGGGTGGTTGGCGTGGTCAGACGCACCGCGTCATCGGTGCCCGAGGCACGCACGTTGGTGAGTTTCTTGCCTTTCAGCGGGTTCACCTCGAGATCGTTGTCGCGCGAATGCTCGCCGATGATCATGCCCTGGTAGACCTTGGCTTGGGCGCCGAGGAAGAGCTTGCCGCGCTCCTCGAGGTTCCACAGCGCATAGGCGACGGTCTCGCCATCTTCCATCGAGATCAGCACGCCCTGACGACGGCCCGGGATCGCGCCTTTGAACGGGGTCCAGCCGTGGAACACCCTGTTCAGCACGCCGGTGCCGCGGGTGTCGGTGAGGAACTCGCCGTGATAGCCGATGAGACCGCGCGACGGCACATGGGCGATGATCCGCGTCTTGCCGTTCTGCTGTTTCATCTCGGTCAGCTCGCCCTTGCGGGTACCGGTGAGCTTTTCGATCACAGCGCCCGAATATTCGTCGTCGACGTCAACCGTGACTTCCTCGACCGGCTCCATGCGCTGACCGTCTTCCTCGCGCATGATCACCTGCGGGCGGGAGATCGACAGTTCGAAGCCTTCGCGGCGCATGTTCTCGATCAACACGCCCATCTGCAATTCGCCACGGCCGGAGACCTCGAAGGCCTCGCCGCCGGGGGTGTCCTTGACCTTGATCGCGACGTTGGTCTCCGCCTCTTTCATGAGACGATCGCGGATCACGCGCGACTGCACCTTTTTGCCTTCGCGACCGGCCAGCGGGCTGTCGTTGATGCCGAAGGTGACGGTGATGGTCGGCGGATCGATCGGCTGGGCTTCGAGCGGCTCATCGACTTCGAGGGCACAGATCGTGTCGGACACGGTCGCCTTGGTCATGCCGGAGAGCGAAACGATATCGCCGGCGATGGCTTCCTCGATCTCGGCCATGGCGAGACCGCGGAAGGCCTGGATCTTCTTGACCTGGAATTGTTCGATCTTCTGGCCGTTGCGGGTCAGAGCCTGCACGGTGGCGCCGGCTTTGATCTTGCCGCTTTCAACGCGACCGGTGAGCAGGCGGCCCAGGAACGGGTCGGAGCCCAGCGTGGTGGCGAGCATTTTGAACGGCTCGTCCTGATGCTTGAGCTGACGCGGCGCAGGGACGTGGTTCAGGATCAGGTTGAACAGCGCGTCGAGGTTCTTGCGCGGCCCGTCGAGCTCGGCGTCACACCAGCCGGAGCGGCCGGAGGCGTAGAGATGCGGGAAATCGAGCTGATCATCATTGGCGTCCAACGAGGCGAAGAGATCGAAACATTCGTCCAGCGCGCGGTCCGGCTCGGCGTCGGGTTTGTCGACCTTGTTCAGCACGACGATCGGGCGCAGGCCCAGAGCCAGCGCTTTCGAGGTCACGAATTTGGTCTGCGGCATCGGGCCTTCGGCGGCGTCCACCAAAAGGACAACCCCGTCGACCATGGAGAGGATGCGCTCGACTTCTGCGCCAAAGTCGGCGTGGCCGGGCGTGTCGACGATGTTGATGCGGTGACCTTTCCACTCGACCGAAGTGGCTTTCGCCAGAATGGTGATGCCGCGTTCACGTTCCAGATCGTTGGAATCCATGGCGCGCTCGGTGGTGGCCTGGTTTTCGCGGAACGTGCCCGACTGTTTGAGAAGCTCGTCCACGAGCGTGGTCTTGCCGTGGTCAACGTGAGCGATGATGGCGATATTGCGAAGATCCATAGGGTGCGTACGTCCGTCTAGAATGAGTTGGCTTGCGGGTAACGGGCTTTCGGCGAAAAGGCCAGCGTTAAAAGCGCGCAGAGGCGGAATAACCCGGCGATGCGGCGCTCAGAGCGGTGGTTTCGGCCTCAATGCCCGGCGGTTTTAATGCCCGGCGGTTTTCGAGAACAGGTGGATCACCAGCACACCGAGAATGATCAGTGCCATGCCGAGGATCGCGGGGAGGTCGAGCTTTTGCCCGAGAAACACCAGCCCGATCATCGAGATCAGAACGATGCCCAGCCCCGACCAGACCGCATAGGCAATGCCCACGGGCACCACTTTGAGCGTCAGCGACAGGAAGTAAAAGGACAGCCCGTAGGAGATCACCAGAATGACCACCGGGATCAGCCGGGTAAATTGCTGAGAGGCGGCCATGGCCGTGGTGCCGATGACCTCGAGCGAGATCGCGAGGACGAGGTAGATATAATGCGCGGGCATGCTCCGGTCCTCTTACATCGCGATATAGCGGTCGCGGCGATGGTTGATGGCGATCACCAGATTGACCACCACGGCGCCCAGAAGCGAATAGAGCACCTGCGGCAGCGGCAGGAAGAAGAACGCCACGGCAAACAGGCAGGCGTCAAAGGCGAGCTGCACATAGCCGGCTTTGAACCCGGTGGCGTCCTGCAGATAGAGCGCCAGGATGCCCAGCCCGCCGAGCGAGCCGCCGTGCCGGAAAATCGCCATGAGACCGGCGCCGGTCATGAAGCCGATGATGATGGCGCCGAACCACGGCGTCAGGTCGCTGAAATCCACCAGGCTCGGGAACCATTCGGACAGGACCGAGATCAGCGCCACGTTGATGAAGGTCTTGCCGACAAAGGTCTTGCCCATGCGTTTGTAGCCAAACCAGTAGAACGGCAGGTTGACGACAAAGAACACCCAACCAAAGGGCAGGCCGAAGACATAGGAAATCAGGATCGCCAGCCCGGCGGTCTGGCCGGTGATCAGCCCGAGAGAGCGCAGCATCACCAGGGCAAAGGCGCACATGGACGTGCCGAAAAGAAAGCCCTGAAGATCCTCGAACCACGTATGTGTTTCGGCGTTTTGCACCTCTGTCTGCATCTCTCGTCCCGTTTCGCTGTTAGGGTCTCATTCGCCGATATAACGATCGCGGCGGTGATTGAAGGCGATCACCCCGTTGAGGATCACCGCGCCCAAGAGCGAATACAGGACCCGGCTCGGTTCGAAAAGGAAGAATGCCACGGCAAAGAGCACGGCGTCGAAGCCGAGCTGGACATAGCCGGCGCGGATGCCGAAACGGTCCTGCGCGTAAAGCGCCACGACGCCCAGCCCGCCCAGCGACCCCTTGTGCCGGAAGGTGCCCAAAAGCCCGTAGCCGGTGAGGATGCCGAAGGCCACGGTGCCGAAAAGCGGGTTGAGATGTTCGAATGTCATCCATTGCGGGATCACCGCGATGAGCACAGACAGGATGGTGACGCAGAGCGCGGATTTGACGGTGAATTCCACCCCCATGCGAAAATACGCCAGGACATAGAAGGGGATGTTGATCAGCCAGAACACCCAGGAAAACGACCAGCCGGTGAGATAGGAAATCACCAGCGCCAGACCCGCGGTCTGACCGGTGATGAAGCCCAGCTGCGAAATGATCGTCAGCCCGATCGCCGTGGTGATGAGCGCAATGGAGAAACCCTGCGCATCCTCGAGAAGGCTGTGCTTTTGCGGGCTGAGGGGAATGGGGACGGGTGCTGGCATATCGTCGAGATAGGACAGTATTATTGACCTGTCCAGCGAAAAATCAACGCTCCGGGGCAAGAAGACATCTCCCGCCGGGCGCATGCCGAAAATAGCGGCAGATCAGGCGCGTGAGGTCAAATTTCAGCGGTTTGAAACGCGAACAGAGAACGGGTCAATGCCGCACCTGTGCCGACGGGCGCGCGCTCTGCGGTTCGGATCTCCTCGGAGCGCTGATGGATGTCCCGCAGCGCGTCGAGATTGTCCTGTGCCATCTCGGTCGGGTCGCCGTGACGTCGTGACAGTTCGATCTGATCCGCTGCCGAGCCGAGGTAGTCAAAGCGCCGGGTAGGCTCGAAGGTGATCTCGTCGAGAATGCCGGCATCGCGCAAGGAGTCTTGCAGATGCTGGGTAAAGCGCTCGCCGCGGGTCTCCAGCATCATCATCTCTTTGAACTCGTAGCTGCCGTTCTCGCGCAACCGGTCTGCAAGCTCATCGATTTCGCGCGGCGAAATGTTGTTCAGGTCGTAATCGGCATAAATCCGGTCTTTCGAGGAGGGCTCCGATGAGAGTGGCCCCGATGAAAGTGACTCTGGTGAGAGTGGATCAGGCGTGACGGTAAAGCGCGCCGTGCTGGCCTGTGTCCCTGCATCGGCGGCGGCGGTTTTACTGCTCGTTGCTGACATAAGGTTTTGAATGCTGCTGGAAATCTGCATGTAAATCCCTTCTGGACAATACGGTATGTGATGAAACTAGGTTCCCGGGGTCTGCCCGGTCTGAAGCAGGATCAGGTTCTCTGCGAGTTGCGGTCGCGCAGCGGGGGGCAGCGAAACGCGGCTCATCTGCGCCACCTCGAGTTTCTCAAGCTGGTGCGAAAGCCGCTCGGTGTCCTGACCATAGCGCTGTGCCAGCGCCAGATCGGCGCGGGTCTTGTCGATCAGATTGACCGGGGCGTCGGCGTTGAACCCGGCATCGCCGATGCCATAGACGCTGCCCGAGTTTTCCATCTCCTGCCGGTAGCTCGCGCCCTCGCGCTCCAAGCCCAGGACAAAGCCCAGATCGTCGAAGCGCGCGGTCTTGAGATCGCGGGTCAACTGGTCGATTTCAGTCGGGGAAATCGCCGTCAGATCATAGGGCGCGAAGATGTCGCGTGCGGCGCGGATCGCGGATTGCTTGGATGTCTGGGGGAGGGCGCTGTCGACCGGGTCTGCGGCGTTGGCCTGGGCGGAGGGCAGCCCGGCAGATCCGGACATGGCGGACACAGCCCCGGCGGCGCGCGCCGGCAGGGAAAACGTGTCTTTCGTAGCGCCCATGAACGCGGCTTGCTGATAGGCAGATGAGATCTGCATCGACGGGAAACCTTCTGCTCTCCGTTTTGGGAGAGTCTAGAAGAGGGATGCTTAAAACACGCCTAACAGGTAAAAGTTTTCATATATTTCATCGTGTATTCAATGAATTAAGGTTAATTCATTCTGGTATTTTCAGGGCGGAGTGCTTTCAGGGCGGAGAGCGATGTGCGACGCAGGATCTCTTCCGAAAGATCCCTGACAAATGCCCTGAAAAAATCCCCCCAGAAAACCGGCGCGACACGGGGCCGCGCCTGATCTTTTTCATCGCCTCTAATGGTTCAGGGCTTAGCCGAACGCCAGCGACAGGCCGAGCACCGCCGATGCGGCGCCGAGAAAACGCGGTGCCAGCGGATGGGCGCGCGCCATGTACTGCGCCATGACGACACCGGCGGCATGCAGCAGCGCGGTGATCAGGATGAAACCGACCCCAAAGGGCAGGGCAGATGCGGCGCCCAGTTCCGCGCCATGGGCATGGCCGTGGAACAGGCCGAAGAAGGCGGCAATGGCGACCCCGCCCCAAAGCGCGGGGCGCAGCGCCAGGGTCACCATCAGGCCGAGTAGGATGGTCGAGGCGAGGATCATCGGCTCGACCACCGGCAGCGGCAGGCCGAGGCCGGCGCCGAGATAGCCCAGTGTCATGGCGCCGACGAAGCCTGCCGGCACGGCCCAGATCGCGCGGCCCCCGATTTGCAGCGCCCAGACCCCCACGGCCAGCATCGCCAGCACGTGATCGAGGCCGAAGAGCGGATGCGATGCGCCGGCGAGAAACGATCCGTGTTGCTCCGGCGGCAGATGCGCGAGCGCCGGCGTGGCCAGGGCGGCCGCCAAAAGGGACAGCAGGGTGACGGTGGAGCTCTTGCGCATTCTCTCGGCCTTTCCGTGGATAAACGGTTCATTGAATTTGGAAATATGCCCCCAGAGTGGCAAAGCCGCCGCCGGGATGCAAGGGGCTTGAACCGGCGGGTCGAAAGAGGGTTTCGCGCCTCGTTGCACGGTTTCACCGGCATCGGGATCGGTTCGGAATACGGCGCAGGCGGTGCTGTGTCGGACCAGATTTAAGGGATGATCTTCACCGTATAATTGGGCATAGTTTGTCAACACTATTCGGGGTAATCGAACAAATGGACCGGCTTGACGCTATGCGCGTGTTCACGCGGATTGTCGAACGGCGCAGCTTTACCCGAGCTGCCGAGGATCTGTCCCTGCCGCGTTCGACGGCGACGGATGCGGTGAAGCGGCTGGAGGCGCGTCTGGGGGTGCAGCTTTTGCAACGGACCACGCGCTCGGTTCGCCCGACGCTCGATGGCGAGGCCTATTATCAGCGATGTCTTTCGATCCTCTCCGAGATCGAGGAGGCCGAGGAGGCCTTTGCCGGCGCCAAGCCCAGAGGGTTGTTGCGGGTCGAGGCCGATGGCCCGCTGACGCGGCATTTCATCTTGCCGAAGCTTGCGGGTTTTCTCGACAGCTATCCGGATCTCGATCTCCAGCTCAGCGAAGGCAATGGTCACGGCGATCTCACGCGTAAGGGGGTCGATTGTGTCTTGCGCCTGGGGGAGTGTTGGGGGGAATGCCGGGGGGCGTGTCGTGGGGAGGCGCGGGACGCGCTGGCCGCAGGTGACGCGGGCGATGACATGGCCGGTGACATAAACGGTGCCATGGTGGTGCGCCGGGTGGCGTCTCTCGACAAGGTGACGCTGGCCGCACCGTCCTATCTGGCGCGTTTCGGCAGGCCCGACTCCCATGACGCGCTCACCGGACATCAGATGGTCGGGTTCTGGTCCGCGGCGCGCGGCGGGCTGCTGCCGCTGGAATTCTCGGAGCAGGGCGAGGCGCGGGAAATGGTCCTGCCCAGCCGGTTTGCGGTCAGTGCCAGCGAGAGCTATCTCGCCTCGGCGCGCTTGGGGCACGGTCTGATCCAGATCCTGCGCTATCAGGCCGAGGAGGACATCAGGGCCGGCCGTCTCATCGAAGTGCTCGCCGCCACGCCGCCGCGCCCGACGCCGATCTCGCTGCTCTATCCGCGCAACCGCCAGCTCTCGCCCCGGGTGCGGGTCTTTCTCGACTGGCTCGCCACCCTGTTTCCGCGCCGGTCGTGAGGGTCGGGTGCATATCCTGGGCACATAAAAAAGGCCGGGGCGTGCGGGCCCCGGCCATATTGGCAGGTCGGACTGGGGGTCTTAGCCTGCCAAAGCCTTGTTCAGGTTCTCGTCGATCTTTTCCAAAAAGCCCATGGTGGTGAGCCAGCTCTGGTTCGGGCCGACGAGCAAAGCGAGGTCTTTCGTCATGAAGCCGCTTTCCACCGTGTCGACGATGACTTTCTCGAGCGTGGTGGCAAACCGCATCAGCTGCTCGTTGTTGTCGAGCTTGGCGCGGTGCTTGAGGCCGCCGGTCCAGGCATAGATCGAGGCAACCGAGTTCGTGGAGGTGGCTTCGCCGGCCTGATGCTGGCGATAGTGGCGCGTCACCGTGCCATGCGCCGCTTCGGCCTCGACGATCTTGCCATCGGGGGTCATCAGCTGCGAGGTCATGAGGCCCAGCGAGCCAAAGCCCTGTGCCACCGTGTCGGACTGGACGTCGCCATCGTAGTTCTTGCAGGCCCAGACGAATTTACCGGACCATTTGAGCGCACAGGCGACCATGTCGTCGATCAGACGGTGTTCGTACCAGATCCCGGCCTTCTTGAACTTGTCGGCGAATTCCTCGTCATAGATCTCCTGGAAGAGATCCTTGAACCGGCCATCATAGGCCTTGAGGATGGTGTTCTTGGTCGACAGGTAGACCGGCCAGCCCACCGAGAGACCGTAGTTGAGCGAGGCGCGGGCGAAATCGCGGATCGAGGCATCGAGGTTGTACATCGCCTGATAGACCCCGGCGGAGGGGGCATCGAACACTTCTTTCTCGATCACCGTACCATCTTCGCCGACGAATTTCATCGTCAGCTTGCCGGCGCCCGGGAAATGAAAATCCGTTGCGCGATACTGATCACCGTAAGCATGGCGGCCGACGACGATCGGGCTGGTCCAGCCCGGCACAAGCCGCGGCACGTTCTTGCAGATGATCGGCTGGCGAAAGATCGTCCCGCCCAAGATGTTGCGGATCGTGCCATTGGGCGAGCGGTACATGCGCTTGAGATTGAATTCCTCGACGCGCTGCTCGTCCGGGGTGATCGTGGCGCATTTCACCGCGACGCCGACCTCTTTGGTCTTTTCGGCCGCATCCACGGTGATCTGGTCGTCGGTCTCGTCGCGGCTCTCGATGCCGAGATCATAATAGAGCAGGTCGATGTCGAGATAGGGGAGGATGAGTTTCTTCTTGATGAAGTCCCACATGATGCGGGTCATCTCATCACCGTCCATTTCGACGATGGGGTTTTCTACCTTGATCTTGGTCATCTGGGGAGCGCTCCTTGGAGGATGAGGGAGAGTCGCCTTTTGTTAGCGCATTCCGCAAGCCGAGGGAAGGGGTGTATACATTTGTATACTAAATTTTCACAACCCTGTTACCGTGGCTGTTCCCGGTCCTGTTGTCGGTCCCGTTACCGTTCACATCTCTGCCGTGGCGAGGCCGGCAGGGCGGGCGAGCGGGGGGCGGCTCCGGCTCAGGCCAGGCCGGCAACCAGAAGCCCGACCCCATAGGCGACAAAGGCACAGAGGCTGCCGACCAGCACGGTCTCGCCAAGGGCCCGGCCCAGCCCCGCGCGGGTGGCGACATGGCGCAACAGCCCCAACAGCACCAGCGCCACGAAAGTGGCTGTGCTGGCGTAATAGATCTGATTGGGACCCGGGGTGCTGAACAGATAGGGCAGGAGCGGCAGGGTGCCGAAACTGACGAAGGAGATGAAGGTGATCAGCGCCCGCGGCCAGAGCGCGCCTTGCCCGGGATCTTCGATGCCTTCGACTTGGCTCAATGTCATTTCCGCCATCAGCCCCGGCGATTGCGCCGCCAGCGAGGCCATGGTGGTGGCATCCAGGGTGGAAAGCCCGTGTTCCTTCAGATGTTCGGTCAGCCCCCGGACCTGAAGCGAGGGATCGCGGTGCAACTGCCGGTGCCGGTGGCGGATCATGTCGCGCGCGGCGCGGGCGGAGAGAAACTCGCCCAGCCCCATGGATGTGGCATCGGCAAAGAGATTGGCGAGGCCGAAGATCAGCACGGCCAGCGTTCCGACCTTGTCGAGCCCGGTGGCATCGGCGCCGGCAAAGCCCGCCACCACGGCAAATGTGGTGACGATCCCGTCATTGCCGCCATAGACGATCTGTTTGAGATAATCCTTGTATCTGGAGAGGGCTTGCATCCGGTCTTTCCGCTGGGTTCTGGCTGGGCCGAGCCTAGATCAGGCTCGACCAGCCTGATATGACACAGCGCAAGCGTGATTTGGCCTGTGAAATCCCTTTGAACAGCTCTGAAGGCGCCGTGAAAGCCCGGATTTTTGGGGTAAAATAATACCTATTTTTTAACATATTGTTTTTTCTAGAAAAACACAGGAAAACGGCGCTTGACCCGGCGCGTGAAATGCTTAGAACACGCTCAATCGAATTCTCACCCAAAAGGGCAAGACCAATGAAAACCTTCTCCGCAACACCGGCGGACATCGACAAGAAATGGATCATCATCGACGCCGAGGGCGTGGTGCTGGGCCGTCTCGCCTCGATCGTCGCCATGCGTCTGCGTGGCAAACACAAAGCCACCTTCACCCCGTCCATGGACATGGGTGACAATGTCATCGTGATCAACGCCGACAAGATCCAGCTGACCGGCAAGAAACGCACGGATGAGCGTTTCTACTGGCACACCGGCCACCCGGGCGGCATCAAATCCCGCACCATGGGCCAGATCCTCGAGGGCGATCACCCCGAGCGCGTCGTGACCAAAGCTGTGCAGCGCATGCTGCCGGGCGGCAAACTGTCCCGCAAGCAGATGACCAACCTGCGCGTCTACGCCGGTGCCGAGCACCCGCATGAGGCTCAGAACCCCGAAGTTCTGGACGTCAAGTCCATGAACAAGAAAAACACCCGGAGCGCATAATCATGGCTGATGAAATCAAATCCCTCGACGAGCTGAATGCCGTCGCCGGTGGCGAAGCCGTCGTCGAAGTGGCTGCGCCCCGTGAACCCGTCCGTGACGAGCTGGGCCGTTCCTACGCCACTGGCAAGCGTAAAGACGCTGTTGCCCGTGTCTGGATCAAGCCGGGCTCCGGCAAGGTCACCGTTAACGGCAAGGACATGTCCGTCTACTTTGCCCGTCCGGTGCTCCAGCTGATCGTGAAACAGCCGGCCGAGATCGCTGGCGTCGAAGGTGAATTCGACGTCGTCGCCACCGTCAAGGGCGGCGGTCTCTCCGGTCAGGCCGGTGCTGTGAAACACGGCATCTCGAAAGCTCTGCAGCTCTACAACCCGGAACTGCGTGGCGCTCTGAAAGCCGCCGGCTTCCTGACCCGCGACAGCCGCGTCGTCGAGCGTAAGAAATTCGGTAAGCGCAAAGCCCGCCGGTCCTTCCAGTTCTCCAAGCGTTAAGCGCTCACTGGATCACATGTTCGGAAAGCCGCCGCAGGGAGACCTGTCGGCGGTTTTCTCTTTCTTAGCGACCGTTGTTTGCCCTTGGCAGGGCTGGGCCGCTGTCTCATAGTTGATGAGAAACGTAAGGCGAGTGCATTTTGAAAAATCCCTATTCAGATCTGGCGCCGAGTGCATTTTGGAAAACCGGCGTGGTCCAGACGGACAAGACGCTTTGGCCGGATCTGTTCGTGCCGAAATTCGCGATCGAGCCCGAGACGCGGGTGGCCACGGCCGGAAGCTGTTTCGCGCAGCGGATCCGTCAGGCGCTCGCGGATCAGAACATGCCCATTCTGGACGTCGAACCCGCACCGGAGGCCTTGCAGGAAGACCTGGCGCGGGAATTCGGCTACGGGCTGCATTCGGCGCGGTACGGCAATATCTACACGCCGCGGCAATTGCTCGAGCTTTTGCAGGACGTCCAGACAGGGACGGTGCGCGAGGAACTGATCTGGCAGCGGAAAGGGCGGTTTTTCGACATGCTGCGCCCGAATGTGGAGCCGGATGGCTGTGCCAGCGTGAGAGAGGTTCTCGAGCTGCGCCGATTGCATCTGGCGCGCCTTCGAGGACTGTTCGAGACAACGGATGTCTTTGTCTTCACCCTGGGCCTGACCGAGGCCTGGCTACATGGTCCGACGGGGCGCTGCCTGCCGGTCGCCCCGGGGGTGATCGCCGGCGAATATGATCCCGGCACCTATCGTTTCCACAATTTCAGCCATTCGGAATTGTTGAAGGATCTCAAGGCGATCCGTGCGACATTGCGGCAGTTTCATAAGAAGATAAAGATCATTCTGACCACCTCTCCCGTGCCGATCACCGCCACCGCATCGGGCGATCATGTGCTCAATGCGAGCACCTACACCAAGTCGACCCTGCGCTCGGTGGCCGGTGAGATGGCGATGCGGTTCAACAATGTGGATTATTTCCCGGGCTATGAGATCGTGACCACATGGGCGCGCGACGGCATGGCCTATCAGGACAACCTGCGCAGCATTCGTCCGGAGGTTGTGGCCGATGTCATGGCGGTGTTTCTGGACGCCTACGGGCTGCGGGACACGCAGGACAGCGCGAGACGGGACGCGGAAGATCCCGCTCCGGCGGAGGACCCTGAATATCTCGATGGGCAGGAGGATGATCTCGTCTGTGAGGAGAGCCTGATCGAGGCGCTGCAGAAATGAGCAAACGCGCGTTGATGATCGGCAATTCCCATGTCGGGGCCTATATGCGGGCGCTTCAGCAATCCGATCAGGATCTCGGCATCGATCTGGAGTGCGTGGCCGCGCATGGTGATCGGCTGCAAGCCTATACGATCGAAGACGGTCTGTTTTGCGGCAATTTCGACGATCCGGACGGCAAGGCGGCTCGGGCGGGGCGCAAGGAACGCGCGCGGCTGGCGGATTTCGACGCCATCCTGGTGACCGGGATGCGGTTTTCCATTTTCCATGTGACGCAGGTGTTTCGCGATCTCGGGGTGGTGGCGATGGACAGCGCCAGAGATCACGAAACGGCGGCACGAAACGGCATGACGCTGATCTCCGAGGCGCTCCTGCGCCGCATCATCGTCGATCGCTTGTCGAACGCACTGGCCATGGATGTCGTGCGGGATCTGCGTCAGGCGACGGATCTGCCGATCTGGGTGATGTGCCAGCCGCGCCCGACCCGTCAGGTCCTGGTCAAAGGTACCCGGTTCGGAACCTTTTGCAGTGCATTGGAGCGTGGTTCGGGGGCGTTCATCTCCGAAACCTATGAGCGGCTGGCGCATGAGACCTGCGCGCGCGTCGGGGCGCATTACATGGCGCAGCCGCCGGAGACCATCGACGAGGATCTGTTCACCGACACGCGGTTCATGGTCGGCACGCTGCGACCGCCGTTCTGGCAAAAGAACGGGCGCAAAGTTGATTTCCGGCATGCGAATGCGCGATATGGAGAGCGGATGTTGACACATCTTGCCGCAAAATTGGCATGAAACGCAGCTATCTACCTGTCTGGTGATCAATATGGAGCAGGATTCGAGTTGACCCATCCTTACGAAGATATCCCGCCGGAGGGTTTCTGGCGCAGCGGGGTGGTCGAGACGGATCGCATGGATTGGCCGGGGCTGCACAAGCCGAAATTTCATCTCACCCACACCACCCGGGTGGCCACGGCGGGCAGCTGTTTTGCCCAGCATATCGGCCGGTATCTGCGCCTCGCCGGGATCAATGTCCTGGACGGCGAACCGGCGCCCAAGGGCATGGGCGAGGAACTGGCGACGCGCTTCGGCTACGGCCTCTATTCGGCGCGCTACGGCAATATCTACACCGCCCGGCAAATGCGCGAATTGCTCGAAGACGCGATGGCGGGGCGGGTCGACAAACGGCTGTTCCTGACCCGCAAGGGGCGTTGGTACGACATGCTGCGGCCCGGGGTCGAGCCGACCGGCTGTGCCTCTCTCGAAGAGGCGATGGAATTGCGCCGCGCGCATCTCGAGGCGGTTCTGGCCCTGATCAGCTCCACGGATGTCCTTGTCTTCACCCTCGGCCTGACCGAAGGCTGGATCGACAAACGTGCCGGCAAGACGCTCGCCATGGCGCCGGGGGTGATCGCCGGGCGCTATCGGGAAAGGCGCTTTGCCTTTCACAATTTCAGCTATGACGAGGTGCTGGAGGATCTCCGGGAAACGCTTCGCCTCATGCAGGAATTGAACCCGAATATCAAACTCTTGCTGACGGTTTCTCCGGTACCGCTGACGGCGACGGCCTCCGGCGATCACGTGCTCAGCGCCAGCAGCTATTCGAAATCCGTGCTGCGGGCGGCGGCCGGCGATGTCGCGGCGGGAGAAGCCGCGGTCGATTATTTTCCTTCCTACGAGATCGTCACCTCCACGGCGATGGCGGCGACCGCCTATGAGGCCAACCTGCGGGGGGTGACGCAGGAGATGGTCGAGACCGTGATGGGCGTGTTTCTGGTCGCGCATGGTTTGCTCGATGCGCTTGCGGAGATGGAGGCGGGCGAGACGGCGCATGGCGCGCGCGCGGGATCTGACGTTGATCTCCGGGGGCTTCGGGCGCTCAGCGGGCCTGCCGAGACCGATGAGGAGGACGCGGATGTCGAGGCGCCCGAGGATGAGCTGATCTGTGAAGAGGCGCTCTTGGAGGCTTTGCGGAAATGACACTGCCAGCAAAGACCGTCTGTGTCCTCGGCAATTCCCATATGGCCGCCTTTGTCACCGCCAGCGATCAGTGGGCGGCGCGCTGGCCCGAAATGCGTTTCATCCCCTTTGGTGCCCATGGCAAAAGCCTGGAATGTTACCGGGTCGAAGAGGGCGCGCTGGTGAGTGACGATGCCGAGGCGCGGGCGCGGTTGTTGGCCCTGACCGGGCAGGACCGGCTCGATCTGGCCGGAATCGATGCTTTCGTGGTCACCGGTCTGCAATTCTCGATCTTTGCGCCGGTGCGGGTGTTCAATCAGGTTTCCAGCATGGCGCTGCCCTCGGTCGCGGGCCATAGGGATGCGGTGGAACGCAACCGGCCGCTGACCTCCGGCGCGCTCACCGAGGCCTATTGCCGCGAGCGGTTGCGGGCGACATTGGGCTATCGTCTGGCGCGGGACCTGGCGCAGGCGGGCGCGGCGCCGGTGTTTCTGGCGAGCCAGCCGCGCCCGGCCGTTTCGGCCAGGGAACAGGGGTATAAATTCGCCGGTTTCACCCGGCTGCACGAGCGCGGCGACGGGATCTGGCTGTCGCAGGAATATGACCGGATCGCGCGCCGGATCTGCCGGGCGGCCGGGGTGCGCTATCTGGCGCAACCGCCGCGCACGATCCGCGATGGGTTGTTTACCAAATACAAGTTCATGCGTGGCTCGCTGCGTTTGGCGAAGGCCGGGAATATTCGGCACCCGGTCGATGATGTGATTCATGCCAATGCCGATTTCGCCCGTTTGATGATCGATCAACTGGCGGCGGCCCTGGATTTGAGCATTGTCCCGGCGGAATGACGGGAAAGCGCTTGCAAATTTGATCAAAACATTTGAACGATTTTCATGAGGCACGAAGCAAGAGGCGACAACATGGTGGGGTGCGCATGAGGATAGGGGAAAGGCTGCATCAGTTTTTCCGTTCGGAGAAGGGCGTGGGGCTTTTGCTGGTCTCGCCGACCGCGCTTTATGCGCTCCTGCTCCTGGCCGTGCCGCTGATAGCGATTTTCGCGATCTCCTTTCTGACCCAGACCGGGGTGCGCGATTTCGAGCCGGGCCTGTCGCTGGTGAATTATCGCGAGGCGCTCACCGATCCGCTCTATCGCCAGCTTATGCTGCGCTCGCTGATGGTCTCGGGTCTGGTGACCCTGATCACCGTGCTGCTGGCCTTTCCGATCGCCTATTTCGTGTCTTTCGGGGTGAAGCCCGAGCACAAGAGCCTGTGGATTTTCCTGATCACCATCCCGTTCTGGACCTCGTACCTGATCCGGGTGTTCCTGTGGAAGGTCATTCTCGGCTATAACGGCGTTCTCAACTCAGGCCTGCAAGCGGTTGGTTTGATTGATGAACCTCTGACTTTCATCCTCTATAACGTCAACGCGGTGGTGATCACGCTGGCGCATGCCTATGCGCCGTTTGCGATCCTGCCCATCTTTGTCGCGCTTGAAAAGATCGACCGCTCGCTTCTCGAGGCCTCGCGCGATCTCGGCGAGAGCCGGACCATGACCTTCCTGCGCGTGACCCTGCCGCTGGCGGCGCCGGGCGTGGTCGCCGCCGTCTTGATCGTCTTCATTCCCACGATTGGCGACTATGTCACGCCGCGGCTCGTTGGCGGGCCGGGCGGGCTGATGATCGCCAATATGATCCAGACCCAGTTCCTGCGCCTGAACAATGCGCCGCTGGGGGCGACGCTGGCGGTGCTGGCGATGCTGATCGTGGCGGTGATCTCGATCCTTTTCCTGATCCTCGGCCATCGCGCCGCGGGCGGCGGCAAGGCGAATGGGGGCCGGAAATGAAATCGCTCAAAGCCTATGCCATCCTCTATCTGGTCTTCCTCTATGCGCCGATCTTTCTGTTGCCGCTCTTTGCCTTCAACAGCTCGACGATCATCGCCTTTCCGTTGGAGAACTTCACCACGGAGTGGTTCACCCAGCTTTTGACGCTCACGGAAATGCATGGCGCGCTCCTGAACTCGTTGAAGATCGCCGTGACCTCTGCTGTGCTCGCCACCGTGCTCGGGGTGTTCGCCGCCATGGCCGCGACGCGCTATTCCTTTCCCGGGCAAAAGGGCATCATGGGCTTCATCATGCTGCCCTTGGTGTTGCCGGAGATCATCGTCGCCGTCTCGCTTCTGATCGTGATCCTGCGCATGGGGTTCGACACTGGCGCCTGGTCGGTGATCGCCGGGCACACGCTGATCTGTACGCCTTTTGCCATCGCCATCCTGCAATCGGCCTTTGCCTCGCTCGATCCGTCGCTCGAAGAGGCGGCCTATGATCTTGGCGAGACGCCGGCGTCGGCCTTTCGCCTCGTGACCCTGCCGCTGGTGATGCCGGGGATCATCTCGGCCTTGCTGATCTCTTTCACCATCTCGATGGATGAGTTCATCATCGCCTTCTTCCTCACTGGCTCCGACCCGACCCTGCCGGTGTACCTGTTCTCCATGCTGCGGTTCCCGAAACTGCTACCCGCCGTGATGGCGCTTGGCACGATCCTCGTCGTTCTGTCGGTCCTGCTGATTACCATCGCCGAATTCTTCCGCCGCCGTGGCGCCAAGCGCGCCGGGCTTAAAGACACCGGGGGCTTCCTCTAAGATGACCATCAAGAAACGACCCGCCGGGCCTGCGCTCATTTCGCTTTCGAATGTCCAGAAACATTACGGCGACTATCACGCGCTCCGCGGCATCACGCTCGAGATCGGGCAGGGCGAGTTCTTCTCGCTTCTCGGGCCCTCTGGTTGTGGCAAGACCACGCTGTTGCGCACCATCGCCGGGTTCGAGGACTATGACAGCGGCACGGTGATGATCTCGGAGCGCGACATGCGCGGGGTGCCTGCCAACAAGCGCCCCACCAATATGGTGTTCCAGAGCTACGCGATCTTTCCGCATCTCACCGTGTTGGAAAACGTCGCCTTCGGGCTGCGCAAATCCCCGATGTCGAAGGCGGAGAAGCGCGCCGCCGCCGAGGCCGCGCTCGAGATGGTCGGCCTCAAGGGCTATGGCCACCGCGCGGCGCATGCGCTTTCCGGCGGTCAGCGGCAACGTGTGGCACTGGCCCGTGCTCTGGTGTTGAAACCCAAGGTGCTCTTGCTTGATGAGCCGCTCTCGGCGCTCGATCGCAAGATGCGCGAACAGATGCAGGTCGAGCTGATCAAGCTCCAGCGCGAGGTCGGCATCACCTTTATCCTGGTCACCCATGATCAGGAAGAGGCGCTCGTGATGTCCGACCGTATCGCGGTGATGTTCGAGGGCGAGATTGCCCAATGCGACGATCCGGAGGTGCTCTACCGGCGTCCGAAATCGAAACGCGTTGCCGATTTCATCGGGGTGATGAATTTCCTGCCTGCGACATGTCGCGAGGAGGGCGGCAAGAGGCTCGTTTCCGTCGCCGGTCTGGGCGAGGCGGAGGTCGCTGCGGATCAAAGTCCGGAGGGCTTTCCGCAAGGGGCCGGCAGCGTCGGTTTCCGCCCGGAGACCCTGACGCTGCTCTATGAGGGGCAGGTGGCCAGCCATCGCGAGGCCCCGGCCGTGATCGAGGAGGTCGTCTATTACGGTGACATGACCTATTACGACGTGCGTTTCGAAGGCGTCGACAAGACCGTGCGCATCTCCATGCGCAACATCTTCGGTCGCGACGTGCTCGACGTCGGTGCAACGGTCCGTGTGAGCTGGTCCCCCGGCGCGTTGGTGGTGTTCAAAGAGGGCAGCTGAGGGCAGGTCCCGCGGGTCCTCCGCAAGGCGGGCAAGACCCCTGGTAGTCTCACAGCACCTTGCGCATGAACCGGGTGATTGCCTGTTCCAGATCGGGCATCTTGCCGCGGCCCAGCTCGCGGTTCAGCTCGGCATGGCCATAGGCGCTGCCGTCGAACAGGGTGATGTCGCCGCCCATGCCACGCATATTGGTGGCAAAATTCGACATCGCCATGGCATGGCCGCGGGCCTTGGACCAGATCCCCAGCGTGGGCGGCATATTGCGCGCCAGACGGTAGGCCGGCGACAGCGTGCCCCAGTCGTCGCGGTCCTTGAACGCGTGGCGCGTGCCGAAGGGCAGATGGCCCTGATAGGCCCGTGCCAGCGTCACCAGATCGAGTGCACCAGAGTCGTTGAGAATGACGCCCGCCGGTTTCGGCGACCAGCCGATCAGCGTTGCCATGGCGGCGAGATGGGCACCGGCGGAATGGCCCATGACCAGGGTCTTTGCGGGCTCACTGTGATTTCTGAACACCCATTCAATGGCTTGCCGGACGGAGTTAATCTGATCCTTGACCGGAGCCTTGGGCAGGAGCGGGTAATCGATCGAGATGAAATCGAGCCCCATGGCGTTGCACCAGTCGGGTTTGGCGTTGACGTTCTTGCGCGATCCCATGCGCCAGGCGCCGCCATGGACATAGATCATCGCCCCGCGCGTCTGACCGGCCTTGTAGATGTCGAGCTTCTCATCGCCGTAGCTCATGGTCTTGGGCTTGTCCCGCGCCAACAGAGGCATCGGCAAAAGCGCGGTGGTCGCCGTGGCCAGGCCGGAGCAAAGCAGGCGCCTGCGGGTCAGTCGGTCCCGGTTCTGTCGATCCATATCTGCGTCCCCTCCGAGGCTCGGGGCCGTCACGTGTCCTCTGGCGTATCCTGAGGAATGAGGCCCAATCCCCGAAGGTATATACCGATTCCGGTTTCCAAAAGGTCTTCGGGCGGAAACGGGCATTTCGCGCCGGGGGTTCCGCGGGCGAAAAGTTCGACCACCCCGTGCGACATGGCCCAGATATGGGCGGCAAACATCTGTGGCGGCGGGCGGTTCTCGGCCGGGATCTGTTGCGACAGATGTTCGGCGGCGCGTTCCAGCACCCCCAGGGCCCGGGTCGCCACCTGATGCAGCTCCGGCGTGCGTTGCATGGAGATGCCGCTCTCGAACATGGCGATGTAATGCCCGGGGTATTTGCGGGCAAAGGCGAGATAGGCGCGGCCCGTGGCCTCGAAGGAGGCCAGAGCCGAAGGTTGACCGCTCTCAAAGGCATAATCGAGCAGATCGGCGAAGACCTCGAACCCCTGCCGCGCGATCTCGGCGATCAGATCCTCGCGGCCCTCGAAATGGCGATAGACGGCGGCGGGCGTCACCCCCGCCGTCTTGGCCGCTTCCGACAGGGTGAAGCCGGTCGGGCCTTTCTGCTCGATCAGCACCAGAGCCGCATCGACCAGCGCCTGTCGCAGATTGCCGTGATGATAGCCGCGTTTGCTCATGCCGGTTCAGCCATCCCGCTCATTCGTCTTCGTCGCCAGTGGTCAAAAGCCGCGGCCCGTCGACGATCTGACCATCGATCTGACCGAGGTTCTCGGCATTCTTGCCCTTGTAATCGATCCGGTCGAGCACCGAGCGGATCGCATTGAGGCGCGCGCGGTACTTGTCATCCGAGCGGATCACCGTCCAGGGCGCGATAAGCGTGTGGCTGCGCTCCATGGTCTCTGCGATCGCGGATGTATACGCATCCCAGCGTTTCAGCCCCTCGACATCGATCGAGGAGAGTTTCCACTGTTTCAACACATCCTGCTCACGGGCGAGAAAGCGTTTGAGCTGTTCGGCGCGCCCGACATTGAGCCAGATCTTGAACAGCTGGATGCCCTCGGAGACCAGCATTTCCTCGAATTCCGGGAGCTGATGGAAAAACCGCTCGCGCTGATCGTCCTTGCAGAAACCAAAGACTTTTTCCACCACGCCGCGGTTGTACCACGAGCGGTCGAACAGCACGATCTCGCCCTCGGTCGGCAGATGATCGATATAGCGCTGGAAATACCACTGACCGGCTTCGCGTTCGGTCGGTTTCGACAGCGCCACGACACGGGCCGAGCGCGGGTTCAGATTCTCGCGAAAGCGTTTGATCGTGCCGCCCTTGCCGGCGGCATCGCGGCCCTCGAAGACCACGACCACGCGCTTGCCGGTCTGGCGCACATCGGCGAGCATCTTGACCAACTCCCGTTGCAGGGCTTTGATCTCATCCTCGTAATCGGATTTCTTCATCCATTTGTCATAGGGGAAGGACGGAGAGAGAATTTCCTTTTTGCTGCCGTCCTCGATTGCCTTGCGAATGGATTTCGGGGCGTCTTTCTCGAAGTATTTCGAGATGGCACCATCAAAAGGCAGATCGGTCATGTTGCAGCTTGTCCTTGTTAATCTGTTTAACACTATGAGGGCTTTGGCCCCTCAGTGCAATGCGGCACGGCTGCCCGCCCGCTCGCCCGCCCGCGTGACCGCCTGCACCACCGCTTCGGTGGCCACGTGATGCGGCATATGGCCGGTGTCCGGCAAACGCGTCAGGCGATTGCTCTCGACAGCCGCGTCAAAGGGCAGGGCGTGGACATGATCAGGAACGATGGTGTCCGCCGTGCCATGCAGGCTCTCGATCGGCAGGGTGAGGTCAGGGTAGCGCGGCACCATGGTGGCGATCTCGGATTTTAATGCGATGCGCTGGCGCGCGTTCATCCGGTGGCGCGGCGGAAAGATCGAATTGCGCGGCTGAAAATGCTCGCCATAGCCCTCGGGCACCGGATCGGGGGCAAAGACCTCGGCCAGCTGTTTATCGACGATGAACGCGGGCACAAGGAGTGAAATCAGCTCTGCCGCCCACCAACCGAGATAGGGACGCGCCAGCGTACGGTGCAGCAGCGGATGGCCGGTCTCCCAGTCATGCGAGGGCGCGGAGACCAGCACCAGCGCCGCCACCTCCTGCGATTGCAATGCCCATTCGAGCGCGACAGCGCCGCCGTAGGATTGCCCCAGCACGATCGGGCGGCGGCTGTCGAGGATCCGGATCGCGTCGCGCAGAGTGCGCGCCTGCGCCGCGAGGCTTTCGTCCTTGATCCGCGGGCTGTGGCCGTACCCTGGCCGGTCGACCACATAGACGCAGAACTCTTGCGCCAGCGCCGGCGCGAGGCGGAAATTCATGTCATAGGTGGAACCCGAGGCGCCATGGATCAGCACCACCGGTGGCGCGTCTTTCTGGCCATAGGCCTCGACATGGATCTGCGCGCCCTCCGAGGTTTTGACCAGATCGCCGCGACGGCGGGTCTTGAGTGCGCGCTGAAAGCCACGATTACTGGTGATATGGTACGCGTCCGCAAGTTTGCGTGGTCCATCGGTGAAACCCAACGGAGTTAACTCCCGATCTCTTCCAGATGATAGGGCGTGGTCTGATAGATCTCGTTGATCCAGTTGCCGTAGAGAAGATGCGCATGGCTGCGCCAGCGGTTCACCGGTTTGAGCGCCGGATTGTCATCGGGGAAATAATGTTTGGGCAGGATGATCTCCTTGCCGCCATCGACATCCCGTTGATATTCCTCGAACAACGTGCCCGTGTCATATTCGAAATGGTTGAAGATGTAGAGCGCGCGATGCTCCGGGTCCTGCACCAGACAGGGGCCGGTCTCGTCCGATCCCAGAAGCGGAATGAGCGTCGGCACGGCGTCGATCTCTGACTGGCGCATCTCGGTCCAGCGGCTCACCGGGATGAAACACTGATCCGAGAACCCGCGCAGATAGGGCGAGTTCGGCGCCAGGTTTTCCTGTTGGAAAAGACCGAAAGCCTTGTGATCGAGCGGGTATTTTTTGACACCGTGGAAATAGTTGATCATCGCCATGCCGCCCCAGCAGACGCCGAAGGTGGAATGCACATGGCTCTGGGTCCACTCGAACACATCCTTGAGCTCATCCCAATAGGTGACCTCGTCAAAGGCCAGATGCTCGATCGGCGCGCCGGTGATGATCAGCCCGTCGAATTTTTCGCCCGAGGCTTTCACCTCGTTGAACGGGCGGTAGAACTGTTCCATATGCTCGGCCGCGGTGTTGCGGGTCTGATGTTCGCTCATGCGGATGAGCTTGAAATCGATCTGCAGCGGCGTCGCGCCGATCAGACGGGCGAACTGGTTCTCCGTCTGGATCTTTTTCGGCATCAGATTCAACAACGCGATCTTGAGCGGCCGGATCTCCTGCGATTTCGCCCGGCCTTCGCCCATGACCATGACGCCCTCGGAGGAAAGCACGTCATAGGCGGGAAGGGTCTCGGGCAGGGTGATCGGCATGGTTCGGGTCCTTTGTCAGAAGGAGATTGATTTAGGCCTGTTGATTGCGTTTATCAAGCGCCTGGCCAATGAGCGCGAAAAGGTCTTCGGGGCCGGTGATCCGTTTTACATCCTCATAGTCGAGGGTGATGCCCCAGTTTTTCGCCATCGCCTCGTAGCGCGGCTGGCGGTGGTTGAGCGCCCGGGCATAGGTGTAGCGGATGAAATCATCCGGGTTGACCTCGGTTTCTGCGACGCCTTTCTCGGCGAGATATTCCGCCCAGATCGCGGCGAGGAATTCCGGCTGATAGGACATCGGTTTCGGCGCCTTGTCGAAGCGGCGAATGAGTTCCTCTGTGTGATCCTCGCTGCCCTTGAGCCACACCAGAAGCGCATCTTCGGAGAGCGCCTTGAGGATCTTGTCCTCGGGGTCTTCGGGATCGACCCATTCACAGATCGACCCGCCGGTGTCACAGACGAAATGCGGATAGTCATAGAGCGCCTGCGCCCGGTCGATGAAATGTCCGGTGTCCAAGAGCGCAGCCTCCTCGGCCTCGCGAAACAGCGCCTGGCGGCGCTGGAATTCCTTGATCGGAATGCCGCCCAGATCTTCTGCGCCGGGTTTGCCGAGGAAATAGGAGACGGGTGCGAGATTGTCGAAGGTCAGATTGGCCTTGATATAGATGCTGTTCGACAGGAATTGCTCGCGCAGGAACGGTTCGCGCATCGCCACCTTTTTCAGGTTGTCGTCGATCGCCTCGCCCAGATAACGCGTGCCGATGCGGTAATCGACCGAGTAGTGATACCACTGTTTGGTGTCGCGCAGCATGTTGGAAATCACGGTCTTGCCGAGACCGGACATGCCGAAAAGAATGAGCCGTTTGGCCGAACAGGCCTGCCAATCTGCGCTGGAACTATATGTCATCTGTCTTTCCCGTTGCCCGCCCGTTTGGTGCCACGGGGCGCGCGGTGCTGCAAGAGTTTAAGCGGGGATCATCGCGCGCAACCGCCGCAAAATCCGCCCGTCGATCACCAAAAGCCCAAGCGCGATCAGGCCAAAGCCGAAATAGGCCTGAACCGGCAGGCTTTCGCCCAGCACCAGAGCGCCCAATGCAATCGACACCGGCGCCACGATCAGCGTGGTCAGCGAGGTGTTGCCCGCGCCGGCGGCCTTCATCACCTTGTAATAGATGATGTAGGTCAGGCTGGTGGACATGATGGCAAGATAGAACAACGCGCCCCAGGTCTCGGGTTTGAGCGCGACCGGCGGCAGGCCGGAGGTGAAAAGCGCGACGGGCAGGGCAAAGAGCGCGGCGCCGGAGAGCATGCCCGCGGCGGCGACTTCGGGGCGCAGATCCGACAAGAGGATGCGCCCCACCGCATTCGACAGCCCGTAGGAGAGCGTCGCCGCAATCATCGCGATCTGCCCGAGCGAGGTAAGATCAAAGGATTTGAGCGCCTCCGGCCCGATCACGGTGACGATGCCCAGAACGCCGAGGAGAACGCCCGTGCCCTTGCGCAGTCCGAGTTTTTCATCGGCAAAGATCAGCGCCGCAAACAACACGCCGAAAATCGCGGTCGAAGCGTTGAGAATGCCGGCAAGCCCCGACGGGATATGCTGCTGCGCCCAGGTGATCAGAAGGAACGGCAGGGCCGAGGTCAGGCAGCCGACGACGACAAAACGCCAGAGATAGCGCGACAGCACCGGCACCGGCAGGCGCATGATCAGCACATAGGACCAAAGCACGATCGAGGCGATCGTGACACGTCCGGCCACCACCCAGTAGATCGGCAATTCGCGGATCAGGATGGCCACGGCGAGAAAGGAACAGCCCCAGAGAAAGCCCATGGCAAAGAGCCCTGCCCATGCGGCGGCGGATATGGTTTTCTGGGGGGCCATGGCGTCTCTCCGTTTTGGTGACAGATGTGCGCCAGCAGAGGGTCAAAGACAAACCGGAACTTGCGCAAACCCCCGTCGCGGAAAATGAACGATGCGCAGGAGAGCGGGCCTGTGGGGGGAGGGGGCTTTGCGGACTTTTCTGCTGTTCAAACGAAGTTCTATCAGGCGCGGAACAAGGCGAAGCCGCCGCGCCTGCGCTGGCCCGTTCCGGCGGGCGAGCGCATTCTCAGCCGCGCTCAACGGATTGATCCTACACGGATCTGGCAAGCATAAAGCGGCGACCACAGAGGTCAAAGCGCTCCCCCACGGGCCAGCGCTGGCGCTCAGTATCCAAATGTCCCCAATGGGCTCATCGCGGCTCTGAGGGCTGAACATGAAACGTCGCATCAGGCAGTCAAAGAGCTTTTGGCATAGCAAAAGAAAAGGCCCCGCCAAATGGCAGGGCCTCGCAATGCTTTGATGAGCCGCAGATCAGAAGTGATGCGACAGTTTCAGGCCAAAGCCGATCGCGGTGTTGTCGGTGAACTCGGTGTCGATCCCCGAGATCGTGGTATTGGCATCGCCGACCCACACATAGGAGACACCGCCCGAAATCGCGGTTTGTTCGGTCATCTGGTATTTCAGGCCTGCGGTGAGCGAGGTGTAACCATCACGCGGCGCGAGGTTGCCCTGAATGCCGCCATAGGATTTTTCATAACCCACAGAGAGCGAGCCCGACAGTTTGTCGTTGAAACGACGTCCGACGCCGAGGCTGTAGGAAATCGTGTCGTTGTCATGGTCAACGAGGTTGTCACCGATGATCGTCACGTAATCATCCGGCGCGATGGTGGTTTTTGTCCATTCTGCCCAGCGGGCCGAGAACATCAGCAGCGTATCGGCGGCGATCCCCGTTTGGAAATCGAAATTCACAGATTGCGGCAGGCTCACAGCCAAATCGGAGGTATTCGCGCCAAGTGCTGAGACCTCATCTGCCGTGAAGTCGATGTCGATCTGCGAATTGTAGGTCAGCGAGGCGCGCAGGGCGATATCCGGGATCTCATAAGCTGCGCCCACAAGGTAGCCCCAGTCGCTCTCGGTCGAGGTCGACATGTTGTAGAAGTTCGAGCCCGAGCTGTAGAGATCGACTTCGCCCTTGGTGGAGAGATGGCGGACACCGCCATGGACGGAGAACCGGTCGTTGAACTTGTAACGCAGCAATGCGGTCACGGCCCAGGTATCCACGGTTGCCGTGGAGCCGGCGAGTGGGTAGCTGGTCGTGGCCGGATAATCCACGTCGGCACCAAAAGGCTGGTCGATGATCAGCGCCATCGAAAGCTGGTCCGACAGGTCGCGCTTATAGGCGCCGGCAATTTGCGTGTAGGACGCGGCCATGTTGCCGGACTCGAGATCGCCGGCAAGCGGATGCGGGAAATAGCCCGAAACATCCGGGTTCACCGAACCAAAGCTCAGCTCGACATAGGTGCCGGTTTCGAAAATGGCATTGATGGACTGGCCCGAACGGTCCATCCCGCCGGCAAAGGCGCCGGTTGCGCCGCCAACTGCGCCAACAGCGAGCGAAGCGGCCAAAAGTGTCGTATTTTTCATGATCTCCATCCCTGACGGGCACCGGGCCCGCTCTATAGATCCAAAAGTGTCGTGGTGAGCGAATTTCCGCTCTTATTGTCCAGACAGCCTAAGCTGCGGTTAATTTTCAAGCAATTCTGACGCCGCGTCATAGATTCGTCTGACCGCATTGACATTTCTGCATCAGGGCTGCGGCGGGACCCGTGCAATTCGACGGTTCTCCGACAATATGTTGATATAATTGCCGGAAAAAATGATCAAAGCGCCGATGAAGACGTAGATGTCGAGGGACTCGCCGTAGAACAGCATTCCGACCACGGCGATGATCGGCAGGCGCAGGAAGTCGATCGGGGTGACGATCGAGGCGGGCGCCAGCGACAGCGCCGTGGTCAGGCAGAAATGTGCCCCGAGCCCGGCGACGGCGACGACGATCACCCAGGGCAGATCGATCAGCCTTGGCAGCACGGCATGGCTATCGGCCAGGGCGCAGATCAGCCCGAACAGGAGCTGCAAAGTGACCATCCAGAACATGATGCCCAGCACGGAGACATGGGCGGTCAGGGTCAGACGTTTGGTGAACAGCGCCGAAGCGGCAAAGCCAAAGGCACAGAGCACGGCGGCGATCAGCCCGATGGAAAATTCATCGCCTCCAAAGGGGCGGGCGACGACCAGAATCCCGGCAAAGCCCATGATCGAGGTCAGCGCCCGCGTCGGTGTCATCTTTTCGCCGAGAAACACCGTGGCGCCGAGCCCGACGAGGATCGGGTAGGAGAATTCGAGCGCAAAGAGCTGCGCCATGGGAATGAGGGTGAGCGCGAAGAGCCAGAGGTTCTGTCCCGCGAAATGCCCGAGGTTGCGGCCGATATGCAGCGCCATGGCCTTGGGCCGGAACTCCGCCAGGCGGTTCTGGGCGATGCCGGCCGTCAGGACGATCAGCAGGCCGAAAAACGAGCGATAGCCGAGGATTTCGAACGTGTCGAGATGGCCCGCCAGCTGTCGCCCGGCCACGGCCATGGAGGAGAACCCCAAAAGCGCGCCGCTCATCCAGAGCGCGGCTTTCAACGGATGGCTGTGCTGGCTCATGCCGGGATCTTTCTCATGCCGGTGTCTTTCTCATGCGGAGGACTTTCGATAGTCGCGCATCATATGGCCGGTGACCCGGAACCAGTCGGAATTGCGGGTGCGATCCTGATGCGCCTCGAAGGCGCGTTCGTCGCGGAACACTTCGGTGATGTGGAACTCGGTGGGTTTCAATTCATCCTGCCACAGCTCGAACTGCAGACAGCCCGGCTCGGCCCGCGACTGGCGGATATGCATCGGCAGAAGCGACACCACGCTTTCGATTTCGTCTTGCGCGCAGGTCATGGTGCCTGTCAGCAGGATTTTGCTCACCGTCGCCTCCTCAGTCTTCGGTTCGTCCTGCATAGCGAGACGCGGTCCGGCTTGGCAAAAGAAAAGGCGCTCCCGATCATGGGAACGCCTTTGCATTTTTGTGGGAGGGGCGCGCTTTGCTGCGGCCCGGCTCACTCCAGCTCGATCGTGCCCGGCGGTTTCGAGGTGCAATCGTAGAACACGCGGTTGACGCCCTTGACCTCGTTGATGATCCGGGTCGAGGTCTCGCCCAGGAACTCGTGGCTGAACGGGTAGTAATCGGCGGTCATGCCGTCCACGCTCGTCACCGCGCGCAGCGCCAGCGCGTAATCGTAGGTGCGCCCATCGCCCATCACGCCGACGGTGCGCATCGGCAGGATGGCGGCAAAGGCCTGCCAGATCTCGTCGTAAAGCCCGTGTTTGCGGATCTGATCGATATAGACCGCATCGGCCTTGCGCAGGATTTCCAGCTTGTCGCGGGTGATCTCGCCGGGACACCGGATCGCCAGGCCCGGCCCGGGGAAGGGGTGACGGCCAATGAAGCTTGCCGGCAGGCCGAGCTCATGGCCCAGCGCACGCACCTCGTCCTTGAACAGCTCTCTGAGCGGTTCTACGAGTTTGAGCCCCATTTTCTCGGGCAGCCCGCCGACATTGTGGTGCGATTTGATCGTCACCGAGGGGCCGCCGGAGAAGGAGACGCTTTCAATCACATCCGGGTAGAGCGTGCCCTGGGCAAGGAATTCGGCATCCTCGATCTCGGAGGCGTATTTCTGGAATACGTCGATGAACAGTTTGCCGATGGTCTTGCGTTTGACCTCCGGGTCGGAGACGCCTTCCAATTCGCCGAGGAACAGATCGGATTCGTCGGCATGGATCAGCTTGATGTTGTAATTGTCGCGGAACATTTTCACGACTTCTTCGGCCTCGTTGAGGCGCAGAAGGCCGTGATCCACAAAGACGCAGGTCAGCTGATCGCCGATCGCTTCATGGAGCAGGATCGCGGTGACGGAGCTGTCGACGCCACCGGAAAGGCCGCAGATCACATGGCTGTCACCGACCTGTTCGCGGATCTTCTGGATCATCTCTTCGCGATAGGCGCCCATGGTCCAGTCGCCTTTGAAACCGGCGAGGCGCACGAAATTTTCATAGAGCGTGGCGCCATTCGGCGTGTGGTGCACTTCCGGGTGGAATTGCACGGCGTAGAAATTGCGGGCGAGATCGGCGGTGATGGCGAAGGGCGCGCCAGGGCTTGTGCCGTAGACCTCGAACCCCGGGGCGATCTCTGCCACGTGGTCGCCATGGGACATCCAGACCTGTTCCTTGCCGACGCCCTTTTCTGTGCCGTCCATGAACCAGCCATTGAGGAAATCCGGACGGGTCTCGGAGGGCGTCACATAGGCGCGGCCAAACTCGGCGGTGGCATGTTCACCGGCTTCGACCCGGCCGCCCAGATCGTGCATCATCACCTGCTGGCCGTAGCAGATGCCGAGGATCGGCACGCCCAGCTCATAGGCCGCTTTCGGCGGGCGCGGGCTGCCCTCGCGCATCACCGAATCCGGGCCGCCGGAGAAGATGATCGCTTTCGGATCGAACTCCTTGAGGCTCGCGTCGGTGACCTTCTGATAAGGGTGGATTTCGCAATAGACATTGAGCTCGCGCAGACGCCGCGCGATGAGCTGCGTCACCTGAGAGCCAAAGTCGATGATGAGGAGGCGGTCATGGGAAATCTGGGTCATGTCTTGCCTTTATGCGCCCGGCGCGCGTGAGGCAAGATGGATTCAGGTCTGAGTGGGGCCTGAGTGGGAATGTTGCGGGGCCAGACCAGCTTTGGAGGCCGTCTGAGCCGCTCGCTGGCCGTCGAAACGCCGCGATGTGTCACCCCGGCCGTTTTCAGGCCGCAGTTTTCAGGTCTGGCAGTTTTTACGAATGCGTCGAAGTCTCCGCGCTTGAGGTGCTGTGCCGCAACAGGCCTCGGGCCTCGCCCATGAGTGCGATCAGAAGCTCGACATGCTGCCTCACATTGTAATCGGTGTCGCCGGCGCGACGGCCCGCCTCGCATCTGGCCTCTTCCTCGATCAGGAGCGACAGCGCCCGTTGCGGTGAGGGCAGGGTCTGCAGGTGCAGCCTGACTCTGAGATCGCGGTTGCGATTGTAGGTCCCGAGCCCGAAACAGGCCGCCCGGACCAGAAGCCTCGGGCGGCGCAGCGCGTTCAGGGTGGAGAGGGAGCCGGGCATCGGTGGGGCGGTCATCGGTGTCTCCTGATCTTGCGAGGTGGCGGGGCCACGCGGCGCGGCGTGACATCAGGAGCTTTGCACAACCTGTGGGTGTGTTGCGCACGGTAGAAAGATGACGTGCGGTCGTTTTTCTCTTTGTTCACTGATGGTGAACAATTCTGTCAACGTACCGGGTGAAAATCCTTTGCATAATGAATGCAACCCATAGTTGTGATAAGATTGTGGATAACATTGCGGAAAATGCGTGGATAACCCTGAGGTTTTCTGTGGATTTCCTGTGAATTGAAGTTGCCGCAGATTCGATTGTTTTAAAAATCAGAACAATGTGCAGACGCTCGAACCCGTAACAACACGACCTGGAACAACATGAATTGGGGGAAATGATGTTGGAGATTGGAAAAGGGCTGCCACCCCGGACGGGTACGTTGCCGAAATGGGTGCCGAAGGAGGCCGTTCGCTACCTGGCGCATACGGAACGCGGCAACTCGTTGCGTGAGCTTGCGCGGCGCGATGGCTGCGCCCCCTCGACCGTTCTGCGGCAGGTCCGAAGGCTCGAGTTGAAACGCGATGACCCGCTGATCGATGAGGCGCTGAACGCCTTGCGCCGGTTGGCGCCGGAGCGAAATGCGGCCCGGATCGGCGGCGACATGTCATTCCCGAAGAGATCCCCCGACAAGGAGCCGGACAGCATGACCGAGCAATCCCCGTTCGATGAGACCCCAGAGAGCAGCCCGCCGGATGACGCCACGATTCTGCGCGAGGCCCGGCGGGTACTCCGACGGCTCTGCGAACCCGGGGCCTGTCTCGCGGTGGCACGGGACATGGACAAGGCGGTGGTGGTGCGCGACCTGCCGGACGGGCGCACCACGCGCACGGCGGTGCTCGATCGCACGATTGCTCAGGCCATGGCGCTCAAGGACTGGATCAGCGCCACCACCAAGGGGCAGATTCGCCGCTACACGATCACCGCCGCAGGCCGCGCCGCGCTGCGTGAAATCCTGGCGCAGGAGGAGGGCACGCGGGCCGGGTTTGCCGAGGCGCCGATGCGCTTCGGGCTGGAGCGGGACGGCGCGCTCGACGCGCCCGAAGAGCGTGCCGGTCCGGCGGATGGCTCGGGGGCAGGGGTGGAACCGGCGCGAAAGACCTCGCGGCGTATTCGGTATCAGGCGGCCGAAAGCCCGATCCTCGTGCTGGCCCGGCGTCGCGACAAGCACGGGGAGCCGTTTCTGGCGCCCGAACTGGTCGCCGTGGCCGAGCGGCTGCGCGAGGATTTCGAACTGGCGCAGATGGCGCCGCATGTGACCCAGAATTGGGATCGCTTCCTGACCGGTCGCATCGATGCGGGGACGCTTGGCGATGTGCGCGGGTTCGGCATCGAGCCGGCCAGGGCGCGGCTCGCCGCGGCGCTCTCGGATCTCGGGCCTGGGCTCGGCGATGTGGCGCTCCGCTGTTGCTGTTATCTCGAAGGCATGGAGCAGGCGGAAAAGCGCATGGGCTGGTCGGCGCGCTCCGGCAAGATCGTGCTGCGCATCGCCTTGCAGCGGCTGAAGAAACATTATGATGCGGCCGGATATAGCAATCTGATTGGGTGAGCGAGAGCCGGGGCGAAGCCCCCCGGATGAGGCCCGTGCAAAGACTCTGGCGAAGAAAGGGGGCAGCGGGAAGGGGGCTGGTCAACGTCTTGCATGACCGCTTTGCGGGACTTAGCGGGCGTCCGAACGACGTGCATCTGGCGCGGAACAAGGCGAAGCCGCCGCGCCTGCGCTGGCCCGTTCCGGCGGGCGAGCGCATTGCCAACCGCGCACAACGCATTGAAGTTTCACGGATTTGGCAAGTATAAAGTGATGACCTCTGAAGGCTCGGCGCTCACCCACGGGCCTGCGCAGGCGCTCATCGCTCGAATGCCCCCAAAGGGCTCATCCCCCCGTCTTCGAAATTGTCACCGCGCGCCATTCGTATTAGATATTCTAATCGAAAGGGGCGCCATGCTGACATTGAAACAAATGACCTATTTCGTGGCCCTGGCCGAGGCGCGGAGCTTTTCCGGCGCCGCCGAACGGGTGCATGTGACCCAGCCGGCCCTGTCACAACAGATCAAGGAGATGGAGGCCACGCTTGGCACCCTGCTCGTCGAGCGGCTGCCGCGCGACATTCGCCTCACCCGCGCAGGCCAGGTGGTGCTCGACCGCAGCCAGAAGATCCTCGGCATGACCCGCGATCTCGAGGCCGAGATCCGGCTCTCGAAAGGTCTCACCGGGCGGCTCACCCTCGGCGTCATCCCGACCATCGCGCCCTATCTCTTGCCGCGGGCCCTCACGAGGATCAAGGCGGCGGCGCTCGATCTAGATCTCAGGGTGCGCGAGGCCCAGACCGCCGAGCTGATCGCCGATGTCTCGCGCGGCCAGCTCGACGCCGCGGTGATCGCGCTGCCCTATGACACGCCGGGCCTGCTGGCGGAGCCGCTGTTTACCGATCATTTCCTTCTGGCCGGGTCACAATCGCGGCTCGACGCGCTGACGGCGCAGACCGTGCCGCGCCCGACCGATCTCTCGCCCGATGCGCTATTGCTCTTGGACGAGGGGCATTGCCTCGCCGATCAGGCGCTCGATGTCTGTGGCGTCAAGCGCACGCATCAGACGGTCGATCTCGGCGCCTCCTCGCTGGCGACGCTCTGCGGGCTGGTGGCGCAGGGGTTTGGCCTGACGCTCTTGCCGGAGATCGCGCTCTGCTCGGAGAAAGCCGCCAGCCCCGAGATGGCGGTGCTGCGCTTTCCGGAGCCGCAGCCCGAGCGCACGGTCGCCCTGGTGCGGCGGCAATCGACGGAGGCGAAAGCCTGGTTCACCGAACTGGCGGCGTTGCTATCCGAGGCGGGCGAGGAGCTGATGCATGAGGCGCGGGAGCGGGGATAGGGGATGTCGGAGCCGGAGTATCTTCTCTATCGCCGAAAATGGACCAAGACGGATGTCCTCTATCTGATTTTTCTTGGCCTTGGGAGCGGGTTTGGGTTGGCGGTCGGGCTATCGCTTTTGCTGCTGCTCAACGCGCTTTGGCTCAAACTGGTCTCTGGCCTCGTCGTCGCGTTCTGCACCTTCGGCGTCTGGCAGTCATTGGTGGTGTTCCTGAGGCTCTTGCGCGGACGCCTCATTTTAGGCGTCACCCCCGACAGGCTCGATTACGTCCCGGCTCATATCGGCAAGCGCGTAACCGTCGATCTGTCCAAGGTCGGGGCTTTGCGTGTCGGGATGGCATCGCAACCCGGTTCCACACGTCTCTTTCAGTTCTTCGGGCTGGAAGAGGTGGGAAAACCCGAAGGTCCGCCTCTGGAGATTTCGCTCTTCGGTCTCATTGACACCGAAGCGGGGGCCGAGCGCATTGCGCGCGAGATCGGGGAATTACGGAGCAAGCCCTATGTCCGGACCGAAGCCGAGCGGCGGATGGAGGCAATTTCGGCCACTGTGAACAAGAGCCTGAATTCGCATCTCAACTGGATGGTTTTGTATGTCATGTTCTTCCTTTTTGGCGTGCCATTTCTGATCCTGCTCTTCATGACATGAAGCCATGCATCCGGCGCAATTTCGGTATGCAGCGGTATTCCGCCGGTGGCTGTGGCGTTCGCATCGCACCGAAATGCTGCGCTTGCATCGTCACCAGGGAAAAGGCCCGCGGATTGCTCCACGGGCCTCTTGTCTGTCTAATGCCTGTCCGGCGAAACCGATTGGCTTAGGCGACGGCTTCCGCCTCTTCGCCCTTGAGCCATTTCAGCACGTTCTCCGGCGAGGAGACGCCGTAGGGGTCGGAGCCGTGGTTGTCGGACAGACCCGGCTCTTCGAACCAGGCTTCGACGACACCGTCATTGACGACGGCGGCATAGCGCCAGGAGCGCAGACCGAAGCCCAGGTTGTCCTTGCGCACCAGCATGCCGACGCGGCGGGTGAATTCGCCGGAGCCGTCCGGGATCACGCCGACATTCTCAAGCTCTTGAGATTGCGCCCATTTGTTCATGACGAAGCTGTCGTTGACGGACATGCAATAGATCGCGTCGATGCCCTCGGCGGCAAATTCCGGGAAGCCTTTTTCAAAGCCCGGCAGCTGGTAGGTGGAGCAGGTGGGGGTGAAAGCGCCCGGCAGGGAGAACAGCACGACGCGCTTGCCGGCAAAATAGTCGGCGGTGGTCTTGTCTTCCCATTTGAACGGGTTGTCGCCGCCGATGCTCTCGTCGCGCACGCGGGTGTGGAAGGTCACTTCGGGGAGTTTGTAACCGGCTTTCATATGAGTGCTCCTTTGGGTTTCAAAGCGGCGCGGGGAGGGCGGCGCTTCATTCTGTCGCAGGTCTTTTAGAGCGATTCTAAAGCCCGCATCAATGCACATGCAGCGAGAAGCCCCGCACATGTTCTGCGCGGCGGCATTTCGCGGTTTTCGCGAGACATTTGCGGACGCTTTGCCTATATCGTGGTCCAAACGGAGAAAGCTCCCGAGAAAGGCCCAGATATGCGTGATCTCAAGATCCCCGATCAGCGTCACCCTGAAAAGGCGCATCGCCCCGACAATGCCCAGCCCAAGAAACCGGACTGGATCCGGGTCAAGGCGCCGACATCCAAGGGCTATATGGACACGCATAAGATCATGCGCGAGCACAAGCTCACCACGGTCTGCGAAGAGGCGGGCTGTCCGAATGCCGGCGAATGCTGGTCGCAGGGCCACGCCACGATGATGATCATGGGCGAGATCTGTACCCGCGGCTGTACCTTCTGCAACGTCGCCACCGGGCGGCCGGATGAGCTCGACGTGTTCGAACCGGGGCGAGTCGCCGATGCGGTTCAGAAGCTTGGGCTGAAACATGTGGTGATCACCTCGGTCGATCGCGATGACCTTGAGGACGGGGGCGCGGAGCATTTCGCCATGACCATCCGCGCCGTGCGCAAACGGAGCCCCGAGACCACGATCGAGATCCTGACGCCCGACTTCCTGAAATGTGCCCCTTCGGCGCTGGAAACCGTGGTCGAAGCCCGGCCCGATGTGTTCAACCACAATCTCGAGACCGTGCCGGGCCTCTATCACGAGGTGCGCCCCGGCGCGCGCTATTTCCACTCCCTGCGGCTGTTGCAGCGGGTGAAGGAACTCGATCCGACCATGTTCACCAAATCCGGTATCATGGTGGGCCTCGGCGAGAAACGCCCCGAGGTGTTGCAGGTCATGGATGACATGCGCGCCGCCGACATCGATTTCATGACCATCGGGCAATATCTGCAGCCGACGCCGAAACACCACGTGGTGGCCGAATTCGTGACGCCCGACGCGTTCAAGAGCTATGAGAAAGCTGCGGTGAACAAGGGCTTCCTGATGGTCTCCGCCACGCCGCTGACGCGCTCGTCCTACCATGCCGGTGATGATTTCGCCCGTCTGCGCGAGAACCGCCTGAAAAAGCTCGGGCAGGCGTAAGTGGCGTCAGAGACTTTTGAAATTTTCCTCGGGACCCAGCCGGGTCTCGAAGAGGTCCTGCTCGACGAGGCCATCGCGGCCGGGTTCCCGGCGCCCGTGGCCGTCGGCGGTGGTGTGACCTTTGAGGGCAGCTGGGACGATGTGATCCGTGCCAACCTGAGCCTGCGGACCGCGGCGCGGGTCCTGGCCCGGATCGGCGAATTCCGCGCCTTTCATCTGGCCCAGCTCGACAAACGCTCGCGCAAGTTCCCATGGGGCGACGTGCTCCGCCCCGATGTGGCGTTCCGCGTCGAGGTGGTGACCGGCAAGCGCAACAAGATCTACCATGCCGGGGCGGCGCAGGAGCGGATCGAACGCGCCATCACCGAGGAGCTCGGCGCGCCGGTGTCACCCGAGGCCGAGGTGGTGCTCAAGGTGCGGATCGAGGACGATCTGGTGCGCATCTCCGTCGATACCTCCGGCGAGGCGCTGCACAAGCGCGGGTTCAAGGCGGGCGTCGGCAAGGCGCCGATGCGCGAGACCATGGCCGCCGCCTTCCTGCGCGCCTGTGGTTATGACGGGCATGAGCCGGTGCTCGATCCGATGTGCGGCTCCGGGACTTTCGTCATTGAAGCGGCCGAGATCGCCCGTGGGCTGATGCCCGGACGGGAGCGCCGTTTTGCCTTTGAACAGCTCGCCTGTTTCGATCCCCAAGTTTTGCGCAGCTACAAGGACGGCTGGCAGATGCGTGAGACGGATCAGCATTTCTACGGCTCCGATCGCAATGTGAACGTGATCCAGATGGCGAATGACAATGCCGAACGGGCCGGGGTGGCGGATCTCTGCACATTCAAACCGGTGCCGGTCTCGGCGATTGAGCGCCCCGACGGCCCGCCCGGTCTGGTCATCGTCAACCCGCCTTACGGGGCGCGGATCGGCAAGAAAAAGGACCTCTTCGCCCTCTATGGCGCTTTCGGACAGGTGATGGCGGAAAAATTTTCCGGATGGCGCGTTGGCATGATCACCTCGGACGACAGCCTCGCCAAGGCGACGAAACTGCCTTGGCTGCCGACCGGCGCACCGATTGCCCACGGCGGGTTGAAGGTGAAGCTCTACAAGACCGATCCGCTGCGCTGAAGCGGCGCGCGGGATAGGGGATCTACGGGCTAGCCACGAGTCAGCCACGGGCCGAGAACAGGGTTTCGATCATTTCAGGGCTCTGTCTCGTGCGTGATCTCCCTCAAAGCGAAGCGGCAAACCCCTGTGCTAAGATCAGCACATCGACGAGAGGGAGGTCTCGAAATGTTGCACAGGCCAAATTGGGACGATTATCGCTTCGTCCTGGCTGTGGCGCGCTCCGGTTCGGTGTCCGGGGCGGCACGCGAGCTGGGAGTGAACCATGCCACGGTGCTCAGGCGCGTGGCGGCGATCGAGGCGCGGCTCGGCGTCGAGCTGTTCGAGAAATCGGTGCGCGGCTATGAGATTGCGCCCGAAAAGCTGCGACTGATCGAGGCGGCGCGCGAGGTCGAGGCCGCGGTGGGGGCGGTGGAGCGTCTGGCACAGGTCGGCGATACCGCGCTCGCGGGCGTGATCCGCGTCACCTCCACCGATACGCTTTGTGCCTATATGCTGCCAAAGATCCTGGCGCATCTTTCGGCCCGCGAACGCGATCTCTCGTTTGAGCTGATCTCCTCCAATCTCCATGTCGATCTGGCGCGGTTGCAGGCCGATGTCACCGTGCGCCCGACCTACAAGCTGCCCGACGATCTGGTGGGCGAGGTGGCGGCACAGATGCGCTTTGGCTTCTACGCCCGTTCCCATGAAATTCCGGAAGACCGCTGGCTCGGTCTCACCGGTGCCATCGGGCGCTCGCATGCGGCGCATAAGCTGCGCGAGGAATTGGAGCGGCGCAAAGTTCGATTCACCGCCGCCTCCGACAGTTTCATGTCGCTCAAGGCGCTGGCCGAGGAGGGCATGGGCCGGGTGCTCCTGCCGACCTTCCTGGGCAACAGCTCGCCCGATCTGGTGAAGCTCGAGCCGCTGATCGAATTGCCGTCGATGCCGATTTTCGTCGCATCGCATGCCGATCTGGCGGATGCCCCGCGGCTGAGACAGGCACGCAAACGCATCGCCGCGGCGCTGGCGGCACAGGAACCGCATTTGCTGGGCGTGGCCGCCTGAGGGGCGGAAGGGGACCAGCAAGGGGAGGGTGGCGCGTCATATCAGGGGGAGATGTGGCGCGCCTTTACCTTTGTCGAGCCGTTGACCTCCATCTAATCCGGCAGGCCGACGGTCTTTTCCACGGCATAGAGGCCGATGCAGATGGCGATGACGGCAAAGACGAATTTGACCCGTTTGGCCGAGGGCGGATTTTGCGCCCAGCGTTTGGCGCGCAGCATCCAGCGCAGCTCGTTCACGCCTCGGACCCTTTCGCCTCATCTTCGAACACGACGGAGCCGATGTAGGGCAGGTTGCGATTGGCCTGGGCGAAATCGATGCCATAGCCGACGACAAACGCGTCGGGGATCTCGAACCCGGTCCAGGTCGCCTTGAGATCGACCTCGCGCCGCGCCGGCTTGTCGAGAAGCGCGATGGTCTCGAGCTTGCGCGGATTGCGCGATTTCAAAAGTTTGAGCACCGCCGAGAGCGTATGGCCGGTGTCGACGATATCCTCGACCACCAGCACGTCGCGGCCTTCGATCGGGCCGCGCAGATCCTTGAGGATCTTCACCTCGCGCGAGCTTTCGGTGGCATTGCCATAGGAAGAGGCTTCGAGAAAATCGACCTCGACATTCATCTCGAGCTCGCGCACCAGATCGGCGATGAAAACGAAAGAGCCGCGCAACAACCCGACCACCACCAACTTGTCGGTGTCCTTATAGGCCCGGCGAATCTCTTTGGAGAGCGCCTCGATCCGGGCGGCGATCGCCTTGGCTGAAATCATGACCTCGATGTGATATGGCCGCTCTGGCATGGTGGTTCCTTTTGTCCCCTTGCATTTTCCGCCCCGGCCATAGACATATCAGTCTGAGCAAAGAAAACCAGTGACCATGCCGACGCATCAGGAAACAAAACATCTCCCCTATAGTGCCGATCAGATGTACGCGCTCGTCGCGGATGTCGAGAGCTATCCGAAATTCCTGCCGTGGAACGCCGCGGCACGGATCAGAAGCCGTAGTGATATGGGCGATCACGAGCTGATGCTCGCCGATCTTGTCATCTCTTTCAAAGTGTTCCGGGAAAAATTCGGCTCACGCGTGAAGCTGTTTCCCGCTGAGCGCCGGATCGACACCGAATATCTCGACGGGCCGTTTCGCTACATGAAAAGCTGGTGGATCTTTCACCCGGCCGAGGACGGCGGCTGCGATGTCGAGTTCTTCGTCGATTTCGAGTTCAAGAATGCCATTCTGCAGGGGGTGATCGGTGTGGTGTTCAACGATGCCATGCACCGGATCGTCCGGGCGTTCGAGCGCCGGGCGCAGGAGCTTTACGGCACGGCCTGAGCCGGGCACGGTTTGTCGCGCCGGCTGGAGCGCCGCTTTGCGGGACGGACGGGACATTCGCTTTCGGCGCGGAACAAGGCCGAAGGCCGCCGCGCCTGCGCCTGCCCGTCCCGGCGGGGAGGCGCATTGTCATCCGCGCAAAGACCTCAGATCGTGGATGTCTTTTGCACCATAAACCGCATCGTACAATTCTCAGAGCGCCACCCCACGGGCAGGCTTGTCACGGCTTGAGCTGGATGGCGAATGTCCCCAATGGCCTCTTCGAGCCTTACCGCTGGGTCTTCCTCTCCAGATTGGCGGAGACGATCTGTTCCGCAAGCGCCGGGTCCTCGACCGCGCGGGCGAGGATCAGGGCGCCGATCAAGCGGGACATCTCGCGGATCGCCTCCGCCTGCGACATCCCGCTGGCACCGGAGAGCTGATCGACACTCGTTTTCAGCCCGTCCTCGAAAGCCTGGCGCAAGTCCGGCCCGTGCCGTGGCGCCTCGCAGGCCAGCGTCGCATAGGTACAGCCCTTGTCCCGGTGGGTGATGTGATCTTCTGACAGATACCAACGGGAAAAATCCGCGAGCGGTTCGTCTCCCGCGCGATCCAGGACCGTCTGCCAGGCCACGGCATTTTCCGCCAGCCCGGCGGCGGTCGCCTCGGTGATCAGCGCCTCCTTGCTGGCGAATTTCTTGTAAAACCCGCCATGGGTCAGCCCGGCGGCGGCCATCAGCCCGGCGATGCCAATGCCGTCATAGCCTTGCTCGCGAAACAGCTCGCTGGCGGTCTGGACGACCTTCTTCCGGTTTTCGGCGGCCTCGGCCCGGCTCATGCGCATGATCTGATCCCGCTTCTGATGTCGTGATGGCTTTCGTTAGATTATCATCACAATCTAAATGTTGACAACAATGATGACGATCATAATCTAAATGAAAATTCAGGAGGATCTTCATCATGACCGACAGCCCGTTCGACCCGATCGTCATTGCCGCCGCCCGCCGCACCCCGCTCGGCGCCTTCATGGGGGCTCTGGCCGATATGCCGACGCCCGAGCTGGGCGCGGTGGCGATCCGCGCAGCACTTGGCGACGCCGGGCTGAGCATGGATCAGGTCTCTGAGGTGTTGATGGGCTGCGTCCTGCCGGCCGGGCTCGGTCAGGCGCCGGCACGTCAGGCGGCGCGTGGGGCAGGGCTCATCGATGCCACCGGCGCCACCACGATCAACAAGGTCTGCGGGTCCGGCATGAAAGCGGTGATGCTGGGCCATGATCTGATCCGGGCCGGCAGCGCGAAGATCGTCGTGGCCGGCGGCATGGAGGTGATGTCCGGCGCGCCGTTCCTGCTCAAGGAGATGCGCAAGGGGCGCAAGGCCGGCAGTTCCGAAGTGATCGATCACATGATGATGGACGGGCTCGAGGATGCCTATCAGCGCGGCAGGCCCATGGGCGAGTTCGGCGAGGCCACGGCGGCGCGCTACGGCTTCAGCCGGGCGGAACAGGATGCCTATGCCATCGAGACGCTCGAGCGCGCCCAGGCGGCGGTGGGCGGCGGGGCGTTCGAGGCGGAATGCGCGCCGGTGAGCGTAAAGACCCGCAAGGGCGAGGTCGTGGTCAGCCATGACGAGCGCCCGCCGCAGATCGCGCCGGAAAAGATCCCGACCCTGCGCAGCGCCTTTGGCGAAGGCGGGACGATCACCGCCGCGAGTTCTTCGGCCAATGCCGATGGCGCGGCGGCACTGGTGCTCTGTGCAAAATCGACAGCCGAGGCAGAGGGACTGCCGGTCCTGGCCCGCATTCTCGGCCACAGGACGCATGCGCAAGAGCCCGAATGGTTCACCACCGCGCCGATCCCGGCGATTGAGAAACTGCTCAGCCAAGTGGGCTGGACGGTCGGAGATGTCGATCTGTTCGAGATCAACGAGGCCTTTGCCGTGGTCGCCATGGCGGCGGCGAAGGAACTGGGCATTGCGCGCGACCGGCTCAATGTCAACGGGGGCGCCTGTGCGCTCGGCCATCCGATCGGCGCCACCGGCGCGCGCATCCTCGTCACCCTGATCCACGCGCTGCGCGCCCGCGGTGGCAGGCGCGGCATTGCCAGCCTCTGTATCGGCGGTGGCGAGGCGACGGCCGTGGCGGTGGAACTTGTCGGCTGATCTGCGCTGTTGCGCTCGGCGCGGGGCAGCGCGGTCCGGTCAGGGACGCTGATATTTGATGAAGGGCGTCAGCTTGCCGATCCGATCGTAGAGCTTGCGCGCGGTTTCATTGAACTCCTGGGTCGTCCAGTAGACCGTCGGCGTGCCATTCTCATCGGCGCGCCGGTACACCGCTTCGATCAGCGCGCGCCCGGCGCCGGTGCCCCGCGCCGCTTCGGAGACGTAGAGATCCTGCAAATAACAGACATCTTCGATATGCCAGTTATGGGCGTGGAAAATGTAATGCACGAGACCGATCAGCGCGCCGTCGCGCTCGGCGACGAATGCCCCGCGTTCCTTGGCCTCGGGATCGACATTGCGGGCAAATGTCGCCTCATAGATCTCCGGTGGCAGGCTGCTCTCGTAGAAGGTGAGATAGGCCTGCCAGAGCGCCTGCCATTCGGGGCGGTCTTCGGCTCTGAGGGGGCGGATGGTGAGGGCAGGAGAGGTGGAGTGCGCGCTGGACATGAGAGAGCCTGTGACCGGGATTTAATGGGGATTGAACGGGGTTTCGTTAACCTTCTGGCGCAGCCGAGACAGGATGTGCAAGCCCGTGCCTGAATTTTCTCGCCGAATTTTCCGCAGATGCGCTCAAAAAATACGCGAAAAATCGGACTGATCGGCGCGAACGCCTGCCGAACCGTGGGACACTGCGGATTTCTTCGCGCTTGAATTCACCCGAATGTTAGATTTGAGAGGGAATAGTACCCGCAGTAACGATCATCCCGTTCAGAAATTTGAGACTGACAGCGAGTTGAGAATGACCCAGACGACAGTTGAAGACACCAAGATCCAGGAAGCGGCCTATTACCTCTGGCTTGAAGAGGGCCAGCCGGAAGGCCGTGACGAGGCGCATTGGCATATGGCGGTGGAGGCCCTGAGCCCGCCGAAACCGAAGCGCGCCCCGCGCAAGAAGGCTGCCACCAAAGCTCCGGCGAAAACTGCGGCAAAACCGGCGGCGACCAAGGCGGCCGCGCCGAAAACCACCGCAGCCAAGAAGCCGGCGGCGAAAAAGCCCGCTGCGAAAAAGCCGCGCGCCACCAAAGCCGCCACGAAAGCTGCCGAGACCAAGGCCGAGTAAGCCGCCGGCGGGGCCGCGCCGCTACCGGCGCTGTCCGCGGGCCAGAAATGCCAAGCGTTCGAACAGGGCCACGTCCTGTTCGTTCTTCAAAAGTGCGCCGTGGAGTTTCGGCAGGGCATTGATCCCGTCACGCTTGAGGTCCTCGGGCGACAGATCTTCGGCCAGGAGGAGTTTCAGCCAGTCGAGCACTTCCGAGGTCGAGGGTTTCTTTTTCAGCCCCTGGGTGTCGCGGATCTCGTAGAACTGCGTCAGCGCGGCGCTCAGGAGCTCGGCTTTCAGCCCCGGGAAATGCACCTCGACGATCTGTTTCATCGTCTCCATGTCCGGGAAACGGATGTAATGGAAGAAGCAGCGACGCAGGAAGGCGTCGGGCAATTCCTTTTCGTTGTTCGAGGTGATGATCACCACCGGGCGCTGGTACGCGGCGACGGTTTCACCGGTCTCGTAGACATGGAAGGCCATCTTGTCGAGCTCCTGCAACAGATCATTCGGAAACTCGATATCGGCCTTGTCGATCTCATCGATCAGAAGCACGACTTTTTCGGGCGCTTCGAACGCCTGCCAAAGTTTGCCTTTTTTGATATAATGGCCGACGTCCTCGACCCGGGGATCGCCCAGCTGGCTGTCCCGGAGCCGCGAGACCGCATCGTATTCATAGAGCCCTTGCTGGGCGCGGGTGGTGGATTTGATATTCCACTCGATCATCGTGAGCCCGAGCGAGGCGGCCACTTGTCGGGCCAGTTCGGTCTTGCCGGTGCCGGGCTCGCCCTTCACAAGCAGGGGCCGTTCCAGAGCGATCGCGGCATTGACCGCGACGGAGAGATCCGCAGGGGCGACATAGCTCTCGGTGGAGGTGAATTTCATCGGGCACGGACCTTATGTCGGCTGGGATTGCCGGAGATCATAGCGCGGGGCAGGAAAGGTGCAAGGGAGCCGAGATTGTGACGTGACATCCCGGGGCAAAAGGGGTAAACGAGCCGCAATTGGAGGGTGCCTTATGGCTGACAACATTCAAAATTCTGCCGCAGGCGCGACCACGACAGAGGTGAGCACTATGAAGGCTGAGGTTTTTCTGCCTGATGATTATCGTCCCGCCGAGGACGAACCATTCATGAATGAGCGTCAGCTCGAATATTTTCGTCGCAAGCTTTTGGCCTGGAAGGCGGAACTGCTGGACGAGAGCCGCCACACCATCGAGGGGCTGCAGGACAGCACCCGCAATATTCCCGACATCACCGACCGCGCCTCCGAGGAAACCGACCGGGCGCTCGAGCTGCGCACCCGCGACCGGCAGCGCAAGCTGGTGACCAAGATCGAATCCGCCCTGCGCCGGATCGACGAGGGCGAATACGGCTATTGCGAAGTGACCGGCGAACCGATTTCGCTGAAACGTCTCGACGCGCGTCCGATCGCCACCATGACGCTCGAAGCCCAGGAGCGCCACGAACGCCGCGAAAAGGTCCATCGCGACGACTGAGACCTGCGGCGGATGAATGTTGCTGCCATGATTGCCTGATGCGGTCATGGCGCGGCAGGCGTCATTTCCGAAATGCGCCAAATCCCGCTGCGACATGGTTTCTCGCGGCAATTTGTGCCCGTGAGCTTTGTGCAAAAATATGACAGACACCGGGAGATCTCCCGGTGTTTTTTATTTCAGGCACGGTTACAGTCGCGACATCGGGGGACGAGAAACGAAAAAGGGAGCGCTATGCTATGTTGATCGGTCAGGATATCGCGGTCTTGGGCGCAGGTGTGGCCGGGTTGGCCGTGTCGCGGGCATTGGCGCTCAGGGGCGCCAAGGTCACCGTCTATGAGCAGGCGCCCGAGATCACCGAGGTGGGCGCGGGCCTGCAGATCACGCCCAACGGCGCGCGGGTGCTGAAAGCTCTCGGGCTCGATGCGGTCTCGAAATCGGTGCGCTCCGAGGGCGTGCGGCTGATGGACGGCTATATGGGGCGCGAGGTGCTGCATCTCGATTTTACCGTGGCGCGGCCCGATGATGATTTCCTGTTGATGCATCGCGCCGACCTGATCGCGCTTCTGGAAGACGGCGCGCGTGAGGCCGGTGTCGAGATCCGCCTGTCCCATACGGTTGCGGAGATCCATGGCGATCCGGACGGGGTGAGCCTGACATTTGCCGATGGCGCAGGGGGGCGTGCAGAGGCGCGCCACGCCGTGGTGATCGGCGCCGACGGGCTCCATTCCAAGCTGCGGCCAATGCTCAACGGGCCGGCGAAGCCGTTCTTTACCGGCCAGACCGCCTGGCGCGCCACGGTGCCGGCGCTTGGCAATGAGGACCCGGTGGCGATGGTGCATATGGCGGCGGGCCGTCACGTCGTGAGCTATCCGCTGAGAAAGGGCAGCCTGATCAATATCGTTGCCGTCGAAGAGTGCGAGGACTGGGTCGAAGAAGGCTGGCATCATACGGGCGATCCGGCCGAGATGATGCGCAATTTCGCCAATTTCGGCCCGGGGGTGAAAGCGCTTCTGAGCCGGGTCGAGGAGGTCTCGCGCTGGGGGCTGTTCCGCCATCCGGTGGCATTGCGCTGGCATTCGGACCGCACCGCGCTTCTGGGCGATGCGGCGCATCCGACCCTGCCGTTCCTGGCCCAGGGCGCCAATATGGCGCTGGAAGATGCCTGGGTGCTGGCGGATTGTCTGGGGACCCTGCCGCTTGAACAGGCCCTGCCGGCCTATCAGGCCAAGCGGCGATCCCGCGTCGTGCGGGTCATCGATGCCGCCAACGCCAATGCCCGGAATTATCACATGAGCGGGGCGAAACGCTTCCTCGGTCATGCGGCGCTGCGTCTCGCCGGTCAGATCGCGCCGAAACAGGCGGTGGAACGGTTCTCCTGGCTCTACGATCACGATGTGACGAAAGGCTGAGCGAGGGAACCCCGGCACGTCTGCGTTACGGACTGAGCGGGCGTTCGGCTGGTGAAACCGGGGCGGTGACACGCCTGCCTGTGGGATGGCGCTTTGACCTAAGAGGTCTACGCTTTATCTCAGCCAAGCCCGTGGAAGTTCAATCTCTTGCGCGCCAGTGAAATGCGCCAGCCTGCGGGGACAGGTCATGCCTTAGGCACGCTTTCAGCATGACCGCAGGCGCGGCGGCTTCGCCTTGTTCCGCGCCGACAGGCGAATGCCCCCACAGGGCTCAAGGTTCGCCTTCGTTGGCGCCACGCCCCATAGGCTCTAACGGGACCTCAGAACGGGGCGCGCTTGTGCAGATTGCCGCAAACATGCCCGTTTCTTGCGCAAATCCCGCACCATTCGCGCTGTCTCCCGAGACCGGGCTTTGTAACGCTTTCGTTACAGAGGCCCCCGGCGCAGGCTCGGGGCAGGAATAATTTTACGGGAAATCAGAAGATGAGCCAGCAAGAATTCATGCCTTTGGTCTATAAGCTCGACGATGTGCCGCCACCGCCCAAGGCGGCGCTGGCCGCGGTACAGCACGTCTTGGCCTCGATCGTCGGGATTGCCACGCCGTCGCTGATCATCGGCGGGGCGCTTGGGCTGGGGGAATACACCCCTTACCTGATCGCCATGGCGTTTTTCGTCTCTGGCGTGGCGACCTTCATTCAATGCAAGACCATCGGCCCGGTGGGCTCCGGGCTGTTGTCTTTGCAAGGGACGTCTTTTGCGTTCCTCGGCGCCATTCTCGCTGCAGGCTTCGCGGTCAAGGGGCGCGGCGGCACGCCGGAAGATATCCTCGCGATGATTTTCGGGCTGTGCCTCGTCGGCTCGCTGGTCGAGATCATCCTGTCGCAATTTCTGGACAAGCTGCAACGCATCATCACCCCCACGGTCACCGGCATCGTCATCACCGTGATCGGGCTGTCGCTGATCAAGGCCGGTTTTACCGATTTTGCCGGCGGTGCCATGGCGGGCGAAGATCTCGGCAAGCCGCTCTATCTGCTCCTGGGCACGCTGGTGGTGGCGATCATTCTGGTGATGACCTTCATCGGCAAGCCGATGCTCCGGATCTCCGCCATCATGATCGGGCTGATCGTCGGCACGATTGTGGCGAGCTTCTTTGGCTTGGTGAACTTCGGTCTGTTGAAATCGGCGCAGCTCTTTGCCATGCCGATCCCGTTCAAATACGGTTTTGATTTTGATTTCGGCCTCTTCATTCCGCTGGCCTTTCTCTATCTCGTCACAGCGATCGAGACCTCGGGGGACCTGACTGCAAACTCGGTGATCTCCGGCCAGCCGGTCGAAGGCCCGCTCTACATGAAACGGATCAAGGGCGGTGTGCTGGGCGATGGCGTCAACTCGGCGCTGGCGGCGATTTTCAACACCTTCCCGAACACGACATTTTCGCAGAACAACGGCGTCATTCAGATGACCGGCGTCGCCTCACGGCATGTGGGGATGTACATGGGGGGCTTTCTGGTCATTCTCGGGCTGTTCCCGGTGATCGGCACCTTCTTTCTGATCATTCCGAAGCCGGTTCTGGGCGGCGCCACGCTGGTGCTGTTCTCGACCATCGCCGTGGCCGGTATCCGCATTCTCTCTGCGGAGGAAATCACCCTGCGCCGGGTCTATATCATGGCCGTGTCCTTTGGTCTGGCGCTCGGCGTGACGCTGGTGCCGGACGCGACCCAGAACCTGCCGACCTTCCTCAAGCAGGTCTTCGCGGCGCCGATCACCATCGCGGGCCTGTCGGCGATCATCCTGTCTCTGGCGATCCCCGAAGATGCCAAGGCAACGATCGAAGCGGCGGAGTGATTTCCGCGCGATCCTGACATGCGAACCCGTCCCGGAAGGGGCGGGTTCCGCACTTTTGGGGAAGGGTGCGACATCTGCTTTGCGGGACGAAGTGGATATTGGTCACCGGACTGACGTGAGGGCGTGCGCCTGACCGCCGGGACGGTCCGGCGCACGCCCGGGCCACTTCGTGGCTGTTCCGGGCGGTTGCGCGACAGCTCCCAATGTCGCCAACGGGCTCCCTTGCGACATTCGACGCCGCTCTGCCGTTCCCCCTCGGCCCGCTCTCAGCTCTCTCTCTGGCCCCGGCGCGCGTTTCGGGCTAAATCCGGCGCATGACACAAGACGCCCAGACCCAACGATTCTCATTTTCCCTCCATGCCACCGACGGCAAGGCCCGCACCGGGGTGATCTCCACCCCGCGCGGCGAGATCCGCACGCCGGCCTTCATGCCGGTGGGCACGGCGGCAACCGTCAAGGCAATGATGCCCGAAAGCGTGCGCGCCACCGGCGCCGATATCCTCCTGGGCAACACCTATCATTTGATGCTGCGCCCGACCGCCGAGCGCATCGCCAATCTGGGCGGGTTGCACAAGTTCATGAACTGGGAGCGGCCGATCCTCACGGACAGCGGCGGGTTTCAGGTGATGAGCCTCTCGGATCTGCGCAAGCTGACCGAAAAGGGCGTGACCTTCCGCTCCCATATCGATGGCTCGAAACACGAGCTGACCCCGGAACGCTCGATGGAGATCCAGAAACTTCTGGGCTCCGACATCGTCATGTGTTTCGACGAATGCCCGGCATTGCCGGCCGACCGCGACCGGATCGCCGAGAGCATGCGGCTGTCGATGCGGTGGGCGGCCCGCTCGAAAGAGGCCTTTGGCGACCGTCCGGGGCACGCGCTTTTCGGCATTCAGCAAGGCGGGCTGGAACAGGATTTCCGCGCGGAAAGCGCCGAGGCGCTGAAAGAGATCGGGTTCGACGGCTACGCGATCGGTGGGCTTGCCGTGGGCGAGGGGCAGGAGGCGATGTTCGGCGCGCTGGATTTTGCCCCCGACATGCTGCCCACGGACAGGCCGCGCTACCTGATGGGCGTGGGCAAGCCCGATGACATCGTCGGCGCGGTGAAACGCGGCGTCGACATGATGGATTGTGTTCTGCCCTCGCGCTCCGGCCGCACCGGTCAGGCCTGGACCCGCAGAGGTCAGGTCAATATCAAGAACGCCCGCCACGCCGACGATCCGCGGCCCCTGGATGAGCATTGCACATGCCCGGCCTGCTCAAACTATTCCCGTGCCTATCTGCACCATGTCTTCCGCTCGCAGGAGATCATCTCCTCGATGCTGCTGACCTGGCACAACTTGCATTATTTTCAGGAAATCATGCAAGGCATGCGCGACGCCATCGCGGAAGGCGGGTTTGCGGCCTGGGAGGCAGAGTTCCACGCCACGCGGGCCCTGGGCGATATCGAGCCGATCTGATGCTGAAACGGTGCTTTGGCCCTGTTGCCCTGTGCCTTCTCGCCGGATCTGTGTCTGTTGGCCCCATGTTCGTTGGTTCCATGTTTGCAGGCCCCGTGCTGACAGGCGAGAGCCTCTGCGGGCGTCGCGATGCCGCCGCAATCCTTGCCGAAATCGCCGGTGAATGGGACAGCGCGCTCTCGGTGCAGGTTGAAGCCGAAACGATCTCCACCCTGCGCGAGATCGAGGGCGACTGGGCCCTGATCGAGGCGGATGGATCATTCCTCAACGCCTTTCTCGATGAGTTGATCGGGGTCCCGGTGCAGCTCGCGCCCACGGAAACCGGCTATGATGTCGATCAGGTGGACGATCTTCTGGCGACCACCGAGGCCGCGTGGATCGCCGATGCGCTGTCCGAGACGCGCTGTGGCCCCGAGGACCTGCCGCAGCTCCGCGCCGGTTTCCTAGCTGGGGCAGGGCTCTCGGGCGATGTCACGCTGATCCCCTATTTCACGGATCGGGTCCTGATGCTGTTCAGGATCGATTATCCGGGCGATTGGGGGCACTCGGAGGTGATCGGCACCGGCTATCTGACCCCGGCGACCGGGACAGGGACGAGCGCCGAATAACCTCGTCCATCGCGGTGTGGCGGGAGATCTCATGGTGGCACGTGGTGGCACGATTCTGCCAAGCCTTTTCTTCCGGGCCTTGCACCGGATTTCAGGACGCTGCCTGTGGATAACCGCGATGCCCGAAAAGATGCCTGGAAAACGGGCGGTCGCGCCCAGAGCGCGGCGCCTGAGCGAGACTGGCACCGGACCGGTCTGAATTTCTTTGGTTTTTCCCACCCCGCGGCACATCGGGCTCCGGCACAAGATGAAATCTGGTTTCCGCGCGGTGAAATCCCGCGCAAACCGAGGCAAATCCGCCCTTGCGGCGCCGCGCCATGAGGGGCAGACTACCCGGCAAGCCGAAACTTGACTTGGTTGAAATCACGGGGACAGGCCCCCAGATATAGGGTCAAGACAGGAAAGAGCGGAGGCTGCCGCCGAGCGGGGCCGGGCTCTTTTGCCAATACGAGGAATGAAAATGCACGAGCAACTCCAATCCTATCCCGTCCTGCCGCTGCGCGACATCGTGGTCTTCCCCCACATGGTCGTGCCGCTGTTCGTCGGCCGTGAAAAATCGGTCAAAGCGCTCGAAGAGGTGATGTCGCAAGACAAGCAGATCCTGCTTTCGGCGCAGATCGATCCGGCGGTGGACGACCCGACCGAAGACGGGATTTACCGCGTTGGCGTTCTCGCCAATGTGCTGCAACTTCTGAAACTGCCCGATGGCACGGTGAAAGTGCTGGTCGAGGGCGAGCGCCGGGTGCGGCTTGAAGCGTTCCGCGAAAACGACGCCTATTTCGAGGCCGAGGTCGTGCCGCTCGACGAGGTCGAAGGCGATGCCGAGGCCGTGGTGGCGCTCCTGCGTTCGGTGCGCGAAGAGTTCGAAAGCTACGCCAAGGTCAAAAAGAACATCCCGGAAGAGGCGCTGGTCGCCGTCTCCGAGACCCGTGAACCGGCGAAACTCGCCGATCTCGTCGCCGGTCATCTGGGCGTCGAGGTGGAGCAGAAGCAGAAACTGCTCGAAACCCTGGGGGTCGATGAACGTCTCGAGGCTGTCTATGGCTTGATGCAGGGCGAAATGTCCGTCTTGCAGGTCGAGAAGAAGATCAAGACCCGGGTCAAGAGCCAGATGGAGCGCACCCAGCGCGAATATTATCTGAATGAGCAGATGAAAGCCATTCAGAAGGAGCTGGGCGACGGCGAAGAGGGCGAAGGCGAAATTGCCGAGCTCGAGGAAAAGATCGCCGAGACCAAGCTGTCGAAAGAGGCCGAGGAAAAGGCGCTTGGCGAGCTCAAGAAGCTCAAGAACATGTCGCCGATGTCGGCCGAGGCCACGGTGGTGCGCAACTACCTCGACTGGATGCTGTCCATTCCGTGGGGCACCAAGTCGCGGGTGAAAAAGGATCTGAGCCGAGCCGAGGAGATCCTCGATACCGATCACTACGGGCTTGAGAAGGTCAAGGAACGCATCGTCGAATATCTCGCGGTGCAGCAACGCTCGCAGAAGCTGAAAGGCCCGATCATGTGCCTCGTCGGCCCGCCGGGCGTCGGTAAGACCTCTCTCGGCAAATCTGTCGCCAAGGCCACGGGGCGCGAGTTCATTCGCATCTCCTTGGGCGGTGTGCGCGACGAGTCCGAGATCCGCGGTCACCGCCGGACCTACATTGGCTCCATGCCGGGCAAGATCATCCAGGCGTTGAAAAAGGCCAAGACCACGAACCCGCTGATCCTCTTGGACGAGATCGACAAGATGGGTCAGGATTTCCGTGGCGATCCGGCGTCGGCGATGCTCGAAGTGCTTGATCCGGAACAGAACTCCACCTTCGTGGACCACTATATGGAGGTCGAATACGATCTCTCCAACGTGATGTTCCTGACCACCTCGAACAGCTACAACATGCCGGGGCCGCTTCTCGACCGGATGGAGATCATTCCGCTTTCGGGGTATACCGAAGAGGAGAAATCCGAGATCGCGAAACAGCATTTGCTGCCGAAGCAGATCAAGAACCACGGCCTCAAGGCCAAGGAATTCTCGGTCTCTGACGCGGCGATCATGGATGTGATCCGCTATTACACCCGCGAGGCCGGGGTGCGGAATCTCGAGCGCGAGTTTGCCAAGATCGCCCGCAAGGCGGTGACCAAACTGGTCAAGAAAGAGGTGGAAAGCGTCGCGGTGACGCCGGCCAATCTCGAAGACTTCCTGGGCGTGAAGAAATTCCGCTATGGTCTGGCCGAGAAAGAGGATCAGATCGGGGTTGTCACCGGGCTGGCCTATACCTCCGTTGGCGGCGATCTGTTGCAGATCGAGGCGCTGAAACTCCCCGGCAAGGGGCGGATGAAGACCACCGGCAAGCTCGGCGATGTGATGAAAGAGTCGATCGACGCGGCAAGCTCCTATGTGCGCTCGATTGCGCCCTCGATCGGGGTGAAACCGCCGCTGTTTGACACGATGGACATCCACGTCCACGTGCCCGATGGCGCAACGCCGAAAGACGGCCCCTCGGCCGGTCTCGCCATGGTCACCACCATCGTTTCGGTTTTGACCCAGATCCCGGTGCGCAAAGATATCGCCATGACCGGCGAAGTGTCCCTGCGCGGCAATGCCACCGCCATCGGCGGGCTGAAGGAGAAACTCCTCGCAGCGCTTCGTGGCGGCATCAAGACGGTTCTGATCCCCGAGGAAAACGTCAAGGATCTCGCGGAGATCCCGGACAACGTCAAGGAAGGGCTGGAAATCATCCCTGTCACCCATGTCTCCGAAGTGCTGAAACACGCGCTGGTGCGTCAGCCGGAGCCGGTGGAATGGGACGAGGCGGCCGAGGAGGCCGCGCGTCTGGCGAAACTCTCCGGCAGCGGCGAAAGCCAGGGCGCTCTGGCGCATTGAGCCCTGAACGCGGCGAGATCACGCGCCGGGCAGGGGCCCGGGGACGGTTGATCCTGCGCCGGATATGACATTCGGAAAAGCCGGCCTTGAGGGCCGGCTTTTTCTTTCCGTGGTTTTCTTTGTGTGGGTTTCATGGCGTGTCCCTTGGTGTGGGCGACATGGGGCTCATGGCGATACCGGGAGCCTTTGCGGATGGGCGGCTGTTGAGCAAAACCTGTTGAGAATGATGCATTTTCCACGCGCTTCACGCTGGGGAAACGATTTCGAAAATTCCCATTTGCGCGCGGCGCGGCTCCGGCGTTAAGAGTCTTGTGAGGGCAAATGACCCCGCAACATCCAGATCGGCGTTTCAGACCGGGACGTCCAGAAAGGGGCTTCCATGGCACCGCGGAAATCCGCATCGAAAGCGACCGGGACGGCAAGAAAAACGCCTCAGCGCAAAGCACCTGCCGCCTCGGCGAAACCGAAACCCGCGCCGCAAAAGACCATCGCCGTGAGCGCCGCTCCCGCGCCGGTCCAAGCGCCCAAAACCAGTGTGGTCGAAACCATGAAAAAGAAAGAGATGATCGAAAAAGTTGCCGAGCTGTCGGGCGTCAAACGCTCCGAGGCCAAAAAGGCGATGGTAGCAACGTTGAAAATCATCGGCGATGCGCTTCAGGAGGGTACGGAGCTCAACCTGCCGCCCCTGGGCAAGATTTCCGTGAATCGCCAGAAAGAGGCGACCGGTGCCCATGTAATCATCGCCAAGCTGCGCCGCTCCAAGGCGATGCTGAACGAGACGCCGGACGCCGAGGACGCGGAGGGCAGCGCCAGCGAAGAGCGCTGAGACCCGTGTCGCGAGGCCGGGATCGGTGCCATCTCTGCGCCGGTCTCCTGCCTGCAAACTCAGGTGCGGAATTTTTCGAAAAACCCTCTTGCGCTCCCGCAAGCCAGAGGCTAGAAACCGCGCCACCGGATCACTGGTGACAGTGACCCTTGGGTGATTAGCTCAGTGGTAGAGCGCTTCGTTCACATCGAAGATGTCAGGAGTTCAAATCTCTTATCACCCACCATCCTATCCCTTTGTAATCAAAGAAAACCCTTGCAAATAAGGGCTTATGTCCGTTTCAAGGTTACAACTTTGGTTACAAACGGGATTTAAAAATGGCCGGAAAAGTTCGTCATTTAGTGAATCGGTCGGGGCGTTATCATGCACGGGTAGTTGTGCCGCAACACCTTCGGGGTTTCTTTAGTAATAAGTGGGAACTGCGAACCCCTCTCGGTGGTGACTACCGCCAAGCGCTCAAGCTTTTGCCGGGTGCCGTGGCGAACCATCAACGCGAGATCGCGGACGCCGAACGAATGTATGCGCAACAGACCGGGCGGAACATTGCGCCTGATCCTCGCTACATCCTGACGCCGCAACAGATCGCGCACAGCCACTACACGCAGCGCCTCGCCTTTGATGACGAACTTAGGAATGATCGCCGATATGCAAACGTTGGTATTGATGATGACCTAGTTTCGCGGCTTCGCAATGCGGTTGCTGGACGTGCCGACGATGCAGAGTTGTCGGAATTGGTCGGCTATCAGGTTGAACGGTTCCGGGCGGCTGGCAACCTCGCTGCGGAGATCGGAAGCGATGAATGGCGTGTGATTGCCCGTGCGCTGTGTAGTGCAGAGCTAGAGGCTTTAGGACGGGTTGCAGAGCGCGACGAAGGCGATTTTACCGGCACACCTAGCGCGCCGATCATTAGAGACGCACAGCCCCCGCAAGACACGCCAGAGCCGGTGAGCATTAAACGCCTTTGGTCTGATTATGTGGCGATGCGCAAACAAGCCGGTTCCATGAAGGATGGGGGCAAGCGCCTCACCACGGTAATTGAGAACCTTCGCAAATTTCTCAAACATGACGACGCGGCCAAAATCACCCGTAAGGACGTGATTGCATGGCGTGACGATCTTCTGAAAAGCAAGTCGGCAACAACCGTGAGCACGGTCTACCTTTCAACGGTGCGCTCGCTGTTGCAGTGGGCGTTTGAGAATGAGCGCCTTTCCGAGAATGTCGCTGCGACGGTGAAGCAAAGCAAGCAAAAACGGGTTGTGACCCGTGAGAAGGGCTACACCGACACGGAAGCTGTTAAGGTGCTCAAAGCCTCTAGGTCATATGAACCAAACGAAGACGCATGGGGCAGGGTTCGCGAAAAGCCGCAATTGGTCGCCGCTAAACGTTGGGTTCCTATCATCTGTGCTTTCACCGGCGCACGGGTCACTGAGATCACACAGCTTCGGAAAGAGGATGTGCGGCAAGAGGGTGACGTCTGGGTAATCCGTATCACGCCAGAGGCGGGCACTGTGAAGGCTGGCGGCTATCGTGACGTGCCTTTGCACCCTCAGATCGTCAAAGAGGGTTTTCCGGCGTTTGTGGAAGCCTCTGGCAATGGTCCCTTGTTCCACAATGGGACCGATCCGGCGAAGTATTTGCAAAAGGCGGTTCGTATCTCGAACCAGCTTTCAGAATGGCTTCGCGCTGAAAAGCTGACGCCTGATGATCTTGCGCAACCAAACCACGCATGGCGGCACCGGCTGAAAACGCAATGCCGTGAGCTTGGTATCTCTGACCGTGTGGCCGATGCAATTCAAGGACACGCCGGAAAGACTGCGGGCGACAACTACGGCGACGTGACGCTTGCGACCAAGGTCAACGCGATCAATCAGCTACCGGCATACGATCTCACCTAAATCTCCTGAAACTTTCTTTCGAACAGGGATTCACATTATGCGCTTAATGGGGTATTATGATACCGTTATTTAGTTCAAGTGTTTTTAGTTCGTGTTTCAAAAAGTCCTTTCAAGATTTACTAAGAAGGCGGTGGGCGTTTCGACGTCCGCCGCTTTCCCCATTTTCAACATTACGCCTTCAATCACTGGTCAGACCGTCACGTCAGAGTCCGCCATGCGCGTTCCTGCGGTGGCCTGTGCGGTCTCTCTGATCTCTGAGACGGTCGGCAGCTTGCCTGTGAAGCTCTATGAGCGCGAGGGTAGGGCGTCTGTTACCGATCATCCCGCGTATAAGCTCATGCACGACGAAGCGAACCCGTGGACGTCTGCGCAAGCTCTTCGCGAGCAACTGACGACCGACGCGCTTCTTTACGGTCGTGGCTGTGCTTTGGTGGTGCGCAACGGCATTGGCGACCCGGTTGAGCTTCACCGCATTGAGCCTTCCGCCTTGCAGATCGAAACAGATAGTTACGGCGAACCCACCTACATCGTGCAACATGCAGACGGTCCGCGCCGCTACACATTCACAGACATTCTACACGTTGAAGCCTTTGGTGGTGTCTCACCGATTGTTCTCGGTCGCGAGGCTATCGGGCTTGCGCTTGCCTTTGAGGCTCATATCGCGCGCCTCTTCGCCAATGGTGGCAAACCCGGCGGCATCATCAAATCCGAGAAAGCCCTTGGTGATGAAGCCAAACGCAATCTGGCGACAAGCTGGACCGCTGCACATGGTTCCGGCAATTCCGGCGGCACGGCCATTCTTGACGAGGGCATGAGCTATGAGGCGGTGACGATGACGCTCACCGACGCACAGTTCGCCGAGAACCGCCTCGAACAAATCCGAGAAATCGCCCGTGTCTTCCGTGTCCCGCCCACGATGCTTTTCGAGCTGACCCGTGGCACATGGTCGAACACCGAAGAAATGGCGCGCCAGTTCCTTCAAGTGACGCTCAAACCGTGGCTGACCAATTGGGCATGGGCTTATGCGCGTTGTCTCCTGACGCCGGAAGAGCGCCGTGAGCTTTATGCGGAGTTCGTGACCGATGATCTCACCACGACCGACACCGCCGCCCGTGCCGCCGCTTACGGCCAATATCGCAGCATGGGTGTCATGACTGCGAATGAAGTGCGGGCAGGGCTGAATTTGCAGCCCCACGCCAACGGCAACGAATTGCAGAACCCTTACACGACAACCGGCGCAATTTCCGCGCCTGAGAAAGAAGACATTTCCAATGAATGAACAGATTACCTACACCGGCTTTTTCGGTGATCGCGACCACGCCTTTTGCCTGACCGATCCCATGCTTGCTGAACTTGAACGGATTACCGGCCTTGGTGTCGGTGCGCTCTATTTCCAGTTCGTGAATGGTGCCTATCCGGTGAACCTTCTCACAGAGGTCATTCGCCTCGGTCTAATCGGTGGCGGTGCTGACCCGGAAGACGCGAAACGTCTCTGTGACGCCTACGCCGCAAACCGTCCGCTGTCTGAGGTCTTCCCGCTCGCATTCGAGATCATGGAAGCCCGTTGGAGCGGTGTGAGCGCCAAAGATGAAGAGACCGAAGTCGCCGCGACCGGTGATCTGGGGGCTTCCCTGAGTGTCGCGGCATGACCGACCGTCTCGAAATCAAAGCCGACCTGAGCGTCACGGACACGGGCGAGATCACCGGCATTGCGTGGCCGTTCGGCTCTGCCGACCGCGTGGGCGATGTGATCGAAAAGGGCGCGTTCTCAGGTCCGAAAACCCTTCCCATGCTCTTCGCTCACGACCAAGCGCAGGTGGTGGGCGTCTGGGATGAACTGACAGAAACCGACGCCGGTTTGACCGTGAAGGGGCGTCTTCTGATCGAAGACGTTGAACGCGCCCGTGAAGTGCGCGCGATGGTAAAATCAGGTGCGATCTCAGGGCTTTCCATTGGGTTCTTCACAAAAGACGCAAAGCGCGTGGGCAAGGGGCGCAAGATTACTGCGCTTGAACTTCACGAAATCAGCATTGTTGCCGTTCCGGCTCATCCGGGGGCGCAGATCACCTCTTTAAAATCTTCAAATTTGAACAAGGAAATTCTCATGGAAAACGAAGACATCGAAACCAATGAGCCGGAAGCCAAAGCGGCACCGGCCAATGCACCGCAAATGGACACCAAAGCTTTCGACCGCGTGAACGCGCGTCTTGACGCTCTGGAAGCCAAATCGAACCGCCCGACCGGCGCACCGGCTATTGTGAACGGTCAGAAGCCCGAACAGAAAGCGTTCGTCTCTTACCTGCAAGGCAACGACGCCGAAAAGAAATCGCTGACCGTTGCGAACGACAATCCGAACTATGTGCTCGCACCGGAAGATACTTCGAGCGAGTTCATTCGCAACCTTGTCGAGTTCTCGCCGATCCGTGGCATTGCCGATGTGCGCACCACCGCGTCCCATACCGTTCTTTTGCCGAAACGGACCTCTGTGACCAATGCCGTTTGGGTTGGTGAAACCGATACCCGCACCGGCAGTGAGCCGACCTTTGATCAAGGTGAACTGGCGATCAAGGAAATGGCGACCTATGTGGACCTGTCGCTTCAACTTGCAGAAGACAGTGCGAACGTTCTCGGTGAGGTCAATCTCGCCCTGTCCGAAGACTTCGGTCAGAAAGAAGCCCTGTCATTCGTGAACGGCAGCACCGCTCTTGAGCCGTCCGGTTTTATGCAAGACACCAATATCGCCGCGACCTCGAACGGTCACGCGACCGACCTCGATGCTGACGCTCTTATCGCGATGATGTATGCGCTCCCGGCGACCTACCGGAACGCCGGGACGTTCGTCATGAACGGCGCGACCCTCGCCACGATCCGCACCATGAAAGACGGCAACGGCAACTATCTGTGGCAGCCGTCCTATCAGTCCGGTCAACCTGAGACGATCCTCGGTCGCCCGGTGGTCGAAGCTGTGGACATGCCTGACGTGGCAGACGGTGCCGAACCGATCATCTTCGGTGACTTCAAACGCGGCTACCGCATTTATGACCGCCTGTCTCTCGCTGTGATGGCCGACCCCTACACAGTGCGCACATCCGGTTTGATGCGTTACCATGCCCGCCGCCGCGTTGGTGCCGGTGTCGTGCGTCCGACTGCGTTCCGTAAGTTGCTCATGGCTGCATAAGCCATGACACCGCTCGCCCGCTTGGAAGAGGTCACAGTTCGTCACGGTGGTCATGTCGTGACTCTGCGACCGACCTTGCGGGCTGCGATGACCCTTGAGCGTTTGTATAACGGTTGGTCGGGCTTTCTCCTTCACTTCGACCAATTCCACTTGAACACGGTGCAAACGCTCATTCGAGCCTCAGCGGTGTCCCACGTTGCCGCTGAGGCTCTTTTGTCTTCTCTGGAGGGTAAACCCCTCAAACAGATCAAGGCGACTCTGGAAGGCCCCTGTGTGGCGCTCCTGAGCAGGTTCCTGAACCCCACCGGCGATGATGAAGGACAGGGCGCAGAGACACCCAAGAAGACCGGCAAAGCGCTCTCATGGTCTGACGCCTACGCAGAGCTTTACCAGATCGGCACGGGCTGGCTTGGCTGGACGCCGCAAGAAACATGGGCGGCAACACCGACCGAGATCACCGAAGCCTTCAAAGGCAAGCTTGCCATGTTGAAAGCCATTCACGGCAGCGCAGAGGAAGACCCCGCACCGCAAGCAAATGATTACACGCCGGAACGCCTGAAAGAGATTGAAGAGCTTGGACACGACCCGGCCTTTGATCGAAACAAGCTGCACGGCCTGAAAGCGAGGCTGAATGCCTAAACCGCCGCACGTCTGTTCCTGCGGTCGCGTGGTGCCGCATGGCGAGCGCTGTGCGTGTCAGATCGCCCGCACCCGCGCCCGGAACAAACGCCACGACCAAAGACGCCCTATGGCGGCTCAGAGGGGCTACAACCACACATGGCGCAAAGCCCGTCTTGAGTTCCTGAAATACTTCCCTGTTTGCGCCCGCTGCGGGTCGCCCGCGACCGTGGTGGATCACATCATTCCACACAAAGGCGACGACCGGCTATTCTGGGATAAGAGCAATTGGCAAGCGCTGTGCAAGCCGTGCCACGACCGGCAGAAGCAACGGGAAGAGCGCGCCCATGTCTGAGCGCGCTATTCGAAATTTAGATGGTGAGTGTATCGACCAGTGTTCCGTCGATAAAGACGTCAACCATGATGTAGCTGGTCATGAACTTCTGCACAGCGGTGGCGCGGGCAACTACCTTGCGACCTTTCCAAGTTCCCTCAAACGTCTGAGACGAGCCGCCGAAAGGTTGCGAGCGCTCATTGATGACGAGTTCATTGTCGATATAGAGCTTGACCTCTTCATCGAACATGCCCGGTGTCATTTTGGCTACAAGTTGAAGCGGTCTGCCATTGTAGTGCGTCATTTCTGGAACGCTTGCTTGTTCGCAGGCGGTAAGCGCAGCAACGGAAATAAAGGCGGCTGTCAGAACTTTTTTCACAGTTTCCCCCGAATGAAATCTAAAGATGAATGTTTCCCACGCGAAATTGCGTGCAGCTTTTCTATGCAGCCGTTCTCTTATCGGCAATCGCGTAAATGTGACCAAATTAAGATGTGTTATTTTATCATCATACGGATTTTCTGGTCTCTTTTTGGAGGTGGTTCGCTCCCATCGAAAGGGAACAGTAATGGCTGAGCGCGATCTCTGGACCGCTGTGCTCTTGCTTGCCGTGGAAGACGCCACATTCGGCATTGGTGGCGAGAGTGGTTCCTCACGAAAAACAAAGCTGCGGATGATCGAAGAGACACGCACATTCCTGACGACCGAGAACGAAGACTTACAAATCGTCTGTGATGGTGCTGATCCGGATATGATGCAGGTGATCGAACACATGCGGAAGCGGATCGCAGAGGCACCGACCGCAGAAGAGCTTTTGGATGGTGTGCAGAAGCGAAAGATTGAGTTCAACGCCAGCCAGCGGAAAGAGCAAGAGAAGCGATCAATCCCGACCTATACGCACAACGGCGAAACCCTGACGCTTGCGGAATGGTCAGAACGCACGGGCCTCAAGGTGAGCACTATTCATGCGCGTCTTGGCCGTGGCTGGCCTCTGGCTAAAGCTCTATCGGTGAGTGTCGAAGATGCACAGGAAGAGGCGCGCCAAGAGGTGCAGGGTCGTGCTTGTCGCGAAGCTCAAAAGAAGACGTGGCGGCGTGGACCGCCAGAATTGACGATTACCCACAACGGCGAGACCTTGACTGTGAAAGAATGGTCTTGGCGCACAGGTATCAACGCCGCGACGATTAAGACGCGCCTTCGGAAAGGTATGCCGACTGAGAAGGTGCTGACGGTGGGTGATTTGCGTAGTGCGTGACGCGATCACTATCACACAACCCAAGCTGAACCCCGTCTTGGTTTCCTTGGCTCTCTAGGGGCGAAATGAAAGAAGTGCGTTGAGTCCGTTTGACAGAATTTTATCTTGTTGTCGCCCTGTAGGTAACTAAAGAGCTTATCCCGGTGAAGACAAACAGGGCAAAGGTAGTGCATCGGCTGGCCGTTCGCTGCGTCCTCGCGAAGCTTAAACACAAGCGCTTCATCTCCGGTTTCATGTAATTCATAACGCGCCTTCTCTCGCTCAAATTCATCTTGTTTTTGAAGGTCTGCACTTAGTGATCGAAGAGCCTCACTGAGCTGCACGTTCATTAGGTTCGCGGCAGTTAGCTGTGAAGCTAGGGTATTCAGTAGCTGAGCCGTTTCGCCCTTGTCTGGTTCTTTGTCAGACGAGATCAAACCTTTGATCGTCTCTGCTGTGGATGCGGCTTTGCCCGTGAGACCAACTGCGCCTGTGGCAAGGCCAATGATCTCGGAAACACTTGTTAGGTCCATTCTGCACGTTCCTCATATGTTCTTTGTCTGATTCATAGTGCTGGAAGGTATGAGGGTGCAATAGGTAACAGTGCCGGGGGTAGTCTTGAACTTTGCCCTATAGCAGAGGACCGGCGGGGGGAGGTTCGCACACGATTTGCGTTAAATAACTTTTTGGATCTTGGTCGTGTGTCTCATCACTTCAACAAGATTTCTACGGTGTAAGGGCCGGTGGCTGGATAGTTCCCAGAAATCGTAAGTTTTTTCCCGGAATGAACCCATTCCCCGAAATCCCTTTTGAAGCCGATTGGCGTCTGTCCTGCGATAAAGCCACCGACCTCTTCAAGAGTTAGGTGTTCAGAAAAGTCGCTAAACAGATCGAAATGGACTGTCATTTCTGCCGAAATAGGATTTGCAGAATTGAGAGATACGTCGGCAGGAAAGTTCCCGCGTCCAAATTGATCTTTTTCGATATGGTTGTCGTTCAGAAATGTAGTGAGGGCATAGCCGTTGGTCATATCTTTTCTCCTCAAGGCTTAAATCAATATCGCGCTAAAAGTTACGCTCATTAAATCTTGAATAGCAATATGTCTGCTATGGCGAACTTCACAATACGTTTAATTTGCTATATGTTAATTTTATTAACATTCTTTAAGCCGATTGATTTTTCATGTCCGTTATCCCTGTGGCCTTGCTCAAAGCCCATTTGAATCTTGAGCACGATCTCGACGACGATCTTTTGACGACCTACCTCGACGCCGCCGAACAGTATGCGACCCGCTACACAGGTAGCTCCTATGTTAACGTCAATTATCCGGATATTCAGCTCGCGGTGCTCATGCTTGCGGGATTTTGGTATGAGAACCGCGAAGCCGCACAAGCTGGCAGCAAAGCCGCTGTGGTGCCGTTCGGGGTCCATGATCTCTTGCAAGCGCATCGCAAGTGGAATGTGGGTGGTGCCACATGACAAGCGATCTCAAAGCACAGTCCAAACGCCTTGCTGCACGTCTTGAAGCCATCCCCTCGGAGATCATTGCAGAGATCAAACCCGCACTGATCGCTTCGGCAAATGATCTCGCCAACGTCGCCAAAGCCCTCGCACCGGAAGACACAGGCGACCTGATCGACTCCATTGAAGTGACCGCGCCCGGTGGTGTCACGCCAGCCTATGCGCAGGGTGGTGGACGTCGCCAAGCAAATGAGAACCAAGCCCTTGTGACGGTCGGTAATCCCGATCAACGCCACGGGCATCTTGTCGAATTCGGCACCGATCCGCACAAGAACGGCGGGCAGTTTGAAGGCACAGACCACCCCGGCACCGACGCACAGCCGTTTCTCTTGCCCGCAATCCGTCTGACGCAGGATCGGAACAAGCGCCGGATCGGTCGCGCCATTGGTAAGGCGGTGCGCAACGCTGCGAAGAACGGGGGCGGCAATGCTTGACCCTGTTCTTGGTTTTCAGACCGCTATTCGCCAGACCTTGATTGCGGCGCCGGATGTGACCGCGCTTGTCGAGCCGAAGAACATTCGTGCCGCTGGTGGTCGCCCTGACAACCTTCCTTCAATCCTGTTTTCCAACGCGGCGACGGATTACCTCGGACGTGCTGGACGATCAAACCGCGCCGCCCGTGTGTCCCTGATCTTGCACATGTGGGCGCAAGAGGATGGCGCAGACACGGCGCACCAGATCGGTGCGGCGGTGTTTGACGCGCTGGAATTTGGTCCGAATGCGAATGGTGAGATTTTCGTGGATGAATGGCACAAGCCGAGTGTGGTTTGGGTGCGTGATCCGCAGCCGAACCTGACGCTCACACATGGCGCAATGAGCCTTGAGGCCGTAATTCGGTGGAAGGTGTGACCATGAAAGCAGGTAATCTTGACCGGCAAGTGAGCTTTGAGCGTAAGGCCGAAGAGATCACAGAGACCGGCGCGACCCTTGAGACGTGGGAAACCTTCCTGACCGTGCGCGCCGAAGTGCGTGACCTCATGGCGGATCAGGTCACGCTTGATCTCGGTGAAGGCGAGAAAGCGACACGGGTCTTTGTGATCCGCTGGACGCCTGCGACGATCACGACCGACGACCGGGTGACATACAAAGGGCAGAGCTATGACATTCGCCAGATTGTCGAGCTTGATCGCCGTGGTGGTCTGCAAATCACAGGGGCAGCGGTATGAGCGCCATACACATGCGCGGCATTAAGCCCGCCCTGACCCCCGACACAGACGCTTTGACGAAGGCACCGACCGCGCCGAAATATCTTAGCGCCCACGCCAAAGCCGAATGGAAGCGGATCATGCCGCAACTGATCGCGCGACGGATCATCACGAAAGCCGATCTTGCGGGCGTGGAAAGTTACTGCATCTCGGTCGGTATCGTGCGCCAGATCGAAGAGGAACGCGCCGCCGCCGGTGGGCATATCGACGTGAAGCTCTTCGGTGTGATGAACCGCGCAGCACAGACCGCACGGCAGTTCGCCAGCGAATACGGCCTCACGCCCACGTCACGCGCCCGGATCGGCTCAAATGCGCCAGAGGATGCGGACGACGACGACCCGCTTGCGGTGTAAGCCATGAGCACGAAGAGCACCTATCCGACATGGGTGACGGACAATTCACCTATTCCCGATCCGATGGGCTTCGGTGAGCGCGCGGTGGAATTCTTGCGGCGTCTGCGGCATCCGGCGAGCACGGCACCAAAACGCGCCTTTCAGCTCGCGCCGTGGCAAGAGCGTATCGTTCGCCGGATTTACGGCCCGCGCAAACCTGACGGGTCGCGGATCGTGAAACAGGTTTTTCTCATGATCCCGCGCGGTAATCGCAAGACCTCGCTGGCTGCGGCGCTCGCACTTCTGCATCTTCTCGGACCTGAGCGGGTAGCGGCGGGTCAGATCATCTTTGCTGCGTCAGACCGTGAACAAGCGGGCATTGGTTTCCGTGAGGCTGCGGAGATTGTGCGCCAAGACAAACGTCTTGAAGGCGTGACCAAGATTTACGACGCCCACAACGCGCCGAAGACGATCAAGAGCGCGTTGGACGGGTCTTCGCTCAAGTCTGTATCCTCGGACGGGCGCGCACAGCACGGCACGACGCCGACCTTTGTGCTCGCCGATGAAATCCACACATGGCGCGGCAATGATCTTTGGGAAGCGCTGCAATCGGGCATGGTGAAGCGGGCAGGTGGCTTGACGGTCATTGCGACAACTGCCGGTCGCGGAAACGAAGGGCTTGCCGCCGATCTCTACAACTATGCGCGCGGTGTTGCCCTCGGTCAGATCGAAAACGAAGAGGTGTTGCCGATCCTGTTTGAGCCGGAAGAGGGCGACCAATGGGACGACGAAGAGGTTTGGCACAAGGTCAACCCCGGCTTGCCTTACGGCTTCCCCGATCTGGACGGGCTGCGGTCTGTGGCGAAGAAAGCGGCGGACAGTCCGAGCGAGCGTTACAGCTTCGAACAATACAACTTGAACCGCTGGTTTGCGAACAGCCGCGACCCGCTCTTTGACTTCGCAACCTATGACGCGCGCCAGTTTGATGACGATCCGGCAGACCTCGAAACCCTGCCGTGTTGGCTTGGGGTTGACCTGTCGCGCTCTGGCGACCTGACCGCCGTTGTCGCGGCGTTCCAACATCCTGACGGGCAGGTGACGTTGAAGCCCACGTTCTTTGTGCCAGGGGAAGACCTGAAAGCCCGATCTGACCGTGATGGGGTGCCGTATCAGGAATGGGCCGATAAAGGGCTCATTCGCCTCTGTGCTGGTCCGATCATCTCGGAAGAGGATGTTGAAGACGAAATTCGCGAGTTGTGCGCGACGTATGACGTGCGCGAAATCGGCTTTGACCCGCACCTTGCGCAACGGATCATGCAACGACTTTACGATGATGGTTTGCCGGTTGTGGAAGTGCGCCAAGGTCCGCTGACGATGGGCGCAGCCGGTGCCGATCTTGAGCGTATCGTGAACGGCAAGCTCATTCGCCACGATGGACACCCGATCTTGCGGCATCACCTCGCGAGCGTGGTCGCTGTCCGCACCGATAGCGGGCTGGTGAAGATGCACAAAGGCAAGAAGACCGACCGCATTGACGGTGCCGTTGCTGCGGCCATGGCGGTCTACCGCCTGACTCTCGGTCAATCCAACATGAGTGCCTACAACGACCCGAATTCGGGCGGACTTTTTACATTTTAAACTAAGAGTATTTGAACAATGACGAATGAACTTCCCGGCCTGATTGTCCCAATTGAGGGGCGTATCGATCGACTTGAAAAGGCACTAGCGAAAGCAAACCGCGCACAGCAAAGATTTGCCCGCGACGCTGAGAGCCGTTCCAAACGCACCGCTGGCAAAATGAACAAGGCGTTTGGCGGTGTGAAATTCTCAGGCGCTGGCGTTGCCGCAGGCGTGACTTTGATCGCCGGGGCCGCGGCAACCGCGATTGCACAGACCCGTGTGCTTGCGCGGGAAGTGGCAACCGTGGGCAATGAAGCCCGCCGTGCCGGTGTGAGTGCCGAAGACTTTCAAATCTGGGCGCACGTCGCAGAGCAAAACCGAATTCCGGTTGATAGCCTGATCGATGGCTTGAAAGAACTCAATCTTCGCGCCGACGAATTCGTCATGACCGGCAAGGGCAGTGGGGCGGATGCTTTTCAACGTCTCGGATACACCGCCGAAGAATTGGCGCGAAAACTCAAAGACCCGTCTGCGCTCATGTCCGAAATTCTCGAACGTCTCGAACAGATGGACAAGGCGGCGCAAATTCGGATCGCTGACGAATTGTTCGGTGGCACCGGCGGCGAGCGCTTTGTTGAACTTCTGGGGCAGGGCGCGCGCAAGATCGAAGAGACCAAACGCGAGGCCGTGAACCTCGGGCTGGTCATGAGTGATGACTTGATTGCAAAGGCTGATATTCTCGACCGGCAATTCACGACCGTTGCGAACACGGTCGGCACGACTTTGAAGTCTGCGATCATCTCAGCGGCCTATTCGCTCTCGGAGTTTATCGACGGGTTCCGGGCGTTCGAAGCGCAGCGCACCGCCACACTTGAAAGCCGCCAAGCCGAAATCATGGCAGAGAAAGCCGGTCTCTATGCGACCGATCAAGAGCAATCGGGTTGGTCTGATCGCAAGCGCTCACGCAGTGGGACACCTTCGGAAATCCTTCAGGAACGCATTGCTGAACTGGACGCGGAAGAAAACAAGATCATCGGTATTTTGAGCCAGCGAAACACCCCGGCTTGGTCGCCCTCGGGTGATGCTTGGACGCCACCAGAGACGCCCGTAGGAGGCACGTCAGGCACCGGACCGGGCGCAGGTGGCGGCGCAGGGTCTCAGGGCGGCTATGAAGGCGCAGTGGCGGCTCTGGAACGCCAGCGCCTTGCCTATGTGGCGGAAGCACAAGCCGCGCAACAGGCGGCGACACAGGCGCAGGGCTACGGTGATGCGGTTGAATATGCCCGTGTGCGTGCGCAGCTTCTGGCAGCGGCTCAGGCGGAAGGCCGTGCGATCACGCCGGAATTGAGTGCCGAGATTGATCGGCTTGCAAAGGCGTATGTCACGGCAGGCATGAATGCGGAGCAGGCCGCGAAGAAACTCGAACAGGTCGAAGGTGCGGGCCAACGGGGTGCAGAGGCTTTGAGTGGAATGTTCATGAGCGTCTTCTCTGGCGCAAAATCTGCCGAACAAGCGGTTCTTGATTTACTGGCGCAGCTCGCACAGGCGGCCATGAACAAGCTCTTGATGCAACTCTTTTCTGGGGCTTTTGGCGGGGTGTCGTCTGCGGTTGGTGGTCTCCTGCCGTTCGCTTCGGGTGGCTACACTGGCGATGGTGGCACGTTTGAGCCGAAGGGTGTCGTGCATGGAGGTGAATTCGTTATGTCGAAGCGTGCGACCGAACGCCTCGGAGTTGCGAACCTCGATGCGCTGCATCGCTCTGCACTTCGCGGTTATGCGAGCGGCGGGTTCGTCGGTGCGGCGAAGGCAAGCAGCCTGTCACAGCCGACCATGAGCGCCGCACCTTCGATCACCATTGCGCCGAATATCAGCGTGAACGCTTCGGGCGGATCGCCGGAAAAGAACCGTGACCTTGCCGCCAAGATCGCCAGTGAGACCGAACGCAGTATGAAAGCGTTGGTCCAGTCCGAAATCACGAAGATGATGCGCCCCGGTGGTGTGTTGCGGCGGTCTGCGGCCTGATTTTCAAAAGTGCGCTGAGAGGCGCCTTAGAGCGCCTGTAGCGGTCTTTCGGTGGGTGTGGACTCGGAAGGCCGCAACGGGCGTCTGGTGACTCTCTGTGAGACTGTGCGCGCGTGCTACCGTGTGGGGCAGGGGTGGCAGAACCGGAACGGCGGGTTTTGGTGCCTTGTGGGGCTGAGCCTGATATGGCCGGGAGAGGGAGGAAGAGTTAGCCGGAGGAGGGTGTTATGAGGATGCGTGTCGTTTTGGACGTAACAAATGTTTCTGCGTATTTCTTGAGTGTTTAATAAATACTAATAATTTATATATATACCTAACAGGCAAGAAATACGCAGAAACATTCCTCCTGTGGCTGTCTAAACACCTTCCTGCGGAATGCGCAGAAACACTTTTCCCCCGGTTTGAAGTGCTCTCAAGAAATACGCAGAAACATTTTTCTCCAAATTTCCGATTGACGCACTAACAGTTAACTGTTAACTTATATCTGAATTTAGTAATAAGGAATACCCTATGAGTAACCACATTCGTCTTCCCGGTGAACGCGTTGAACAACTTCGCATGATCGCGGAAGCCAAAAACAAAACCATTTCCGAGGTGATCGGCGATTACGTCCGCAGCGAGATCGAAGCGGGAACAATCCCGGCTGACATTCCGGGCGTGGACGTCGCCAAGTCTGAGGATGGTATCAAGATCGTCGCGGGCGATATGGAAGCGCTCATTCCGATGGGTGAGGGGCCGACCGTCGCCGAGGTCTTGGCGTCTGCCGGTTCTTTCACTGCGAAGGATATTGAGCGCAAGAAACGCTGGATCGAAGGTGCTGCGGCTTTGAGTGGTATTGAGGTGAAGCGCGCAGGGAACGGCCTCAAACTGGTCTCGCCGATCACGAAGAAAGAATACCCGCTCAATCTCGACGTGGCGACCGATCTGGCAAATGTGATCGAAGAGGCCGCAAAATAAGAAAAGAGGCGAGCGCGGGAACGCTCACCTCTTTGATAACTTGGTGTAGGAAATGAATAGCAAAAATAGCGACGACACACAAGGTCGTTCCAACCTTAAACCGCAACAGCGTGACCTGATCAGAAACACGCGAGCGAAGATCAAGCAAGAGAACGCAGACCTCCATTCAGCGCGTAATGCGAGGCGGTGGAAGGCCGAGCGCGATCCGCAAGAATACGAGGCGCAAAAGCAGAGGCAGCGGGCCGAATATGCTGCTGAGAACGGTGGTGTCGTTCGGTCGTATGAGAAGATCGAAGGTAAGACGAGAGACGAGCACGACGAGAATGCGAAAAAGCGTCACGCCGAAAAAGAGCAGAAGCGCTATGGCAATCTCTCGCCGGAGGAAAAGCAGGCGAAATCTGATCAGAGTAGCGACAACCGATTTAGGCGTGAGAAGAAAAAGGCGGGCTGGTCCGAAGAAAGGATTCAGGCTGCGTTGGTGATTAAGCAAGAGGCGCGCCAGAAAAAGCGCGAAGCCAAGGCGCAAGCCGATGCGGAACAAGCGGCACTCGAAGCGCAAAAGAACTATGGCATGTTCTGATGTTTGGCTATTTTGTGAAGTGACTAAGTGCTTACTTACTTTATCCAATAAAATCATACATTTAGGTGATTTTCTGTCTTGCTCTCGGATTCCGCGCAGGTTTAGAATCTATCCATATCGAAACCGATTTGGAGCAGACGAAATGCAGAACCATTACCTTCCCGACACCGCGTGGTTTGAACTTGCGGCGAACCTTGCGAGCGCAGCCACGCACCCGATTGACCCGGAAACCGCGATCAAAGAGGCGTTGGCGTCTGCCGGGATCATGCCGGAAATGTGTCGTGAGGATTGTGAGGTGTTGGCTGCCTAAAATTTAATCCCAAAAGTCAGGTGACGCTACGTCATGTGCCAAATTGGCAAAATGCCAACGGCATAATTCTTGCGTTCGTGTCAGTGAAAAAGGTAAGAACAGCGATTTTGATTCGCTGCTCTTAAACCCTGCCGGTGTTGCAGCACCGGTTTAATCAAAGCTCAATCTAAGGAGTATTAGCAGTGAGCACTAATATCGAATATCGCAATTATCCTAACGAAGCAATGTCTAAGAGGAAGATGCTTCAAAAGTTGGCAGAAGGTTATTTGCACATGCCTGAAAGTGGGCAAGCCGTCCAAATGCTCAGTGAGTTTTTGGCGCGCTTCTCGGATGATCATAGCGAAATGTCTCATGACGCTAATGGCTACGTTGTGGACACTCTTGGTGCCGCTGATTTCAAACAGTGGCTTGATGAGGGTCGGACCCATGCCAGCTTCGCGCGGCTTTTTCTTGGTCGTGGTGAGGGCGAAGTGAACGGGGAGGGGGCATAATGGCTCTGGATACGCTTACAAACTCTCTGATTGATGGCGCGGCGGCACAAACAGTGTCCGGCATTACCACAGGCTATACGGAATTTGATCGTCACCTGTATCATGGTGGGTGGGGCCGCAAAGAGCTTTCCTGCCTTCTTTGCAATGATGGTTTCGGAAAGTCTCTCGCACTCGGAGATATGGCCAAGAATGCAGTTCAGGCTGGCTTCAACGTTCTTTATGTCGCTCTTGAAGTGGCAAAAGAGATCGTCGCTAGGCTCATTGATAACATGCCCGATGAGACCGTGAGTGATGCGAGTGAATGCGGTATTCTGAAGGTTGTTGATTTTCCTCTTAATGAGTTGACGGCGGGCGCATTGGATGCTGCGCTTGTCGGTTGCCAAATGGCTGGAACCGAATTTGATTTGATTGTCGTGGATTGTCCCGAATTCATGGCTTCGGAAGGCGGTGCTACTTATCGCGGCTTGAAGCGTCTGGCGCAGAAGTGGAACGCTGCGGTATTGCTGACTGTTTCGCCGAACCGGGATGGTGCCAAGTCTTTGACAATGAGGGTGACAGATATTGGCTGCAATTGGTCCAACGTGAATTTGTTCGACGTTCTTCTTTCGTTGAACGCGACAGAGGCGGAAGAACAAGCTGGCGAGGCGCGTCTCTATTGGGCGCTCTCGCGCAATACTTCCGCTGAGACATTCAGTCTTAGGTTCAAGCAAGATCGCGATAAGCTTCAATTCTTTACCGATTTTATCGGGAAGGAATACTAATAGCCAATGTTTTGGGCGAGGTGCTTCGGTGCCTCGCCTTTAATTTTGCCCACAGTTGACGCTACGTCATCTGGTCCGTTTTGTGGGCGGTAACATGGTTACAAAATGACTTGTAAGTAATTGAAATCATTAACTCGGGGCAAAATTCAAATCTCTTATCACCCACCATCGGTTTTCAGAAACGCGTCCCTTGCGGGGCGCGTTTCGTCTTTTGGCCTGGTGTCAGCCGGGACCGGGAGGGTTACAGGCTGCCGACCGCCTTGTGCTGGATCGAGGGCCACATCTCTTCTGCCTTGCGCAGGGTCTCCTCCGGGTTTTTCTTATAGGTCTCGAACACCGCAGCGTTGACGAACAGGTAGAGCTTGCCGTCGACGATATCGGCATAGCGCGGATCGCCGTCGAGCTTCTTGCCGATGGCGATGGCAAAGGCACAGAAGCCGCCATATTGCGGAATATAGGCTTCGGGATCGGCGCTGAATGTCTTCGCGGTGATCTCGGAGGCGAAATAATAGGCCACGCCGTCATGTTCGACCACATGGGTGGCGTCGCCGATTGCCATGGCGTTGAGCGTGGTCAGTGCGACGGGGTCAAAACCGCGCAGGCCCAGCGGTGTGCCTTCGAGCGAATAGCCGGTCGAGACGTTGTATTCATCCTCGGCGAAGCCCGGCGCCGCGAAGCTGAGAAAGGCGAGGGAGGCGAGGCAGAGGGTGGTCTTGGTGATCATGGTCTGTGTCCTTTGAATAGTGCCAATGGCTGGCGGTTTCCCGCGGCGACATGCCGTCGGGATCGGGAGATCCGGCGCCGCGCGGGCTGCGGGCGTCCGGAAATTCGCAATCTTGCAGAGGTGGAGGCGCCTGTGCCGCGGTGGGCGAAACCCGGTGCTAGTAACAGCGCCCTGTACCGCGCCCTGTACCGGGCTCTGTATCGGGCCCTGTATCGGGTCCTGATCGGGCTAGGCGGTCGCCATGGCGACGGCGAGGGGGATCCGTAACGGATCGGGCAGGATCTCCTGCGCCGTGAGGGAGCCACGTCCCAATCCGACGATCATCGCGGCCAGGCTGACGACCGTGACGGTCACGCCGGCGCCCAGGAGCGCGGTGATGAGGAGCGGGGCGAAGGTCTTGAAGGGTCTTTGCATGTCTGTCCTCCCGGTGAGGGCGCGCCACGGGCGACGGGCGTCGCGCGGGCGGGGGTTACGTCTCTCGTCGTTTCTCCCCGGGACAGTAGGTCTTTCCATAAATCGGCGGTATTGGGTAAATGTGAAACTCTTCCTTCCGGAAACTGGAAGTCATTTCGCGATGGCTCCGCCCGATGCGACGCGGCCGCGAAGAGAAATTCGCGGTCTTTGGCGTCATCCGGAAACAGGGCCAGCGCAGACCGTGCCGCGCGGGGGCTCAGTCGGTTTCCGCACTTTCGGTGTGCTGCGCGCCGAGAGCGGCAGGGTCGGGGTAAAGGTGATTGGCTTCGGTGGCGGGCATCGGACGGGCATAGAGGAAGCCCTGATGTAGGTGCAGCCCCATGTCCAACAGCATCTTGCGCTGTGCCGTGGTTTCCACCCCTTCGGCGATGATCTCGAATTCGAGCGCATCGGCGAGATAGATGATCGAGCGCAGCGCCTCGCGCGAGCGCCGGTCGGTGACGATCCGGTCGATCAGGGATTTGTCGATCTTGACGATATCGATCGGCAGATGGGTCAAACGGTTGAGGTTCGAGGCCTCCTTGCCGAAATCATCCAGCGCGATGAGGAAGCCGTGATTGCGCAGAATGGCGATCTCGGTCATCGCCTGATCCATGTCGATCCGGTCGGTGATCGCGTCCTCGCAGATCTCGAGCACCACCCGATGCCGGCCGGTCAGCATCGCGTTGAATTCGCGGATCATCGACTTGGCCGCGCCGGGGAAGGAGAGCGCCTCGAGCCGGGTGTTGAAACTGACGTAACAGCCGGGGCTGGCCTCGAGCCGATTGAGCAGGCTGGCGCGCAACTGTCCGGGCACTTCGGCGAAGTCCTCGGCCAGAAGCACGTTTTGCAGCTGTGGCAGGAAATGCCGCGGCGACATCACCTCGCCCGAGGGGCGTTCCCAGCGCATCAGCGCCTCGAAGCCCACGACCGTCTCGTCGCGGGCATCAAAGATCGGTTGGACATATTTGACGATCTCGTCGCGCTTGAGCGCGGTGATGATGTCCTGATGGCTGGTCAGCATGCCGGTCTGGCGCAGCCGCTCGGAGAAGCTGTCATCGGCCACGACGATCTTGTTGCGCCCGTCCGCCTTGGCTTCCCTGAGCGCCCAGTCGGCCCATTTGATCGCCTCTTCGAGCCCGCCGTCGCGCTCGAGCCGGATCAGGCCGACGGAGACGGTGCGCGAAATCGGCCCCGAGGAGGTGCTGACAGAGACTTCTGCGATCGCGGCGGCAAGCTCCTCGGCGAATTTGCGGCTTGGCCTGCCCTGCGTGGCCGGGCGGATGATGGCGAATTCCTCGCCGCCGATCCGGCTTGCGCCATAGCCCGGTTTGCCGGTCATCTCGCTGAGCACCCTGGCGATCTTGCGCAACAGCTCGTCGCCGGCCTCATGGCCATAGGCATCGTTGACGCTCTTGAAGTGATCGACATCGATCATGAACAGATCGACGTCACGGCGGCGTTTGCCATCGGCGAAGAGATGTTTGAAGCCGCGCCGGGACAAAAGTCCGGTGAGCTCGTCATGGGCCACCAGATGTTCGAGTTTCTGACGCGCCAGAGAGACTTCGGTGATGTCGACCACCATGATGATGTTGAGCCAGTTGTCCTCATTCTGTTCAATGACGCTGCGCAGTTCGACGATCCGGCGTTCCCCGGATTTCGTCAGCAGTGACAGGGTGTTGGACATGGTCTCCTTGCCGCTGACATTGGCGAGAACATGGCGCCGGAAGCTTTTCGAGCGGGCGTGGTCGTCTTCGGGGATGAAGTCCAGAAGATCGCGGCCGAGGGTTTCTTCGCGCGTGTAGCCGAAATGCGCGGTCCAGGCATCCGAGGTGGATTGAATGCGCCAGTCGCGATCCTGGGAAATCACGATGGCGGCATTGCGGTTCAACAGCGTCTCGGTCAGGCTGCGCTGCGCCTCGAGCTCGGTCACATCCGAGAAGAGCACGACATATTTCGGCTGTTCGCCAAAGGCCTGCGGGTCGATCACACGGCGCTCTGCGGTCATTTTCAACACCCGGCCGGATTTGGTGGTGAATTCGAGCACCTTGCTGGGCGGCGGGGTGAAAGCGTCTCCCAGGGACCGCATCTTGTCGACAAAGCTCCGCGATTGTGTCGTGGTCAGATCGGCCATGTCCTTGCCGAGCATCTCGGCCCGGGAATAGCCCAGGAGCTTGCACAGCGCCGGTGCGATATCGAGGGTGAGGCGCGCGCTGTCCTGCACCAGGAGAAGCGCCGGGCCTTCTTCCAGCGTCAGCTTGTAGAGACGGCTGTTGCGGCTGATCTCCGTCGTATCGGTGATCTGGATGATATAGAATTGCGCCATGCCCGGGGTCTTGGCCCGATGAATGGCCGCGAGCGCCTTGCGCATGGAGCCGTCGCGGCGCCGGAGGTCGATCTCGAGTGTGAGATTCTTGTCCGGCGCATGGCGCAGGAATTGCCGCATCGACTGGATGGTCTGCTCGGGCAGGCGCAGGAAACCGGCATCGGTCGGGGTGCGGCCGATGATCTCTTCGCGCGGCGCGCCGAGATAGGCACAGATCCGGTCGGAGGCGGTGGAAATGCGATATTGCGAATCCAGCGTGATCATCATCGACGGGCTGTTCTCGAGCAATTCGGTGCGCAGCAAGCGGTCGCGGGTGCGCTGTTGCTTGTAGGCGCCGGCGACGGCGACGAGGCTCGAGGCCAGGATCACCAGAAAGGAATTCTCGAAATAGCTTTGCTGCGAATTCAGCGCGGCGCCGAAGAGCAGGGCGGAGGAGACGATGAAATTGGCGAGGCCGATCTGCAGAAGGGTCGGCAGGGTCAGGGTGGTGAGCGGCAGCAGCATGCCCAGCACCACGGCCAGAACCGGTGAGGCCCCGAAGTCCTCGAATGGAAAGCGCCCGGCCACGAAGGCGAGCGCTGAGAGCATCAGGGTCAGGGGGATGGCCGGGAAAATCGGTCGGGCCGTGGTGGTCAGCCCGAAATGCATTTTCCAGATCAGCCCGATGAAGAGTGGCGCGAGCAGGCTGAAGCCGGTGAGATTGGTCAGCCAGTCGGATTGCACCTCGGCGCCGGGGCGGAATTCTCCCATCATGCCGAGCGCGGCATCGTCGAGCAGAGAGATCAGGAAATAGGAGAACAGCGCCGAGAGCAAAAAGCCGATGATGGCTTGCGGCCGGCTGTCGAAATGCACCACCCGGCGTTCGACCAGCGAGACCTCGAGAGTCTGGGCGGCGATCGCGGCAATGGCCCCGGCGATGGCACTGTCGAACAGCGAGCTGGCAAAGGCGACCGGCGCCGGCGCCCCAAGGGTGAACCGCGCCAGGATCAGTGCCACGGTTCCGACAAGGAACTGTCCGCGCCATTTCTCGATCGGTGTCAGCAGGAGATAATAGGCCAGAACGGGCACCGCCCACCAGATCACAGTCAGCTCGGGGATCAGGCGCTGGAAGAGCAGTTCCGGCAAGACGCTGACGGCATAGAGCACCAGCCCGACCCAGAGAAACCGTTGCAGATAGCTGGCCTGAAAGACCAGCCAGTGATGAAAGCGCAGCGGTCGCGGCAACCGCGCCGTCTGGCCGGAGAGATCGTCATCGACGGCATGAAGCTTGCTGTCGTCCTCGGCCTGCGTCTTGGCCTGCGCCTGAGCCTGAGCCTGAGCCCGAACTTGAACCAGGGTCTGGGCATGCGGCAGCGGCGCCGGGGCGGGCGCCGTGAGCGCGCCTTCGAGAACGTCTCGCCGCGCTGTTGCAGAGGGCTGGGGCGGGCGTCGCGAGGGGGCGGGCGCCAAGCCGGCTGCGGCGCGCTCCAGCGGGCGCAGAACCTGTTCTGCAAGGAAGACCGCGAGCAGGGTCGAGAGGATGAACAGGGGGATCTCGTAGCCGCTCCAGCTGCTGAACCAGAAATCGGACAACATCCGCAAGCCGATGGCGCCGAGCACCAGCGCCAGCAGCGTGTCGATCCGCGGGGTCTCTGGCGTGTGCAACAGGTTCATGGCGCGCGACAGCGGTACCGACAGGCCGACAAGCCCGAGGAACAGGAAGGCTTCGGTGGCGGTAAAGGCAGAGGGCGGCAGGTCGGTATGGACGAAGGCCGCGCCGAGTCCGGCCAGCGCCGTCGCCGTGATGGTGGCGAAGATCGTCAGGCTCAGCCAGGCGCCAATCCGGCGTGACCGCCCGAACAGGGGCACCATCGACAGCAGCAGGAAGCACCCGAGGGTCACCAGGCTGACATGCGGTGTGTCGGCGACGCTGCCGATCAGCCAGCGGCTTGCCCCCAGCGGCTGCCCCTGAAAATCCGCCAGCCGCAGGATGATCAGCACCAGGCACAGCGGCGCACCATAGGCCAGATAGGGGGTGCGGCGGTGATGGCCTCTGGCGCTGTTGCGCAACAAAAGCGCGAGATCGATGGTGACGGCGGCCATGGTCAGAAGCACGGTGGGATGCACCAGGCCGAGAAAGGCGAGGGGCAATGTCTCACCGGTCCAGAAATGCGCCACGCCCTGCATCATCATCAGGAAGATCATTGGCCCGAGCAGATTGAGCAGGACCCGATCATGGTCTCTGCGCGGCTTCGGTGTCGCTGCTGGCTCTCCTGTGTTTTTCACAGTTTTTTTCCGCCTGGAGGAAGGGTGAGGGACGTCGATGTTCCCAAAAGAGGGTCGGTGCGGGCCAAATCGTCTGTCGGAAGGCAATTCCTAAATAACTAATTAACATCGTGGCTTACGCTTTGCAAAGTGACTTCTAGGTTGAAAGGGCAACATTCTGCTCTCCCTTTGCGGGCAAAAGCTGTGTCAAACTGGCTTTTTGGACAGGGGCAATGGTTTCCGGCGGATTGCTTTTGGCCTCGGCGGCTCGATATCGCGCGCTGCGCCGGTCCTCTGCCGACCCTTTCGCGGCGAGAATGGGGCCAGAATCCCGCGGAACGCGCGGGCAAAATACAGGCGACTTAAACGAATCTTCATTCCTTCTCTGCATGGATCATTGGGACGAGGGCCTCTGTGCCCGCCTGTTGATCAATATTTGTCCCACGCATCTGCCACCCGAAGATGTGAGTTATGAGGCCAGGAGAACAGAAATGAAGGTTTTTAGTCGGATCAAGTTGGCCCAGAAATTGCCCGCGATCATGATCGCTCTGACAGTCTTGACCATCGCGATCTCGAATGTCGTGTCCTACCGCAACGCGTCGAAAGCGCTCTTGGCCGAGTCGCAAGAGGCGCTTCTCACCGTGGCCGAGGCGAAATCTCTGGAGCTTCAGAGCTGGCTCGACGGTCTCGACGTCGATCTGCTCAGCCAGGCGGACAACCCGGCCGTGCTTTCGGCAGTGCGCGGGTTCGAAGAATCCTGGCTGGCGCTCGAGGGGGATCGCAGCGGCTATCTCAAATCCTGGTACATCGACAAGAACCCGAATGAACTTGGTCGGAAAGACGAGCTCGAATATGCCGCCGACGGATCGGCCTACAGCCAGGTTCACAAGCTCTACCACGACTATTTCCGCAAGCTCGCCAAGGACAAAGGCTATTACGACGTCTTCCTGTTCTCGAGCACGGGCGACCTGCTCTATACCATGGCCAAGGAACAGGATTACGCGACCAACTTTGTCGATGGTGAATATGCCGACAGCAATCTCGGTGCGGTGGTGCGCTCTGCCCTCGCCGCGACCGCGCCCCGCAGCTTCTTCGCCGATTTCACCCATTACGCACCGTCCAATGGCGCGCCGGCCGCCTTCCTGGCTGCGCCGGTTCTGGATCGCCGCGGCGAGACCCGCGGTGTGATCGCCATTCAGCTTCCGACGGAACGGGTCGACATGATCACCACCCGTTCGACCGGGCTCGGCCGGACCGGCGATGCCTATATCGTGGGCGAGGACATGTTGCTGCGCTCCAACACCATCCACGGCAATGGCGATGATATTCTCCACACCGCGATGGATGAGGCCTCTTCTCACAATGTCATCGCCGGGGAATCCGGGGTGATGCGCGAGATGGACGTCAACGCCGAGACCGGCCACGATCATGAGCAGATGGCAGCCTATGTGCCGGTGCGCACGCATGGTGTGAAATGGGGGCTCGTGGTCGAACAGACGATCGACGAGATCCTCGAACCCGCCACGCAACTGGCGAAGACCATCGCCATCCAGGGCGCGGTGATGACCCTGATCGTGGCCGTTCTGGCCTATTTCATCGCCCGCGCGATTTCCAAACCGCTGACCCGTGTCGAAGCCGCGATGCGCACCGTGTCCGAGGGCGATTACAGCGTCGAGGTTCCCGGTATCGAACGGGGCGACGAGATCGGTCAGATCGCCACGGCGCTCGACGATTTCCGCCATGCGCTCGGCCGCGCCGAACAGGCCACCAGCGACGGCCTGTTCAAGGGGTCGGCGTTCGAAGGCTCCTCGGCCTCGCTGATGATGATCAATCGGGATTTCGAGATCACCTATATGAACGCGGCGGTGCGCGACCTGATGAAGCTGCACGAAGACACCTTCCGCCAGATGTTCCACGATTTCAATGCAGACGAGATCGTCGGCAAGAATATCGACATCTTCCACAAGGAGCCCGGTCGGATCCGCACGATCCTGTCGGATCCCGCCAAGATGCCGTTCTCGACGGATATGAAAGTCGGTGACGTGCATTTCGCCCTCGATGTGAATTCCGTGATCGATCACGACGGCGAGATGATCGGCTGTGTGATGGAATGGAAAGACGTGACCGATATCCGCACCAACCAGGCGGTGATCGAGGCGCTGGATGCCAACCAGGCCAAGGCCGAATTCAGCGTCGACGGCAAGATGATGCGCGCCAACGCGAATTTTGCCCATATGCTCGGGGTCGAGTCTGAGAGCCTGATCGACAAGCATTACGATGAGCTGTTCTCTTTCGACCCGACGCTGGCGAAAGAAAACGGGGCGGTCTGGGATCGTCTGCTCAATGGCGAAAGCGTGCATGGCCGTTTCAAACTGCTCGACACCGAAGGCAACACCTCGGTTCTGGACGGCACGTTCAATGCGGTGAAAGACAGCTCCGGGCGGCCGTTCCGGATCATCGTGATCGGCTCCGACATCACCGAAAGCCAGGCGGCTCTGGTGATCGCCGAGGCCGAGCGCGAGCGCATGGTCGCGGAACAGAACCGCGTGGTCGACGGTCTTCGTGTCGGTCTCAAACGTCTGGCCGATGGCGATCTGACCTCGCGGATCGACGAGAAATTTGCCGCCGAATACGAGACCTTGCGGGCGGATTTCAACGACGCGATCGGCAATCTGCTCAATGCCATGCGCAACGTGGTCGAGAATGCCGACATGATCCGTGGCGAGGCCTCCGAGATCTCGAATGCCGCCGATGATCTGTCGCGCCGGACCGAGAAACAGGCGGCAACGCTGGAAGAGACGGCAACCGCGCTCGACGAGCTGACCACCTCGGTGCGTTCGGCTGCCGAAGGGGCGAAACAGGCCTCCGACATGGTCGACACGGCCAAGGCCAATGCCGAAGCCTCCGGTATGGTGGTTCAGGAAGCGGTTGAGGCGATGGGCCAGATCGAGACCTCCTCGACCCAGATTTCGAAAATCACCTCGGTGATCGACGATATTGCCTTCCAGACCAACCTCCTGGCGCTGAACGCAGGTGTCGAGGCGGCACGGGCCGGCGAGGCGGGACGCGGCTTTGCCGTGGTGGCCTCCGAAGTGCGCGCATTGGCGCAACGCTCCTCGGAAGCGGCGCGCGAGATCAACGAGCTGATTTCCAAATCCGGCACGCTGGTGAAACGCGGTGTGGGGCTTGTCGGCGAGACCGGCGACGCGCTGCGCGGCATCGTCGCCTCGGTCACGGAAATCTCCGCCAATGTCTCCGAGATCGCCGTGTCCGCGCGCGAACAGTCTTCCGGCCTGGCCGAGATCAACGCTGCGGTCAACCAGCTCGATCAGGTGACGCAACAGAACGCCGCCATGTTCGAGGAAACCACGGCGGCCAGCCATTCGCTGACCCGTGAGGCCGAAAACCTGAATGCGACAACGTCGAAATTCTCCATCGGCGCGGTGACGGGCACGGTTCCGACACAGGCCCCGGTGAAGGTCGAGGTCAAGAAAATGTCGGCCCCGAAAGCTTCCAACGCTCCGGCGCCTTCGGTTCCCGTGGCCGAACGCGAACCGGTCAAACAGGTGGTCAATGCGCCCATGGTTTCCGCGCCGCCGGCCGCCGAAGATGACTGGGAAGATTTTTGAGAACAGAGCGGAGGGGCGCTCGTCCGCCCCTCGCGATGTCTCTGTGTCTCATGAAGTAAAGGGAGATTGGTTTGAAACCGATTCGAGTTTTGATCGTTGATGATTCCGCCACGATGCGGCGCCTCATCCGTTCCATTTTGGAAACCGATACCCGGTTGAAAGTGGTGGCCGAGGCCGGCACGGCACGCGAGGCGCGCGATGCGGTGAACGAGCATCGCCCCGATGTCATGACGTTGGATGTCGAGATGCCGAACATGAGCGGCCTGGAATTTCTCGATCGGTTGATGCGCCACCGTCCGATGCCGGTGGTCATGGTCTCGACCCTGACCCGCAAAGGCAGCGATGTCGCGGTCGAGGCGATGTCTCTGGGGGCGGTGGATTGCGTTGAGAAACCCACCCGTGGCGATGGCGCCGACAATTTCTCGAAACTGGCCGAGACTGTTTATGTGGCCGCCCATGCGCGGATCAACGGCCCCCGCCCGAAGCTGAAACGCGCGGCCCCCGTCACCAATCGCCGGTTCCATCGCATTTGTCTTTTGGGGGGCTCCACCGGGGCGGTGGACGCGATCGAGCGGGTGCTGCAGGTCTTCCCGGCGGATTGCCCACCGACACTGATCACCCAGCACATGCCGGCGCCCTTTCTGATGAGTTTCGCCTCGCGACTCGACCAGCTGGTGCGACCGCATGTGACGCTCGCCCGCGATGGCGCGACGCTGAAAGCCGGGCAGGTGATGATCGCGCCGGGCGGGGACTATCATCTCAATCTCGAGGGGACGATCGATCTGCGGGTGAAGCTGCACAAAGGCCCGTTGGTCTCCGGGCATCGTCCCTCGGTCGACTCGATGTTTTCCTCCGCGGTGGAGGTGGCGCCCCGGGTGGCGGCGGGCATCCTGACCGGCATGGGGCGCGACGGTGCCGCTGCGATGCGCGAACTGCGTGCCGCCGGGGCCCGCACCCTGGGACAGAGCAAAGAGACCTGTGTTGTCTTTGGCATGCCGCGTGTCGCCGCCGAGCTGGGCGGTGTCGAGGAATGGGCCGATCTGGATCAGTTCGGAGAGGAAATGCTCCGCCTCTGCGAGGTTCCCGCAAAAGTGAGGGCGCTATGACAACCATTTCGGAAAAGCAGACCCACGGGGCCAAGACCTATATCGCCCAGGGAGAATATGCGATCTCCTCAGAGGAGGGGGCGGTGATCTCGACCATTCTCGGCTCCTGTGTGGCGACCTGTCTTTGGGATCCGGTGGCGAAACTCGGGGGGATGAATCATTTCCTCCTGCCGAAAGGGCCGCCCTCGCGCGCCGATGTGAGTTCCTTTGGTGCCAATGCCATGGAGCTTCTGATCAATGCGCTCATTCGCGCGGGCGCGGTGCGCGAGCGGCTCCGCGCCAAGGTCTTTGGCGGGGCTGAAATGTACAAGGGCCTGACCAACGCCGGCAATCAGAACGGGCTTTTCGTGCTGTCCTATCTCGAACGCGAAGGCATCCCCTGCGACGGTCAGAGCCTTGGCGGAACACAGGCGCGCCGGGTCGAGTTCGTGCCGGCCCTTGGCAAGGCGCGACAGAAACTGGTCGAGGATTCACATATCGTGGAAACCGTCCCGGCGCCGGAAAAGAGCCACGATCTGGAGTTGTTCTGATCTCTGTTTTTGCTGTGATCTCCGGGATGTGCAGCCCTGTGTTGCGGCATTGGTCGCACCGGGCCTCGCGGCCAGGTCGCGCGCCTGTGAAAGGTCCCGTGAAAGGCCTGATGAAAGGTCTGGCGGATCTGCGGCATATCGTCCCTTGGTGCGGGACCGGAAACCGGTCAGGTATGCGCAATGAAATTTATTGATTCGCTTCCCCTGTCGACCTTCCTGCTGGCGGCCTTGACGCTCGGCCTGGCGCCCTTCATGCCGGAACCGCACATCTGGGAAAAGCTCAAGATGCTGGCCGACGGCACCCTGTCCCGCCCGATCGATATTTTCGATCTGGTCTTCCATGGTGCGCCCTGGATGCTTCTGGCGCTCAAGCTCCTGCGGGGTGCAGGGAGCTCTGAAGAGTGAGGCCGGCGATCCCGTGCCTCTTTGTGGCGGCCAGAGGGATATCCTGAGCAGACATCCTAGGCGGACATCCTGAACAGAGATGGGCTGCGACCGGGGCGCCACGAAGGATTTCGTCATGAAACTGTGTGCGAAATTTTATCTTTCGGAAAAATAACTGACACAGAGCCGGGCGAGACTGTGCGCTGTCGGGATGTCCCGGCGTCCATCGAACGCAACTATTCAACGCACATAGCTATCTCGGAGACCCTCATGTCCATCCGTCTTACGCGCCGTCAGGCGCTCGCCGGGGGCGCCGCCCTTGCCGGCTCCCTCGCCATGCCCGCTCTGTCCCGCGCCGCAACCCGTCCGCTGATCACCCATGGGGTGCAATCCGGCGATGTCGCCCATGATGGCGCGATGATCTGGGCCCGCGCCGATCGCGAAGCGCAGATGATGGTGGAATGGTCCACCACCGAGAATTTCACCCATGTGAACCGGGTACAGCCGCTCGCCATCGGCGACACCTCGGATTTCACCGGCAAGATGCTGCTCGAAGGCCTGCCGTCGGATCAGGACATCTTCTACCGCGTGACCATGGCCGATCTGTCGGATGTGAACAGCTTGTCCGAGCCGACGGTGGGGCATTTCCGCACCGCGCCCGGCGCGATGCGCGACATCTCCTTTGTCTGGTCGGGCGACACCGCCGGTCAGGGCTGGGGCATCGACGAGTCCCGCGGCGGCATGACCACCTATGCGACCATGCTCAAACACCGTCCGGATTTCATGATCCACTCAGGCGACACGGTCTATGCCGATGGCCCGCTCAAGGCCGAGGTCGAGCTGAAAGACGGCACGATGTGGAAGAACGTGCTGGTCGAAGAGAAATCCAAGGTCGCCGAGACGCTCACGGAATTCCGTGGTCAGCATCTCTACAACATGCTCGACAAGAATGTCCGCGCCTTCAACGCCGACGTGCCGGTGCTCTATCAGTGGGACGACCACGAGGTCACCAACAACTGGTACCCGAATGAAGTCTTCTCGAGCGACGATCGCTACACGGAAAAATCGGCACAGAAACTCTTTGCCCGTTCGGCGCAGGCCTTCTTTGAAATGTACCCGATCCGGGTCAATGCCGCCGAGCCGAAACGCGTCTATCGCAAAGTCGCCTACGGCCCGATGCTCGACGTGTTTTTCCTCGATATGCGCACCTATCGCGACGACAATGACGGCAACCGTCAGCCCGATCCGCGCAATTTCCTAGGTGCCGAACAGCTCGCCTGGCTCAAGGCCGAGCTGGCGGCTTCGAAAGCCACCTGGAAAGTCATCGCCGCCGATATGCCGATCGGCATGATCGTGCGCGACGGCAAGGAAGCCTATGAGAACATGGCCAATGGCGACGGTCCGGTGCTGGGCCGCGAGTTCGACATTGCCGAGGTGCTGTCCTTCATCAAACACGCCAAGATCCGCAACACCGTCTGGCTCACTGCCGATGTGCATTACACCGCCGCGCATCACTACAGCCCGGATCGCGCCGAGTTCCAGGATTTCGATCCGTTCTGGGAATTCGTCTCTGGCCCGCTGCACGCCGGCACCTTTGGTCCGAACGAGTATGACAACACCTTCGGCCCGAAGGTCGAATTTGCCAAGGCGCCGCCGGAAGGCGAGGTCAACCTGCCGCCGTCGGATGGCTATCAGTTCTTCGGCAAGGTCGACATCAATGCCGCCGATCAGGTGATGACCGTCTCGCTTCTCGATGCCGCCGACACCGTGCTCTGGTCGACGGATCTGGAACCGGTCTTCGCCTGAGCAAAGGCGCTATGAACAAGAAGCCCCGCCGGAGCGTTCCGGCGGGGCTTTTCATCTGTCAGAGGGCAGGGGCCGTAGGTCCCCCGCGTCCTCAGGCTTTCGACACGGCGTCGAGAATGCGCGCCCAGGAGCGGATGCCCTTGTGGAAATTCTTCAGCCCGTATTTCTCATTCGGGCTGTGAATGCGGTCGTCGTCATCGGCATAGCCCACCAGCATCGAGTCGAGTCCCAGAATGGTGGTGAAGAACCCGGCGATCGGGATCGAACCGCCCATGCCGGCAAACACCGCCTCGCGGTCCCATTCATTGGAAAGCGCCTGACGCGCTGCTTCGAACTCGGGCCGCGCGGTGTTCATCACCGCCGCCGGGGAGCCGTCGAGATCCTGATTCCAGGTCACTTTCGCATCTTTTGGCAGTCGGGATTCGACATGGGCGCGCAGGTTCTCGCGGATCGCATCCGGGTCCTGTGTGCCCACAAGGCGACAGGTGATCTTGCAATGCGCCTCGGAGGGGATCACCGTTTTGGTGCCCGGGCCCTGATAGCCGCCCCAAAGCCCGTTGATTTCGAGCGTCGGGCGGGCCCATTGCTGTTCCAGCGTGCTGTAGCCGGCCTCGCCATGGGATTCGCTCATGCCGACGCCGGAGAGATAGTCCTCTTCGTCGAAGCCGCAGCCTTTCCATTGCTCTAGGATCTCCGCCGGCACCTCTTCGACACCGTCATAGAAATCCTTGACGGTCACGCGGCCGTTCTCGTCGTGGAAAGAGGCAACGATGTTGGAAATCTCGCGCAGCGGATTGAGCGCCGGGCCGCCGTAATGGCCGGAATGCAGGTCCATGGTCGGGCCGGTGAGCGTGAACTCATCCTTGAGCATGCCGCGCAGCTGGCTGCAGATCGAGGGCACGCCCGGCGCCACCATCGAGGTGTCGCAAATCAGCGCCAGATCGGCCTTGAGCCGGTCCTTGTTGGCCTCCATGAAGGGGATGAGCGAGGGCGAGCCGCTTTCCTCTTCGCCTTCGAAGAAGAAGGTGATGGTGCAGGGCATCTCACCATGTTCCGCGATCCAGGCGCGGCAGGCCTCGACAAAGGTCATCAGCTGGCCCTTGTCATCCGAGGCACCGCGACCGCGGATCACCTTGCCGGTGTCGCGGGTCTCGATGAAGGGCGCAAACGGGTCGTGGTCCCAAAGGTCAAGCGGATCAACCGGTTGCACGTCATAGTGGCCGTAGAACAAGAGATGCGGTGCGCCGCTGTCCTGTTTCGGGCCGATCTTGCCATAGACCATCGGGTGACCCGGGGTCTCGCAAAGCTCGGCCTCGGCGCCCAGGGATTTCAGATCTGCGACCAGCCATTCAGCGGCCTTGAGGCAATCGGCCTTGTTGGCCGGGTCTGTGGAGATCGACGGAATACGCAGAAGCGTCATCAAACGGTCGAGAGAGGCATCGAGATCGGCGTCGATGCGAGAAAGCACCGGGGCGAGACGTGTGTTCATTATCGGAAACCTTTGGGGTAGCTCGGGTTGTTTTGTCGCAGCTTACGCCGATCACATCTGGTGTCCAGAGGAGCGGGGTGGCTTGACATAAATCATTCTGAAAGGGTTTCTATCCGGCATAAGAAGGCATGGGCATTTCAAGGAAAATGCAGCCTATAGAGGTCTCCTGACGGTTATTATCTTGTGAATCGTGAATATGAGTCGCAATTTTCGTTTTATGCCGTTAAAAGAGGCAGACCTGAGACGCGCGAAAGGAACAACACGGTGGACTACACGGCGAAGCTTGAGGACGCACTTCAACGACTGCACGATGAGGGGCGCTATCGCACCTTTATCGATATCGAGCGCAAACGCGGTCAGTTCCCGCACGCCACCTGGACCAAGCCCGACGGCACCGAGCACCCGGTGACGGTCTGGTGCGGCAACGACTATCTCGGCATGGGCCAGAACCCGGTTGTTCTCGAGGCCATGAAGGAAGCGGTCGACGCCACCGGCGCCGGTTCCGGCGGCACCCGCAACATTTCCGGCACCACCGTCTATCACAAACGTCTCGAGGCCGAGCTTGCCGATCTGCATGGCAAGGAGGCGGCGCTGGTCTTCTCCTCGGCCTATATCGCCAATGACGCGACGCTCTCGACCCTGCCGGTGCTCTTTCCCGGTCTGATCATCTATTCCGACGAGCTGAACCACGCTTCGATGATCGAAGGCATCCGCCGCAACGGCGGGGCCAAGCGAATCTTCCGCCACAACGATGTCGCGCATCTGCGCGAGCTTCTCGCCGCAGAGGACCCGGAAACCCCGAAACTCATCGCATTCGAGTCGGTCTACTCGATGGATGGCGACTTTGGACCGATCAAGGAAATCCTTGATCTCGCTGACGAATTCAATGCGCTCACCTATATCGACGAGGTCCATGCCGTGGGCATGTACGGGCCGCGCGGCGCCGGTGTCGCCGAGGCGCAGGGCCTGATGGATCGCATCGACATCATCAACGGCACGCTGGGCAAGGCCTTTGGCGTGTTCGGCGGCTATATCGCCGCGAGCGCGAAAATGTGTGACGCCGTGCGCTCTTACGCGCCGGGCTTCATCTTCACCACCTCGATCCCGCCGGCAATTGCCGCCGGGGCCGCCGCCTCCATCGCCTTCCTGAAAGGTGAGGGCGGGGTGAAACTGCGCGAAGAGCATCAGACCCAGGCGAAAATCCTCAAGATGCGCCTCAAGGGGCTCGGCCTGCCGATCACCGACAACGGCTCTCACATCGTGCCGCTGATCGTGGGTGATCCGAAACACACCAAGCTGATGTCCGACATGATGCTCGACCAATACGGCATCTATGTGCAGCCGGTGAATTTCCCCACCGTGCCGCGTGGCACCGAACGGCTGCGGTTTACCCCGTCGCCGGTGCACGGGCCGAAGGAAATGGATGCGCTGGTTCATGCTTTGGATGAACTTTGGAGCCATTGTGCGCTGAATCGTGCCGAATTGGCCGGGTAGACAAGATATCTGCTGTGCGCTGCCTTTGAGCCTGTGGTAACAATTTTTCAAGGACTCCCGGCGAATCGTAAGGGAGTCCATTGGGACAGGACCAACTTGGGGCAGAGCGTATGATCAGGCGGTGGAGCAAACCACCTGTCGAGGAACAGGAACATCCTCGCGGTTTTGACGATTTCGAGCTGCGGCTTGGCGATGTCATGCGCGGGGAACGGGCCACCGTCGGCAAATCCCTTCTGGATGTGCAACGCGAGCTGAAGATCAAGGCGACCTATATCGCCGCGATCGAGAATGCCGATCCCTCTGTTTTCGAGACCCAGGGCTTTATCGCCGGCTACGTCCGCTCCTACGCCCGCTATCTCAATCTCGACCCGGAATGGGCTTTCGCGCGATTTTGCGAGGAAAGCGGCTTTTCGGTCGCCCATGGCATGTCGCCGCAGGCCTCGACCAAACGCACCGTGGCAGATGGCAAATCCGCCACCAAGGCGCCGGTCAAGGACCCCTTTGCCGATCCCAACGCCACGTTCGTGCCGCGCGGGCAGGGGCTGATGGCGCGGATCGAGCCGGGTGCGCTCGGCTCCACGGCTGTGCTGCTCGCGCTTTTGGGCGTGATCGGCTATGGCGGCTGGTCGGTGTTGCAGGAAATTCAAAAGGTCAAGCTGGCCCCCGTGGATCAGGCCCCCGGCGTGATCTCGGAAGTGACGCCGCTCGACGAGGGCGGCACCACCGTGGCCGCGCTCGATGAGGGTCTCAACCTGGCCACTCCTTCCGCCGAGGCGCTGGACCGTCTCTATCGCCCGCAGGCGCTCGATGTGCCGGTGCTGGTGCCGCGCGATGGCCCGATCGCCTCGCTCGACCCGCGCACCGTCGGCGCGCTGGCCGGCGAAGGTCTGGCGGCCGAACGCGAACATCGCCTCGATGACATGTCGAGCATGATTGCCGAGGTGGCGCTTGCCGACGCGACCGAGGATGCGACCGTTCAGGTCACCGCCGGGGATGCGCCGGAACTGGCGCTTGTCGCCGTGCGCCCGTCCTGGGTGCGGGTACAGGCCGCCGATGGCTCCGTGCTGTTCGAAAAGATCCTCGATGCCGGCGAAAGCTATGTCGTGCCCGCCATGGACAAGACCCCCGTGCTGCGCACCGGAAATGCCGGTGGCGTCTATTTCGCGGTCAATGGTCAGGCCTATGGTCCGATCGGGGCCACCGGCTCGGTGGTCAAGAACGTCGCGCTCTCGGTGGCGGAAGTCTCTGACGCCTTCTCGCCGGTCGATCTGGCACAGGATGACACGGTGGCCGAGGCCTTCCGCGTCGCCCAGAACGCCGAATAGGCCCGGGCCTCCGGTTCAATCGATTTTTCAGCTGTGAAACCCGGATGAGCGGGCGGGCGAAGCTTGCTCCCGCGGCCCTGCCGTCCTATCTAGGGCACAAGCGAAACCGGCACTGCCAAAGAGGCTCCCATGTCCCACAACCCCATTCGTCCCTGGCGCAATATCGACCGCCGTGAGAGCCGCAAGATCTGGGTCGGGAATGTGCCGGTGGGGGGCGACGCGCCGATCACGGTGCAGACCATGACCAACACGCTGACCCATGACGTCAAGGCCACTCTGGATCAGATCATCCGCGCTGCCGAAGCCGGCGCCGATATCGTCCGGGTCTCCGTGCCGGACAAGGACAGCTCCGCCGCGCTCAAGGAAATCTGCCGCGAGAGCCCGGTGCCGATCGTCGCCGACATCCATTTCCATTACATGCGCGGCATCGAGGCGGCCGAGGCGGGGGCGGCCTGTCTGCGCATCAACCCGGGCAATATCGGCGACGAGAAACGCGTCAAGGAAGTGCTCAAGGCGGCGCGCGATCACAATTGTTCGATCCGCATCGGCGTCAACGCCGGCTCTTTGGAAAAACATCTGTTGGAGAAATATGGCGAGCCATGCCCCGACGCCATGGTCGAGAGCGGCATGGATCATATCAAGATCCTCGAAGACAACGATTTCCACAATTTCAAGATCTCGGTGAAAGCCTCCGACGTCTTCATGGCCTCCGCCGCCTATCAGCAACTGGCCGAAGCCACCGATGCGCCGATCCATCTCGGCATCACCGAGGCCGGCGGTCTGATGTCCGGCACGATCAAATCCGCCATCGGTCTCGGACAGCTGTTGTGGATGGGCATCGGCGATACGCTGCGCGTGTCTCTGTCGGCCGATCCGGTGGAAGAGGTCAAGGTCGGCTACGAGATCCTCAAATCCCTCGGGCTGCGCCATCGCGGGGTGAATATCATTTCCTGTCCGTCTTGTGCGCGCCAAGGCTTTGACGTGATCAAGACGGTGGAGGAGTTGGAACGCCGGCTCGAACATATCAAGACGCCGATGAGCCTTTCCATTATTGGCTGCGTGGTCAACGGACCGGGCGAGGCGCTGATGACCGATGTCGGCTGGACCGGCGGCGGCGCGGGTCATGGCATGGTCTACCTGGGCGGCGCGCAGTCCCATAAAATGTCAAACGACAGCATGATCGAGCATATCGTCGAACAGGTCGAGAAGAAGGCCGCGGAGCTGGATGCCGCCGCCACGCAGGACGCCGCCGAGTGACTGGGATCGGTCAGGCCGGGCGAGTGCCAGATGGGGCTCAATGAGAGCGGATTTGAGAGCCAAGGCCATCGCGGTCTGCAATGAGAAGATCGTGAAAAAGGGCGAGGGCGTCGGTCTGTCCTTCTACGCCTTCTTTGCCAACAAGAATGACGATCCGGAGCTGCTGATGGAAGCGGCGGAATGGTGGATCCGAACGCATGAGCTGGATCATTTTGAGAAGGCGGTGAAGATCCGCGATATGATCGCCTCCGGGCTTTAAGGCGGTCGTCCCTCAAACCGCCAAAGAAAAACCCCGCCTAATCGGCGGGGTTTTGTCATTTGGGGGCGTGAAAGGTCGTCTCAGCGGTTCTTGCGCACTTCGGCGACGATCTCGACCATGGCGTCATAGGGCACATAGCCGCGCAGCATCTGATCGCCGAGGATGAACCCCGGGGTGCCGGTGACCTGCAGTGCGGTGGCGAGCTGATGGTTCTGGGCGAGGATCGCGGTGACCGGATCGCTGTCCATCTCGGCAAAGACCGGATCGGCATCGATCTCGAGCGATTTGGCGAGACGGCGCAGCGCGGCCTCGTTGATGTCGCCGCGGGCCTGCATCAACTCGTCATGCACCTTGAGATAGGCCTCGTTGCCGACGACCAGCTTGGTCGCCACGGCGAAGCGCGAGGCCAGAACCGAAGCTTCGCCCAGGATCGGAAATTCCTTGACGATCAATTTGATATTGCCGTCTTTTTCCAGCAGCGCGTGAACATCCGGATAGGCTTTCTTGCAATAGCCGCAGCGGTAATCGGAGAACTCCACGAGCACGAGATCGCCGTCCGGGTTGCCATAGACCGCGTCATTCTCGTCATTGTAGATCACCTCGGCATATTGCGCGATGAGATCGGCGTCATTGGCGACCTGTTGCTGTTCCTGACGCTGTTGATAGACATCGACGGCTTCCATCAGCACTTCCGGGTTGTCGAGAAGATAGGCGCGGATCTCGGCACGGAAGGCCTCGCGTTCGGCATCCGACATGTCAGAAATGTCAAAGGCGTTTGCCGCAAGCGCGGTGGAGGCGGTCAGAAGCGCCGCACACCCGAGGCGGGCAATGGCTTTGGCAAAAGGCATATGGTCTATCTCCGTTTCAGGGCCTGTTCAGCCGCGTCTATCACATCTTGCGCCCGGTTCCACCCAACAGTTCCGTGACCCAAGGCCGCAGAGGCACGTTTTGCCAGAGGCAGCGCGGCTTTGAAGTCGCCGCGCAACACATGCGCCTCGGCGGCATTCAAGGCCGCCATCCCTTCGTTGCCGGATTTGGCATAGGCGCTGGCGAGATGGCGCAAAAGCAATGTGTCATAGGGATCGCGGCCGCGCGCCGCCTCCAGCGCCTTGATCGCCCGCGGCAGATCGGCACTTTGCCCACGCGCCAGAAGCGCCCGGCCCAGGCCCGACTGGATCTGGGCATTCGAGGGCGCCATCGCGGCGGCGCGGCCATAGGCCGAGACCGCGGCGCCGAATTGCCGGTTCTCCAACAGGATCTGGCCTTGCAACTCGGCATAATAAGGGTCTTTCGGGCGCGCCGCGACCAGCCTGTTGATCGTGGCGATCGCTTCGTCGGGCTTCGGCTGCCGATGGAGCGCCACGGCGCGTCGCATCAGCCCGATATCGGAGCTGTCCGAGGGCTTGACCCGGCGCAGCGTGTAAGACGGCGGGCGGATGAACGCCTCGAGCTTGCCGCGCGCCCGGGCGTACCAATACTCGGCCTCTCCGTCCGGCGGGTTCGCGGCGGGTGTGGCGGCGACATAGCCCTTGAGCGCCCGCATCCGCTCGCGCGACAAGGGATGCGTGCGGGTGTAGGGATCTTGCCGCTGGGTCGAGAGCACCTCCTGACCGCGAAACATGTCAAGAACGTCGAGCATCGCCTGCGGCGGCACGCCGGCGCGGGCCATGTAGCGGATGCCGGCCTGATCGGCGGAGGCCTCCTGCGCCCGTGTGTGACCATTCAGGACCCGTGCGGCCGAGCCGGAGATGCCCATGGCCAGCCCGGCGGCGGCCTGACCATTGCCGGTGCTTGCGATCACCGCGCCGGAGAGCAACAGCCCCAGCCCGGCGACGGTCGAGGCGGTTTTCGCCTGGCCATAGCGCTGGGTGATATGCCCGCCGGTGATATGCGCCACCTCATGGGCGATCACCGCCTGCAGTTCGGCCGCACTGTCGAGCCGCAAGAGCAGCCCGGAATGGATGAACACATGCTGATTGTCGGCGACGAAAGCGTTGGGCTGATCGTCGTCGATGATGATGATCCGGACGCGGCGGCTCGACAGGCCGGCGGCGTCAAAGATCGGCCCGGCCAGACGCGAGAGCGCATATTCGATGTCCGGATCGCGCAGGATACCCTTGGCGCTGGCGGCCAGCGGCAGCGCGAGCAGCGTCATGATGATGAGGGTCATGCGGAGGACCATGGGTGCACAGGCCCTGCGCAGGCTTCGCCACATTGCATTTCCTTTCGTGGACTGGCATGGGTTGCCAGAAGATAATCACAGGATTTGCCCCATGAAAACCTCCCGCCGCTCGGTCGTCGATCCCTTCATCGTGATGGATGTGATGGAGGCGGCCCGTGCCGCCGAGGAGGCCGGGCGCCATATCATCCATATGGAAGTGGGCCAGCCCTCGACCGGCGCGCCGTCCAAGGCCCGCGCCGCGCTCGCCAAGGCGATGGAGGAGGGACCTCTGGGCTATACCGTGGCGCTCGGCCTGCCGGAGCTGCGCAAGGCGATCGCCGGGCTGTACAAGGATTGGTACGGGGTGGACCTCGATTGGCAGCGGGTGGTGATCACCCCGGGCTCCTCGGGGGCTTTCATCCTTGCCTTTACCGCACTGTTTGATGCCGGCGCCAAGGTCGGCATGGGCGAGCCGGGCTACCCGTCCTATCGTCAGATTCTCTCGGCGATGAACATCACCCCGGTGGGCATCCAGACGCAGATGGAAAACCGTCTGCAACCGGTGCCTGGTGAGATCCCCGACGGGCTCGACGGCATGATCGTGGCTTCCCCCGGCAACCCCTCGGGCACCATGTTGGGCCGTGAGGAAATGGGCGCGCTGATCAAGGCCTGTCATGACAAGGGCATCGCCTTCATCTCCGACGAAATCTATCACGGTATCCAATACGAGGGCCGGGCGGTCACCGCGCTCGAGCTTTCCGACGATGTCTATGTGATCAATTCGTTTTCGAAATTCTTCTCGATGACCGGCTGGCGCATCGGCTGGATGGTGGTGCCCGAGGATCACGTGCGGGTGATCGAACGTATCGCGCAGAATTTCTTTCTCTGCCCGCCGCATGCCTCGCAGGTCGCCGCGCTCGGCGCGCTGGAGGCGCGGCAGGAATGTCAGCAGATGGTTGATGTCTATGGCGAGAACCGTGCGCTGATGCTCGAGACATTGCCGAAGATCGGCTTCGACAAGATCGCGCCGCCGGACGGGGCCTTCTATATCTACGCGGATGTCTCGGCCTACACAGAAGACAGCAAGGCGTTCTGCGACGAGATCCTCGAGAAGGCCGGCGTGGCCGTCACCCCCGGCGTGGATTTCGATCAGAAACGCGGTGCGCAGATGCTGCGGTTTTCCTACGCGCGTTCGACCGAGGACATAAGCGAAGGGCTCAAACGGCTCGAGGCCTTCATGGCAGGTCGGTGAGGTCGCCGGCGGGTTTCGGGCAATCCGGAGCAAAGCCCATGGGCAAATCTCACCGGACAGAGTAGGGTTCAGGCAACAAAGGCCGGCAAACGGCCCAGCCATGAGGATCGCATGCAGTTTTTCAGAACCGTTTTTTTGTTGATCGCGCTCTCTCTCTCGCAACCGCTGCACGCGCAGGGCCAAAATCCCGGCATGACCGCGCTGGCGCGGGCCGACAGCGCCGCCTCGGCGCTGGTCGATCAGGGCGACAGTGTCGAGATGATGCTCCGGCTGTCGCAGCCGGTGCCGTTCCGGATCTTCACCCTGACCGAGCCGCGGCGCATGGTCGTGGATTTCGCCGAGGTCGACTGGACCGGGTTCGATGCGCAGGCCTTCAACACGTCCGAAGGCATACTCGACCTGCGGGTCGGCGGTTTCACCCCCGGCTGGTCGCGCATGGTGCTGGATCTCGCCGGGCCTTACCGATTGGTCCACGCCCAAATGGCGCGCGATGACAAGGGCGCGGTGCTGACACTCAATCTCGACCCGGTGGCCTCGGACGAATTCGCGCTCGGGGCCGGCACGCCGCCCGATGCCCAGCTGGTGCGGCCCTCGGGTGAGGGGACGGCGCGGCCTGCGCCGGTGCGCAGATTCGGCGAAGGGCCGCTGCGCGTCGTGCTCGACCCGGGACATGGCGGCATCGATCCCGGGGCCGAACGCGACGGGGTCCGGGAGGCCGATCTGATGTTGACCTTCGCCCGCGAGCTGCAAGAGGTGCTGCGCCGTTCCGGCCGGTTCGAGGTGACGCTGACCCGCGATGCCGATATGTTCGTGCCGCTGGAAACCCGGTTGACGCTGGCCCGGCAAGCCGGGGCCGATGTCTTTATCTCGCTCCATGCCGATGCGATTTCCGAGGGCCGGGCCGAGGGGGCGACGGTCTACACCCTGGCGGATCGTGCCTCGGATGCCGCTTCGCGCAAGCTGGCCGAACGTCATGACCGCTCCGATCTCCTGGCCGGGGTCGATCTCACCGGGCAGGATGACGTGATCGCCAAGGTGCTGATGGACATGGCCAGGACCGAGACCTCTCCGCGCACCGATCGTCTCGCCGACAGTCTGGTGTCGCATCTCGAAGAGAGCGTCGGCATGCACAAGCGCCCGCGGCTCGAAGCCGGGTTCTCGGTGCTGAAATCGGCGGATATGCCCTCGGTGCTCTTGGAGCTGGGCTTCTTGTCCTCGGCCAAGGACCGCGGCAAGCTGATGGATGCCGACTGGCGCACCAAGGCCGCTGGGGCGGTGCGCGATGCGCTTTTGTCTTGGGAGGAAGAAGAGCGGGCGGTGATGGAAAAGCTGCGCAAATGAGCCGAAATATCGGCCGCATGACGCGATGAACAAGGATCGATGAACAGGGATCTGTGAAAAGGAGCGAAAGATGCCGTAAGTGAAACACCCCCATCAAGGGGCCTGCCATTGTGGTGCGGTCCAGTTCGAGGTGGAACTCACCGACGGGGTCAACACGGCGCGGCGCTGTAGCTGTTCCTTTTGCCGGATGCGCGGGGCGGTGGCGGTCTCGGCGCCGCTGGACGGCCTGCGCATCCTCAAGGGCGCCGACAAGCTGACGCTCTATCAGTTCAACACCGGAACCGCGAAACACTACTTTTGCTCGGTCTGCGGCATCTACACCCACCACCAGCGACGGTCGAACCCCAATCAATACGGGGTCAACGTGGCCTGTCTCGACGGCATGAGCCCGTTCGATTTCGAAGAGCTGACGGTCGAGGACGGGGTCAATCATCCCTCGGATGGCCGGACCGGGTCGGGCATCGCCGGAATTCTGCGGTATTCCAAGTCAGAAGGCTGAGCCCCCGGGGCCCCGGGCGCCGGATGGCTCCCGGAGGTGTGGTTTGCCGTGCTCAGCGCGGCTGCAATCGATCTGCGGTCAATGTGCGAGCATGTCGGAGACGATCTGCGCGTCACTGTGGTCGGACGGGAAATAGGTCGGCCAGTTGCTCAATTCCTGGAGCACAGCGGCACGATCATCGCCCCAATAGAGGTGGTAATGATCGGCTTTCGACGGGAAAATGCGATGGTCACTGAACTGGATATACCGTGGTGCCGCGGTCGCGCCCCCGGTCTTCTCAAAGATGAACCGGACGCCGCGATTGCCCTTGGCATAGGTCAGAACCTCATAGCCATCGCTTGCGTAATCCGCCGTGGTGGCCACGCCGTCACGGTAGAAGGTGACCGTCTCACCCTCGATGGTGATGCGTGCGACATCCGTGGCATAGCCCTTGGTGTAATACGCTTTGTAGGCATCGGCGCTTTTGTCTCCGGTCTCGGCCTTGTGCGCCATCACGGGATCGAGCGTACCGTCGATCACAAGCGGGTAGACGGAGCGCCAATCGCCCTGCCAATCGGACAGATCGCGATCCGCGACCTGACTGTCCTCGAAATAGCCGTCGTAAATGTCTGAGCTGGCCGCGTGGCTATGCTCATGGCTGTGATCATCGGCCTGCGCGCCACAGCTCAAGAGCGCGGCCACGGAGGCGATGGCCAGAGGGCGGAAGAATGCGGTTTGCATTGGGGTCAATTCCTCGTTTTGTTATGTTATCACGTAACGATTCGCGACCTTAGGGAAGGAAGGCCGGCGAGGCAATGACGTTTCTGCCGTTTCTGCCATGCGGGGAACGGGGCGGGACGCGGGGCGCGGTGCCCCGGTGAGGGTAGAAGGCGAAGGGCCGAAAGGGTCAGGCGGATTTGCGGGCGAGCCAGACCGAGTGGCCGGTGCACTCCGGGTCTTCGGGGGTAAAACGGATCACTTCAATGCCCTGTTCGGCCATGAGGGCGCGGTATTCGTCGGGCGACAAGGACGCGTGATAGACGCTTTCCTCTTCGACCCGGCCGATGGCCTCGCCGGCATCCGGCCCCGAGGTGAACAGAAGCACGCCGCGCGGGGCGAGATGTCGGGCGAATGTGGCGAACATGGCGCGCTGATCCTCGGCGGAGAGGTGAAAGAACGAATCCCACGCGATCACCGCATCGAAGGTTTCGCCAAGATCGAGCCCGCGCATATCGGCGTGCATGGCCCGCGCCCGCGGCAGGTTCGCCTGAAACAGTGCCACCATCGCCGCGGCGCCGTCGACGCCGGTGATCTCACAGCGCCGGTCCGACAGGTATTGCGCGATCGGCCGGCCCGAACCGCAGCCGAGATCGAGCACATGGCGTTTGCCGTCCCGCTGTGGCGCATGGTTGATCAGCCGGTCGAGCCAGGGCCGTTCGAACAGGGTCTTTTGCCGGGCCAGGTCGAAAGCGCGGGCCTGACGTTCATAGGTGGCAAGAATGTTCTCGGGTGTCATGGCGAAAGTCTTTTGCGATTGGTCCGAGGCGCCGAAAGCAAATGCCCGAGGCCCCGAGCATATGATTGTTGCGCCGCGTTCTTCCGAAAATCTGCGAGTCAGAGTGTTCGCAAAACGCTTTAGGCAGATAGGCGGTGGCGCGGGGCAGGGCAAGCGCCCCTGTTCACATCGGGATCACGGGCGGCGTCTTTCTGCTCACATTTGCGCGCGAAGCGGGCCGGGAGGTTTTGACCATGACGGCGGGGCTGTATAAGGAGAGGCAAGCCGTGCGCCTCGATCGCGAGTCAGCGCGGAATTTTGGTGTGGGAAAGGCTCGTCAGTGCTCAGATTTATCCTCTCGTTCTTCGGCACGATTTTTTCGTGGGTCACCACCGGTCTGTTCCTGGCGGCGCTGGTGATCGGCGGTGTGTTCTGGATGTACGGGCGCGACCTGCCGAACCATGAGGCGCTGGCCCAGTATCAGCCGCCGACGATTTCGCGGATCTATTCCGGCGAGGGCAAGATCATCGACGAATTCGCCCGCGAACGTCGCCTCTACACCCCGCCCGAGGAAATTCCGGATCTGGTGAAACATGCGTTCATCTCCGCCGAGGACAAGAATTTCTACCACCACAAGGGCTATGACCTGCGCGGCATGGTGGCGGCGGCACTGACCGCGGCGCAGGGCGGGCCTTTGCGCGGCGCCTCGACGATCACCCAGCAGGTGATGAAGAACTTTCTTCTCTCCTCGGAGCGCTCGGCGGAGCGCAAGATCAAGGAGCTGATCCTGGCGACCCGTCTGGAGCAGACCCTGAGCAAGGACGAGATCCTCGGCCTCTATCTCAACGAGATCGATCTCGGCGTGCGCTCCTTCGGGGTGACGGCCGCGGCGCAGAGCTATTTCAACAAGACCCTGTCGGAGCTGACGCCTGAGGAAGCGGCCTTCCTCGCGATCCACCCGAAGGCGCCTTATTCCTACAATCCCGCGAAGAATTACGATGGCGCCCTGACGCGGCGCAATTTCGTGCTGCGCGAGATGTACGAGAACGGCTATCTGACGCAGGCGGCCTATGAAACGGCCCGCGAACAGCCGATCAAGACGGTGCAGACCGGCGACTATCCGAGCTACCGCGAGAGTCTTCCGACCCGCGATTACTTCACCGACGAAATCCGCCGCCAGCTGTCGAAGAACTTCGGCGAAGAGGAATTCTTCGAAGGCGGCCTGTCGATCCGCGCCACGATTGACCCGGAGATGCAGACCAACGCGGCGCATGCGCTTCAGAAACGGCTTGAAGAGCTGGACCGCAGCCTCGGCCAATGGCGTGGCACGGGCAAGACCATCGAGCTGGCCAGCCTGGACGATGACACATGGGAAGCGGCCCTGGCCGAGGTCCGCGTGGCCCGCGATGTGACGCTCGACGGCAAATGGTACGTCGGTGCGGTGAACGCGGTGGGCGACAGCGCGCTCACGGTGCTGGTCGAGGATGGCATTGGCGAGGTCTCCGTCCCGCGCGAGGACATCAAATGGATGCGCGGCTCGTTCAGGGACAATTTCAGCCGTGGCGACGTGGTCCATCTCCGCCGCATGACGACGGGCGACAATGGCCAAGGCGATCTCATCCGCTGGTCGCTGCGCCAGGTGCCGGAAGTGCAGGGCGGCTTCATGGCCATGGACGTGAACACCGGCCGTGTCCTGGCGATGCAGGGCGGGTTTTCCTATCAGAACTCGGTGTTCAACCGGGCGACACAGGCGACGCGCCAGCCGGGCTCGAGCTTCAAACCCTTCGTCTATGCGGCAGCGCTCGACAGCGGGTTCACCCCGGCGACGATCATCGTCGATGCGCCGATCGAGGTGAACACGCCGCAGGGCGTCTGGCGGCCGAAGAACGCCTCGCGCAAATTCTACGGTCCGACCCCGCTGCGCACCGGGATCGAGCAATCGCGGAACCTGATGACCATCCGTCTCGCACAGGAGGTCGGTATGGATGTGGTTGCGGGCTATGCCGAACGTTTCGGGGTCTATGACCATATGGGGCAATATCTCGCCTCCGCGCTCGGGGCCGAGGAGACCACCGTGTTCAAGATGGTCTCGGCCTATGCCATGTTCGCCAATGGCGGCGAGCGCGTCGAGCCGACGCTGGTCGACCGGGTGCAGGACCGCTATGGCCGGACGATCTACCGTCACGACCAGAGGGTCTGTGAGGAATGCGAGGTTGCCGCGCTCGAACCCGGCGTCGCGCCCAAGATCGTCGCCAACCGCGAGCGCATGATCAACGCGATCACCGCCTATCAGCTCACCTCGATGATGCAGGGCGTGGTGCAGCGCGGCACCGCCGCCGGCCGGGTCAACCTGCCGGTGCCTGTGGCCGGCAAGACCGGCACCACCAACGACGGCAAGGACGCTTGGTTCATGGGCTTTACCTCGAACATCGTCGCAGGGTGCTACATCGGTTACGACACGCCGCGGGCGATGCGCGGCGCCTCGGGCGGTGGCTATTGCGGGCCGGTGTTCAATGACTTCATGCAGGACGCGGTGAAGAAATATGGCGGTGGCAAATTCAAAGTGCCGCCGGGCGGCCATTTCATCAAGATCGACCGCTACACCGGCGCGCGCCTCTCCGACAGCGCCTCCGGGCCCAATGTGGTGGCGGAATATTTCCGCGACGGCGAAGAACCGGTGTTCGGCCTGATGTATGACGGCGGCTTTGCCATGGGCTCCGACCTGCCGCTGTTCCAGGGCGAGGAGAATGCCTCCGACGATGGTGATCGCGAGGTCCAGACCTCGACGGGGCGGGTGATCAAAGTGCCCAAGAAAGCCACGATCAATTCGCTGTCCTCCGGCGGGCTCTATTGAGCCGATCGGAAGGGCCTACATGCACCTGTGAGCCCACGGAGCTGCGGCGCCCCTGAGTGCGCTGCGCTTTGTGACCGCTGCCTCAAGTCCGACGGAAACGCGCCCCAGCGCCCGGCCTGAAACACGCCCGGCCTCAACTCCGCAGCACAGCTCAACGCGGCGCTGACGGTGTTGGAGGATGGGGACGCAATCCGCCCGATTGCACCGCCGCCAAATCCCAACGGAGGACGCCCCACGCGGCTCTTTGCGGTCAATCCAGCGCTCTTGGTAGGGCTGCCGTGAGTGTCTGGCTCGATGCCGCCCGACAGGGTCCGGGGGCGATGACAAAACTGACAAAACCGACAAAACCCAAATCCGGGCGGGAGGCCAGTCCGGGCGTTTCGGGGGAGGTTTTGTCAGTTAAGTCGGTTTTGTCAGAGGGGGTAAGGCTTGCCCCCTCTGATCTCTTTGAGCTCTGGGAAGAACGCGCCGCAATCCTGCAATTTGACGCCGGGATGTGCCGGGAGCGGGCGGAAAGCGAGGCCGCAAGGCGGCTCGGGTTGGCACTGTCTGAAACGCAGACATTGGTGGAGAGCGCGGCGAAAGCGAATTAAGAGCCCAAAATTGACGAACGCTGCATTGTGCGCGAATGTCCGGTTTGGGTGGTGTGTACTCCGGTATCAACTCGTAGATCCGCTCTCTGACCGCGCTTTGCCGCCCCGTTGATGTGACTACAGTTGCATTCTTTGAAGCTCGGATTTACATGGGGTCTAGAGCGGCAATTGCTGCTCTAGACGGAGATTTTATGCAAGAGACCCGGGCATAAGCCTGTTCCCGCCTCTAGGCACTGGGAACGCTTAATACCAAGACTGCTCACGCGGCACGCTGAGCGGCCTATTGTTGCATCTTCATGAAATCGAGACACTCAGTTGAACATCTCAAAACACGAACAGCGTGTTTTGCATGAACTCGCGCTCGGTGGAGCAATCCATTACGAGCGATACGAGAACGGCAAAATTCGCGATATCACCTGCTACACACGCGACGGGCATATCCTGACGGATTGCACGCTCCCGGTTTTCTTGCGGCTCAAAAAACGGCGCTTCATCCGCTCACAAAGCGGACGCCCATATCGGGCTTCAAAACTAGGGATTGAAGCGGTGCGTGCGCAGCTCAATCAACGATAATCTGCTAAATTGATCCACAGGAACAGACCATGGAATTTACGACTGAATACACAGACAAAGCCGATGCCATCATCGCGATGTTCTTCGACACCTTCGCCGCATCATCTTCACACGCATGACCTATGCCGATGATACGCGGACGGTGTTCATTCTTGCACCCGTGGCGGTGGCAACCGCTCAGCAGGGCAAAGGACTGGGGCAAAGATTGATCAGTCATGCCCTGCAAGCACTACTGGATCGTGAGGTGGATGTTGCCCTGACTTACGGCGACATCAACTTCTATTCAAAGGTGGGTTTCGCTCACATCACGAAGCCGACGCGCAACCACCCTTGCCGCTACGGTATCCGGAAGGATGGTTGGGACAGACCTTGAAGGCCGGGCCATTCGTCCCGCTGACAGGTCCATCGCGATGCGTTGGGCCACTTGAAGATCCAAACCATTGGTGACACAACAATAGGCGCAAGAAGGCATCCGGGCTGATAGCTCGGTTGCTTCCTCTTTGTTTAGAATGGCCAATCCGATAAGCAGCCGTTGGCGCATCCGCAGCGAAATGGCGCTCTGTCCGCATAGTGATCGTCAGCAGGTCGGCGACTGAATGTCGGCTCTAGCGCTGATCGGCAGTCTTTCAGTGACACGGGCCAAAATCAAAACACGCAACGCGCCGTCACGAAGCCCCGTGGTCGGCGCGTTGTTTTTGGAAAGTCCAAACTCAGGCACTGAATTCAAAAAGGGGACCCAAAGGGGGAACAGATTTCGCGGTGTCGCGAAAAACTGTTTAAATACCATACAGGGATGATGTGGCGGAGAGACAGGGATTCGAACCCTGGGTCCCCGTAAAGGGACAACGGTTTTCGAGACCGCCCCGTTCGACCACTCCGGCACCTCTCCGCGGGGGTCTGGGTAGCGGGGATTTATCGTTGTGGCGCGCCCTGTGCAACCCCTATTCGTGACATTCTTTTGGGCAATTTCATGCGCGCCCCGCGCAAGAAGCCGCTGGCGTTGGCGAAAACCCCTGTTTGTGTTGTGTCAATGGCCTGTCCGGGGCTTGTCCCGCCGCTCACTCTTTGTTTAGCTGACAGCTGTATATCCCGCGTTTCAGGGATCGAGCGAACCATCGAGAGAACCAAAGGGGACGAGATGCACGAGGCAAGGACGGTGAGCGGGGCGAAACAACTGGGCCTGACAGGCGTGGCGCTTGGGATGGCGCGACGCGTGAGGGGTGGGCTGCTCGCCGGTGCCGTGGCGCTTTCTCTGCCAGCGGTTGCGCTGCCTGCGGCGCTCTCGCTTTTCTCCCTGCCACAGGCGGCAGAGGCGGCGGTGGACGAGGGCGCGCTCAAGACCCTGATGGAGGCGATGATGTTTGACGAAGTCGTCACCGTGCTTTCCGACGAGGGCAGGTCGATGGCCGAAGATTTCGTCGAGGCCGGCTATGGCGTGCCGAAACCGGCCTGGGACGAGATGCTGGGACGGCTCTACGATCCGGCGGTGATGGCACGGGCCTTTCATGACGAAATGGCCAAGGCGCTCGATGGTGCCGAGCTGGCGCCGATGGTCGAGTTCTTTTCCAGCGACCTCGGGCAGCGGATTGCCCGGCTCGAGCTCGACACCCGCAAGGCGCTCTCGGATGAGGCGGCGCAGGCTGCGGCGGGCGAGGCTTGGGCGGCGATCGATCCCGATACCGAACGCGCCCGGCTGATCGAGGAATATGTCGAGGTCAATGATCTGGTCGAAATGAACGTGGTCGGCGCGATGAACAGCGACATCGCCTATTATCAGGGGCTCTGGTCCGAAGGGTTCGAGATGGACGAAGGGATGAGCGACAGCGATCTTCTGAACCAGATCTGGTCGACGGAACCCGAAGTGCGCGCCGATGTCTCTGAATGGGTCTACGGTTTCTCGACCCTGGCCTATTCGTCGCTGAGCGATGCGGAACTGGCGCGCTATGTCGCCTTTGCCCGCACCGAGGCGGGGCAGAGGCTCAACATGGCGCTGTTTGCCACGTTTGACGCGGTCTATGACCACCTGTCGCGCGGCCTTGGCGCCGGCACGGCGGTGATGATGCAGACCTATGATGGCGAACAGCTCTGAGTGCAAGCGGCGGCCAGGAGGTCGGTTTTGCGGACTTTCCTGCCATTCGCCCTCTTAGCGTTGAGCCGTGACAAGTATGCTGGGACAGGTCATGCCCGAGGCATGCTTTCAGCATGACCGCAGGCGCGGCGGCCTTCGACCTTGTTCCGCGCCAAGAAGACCAACGTCCCCAAAGGGCACTTTTCTTACTTTCAGTCAGCCCCGCAAAAGGCCGATGCCTTTGGTTTTGGCTGGTTTTGGCAAGAGTTCGATCTGGCACATCCGTGAAAACCGCCATAGAACCGTAGAGAGTGGCGGGGGCAGTCCGGCAAAGACCACCGCCTTCACGCATTGCAGGCTTGACTTTTCGACCATGATTCCCGATATACCGCGCACCCGGCGGACCATTGGTGCGACCGGGTGATGTCTTTTTGTCCGAAGGGTTTTCGAACCCGTGTTGAAAATCAGGGCAAATGAGCCATCTTTATATGACAATCTCGTCCCCAAAGGGGCGCGCTGTTCGCGGCATCCAACGTCGGCAAATCCTTGAGAAAGGGCAGGGCCGGGGCCACAGGACGCGGGTATATCGAAAGGAAGACTGCATGTTTGCGGTTCTGAAAACTGGCGGTAAGCAATACAAGGTGCAAAGCGGTGACGTTCTGCGCGTGGAAAAGCTCGCGGCCGATGCTGGTGAAAAAGTCCAGTTCAACGAGATTCTGATGGTCGGTTCCACCATCGGCGCCCCCCTCGTGGAAGGTGCCGGCGTGCAAGCCGAAGTCATCGACCAGATCAAGGGTGAGAAACTCATCCACTACGTCAAACGTCGTCGTAAGCACTCTTCGCAGCGCAAAAAAGGCCACCGTCAGCAGCTCACGCTGCTCCGCATCACCGACATTCTTGAAGCCGGTGCGGACAAATCCGGTGTCAAAGCTGCCGTTGGCGCGGGCTCTGTGTCTGCCGCTCCGGCCGCTGCCGCGGCTCCGAAGAAAGCCGCCGCCAAAGCCGAGGCCGCCCCGGCAGCCGCTGCTGGCGCTGACGATCTGACCACGATCACCGGTGTGGGTCCGGCTGCTGCGAAAAAACTGGTTGAAGCTGGGATCACCACCTTCGCTCAGCTCGCCGCTGTCGATGCCGACACGTTCGAGGCCACCAAAGTGAAGCCCGAATGGGTGGAACAGGCCAAAGAACTGGCCAAGTAAGCGACATAAGGAGAGAACACCATGGCACATAAAAAAGCAGGCGGTTCGTCCCGTAACGGTCGCGACTCCGCAGGTCGCCGTCTCGGCGTCAAACTCTACGGTGGCCAGGACGCCATCGCTGGCAACATCATCGTGCGTCAGCGCGGCACCAAATTCTGGCCGGGTGAAGGCGTGGGTCTTGGCAAAGACCACACCATCTTCGCCACCACCGACGGTAAAGTGACCTTCCACAAGGGTCTCAAGAAACGCACCTTCGTGTCCGTGCTTCCAGTGGCGGACGCCGCCGAGTAAGCCGACCTCACAGGTTCGAAAAAATGAGGGATCGGCGAGAGCCGGTCCCTTTTCTTTTGCCCGTCGGGCCTGTGCCCGTGGTCGGAAAAGCCCGAGGCACAGAAAAAACTTGAATGAAGCAAATATTTTAGGCCAAATGAGCCTTCGCGCGGCCGGTGGTTTCAGACGATTTTAATGAAACTGTCGTAATGGGATGCAATAGTCCCGTTTCCGGCACCTTCTTCGGGGAGGAAGAGGGGCAAAAGGCTCTTAGGAGGAAGAGAGATGAAAATGGACATGGTCAAAGACCTTGAAGCGCAAGCGGTGATCGAACAGCCGGTGATCGAGACCGATCGTTTCGTGCTGCGCGCCCCGCGTCGCTCCGATGTCGGGCTTTTGAACATGTATGCCAGCGACAAACGCGTGGCCCGCAATTCCCGCTCTCTGCCGCATCCGATGCCGCCGGGGGCGACCGAGGCCTTCGTGAACCGCGCGCTCAAGCCCGAGGCGACGGAAAAGGTCTGGATCTTGGATGGCTCCGATCATGGTCTGTCCGAGGTGCTCGGCGTGATCTCTTTGAAACCGCTGGACCGCGATCAAAGCGAGGTGGCCTTCTGGGTCGCGCCATCGTTCTGGGGCACCGGGCTGGCGCGCGCCGCGCTCAGGGCGCTGGTCGAGGCCAACCCAACCGGGGCCAAGACCATGTTCGCGGAGATTTTCCAGGACAATCAGGCCTCGGCCCGTGTCGTGACCGCCGCAGGGTTCGAATATATCGGCGATGCCGAGACTTATTCCGTCTCCCGCGGTGCCCATGTCCCAACCTGGACCTATCTGCGTAAACTCTAAGCGCCCCTGATCGTCGGGGCCTCCACAAGGAAAGCCCCCGAGATGACCGATCACCCCACACTCACCACAGACCGTCTGATCCTGCGCCCGCTGAGCCATGCGGATGCCGAAGATCTGACGCGCGCGGTTTCTCATCCCGAGGTGGCGCGAATGATGAGTTCCGTGGCCTTGCCCTGGGCCGAGGCGGCGCGGCACGACTGGATCGACGCCGCGCTCTGGCGGGGCGTGCCGGGGTTCCGGTTCGCGATTTGCCTCAAGGATGGCCGCTTTATCGGCACGGCGGGTTTCGGCGGGGGGCCGGTTCCGAGCCTGTCCTATCTTTTGGACCCCGTGCATCACGGCAAGGGCTATGCCACCGAGGCGATGCGTGTCTTCCTGACATTCGTGCAGGACCGTTTTGCCCCCGAAGTGATCGAAGCCGGGCATTTCGCCGACAATCCCGCCTCCGGCCGGGTGCTGGCAAAGCTCGGCTTTCGCCGCATCGGAACGCGGATGGTGAAAAGCGCCGCCCGTGAGGGGCCGGCGGAGCTCTGCTCTTATGAGTTGACGCGCAACGGCTTTGCGACGCGCCCGGCACCGAAAGCATGAATGTGCAATTGAGTTTAACGCGGTGGCAGGATACATCTGCCCGAAAGCCCTAATCGACATCCGGTCGCATCCGGGCAGCAAAGGATAAGACGATGAAATTCCTCGATCTCGCAAAGGTCTATATCCGCTCCGGTTCGGGCGGCAACGGCTGCGTGTCGTTCCGGCGCGAGAAATATATCGAATTCGGCGGGCCGAATGGCGGCGATGGCGGCAAGGGCGGCTCGGTGATCATCGAGGCGGTCGAGGGGCTGAACACGCTGATCGATTTCCGCTATCAGCAGCATTTCTTTGCCCAGAACGGCCAGGCCGGCATGGGCAACAACCGCACCGGCAAGGATGGCAAGGACATCGTGCTGCGAGTGCCGGCGGGCACCGAGGTCCTGGACGAGGACGAGGAGACGGTGATCGCCGATCTCGTCGAGGTGGGCGATACGTTTGTTCTGGCCAAGGGCGGCAACGGCGGTTGGGGCAACCTGCGCTTCAAGACCTCGACCAACCAGGCGCCGGGCAAGGCCAACCCCGGCCAGCCCGGTATTGATCGGACCATCTGGCTGCGTCTGAAACTGATCGCGGATGCGGGTCTGTTGGGTCTGCCGAACGCGGGCAAATCCACCTTCCTTTCCGTGACCTCGAACGCGCGACCGAAGATTGCCGATTACCCGTTCACCACGCTGCATCCGAACCTCGGCGTCGTCGGCATCGACAATGCCGAATTCGTCGTCGCCGATATTCCCGGTCTGATCGAGGGCGCTTCCGAGGGCCGTGGTCTGGGGGATCTCTTCCTCGGCCATGTCGAGCGTTGTGCGGTGCTCTTGCATCTGATCGACGGCACGGCGGAAGACGTGGTTGCGGATTACGAGACGATTATTACCGAGATCAACAATTACTCGCATATCCTGGGCGACAAGCCGCGGATCACCGTGTTGAACAAGATCGACAGTCTGCTCGACGAAGAGGTCGAGGAGAAGCTCAAAGCCCTGCAGGAGGCCTCCGGCGGTCGCGTCTACACCATGTCCGGCGTGTCGCGCGAGGGTGTCGACACGGTGCTGCGCGCTCTGAAAGCCGAGATTTCCATGGACCGTCTTCGGATCAAGCAGGAAGAAGCGGGGGATGACGAGGAAGATACGCCTTGGCAACCCTGATGGCCCATAACCCTGCCGCGTTGACCGCAAATCTGGCGGATGCCGCACTCGTGGTGATCAAGATCGGCTCGGCGCTTCTGGTCGAAAAGGGCAAGCTGCGGCGTGGCTGGCTCGACGGTCTGGCCGAAGATGTCGCCATGCTGAAAGCCCGCGGTGCCAAGGTGATCCTTGTTTCGTCGGGGTCGATCGCTCTGGGGCGTGGCATTCTCGGTCTGCCCGGCGGAGAACTGCCCTTGGAGCAATCTCAGGCCTGCGCTTCGGTCGGTCAGATCCGGCTGGCGCGCGCCTATCAGGAGGCGTTGGAGCCGCATGGCATCACCACCGCGCAGGTGCTCCTGACCCTCGAGGACAGCGCCGACCGCCGCCGCTATCTCAATTCCCGCGCAACGCTCGACGCGCTGTTGGGCCTGGGTGTCGTGCCCATCGTCAACGAGAATGACACCGTGGCCACGGATGAGATCCGCTATGGCGACAACGACCGGCTGGCGGCGAATATCGCCGTCACCGTGGGCGCCGACCGGCTGGTGCTCCTGTCCGATGTCGACGGGCTTTACACCGCTAACCCTGCGGTCGATCCGGCGGCGCAACATATCCCGGTGGTCGAAGAGATCACCCCCGAGATCGAAGCCATGGCGGGCGAGCCCGTCTCCGGCGTCTCGAAAGGCGGGATGAAGACCAAGGTGATGGCAGCCAAGACCGCAATCTCCGGCGGCTGTACCATGGCGATCACCGAAGGATCGCGAGAGCGGCCCATTCTGGCGCTCGAACAGGGCGCGCAGGCGACATGGTTCATCGCCGCCGAGGACCCGGCCCATGCCCGCAAACGCTGGATCGGCGCGATGAAGCCCAAGGGCGAGATTCAGATCGATGCCGGTGCCGTTCTGGCGCTTGCGAAAGGAAAATCCCTGTTGCCCGTCGGCGTCGAGGAGGTCGTTGGCCATTTTGGCCGCGGCGAACCAGTGCTGGTGCTCGGGCCGGACGGGGCGCGTATCGGGCTCGGGCTGTCGCGCTACACCTCGGATGAGGCGGAAGCAATCAAGGGCGCGCATTCCGAAGACATTCAGGCGATCCTCGGCTATTCTGGCCGGGCCGCTTTGATCCATAGAGATGATTTGGTGACATGAACAACATGACGACCGAAAACGACGTGAAACAGATGATGGAAACCCTCGGCCGCAACGCCAAGACGGCGGCGCGGGCGCTTGCCACGGCCTCGGCCGAGGCCAAGGAAAAGGCGCTTTTGGCGGCCGCCGATGCGCTCTGGACCAACCGGGCCGGGATCATCGAGGCCAATAAGAAAGATCTGGAATTTGGCCGTGAGAAAGGTCTCACGGATGCGATGATGGACCGGCTGATGCTCGACGAGTCGCGCATTCAGGGCATGATCGACGGGCTCAAGGCCATCGCGGCACAGAAAGATCCGGTGGGCGATGTGATCGCCGAATGGGATCGCCCGAACGGGCTGCATATCAAACGCGTGCGCACGCCCTTGGGCGTGATCGGCGTGATTTATGAGTCCCGTCCGAATGTGACGGCGGATGCCGGCGCGCTCTGTCTGAAGGCCGGCAATGCGGTGATCCTGCGTGGTGGTTCCGAGAGTTTCCACAGCTCCGGCGCCATCCATGACTGTCTGGTCGCGGGGCTCAAGGCCGCAGGCCTGCCCGAGGCGGCGATCCAGCGGGTGCCGACCCGCGACCGCGCCGCGGTCTCTGAGATGCTGCACATGACCGATTATATCGATGTCATCGTGCCGCGCGGCGGCAAAGGACTCGTGGGTCTGGTGCAGCGCGAAGCCCGGGTGCCGGTGTTTGCGCATCTCGAGGGCATCGTGCATATCTTTGTCGACGCCTCCGCCGATCCGGAGAAGGCGATGAAGATCGTGCTCAACGCCAAAACCCGACGCACCGGCATCTGTGGCGCCGCCGAATGCCTGCTCATTCACAAGGACATTGCCGAGACTTTGGGCCGCGATCTGATCAAGGCGCTGGTGGAGAAGGGCGTCGAAGTGCGCGGCGATGCCGAGGTCATGGCGCTGGTCGATCAGGTGACGCCGGCGACCGAAGAGGACTGGGGCCGCGAATATCTCGACAGCATCATCGCCGCGAAAGTGGTTGCCGATGCCGATACGGCGATCGCGCATATCCAGCGCTATTCCTCCTCGCACACCGATTGCATCCTCTCCGAGACGCCCGGGAATGTCGAAAAGTTCTTCTCGCATCTCGACAGTGCCATCCTGATGCACAACAGCTCGACGCAATTCGCGGATGGTGGCGAGTTCGGCATGGGCGCCGAGATCGGCATTGCCACCGGCAAGATGCACGCGCGCGGTCCGGTCGGCGCCGAACAGCTCACCAGCTTCAAATATCTCGTGACCTCAGAGGGCGCGGTGCGCAGCTGAACTCTCAGGATATGAAGCATTGGAAAGGGGCCTGTCGGGCCCCTTTTTCATGACGGGAGATGTCTGCCCTGCGGGGCGGAGCGGACGTTCGAGAAGCACTGTCGGGCGCGAAACAAGGCGAATCCGCCGCGCCTCTTCTCGGGCTCACGCGGTCAGCGAAATCACCCCGTCGCCCGACGAATGCACGATCCGGCGGCCCAGTGCCTCGGCCTGCATCGGCGCCAGCAGGAACTGCACCTCGGAGGGTTTCAGCCCTTCGGAGCTGCTCACCGCGCCGAGACGCGCCCAGAGATCCGGCGAGGGCTCGATCCGGTCGGCCTTGGCGCGGACCACCCATTGGCCACCATTGTAGCTCACCTTGATTTCGCCACCGCGGGGCAGGGCGGTCTCGATGCACATCAGCATCAGACAGGCGAGTTTCACCTCTTCACGCTCGAGATCCTCCTCGGGCGCCCAGACATAGCTCAGCCGATGGGTCGAGAGCGCGTGCAGAATGCCGGAGATCTCGTTGCGCGACACCATCTGGCCGAGGCTGGCCATGCCAAAGGCGATGCGAAAGAATTTCACCCTTGCATTTGCATTGTCGACGCTTTCGGAGATAAGGCTAAGCTCAGGTCCGGTGCCAGCCCCCGACATGGCCATCAGCTCCACCCCGTTCGAGATCGCCCCCACCGGGCTGATCAGGTCGTGACAGATGCGGGAGCCGATCATGGCGGCGATGTCGCGGGTCAGGTCTTGGGTCATGATGTCTCCTATTCGGGGCAAAGTTCAGAGAAGTCTCGGGAAAGGCGCTGTCGCAATGGATGATCTCAACGCAATGCTGGAGCCGGGTCAATTGGTCCGCCACCCGTCCGAGGCGGACTGGGGCCTCGGTCAGGTGCAGTCGAATATCGGCGGCAAGATTACGGTGATGTTTCAGCATGCCGGCAAGGTCGTGATCGACAGCCGGCGGGTTGCGCTTCTCCCTGTGTTCGAATGAGGGCCTGTCTGCGCGTGCGCGGGCCTGTGGTGGTGATCTGTGTTTGTTATACTGCTTCTTTCAGGGACCAGTGTAGGCAATCACCGATCCGTTGACCATGCTCAATCGACCGTGACATGCCTCTGGCGACAAGGGTTTGCGCGGCTCTGTTGCAATGAAATCAACAAAATCCTACAACCCCTCCAGCAAAGAGCAGTGAGACCCGCATGAGCGCCGAGCCATCGCCATTCCAGTTGAAATTCGCCAAAGATGAGGCGGATTTGCGCGCGGCGCAGCGATTGCGCTACCGGGTGTTTGTTCAGGAACTCGGCTCCGATGGCGAAATGGTCGATCATGCCGCCGAACTCGAGGCCGATCGCTTCGATCCGCATTACGATCATCTGATGCTGATCGATCCGGCGCGCTCCGAGGACCCTTTGGAGCAATGCGTGGCGGTCTACCGGCTGCTGTCGGGTGAAAAAGCCGCCGAGATCGGGCAGTTCTATTCCGAGCACGAATATGATCTGGCGCCGCTCAAGGCTTCCGGCAAGCGTCTCTTGGAACTTGGCCGCTCCTGTGTCGCACAGGAGTATCGCGGCGGCGCGGCGCTGTTTCAGATGTGGGCGGGGTTGGCGAAATACGTCATCGAAGAGGGGTTTGATGTCCTGTTTGGCACGGCGTCCTTCTTCGAGGCCGATGTCGCGCGCCATGCCGAGGCGCTCTCGCTCCTGCATCACCGTCATCTCGCGCCGGAGCCGCTGCGGGCGCGGGCGCTGCCGGAGCATTTCCAGTCGATGGATCTGATGCCCGAGGATCAGATCGACCGCAAACGCGCCATGCTGGCCGTGCCGCCGCTGATCAAGGCCTATCTGCGGATGGGTGGCACCGTCGGCGAGGGGGCGTTTGTCGACCGGGCGTTCAACACCGTCGATGTGTTGCTGATCCTCGACACGGACCGGATTTCGCCGCGTCAGCGCGCGCTCTACACCAAGGGAATCGGCGGATGAGCGGGCCGTTCTGGGAAAGCCGTATCCCCTATACGGAGCCGGCCCCGGTGCGCGGTGGCACCTGGCGCATGGTCCGGCGTGGCCTGCCGGTCATCCTTATGATCCTGATCTGCATGGTGCTGATGTTCGCGACCCGGGCCGTGGAAAGCCTGTTCTACGGCCTGCGCCGGCCCTGGTCGTCCTTTTACCCGCGTTTCGTGTCGCGCAATGCCTTGCGTCTGATGGGGATCAGCCTCACCGTCAAGGGCCAGCCGATGCGTCATCACGGCGCGGTGGTGGCGAACCATTCGACCTGGCTCGATATTTTCGTGCTCAATGCGGTGCAGCGGATTTTCTTTGTGTCGAAGGCCGAGGTCGCCAATTGGCCCGGCATCGGCACCATGGCCAAGGCCACCGGAACCGTGTTCATCAATCGCGACCGCCGGGATGCGGCGAAGCAAAAGCGCCTCTTTGAAGAGCGGCTGCATCTCGGGCACAAGCTGTTGTTCTTCCCGGAAGGCACCTCCTCGGACAGCCTGCGCGTGCTGCCGTTCAAGCCCACCTTGTTTGCCGCCTTCTTCACGCCCGAGTTGCGCGAAGAAGTCTGGATACAGCCGGTCACCGCGCGCTATGTTGCGCCCGAGGGACAGGATGTGCGGTTTTTCGGCTGGTGGGGCGAGATGGAATTCGGCCCGTCGCTGCTGCATGTGTTGAAAGCCAGCCCACAGGGGCGCGTCGAGGTGACATTTCATGACCCGATCGCGGTGAAAGACGTCAAAGACCGCAAGGAAATGGCCGCAAGATGCGAGGCGGCGGTGCGGTCAGCCCTGCCGGAGATCCCGGACCCCTATGTGAATGTGTGAGGCGGTTGCGCGCGGGGTGTTTTGAGACCCAGGCGGAGGTTGGGCGCGAGGGCGTGCGCTGGCCCGTGGAGGAGCGCCACACCCTAAGAGGTCTGCACTTTATGCCTGCCAAATCCGAGAAACTTCAATCCGTTTTACGCGGGTGACACTGCGCTCGCCCGCCAGAACGGGCCAGCGCAGGCGCGGCGGCTTCGCCTTGTTCCGCGCCCGACAGTATTTCGTTTGAACAGCAGAAAAATCCCGCAAAGCCGCTCTTCGGCTACCCCATCGCCGCGATCAGCTCGCCCAGCGCCGCCACCGGGTCTTCCGTCGACCAGATCTCATCACCAATGGCAAAGAAATCGGTCACCGGGGTGAAGTCCTTGACGATTTCGGCGGTCAGGGCACCCTCGGCCACCACCGGCACTTCGATCATCAGCGACCACCATTCAAAGAGATCGCGCGGCGCCTTGGTGCCATCGCCCAGTTCGGTGTCACCAACGGGCCCGAAGGCGACGTAATCGGCGCCGATTTCACCCGCGGTCATACCGTCATGTTTCGACGCGCCACAGAAGCTGCCGACGATGGCATCATCGCCCAAGACCTTGCGCACCTTGCGGACCGAGCGCGAGCCGTCGGTGAGATGCACGCCGTCGAGCCCGTGACGCTCGGCCAGTGCCACATGGCTCTCGATCACGATCGCCACATCGCGGGCATGACAGACCTCGCGGCAGGCATCCGCTGCGCGGCCCAGCTCGTATTCGTCCTTGGAGGCCAGCGCCAGCCGTACACAGGCCACCTCATGCGCGTCCAGCACGGCGGCGAGCCTGGCCGGGAAATCTTCGAGATCAAAGGCACTCGGGGTCGACAGGTAGATTTGCGGGCGTTCTTGCGGCTGCTCGGACATTTAGGCGGCTCCTGAAAAGCGTTTCGCCCCCTATAGCGCAAGCCGTGGGCGGGCGGAAGCCTTGCGAGTGCGGTCAAATCCGCCTATCACGCGCCAAATCTTCCAAAACAGGTCCGTCTCATGTCCGATACTGCCCAAACTGGCCCAACCCCGGCGATGATCACCCCCGCGATCATCCTCGTGCGTCCGCAGATGGGCGAGAATATCGGTGGGGCGGCACGCGCCATGTGGAATTTCGGGCTCGACCGGATGCGGGTCGTCGCCCCGCGCGACGGCTGGCCCAATCCGAAAGCCGTGGCCATGGCCTCCGGCGCCGGGCGTCTTTTGGACGAGGCCGGGCATTTCGACACGGTGCGCGCGGCGGTCGCGGATTGCGACTATGTCTTTGCCACCACGGCACGGATGCGCGGCATCACCAAACCGGTGGTGACGCCCGAGCGCGCCATGGAACAGGCCCGCGCCATGGTGGCCGAAGGCAAGAAGATCGGCGTAATGTTCGGCCCGGAACGCGCAGGGCTTGAAAATGAGGACGTGGTCGAGGCCAATGCCATCGTCACCGTGCCGGTGAACCCGGTGTTTGCCTCGCTCAATCTGGCGCAGGCCGTGCTCCTGATGTCCTACGAATGGGGCCGCCAGACCACGGATGTCGCCCCCGAGGTGATGGATCTCGCCAAGACCGACTGGGCCGGTCATATCGAGGTGGAAAAACTCGGCGATCACTATGAAGACGTGATGGAAGAGGCCGGGTTCTTCTTCCCGGATCACAAGGCCGAGAATATGAAGCTCAACCTGCGCAACCTCTGGTCGCGCATGCCGCTCACCCGCGCCGATGTGCAGATGCTGCACGGGGTGATGCGGCAGATGAAGCGCTGGAAAGAGCGCGGCTGAGCCAGACGCTCCTCAGGCGCAGAAAAAAGCCCCCGCCGGAGCGGGGGCCATATGCGAGGCGCGCGTGTCATCGGGGAGGGGATGCACGGGCCTCAAGCATCCTCTTGCGGTTCGGGGCCTGAGCCCTAGCGGTTATAGGCCGGACCGCGTGGTGTGCCGAGTTGCAGGCCACAGGTGCCGTCGCACATCAGGTAACGGCTGGACACCCAGACCCGTTCGCCTTGCGGCGTTTCAACCTGTGCCCAACCCCGTTGTTGGTTCAACAGTTTGAGCTGTGTGCCGGATCTCAGGGTCAGCATTTTATGATACTGGGTGCCCGGACCCGCCCGGCCATTCAGTGTCACGCCCTGACGGACGCAATACCGATCCTGAACCTGCACTTGCATTTGTCTTTGCTGCTGAATCGGGCGCGGCCCGCTTTGCGCGAAAGCGACCATCGGCGCCGCCGCCATGGTGGTGATCAGCAGGAATGTGGTGAGTTTGCGAAGACTGTGTTTCATCGATGCCTCCTCTTCGTCCGGCCCCTGTTTCGCGTCCTCTTTACTCTTGGGGGCGTGCCTTTCGGGGCAACTGATCATTGTACGACTGTCAAACCGGTTTCCGTCGCTGCGCCGGCACGATATCCGGTGCGAAATCCAAGATGATTTCCGGCATGATTTCCGGCACTGGGATCAGCCCCTGAGTGTTTTTGAACGGTTTGACCGCTTGCCCTTCCGGCCCGCGCTGCCTAGGTTTCTGGCAAGACAGAGGAGAGGGCGGCAGATGGCGCAAAAACGCAGCATTTTCGAAGAGGTGGCAACGGATGAAAAGCCGAAGGCCGCCCCGCAGGGCGGGTTGATCGAAAAGGGGCGCGGTGGCGCGCGCAAGGGCATCCGCGCCTGGCTCATCGTGATTTTCGCGCTGGTGATGGCGATGATCGCCGTCGGTGGTCTGACACGGTTGACGGATTCCGGCCTGTCGATCACCGAATGGAAGCCGGTCACGGGCGCCATCCCGCCGATGTCCGAAGCCGACTGGACCTCCGAGTTCGAGAAATACCAGCAGATCCCGGAGTATCAGCTGCAAAACGAGGGCATGAGCCTGTCGGAGTTCAAATCCATCTATTGGTGGGAATGGGGCCATCGTTTCCTCGGCCGTTTCATCGGCCTCGTTTGGGCCGTGGGCTATATCGGCTTTGCCGTGGCGCGCAAGGTTCCCACCGGCTGGCACAAACGCCTGATCTTCATCGGCGCGCTTGGCGGGCTTCAGGGCGCGATCGGCTGGTGGATGGTCTCCTCCGGGCTGGTGGGCGAGAGGCTCGATGTGGCCTCCTACCGGCTGGCGACGCATCTGGGCTTGGCCTTCATCATCCTCGGGTTCATCGCCTGGTATGTGTTCCTGCTTGGTCGGACCGAAGGGGAGTTGATGCAGGCGCGCCGTTCGAAAGACGCCAAACTCTACGGGCTGTCGACTGGCATGTTGCATCTGGCGTTCCTGCAGATTCTGCTGGGCGCGCTCGTCGCCGGGATTGATGCGGGCCGCGGTTATACCGACTGGCCGCTGATGGGCGGGCAGGTGCTGCCGCCCGATCCGTTCTATATCACGCCGGCTTGGCGCAATTTTTTCGAGAACCCGGCGCTGGTGCAATTCATCCACCGTATGGTTGGCTACCTGCTGTTCATTTTCGGCATTGTGGCCTGGCTCAAGGGGCGCAAATCGGCCAACAAGGCCACCGTGGGGGCTTTCAACCTGATGTTCGCGCTCCTGTTCCTGCAAGTGGTCCTGGGCATTGTCACGCTCCTGCATGGCGCGCCACTGGCTTTGGGCCTCTCTCATCAGGTCGGCGCCGTGGCGCTCTTCGTGGCGATCTCGCGGGCGCGCTTCCTGTCCAATTATCCGAAACCCCAATCCGTCCGTGCGGCGTAATCTCTGAGGTATGACATGTCATTTGACGCGCTTTTTTCCCATGTGAAAACGACCACGGCTCTGGGCCAGATCGCCGGGCGGCTGTCCTGGGATCAGGAGACGATGATGCCGCGCGGGGCGATGGAACAGCGTGGCGAGGAATTCGCTGCCATCGAGAGTGTGCTGCACGCCCGCAAGGTCGATCCCAAACTCGGCGACTGGCTGGCGACGATCGACGAGAGCACCCTCGATCCTTTCGGACAGGCGGTGCTGCGCCACACCCGCCGGTCTTATGAGCGCAACACCAAGGTGCCCGCCGATCTGGCATCAGAGCTGGCGCGGGTGACCTCGGTCGCGCAAGGCATCTGGGCCGAGGCCCGTGCGCGCGACGATTTCAACCATTTCGCGCCCACCTTCGAAGAGGTGGTGAAACTGCGCCGCGAAGAGGCGGCGGCGCTGAAAGAGGGCACGGATCATTCCGATCTATGGGATGCGCTGCATCAGGATTACGAGCCGGGTTCCTCGGGGGCGGTGCTTTCCGAGATGTTCGGCGCGCTGCGCCCGCGTCTCGTGGCGCTTCGTGACAAGATCATGGGCGCCGATCAGCCCAAGGGCCTCTCCGGCACCTATGACGAAGACGAGCAAATGGCCCTCACCGGAATTCTCGCCGGGGCGTTCGGCTATGATTTCGACCGGGGCCGGATCGACAAGGCGGTGCACCCGTTCTCTTCGGGCGCCGGGCTCGATGTCCGCATCACCACGCGGACCAATCCGGAAGACCCGCTCAATTCGATCTATTCCACCATCCATGAGACGGGTCACGCCTGCTATGAGCAGAACATCTCCCGCGACTACCTGCTGACGCCGCTGGGCGAGGGGGTCTCCATGGGGGTGCACGAAAGCCAGTCGCGGATCTATGAGAACCAGCTGGGCCGCTCGCGCGCCTTCACCGAATATCTCTATGGCCAGATGCGCGGCATGTTCGGTGAGATTGGCGTGAACAGCGCCGAAGAGTTCTACGCCGCCGTCAACCGCGTCACCCCGGGCTATATCCGCACCGAATCCGATGAGGTGCAATACAACCTGCATGTGTTGCTGCGCTTTGATCTCGAACGCCAGATCATCAACGGCACGCTCGATGTCATGGACCTGCCAGAGGCCTGGGACACGCGGTTCGAGGCGGATTTCGGCGTCAAGGTCGACAAGATCTCGAACGGTTGCCTGCAGGACGTGCATTGGCCGGTGGGGCTGTTCGGGTATTTCCCGACCTACAGCCTGGGCAATGTCTACGCCGGCTGCCTGCACAAGGCGCTGCGCGCCGATATCCCGGAACTGGATGCGGAACTGGCCAAGGGCAACACCGGCTCTGCCACCGCCTGGCTCGGCGAGCATCTCCAGCAATTCGGCGGCCTTCGCGAACCGCGCGACACCATCGTGCATGCCTGTGGCTTCGAGCCGTCGGAAGCGCCGCTTCTCGACTATCTCGAAGAGAAGTTTGCCGGCATCTACGGTTTCTGATGGCGCTCGCGATGGACAGATCCGCGCTGGAGGCCTTTCTGGCGCGGGATTTCGGCGAGGTCGCGGATGTGCTCGGCTTCGAGGAGGTTCGTGACGAGGCGGTGACCCTGCGGCTCACGCCCGATGCGCGACATCTGCGCCCCGGCGGCACGGTCTCCGGCCCCTCGATGTTCCTCCTGGCAGATGTGGCGATTTACTTTGCGATCCTCTCGCAACTGGGGCCGGTGGCATTGGCGGTCACCACCAATGCCCATATCGACTTCCTGCGCAAACCCGAGGCCGGAGTGCCGCTACTGGGTGAGGCGCGGGTGCTGAAACTCGGCAAAACGCTCGCGACCGGCACGGTGGCGATCCGCAATCCCGGAGCCGACAGGGTTTTGGCCCAGGCGCAGATGACCTATTCGATACCGCCGAACCGCTGAACGCCGTTTTACAGCGCGCCGCGCGCGACGAACCAGGGTTCGCATTTGGCGCGGATATAGGGCCAGAGCTGTGGACAGCCCTGGGCGATCTTGGTGCCGACGCGGGTATCAAGCTGGTGCAGCTTCACGTCATAGGTGCGCCAGGAGCCGCCATCGTCCGAGAGGTTGTGCAGCACCGGCTGAATCCGGTCGATCGATTTGGCATAGATCGCGGTCGGCGTCTCAGCCGCCTCGAATTCATCCCAGATCGCCCGGAACATCGCGCCCTGATCGGCGGGCAACAGGCCGAACAGCCGCTCGGCGGCCTTGATCTCCGCCTCTTCCTGAGCTTTCACCGCCTCGGGTGTCACTGCGCCATGGATCGGCGTGTCGCCTGCGTCCACTTCGACAATGTCGTGCAAAAGCAGCATCTTGATCGCCAGCGCAATGTCGACACCTGGGGCGGCATGATCGGCCATCACCAGCGCGTAGAGCATGATGTGCCAGCTGTGCTCGCCGGTGTTTTCCTTGCGCGACCCATCGGCAATTGGCGTGGCGCGATAGATGCTTTTGAGCCGGTCGGATTCGCACCAGAAAGCAAAACGCCGGGCCAGATCGCCTTCCGGGACCTCGCCCTCGAACGCCGCTTTGGTGAACTCGAACAGTTCCGGCAGGATGTCTTTCGTCTTCACCGCCCGGCCACGGCGCAGATTGCCTCCGACGATCTCGCGCTCTTCCTCGAGCTGTTCGGGCGCGCCGATGCTCTGCAGCGCAGGCGCAAGGTAATCGATCGCCTTGGCGAAACGCGCCGTCGGGCTTTGCATCGCCTCGAATTCTTCCCATGTCGCCCGGAAGCTCACCGCAAGATCCTCGGGCAGAAGCCCGTAGATGCGATCCGCCGCCGCCTTTTCGCGCGCGACGATCTCGTCGGTGTCATACAGGATATGGATCGGGTGATCGCCGGCGTCGACCTCGACAATGTCATGCAGCATGAGCATCTCGATCACGCGGTCGATGTCCACGTCGGCGCCGGCCAGCGGCGCGCACAAGAGCGCCAAAAGGCAGGCATGCCAGCTGTGTTCGGCGGAGTTCTCGAACCGCGAGCGATCCATCAGCTGATTGGCGCGCTCCACCGTCTTGAGCCGATCCGCCTCCATCAGAAAGGCATATTGGGCATCTAGGCGGGGGGAGGCGCTGTCTCTGGGCATGTGGTCCTTGGGGCGTGCTAGTATTCGATGTCATCCTCGGCGCCCGGAGGCGGCGCCGAAGCTGCGAGGCCAGCCTTGGCCTCGGCGATGCGTTTGTTGAGATATTCCCGGGCGCGCTTTTCCGAAAGCCGCACCCGGGCCGCGGTCATGAAGGCTTCCTGCGTGGTGATCGAGGACGCGCCGATGACGCGCGCGACATCCTGGATGAGATCCTCGGAGCCCACCACGTCAAGCGCGTCAATCGTGTCTTTCGCCAGATCGTCGGCGAGATCTTCCATGATCCCCATGACAGGCGCTCCTTAGCGGGTGTTCTCGGTCAGGCGGCGGCGGACATATTGATCGACCGTGCCGATCATCTCTTCCATATGCGGATCTTCGAAGAAATGGCCGGCGCCCTCGATTTCCTCGTGGGTGATGGTGATGCCCTTCTGCTCGTGCAGCTTGTTGACCAGCGTATGGGTGTCCTTCGGCGGCGCCACGCGGTCGGCAGTGCCGTTGATGATCAGACCCGAGGAGGGGCAGGGCGCGAGGAAGGAGAAATCATACATGTTCGCGGGCGGGGCAACCGAGATGAACCCGGTGATCTCCGGACGACGCATCAGAAGCTGCATGCCGATCCAGGCGCCGAAGGAAAAGCCCGCGACCCAGCAATGTTTCGCGTTCGGGTTCATCGACTGCAGATAGTCGAGCGCGGAGGCCGCATCGGACAGCTCACCCACGCCCTGATCGTATTCGCCCTGGCTACGCCCGACGCCGCGGAAATTGAACCGCAGCACGGTGAACCCCATGTTATGGAACGCATAATGCAGGTTGTAGACCACGCGGTTGTTCATCGTGCCGCCGAATTGCGGATGCGGATGAAGAATGATGGCGATGGGGGCGTCTTTTTGCGGCTGCGGGTGGTAGCGGCCTTCGAGCCGGCCCTCGGGGCCGGGAAAAATCACTTCGGGCATAGTCGTCCCTGTCTCCTCATGTCGCGGTCCGGGCCGGACATACCAGGGCCCGGTATCGCGTCGCTTTGTCTGGCAAGGCGCGCCCTCTGTCGAGAACGGCGCTGATGCGCTCATATCCGTGGCGTGCGGCTTTATAGTTGACGAAATTTCTCAGGCTATTTAGAAAGCTTCTAAATTGTCTGAGCGCAAAGCGCACGCGGGTGGTATGGACGTAAGGCTCTGACACGCGCACGTCAATGTTTTTGCGCCGGTTTTCCTGCGCTTCAGCCAAGGAATCGGCGGAGGCACAGGTGAGCGGGCGTAGAACAGGGCGGCTCATCGCGCAGACACATGCCGAGAGGCACCCGCAAGGCAAAGGGGAAAGCAAATGAAACTGTCGACAAAAGGGCGTTACGCCATGGTCGCTCTGGCAGATCTGGCATTGCAGCCGGAGGGGAGCCTCCTGTCGCTGGCGGAGATTTCCAAACGTCAGGATATTTCGCTCCCGTATCTCGAACAGCTTTTCGTCAAGCTGCGCCGGGCCGAACTCGTCACCTCGGTGCGCGGCCCCGGCGGCGGCTACAAACTCGCCAAGCCCGCCTCCGAAATGCGGGTCTCCGATATCTTGGGCGCGGTGGATGAGACCGTGTCCGCCATGCACACCGGCGCCGGCGCGTCGGGCGGGATTTCCGGCTCGCGGGCGCAATCGATGACCAACCGGCTGTGGGAAGGGCTCTCGGCCCATGTCTATGTCTTCCTGCACCAGACCCGGTTGTCGGATGTGATCCGCAACGAGCTCCGCCCATGCCCGGCGGTGCCGACGCTGTTTTCCGTGGTGGATGAAGAGACCGACGCCTGAGCCTTTGCTGCTCCGGCGCAAACATACTGAAAGACCCGAATGGCCATGACCCGCACATATCTCGATTGGAACGCCACCGCGCCCCTGGGGCAGGCGGCGCGTGCGGCGATGATCGCGGCGATGGATATCGTTGGCAATCCGTCGTCGGTCCATGCCGAGGGGCGGGCGGCGAAGGGCCTGATGGAACGGGCGCGGGCACAGGTCGCCGAGGCGTTCGGGGCGCAGGGGGCGGATATCGTTTTTACCTCCGGGGCGACCGAAGCGGCGGCGTTGGCATTTTCCGGCCGGGATCTGCACTGTGGCGCGGTCGAGCATGATGCGGTGGCCTCGTGGTGTCAGCTCGATCTGCCGGTGGACCGGCAAGGCCATGTGGCGATCTCCGATCCGGCGCAGAGCACGCTTCAGCTCGCCAATTCCGAGACCGGGGTGATTCAGGACTTGCCCGAAGGACTCGCCGTGGTCGATGCGACGCAGGGGTTTGGAAAGGTGCCCGTAGCCTTCAACTGGCTCGGCTGCGACATGGCGCTGGTCTCGGCGCACAAGCTCGGCGGGCCGAAAGGCGTTGGCGCGCTGGTGTTGAAACAGGGCCTCGATGTGGCCGCGACGATCAAGGGCGGCGGTCAGGAGATGGGGCGCAGAAGCGGCACCGAGAACCTCATTGGCATCGCCGGTTTTGGCGCCGCGGCGGACGCGGCGGCAAAGGCTCTGGCCGATGGCATATGGGATGAGGTCGCTCAAAAGCGTGATTATCTCGAAGACCTGTTGGCCGATGGTCTCGAAGACCCCATCTTTGTCGGGAGGGGCGAAGATCGCCTGCCGAATACGATGAACCTGATCACGCCCGGCTGGAAGGGCGAGACCCAGGTGATGCAGATGGATCTGGCGGGGTTTGCGGTCTCGGCCGGCTCGGCCTGTTCCTCGGGCAAGGTCAAGGCCTCGAAAGTCCTGACCGCCATGGGCTACAGCGATCTCGAGGCGGCCTCTGCTCTGCGGGTCTCGATCGGCCCGGACGTGAGCAAAGAAGATTTAGAGCGGTTCGCCAAAGCCTGGCTGGCCGCCTACGCGCGTCACAAAAAACGCGCGGCTTGAGAATGGAAATGAAACAGAGGGCCCAAGAAGCGCGCCCCGCACAGCACGGTAAGGAGTGATCCCATGGTGGATGACGTACAGTTGAAAGATCAGGTGAAGGAAGGCGTCGAGGAAGAGACCGTCGCCGCCGTTCAGGCCCTGGCCGGCAAGTATAAATACGGCTGGGACACCGAGATCGAGATGGATTACGCGCCGAAAGGCCTCTCCGAGGACATCGTGCGGCTGATCTCGGCCAAGAACGAAGAGCCGGAATGGATGACCGAATGGCGGCTCGAGGCCTATCGCCGCTGGCTCACGCTCGAGGAACCCGATTGGGCGATGATCGATTACCCGGAAATCGATTTTCAGGACCAGTATTACTATGCCCGTCCGAAATCGATGGAGCACAAGCCGAAGTCGCTGGACGAGGTCGACCCGAAACTCCTCGCAACCTACGAAAAACTCGGCATTTCGCTGAAGGAACAGATGATCCTTGCCGGTGTCGAGGGCGCGGGCGACGTGCCGGCCGATGGCGACAACTCGGAGCGCAAAGTGGCCGTGGATGCGGTGTTCGATAGCGTTTCCGTCGGCACGACCTTCAAGAAGGAACTTGAGAAAGCCGGGGTGATCTTCTGCTCGATCTCGGAAGCGATCAAGGATCACCCGGAGCTGGTGAAGAAATACCTCGCCTCCGTGGTGCCGATCTCCGACAATTACTATGCGACGCTGAACTCGGCGGTCTTCTCCGACGGCTCCTTTGTCTATATCCCGCCGAACACCCGCTGCCCGATGGAACTGTCGACCTATTTCCGCATCAACGCGGAAAACACCGGCCAGTTCGAACGCACGCTGATCATCGCCGACAAGGGCAGCTATGTGTCCTATCTCGAAGGCTGCACCGCGCCCCAGCGCGACACCGCGCAGCTCCATGCCGCCGTGGTGGAAATCATCATCGAGGAAGACGCCGAGGTGAAATACTCGACGGTGCAGAACTGGTTCCCCGGCGACGAAGAGGGCAAGGGCGGCATCTATAACTTTGTCACCAAACGCGCCGATTGCCGTGGCGACCGGGCCAAGGTGATGTGGACCCAGGTCGAGACCGGCTCCTCCGTCACCTGGAAATACCCGTCCTGTATCCTGCGCGGCGACGATGCCCAGGGTGAGTTCTACTCGATCGCCATCACCAACAATCATCAGCAGGCCGATACTGGCACCAAGATGATCCACTTGGGCAAGAACACCCGCTCGCGCATCGTGTCGAAGGGTATCTCGGCGGGCGTGGCGCAGAACACCTATCGCGGTCAGGTCTCGATGCACCCGAAAGCGAAGAATTCGCGCAATTACACGCAGTGTGACAGCTTGCTGATCGGTGACAAATGCGGCGCCCATACCGTGCCTTACATCGAGGTGAAGAACAATTCTTCGCGCGTCGAACACGAGGCCACCACGTCGAAGGTGGATGACGAGCAAATGTTCTACTGCCGCCAGCGTGGTATGGACGAAGAAGAGGCCGTCGCCCTGATCGTCAACGGCTTCGCCAAGGAAGTGCTGCAAGCCCTGCCGATGGAATTCGCCATGGAAGCACAGCAACTGGTGGCGATCTCGCTCGAGGGGTCCGTGGGCTGATGATGATCGCCTCTGATCATGAAAGCGATGCGCCGGAGATTTCTGGGATGATCGGTGGCAGCCTGCGGGTGAAACCGGGCGCCAAAACCGTGATCTCGGCGGTGATCAATCGCGATCTGATCCTCGCCCCGGGCGTCGCGGCGGAGCTGACCGGCATGGTGCAGCGCGATGTCTATCTCAATGGCGGTACGCTGACCGGCAAAGGGCTGATCGGCGGAAAGATCCTCAAGGAGGGCAAATCATGATTGTCACCACCACACCCAATGTCGAAGGCCGCTCTATCGCGACCTACCACGGGATCGTCACCGGCGAGGCGATCATGGGGGCAAACATTGTCCGGGATCTCTTCGCCCAGGTCACCGATATCATCGGTGGGCGTGCCGGCTCCTATGAATCCAAGCTCGCAGAAGGCCGTGACACCGCGCTGAGCGAGATGGAGGACAAGGCCCGGGCCATGGGCGCCAATGCCGTCGTCGGCGTCGATCTCGATTACGAGGTGATCGGCCAGATGCTCATGGTCTCCGCCTCCGGCACCGCCGTGACACTCGCCTAAGGACCAGATGATGCGTTTTGATCTCTTTCCCGTCTTTCTCGCACAATCCGCCGGCATCGGCCTTGGCGTCTTTATCGGCGTCTTCATCGGTCTGGTGATCCGGGTCAAGAACGGCAAACGCGAGGGGCTGATCATGAACTCCGTGGCGGCCACCGCCTTTCTCGCCTCGGTCGCGGCGCTGGTGATCTCCGCTGCGATCAGACTTGTCACCTTCTCCGGCTGAAACACAGACACAGATGACCACGGTCCAGACACATATCCCCGCATTCGGTCCCGACGGGCCGGAACTGACCTTCCCGGAGGAGGTCAGGGATTTCGTCTGTGCCGCATATGATGCGGCCAATGTGATCGTCGAATATGGCTCCGGCGGTTCGACCGCCTATGGCGCGGCGCAGGCGGGCAAGGTGCTCTATTCCGTCGAGGGCGACAAGGCCTGGCACGCGGCCATGCAGGCGCATTTCGACACCCATCCGCCCAAGGCCGATCTCCATCTCATCCATGCCGATATCGGTCAGACCGGCGATTGGTCCTGGCCCAAGGGCAACGGCAAATGGCACCGCTACCCGGATTACTGTTTCGGGATCTGGCAGCGCGCGGATCTGATCGCGCCGGATCTGGTGTTGATCGACGGGCGGTTCCGCCCCGGCTGTTTCTTTGCCACCTGGGCCTCGATCAACCGGCCGACCCGGGTGCTCCTGGATGACTATGTCGGGCGCGAGGAGAAATACGGGGTGATCGAGGAATTCGTCCGCCCGAGCGCCTTTCACGGCCGCATGGCCGTGTTCGAGCTCAGCCCGCGCGACAGCTTCCCGGCCAGCGCGCTTTATACGCTTTTGAAGACATTTCAGGGGAAGGCATGATGGCTGATTTCACCACCTTCTCCAGCGCCGCGCAGATTGCCCGGAAGGGGCTGCCCGAATTTTGCCACGATAGCATGGTAAACATCGGGCTTACGCACCAGTATCACGGGTTTCAAAATGCAACAGCGTCAGGACTTTCTGGATCGCCTGAACCGCGTCTCCTACGCGCCTCAGAACGGGATGCAAATCATCGGGCCGGCGGAGACACGCGCGGCCGGACGCAACCGACGGTTGGCGGAAATGCTCGCACGGCAGAGCCGTTCCTACCGCAATTCGCTCAACCAGTCGCGGCTGAAGCTGACGGAAATCCTGTCCTTTGTGATCGCCTTTGGCATGGGGGGCATGGCCGCTCTGATCGCCCGGGCGCTCAGGTTTCAGATCACCGGCAATGTGGCGCAGATGACCGGCGACTTCGATCTCGCGCTCGACGTGATCTTTGCGGTGGCCGTGGCGTTCTTGTTGCGCGAGGCGGTGTCGCTTTCGGCGGTCAAACGCATGGGCACGCAATTCGCCGGCATCCTGCTGGCCATCGTGACCATGCACAATGTCGTCTACGAAATGCCGGACCTGTTCTCCAAGCTCTTTTCTCCGGAATGGGTGCAGCATGTGCGCGCCACGACGGAGCCCGGCACGCTGTATTTTCGTGGCGAGAGCTATCATATCTGATCCCGTCTGCGGGGCGCATCGGCGGGGCCGGAAAAGCTAACGCTACGTCATCCGTTTCGACCCCGAGAATGTCCCGGAGCTGCCACGATCTTTCCCTTTTTGGGGAAGAGCTTGCATCTGGCAAAGAGGCAGAACAGCGGCGGGGACAGGGTGATGAAACATACGCAAATGGAGCAGTTCGCGGAGCGGATCAACCGGATCGAACGCGGCGGGCCCAACACCTTTGCCACCGTCTACACCGGGCTGCAGGAGACCGCGACGCCGCGCAGCAAACGCGTCTCCGGTGTCACGCATCTCTCCAAAACCGCCGAGGACCCGCAATCGGCGCGCAACCTGCTGCGTCAGGGCGTCCGATCAGCGCTGTTGAGGCTTGCGGTGGCGGGAGCCACGCTGGCCCTGTTTCTCACGTTTTTCGCGGGTTGAGCGAAGCTTTTTATCCAAAGCTTCAACAACCCTCCACACACATCGGCGCTGAGCTGAACGTCTTTGGGCGTTCGGCTGGCGCCATTTCACATATCACCAACGCACTGATGCCTGCCGGGACCAAACGCCCGCGCGGGTTCTATTCCGTGAAAGGACAATAATATGTTGGAAATCAAAAGCCTCCACGTCAAACTTGAAGAAGAAGGCAAGCAGATCCTCAAAGGGGTCGATCTCAAGGTCGGCCCGGGCGAGGTACATGCGATCATGGGGCCGAATGGCTCCGGCAAATCCACCACCTCCTATGTGCTTTCCGGCCGCGACGGCTACGAAGTCACCGAGGGCGAGGTGCTGATGGATGGCCAAGACATTCTCGAGCTCGAGCCCGAGGAGCGCGCCGCCGCCGGTCTGTTCCTGGCCTTCCAATACCCGGTCGAGATCCCGGGTGTGTCGAACATGACCTTCCTGCGCACCGCGGTGAACGCCCAGCGCAAGGCCCGCGGCGAGGAAGAACTCTCGGCCACTGATTTCCTGAAACTGGTGCGCGAAAAGGCCAAGAGCCTGAAGATCGATGCCGACATGCTGAAACGCCCGGTCAACATGGGCTTCTCCGGCGGCGAGAAGAAGCGCAACGAGATCCTGCAAATGGCCATGCTCGAGCCGAAGCTCTGCATCCTCGACGAGACCGATTCCGGGCTCGATGTCGATGCGATGAAACTGGTGTCCGAAGGCGTCAACGCGCTGCGCGACGGCAAACGGTCCTTCGTGGTGATTACCCACTATCAGCGCCTCTTGGACCACATCAAACCGGATGTCGTGCACATCATGTCCAATGGCCGGATCATCAAGACCGGCGGGCCTGAGCTGGCGCTCGAGGTCGAGCACAACGGCTATGCCGATCTGCTGGCCGAGGTGGAGAACGCCTGATGAAACGTGCCGAATTGAAACAACGCAAACTGGACACGACCGCCACCCGCGTCGACGCCATGAGCCTTCCGACCGGGGCACCCTGGGCCGAGGCGCTGCGTCAGGATGCGCTCACGCGGCTTCTGGCCATGGGCCTGCCGCAGGGGCGTGACGAATATTGGCGCTGGACCCGTCCGGACAGCCTGATCGCCGAGACGCCCACGCCCGCCGAAGTTTTCGTGGCCGAGGAGGCGCCGGTGTTTTCCGGTATCGACCGGCTGAAACTGGTGTTTGTCGACGGTGTCTTCGATGCCGAGGCCTCTGACGCGCTCGAGGGTGAGAACCTCGAGATCATGCGGCTCTCCGACGCGCTTTCTGCCGATATCCACTGGGCGAAAGACGCTTACGGCGTGCAGGAGAAAAAGGCGCAAGATCCGGTCGAACGTCCGCTCGCCACGCTCAACACCGCTTTTGCCACCGATGGCGTGGTGATCCGCGCCACGGGTAAGGTCGCCAAGCCCGTCTCGCTGGTCTATCTGCATCAGAGCGAGAGCTCCGATGCGGTGCTGCACCATGTGGTGCGGGTCGAGGAGGGCGCCGATCTCACCGTGCTCGAAAACGGTCCCGCCGCCGCGCGGTTCAACAAGGTGATGGAGGTCGAAGTCTCTGACAAGGCCGCCTTCCACCATGTCCGGGCCCAGGGCCGCGATCATGAACGCCGCGCGGTGACGCATCTCTTTGCCACGGTCGGGCAGGAGGCGTCGTTCAAGAGCTTCACCATGACCGCCAATGGTGTGCTGACCCGCAACGAGGTCGTGATCGACATCATGGGGGACGATTCCATCGCCCATGTCGCCGGCGCGGCGATGGGGGATGGCGATTTCCATCACGATGACACGGTGTTCATCACCCATGACGCGGAGCGCTGCGAAAGCCGTCAGGTGTTCAAGAAAGTCCTGCGCAATGGCGCCAAAGGTATTTTCCAGGGCAAGATCCTCGTGAAACCCGGCGCACAAAAGACCGATGGCTATCAGATCAGCCAGGGCTTGCTGCTTGATGATGACAGCCAGTTCCTCGCCAAGCCGGAGCTCGAGATCTACGCCGATGACGTGGCCTGTTCGCATGGCTCGACGGTGGGGGCGATCGACGATGAGGCGCTGTTCTACCTGCGCTCGCGTGGTGTGCCGGCGGCGGATGCCACCGATCTTCTGACGCTGGCCTTCCTCGCGGAAGCCATCGAAGAGATCGAGAACCCGGAGATCGCCGAAGACATCCTGCATCGTCTCGAAGGCTGGCTGATGCGCCGCCGGGCCGCAGGCTAAGCCCGGTCATGGGAGTGGTCACCGATATCGTCCGGAGCTACCGCGCCCCACGTGTGGTGCTTCGGCATCGTCTCGGCGCAGGCGAGAACGAGGGCGGGGCCTTGGTCACGCTGATCCTCGCCTGCGGGTTGATTTTCGTGGCGCAATGGCCGCGGCTCTCGCGGCTTGCCTTCGAGACCGGCCGGGAGGTGCAGATGCTGATGGGGGCGACGCTGCTGAGCTGGCTCTTCATCATGCCGCTGATCTTCTACATCCTCGCCGGTGTGATCGGCCTTGCCCTGCGCCTGACCGGCAGTGCGGCGACCGGGTATGAGACCCGTCTGGCGCTGTTCTGGGGTCTGCTCTGTGCTGCGCCCCTGTGGCTGCTCTGGGGGCTGACGGCCGGCTTTGTCGGTCCCGGTCCGACCACCTCGCTCGTGGGCGCGCTGGCGCTCCTCGTGTTGATCCTCTTCTGGGGCATCAACCTCTCCGAAGTCGCCAGGCCGGCCGCGGCCAAGCCCGAAGTTTCCAAGAAAGAGACCTGACATGTTTGATGTCGCTGCCATCCGGGCCGATTTCCCGATCCTCTCACGCCAGGTCAACGGCCAGCCGCTGACCTATCTCGACAATGGCGCCTCGGCGCAGAAGCCGCAGGTGGTGATCGATGCGATCACCAAGGCCTATTCCGAGGAATACGCCAATGTGCACCGTGGCCTTCATTACCTGTCCAATCTGGCGACCGACAAATACGAGAGCGTGCGGGCCAAGGTGGCGCGGTTCCTGAACGCGGGCCATGAGGATGAGATCGTCTTTACCTCCGGCACCACCGAGGGGATCAATCTCGTGTCCTACGGCTGGGCCGCGCCGCTGTTGCAGCCGGGCGATGAGATCCTGCTCTCTGTTCTGGAGCATCACGCCAATATCGTGCCGTGGAATTTCCTGCGCGAACGTCAGGGCGTGGTGATCAAATGGGTCGATTGTGCCCCCGATGGATCGCTCGATCCGCAGGCGGTGATTGATGCCATGGGACCGAAGACCAAACTGGTCGCGATCACCCAGATGTCCAACGTCACCGGCACGCGCGTCGATGTGAAATCGATCTGCACCGCCGCCCGCGAACGTGGCATCGCCACGCTGGTCGATGGCTCGCAGGCCGCGGTACATGGCCCGGTGGATGTGCAGGACATCGGGTGCGATTTCTATCCGATCACCGGGCACAAGCTCTACGGGCCGTCCGGCTCCGGTGCGATCTATATCCGGGCCGAGCGTCAGGCCGAGATGCGGCCGTTCCTGGGCGGTGGCGACATGATCGACACGGTCACCAAGGATGAGGTGAGCTACGCGAAAGCGCCACTGAAATTCGAAGCCGGCACGCCGGGGATCGTCCAGACCATCGGCATGGGGGTGGCGCTCGATTACCTGATGGAGATCGGCATGGAGACCATCGCCGCCCATGAGGCCCGTCTCACCGCCTATGCCACGGAACGGCTGCAGGGGCTGAACTGGCTCAATGTGCAGGGGACGGCGCCGGGCAAGGGCGCGATCTTCTCCTTCACCATGGAAGGGGCACATGCCCATGACATTTCGACGGTTCTGGACAAGAAGGGCGTCGCCGTGCGCGCCGGCTCGCATTGTGCCATGCCGCTGATGCAGCATCTGGGGGTCACTGCCACCTGCCGGGCATCTTTCGCCATGTACAACACCGAGGAAGAGGTGGACCGTCTGGTCGAGGCACTCGAACTCTGCCGAGAATTCTTCGGCTGAGATCGCGCCGCCCGGGCGTCAATTCCCTCCCGGCCTTGTCAGACCCGGTATCGCCATGTCACCCTGAGAGCATCCGAAGTGTTTGGAGGTGATTATGGTGAACAGTGTCTTTCGGAATGCGAAGCGGGCAGGGCTGGCGGGGCTGTTCGGCGCGGCGGCTTTTGCGTCGGCGGCGGAGATCCAGCCCAAAACCGGTCTCTGGCAGGGGCAGGCCGAGCTTCTCGGCCAGAGCGGCTGCCCGCCGGATCTGGTGGCGCAGATGTCGGAGGCTTTCGCGCGTGAGGCCGGATATGGACCGAAACATATCGCCTTTCCCGCGCCCTTTGAGCCGGAGAGCCTGGCAGGTGATTTTACCTGGACGCAGCTCGGTGAAAACCTGTGGCGGGCGGAGTTTCAGGACATCAAGGACAGTGCCATGGGGGCGCTGGTGACGGATCATCAGATCGATCTCAAGGTGCTCTCGGAAACGGAGCTCGAACAGGTCTCATCGCTTCGGGTCACCTTTCCGCCAGCTCTGGCGAAGATGCTCGCGACCGATGCGCCCTGCGCGGTCAATACCCGGGTCATCCATCGCTATGCCGGTCCCTGAACCAAAGGGGGCGGATGCGCGAAAACCGATTGCACGCCCCTTTTGCATGGCCTATAGACGTCTCACCTGAAACATCAGGTTGCGCACCTTTAGCTCAGCTGGATAGAGCGCTGCCCTCCGAAGGCAGAGGCCAGAGGTTCGAATCCTCTAAGGTGCGCCATTTCCCCTTTCTGCCAATGCCCCATAGGTTTGCACAGTTCGGCCGTTTTCCTGCGCAGCCCCTGTCGCGCCTATTTGTTGGGGACCCGGGAAATCGAAACCCAGGTCAACCTGGCTGAATAGGCCTGAGACGGATTGCATAAAGCTGCCGTTGGCGGTCGGCGCCGCGAAGGGCGGGAGCGAGGCCTTTGGGGACATTCAGAACTTAGCACCTCGTGCGGAATCAAGGCCTCAGGCCGCCGCACATCGCTGACGCGTCCCGCGCGGCGGCGATTTTGTCTGGGAAGCGCAACGTGTTGAACTTCTTCGGATTTGAATGAGATAAAGTGAGAAGCACGCAGGTCAGGATCGCCACCGCCCGCGTCATCGACGTGCGGCTTGCGCCAAATACTCAAACGTCTGCTATGTCCCGCGGAGCGGCCAATCTCGACCGACATGACGAATGTCCTCAAATATCCGATCTGAGCATGCATATGTACGCGGTGTGCAAGGTTATGTCCCTGTCAAAAAACGATCGCCATTAAGCTACTGTTTGTAAGCCGTTTTCACCAGCTGAACAAAATCGGATCTGAAGGGCCCGCAAGCTTGTGGGACATGGGCACTTCGATATTGCTCAGACGTTTGCCCCGACGGGCGCCTAGTGTCATCGGTCCGGTCCGCTCGGGTCCGGTGAGGGCAGGGCGCGCCGCGACGTTGCTGGCGTAGCATGCTGGCGGAACATGCCGGCGCAACATAATGTCGCGGTCAAGCGGATTCCAAAGATGTATTTGCGATAGATCAATGCTCGCATTGCCGTGATGGCATTCAAGTAAGTGAATGCAATATGCGCGCGGAGTCCATCCTGCGTGCATTCGGGAGGACATCATGCACGCCAGACGCCATTTCGCCGCGCTCGCCAGCATCGCCATCGGGCTTACCGCCTTTCCCGCGTTCGCGCAGGAAAGTGCCGCCCCGATGGTGCCGGGCAGCGGCTCGACCGCCGATCACTCGAAATTCGAGATCCTGCAAAAGCAATTCACCTCCGGCCCGGAGGTGACCGAGGCCTGTCTCAGCTGTCACACCGAGGCCGACGATCAGGTGATGCATTCGATCCATTTCGAATGGGAATTCGAGAATGGCGCCACCGGTCAGGTGCTTGGCAAATCCAAGGTGATCAACGCGTTTTGCGGCAATGTCGCCGGCAATGAGCCGCGCTGTACCTCGTGCCACGCGGGCTATGGCTGGGACGACATGGCGAGCCCGCCGCCGCAACAATCCTCGGCGGTCGATTGTCTCGTCTGTCACGACCAATCCGGGCAATATGCCAAGCTCGCCACCGGGGCAGGGCACCCGCCTCTGGGCGAGGTGCCGGGCGAGCCGGTGAAGGGCCAGACCATCACCGGCGAACCGGCCTGGGCGGTCGATCTGATGAAATCGGCGCAAAGCGTGGGCATGCCGACCCGCGACAATTGTGGCCAGTGCCATTTCTACGGTGGCGGCGGCGACAATGTGAAACACGGCGATCTCAGCTCCGCGCTCTATGATCCGGACATCCACACCGATGTGCATATGTCGAAAGACGGCGCCAATATGGTCTGTTCCGATTGCCATACGGAAGACAGCCACAACTGGGCCGGCTCGCGCTATCTGCTGGATGCCAAGGATGAGATCGGGCTGGGCCATCCGGGCGAGGAGCGGTTCACCGCCTCCTGCGAGAGCTGCCACAGCACCGCGCCGCATGAAGGCTCGCTGATGTCGATCAAGCTCAACGATCACACGGACAAGGTGGCCTGCCAGACCTGTCACATCCCGGAATTCGCCCGCGGCGGCGTGGCGACCAAGACCTGGTGGGACTGGTCGACGGCGGGACGTCTCAATGAGGTCGGGCAACCGATCGCCGAGCATAATTTCACCCAGAGCGACGGCAAGGAGCTTCATACCTATCTCTCGACCAAGGGCGATTTCGACTGGGGCGAGAACGTCACCCCGTATTACGCCTGGTTCAACGGCGCGGTGGAATACACCCTGCCGGAAGAAGAAATCGATCCGAGCCAGGTGGTCGAGATCAACAAGGTCCTGGGCACGCCCGATGGCGACGACAGCCGGATCTGGCCGTTCAAACGCATGGAGGGGCGTCAATCCTATGACGCCGGCAACAACAAGCTGGCCTACAGCCATGTCTGGGGCCCGACGACCGACACCGCGTTCTGGACCAATTTCGATTGGGGCAAGGCGATCGAGGCGGGGATGAAGGCCGCGGGATCGGAGTATTCCGGCGAATACGGTTTCATCGACACTTACATGTACTGGCCGATCACCCATATGGTTGCGCCGGCGTCCGAGGCGATGGATTGCGTCGAATGCCATGCCGAGGATGGCCGTCTCGTCGGGCTTGCCGGCGTGGTGATGCCGGGGACCAACCCGAATTCCATCGTCGGACGGCTGGGACAGATCCTGGTGCTGCTGACCGCGCTTGGCGTCATCGGACACGGTGCCCTGCGTCTGATCGCCGGTAAAAAAGGAGGGCATTCGTGATGGGGAAACGTCTCGTCAAAGTCTATCCGCGTTTTGAGCGTCTCTGGCACTGGACCCAGGTCCTGCTGATCATGGTGCTGATGTTCACCGGGCTCAGGGTCAGCGGCGTGCATACGCTGATCCCCTTCGGCCCGGCGGTGATGCTGCACACGCTGGCGGCGCTGGCGCTGCTGGTGGTCTGGATCTTTGCCACGTTCTGGCTCTTCACCACCGGGGTCTGGCGGCAATTCCTGCCCAAGGTCGAGGGCATGCTCGCCACCGCGCGCTATTACGCCTTCGGCATCTTCAAGGGCGAGGAGCCGCCCTATAAGAAACAGTACTGGCGCAAGCACAACCCGCTTCAGGCCGCGACTTACTTTGGTCTGAAATGGTTTGTCTTCCCGGCGATCTGGGTCTCGGGCATCATCTACCTGAGCTATAATTTCTGGGACAGCGGCTCGGACAGCACAGTCGTGCTCGAAGTGGTGCGCAACATCCACCTCCTGGCCGCCTATGTGGTCATGGCCTTCGTCATCGCCCATGTCTATCTGCTGACCACCGGCCACGGGTTCCGTGAACATGTGAAGCCGATGGTGACGGGCTATGAAGAAATCGATCTGACCCCCGAACAGGAAGCCTATTTCGAGGCCAATACCCCGGATCGGTTGAAACCGCTGGAGCCAGCGGAATAGGGCGCCGCAATGGAATGAAAGCCGGACTGGCGTCCCGAGGTATTCGGGGCGCCATTTCTTTGTCTGGACAGACATGCAGACCGTGTTCGGATGTTTTGAGCCCTTGGGGGATATTGGCGTTCTGGGCGCGGAACAAGGCCGAAGGCCGCCGCGCCTGCGCCTGCCCGTCCCGGCGGGCTGGCGCATTGGAGCCGCGCGATGACCTCACATCTTAGATGTATTTGACACCATAAAGTGCATCGCACATTTGTCAGAGCGCCACCCCACGGGCAGGCTTGTCACGGCTCTGCGCAAAACCTCCAATGGCAGCAAAGTCCCGCAAAGCGAACTTTCCAAATCGGTTTCCTGGCACCGCCGAGATCGACATGAAAAAGCCGCCCTCAAACGGGGCGGCTGATGTCTCAGACCGTCGGGATAGGTCCTGTGCCGTGGCGCCGGGCTTGGCCTCAGCCGTTCCAGGTGCGGACGACGCCGCAATCCATATGCACGAAGTTGGAGCCGCGATAGGTGCCCACGCCACCGGCAGAGCAGGATTTCGCGGCCGAGGCCATCTGATAGATCGAACGCGATTTGAGCCGCAGGTCGGCGGCCTGTGCCTTCATGTGCAGCGAGTTTTTCGCCACACCCGAAGAGCGGGCACGCAGCATTGCATTGGTTTCCGGCGAGCGGTAGCCGGAGAGCAGCATATAGGGCTCATCCGTTTCCATCAGACGGTGCGCGGCGGTCATGATGTCGACCGTGCGCGCATCTACGGCCTTCAGTTTCGAGTTGCGCCAGTCGCGGAAGAAATAGGTGACTTCCTTCAGTGCCTCGGGGATATATTCGCCATCGACCCAGTAGATCGTGTCAATGCTTTCGCCGGTGCGGCCCGAATACATGGAAATCCGCCGGACATCGCCAGAGCCACGCAGGAAACCTGCGGCATTGGCATAGACTGGTGCTGCACTGATGGCTGTTGCTGCAAAGCCGCGCAAAACTCCGCGGCGTGAAATCACGCTCGTTGCGTTATTCGTCATACTCTCAAGCGTCCCGTCGCTTACCTGTTCCCGCCTCATGCGGTGATTGATTTCTGCGCCGCTTCTCGCGGCATTCTTAACCAAGTCTCCGACTTCACTTTGACCGAAAACCGGCGATTGTCCTAGCATTTTTCGCATATCAGAGCGTCCGATATGGAAAAATCTGCGGCCTCAGCGCCAAATCTCGTTTCGGCAGCCTGACCTGCCTTGCGGTGCGGGGATCGTGAATTTTTTCGCCGGCAAAATCGCAAACAACATGTGCGATCCGGGCCGTGATCCTTGCCCCAGTCAAATGTGAGATGTCGGAAACACCTCTTAAACACGGCAACGCGCCATGTGTGGCAGGTTATGGCATATTGTGATTCTTCGGCCAAGACACGGATTCGCCCGAGACCTGAGGGAGCGGTAAAATCGGCAGGTTCTTGCGCAAAATGGTAGGTGAAACCTTACCAATGGCGGGATTTCGACCATTTTTACCGAAATTCGCCTGAGTTTTCAGGGGGTGGAGGGGGCACGTTTCGGCGCGTTCTTGCCGGTTCCTGCTCGGCAGAGGTGCCGGTTTGCGGCAAATCCGCGTTGGCAATTTAAGGGGAAAAACGGCGCGTGTTCCCCTTCGGCGTCACCTGTTGTGCAATTGGCACAGAGCAGGGCTTGCGTATTCTTCCCCCTGACGTCGGTCGAAGAAACTCTATATCTTGGGGGAATGACTGCAGCATATCTTTCGAGGACCGACATGTTTGTTTCCCCGGCTTCCCGGTTTGCCACGGGCGCGCGCCGCTCGCTTTCGCCGTTCAAGGCCGCCATGCTGGCGCTCAGCCTCTCGCTTGGCAGCGTTCCTGCCGTGATCGCCCCGGCCCCGGCTGCGGCACAGGAGGTCAGCGCGTTCATGCAGGCCGTGGCGGAAGCCGCGTCCTCGTCGAAAACCCTGTCCGAATATTATCGCGCCACCGGCTACAAGCCGATCTTCGCCGACAATTCCGCCCGCGCCAAGGCGCGCCGTCAGGCTTTGCTGCGCGCTGTTCAGGCGGCGCCGGAAAAGGGGCTTGCGCCCTATGACACCACGCTTCTGGAGGCCAACCTGCGCGCGATCAAATCCGATCGTGACCTCGGTCGCGCCGAAGTGGCCATGGCCAAGCTGTTTCTCGATTATGCCCGCGATATCCAGACCGGCCAGCTCGTGCCTTCGCGCATCGACAGCGGGCTGGTGCGCCAGGTGCCCTATCGTGATGCGCTGCAGACGCTCACCAATTTCGTGAAATCCTCGCCCGCGGCCTATCTGCGCCAGCTGGAGCCGACCTCGCCGGAATATGCCCGGTTGCTGAAGGAAAAGGCCAAGCTCGAACGCGTGCTGGGGCAGGGCGGCTGGGGCCAGGAGGTGCCGGGCAAGAAATACGAACCCGGCCAGTCCGGCAATGGTGTGATCATCCTGCGCAACCGGCTGATGGCCATGGGCTACCTGCCGCGCAGCGCCACCACCAGCTATGACGCCAAAATGCAGAAAGCCGTTCAGCTGTTTCAGATGCAGCACGGCCTGACCGCCGATGGGGTGGCCGGTCCCTCGACGATCGAAGAGCTCAACGTCAGCCCGGAAAAGCGTCTGGCCTCGATCCTCGTGGCGCTGGAGCGCGAGCGCTGGATCAACATGCCGCTGGGCAAACGCCATATCTGGGTCAACCTGACCGATTTCTCGGCCAAGATCGTCGACAGTGGTCGGGTCACCTTCGAGACCCGCTCCGTCGTGGGGATGAACCAGAGCGATCGCCGCAGCCCGGAATTCTCCGACGAGATGGAGCATATGGTCATCAACCCGACCTGGAACGTGCCACGCTCCATCGCGGTGAAAGAATACCTGCCGATGATGAAGAAGAACCCGAATGCCGCCGGCCATCTGCGCCTCGTCGACAGCCGGGGCCGCACGGTGAACCGCGCCAATGTGGATTTCTCGCAATACACCACATCCAGCTTCCCCTTCGCGCTGAAACAGCCGCCGTCGAACCGCAACGCGCTCGGGTTGGTGAAGTTCATGTTCCCGAACAAGTACAATATCTACCTGCATGACACGCCGTCGAAATCGCTGTTCGGGCGCGAGGTCCGGGCCTTCTCGCATGGCTGTATCCGCCTGCAACAGCCCTTCGACTTTGCCTATGCGCTTCTGGCGAAACAGACCAACGATCCGGTTGGCGTGTTCCAGGCGCATCTGAAGACCGGCCAGGAAAGCGTGATCGAGCTGGAACAGCATGTGCCGGTGCATCTCGTTTACCGCACCGCCGTGACCCAGCCGAAAGGCGGCATGGAATATCGTCGCGATATCTATGGCCGTGACGCCAAGATCTGGGCGGCCCTTCAGAAGAGCGGTGTGCAGCTGCGCGCCATCGGCGGGTGACCCGCACGGCTGAAACGCTCACGCGACTGAAACAGAATTACAATATCAAGGCGCCGGGGAGAGATCCTTCGGCGCCCTTGCTTTTCAAAGCCGGTGAAAGCGCTTATGTCTCTCGGCAGGACTTCTGGAGACTGACATGAGCATCACCATTGCGGAACTTGCCACGCGACTGAACGCGCCGTTCGAGGGCAACGGGGAGGTTATCGTCTCCGGCGCGGCGGAGCCGCAGGACGCCGGCGCGACGGATCTCGCGCTGGCGATGGATCCACGTTTTGCCCCGAATATCGCCAAGGGAGAGGCCCGCGCGGCCGTGCTCTGGCAGGGCGCCGACTGGGCCGGGCTCGGGCTCGAGGCCGCCATTCTGGTGAGCCGCGGCCGTCTCGCCATGGCCGGCATTACCGCGAGTTTCGACGCCGGGCTGGGCCTTGAGCCTGGGGTTCATCCAACGGCGGTGATCGATCCTTCCGCCGAGATCGGCGAGGGCGCCGCCATCGGGCCGCTGGTGGTGATCGGCAAGGGGGCGAAGATCGGCAAGAATGCCCGGATCGCGCAACATGTCTCGATCGGCGCCCATGTCAGAATCGGCGATGACGCGCTGATCCATGCCGGGGTGAAAATCGGTGCCGGGGCCACGATCGGCGATCGGCTGATTGCCCAGCCGGGCGGGGTCGTCGGCGCCGACGGGTTCTCTTTCGTCACCGCCGAGAAATCCGCCGTCGAAGAAGCGCGCGAGAGCCTGGGCGAAACCGTCGAGGCGGAGGGCCAGGCCTGGCTCCGCATCGCCTCGATCGGCTCCGTGGTGATCGGCGATGACGTGGAGTTGGGTGCCAATGTCACCATCGATCAGGGGACTATTCGGGCGACGCGGATCGGCGACGGCACCAAGCTCGATAATCAGGTGCATATCGGCCATAATGTCGTGGTCGGTCGGCATTGTCTCTTGTGCGGTCAGGTCGGGGTGGCGGGCTCCACCGTGATCGGAGATTTCTGCGTCATGGGCGGTCAGGCCGGGGCTGCGGACAATCTCAAGATCGGTGCCGGCGCCATCATCGGCGCGGGCACGGGCGTGCTCTCGAACGTGCCCAAGGGCAAGGCGATGATGGGCTATCCGGCGGTGGCGATGCAGACCCATGTCGAGATGTACAAGGCGCTGAGGCGCCTGCCGCGGGTGATGAGCAAGCTGATCAAGGCGGACTGAGCCGTCGCTGATACGCGAGATCTGAGGGATCGCTGCGTCATTTGATATGATAAGGTTACAAAAACCTGTTTTCTCGGCAGGCAATTCAGACTAAATCAGGCGCGAGATTGGATCGGAGGGGCAGGAATGTCGCAGGACGTGAAAGAGAAAATCATTGAGATCATCGCGGAACAGGCGGTTCTGGACCCGGCGGATGTGTCGCTTGAGCAATCTCTCGAAGAGCTGGGCATCGACAGTCTCGGCCTGGTGGAAAGCATTTTCGCCATCGAAGAAGCTTTCGACATTTCCGTGCCGTTCAATGCCAACGAACCCGATCAATCGGATTTCGACATTTCTTCCGTCTCGGCCATCGTGAAAGCGGTCGAAGGGCTGATTGCAGACCAGAAAGCATGAAACGCGTCGTAATCACCGGTGCCGGCACGGTCAATGCGCTCGGTCTTGACGTTGCCTCGACGCTCGCGGGCTTTGCCGAGGGCAAGAATGGCATTTCCGAGCTGAATTTCCGCGATGTCGATCGTCTGGCGATCAAGATCGGCGGGCAGATCCATGATTGGGACGCCGAAGGCCGGTTCAACCGCCAGCAGATGGCGCTCTATGACCGTTTCACGCAATTCACTCTGGTGGCCGCGCAACAGGCGATCGGTCAGTCGGGGCTCGAATTCGTGGGCGAGCTGGCGCTCCGCTCCGGTGTCGTGCTCGGCACCTCGGGCGGTGGTCTGACCACCCAGGACGACAATTACCGCATGGTCTATGAAGAGGGGAAGAACCGGGTTCACCCCTTTGTCGTGCCGAAACTGATGAACAATGCCGCGACCAGCCATGTGTCGATGGAATACAACCTCAAGGGCCCGTGTTTCACCGTCTCCACCGCTTGCGCCAGTTCGAACCATGCCATGGGGCAGGCCTTCAACATGGTGCGCCACGGGGTGGCGACGGCCATGGTGACGGGCGGCTCCGAATCCATGCTGTGTTTCGGCGGGGTGAAAGCCTGGGAAGGTCTGCGCGTGATGTCGAAGGACGCCTGCCGTCCGTTCTCTATGAACCGCAACGGCATGGTGCAGGGCGAGGGCGCCGCCGTTTTCGTGTTCGAAGACTATGAGCACGCCAAGGCGCGCGGCGCGGAGATCCTTGCCGAAGTGATCGGTTTCGCCATGACCTCGGACGCCTCCGACATTGTCATGCCCTCGAAACAGGGCGCGGCGCGGGCGATTTCCGGCGCCATGCAGGACGCGCGGATCAACGCTTCCGATGTGGGCTATATCAACGCCCACGGCACCGGCACCGCCGCCAATGACAAGACCGAATGCGCCGCCGTGGCGGATGCTCTGGGCGCGCATGCGGATGACATCATGATCTCGTCGACGAAATCGATGCATGGTCACCTGATCGGCGGCACCGGCGCGGTGGAGCTTCTGGCCTGTATCATGGCCTTGCGCGACGGCATTATCGCGCCGACGATCAATTACGAAGAGGCGGACCCGGAATGCGCGCTCGATGTGGTGCCCAATGAGGCGCGCGATGCCAATGTCGATGTGGTGCTCTCCAACGCCTTCGCCTTTGGCGGGCTGAACGCGGTTCTGGCGCTGCGCAAGGCGCCGTGATCGAAACGGGGCTGTGAGCCCATTGGAGACATTGGAACGGAGCGCCTGCGCTGGCCCGTGAGTGAGCGCTCCGACCGATGTGGTCGTCACTTTATGTTCGCCAAATCCGTGAAAGTTCAATCCGTTGTGCGCGGTTGGCAATGCGCTTGCCCGCCGGGACGGGCCTGCGCAGGCGCGGCGGCTTCGCCTTGTTTCGCGCCAGATGTATTTCGTTCGAACGCCTGCTAAGTCCCGCAAGCCGCCCTTCATCAACGCAACGAAAAACGCCGCGCGGGGCTCCCGACGCGGCGTTTTCGATTTTACGCGATGGCGGGTGGCTTATTCGGCCGGGGCCGCATCGCCTTGGGCCGCGACGTTCAGCTCCGTCACGCGGCTATAGGCCGCGGTGAAACCGGTCAGCGACAGCTTAAGCTGTACCGGTTGATCCGGACGGCCCATCGGCACGATGCCCACCATGCCTTCATTGCCTTTTTTCAGCAGATCGACATCGGCGGCGGTCAGACCGGCGCGCACGAAACAGCCGACCTTGTTGCAGAACTGGAACGGGTATTTGCGGCCGTTCTGACCATCGACGAACAGCGCCAGCTGCCCGGTCAGAAGCGTCTCAAGCGGCGTGGTGAAGGTCGCGGCGGCCTCGACATCGCCCTTGCCCATATGGAACAGCGCCACCTCGGCGACGTCATTGTCCTGTTCATCTTTCAGCAGCTGATACATGGAACAGGGGTCGGCCTGGCCTTCGGGGGCCTTGATACATCGGATTTCCCAATCGCCCTGGGTTTCCAGCGTATAGGCGCGACCGACATTGTCCGCGGCGGTGCCGGTTGCGTTGCCCTCGGCATCGACCGGCGTCCCGGCGGAGAGCCCGCTCTCCTGGGCGGACAGCGGCATCGCGGCGCCGAAAGAGAGAACGGTGGCGCTGGCAAGGGCAATCAATTTGCGGGAGATGGGGATCATCTTCTATCCATATGTTCGTTAGAATTGGCCTTTGCTGTAGCACGCCATCGGCAAGCTGTCAGGGGGCGGCAAAGAAAAAAATCGTGAACGGGCCAAACTGCGCTGACCCTCGGGGTGTTTCGGGCGCGCGCGCTTTGCCGGGGTCGGTTCGATGCGCGCAGGCGGATGTCTGACACGCGCGGCCGGGAAGGGCGTATGGGCCGGGTGTATAGGGCGGGTATATGGGCAGAGCGTTGACGCAGAGTTCGGCAAAAACGCTCATCGCCGAAACGGCGGATGAACCCCGACCGTAACCCCGGACCGTCAAAATGACAGAAGCCCCGGGCGAACCCGAGGCTTCTGTGGATCTTCAGGTCAGATGACCTAGCTAATCCTGAACTTTCTCCCTGTCGGACTTGGCCGACTTAATTGCGACAACGCTATGACAGGTTCCTGCAATCGTCAATGTCAAAATTGCAAAGAAAAAACGGTAAAATTACCCCAAATCACCGAAATTGAAGGAAAATCTCTCAAAGGCGGCCTGCGCCGCTTCAGATCAGCCCGCGCCGCCGGCAGAGCCGCCTTGTCGGGGAGCCACTTGCCCTCGGGGTCTGCGCGCGCAGATGCACAAAAAAAGGCCGCGCCGGGAGGACCCGGGCGGCCAGTCTGACAGGGAGGAAGTCAATCCGAACCGAAGAGGACATGGTTCGGACAATTCGAGTGTGGCAGGAACTGGTTAAATTTGTATTGTATGAGCGTACGCTGTTGAAAAAACAGGCGTTTACGACGAATCACAAAGGTGTGACGGCGCAACACGCGGCGTCGGACGAGATGAGAGAAGGGCGATCGCATGGCAGAGACAGGACTGGACCGGATTTTCGTCGGCGGAGGTGGCGAAGCCTATGGCGAGGCGCAGGAGTTGTTGTTGAAATACGGCAACCGCCACGGGCTGATCGCCGGGGCCACCGGCACCGGCAAGACCGTGACCTTGCAGATCCTCGCCGAGAGCTTCGCGGCCCAGGGCGTGCCGGTGTTTCTCTCCGACGTCAAAGGCGACCTTTCCGGTCTGGCAAAATCTGGCTCTGCGGATTTCAAGCTCCACGAGGCTTTCATGTCGCGGGCCGAGACCATCGGTTTTGCTGAGGCATATAAATACGAGGCCTTCCCGGTCACCTTCTGGGATCTGTTCGGCGAACAGGGCCACCCGATCCGCACCACCGTGGCCGAAATGGGCCCGCTGTTGATCTCGCGGCTTCTGGGCCTGACCGAAGCGCAGGAAGGGGTGATCAACGTCGCCTTCCGGGTCGCCGATGAGCAGGGTCTGCCGCTTCTCGATCTCAAGGACCTGCAAGCGCTGCTGGTCTGGTGCGGTGAGAATGCCGATGAGTTGACCCTGCGCTATGGCAATATTTCCAAATCCTCTCTCGGCGCGATCCAGCGCGGGCTTCTGGTGCTGGAAAACCAGGGGGGCGACAAGCTCTTTGGCGAGCCGGCGCTGGAGCTGTCCGACATTATTCGCACGGATGTGGATGGCCGTGGCCGGATCAACATCCTCGCCGCCGATACGCTGATGTCGGCGCCGGGGCTGTACGCCACCTTCCTGTTGTGGCTGCTCTCTGAACTGTTCGAGGAACTGCCGGAGATCGGCAACCCGGACAAGCCGAAACTCGTGTTCTTCTTCGACGAGGCGCATCTCCTGTTCGACGACGCGCCGAAAGCGCTGGTCGACAAGGTGGAGCAGGTGGCGCGGCTCATTCGTTCCAAGGGCGTGGGCGTCTATTTCGTCACCCAGAACCCGGATGACATCCCCGAGGATATCCTGGGCCAATTGGGCAACCGGGTGCAACACGCGCTCCGGGCCTTTACCGCCCGCGATCAGAAGGCGCTGCGGCTGGCCGCCGAGACCTATCGCAGCAATCCGCGGTTTGACATCGAAGAGGCGATCAAACAGGTCGGCACCGGCGAGGCGGTGACCTCGTTCCTGATCAAGAAGGGCGAGCCGGGCGTGGCCGAACGCACTTTGATCCGCCCGCCCTCGTCGAAACTCGGACCGATCACCGCGGCGGAGCGCGCCGAGGTGATGGCCACCTCGCCGATTGCCGGAAAATACGAGGCGGTGCTGGACCGCGAAAGCGCCTTTGAAATGCTGAAAGCCCGGGCCGAAGCCGCCGCCAAGGCCGCCGAAGCGGCGGAGAAGGCCGAAGAGGAGGCCGCGAAAGAGGTCTCTGGACGCGAGGCGCTGGAGCGCGAATTCAGCAAGGCACGGCGTTACGACGGTCAGAATTACAGCCGCACATCCAGCTCACGCAGCTCGAGCCGCAAGTCGTCCGAGAAGAGCATCGGTGAGCAGCTCGGCAAGATGGTGATGAAGGAACTCACCGGCACCACCGGCAAACGCATCGTCCGCGGCATCCTCGGCGGCCTGTTCAAGGCGCGGTGAGGGGGAGGTCACGGCAAGGGGCAGCTTCGAGCCCATGGGGGGACATTCGGAGCGCACGCCCGGGCAGCTACGCTGCTATTCCGGGCCGGTGTCCAATGCCCCAATGGCCTTCCGTCCGCTTCGATGCCCCGGCTCACAAGCGCTTGAACAGCCCGGTCAGCCGGTTCGCTTCATCCGAAAGCCCGTAGGGGGCGTTGATCACGAACATGCCGGAACCATGCATGCCATGGCCCTTCTGTGCCGGTTTGAACCGCACTTCGTGATGCAGGCAACCGGGAAAATTGGCGTAGAGCATGCCTTCGACCAAGGGCAGATGCGTGCCGTTTTTCAACACCGGATACCAGAGCGCGATGACGCCGACATTCCATTTGCGATGCAGCTTGTAGATCTGGCTCGGCAGGGTCTCGAAATCGGTTTTGATCTCATAGGACGGGTCGATCAGCATCAACCCGCGTTTCGGCTCCGGCGGGCAGATCGACTGGGCGAATTCTATCCCGTCCTGCTGCTTGATGTTCAGGCCGACATAGCGCGGCGAGGCGGCCATGTTGGCCTTGAGCTCGGCAAATTCGGTCGGGTGCAGCTCCGCCAGGTGCATGTGATCTGTGTCTCTGAGCAGCGCCTGTGCAATCGCCGGAGAACCGGGGTAGATATTTCGACCATGTGCCTCGGCAATCGCCTTGCGCGCTCGGGTATAGGGGTGCGTCGGTTTGAACCAGGCATCAACCGCCTTGATCCCCTGCGCCGATTCGCCGGTCTTTTGCGCCTGTGACCCCTCGAGATCATAGAGCGCACGGCCTGCGTGGGTCTCGATATAGGAGATCGGTTTGTCCTTGCGCGTCATGTAATCGAGCATCACGGCCAGAAGCGCGTGCTTTTGTACATCTGCGAGGTTTCCGGCGTGAAAGCCGTGTTGGTAAGACAGCATTGGGTTCGCCTTCAGCTTTCGGTCAGCGGCCGGATTTTCAATTTGGTGATGCGGTTGTCCTTGCGCGAGACCACTTCGAAACGATAGCCGTGGAAGGAAAACACCTGGCCCGGATTGGGGATGGTCTGGGCCTCGTGGATCACCAGACCGGCCATGGTATTGGCCTCTTCATCGGGCAGGGAGCAGTCGGTCCAGCGGTTGAAATCGCGGATCGTCATGCCGCCGTCGACCTCCCATTCGCCGGTCTCGCCCGACTGCTTCGGCGCGGCCTCGGAGCGATCGAACTCATCGGTGATCTCGCCGACGATCTCCTCGAGAATATCCTCGAGCGTGATCAACCCCTGAAGCGCGCCATATTCATCGACCACCAGGGCGAAATGGGTATGGCGTTTCAGGAATTGCCGCATCTGATCGTCGAGCGTGGTGGTCTCGGGCACGAAATAGGGTTTCATCGCCACGGCCATGACGTCGAAATCGTGGAAATCCACGAGCATATGCGGGGCCTCATGCTCATGCGCCGTGCGTTCGGCATGCATGCCGCGCAGGAGATCCTTGGAATGCAACACGCCGACGATGTTTTCCGGGTCGTCGCGATAGAGCGGCAGCCGGGTATAGGGGCTTTTCAGCGAGCGTTCGAGAATCTCGGAAGCCGGGAGGTCGACATCGACCATTTCGATCTGCGAGCGGTGCAACATGATTTCCTCGACGGTGCGGTCGCCCAGATCGAGCGCCCCAAGCAAACGGTCGCGGTCTTCCTTCTCCACCACGCCCTCGACATGGCCCAGCGCAATGGCACCGGCAATTTCGTCGCGCACCGCCAGAACATCGGCCTCGGGATCGGTCTCGACCCCAAAGAGCCGCAGAATACCACGCACCAGAAGGCGCACGAAACCGACCACCGGGGCGAACACCGTGACCACGAGCGAGATCGGCCCGGCGACACGCGCGGCGGCGGTCTCGGGATTGGTGATCGCGTAGGTCTTGGGCAGAACCTCGGCGAAAATCAGCACCAGCACGGTCATCGCCAATGTCGCCAGAGCCACGCCGTTCTGACCAAAGAGCTTGGTGAACAATGCGGTGGCCAGCGAGGTGGCGAGAATATTGACGAGGTTGTTGCCCAGAAGCACAGACCCAATGAGCCGCTCGCTGTCCTCGGTGACATTGAGCGCGCGTTCGGCGCCTTTTTCCCCCTTGTCGGCCTGGGAGCGCAGCTTGCCGCGCGAGGCGGCGGTGAGGGCGGTTTCCGAGCCGGAGAAAAACGCCGACAGGATCAGCAATGCGGCAATCGCAGCGGCGGTGATCCAGAATGCGGCATCCAGAAGAGCGGGGTCGAGCAGGGGAGAGGTCTCAGTCATGCGATAGGTTATGGGGACGCCGGGGCGCCAGCGCAAGAGGCGGCAGACCTGCGGGGGACAGATCATTCAGCTCGGGGCGCCGATGAGGCGTCGGGAGCCCTCCTGCAGGCCGCTTTGTCACCTTTGGCGACAGCCCCCGCGACCTTTCGTTCCGTCCCGCAATGCGCCCTTTTGGGGGCGCGGCCCGTCGCTCAGCCGAACAAGCCGCCGAATTTCATCGCCGTCTTGGCGTCGCCGGCGATCTTGAGCTTGCCGAACATTGCCGCCTTGATCGGGTTCAGCTCGCCTTTGAGGATCTTTTCGAAGGTCGGCTGATCGGCGATGATGGCACAATCGGCGCGGTCGTCGGAAATCTCGGCCGTATCCCCTTTGATCACCAGATTGCCGACCTCCTTGATCCGCAAGGAGACGGATTTCTCGAAGTGTTCGCCCTTGAGCCGGTCGGCCAGTGCCGCCTGCGCGATGCTCAGAAAATCTGTGGTCATGATGTCCCTCCCTTTGGCCCCGGCCTAGTGGCTCGGACGGGACAAGCCCAGCGAAACCCTGCGTCACATGTCCGGGCGCAGCAGTCGCCAGATCAGCGCGGTCAGGAACAGGCCAAGACCGAAGGAGAGATGCGCGACCAGGCTGCGCCAACGGGCCAGAGCGGGTTTCGGGGTGTGCGCCGCGGCGATGCCAAAGCCGAACCCCGGCTGCAGGATCAGATAGGGCGCCAGGACCGAGGCGACGCCGGTGAGTAGCGCGGGCCAGAGCAGATCAATGACCGACAGGTCCCGCCAGCCGGTCCCGAGGAGTTCGAGCAGAACGGCGGCAAAGCCGATGCCGATCAGATAGTGCAGGGCCCAGCCCAGCGGGATCTCGCCTCGTGCCGGAGGGGTGGCAAGAATGGTGCGATGGACAAACTGTCCCTGTCGCATCGCCAGCGCCCAGCGACCGACCAGCGCATAGTCGAGCGCCGGAATCCCCCAGACATGGCGGCGCACCAGCGCCACCAGATCCATGACCAAAGTCGCGCCCGCACCGATCAGTACGGCATCGGTCACATATGTCAGATCAATCATTTGCATTGCTTTCTTCTGTTGTTTCGGGCGACCATCCTGCCAATTCAAGCCGACTTGAGGTCAAGCCCATGTTTCTCGATATTTCAGAGGTCGCAAAACAGAGCGGCCTGCCGGCCTCGACGCTGCGCTATTACGAAGAAAAGGGACTGATCCACTCGATCGGCCGACGCGGGTTGCGGCGCCTGTTCGAGAGACAGGTGCTCGACACGCTCGACGCCATCAGTCTCGCGCGATGGGCCGGGTTCAGCCTTGATGAGATTCGCGACTGGATCTCGCCGGAGGGAGAGATCCGGATCGACCGGCAAAGGTTGGAGGCGCGCGCCGATGAAATCGAAAACCTGGCGACGCGGTTGATGTCTCTGGCCCAGATGGTGCGGCATACGGCGCATTGCCCGCAGGCGGACCATTTCTCCTGTCCAGAGTTTCAACGTATGCTCAAGGTGGCGCGACGGCGCAAACCGGCGCGCGCCATGCCCGAGGCGCCGCGCTGACGGTGCAGACAGGCGATCGCGCCCAGAGGCTTCATCCGGAGGTCGAAACTGTTGGATTGATTGGAGCGGGTAACGGGAATCGAACCCGTAACTAAAGCTTGGGAAGCTGCCGTGATACCTTTTCACCATACCCGCTCAGGGTGAGGCATTAGGTAGTCAAAGCTGCGCGGGAGGTCAAGCACCATGATGCGGAAATCCGGGATACGGAGATCTGGTGCAAAAGCGCCTCAGCGCCGCCGCCGCCGCCCGCCGCCACCGGTCTCTCCGGCGTTGAAATTCACCTCCGGCAGAGGCACGAGCTCCCTGAGCCCGGTGAACGGGTCGGTGGCATGGGGCAGGGCATTGGCATTGACGAAATGCTCCTGAAACCGCGGCTCGATGGCGGTTTCGACCTTGGTGATCTCATGCACGAGCGCCTCGATCTCGCGCCGTGAGGCCCGGTTCAGAAGCGCGATCTGCGCTCCCGTGCCGGCGGCATTTCCGGCGCTTGTCACATGCTCCAGCGGGCAATCCGGGATCATGCCCAGAACCATGGCGTGTTTCGGCGAGATATGCGCCCCGAAGGCCCCGGCGAGCACCACGCGATCCACCGTATCGACGCCGAATTCGTCCATCAATAGCCGGGCGCCGGCATAAAGCGCCGATTTGGCGAGCTGGATGGCGCGGATATCGCCCTGGGTGACGGTGATGACCGGCCCGCCCTGCGCCGAACCATCATAGATCACATATTCATAGGTCCGTCCGGTGGCGCGACAGCGTGTCGTGCCGGTGGCCTCGGGCCCGCCGATGAGACCGTTTGCGTCGAGCACGCCGGCCATGCGCATTTCCGCCACCGCCTCGATGATTCCGGAGCCGCAAATGCCGGTGACCCCGGTGCGGCCGATCTTTCTGTCGAACCCCGGCTCATCCGACCATTGTTTGACGCCAATGATCCGGAACCGCGGCTCCTTGGTCACCGGGTCGATCTCGATCCGCTCGATCGCACCATTGGCCGCGCGCTGCCCGGAGCTGATCTGCGCTCCCTCAAAGGCCGGACCGGTGGGCGAAGAGCAGGCCAGAACCCGGGCCTTGTTGCCCAGAAGGATCTCGGCATTGGTGCCGACATCGACGATCAGAGTGAGCGGGTCTTGCTTCTGCGGCGCCTCCGAGAGCGCGACGGCAGCGGCATCCGCGCCCACATGCCCGGCGATCAGCGGCAGGATATAGGCCTGCGCCTCGGCGGCGAGGCTCAGGCCGATGTCGGAGGCGGGCAGATCTAGGGCCGCATTGGTGGCGAGTGCGAAGGGCGCCTGGCCCAAAGGCACCGGATCGAGACCCAGAAGCAGGTGATGCATCACCGGGTTCATCACCACCACGATTTCAAAGATATCCTCGGGCGCGATCCCGGCTTCGTCGGCCAGCTCCGCGGCCAATTGATTGAGCGCCTCGCGCACCGCCTTGGTCATCTCGGCGGCGCCATCCGGGTTCATCATCGCATAGGAGACGCGCGACATCAGATCTTCGCCAAAGCGGATCTGCGGGTTCATCACCCCGCCTGAGGCCTTGACCTCGCCGGTGGTGAGATCGGTGAGATGGGCAGCGACGGTGGTGGAGCCCAGATCGACCGCCAGCCCGTAAAGTGCAGGTTCGTGGAAGCCCGGCCAGACACCCACCACTTTCGAAGCCCCGTCATGCGCCGAGTTCAGCGCAAGCGTGATGGCATTCTTGCCATTGATCAGCGCGGTTTGCAGCTTGGTCAGCATGGCCAGAGAAATCGCGATATTCTCGACCTGCCAGCTCGTCTTCAGCTCCTCCTGCACCCGTTCCCAGTCGCCTGTGGGCGTGTGCATATCGGCGGGAACCACCTCGACATAAAGCGCGCGGGTCGCCGGATCCATCTCGATCACACGGGTGGTGGCGGCCTTGCGCACCACTTGCTTGTGGACCTGGCTTTCGGCCGGGACATCGATGACCACATCGGCCAGAACCCGCGCCTGACAGCTCATGCGATGGCCGGGCTTGATGCCGCGTTTCTCGTCAAAGGCGCGTTCCACCGCATTCACCGGGCTGAGTGCTTCTGCGTCGGCGTGGATGCCATGTTTCGAATGATCGCCAAAGCTGGGCCGCACCATGCATTTCGAGCAGATCCCGTGGCCACCGCAGACCGAGTCCACGTCCACACCGAGATCACGCGCGGCCTGCAACACGGTCGTGCCCGCAGAAACATGTCCACGTTTGCCGGAGGGGGTGAAAATGACGAGAGGATCTTTTGCCGAGGTTTCGCTGCTCATCTCTGTTTTCTCGCTCTCTGCGGATCGCGGGCTTTGTTCGGATCGTCCTCGCGCCAGGCACCATTCTCGAGCCCATCAAGGCTCCAGGGCCCGATCGAGAGGCGAATGAGCCGCAGGGTCGGAAATCCCACGGCGGCCGTCATCCGGCGCACCTGACGGTTGCGGCCTTCGGAAATCACCAGTTCCAGCCAGCTCTCCGGCACCGATTTGCGGTAGCGCACCGGCGGATTGCGCGGCCAGAGCCAGTCGGGTTCGTCAACTCGGCGGGCGCGGGCAGGGCGGGTCATGCCGTCCTTCAGCTCGACACCTTGCCGAAGCTTGACCAAAGCCTCTTCCGTCAGATCGCCCTCAACCTGCGCCAGATAGGTCTTTTCCATCTTGTGACGGGGATTGGCGATCCGGGCTTGCAGCTTGCCATCATCGGTCAGCAGCAAAAGCCCCTCGCTGTCGCGATCCAGACGGCCCGCCGGGTAGACCTTTGGCACGTCAATGAAATCCGACAAGGTGCGCCGGGGCGAGCCTTCGGTGCCCTTATCGGTGAATTGTGAGAGCACGTCGAACGGCTTGTTGAATGCGATCAGCTTCGCCATGACGTGCTCCCTATACTCAGGTGTGGTTCCGGCTCAACCGCGACGACGACGCCCGCCGCCACGCCGACCGCCCCCGGCGCCCGCCGATTGCGAAGCTTTCGCGGCCTCGGCAAAGGTCGAACCCTCGGCCACGGCATCGGCGATGCGCGAGAAACCGATCCATTTGGTGCCGTCCGGGTCATGGTTCATCAGCAGGTTGGCGGCGCGGATCGCCTCCATCTCTTGCACCCGTACCGGGTTCATGATCGCCGAAGTCATGCCGGCGCCGATGGCCATCGGCAGGAAGGCGGCGTTGATGCCGTGACGATGCGGCAGACCGAAGGAGACGTTCGAGGCGCCGCAGGTGGTGTTGACGCCAAGCTCATCGCGCAGGCGCCGCACGAGGGTGAAGACCTGCTGCCCGGCGGTGGCCATGGCGCCGATCGGCATGACCAGCGGGTCGACCACGATGTCATGCGCCGGAATACCAAAGTCAGCCGCGCGCTGGACGATCTTTTTCGCCACTTCGAAGCGCACATCCGGGTCTTCGGAAATGCCGCTGTCATCGTTGGAGATCGCCACCACCGGCACGTTGTATTTTTTGACCAGCGGCAACACGCGCTCGAGCCGCTCTTCTTCCCCGGTGACCGAGTTCAGGAGCGGACGGCCCTCGGCCATCTCAAGCCCTTTTTCCAGCGCATCGGGCACCGAGCTGTCGATGCAAAGCGGCACGTCGACAATCGCCTGCACCCGGGCCACAAGTTCGGCCATCAGAGGCGGTTCGACGAAATTGTTGTCGGCGTAGCGCGGGTCCTCGGCCATCTTGTTGGAAAACACCGCGCCGGAGTTGATGTCGAGCACATTGGCGCCGCAGGCAACCTGTTCGAGCGCGTCACGCTCGACGGTGGAAAAATCGCCCAGCTCCAGTTCGGCGGCGAGCTTCTTGCGGCCCGTCGGGTTGATCCGCTCGCCAATGACGCAGAACGGCTCGTCAAAGCCGATCACCACGGTCTTGCTTTTGCTCTCGATAACGGTACGGGTCATGGATCTCGTCCTTTATTCGGCCTCACGGCCCTCATTGTTCACCAGCGCGATCAGGCGCTCTTTGTCATAGGCGGCGTCGAGCGCGGCGGCGCGGGCATCGGCGGCCTCTTGCCCGGCAAGCCCGGTCTCTTCCACCACGTCGCGCCATTCGGCCATGTAAGCATCGCCATCGGTGGCGCCGATCTTCATCGCCACCCGGTCGATCGCCTGTTCGAACCGTTCGGGCAGAACCGCGCGCGCCGCGCGACGGCCACGGCCAACCCGGACCTGGGCCGGGATATCGCGCCAATAGATGATGGTCAGTTCGGACATGTCACGCTCATAGCAGGAAATTCATCCCGGAACGCATAAAAGAAAGGGCCGGCGCAGGGAAGGGTGCGCAGTTGGAAAAATTCTCAACAAGATCATGAGCGCCTGGCCCTGCGCAGGGGCTCGGGACTGCGGATCGAGCGCGCGGGCGCGGGGGATTGGCCGCGTTCAGCGAAAGGTGATCGTGAGCGCAATCAGACCCTCTTGCCGGACGCGCGGGTTTCCGCTTATGTTGGGGATAACTTGAAAATGGAGGGCGTGACTGATGGCGCCCAAGCGTCCCAAAGGTGCGGGCGCGTTCCCGAAAGCGGTCGAGCCCCCCGCGCCTAAACTTGCCGACCCGGCGGAGCTTTACGCTGCGCTGGATCTCGGTACCAATTCGTGTCGCATGTTGATTGCCCAGCCGAAGGGCAGCCAGTTCCATGTGATCGACAGTTTTTCCAAATCCGTGCAGCTCGGCAACGGGCTCGAGGCCTCTGGCCGGCTGTGCCGCAGCTCGATCTCGCGGACGATTCAGGCGCTGCGCGTCTGTCGGAGGAAACTCGAGAAACACGAGGTCAAACATATGCGGCTGGTGGCGACCGAAGCCTGTCGCCGGGCCCGCAATTCCCGTGATTTCCTGCGCCGGGTGCAAAGCGAGACGGGGCTGAAGCTCGAGATCATCAAGCCCGAAGAAGAGGCGCGGCTCGCCGTGATCTCCTGCGCCCCTCTGGTGTCCACCAAGACCGAACAGCTTCTTGTGGTGGATATCGGTGGCGGCTCGACCGAGTTGGTCTGGATCGATCTCTCGAACGTGCCGCGCGCCGAGCGACCGCGCGCGATCATGCGGCTGCACACCGGGTTCAAGAATGCCGACAGCCCGTTTCCCCACGCCAAGGTGGTCGACTGGATCTCCGTGCCGCTGGGGGTCGCGACGCTGATGGAGCAATTCTCGGATGTCGAGGATGACGCGGCGCGCTTCGCGCTGATGTCCTGGTTCTTCGAGGAGAAGCTCGCCGATTTCACCCCCTATGCCAATGAGCCCAATCGCGAGGGGTTCCAGATCATCGGCACCTCCGGCACGGTGACCACGGTGGCGGCCTCGCATCTGGGCTTGCGGCGCTATGACCGGAACAAGGTCGATGGTCTGCGGATGACTTCCGAGCAGATCGACCGGGTGATCCGCGATTATCTCACGCTGGGCCCCGAAGGGCGCAAGCGCGACCCGCGCATCGGGCGCGACCGGCAAGAGCTGATCATGTCGGGCGCCGCGATTCTGCAGGCGCTTCTCAGGGTCTGGCCGACCGATCGTCTGTCGGTGGCGGATCGGGGGCTGCGCGAAGGGCTGCTCTACGCCCAGATGTCGGCGGACGGGGTGCTCGAAGAGGCGGTGCCCTAGGGGCTGAGTGCGCCCCTTCATGTCCGAAATTCTCAAGTAAAAAGCGGGGCTTGCCCCGCTTTTCTTATTCTTTACCTGATGGCGCAATCATCAGGGGATGATGCGGCTGTATTTGGTGCCTTCGACGGTGGCGCCCGCGATCAGACCGGCCTGACCGAACACCACGGCGATCACCGGCGACAGCGAGGTCAGGGTCTCGGCGGTGAGGTTTTCCCCGCGGTTGGAAATCGCATATTCGAGATCTGCGCCCGCGGACCAGCCCGGCGAATTGCGGAAACCCGCGAGTGCCTCATTGGTCATGAAGAACAGCACATGGGCATATTGTTGGGCGCCGATCTGAAGGCCGAAGGTGGCCTGGGTCGAGGAATAGTAATCGACGGTGACGCCGCCGACGCGCAGGGCGCCACGGCCATAGGAACCGCCGACGCCGAAGCCCGCCTTGGTGATCAGCGGCATCACCAGCATGCCGACGGATTTGTCGCGCAGCGTCGTGGTGCCGGGATATTCGCTATAGAGATGATTGAGCGTCGCATCGACCCGCGCGTCGATCGTCGCCGCGCCATTGGAGCGCATGGAATTGTCACAGGCGGCCAGAAGCCCGGCGCTCCCGAGACCGATCATGAAGGTCCGGCGATTGGAAACCGTCCTGGGTTTCGTCATGGGTTTTGTCATTGGGATAAAGCCCTTTTACTGCTGTGGCGCGCTCCGGCGCCTTCGTTGCCTCATTTGTCGGGCTCTCTGTCACGGCCCGTATCTGGCACGGACTATAACCGCATATCGCAAGCCCTGTCACCGTGAAAGCGACAGCGCGGCGGAACTGGCGGGTTTCGGCAGAGCGCCGCGTTGGAACATCGGGCCGAGAGCGATTTGAGGCTGATGAAAATCAGCGCAAAGTCGCGAGAGAGCCCTTTGGGGATGTTCGTTTTTTGGGCGCGGGACAAGGCGAAGCCGCCGCGCCTGCGCCTGCCCGTCCCGGCGGGCTGGCGCACTCAAGCCGCGCAATGACCTCACAAATAAGAAGTATTCTGAGGCATAAAGTGCTGCGTACAGCAGTTTAAGCGCCATCCCACGGGCAGACTTGTCGCGGCTTGAGCCCCCCGAAAATTAGGAACGTCTACTCCGTCCCTCAGAGCAGACATCCCGGTTTTCGGTCAGCCGTTCTTCAACAGCTTTGCCGCCGCCGGGGCGAAATAGGTGAGGATGCCGTTGCAGCCGGCGCGTTTGAAACACATCAGGCTCTCCATCATCACTTTTTCATGATCGAGCCAGCCGTTTTGCACCGCCGCCATGATCATCGCGTATTCGCCGGAGACCTGATAGGCGAAGGTCGGCACGCCGAACCGGTCCTGCACCCGGCGGCAGATGTCGAGATAGGGCATGCCCGGCTTGACCATCACCATATCCGCGCCTTCCATCAGGTCGCGTTCGATGAGGCGCAGCGCCTCGTTGGAATTGGCCGGGTCCATCTGATAGGTCTTCTTGTCGCCTTTCAAAGCCCCCGACGCGCCGACCGCATCGCGGAACGGTCCGTAAAAGCCGGAGGCATATTTCGCGGCATAGGACATGATCGTGACATTGGAATGCCCGTCGGTCTCCAAGGCCCGGCGAATGGCGCCGATCCGACCGTCCATCATATCTGACGGCCCGATGATATCTGCGCCGGCCTCGGCCTGGGCCACGGACATCTTGACCAGCGCCTCGACGGTCATGTCGTTGACGATCTCGCCATCGACCACGAACCCGTCGTGACCGTTGATATTGTAAGGATCGAGCGCCACATCGGTCATAATGGCGAGCTCCGGCACCTCGGCCTTGATCGCGCGAATGGCGCGGTTGACGAGGTTGTTCGGGTTCCAGGCCCCGGCGCAATCCTCGGTCTTCAGTTCCGGCTCGATATAGGGGAACAGGCAGATCGCCGGGATACCCAGCTCATGGGCCTCGACGGCGGCGCGGACCAGCCGGTCGATGGTCAGCCGCTCGACCCCGGGCATCGAGGCGATCGGGGTGGCGTCATTGGTGCCTTCGCGCACGAAAACTGGCCAGATCAGATCTTCGATCGAGAGCGCGTTTTCACGCACCAGCCCCCGCAGGGCTTCCATCTTGCGCGGACGGCGCAGGCGGGTGAGCGGGAAGGAAGCGGTGGTTCGGGTCATGACATCAGCCTCGGTTTGCCTTCTTTTCTCTGAGGTGGCATGGATTGTCGTGATCATCAAGGGTGGGAATCGGCACCCGGGGCCTCTAATCTGCGCACAGCCGCAGTCACCTGTGGGCGAATATGCCCCTCGGCAGCGGCTCCCGGATTCTGATATCAGCCACAGGACCAACAGGATCGATCTGTCGGATTGAAAGACGGCCCCGCCCACCTCGGGCAACCAGGGGCGAAGAAGAAAAGAGCAGTGCTTTGGATATTTACCAAACCCTATTCGAAGTGATCGATACCCGGTCCTTTTCGAACATGTGGTACTGGATCGCGCTGGCCGTGGTCTGGTCCACCGCCTCGCATTTCGTGTTGGGCGTGCCCTTCGATCTGGCGCTCAGGGCCAAACGTCAGGGCGGCGAACGCATGACGGATCTCGAGGATCTGGTGCGGATCAACATCGGGCGGCTGTTGAATATCGCCGAGGTCTCGGGCTTGATGCTGACCGCGCTGGCCGGGGCGGTGATCACCATTCTGGGCATGACCGGGTTCGTTTACGGGGTGGAATTGGCCCAGGCGCTGTTCCTGATCGGCTTCCCGATGCTCTTGGTGGGCGCGCTCAACATCCGCACCGCACGCAAGATCGCCACCGAGGCGCCAAAGGGCGAGTTTCTGGTCTCCGAGCTGCGCCGTCACCGGTTTTACGTCCAGTTCATCGGCCTTATCTCGATTTTTGTCACCGCCATGTGGGGCATGTATCAGAATATCGTCACAGGACCTCTGGGGGGCTGACCTATGGCACAGGCGGGGCATCTGACACTCGGCGGCGCGCCCGAGGGGTTTGACGCGCATTTGCTGGCCCGTGAGGTCCGCCGCGCCGACGGGCCGGTGGTCCATGTGGCGCGCGACGACAAACGTCTGGCGGCGTTGCGCGACGGGTTGCGGTTTTTCGCCCCCGATCTGCCGGTGATCGAGTTCCCGGCCTGGGATTGTCTGCCCTTTGACCGGATGTCGCCAAATGCCGATCTTTCGGCCGCGCGCATGGCGACGCTCGCTGCGCTGGCGCATGGTACGGTTCCGAAAAATTTCGTCTTGCTCACCACATTATCCGCCGCGACCCAGCGTATTCCGGCCAAGGATGTGCTCGCCGAGGCGGCTTTTACACTGAGCAAGGGCCAGCGTGTCAACGAGGCGGAACTGCGGGCGTTTTTTGTCCGCATGGGCTTTACCCAGGCGCCGACCGTGGTCGAGCATGGCGATTATGCCATTCGCGGCGGCATCATCGATGTTTTTCCGCCGGGGCAGGCGTTGCCGGTGCGGCTGGATTTCTTCGGCGATGAACTGGATGGCATCCGCCGGTTCGATCCGGCGAGCCAGAAGACGGTCGACACGCTCAAGGAGGTGAGTTTCACCCCGGTCTCCGAGGTCATTCTCGACGAGGCGTCGATTGCCCGGTTCCGACAGAATTACCGGATCGAGTTCGGCGCGGCGGGCACCGACGATCCGCTCTACGAGGCGGTCTCTGCCGGGCGCAAACATGCCGGCGCCGAACATTGGCTGCCGTATTTCCATGCCCGGCTCGACACGCTTTTCGATTATCTTCCCGGAGCGGTGATTTCTCTGGATGATCAATCGACTGCGGCGCGGCTCTCACGTTGGGACGGGATCGTCGACCAATATGAGACCCGGCGCGAAGCGCTGAAAGCCAAGGGGCGGCTGGACTCGGTCTACAAACCCTGTCCGCCGGAGCTGCTCTATCTCGACGATGCCGCCTGGGAGGCAGCCATTGCCGACCGTCGTGTCATTCATTTCCACCCGCTGCCACAGGCCTCCGGCCCCGGCGTTCTCGACGCGGGCGGCCGTGTCGGACGCAATTTCTCGCCAGAGCGCCAGATGGAAGGCGTCAATCTTTTCGAAGAGTTGGCCGGACATCTTGGCAAGCGACGTGAGCTTGGTCAGGTGGTTCTGGCGTCCTGGTCCGAGGGCGCGCGGGACCGGTTGAAATCGCTGCTCGAGGACGAAGGCGTCACCGGGCTGACCGAGATCTCTGATTGGCGCGACGTGCCCGAGGGCGCGGGGGGCGCCTATCTCGCGGTCTGGGCGCTGGATCAGGGATTTGAAGCGCCGATGGGCGACGGCCAGTCGGTTACGGTGATCTCCGAACAGGATGTGCTGGGCGACCGGCTCATCCGCCGCCCGGGGCGGCGCAAGAAGGCGGAAAATTTCCTCACAGAGCACAGTTCGCTCAGCCCCGGCGATCTCATCGTCCATGTCGAACATGGGGTGGGGATTTTCCGCGGGCTCGAGGTGGTCACAGCACTCGGTGCGGCGCATGAATGCCTGCTGCTGGAATATGCCGGGGGCGACCGGCTCTACCTGCCGGTGGAGAATATCGAGCTTCTGAGCCGCTATGGCCATGACGAAGGGCTCCTGGACAAATTGGGCGGCGGCGCCTGGCAGGCCAAGAAAGCCCGGATGAAGGAACGCATCCGCGAGGTGGCGGAAAAGCTCATCCGCATCGCCGCGGAGCGCCATATCCGCAAGGCGCCGATCATGGAGCCGCCGGACGATATGTGGGAGGCCTTCTGCGCCCGCTTTCCCTATTCCGAGACCGAGGATCAATTGAAGGCGATCGAGGATTGTCTCGACGATCTCGATCGCGGCATGCCGATGGACCGGCTGGTCTGTGGCGACGTGGGCTTTGGCAAGACCGAGGTGGCGATGCGCGCGGCCTTTGTCGCGGCGCTTTCCGGCGCGCAGGTGGCGGTGATTGCGCCGACGACGCTGCTGGCACGCCAGCACTTCCGCAGCTTCGCCGAGCGCTTCCGTGGATTTCCGATCAATATCAGACCGATGTCGCGCTTTGTTTCAGCAAAGGATATGGCGAAGACCCGCGAGGAACTGGCCGAAGGTACGGTGGATATCGTCGTCGGCACCCACGCGCTTCTCGCCAAGGCGGTGAAGTTCAACAATCTCGGCCTGCTCATTGTCGATGAGGAACAGCGTTTCGGCGTGACCCATAAAGAGCGCCTCAAGACGCTCAAATCCAACATTCATGTGCTCACGCTGAGCGCCACGCCGATCCCGCGCACGCTGCAGATGTCTCTGACCGGGGTGCGGGATCTGTCCATCATCGGCACGCCACCGGTCGATCGGCTGTCGATCCGCACCTATGTCTCGGAATTCGATAGCGTGACCATCCGCGAGGCACTTTTGCGCGAACATTATCGCGGCGGGCAGAGCTTCTTCGTCGTGCCGCGTGTCAGCGACATTCCGGAGATCGAGGAATTCCTGAAGGATCAGGTGCCGGAGCTCAGCCATGTGGTGGCGCATGGCCAGATGGCGGCGGGCGAGCTCGATGATCGGATGAACGCCTTTTACGACGGCAAATACGATGTGCTTCTGGCCACCACGATTGTCGAGAGCGGCATCGACATTCCGACCGCCAACACTATGGTGGTGCATCGCGCCGATATGTTCGGCCTGGCGCAACTCTATCAGATCCGCGGCCGGGTCGGGCGCGCCAAGACTCGCGCCTATGCCTATCTGACCACGAAACCCCGCGCGCCGCTGACACCGCAGGCGGAAAAGCGGCTGCGCGTGCTGGGCTCTCTCGATACCCTGGGGGCGGGGTTTACCCTTGCGTCTCAAGATCTTGACATCCGGGGTGCGGGTAATCTCGTGGGCGAGGAGCAATCCGGCCATGTCAAAGAGGTCGGTTTTGAACTTTATCAGAGCATGCTCGAGGAGGCGATTGCCCGGATCAAATCCGGCGAAGAATCCGTCACGCTCGAGGATGACGGGCAGTGGGCGCCACAGATCAATCTCGGCGTGCCGGTTCTGATCCCCGAGACCTATGTGCCTGATCTCGATGTGCGGCTCGGCCTGTATCGCCGGCTCTCGGGGCTTCACACCAAGGTGGAGCTCGAAGGCTTTGCCGCCGAGCTGATCGACCGGTTCGGAAAATTGCCGAAAGAGGTCAATACCTTGCTGCTCGTTGTTCGGATCAAGGAGAAATGTCGCGAAGCGGGCATTGCCCGGCTCGACGGTGGCCCGAAAGGCGTCACGATCCAGTTCCACAACGACAAATTCCCCAATCCGGCCGGGCTGGTGGAGTTTATCCATGGCCAGAAAGGTCTGGCCAAGGTGAAGGACAACAAGATCATCATCCGCCGGGACTGGAAAAAAAGCTCGGATCGGATCAAGGGCGCCTATTCGGTCGCGCAAGATCTCGCAAAGCACGCGAAGAGTGGCGCGTAAGCCTCTCCTAATTCAAAGATTTGTGGGGTCGGGTAGGGGCGGCTTCGCCTTGTTTCACGCCACGAGGGCACTTTGTTCGGGCGCCCCCTTCACCCCGCAAGCCGGACCTTCGGTGAGCCGCCAGGTCAGCCGTCCTTGCGCTCCAGTCGGAACAGCAGCAATGCCAGACCGGAACAGATGATGCCCGCCGTCATCACCGGGATCGGCGTGCCGTTGAAGGCCAGCCCCACCGGCGCGGCGATCAGCACCGATCCCATGGTGAACAGCGCTCCGATCACCGAATTGGCCAGCCCGGCCAGGCGTCCGAGTGGCACCAGCGCCAGAGCGTTGAGGTTGCCAAAGGTGAAAGCGTTGATGAAGAACATTGCCACAGACCACAGAAAGAACACCACAAATCCAAACTGACCAATGGCGACGCCGGCGAGATTCAGTGCGACGGCGAGCGTGGAGGCGATGAGCGAAATGCTGAAGCCCAGCCGGATCATGAAATGCATGCCGAGCCTGGTCACCAGCATGCCGTTCAGAATGGCGCTGATCGCGGCAATGAGGGCGGTGGCGCCGAACCAATAGGGGAAGCTTTCGCCCAGACCGTAGGTCTCGTCATAGATCTGCTGCACCGAGGAGAGGATCGAGAACATCTGGGCGAAGCCCAGGGTCAGGATCAGCGTGTAGATCCGCACGTTGTAATTGCCGAGTACTTGGCGCACCCCGGCGGAGAGGTCGGCCCGGTTGAGGTGTCGATGATTGTCAGGGTCCAGGGTCTCGCCCTGGCGCAGGCCGAGCCAGGCGGCGCCGGTGAGGCCAACGAGGACGAAGGCGCCGAAGATGCCGTGCCAGCTGAAATGCGCAATGATCAGTGCGCCAATCGAGGGCGCGGCCGCTGGCGCGAGCATGAAGATGGTCATGACGAAAGAGGTGATCCGCGCCATTTCCCGACCTTCGTAGAGGTCCCGGACCATGGCGATCCCGACGGTGCGGGGGAAGGCCCCGCCAAATCCCTGAATGGCGCGCCCGAGCAACATCATTTCCATGGAATTCGACAGGCCGGCGACCACTGCGCCAATGATGTAGAATCCAAGCCCGGTCAAAATGATAGGTTTGCGACCGAAGTGATCGGAGATCGGGCCGGAGATCAGCGTGCCAAACCCCATGCCAAAGACAAAGGCAGTCAGCACGAGCTGGGCGCGATTGACATCATCCGGGGTCAGGTCCGCGGCGATCTGCGGCAGGCCCGGCAACATGGCATCGATCGAAAAGGCGACCGTGGCGAAGAGCAGGGCGAGAAGCACGGTAAATTCAAATTGCGGCAATCGGCGCGGCATCGGGAAATCTCATTCATAAGGAAGGCGCGGCGAGCCTAGGGGCAGGGCGCGAGTTTGACCAGTTGCCAGTCGCGGGCAGCGCCTCTGCGTGAATGCACAGAGCGAGACCTGGTTCCGGCGGGTGGGGCGGCGGTTTTCGCGGCGCGGCTCTAGAGCGGGTTATGGCCGCTCAGCTCGTCGATGACATTGAGCCAGAGCTCGGTCGGCTGCGCGCCCTCGACCACATGCTGGTTGGCGATGATGAACAGCGGCACGGCATTCACCCCGCGGTCGCGGGCGTGACGGTCGCGGCGGCGGATCTCATCGACATCGGAAGAGGTGTCGAGCACCCGGCGGATCGCGGCGGCGTCCATGTCGAGCGTGCCGGCAATTTCGGCCAGAACATCGCGGGAGCCGATGTCACGGCCTTCCTTGAAATAGGCGCGGAACAGGGCGGAGACGGCGGCGGTCTGGCGCCCCTCGATGCCGGCCCAATGGATCAGCCGGTGGGCGTCAAGCGTGTTCGGCGTGCGGGTGATCTTGCCGAGGTCTACATCGGGCATTTCCCGATGCATGATCTCGACGATCGGCTGATAGGCCTTCATCGCGCCTTCGGTGCCATGAAATTTCGCCTCGAGATAGGCGAGCCGCTCCATGCCTTCCGGCGGCATGCTCGGGTTGAGCTGGAACGGGTGCCATTGGATCGCGAACGGATGATCCGGCCGGGCCTCCAATGCGCGATCGAGCCGGGTCTTGCCAATGTAGCACCAGGGGCAGATCGGATCGTGGAAAATGTCGAGGGTGATCATGCGCGTCTCCTGGGCGTGCGTTGGGCGGCTGTGTCGTGATCGGTGTGTCGCGATCAGCGGTCGTGACATGAGATTGTCGCGTTTTCTAACCGATCTGTGTGCGGAGCAGGAAGGGCGAAATAAGGAAAACGTTCCGTTGCTTCACTTTCTTGGATAATCCCGATGTTCTCATTGACCCATATCTTGTGTTTTGCCTGGGTTTGCAAGTTTGCAAATTCGGGGTGTTCTGGCTGTGTTCATCATTTATTCACTGCTTTGCACCCATAGATCGGGCTGGAATTGTTGCAAGCCGCGCGCCGTGACGGGCCAGGAAAACCGTGGTTAAATCACTGCAACGATGTCATTTATTCAGTTTCGATAGGGTCACCGCCATGTCCACACAGGTTAAAACGCATCTTACGAGCTTTCAGGCGAGCTATCAGGGGCGCGCCCCCCATGCGCCGCTCGATCCGGCCGGTTTCCGTCACCGCATGCGGCTTCCGATCGCGACCTTGGGTCTCGGGCTTGTGGCCGCGCTGGCAATCGCCGGTGGCGCGCTCGACAGATTTGTCGTCGGACAGTCCGTGACCGGCGGGCTGAGCGAGCTGGAATTCCTTACCGGCGAGTTGCCGCCCGTCGAATGAAGATCGACTGAAACAAGCCGCGGGCCAAGACAGTGGTCCGGCGCAGCATTAGGGCAGGCACACCTGCGAGCAGTCCCCCCAGACCCATCCTGCCCCAAAGAGCCCCCGAAGATGCGATGAACAGCATCCGGGGGTTTTCTTTTGCCTTTTCATGTCGCCGGACTGCGCGCTACAAGGGCGCATGGACGAGGATCAAAAGACACCCAGCCTGATCAGACTGGCGCGTGAAGGCGCCGAGGGCGCGCCAGAGGAGGCGCGGCCGCTCGATCTCGGCCTCAGGGTGCGGGATTTGCGCAAGGCACGCGGCTGGACGCTGGAACAGGCGGCGACACAGGCCGGGCTGGCGCGTTCGACTTTGTCCAAGATCGAGAACGGCCAGATGTCGCCCACCTATGATGCGCTGAAAAAGCTCGCCGTGGGTCTGGAAATCTCGGTGCCGCAGTTGTTCACCCCGCCGAAAAAGGCGCAGATCTCCGGCCGGATGGCGGTGACGAAATCGGGCGAGGGCGCGGCCCATCCGACGGCGACCTATGAGCACGAGATGCTCGCGGGCGCTTTGACCAAGAAATCCATGCTTCCCTATCGCGCCACGATCCGGGCCCGCAGTTTCGAGGAATTCGACGGCTGGGTGCGCCATGATGGCGAGGAGTTCCTCTATGTGCTCACGGGCGTCATCAAGCTGATCACCGAATTCTACGAACCGGTCGAGATGCGCCGCGGCGACAGCGCTTATTATGACGCCTCGATGGGCCATAACGTGATCTCGGTCAGCGCCGAAGATGCGACGATCCTCTGGGTGACGTCGCTGGGATAAGCGGCGCGGTCTGTGCGGGGCCGGTTTGCGGGGCGGAGGGAACCTTGGCGATGTCTGACATGAGGGCGTGCGCCGGACCGTGGGCTGGCGCATCCGATCTCTGTGGTCGGCGATTTATGTTCGCCAAAGCCGATCAAGATCAATCCGTTGCACGGGGATGACAAATGCGCCCGACCGCGGGGACGCGTCATGCCGGAGGCATGCTTTCAGCATGACCGCACGCCCGGGCAACTGCGTTGCTATTCCGGGCGGATGCGCGAAGTTCTGAACGTCCCCTAGAGACTCTGTGCCGGCATATGGCGGCATGCATCGCGCCCCGAGAAACCTGCTCAGAACACCGCTTTGCCGGTGGTCTTGACCACACCTGTGGTGGCTTTCACCCCGGTCCGGGCGACGGCGCAGCCCGTGAGCGCGAGGCTCACGAGGCCGATCAGGGCGAGCCGTGTCAGCATCGGCTCAGAACCAGCCCTGAACCGTGCGCGACGCGCCGGTGATGTCTTCGCCAACGCCTGCGACGGTGCCGCAGGAGGCCAGAGTGGACGTCAGGGCGAGGGTGAGGAGGAGGGCGACTGCTGCTTTTCTCATGGTCATTCTTCCCGTTTCTTTAAGGGTTATTCTTCCCAGTACCAGGTCATTTCCCGCCACATGATCCAATCGCCGTAGAGCGGCAGGGGCGTCGGATAATGCAGCTCTTTCACATGCGCGTCGAAGCTTTCATTCCACGCGTAGAGAGGAATGGCATAGCGCCCGGCGGTGAGCAAGCGGTCCAGCGCCCGGGTGGCGGCCAGCGAGCCTTCGCGGTCCGTGGCATCCAGCATCCTGGCGATCATCGCATCCACCACCGGGTCCTTGACGCCCGCGATGTTGCGCGAGCCGGGCGTGTCGGCGGCCGCCTCTCCGAAATAGGCATATTGCTCGTTGCCGGGGCTTAGGGACAGGCCATAGCGCACCGGGGTCATGCCGAAATCGAATGTTTCCATCCGCTGGGTATATTGCGCCTTGTCGACGACGGAGATCTTCGGATCGATGCCAAGTTGCTTGAGCATCTGCGTGTAAGTGTCGATGATCGATTGATTTTCATCATCGCCGACCTTGAGGACGATTTCGAAGGTGAAAGGCGCACCGGCGGCGTTTTTCATCGCCCCGTCCTGCACGGTCCAACCGGCCTCTTCCATCAGTTTCAAGGCCCGGCGCATGGCGCCGCGGTCCAGCTCGCGGCCCGAGGTCTGCGGCAATTCATAGCCTTCGAGCACACCGGGCAGGAGCTGGTCGCGATAGGGGGCCAAGAGCTCCAGCACCTTGCCCTCGGCCGGGCCGGGGCGCATGCCCAGCGGCGAGTTGGAGAAATACGAGGTGATCCGGGTCTGTTTGTTCTCGGTCTGGGCCTCGTTGATATAATCGAAATTGAACGCCTCGATCATCGCTTGGCGCACCCGCCAATCGGCGAATTGCGGCAGGCGGGCGTTCATCGCAAAGCCGGTCATGCCCGTCGGGCGTTGATGCGGGATCACCGATTTGATCACGTCGCCACGGGTCACGGCGGGGAAGTCATATTGCTCTTCCCAGGTCTGGACATTGAATTCGCGATGCGCATTCAGCTCGCCCGCCTTGAACGCCTCGATCACCAGCGAGGGATCAGCGAAATATTCGAACCGGATGGTGTCGAAATTCGCCTGACCACGCATGAAGGGCAGATCCTTGCCCCAGTAATCGGGATTGCGGGTGAGTTCGAGATACATGCCCGGTTCGGTCTTGCTCACGACATAAGGGGCCGAAGTGACCGGGATCTGATCCATACCGGACTGGGTAAAATCCTTGTCGTCCCAATAGGCTTTCTTGAGGATCGGCCGCATCGCGACGAGCAGTGCCAGCTCGCGGTTTTCCACGTTGAAGCTGAATTTGACCTTGTTCGGGCCGGTCTGTTCCAGCGTTTCGATCTGTCCCCAGAGCGCGGCATAGCGGCCGTGGCCCTCGGTACCCAGAGTCTCGAATGACCAGATCACATCCTCGACCGTCACCGGCGTCCCGTCGGAGAATTTCGCCTCCGGCCGCAGGGTGAACTCGACCCAGCTGCGGTCGGGATCGGTCTCGACCGTCTCGCAGAGCAGGCAATAGAGGGAGAAAGGTTCGGAAAACGCCCGGCCCATCAGTCCCTCGGCCATCAGAAACCGCAGCTGCCAGGGGGCGTTGCCTTTCTGGATGAACGGGTTGAGGCTGTCATATGTGCCGCCTTCGCCGGTGACGATCGCACCGCCCTTGGGGGCCTCCGGATTGACATAGGGCAGGGCGGTGAAATCGGCCGGAAGTTCGGGATTGCCATACATGGCCAGGCCATATTGCGGCGCGGCAAAAGCGGCATTGCTGGCGATGAGAAGCGCCAAAGTCGCAGCGCTTCTTTTGAAACTCCGGGAAGTCAGATATGCCATGATCGAAAGGGTGCCTCCGCCCATCTTGTTATTTCTGCCGAACCTACGCCGACGGAACTGTGTTTTCAAACTTTTAGCTTGGAGTGCGGCAAGGAAGCGCGTATAAAGTAATCACTGCTCGATAGGTTTCTTGCCTGTATGAAACCTGCCTCAATAACTCAGCGCCCGCCTTGTGCGGGCGTTTTTTTTGGTTGAATTTCATGCGGAAAGCCAAGCAGGCTTGGCTCAAATGCCTTTCAAACAGTCACAATGGAAACCATCTCTGATCTCGATCATGGGATCGTGAGAGCGATTCTCGCCTTCGTGAAGCGATTCTCTCTTTGATTTGCAGCCGCAGCATCTAAGTTGTGGGCATAGCGAAGAGGAGATTATCATGACATTGAACGGGAAAACCGCCGTGATCACCGGGTCGAACTCGGGGATCGGGCTTGGGGTGGCGCGCGAACTGGCCAAGGCCGGCGCCGATGTGGTGCTGAACTCCTTCACCGACAGCGACGAGGATCACGCGCTGGCCGAGGAGATCGGCAAGGAATTCGGCGTCACCGCGCGCTATATCAAGGCCGATATGTCGAAGGGCGACGAATGCCGAGCCCTGATCGAGAAAGCCGGTGCCTGCGATATTCTGGTCAACAATGCCGGCATCCAATATGTCGCCGGGATCGATGAATTCCCGGTCGAGAAATGGGATGCGATCATCGCCATCAACCTGTCTTCGGCCTTTCACACCACCGCGGCGGCGCTGCCGGTGATGCGCAAGGCGGGCTGGGGCAGGGTGATCAACATCGCCTCCGCCCATGGCCTCACCGCCTCGCCCTTTAAATCCGCCTATGTGGCGGCCAAGCATGGCGTCGTCGGGCTGACCAAGGTGACGGCTTTGGAGACCGCCGAGGAACCGATCACCTGCAACGCGATCTGCCCGGGCTATGTGCTCACGCCGCTGGTCGAGAAACAGATCCCCGACACGATGAAGAAATACAACATGGACCGCGAGACCGTGATCCGTGAGGTGCTTCTGGAGCGGCAACCGTCAAAGCAATTCGCCACGGTCGAGGAATTGGGCGGCACCTGTGTCTTCCTGGCGTCTTCGGCGGCCAATCAGATCACCGGCACGACGATCTCCGTCGACGGCGGCTGGACCGCGCTCTGAGCCAAGGCCGCAAGGGAGATCCATCAGACGAGGGGAGCCGGTCATGGCCAAACGCCCGCAGACACATCCAAAGACACATCCGAAAACAAGGAAGAACGTCAAGCGGATCAACCTGGCGCTTCAGGGTGGCGGCGCGCATGGCGCCTTCACCTGGGGTGTTCTGGACCGGCTCCTGGAACATGAAGAGGTCGAGATCGCCGCGATCTCCGGCACATCAGCGGGCGCGCTGAACGGCGCGGCGCTGGCCGCCGGGTTGACCCGTGGCGGGCGCGACGAGGCCAAGAAAACGCTCGATGCGCTCTGGGAAGACATGGGCGCGGTCTCGGACATGCGGCTCGACGCTTGGATGAGCCAGTTCGGCCCGGCCACCGCCGTGGTGGCGGGGATGATGCGCGCCTCGATGCCGTTTCTCGACTCGATCGCGACCCTCACCAGCCCCTATGTCTACGGGCCGTTCTATCAGAACCCGCTGGCAGCAGTGGTGGAGAATTTCGACTATGAAGCGCTCTGTGCCACGGACGGCCCGGCGCTGTTCATCTCCACCACCAATGTGCGCACCGGCAAGATCCGGGTGTTCACGGATGGCGATGTGACGACCGATGTCATCCTTGCATCGGCCTGCCTGCCGGAGCTGTTTCAGGCGGTGCAGATCACCGATCCCGAGACCGGCATCACCGATCCCTATTGGGATGGCGGCTATACCGGCAACCCGGCGCTGTTTCCGCTGTTCGAGCCGCAGTTTCCCCAGGATGTGGTGATCGTCAATATCAACCCTCTGGAACGTCCCGGCACGCCGAAAAGCCCGGAAGAGATCCAGAACCGGATCAACGAGATCTCGTTCAACTCCTCGCTGTTGCGGGAGTTGCGTGCGGTGCAATTCGTGCGCGACCTGATCGCCGAACACCGTTTGCCGGAAGGGGCGATGAAGGACGTGTTGGTGCATATGATCGCCGATGACGATCTGATGCGGGAGCTCTCGGCGACAACGAAAATGGTGCCCTCACCTTTGTTGCTGTCGCGGATGAAAGAGGCGGGGCGGGACGCCTGTGACCGCTTTCTCGCCGCGCATTTCGATGATCTCGGTACGAATGCGAGCGTCGATCTGCAACAGATGTTCGGCTAGCCTTAAGACAAAAAAAACGGCCCGCGTGGGGCCGTTCCTTCTCGTCAGGATGGTGGTCCGGATGACCGTGTCGGCTCAGTAATCCATCACAGCCGGAGCGGCTGCGGAGTCGCTGCTGCCGGAGACGGCAACCGCCACCAGCGCGATCAAGAGCAGCGGCACCACCCAGCCTCCGGCGGAGGAGGTGGAAGCCTCTTCGACGATGACCGGTTCTTCCATCATCGGTTCCGAATAGCCCCCCGCGAACGCGGTCGAGGCGAGCAGTGTCAGTGCCATTGCACCCGTGAGAATTTTTTTCATGAGATAAACCCCCTGTTACTCGTTGGCGACGGGCCCCCCGTCCTCCTTATCAGGCGCCTTTTTCAGGCTTGGGTCAAGAAAATGTGATGACTGCTGCACATGGGAAAAAATGGCGCGTCTTCCCCGTTCGCGCAAACATCTTCACCTTTCAGCCCGAAGGGCAACGCCTTCGATGGCAAAAGGGGCCAGATTATTCCGGCAAGTCCGAAGAGGCGATCGGGTGGTTCGGATCTTTCGGGTTGGGGTAGACCAGACCGGCGGAGATCACCAGTTTCGCGGCATCTTCGACCGTCATGTCGAGGATGATCACATCTTCTTTCGGGAAGAACAGCAGAAAGCCCGAGGTCGGGTTCGGCGTGGTCGGGACGAAGATCGACAACAGCCCGTCCGGGGTCGGGGTGCGTTTCTTCACCTCGCCCTTGGCCTCGGTCGACACAAAGCCGATGGCCCAGATCCCCTTGCGCGGGTATTGGATCAGACAGGCCTTCTCGAACGAGGCTTCGGATTGTGCAAACACCGTCTCGGCGATCTGTTTCACGCCGTTGTAGATCGAGCGCACGATGGGCGTGCGGTCCACGAGGCTTTCGGCCCAGCGGATCAGCGAGCGACCGACCAGCCCCTTGGCGATCCAGCCGACCACCACGGTGAAGATCAGGAAAATGATCACCCCTGCGCCGCGCAGGTTGATATGAATCTGATCGCCCGGGTCGGTATAGCCGAGGAACCGGTTGATCAGCGCATCCGGATGATAGCCCGAGGGCACGAAGGTCAGGACCCAGCCATCGACCCAGCCGATCACCGTCCAGATCACATAGGCGGTCAGGCCAATCGGCGCGACCACCACCAGACCGGTCAGAAACGCCGCCCGCAGATGGGCGAACAGGCCCGGGCGATGCGGTTTCGGCGGGTGGGTCTCTTCTTCGAACGGGTTGGTCATTTTCGGGTCCAGTCTTGGGCGACGGCGCGTGCGGCTCTCGCTTTCGGCGAACTTATGTGCCGTTGGGTTAAGAGACAATAAGGCGGGCGCGAAAACTCTTCAGTTCTGCGTTATTTGCCCAAAGCCGTGGCAATTTTGGCGGCGAGCCGGGCGTTGTTGCGCACCAGCGCGATATTGGCCACCAGAGACCGGCCCTCGGTCAGCTCGAACATGCGCTGCAACAGGAAGGGCGTGACCTCCTTGGCGGAAATGCCTTTTTCTTCGGCTTCGGCAAGGGCCGTCTCGATATAGGGCAGGATCACCTCGGCCGGAATCTCGTCCTCTGCCGGGATCGGATTGGCCACCAATTGCCCGCCTTTGAGCCCCATTGCGGCGCGGGTCGCGGCGCTTGCGGCGATCTCTTCGGCCCTGTCCATCCGTAAAGGCGCGGTGAGCCCGGAGCTGCGCGACCAAAACGCCGGGACCTCGTCCTGTCCGAAGGCAATCACCGGCACGCCATGGGTTTCCAGCACTTCAAGCGTTTTCGGAATGTCGAGAATGGCTTTCGGACCGGCGGCCACCACGGTGACGGCGGTCTCGCCCAGTTCCAGCAGGTCGGCGGAAATGTCGAAGGTCTCCTCGGCGCCGCGATGCACCCCGCCGATGCCGCCGGTGGCAAAGACGCTGATCCCGGCGATCGCGGCGGCGATCATGGTGGCGGCGACGGTGGTCGCCCCGGTGGCCCCGCGGGCGATACAGACCGGCAGATCGGCGCGCGAGACTTTCATCACATCCTTGGCCTGCGCCAGCGCGATCAATTGCGTCTCGGTCAGACCGATATGCAGCACCCCGTCCAACACGGCGATGGTGGCGGGCACGGCGCCCGCCTGGCGCACGTCCTCCTCGACCATCTGCGCGGTCTCGAGGTTTTGCGGGTAGGGCATGCCATGGGTGATGATGGTGGATTCGAGCGCCACGACCGGCTTGCCCTCGGAGAGGGCGGTGGCGACTTCGGGCGAAAACATCTTGGGGAAGGTCATAGGGGGGTATCTCCGGAAACATAGAGCGCAGCGGCATCGAGTGCGTTGATCAGCGCCTCCTCTTCGGAGGCGCCATTGACCTCGGCCGCGATATGGGCCGCCATGAATGTGTCGCCCGCGCCGGTCACGCGGGCCACCAGCACCTCGGGCGGTGTGTGGGTGAGGGTGAGGCCGTCGCGGGCCATGGTGGCATCCTTGCCGCCATCTGTGACGAGCACGCGATGCGCGCCTTTGCCGATCAGGGCCTGCGCCGCCTCGGAGGAGCTCGCGTAGCTGGCGTGACCGAGGATCGTCGCCTCTTCGAGATTGACGTAGAGCGTGGCACGCGGGTGGTTCAGCAGTGGCAGGAGCCGTTCGGCCTTGCCCGGGCTGGCCGGGGCCACCCTGAGATCGGCCTCGGCGAAAAACGGCGAGACGGCAATCTCGCGCAGAAGCTGTGTCGTCAGGTTGCCGTCCAAAGCGATCCGGCCTGAATAAGGCGCCTCGGCGGAGCCAAGCCGGCCATCGCGCAAGGGCCGCAGGATCTTGTCCCCGGCGGCCTCGAGCGAATGCGCATCGGCGATGGCGGCAATCAGCCCGTTCGCCCCTTCGACCGCCATATAGGCATCGGTGGGCAGGTCTTCGGAACGATAGACATGGGCGGTGCCGATGCCGCGCACGGCGGCAGCATCGATCAGCTCTTCGCCTGCCGGATCACGGCCGATGGCGGTCAGAAGATCGGGCGTGAGGCCAAACCGCGCCAGCGCCATGGCGATGTTCATCGCCACACCGCCCGGCACACGCACGATCCGTCCGGGCACATCGGAGCCGACGCGCATCGAGCGATCGGTACGGCCGATGATGTCCCAAAGCACGGAACCGATGCAAAGAATGTCAGTCTGGGGCAGGTCTGTCTTACTCATGACAGTGTTGGTGCACCGCTTCGCCGGGTTTCGCAAGCGCACTCCGGTCATTTTCGCCCAAGCGGTTAAAAATTTTGTCGAAACTGCCCGCCAATTTGACGGGTGTCATTGCACGACTGGTCTGCGTCGAGTGCAAATCGGGGCATCGCCCGGCCTGCTCGGAGACGGTCCCGAGCCTGCGGGGACAGGGCGATACGAGGGAGGGGGACGTTATGCTCAGGTTTAAAGCTGACCGCCTGTGGCGCGCTGTAATCTCTGATGTAATATCTGGTGTGGTCACCGGCATGATCAGCACCGGGTTCGGTGTCGCAACTGTGATGGCGGCACAGGCGCAGGAGGGCGCAACGGATCGTGGCGAGATGCTCTATGTTGCAGCTGAAAGCTTTCGGCAATCGGCGCAGGACAGCCTGCCCATGGCTGTTGTCTCCGGTGTCTCGGATCGGGCGCGGATCGATCTTGCCGAGATCGCCGATCTGTTGAGCGCGGACGAAGGCGCGGCGCTGTTCTCGGCCATGGTGGCGGGCATGCGCACGCATCTCTACGGGAGCGAGAGCGCGGCGCCGATGGCGATCTATCTCGATGCCTTTGCCGATGTCGCGCTGGTCGCGCAGTTGGCGCCGCAGGGAGAGCTCGTCGAGGTCACGCTGGTGCCGAACGAGTTGTGGCGGAGCGAGGCGGCGGCGTTCACCCTGACCGCACCGTGGCAGGCGCTGGAACTGCCCGGGGAGATTGCGGTCGGTCTCATGGCCGCGGAAACGGACGCGGCGCTTGCGGAGCAGTGCGACGACATCGGCGCGGCCTGTCTCTGGTCCCGTTTCACCGATGAGGAGCTTGACCAACGCATGATGGTTGCCAGTCTGCGCTGGCTGCAAAGCGAGGCGCAGGCCGGCGCCGTGCTCGATGATCGCCCCGAGGCCCGTGCCGCATGGACGGCCTGGCAGGGGCTCTATCGCGAGCTGGCCTTGGGACAGGCCGGGGCCAGCGGCCTGTCCGAGGCAGATCTCGCGCCGATTCGCATGATCGCGCCCGAAGCCTGGGACGCCTTTGCCCCCGCCGGATTTACCGCTGCCGAGGATGGAACCGGGCAGGTGATGCTGCAATCGCGGGTCGCGCCGGATCTCTATCTGACACTGGATTACGCGCAGGAGGCGCCGGAATTGCGCGCCGCGCGGCTCTTGGCGCTTTCCGCGTTCCCGGCGCATCTGGACGATTTGAGGGAGGCCCTGAAATGACCCGGCACATCTCTTTCACACCGCTTCTCCTGTCGGCTTCGATTTTGGCCCTGGCCGGTGGCCTGCCGGGCCTGGCGCAGGTCGCGGGCGGCACGGCACAATTGTCGACACAGGGCCATGACATCACCGATTACCTCGAGGACGGGTTGATCTATGGCGGCGATCAGGCGACGCGCGCCGATCTCGGCAAAGCGCTCGAAGAGTTGCAGGACAGCCGGCTCTTTCAGGGCCAGTCCGACAAGATCCAGAACAGCATCGACTATTACACCCAGCGCGCAAATGACCCGAGCCTTAAACGCGCCGTCCAAAAGGATGCGGCGAAGAACATCAAGCGGCTGAAACTGACCGACCGGCTGGCGGCAGCGGACAAAAAGGTGAGCCTGTTGGAAGGTGCCCGCAACATGCTCAACCTGATGGATTTCGTGAGCACGGCGGCCAAGGCGGCGGGCCATTTCGCCGAGGGCGACAGCACCGGGGCCGCCGGTGTGATCGCCCAGGATGTGACCAAGAAACTCTCCGAAGGGGCAGGGGCGGCCGCTGGCGGGTTTCTCCCGGTGCCCGGCAGCTCCGCCTTTGGCGCCTATGCCGGCAACAAGCTCTATCAGGACAAGATCGCGCCCGTGGTGGCGAAACGCGAACAGGAGGTCCGTGATCAGGAATATCGCGACCGCTATCTCGGCAAGCCCTGGTTGCGACCGGTCGAGGTGATGGACAAGGATGGCAAGACCCGGGTGCTGGACGACGATCTCTATGTCGAGAAAGGCACCGGGGTGATCAAGCGCCGCTCGCCCGAGGCGCAAAAGGCCTTTGAAACCCATGCCAAGCAGGTCTGGAAGGAACGTCAGGCTCTGGGCGCGCTGCACGAACAGCTCAGGAATGGTGAGATCAGCCAGGAGCGCTACGACAAGATGTTTGCGGATTACGCGGCGCATGACCGGTTTGCGCAATGGGACCCCGAGGGCGCGGCCGCGCGGATCGACGCGGCCGAAGAGATGCGCAAACAGGCCGAAGACATGGCAAACGGCGAAGAGACCGAGGCGACGGAGGGTCCAGGCAAATCTCTTGATGAGATCGCTGTGCGCAAGGTTCGCGCCAGTATCGTCGAAGAGAGCGAGATCGGCACCGCGATCATCGGATTTGAATTCTACAACGTCGGAGCGCTCGAAGAGGGCTATGGCGCCGCAGCGGTGCATATCCAGTTCAAACAGCTCTGGCCCGAGGAGACGGTGATCAACTCGACCACCACGGGGACCTATTCCGGCGGTCCGAACGGGGTGCTGAGTTTCACCTTTGACGGCACAGAAGTGAGCTGTCAGGTCTCGGGCGGGCGCACGATCACCTGTCAGGGCACCTCCGGGGCTATCTCCGACCCGTCGGCCTTTGCCAACTGGCCGTAAAGCTGGCAAAACCATCTGCAGCAGCCCGGGCGCGCGGGAAACGCCGCACAGGGGTTGCCAAACTTCGAAAACCGCTCTATACGCGCGGCACTTCACAGGCGGAGGCGGGTCCTCGGGGGAGACATCCCTGAATGATCCACCGGTTGGGGCATAGGCTCTGAGACCCTCCGCTCAGGCGTTAAACCGGAAAGGAAACACGAATGGCGCTTCCCGATTTCTCCATTCGTCAGCTCTTGGAAGCTGGCGTTCACTATGGCCACCAGACTCAGCGTTGGAACCCGCGTATGCAGGAGTTCATCTACGGTGAGCGTAACGGCATCCACATTTTCGACCTGACCCAGACCGTCCCGATGCTCGACCAGGCTCTGCAGGTCGTGCGCGACGTTGCTGCCAAGGGCGGCCGCATTCTCTTCGTCGGCACCAAGCGTCAGGCCGCTGGCCCGGTTGCCGAAGCCGCCGAGAAATGTGCGCAATACTACATGAACCACCGCTGGCTGGGCGGCACGCTGACCAACTGGAAAACCGTTTCCCAGTCGATCCAGCGTCTCAACGCCATCGATGAGACCCTTGCGTCCGGCGCCGAAGGCCTGACCAAGAAAGAGCGTCTCAACATGGAACGCGACCAGGCCAAGCTGCAGGCGTCGCTGGGCGGCATCCGCGAAATGGGCGGCGTGCCGGATCTTCTCTTCGTCATCGACGTCAAGAAAGAAGATCTCGCCATCCTCGAAGCCAAGAAACTGGGCATTCCGGTTGTGGCCGTGGTTGACTCCAACTGCTCGCCGAACGGCGTCGATTACATCATCCCGGGCAATGACGATGCGTCGCGCGCCATCTCGCTCTACACCGATCTCGTGGCCCGTGCCGCGCTCGACGGCATGACCGCCCAGATGGGCGCTGCCGGCGTTGACCTCGGTGCCTTCGAAGAAGCCATCGCCGAAGAAGCGATCGCGGAAGAAGCTGCTGCCGAGACCCCGGCCGAGGCCTGATCTTTCACGGCTGCGCCATTTCGCGGAGCAGCCGTTACAAAATTGATACGGGGGCAGGGTAATCCCGCCCCCGGAACTTATCCCAACGTTACACGCGCCTCGCCTTTCTCTGATGGCTCAGATCAGAGGCGTGACGCTTTAGACATTCGAGGAGAGCCGATATGGCAATCACTGCTGCTCAGGTGAAAGAACTGCGCGAATCCACTGGCGCGGGCATGATGGACGCGAAAAAAGCGCTGGTCGAAACCGATGGCGACATGGAAGCCGCTGTGGACTGGCTGCGCACCAAAGGCCTGGCGAAAGCCGCCAAGAAATCCGGCCGTACCGCCGCCGAGGGTCTCGTGGCCGTTGCCGTCGATGGTGGCGTGGGCGTCGCCGTCGAGGTGAACTCCGAAACCGACTTCGTTGGTAAGAACGCAGAATTCCAGGCCATGGTGAAAGACATCGCCGGTGCCGCTCTCGGCGTCGCCGATCTCGAAGCCCTGCTGGCTGCCGAAATCAACGGCAAAGCGGTTTCCGAAGTGATCACCGACAAGATCGCCACTATCGGTGAAAACATGTCCGTGCGCCGCATGGCGAAAATCGAAGGCGATCTGGTTGTGAACTACGTGCACAACGCCGCCGCTGACGGTCTTGGCAAAATCGGTGTTCTCGTGGCCCTCAAAGGCGGCGACGAAGGTTTTGGCAAACAGGTTGCCATGCACATCGCAGCGGCCAACCCGGCTGGCCTGAACGAAGCTTCGCTTGACCCGGCCGTGGTCGAGAAAGAGCGTCAGATCCAGATCGACATCGCCCGCGAGTCCGGCAAGCCGGAGAACATCATCGAGAACATGATCAAGGGCCGCATGGCGAAATTCATCGCCGAGTCGACCCTGCTCGGTCAGGCGTTCGTGGTGAACCCGGATCTGACCGTCGAGAAAGCCGCCAAGGAAGCCGGTGCCGAAATCCTCGGCTTCGTGCGTCTCGAAGTCGGTGAAGGCATCGAGAAAGCCGAAGAAGATTTCGCGGCTGAAGTTGCGAAAACCCTTCAGGGCTAAGGCCACAGCCAGCGTTTCTCGCGAACCGCAGGCAAAGGTCCGATGACACCAGATGAGATCGAGAGGGCTGCCCCAGGGGCGGCCCTTTTTTGATGCGAGAGCGGGGGGAAGCTGGTGGGCCTGTCGCATTTTGGCATGCGTTTGTTTTGCACCGCGCGCATCAACAGTTGGCCGATTTTCGCACGGGAGAGCGACGGCGTGCCCGGATGAACTGGTTAAATTTGCAACTAAAAAAGGACCGCAAGGCCGACTATAGACCTGCGATCCTTGAACAGAGCGATGGTAAGCCCAATGACTCTGGCGATCCCATACTCAATGTCCCAAAGGCTAAGCCTCGAAAGCCGGAACAATATCAGTGTGTTCCGTGAGCCGCGATTTTGAAAGTACGCGATCCCTTACTTTCGGGCGAAATATTCCGTCAAATTTTAGAGATTGCCCGTGAACCGCTTCAGAAGGTGAACATTTGATTGTGGAACGAGGCTTTCAGCACCGCCTGTGCCGTGGTTTCGACGCTGAGCGACTCGCGCGCCAGCCGCAGATGTTTCTCGACCGTGGCCTTGTTCAAACCAAGGATCTGGGCGGTATCGCCGACCGTCTTGCCATCGCCGATCCATTCGAGCACCTCGCGCTGGCGCTTGGTCAGGATGCGTTTCGGCAGGGGCAGGCTGATCAGCTTCAGATGCGCGACGCCACAGATCAGCTCGATCTCGGCGCCATGTTCGGCCCAGATCGCATCGGCATCCTCCTGTGTCCCGGAGTGCGGTTCGAGCGACATGCCGATCGCGCCCTTGGCCCGTTTCAGGGAATGCGGAAAGGCCAGGGTATACCCCGCGGTGACGCCGGATTTCTGATTGAAATCCACGACTTCGCGTTCCTTGTCATTCAGGTTGTGCAGATTGTCGCGGATCCAGCCCCAGGAACAGGCACCGGTGTTCTCCACCGCCCAACGGACCATCGGACCATTGCGATAGCGGCCTTCGAGGAAATAGCCCTTCATGTATTCCGGGCCGAAATTGGTCAGGAACAGATGGTCATTGTTGTCGCCGAAACCGGAGTCGGTGTGAAAGCGGGTGAAGCCATAGAGCGCATGATGAAACCCGGCCTGTTTCAGCCGTTCCAAAACGGTTTCCCACACTGTTTCCACATCCGTCGTAGCAAGAATGTGTTGAACCAGATCCTGCACTCGCTTGTCTCCCGTTGCGTTTAGAATAGGAACAACGCCGGGCGGGCGCAAGATGCCCCATAGCGGCGCGGCTCAAGCCACGATATATTGCGGTTACTCCTGAGGCGAGGGAGGTGCAAGCGCGATCCATTTCGAATCTGTCGCCGCCCCAATCTGTCACCGCCCCTGTGCCAATGCGCTCAGTTACCCCACCACATGCGCCAGAAGCAGGCAGCTTTCGGAATTCACCACCCCGGGGACCTCGCGGATGTCGCGCAGAATCCGGTCGAAATTGACCAGCGTATCTGTGCGAATATCGACGACCAGGTCCCAGGCGCCATTGGTGGCATAGACGGTGGAGACACCGGGAATGCGGGTCAGGGTGCGGATCACCTGGCGTGACATCTTGCCTTGCAGCGCCACCAGGGTGATCGCCCGCACCTCGCCCTCGACATCCACATCAGTCTCGATGGTGAACCGCCGGATCCGCCCGTCGGCGACAAGCGTCTCGAGCCGGGCCTTGGCGGTGTTGCGCGACAGGCCGGTCTGTTGCGCCAGTTCGGTGATCGACATGCGGGCATTATGGCGCAGGGCGGCGATAATGGCCTGATCGTTCTCGGAGAGGGGGCTCTCGGGGAAGGAATTCCGCATTTTGCTTTTCTCGCTTATCAGTTTGCTCAAAACTATCTGAAAAATGAGCAATTTTAAAGGCGAAGACCGCAAGGAATTGCGGGATAGTGGACGCGGACTATTGTTGAATTGGCCCGGCCCCAATTGGCCTGTCTTCGAAAAACGCACAGCTTTTGCGAATTCCCTGACCCCGCGGGCCCGCCTTTTCAACAGCTTGACACGCACAAAGGATGACACATGACCCGATCCTGTCTGATCCATGGGGCGCCGATCGAAACCGGCGCATCGCAACGCGGTTGCCTGATGGGCCCCGCCAGCCTGCGCACCGCGCGGCTGATCGAGACGCTCGCCTCGTTGGGCTGGGCGGTCGAAGATCGCGGCGACGTTCAGATCGCCCCGCAGGCCCCGATGGCGTTCGGCAATCCTGCGGTGCACAACCTCGCCGAGACCCACGCCTGGATCGCCGCATTGGAACCCGTGGCCTATGCGGCGGCGCGCGACAGTGATCTGCCGATTTTCATCGGCGGCGATCATTCCATGTCGGCGGGCACGGTCCCGGGTGTGGCGCGGCGCGCGGCGGAAGAGGGGCGGCCGCTTTTCGTGCTCTGGCTCGACGCCCATCCCGATCTGCACACGCTTGAGAGCACCGAGAGTGGCAATCTGCACGGCACGCCGGTGGCCTATTTCACCGGACAGTTTTCCTCGGAGGCGGAGCTTGCCGCCTATCCGCCATTGAAAACCGCCGTGGCGCCGGAAAACATGTGTTTCATGGGCATTCGCTCGGTCGATGCGGCGGAACGTGCACGGATTTCTGATCTCGGCATGGAGGTGCATGACATGCGCGCCATCGACGAGACCGGCGTGCTGGTGCCGCTCCGGGCCTTTCTCGAACGGGTCAGGGCCGCCAATGGCCGGCTGCATGTCTCCTTCGATGTCGATTTTCTCGAGCCGGGGATTGCGCCTGCGGTGGGCACCACCGTGCCCGGTGGCGCGACCTTTCGCGAGGCGCATCTGATCATGGAAACGCTTTGCGACAGTGGCCTTGTTGGCTCGCTCGATCTGGTCGAGCTGAACCCCTTCCTCGATGAGCGTGGCCGCACCGCCAAGCTTTTGTGTGATCTCACGGCGAGCCTGTTTGGTCGCCGCGTTCTTGACCGTATGACCCGGAGTTTCGGATGATGGATATGACAAAACCCGCCCCCGCGCATCTGGCGCCTTCTGAGCTGGCCTATGTGCCCTTCGTCTCGGTCCACAATATGATGCGGCTGGTCAATGCCATGGGGGCGGAGACCTTCATGGCCGAGCTGGCAGCCTATATCGAGGCGGATTTCAAACGCTGGCCGGAGTTCGACAAAAGCCCGCGCGTTGCCTCGCATGTGCCCGGCGGCGTGATCGAGCTGATGCCCACCGCCGATGCGGAGCTTTACGGCTTCAAATACGTCAACGGCCACCCGAAGAACACGAAAACCGGTCATCAGACGGTGACCGCCTTTGGTGTCTTGTCCGAGGTTTCGAACGGTTATCCGGTGCTTCTGACCGAGATGACGCTCCTGACCGCGCTGCGCACGGCGGCGACCTCCGCGCTTGTGGCGAAATATCTCGCGCCCAAGGGCGCCGAGGTGATGGCGATGATCGGCAATGGCGCGCAATGCGAGTTTCAGGCGCTCGGGTTCCGGGCGCTCACCGGTATCACCCGGCTACGGCTTTATGACATCGATCCCAAGGCCACCGAGAAGGCCCGGCGCAATCTTGAAGGGCAGGGGTTTCAAATCACCGCCTGCAAGAGCGGCCAGGAGGCCGTCGAAGGGGCACAGGTGATCACCACCTGCACCGCCGACAAGCAATATGCCACCATTCTCACCGACAACATGGTCGGTGCCGGCCAGCATATCAACGCCATCGGCGGCGATTGCCCGGGCAAGACCGAGCTGCATCGCGACATCCTCAGCCGCGCCGAGATTTTCGTCGAATATCCGGAACAGACCCGGATCGAGGGCGAGATCCAGCAATTGGCCAAGGATCATCCGGTTACCGAGCTCTGGCAGGTGATGCGCGGCGAGGCACCGGGGCGGATCGATGACAAGCAACTCACTCTGTTCGACAGTGTCGGCTTCGCGATCGAGGATTTCTCGGCGCTGCGCTTCCTGCGCGACAAGGTGGCGGGCACGGATTACGCCGAACCGCTCGACATGCTGGCCGACCCGGACGATCCGCGCGATCTCTTTGGCATGGTGACCCGCGCCCGGGGCTGAGCGTAAATCTCAAACCGGCACAGAAAAGCCCTCCGGGTGACCGGAGGGCGCTCTGCAGGGGAAAGGATCTGGCGGCGTCTTACGACAGCCCGCCAAAGCAGAGATTCTTGATCTCAAGGTAGTCGTCACAGCCATACTTGGAGCCTTCACGCCCCATGCCCGACTGTTTGACCCCGCCGAACGGCGCCATCTCGGTGGAGATCACCCCGGTGTTGATCCCGACCATGCCGCTCTCCAGGGCCTCGCCGACGCGCCAGGCGCGATTCAGGTTCGAGGTGTAGAAATAGGAGGCCAGACCGAATTCCGTGGCATTGGCAAAGCCCAAAGCCTCGTCCTCGGTCTCGAACCTCACCAGCGGCGCCAAGGGGCCAAAGGTTTCTTCGGTCGCGACTTTCATCTTCTGCGTCACGCCTTTCAAAAGCGTCGGCTCAAAGAAGGTCTGGCCGAGATTGGAGCGGTTGCCGCCGGTGACGACCTCGGCACCTTTCTCGACCGCATCCGCGATATGGGATTCGACCTTGGCCACCGCCGCGGCGTTGATCAGCGGGCCGGTGTTGACACCCTCGGCAAAGCCGTCGCCGAGTTTGAGCGACCCAAGCGCTGCGGCGAGTTTCTCGGCGAATTCGTCATAGACGCCCGATTGCACATAGATCCGGTTGGCACAGACACAGGTCTGACCGTTGTTGCGGAACTTGGCGAGCATGCAGCCCTCGACCGCGGCATCGACATCGGCGTCGTCAAACACGATGAACGGCGCATTGCCGCCCAGTTCCATCGACATTTTCTTTACCGTGCCGGCGCCCTGTTCCAACAGGATCTTGCCGACGCGGGTCGAGCCGGTGAAGGTGATCTTCGCCACTTTCGGGTTGGCGCAAAGCTCCTGGCCCATGCCGGAGGCGTCCAGGCCGGTGAGCACGTTGAACACGCCCGCCGGAATGCCGGCCCGTTCGGCCAGTTTCGCCAGAGCCAGCGCCGAAAGCGGCGTGAACTCGGAGGGCCGCGCCACCATGGTGCAGCCGACGGCGAGGGCAGGGGCCATCTTGCGCGCCAGCATGGCATTGGGGAAGTTCCACGGCGTAATGGACCCGACGATCCCCACCGGTTGCTTGACGATCACCATGCGCTTGTCGTTCTGCGGCCCGGGGATCATGTCGCCATAGACGCGCTTGGCCTCTTCGGCGAACCATTCGATATAGGAGGCGCCATAGAGGATCTCGCCACGGGCCTCGGCCCAGGGCTTGCCCATTTCGGCGGTCAGGATGGTCGCCAGGTCATCGGCATTTTCCACCATGAGATCAAAGAGTTTGCGCAGGGTGTTCGAGCGGGTCTTGACATCCGCCTGCGCCCAGACGCGTTTCGCTTCATGGGCCGCGTCGATCGCCATGGCGACGTCTTCGGCAGAGAGATCGGCGACATGGGCGATCACCTCGCCGGTGGCCGGGTTTTCGACCGGGAATGTCTTTTTCCCCTCGATCCAGACGCCGTTCACATAGGAACGGGTCTCGAACAGGCTCGGATCATTGAGTGCGCGCATGTCAGCCTTTCCGGGCGGCTTTCACCGCCTCTTTCAGAATCTCCATCGCCTCGTCGAACACCGTCTCTTCGATGGTCAGAGGCGCGAGGAAACGGATCACGTTGCCGTAAACGCCGCAAGTCAAAAGCACGAGCCCGCGCTGCAAAGCCTCTATGCGGATTTGATTGGTCAGCTCCGGATTGGGCTTGCCATCGGTGGTCATGAATTCGGCGGCGACCATGAAGCCGGGGCCGCGGATATCGGCAAGCTCCGGGGTCTCGGCCTGAATGTCGCCCAGTACAGATTTGAGTTTACTGCCAAATTCATTGGCGCGTGCACAAAGGCCTTCCTCCTCGATCACGTCCAGAACGGCGTTGCCGGCGGCGATGCCCAGCGGGTTGCCACCATAGGTGCCACCCAAGCCACCCGGCGCGGCTGCGTCCATGATCTCCGCCTTGCCGGTCAGCGCCGAGATCGGCAGACCACCGCCCAGACCTTTGGCCATGGTGGTGATATCGGCGGCGACGTCATATTGCTCCATGGCAAAGAGCGTGCCGGTGCGGCCAAACCCGGTCTGCACCTCGTCGGCGATCATCACGATGCCATGTTTATCACAAAGCGCCCGCAGGCGGGTGACGAACTCGGCCGGTGCCGGGTAGAACCCGCCTTCGCCCTGAACCGGCTCGAAAATGACGGCGGCAACGCGGGCCGGATCGACATCGGCCTTGAACAGCGCCTCGATGGCGGCAAAGCTGTCATCGACCGAGACGCCATGCAGCGCACAGGGGTAGGGGACGTGGAACACGTCGGGCATCATCGCGCCGAAACCGACCTTGTAAGGCACCACCTTGCCGGTCAGCGACATGCCCATGAACGTCCGGCCATGAAAACCGCCGCCAAAGGCGATCACCGCCGGGCGACCGGTATAGGCGCGGGCGCATTTGATCGCATTTTCAACGGCTTCTGCGCCGGTCGTGACAAAGACGCTCTTCTTGTCAAAGTCGCCCGGAACCTTCTCGTTCAGGCGTTCGGCGAGGCGGACATAGGGCGCATAGGGCAAAACCTGATGGCAGGTATGGGTGAACCCGTCGAGCTGGGCTTTCACCGCTTCCATGACTTTCGGGTGACGGTGACCGGTGTTCACCACGGCGATGCCGGCGGCAAAATCGATCAGACGAGTGCCGTCTTCGTCCCAGACTTCCGCGTTCTGGGCACGGGTGATGAAATGGTCGGTCATGACACCGACGCCACGGGCCATGGCGTCGACGCGGCGGGTCGCGAGATCTGCGTTCGTCATCTGGAGTTTCCTTTGGAAAACGGGGTTTATGCGATTTGAAAAAAAGGCTACGCGGTTTCCCGATCTTTAAAAACTCTGTTTCTTTTATTTTGTAAGGCATTATAATTGCGTGTGAAAAATACAATGTTATGCGAATAATGAACACTCCGAACACCTCACAGGATGATTTGGGCCTTGGCCATCGTTTGCGCGTCGTGCGTGATCGTGCCGGTCTGTCGCAGCGATCGCTGGCGAAAAAGGTCGGCGTGCCGAACTCGACGATCTCTCTCATCGAGTCCGGCAAGATGAACCCGTCCGTCGGCGCGCTGCACAAGATCCTCGCAGGCATTCCGGTAAGCCTGTCGGAATTCTTCGCCTTCGAGCCGGAAAGCGAGCGGCAGATCTTCTACGCCGCCGAGGAGCTCACCGAGATCGGCAAAGGCAAGGTCTCGTTGAAACAGGTCGGACAATCGCTCTTCGGCCGTGCACTGATGATGCTCAGAGAGCGCTACGAGATCGGCGCCGACACGGGTCGCGTGATGTACGGCCACGAGGGCGAAGAAAGTGGCATCGTGATTTCCGGCCGCGTCGAGGTCACCGTCGGCGAAGAGCGCAAGATCCTCGGTCCCGGCGACGCGTATTATTTCGAAAGCCGCACACCGCATCGTTTCCGTCAGGTGGGACCGGAACCTTGCGAAGTCATCAGCGCCTCGACGCCACCGAGTTTCTAGGCGTATTTACAGAGGCTTGCATGGCATATCTTATATTTGGACGATCTACTAAATATACATAATATCAATTATCGGAATATTGATATCCTGTCGCGCGAGCGGGAAAACTGGCTGAAAGCTGAGCCTCAGGTGCTGAGGCTGGAAATTGCAGAAAGCCGCCCTGCTGCTCCGGTTGGATTACATGAACAGAGCGCTTGAGATGTCTGCGTTCGAGGTCGCAACGCGCGCGAACCTCTGCATGCCCTCTCGGTCCGCAGGCTGACGTCTTGGGGGCGGTTTTCACAGAATTGCCTGAAGGATCCGTCTCAACACGTCTGAGACGCCCGCAAGTTTCTCGAAAACACGTAGGGTCAGCACAGGAGTCCTGGTCAAAGAACCCGTCGCGATACATTGTTTTGAAAGGTTCCATTTTGGAACTATTTTATGAATTAAAATGAACTTTTGTAGGCCTTTGGCCGCGCCTATAGTCCTCTCATACACAGATCAGACCGACGGCGAGACATGAGAGATACTGCCACAGACATGAAATTGCACCAGGGGCTGGCCAAGGCACTGGTGGCCCATAACACCACGCATCTCTACGGACTCGTCGGAGACGCCAACCTGTTCATGGTCGAGGCCTATGTCGATGCAAACATCGGCCGCTATGTCGCCTGCACCCACGAAGCGCACGCTGTTCTGGCGGCCATCGGTTTTGCCCAGACCACCGGGCGCACCGGGGTTGCGACGATCACCCATGGCCCGGCGCTGACCAATGTGGTCACCGCGCTGTCCGAGGCTGCGCGCGGCGGCATTCCCCTCGTGGTGCTCTGCGGTGATACGCCGCCCGGCGACCTGCAACATCTGCAGAATATCAACCAGAGAGAGGTCGTCGCCAGCACGGGTGCCGTGTTCGTCGATATGCGCAGTGCCGCGACGGCGCTCGAAGATCTCAACCGTGCCTTCTGCATCGCGGCGCAGCGTCGCTGCCCGGTTGTCTTTAACATGCGCGTCGATCTGATGTGGGAGCCCCTGCCCGGCAGCGCGCCGACCGCGCCGCTCCCGCACTATGTTTCTGCCCCGGCCACGGGGGAGCTTCTTGAAGAGGCTGCCGGAATGCTGGCCTCTGCCCGTCGTCCGCTGATCCTGGCCGGTCGCGGCGCCTGTACGCCGGAGGCCCGCGCGGCGCTTGTCGCGCTTGCAGAGCGGATCGAGGCCCCGTTGGCCACGACGCTCAAAGCCCAGGGGTTGTTCCACGGCGAGCCCGGCAATATCGGCATTTGCGGCGGGCTGAGCCATCCGACAGCGATCGAGGTCATCATGCAATCCGACTGCATCCTCGCCTTCGGGGCCAGCCTCAGCAAACACACCACCGAAGAGCGCGCCTATACCAAGGGCAAACGTGTGGTGCAGATTTTGGCCGATGCCGAAGAAAACCCGCGTCTGGACATGCCGACATTGCGTCTGATCGGAGACATCGCGGGCACGGCCCAGGCGTTCACGGAACTCATGGATCTGGCCGACATTCCCGGCTCCGGTGCGACGCATGATCTCGCGCCACGGCTCGCGATGGAAGCCGACGCCTTTGCCCGCATTCCCGACGCGGCAGATGTCGCCTCCGGGTGTGTCGACATGGTCCCTGCCCTGCGGCGCTTGAACCAAGCCCTGCCCGAAGCGCGGGTGCTGGTCACCGATCTGGGGCGCTTCGTCACCACCGCCTGGCGCAACCTGCCGGTGACGCGGCCCGCCGATCTGGTTTACAGCTCGCATTTCGGCGCCATCGGCTGCGGTTTGGGCGAAACCATCGGCGCCGCAACCGCGATCACGGATCGCCCGACCGTGCTGGTGGCGGGCGATGGCGGGTTCTCCCTGTCTGGCCTGAGCGAGCTTGTCACCCTCGTGCGCGAAAAGGCGGACGTGATCATCCTCCTCTGCAACGACGGCAGTTACGGCGCGGAGCATGTCCAGTTCACCAACCGCAACATGGATCCGGAGCTGTCGATGATCGCGCGCATAGATTTTGCGGCGACCTGCGCAACCCTCGGATTTGCCACTCAGCGCGTAACCGACGCGGACAGTCTCGACGCGGCCTGTCGCGCGATCCAGAACCGTTCCGGCCCCCTCTTGATCGATTTGCACCTCGATCCCGAGAACATCGAGATGTAGATCGCCACCAGAATCCCGCTCTCAAACAAGCGGGCAGACACGGTCGGCGGCAGCGTTCCTCCCCTTGCTGCCGTCGTCCGACAACAAAGAAACCCAACAGGAGACACTCCATGACTCTGACGCGACGCAACTTTCTAAAGACCAGCGCGGGGGCGGCAGCCCTCGGGGCCATTGGCCTTCCATCTTTCGCGCAGTCGGACACGTTCATCGTGAACATGTTCGGCGGCCGCTGGGAAAACGACTGGCGCAAATTCGTGATGCCGAAATTCGCCGAGCAGATCGGCAAGGATTTCGATCTCGACATCGGTCTCGGCATGGCCTGGATTTCCAACTTCCGCGCCGCCGGCCCGGAAAACCCGCCCTTCCCCGCCGTGATGCTCAACGAAAAATACACCGCGATGATCCGCAATGACGATTATTTCGAAGAGCTGACCCCCGCGTTGGTGCCGAACATGGCCGATGTCATCGAGCCTGCGGTCCTCAAGGGCAATACCGCCGTCACCGGCATGCTGGCGCCGCTGGTTCTGGCTTACCGCACCGACATGGTCGATGAGCCGCCCAAAGGCTGGGCAGATCTCTGGGACGAGCGGTTCCGTGGCCTCTTGGGCCTCTACAAGATCACCAACTCGGCCGCGACCATGATGGCGCTCTGGGCCGGTGAGCATTTCGGCTCGGGCCGCGACGACATCGAAACCGCCGTCGCGAAATTCAAGGAACTCGGGCCGTTCCCGCAGATCGGCTATTCGGCCCAGTTGACGCCGCTTCTGACACAGGGTCAGATCGCCGTCGCGCCGATCGATCTCGGCGAGATCAAGACCATGCAGGAACAGGGCGTGCCGATCGATTACGTCGTGCCGGAAGAAGGCATGATGGTGTTCGACCACTCCTTCTCCGTGTTCAAGAACAGCCCCGACAAGCAACTTGGTCTGGACTATGTGAACTTCGTGCTCAGCCCGGAGATCCAGCTCTGGATGGCGGAAAACTGGCTGATCGCTCCGACGAACAAGACCGTCGAGCTGCCCGAAGAACTGCAAAAATGGCCGCTTCAGCCCGAAGTGGTTTCACAAGCGATCCGGTTTGACTGGGATGAGACCCTGTCCATCATGCCGGCTCTGAACGACCTCTGGGAACGGACGATCTAAGAAATGACGACGGTTGAAGTCAAAAACCTGCGCAAGTCCTACGATGATTTTCTTGCGCTTGATGGTGTCTCTCTCACCGCAGAAACCGGGCAGCTCGTCACGCTGCTCGGGCCCTCGGGTTGCGGCAAAAGCACGACGCTTCGGTGTCTTGCCGGATTTCACGAGCCGAATGGCGGTGACATCCTGGTGGATGGCGAGAGCATCCTCAACGTGCCTTCCAACCGTCGCAAATTCGGCGTGGTGTTTCAAAACTACGCCTTGTTCCCGCATATGACCGTAGCCGAGAATATCGGCTACGGGCTGCGCTTGCAAAAACGCTCGAAGGGCGAGATCGAAACCCGCGTCTTCGATGTGATGAAACTGGTGCGGCTGACCGGGCTTGAAGACCGGTTGCCGCGCGAAATTTCCGGTGGGCAACAGCAGCGCGTGGCGCTGGCGCGCGCGCTGGTGCTCAAGCCACGGTTGCTGTTGCTCGACGAGCCGCTGGCCAACCTCGACGCAAGGCTGCGCGACGAGGTGCGTTGGCTGATCCGGGATTTGCAACAGCAATCAGGGATCACCGCCTTTTACGTCACCCATGACCAATCCGAAGCCATGGCGATGTCGGATATGGTTGCGGTGATGAAAGCGGGTCGCGTGGCGCAATTCGCCACCCCGCGCGAGATTTATCAGAAACCCAGCGAACGCTATGTCGCCGATTTCACCGGTGAGGCCAATTTCCTGACCGCGCAAAGGGTTCAGCCGGTCGCGGAGGGGCGCTACAGCGTCCATGTCGCGGGGGCGGATATCGAGGTCGAGGGCGTTCCCGGGTTGTTGAAAAACGCCGCAGCCGAATTGCTGCTGCGGCCCGAGAGCCTGACCCTCGTGACCACCGGAGACACGGCAACTTTCGAGGGCGAGGTGATCAAATGCGCCTTCCTGGGGGCATCGCTGCATTGCGAGATCGCCCTGCCCGAAGGCGGTCGGCTCAAACTGACCGCGCCCCCGAACCATGAGGTCGGCGCCGGCGACCGGGTCGGCATTGCCATCGACCTGTCGCACGCCTGGCTGATGCCGGAGGTCGCGCCATGATCCGGTCGAAGAAACTGACATGGGCGCTGGCCTTGCCGGCGCTGGCGCTGATCTTCGTTTTCATGATCCTGCCGATCACGAATATGGTCGAGATGAGTTTTCGCACACCAGGCAGTTCCGAACCTTTCGGCGAAGACTACACATGGATGCATTACACCCGGATTCTCGGGGACGGATACTATTGGGGCGTGCTCAGGCGCTCGCTCTACACCGCCGGGATCGTCACCCTGCTCTGTCTCGTCGTCAGCTATCCGATCGCCTGGCACCTGTCGCGGGCGAAAGGCTTCAAGGCGGTGTTTCTCTACGCCTGTATCGCCTCGCCGCTGATGACCGGCGTGCTGGTGCGCAACTTCGGCTGGATGATCGTCGCCGCGCTCAACGGCCCGCTCAACGAGAGTCTGATCGCGTTGGGGATCATCGAACGGCCGTTGCGGCTGTTGTTCACCCAGTCGCTGGTGATCCTGGCGCTGGTGCATGTCTTCGTGCCCTTCATGGTGCTGCCGATCAACAATGCCCTGCGCAATATCCCGCAAAGCCTGACCGAGGCCTCGGCCTCCATGGGGGCGAGCCGCTATCAGGTGTTTCGCGACATCATCCTGCCCTTGAGCTTTCCGGGCATCCAGCCCGGCGTGATCCTGGTCTATGTGCTGGCCGTCGCGGCCTATGTGACCCCGGCGCTTCTGGGCGGGCAGATGGTGAGCTATATGCCGACCCTGATCATCGGCGAGCTGACCGGAACCTTTCAATGGCCCTTCGGCTCGGCACTGGCGATCGTTCTGTCGTTCTCCACGGTGCTGGTCGTGGTGCTGTTCACCCGTCTGACATGGAAACTCAACGAGAGGGCCCGGGCATGAGCATGGCCGCACAAACCTTTGGAGGGCAACGCAGCGTGAATCTCGGCTTTGCCGTGCTGATCATTGCGCTTTACATTTTCCTGCTGGTGCCGGTCGTCACCATCGTCGGTGCCTCGCTGACCGATGGGCTGATGATCGAATTCCCGCCGCGCGGCCTGTCTCTGCGTTGGTATCAGGAATTCTTCGCGCGTCAGGATCTGGTCGACGGCTTGCTGATGTCGCTGCGGATCGGAGCGATCACCGCCGTCGTCACCAGCACGGTTGCGATGATGGCGGCGCTGGCCGGACAGGGGCTTTCGGGCAGGCTCTCCGGCCTGTTTCAGCTCGGCATGACGCTGCCGCTTCTGGTGCCAGAGCTGCTCACCGCGGTCGGTCTCTTGTTCTTTCTCTACAAGATCGAATTGGGCAAGACCGTCACCGGGCTGCAATTCGGCCATATCCTGATGTCCTTCCCCTATGCCTATGTGTCGATCTCGGCCGCGCTGCGACAGGTGCCGCCGTCGCTCGAAGAGGCCTCCGCCTCACTGGGCGCGACGGGGTGGCAGACCTTCCGGCTGGTCATCCTGCCGCTGGTCATGCCGGGGCTGGCGATGGGAGCGATCTTTGCTTTCATCAACAGTTTCGATCTCTACACGATCTCGCTTCTGCTCAAGCCGCTGGGGGGCAACACCCTGCCGCTCGCGCTGTTCGACTTCCTGACCTACGAATTCAAACCCACCGCCGCCGCCGCCGCAACGATTTCGATCCTGCTGTCCATCGGCGGTGTGGCGCTTGTCCAGAAACTCGTCGGCCTGCAACGCGCCTTCTGATCCTGCGGGATCGGAAGACACCTATAGAAAGATCATAGACATGACCGATCCGTCGGCGCCTCCCCGTTTGCTCTATCAACTCGTCAGCCCGCTTCACCGCACAGCCGGAGAAGATGTTGTCGCGCGACGGTTGCAGATGCTGCGCGAGTGGGCGCCCTCCGCCAGGGTGGAGATCGCCTCCCCGGAAAAAGGCCCCCGCGCCATCGAAAGCGCTGCGGATGCCGCCATGGTGTTTCCGGCGTTGCGTGAGGTGGCTGCGACTTGGGCCGAGCACCATGACGCGGTGCTGATCGGTTGTTTCAGCGATCCCGCCGTGACGGCGCTGAGCGAGGTTGCCGGTCTGCCAGTGATCGGACCGGGTGAGGCGGGCCTGCTTGCAGCCGCGCAGCTCGGCGAGCGCTTCGCCGTCCTTTCCTCCGATCCCACCCCGCCCGGTCTGCGGCGCCGGATCCGCGGCATCGGCCTCGAGGGCAGCTTTGCGGGCGAGGTGATGGTCGGTGGTTCGGTTGCCGATCTCATTCGAGACCCGGACAGGCATTTGCCTGCGATCGAGGCGCAGGCCCGCGAGAGTGTTGCACAGGGCGCGGATGTTCTGGTGCTGGGCTGTTTTGCCCTCTCCTTCATCCCCGGTCTGCCCGAGGCCTTGTCGCGCGCCACCGGCGTGCCCGTGATCAACCCGGTGATCGCCGGGCTCAAGGCCGCCGAAGCGGCCGTCCATTACCACGCGGGCCTGCCGCGGGGCCCCAAGACATCCCACATTGCCCGGAGTGAGACATGACACCCGATACCCCCCCTGCCCCAGATGCCTTTCAAAGCCTTGTGGACACCGCGCGGTTCCAGCGCTCCCGGCGGATCCCCATCGCGGATTTCGCCTATCCCGAGGGCGTGAAGATCGCTGTGAACTTCACCCTCGATTTCGACGCCATGCTGCTGCGCCGGCTTCTGAATGAACCCTGGGGCCAGAAGGCCAAGGGCGAATTCGGCGGCCGTGTCGGTGTCTGGCGCATCATGGAGATGTTCGATGCGGAGGATGTGAAAGTCACGCTGTTCACCCCCGGACGTATCTGCGAGCTGTATCCCGAGGCGCTGGCAGATGTGGTGAAGAACGGTCACGAACTGGCCGATCACATGTGGGAACACGAGGTCTATCCCGACCCCGAGATCGAAGAGGCGCATCTGTCCCGGACCCTCGCGGCTCTGAGCGCGGTGCAGGGAAAACCCGTCACCGGCACCCGGTCCAGTCACACGCCCGCCCTGCTGAAATCCAAGGGCGTGGTCTACAACTCCTTCACCTCCGCTCATGACATGCCATTTTACGAGCTGGACAAGATGGGTGAAAACCCGATCCTGCAATTGCCGTTCCATTACGCGCTCGACGATGCGATGTATTTCAGCTTCGGCTGGCTCGACACACCCAATGATGCGCAGCGCGTCATGGATGTCGACGAGGTGTTCGAGATCTGGTGGGCGGCGTTTCTGCAGCAATATAAACAGGGCGGCTACGTCAATTTCCTGCTGCACCCGTTCGTCTCCGGTCATGCCATGCGCGTCGACATGATCCAGCGGCTGATCCAGCGGATGAAAACCCTGCCCGGGGTCTGGTTCCCGACCTGCGACACGCTCGCACAGCATATTCTCACCACCTATCCCCTCACGTCAGTCTCGGAGTAACCCCATGCCCTGGAAAGACTTTTACACCACCTCCGACGAAATCGGCATGCGTGACGCCCAGATCCGCTGGCCCGAGGGGCGGAGCATGGCGCTCGGATTGACGGTGAACCTGAACCCGGCGGGTACAGGCACCGGCATCACCGCCAAGGACCTTGCCTACCCGACATGGCACTATGGGATAAACGAGGGGCTGGACCGCTTTCTCGCGCTCTTTGAGGATCTCGGGATTCGCGCGACCTTCGCGACCCCGGCGCTTGTCGCCGAGAGCTATCCCGATCTCATGGGGCGCATCCTGACCGCCGGTCACGAGATCGCGGCCCAGGGGCTTTATGGCGAAGATCCCGCCCTGCTGGAGGCGGGTCAGGAAGAGGAGCATATGGCCCGCGCCACCGAGGTGCTCACCCGCGTGACCGGTGCCAAGCCCAAGGGCTGGTTCGCGCTCTCGCGTCCTGACGATCGTGCCGCCACCGGCTGCGCCACGGATGACACCATCAGCCTGCTGAAAGCTCAGGGCTATACCTATATCGGCAACGGGCTCGCCGATGACGCGCCCTATTATTGGGTGAGTGATGCTGCAAAGGCCGAGGCACTTCTGGCGCTGCCCTATTACTACCATTTCGACGACACGTTCTTTCTGATGTTTCCCCGCGAGGGCACCGGGCTGGAACGCCCGCAGGCGCTTCTCAACAACTGGCGGGCAGAATTCCGGGCGCAGTATCGGCGCGGGCGCTATTTCAACCTCTGCGTCTCGCCGGCTCGTTCGGCTTGGGGACATCGCTTCGCCAATCTGGCCGCTCTCCTCGGCGAAGCGATGTCCCACCCCGGTGTCTGGGCCACAACGGGCGCCGAGATCGAAGCCCATTGGCAACAGGCACACCCGAAGGAGACCGCCCTCCAACTCGCGCCAAGCATCTGGCAGGATTTTGAAGACAGCCTGAGTTAAGACATGACAAGCGAAGACATTCTCGACGGCCTGATGCGCTGGGTCGAAATCGACACGCCCACCGGCGATATTTCCGGCATCACCCGGCTGGTGGATCAGATCGCCTCAGAGCTGGCGCCACTGGGATGCGCAATCGAGCGCATCCCAGGTCGTGACGGCATGGGCGATCATCTCATCGCCCGGTTCAAGGGCGGCGATGGCCCCGGTGTGCTGGTGACCAGCCACATCGACACGGTTTGTGAGCCGGGAAGCGTCGAGATCCGCCGCGACGGCGACCGGCAATACGGCCCGGGCATCGCGGATATGAAAGGCGGCGGTTATCTCGCGCTCTGCGCCATGCGCGATATCGTGCAAAGCGGCAGGGGCCTGCCCGGTCCGGTCACGCTGATCTACAATTCCGACGAGGAAATCGGCTCGCCCACCTCGCACGGGCTCATTCAGGCAGAGGCGCGCAAACACGGCGCGGCGCTGATCCCTGAACCGGCGCGCGGCGACGAGGCGATCACCTTTCGCAAAGGGCGCGCGAAATACACGCTCGATTTCCATGGTCGGGAAAGCCATGCCGGCTCCGCCTTCGCCGACGGTCGCTCCGCCATTCTGCAACTGGCCCGCAGCATCGGCAGGATCGAGGCGATGACGGATCTCGCAACCGAAACCACGGTGAATGTCGGCCGTGTTCGCGGCGGCACCGAACCCAACGTGGTGGCGGGTCATGCCGCCTGTGATCTCGATATCCGCTTTGCCGAGGATGCTCTGGGGCATGACATCGAAAGCCAGCTCAGGGCGCTCCGATCCGACGATCCGGATGTGAGAATCCGGCTCTCGGGCGAGATCGAGAAGCCCTGTCTCGCGCGGACGCCCGAGACGCGTTCCATGTTTGCACGCGCTACCGAGATCAACGCAGCCCTCGGCGTTCCGATGATCGAGACCCGCTCGGGCGGCGGTAGCGACGGTAATTTCACCTGTGCGGCCGGTGTGCCGACCCTCGACGGGCTCGGTGCGATCGGCAACAATTGGCATTCGCCGCAAGAACATATCCTGGTCTCGCCACTGGCGCGCCGCATGGCGCTTTTGCGCGACCTGATCCTGACCTATGCGGGCCAGCGCCCGGCCCCCTGCCCGACCGGAGAGAACTCATGAACCCCAGCTTTGGACAGACCCGTTCCGATATCCGCCGCAACCACGCCCTTCTGACCCCGGAAAGCCATGAATGGATCACCCAGCCGGACTGGCCGGGGGCCGAGCTGGCCTTTCTCATCAGCCCGGATATGGGCGCGAAATTCGCCATGGGGCTGGTGCGGGCGGTGGAGGATCTCAGCGAGATCGCCCCGGCGGCGGCAGGTGTCGCGCGCTTCATCTTCGTGCTTGGGGGTGAGGTCCGTTTCCCCGGAAACCCCGCGCTCGGACCCGAGGGCTATGCCTTCCTGCCGCCGCAGGAAGAGACCACATTGAGCGCCTCCAAAGGCACGTCTTTCGTGCTGTTCGAATGGCATTTCCTCGCGCGCGGCGATCTGCCCGCCCCGGTCTTCGGCTCGGTCGCAGAGATTGAGGGCACGCCACTGCGGGGCGACGATTGGCTGATGGTGCAAAAGCTCTTGCCGACCGAGGCCGGGTTCGATGCGGAATTCAACATCATGAATTTTCATCCCGGCGCGTCACTCGCCTATGTCGAGACCCATTTCATGGAGCACGGGCTGCTCATGCTCGATGGCGGCGGCGTCTATCGCCTGGATGATCAATGGTATCCGGTCGGGGCCGGTGACGCGATCTGGATGGGACCGCATGTGCCGCAATGGTTCGGCGCGCTCGGTCGGGACAGCTCCCGCTATCTGATCTACAAGAACTACAACCGCGGGCCGCTGGACAAGCGATGAGGGTCTCAGCCGCCATAATTGGCGAACAGGGTCTTGATCGCGGCCGCAAAAGCGACCGAAGAGGCCGTCGGTGTCCGTCCCGCCATGCGGCAACAGGCGACCGGCGGGCTGTCGAATGGCAGGTCGGTCAGCTCGACAAAGGCAATCTCTTCGCGCCGGATCTGCAGGAACCGTCCAAAGACGATGCCGATGCCCATGCCGCTTTCGACCATCTGCCGCAACAGGGTGAAACTGTTGGTGCTCATGACCTCGTGCAGGCTCACGCCGCTCTGCACCAGCGCGTCCTCCAACAACTGTCGCATCGGCACGGAATGATCGGGAAAGATGATCCGCTCGCCGTCGATATCCGTCAGTTGCACGGAACGCAGCCGCGCCAACGGATGATCCAGCGAGGTGACCACATAGGTGCGCCGTCTCAGCGTCGCCAGGATCTCGATCTCGGCTGTCGGCGGGAAGTTATAGCCCAGGGCGATGTCAATATCGCCGTCCTGCATCCGATCGACGATCTCGCGGGTGTTCTCGACATAGATGGTGAATTTGAGCCCCGGATGGTTGTAGCTCATGTCCCGCAGGAGACCGGGCAGAAGATCGGAGGCCAGCACCTCGTTGACGCCAAGCCGGAGATGACCGCGCTGCAGCCCCTGCAGCTGATCGATCTCGTCCTGGGCGATGGTCAATTCGTTGATCACCGAGGCACAGCGAAACAACAGGATCTCTCCGGCTTCCGTGAGTTCAAGCCCGCCCCGGCCCCGGTCGCGGCGAAACAGTTCGATGTCGAGCGCCAGTTCGAGATTCTTGATCTGTTTGCTGACCGCGGAAGGTGCGACATGCAGCTTGTCGGCTGCGGCCCGGAACGAGCCAAGCTGGGCCACTTCGATGAAATGCCGCAGGCCGGGCAGTCGCCCGAGAATTTTGCTGGGGGGCATGAGGGTCTCCAGGGATCGAACAATTCAGCGCCAAGGAGCGTATCATAGATGGACAGCACCGGCATTCAACCGAACAGTGCCCCCAAAGCGGCAATCTCTGAGCTGACCGAAACGCTTGGACCCAATGGTGTTCTTACGACACCCGAAGATTGCGCCCGCTATGCCACGGATCAGTCCGGGCTGGCAGGCACGCCGCCGCTCGCCGTGCTGCGTCCGGCCTCTACCGAGGAAATGTCGCAGCTCATGGCCATCTGCCATCGTCACGCGCTCAGCGTCGTGCCGCAGGGCGGCCGCACGGGCCTGTCCGGCGGCGCGAGCTGTCCGGCGGGCGTGGTCGCGGTCACGACGGAACGCCTCACCGGCGTCATCGAGATCGACGAGGAGGCGATGACATTGACCGCATGGGCCGGCACGCCGCTTGAGACGGTGCAGGAGGCGGCGCGTGCCGTCGGTCTCGAATACTGCGTCGACATCGGCGCGCGTGGCACGGCGACGATCGGCGGCACGATCGCGACCAATGCCGGCGGCATCCGTGTGCTCCAGCGCGGCATGACACGCGACAATGTGCTGGGCCTTGAAGCGGTGCTGGCGGACGGGTCCGTGATCTCCCGCCTCGCGAAAACGGTCAAGGACAATGCCGGGTTTGATCTCAAACACCTGTTCATCGGCTCGGAAGGCGTGCTTGGTCTGGTGACCCGGGCCGTGCTTCGGCTGCATCGCCAAGTTCCGGGTACCGCGACCGCCCTTCTGGCGCTTCCCGACCATGCGGCCGCCCTGCACTGCCTGAACCTCGCACGGAGCATGTTCGGCGGGCGTATCGTCGCGTTCGAAGGCATGTGGCCCGACTACTGGGATTTCGTCTGCAGGGAGACCACGCTGACCAGTTCGCCGCTGGCTGACAGGTATGGCTTTTACGTGTTGATCGAGATCGACGCCGAAACCGGCCGGGCGGAAGAAGAGCTCGAGGCTCTTTTTACCGAACTGTTTGAACAGGGCATCGCGCTGGACGGGGTTCTGGCGAAATCCGGTGCCGAGGCGCAGGCGCTTTGGAAGTTGCGCGAGGCGGTCGGCGAGGTGGATGACGCGTTCGGTCCCCACATCAATTTCGACATTGGGGTTTCGCCGTCCGCCCTCGGCCAGTTCTGTGAGGCCGCCGACGCAAGGCTTGCGACCCTGCCTGAGGCCGGTGCCGTGCTCAAGGTTGGTCATATCGGTGACGGCAATGTCCATTTGCTGGTGGCCCATGATGGTCGTGACATCTCCGAAGACCGGATCGAGTCCGTCATCTACGAGCTGGTGCGCGACTGGCACGGTGCAGTGACCGCAGAACACGGGATCGGCCGCATCAAGGCCCGTTGGATCGGTTGCAGCCGCAGCCCCGAGGAATTGACCCTGATGCGCGGCTTGAAAGCCCAGCTCGATCCGCACGGCCTCCTCAATCCCGGCGCGCTTTTCGCGGCCCCGGATGCGGCATGTCATGAGATTGCCCTGAAACAGCCGTAGCCGCCTGACTGACGCGAGCGCAAGACGCCAGCCGCACCTGTTCGAGCATATGCCGAGCCCCGGGACGGATGCGACATTGGTCTCAGACTTCTTGGATGAGCGCGTTTGAAAAGGTTGATCTTCCGGTCTCAGTTTTGAGCAGATGTAACATGGGTTGGAAAACCGGGTTAAAACCGAGACTCATCATTGAGACTGGAGATCACCGAACGCCAGCCCTCGCCAGACCCCCTGCCTGTGTCCCCCCGCCGCGCCGGCTTACCCCGGACGCACCCCCAACGCACCCAGGTCGCGTCCTGAGGCGCTCATCGCAGGACAGATGGTGTCACGCGTGCCATTAGCCGAAACAAAATCAAGGCTTCAATAAATCATGTTTTTCGCTGCGCCGGCAGTTCCGTAATCATCGTGGCAAAGGCGCGGATCAGCGCCACATGCACGATGTCACGAAAGGAAGAGCCGATGGCGATTGAAAAAGTCGAAACCTTGATTGTGGGTGGAGGACAGGCCGGCGTCGCGATGTGCGAGCATCTCGGCAAGCTTGGCATTTCGCACGTCGCGCTGGAACGCTCCCGGATCGCCGAACGCTGGCGCAGCGAGCGCTGGGATTCGCTGGTCGCCAACGGTCCGGCCTGGCACGACCGTTTTCCCGGGCTCGAATTCGAAGGATACGGCCAGGATGACTTTGTCCCGAAAGACGGCGTCGCCGCATATTTCGAAGACTACGCCAGAATGATCGACGCGCCGATCCGCTGCGGGGTCGATGTGAAAGAAGTGCGCAAGAAAGAGGGCGCGCCGGGGTTCATCGTCGAGACCTCCGACGGGACCTATGAGGCCAACACCGTGGTCGCCGCCACCGGCCCGTTCCAGACCCCGGTGATCCCGCCGGTGATCCCGTCTGACGTTCCGGTGACCCAGATGCATTCCAGCGCCTATCGCAATCCCGACCAGCTCGAAGATGGCGCGATCCTTGTGGTCGGCGCCGGCTCCTCCGGCGTGCAGATCGCCGAGGAGCTGATGAAAGCCGGGCGCAAGGTGTACCTCTCCGTTGGTCCGCACGACCGCCCGCCGCGCAGCTATCGTGGCCGCGATTTCGTCTGGTGGCTCGGCGTTCTGGGCCTCTGGGATGCCCCCGCCATGGAACCCGGCAAGGAACATGTCACCATCGCGGTCAGCGGTGCCGACGGCGGCAAGACCATCGATTTTCGCGACCTTGCCGCACGCGGCATGACGCTGGTCGGACGCAGCAACAGCTATGCCGATGGCAAGGTGTTCTTCGGGACCGATCTGGTCGCCAATGTGAACGGCGGCGATGAAAATCTGCGCTCCCTGCTGGATGCCGCCGATGCCTATATCCTCCGCAACGGGCTCGACCTGCCGGAGGAACCCTCCGCCCGGATCAAACGTCCGGACCCGGACTGCATGGTCAACCCGCTGTCCGAGCTGGATCTCGCCGAGGCCGGTATCAAAACCGTCATCTGGTCGACCGGTTTCGGGCAGGATTACAGCTGGCTCAAGGTCGATGCCTTCGACGCGGAGGGCAAACCTGCGCATCAGCGCGGCGTTTCCACCGAGCAAGGCGTGTATTTCCTCGGCCTGCCATGGCTGTCGCGGCGCGGATCGACCTTTATCTGGGGCGTCTGGCACGACGCCAAATATATTGCCGACCATATCGCCACCCGACGCACCTATGCCGATTACGAGGCTTCGGAAGACGCGTTGAAAGGCGCTGCCGTCGGCACCTGAACTGACCGCCCCAAAGCCTGAATACCCCGCCCTGCCCGGTCTCCGGGCGGGGCTTTTTATCTGTCGGGGGCTGCATAGGAATTCCTGAAACAACCTGTGCCATGTCCGCTTGCGCGCGCCTGCGCAATCCAAGGCAGCCCGGCGCAGAGCGATCCCGCGGCATCGCGATATCTGCCGCCCCGAGCTTCCGCCCCTGCTGTATGATTTATTGTGCATATATTTTATGCGCACTGCCCATTTCTCAAGCGAGAGCGACCGCCGAAAAATTGAAAAGCCTGCCAACTAATTGAATTTAATGATGTTAGAGCCCGTCTAATCAGCGCGTTAAATCTTATGAATGGGCATCAGACGCCGCGCGCTGGCACCTAGGTGCAAAAGGACAAAGTGAGGTTCCAATGCACAAAGACAGCTTCGACTATATCATCGTTGGCGCCGGATCGGCGGGCTGCGTCCTGGCAAACCGGCTGTCCAAAGACCCGCAGACCCGGGTGTGCATTGTCGAGGCTGGCGGCAAGGATAGCTCGCCGCGCGTGCAGGTGCCCGCCGGCATCCTGTCGCTCTATAATGATCCGAAATACGATTACAGCTACATGAGCGTGCCGCAGCCGGGGCTGAACAACCGCCGCATTCCGCTCAATCGCGGCAAGGCGCTTGGCGGTTCCTCGGCGATCAACTCGATGCTCTACATTCGCGGCGCCGCCTCCGACTATGACGAATGGGCGGAGCTGGGCTGTGACGGCTGGGCCTGGGACGATGTGCTGCCGGTGTTCAAGGATCTCGAGAACAACGCCATCGGCCAGGACCCGAAATACCACGGCACCGGCGGCGAGCTCCATGTCGAGCTGCACCGCGACCCGAACCCGGTCGGCAAGATGTTCATCAAGGCGGGACGCGCGGCCGGGCTCGCGGAAAATACCGATATGAACGGTGAGACCCAGGAAGGCCTCGGGATCTACAATGTCACGCAGCATGACGGCAAGCGCTGGTCGTCGTATCGCGCCTTCCTGCATCCGGTGCGCGACCGCGCCAATCTCACCATCCTGACCGGCACCGACACCAAGCGGGTGGTCGTGGAGAACGGCAAGGCGACCGGTATCGAGGTCTCCGGCCCGGAGGGGCAAAAGCTGCTCAAGGCCGAAAAGGAGGTGATCCTGTCGGCCGGCGCGATCAATTCGCCCGAGTTGCTCTTGCGCTCCGGCATCGGTCCGGCGGCGATGTTGCAGGCGGCGGGCGTGCGCGTGGCGCATGATCTTCCGGGCGTGGGCCAGAACCTGCGCGACCATGTCGACGGCATGATCACGGTGCGTTCGAGATCCACCAAGACGCTGGGCCTGTCGGTGCGCAACCTGCCCTCGATGATCGCCGCCCCGTTCCGCTGGCTGGCGCAGCGCAAGGGCATGTTCACCACCAACTATGTCGAGGCGGGCGGCTTTGCCCGCACGAAATACGCGGGCGACAACCCGGATATTCAGTTCCATTTCGTCCCCGGCTATCGCAGCCACCGCGGCCGGGTGATCGAATACGGCCATGGCTATGCCGTACACACCTGTGTGCTGCGTCCGAAATCCATCGGTGAAATCCGCCTCGGTCAGAATGGCGCGCTGGCGATCGATCCGAAATTCTTCTCCGACCCGCAGGATGCCGAAGTGCTGGTCGAAGGCATCAAGGTGGCGCGGAGCATTTTGGGTGACAGCACTTTCGATGCGATCCGCGGCGTCGAGATGCTGCCGGGCAAACAGGTCGACAGCGATGCCAGGATCTTTGACTACCTGCGCGACGCGGCGCTGACCGTGTTCCACCCGGTCGGCACCTGCAAGATGGGCACCGACGAGATGGCGGTGACCGATCCGGCGACGCTGAAGGTGCGCGGGGTCACAGGGCTGCGCGTGGCGGATGCTTCGGTGATGCCGACGCTGATCGGCGGCAACACCAACGCGCCGACGATGATGATCGGTGAGAAATGCGCCCGCATGATCCTCACCGAGGCCGCCTGAAACGAAGCCCCGAGACAACGACAAGCCAGCCACAAAGAACTGGCCGAACCCAAGGACTTAACGCATGAGCCGTTCCTCCGCGATCGAAGTCGTGAACGTGTCGAAAAATTTCGGCGATTACACGGCGCTCGACCATGTCGATTTCAAAATTTTCCAGAACGAATTCTTCACGCTTCTGGGGCCGTCGGGCTGCGGCAAGACCACGCTCTTGCGGATGATCGCGGGGTTCGAGACGCCGAGCTCGGGCACGCTGTTGCTCAACGGTCAGGAAATCGCCCAGATGCCGGCGCACAAACGCCGGGTGAACACGGTGTTCCAGAACTATGCGCTGTTTCCGCATATGACGCTGAGCCAGAACATCGCCTTCGGGCTCAAGAACCTCGGCTGGGACAAGGCGCGGATCACCGCACGCGTCGGGCAGATGCTCGAAATGGTCCATATGGAGCAATTCGCACAGCGCAAACCCGATCAGCTTTCGGGCGGTCAGAGGCAGCGGATCGCGCTGGCCCGCGCGCTGGCGGCGGAGCCCGAGGTGCTGCTGCTGGACGAACCGCTTTCGGCGCTCGATCTGAAACTGCGCCAGGCGATGCGCGACGAGCTGCGCGCGCTGCAGCGCGACACCGGCATCACCTTTGTCTTCGTGACCCATGATCAGGAAGAAGCGCTCGACATGTCCGACCGGATCGCGGTCATGGGCAAGGGCCGCGTGCAACAGATCGGCTCGCCAAAGGAAATCTACGAGGACCCGACCAACCGCTTTGTCGCGGATTTCATCGGCGATACGAATTTCCTCGAGGGCGAGGTGATCTTGCTCGACGGCGCCAAGGCAACGATCCGCACGGCCCTGGGGGCCGAGATCACCACGACGCATCAGGGCCTGACCGGTCCCGGCCCGGCCACCATGTCGATCCGGCCGGAAAAGATCGGCGTCGGCGATCAGGCCGAGGGTGTGGTCCTCACCGGCACGGTGCGTGCGCGCAATTACATGGGCGGGTTCACCCATTACACCGTGCAAATCGGCGAACAGACCCTGCGCCTATCGCGCCGCAACGCCCATTCGCATCAGGATTCGCTGGAAATCGGCGCCGCCGTGCAGGTCGGCTTTCGCGAAAGCGACGCAAGGGTGTTGGGACAATGAGCAAGGCGTTTCGTTTCTGGGGCCTCGTGCCCGCTTGGGCGCTGATGATTCTGACGCTGATCGTGCCGATCCTGATCGTCGCGGGCGTCAGCGTCGCCGAGCGCGGCGCTTACGGCGGCTTCAACTGGGCCTTCGATCTCAGCTCTTATCGTCAGATCCTCTATACCGTCGGCTGGACCGACGAGCTGGAGTTCGATCCGAAATATGTCCTCATCATCGGTCGGACACTTCTGTTTGCAGGCGGTGCGACGCTGATTTCGCTGCTCCTCGCCCTGCCCGTCGCCTATTATATCTCCCAGCAATCGAGCCGGCTGAAAACCATCCTGCTCTATCTCGTGACCCTGCCATTCTGGGTCTCGATGATTGTGCGGGTCTATGCCTGGCTGATCATTCTCGGCAATGATGGCTTGCTCGAACGCATCTACCGGATCTTCGGCGGGGCGGATATTTCCGGTTTTCTGTTCACGCCGGGTGCGATGATCACCGGCATGGTCTACAGCTATATCCCGCTGATGATCCTGCCGGTCTATGCCTCGGTCGAAAAGATCGACCCGGCGCTGATCGAGGCCAGCCACGATCTCTATGGCGGGCGCTGGACCGCGCTCAAACGCGTGATCCTTCCGCTTGCCGCCCCCGGCCTGACCGCCGGCAGCATCCTCGTCTTCGTGCCCTGTCTCGGCACGGTGCTCGAACCCATGCTCTTGGGCGGCGGCAAGCAATTGATGATGGGGACGCTGATCCAGACCCAATTCGGCGGTGCGCGCAACTGGCCCTTCGGGGCGGCGATCGCCATGGTCCTGCTGATCCTCGTGGTGCTCACGCTCTTGCTCAACGCCCGCCGCGCCGGCCGTCAAATGGAGGCGACGCTATGAAACAGCCCAATATCCGCGCCTATCCCGGCCTGCGCCCGCTCAGCATCCTGTTCTTTCTCTGGCTCTATCTGCCGATTGCCGTGGTGGTGGTCTATTCCTTCAACGACAACCGTCTGGTGTCGGTCTGGACCGGGTTCTCGACGAAATGGTACGCCGCCGCTCTGGCAAATGAGGCCTTGATGAGCGCGCTGGAGATCTCCGTCATGGTCGCTGTCATCGCGACCCTCTGCGCCACGCTGATCGCGCTTCTCGCGGCCATCGTGCTGACCCGCGCGACGGATCTCAGGTTCCGCCGGGTCTCGGAAACCGTGGTCAACCTGCCGCTTCTGTTGCCCGAAATCGTCCTGGCCGTGGCCGTCTTGATCCTGTTTTCCCAGATCGGCCTGACCAACGGGCTGTTGAAACTCGTTCTTGCCCACACGGCCTTTTGCACGCCTTTCGCCTTCCTGCCGATCCGGGCGCGGCTTCAGGGCATGTCACTGGATTTCGAAGAGGCGGCCCGCGATCTCTACGCCGCGCCCTTTACCGCCTTCCGGCTGGTCACCCTGCCGATGATCTTGCCCGGTGTCTTTGCCGGCGCGATGACCGCTTTCGTCATGTCGATGGACGATTTCATCACCTCGAACCTGTTGAACTCCGGCGGCGCGACCACCCTGCCCGTCTATATCTTCAGCCTGATCCGTCAGGGCACCACGCCCGAGCTGAACGCCATCTCGACGCTTTTGATCGCCGCGTCGCTGCTGCTGGCAACCCTCGTTCTGATCCTCAATGTCAGGGCGATGCGGCGAGGCTGATCCCCGATACGTTCCGGTCCTGCCCTTGGGCCATCCTCCACATATCAACCATCAAGGGCGCAACAAGGAGAGACACCCAATGAAGAAACTTCTGCTTGCCACCACGCTGATCCTGCCGTTTGCGGCCCCTGCCGCGGCAGAAGGCACGCTCAATATCTACGCCTGGGCGGATTCCATCTCGCCCGATCTGATCGCCAAATTCACCGAAGAGACCGGCATTGAAGTCAATGTCGACAGCTTTTCCTCGAACGAGGACGCGCTGACCAAGCTGCAGGCCGGGTCCTCGGGCTATGACCTGGTGACGCCGTCGCAGCACTTTGTGAAGATCATGGCCGACGAAGGTCTGCTTGAAGACATCGACGCCTATGAGCTCGCCGCCTACGCCCAGCTCGACGCGCGCTGGAAAGGCCAGTGGTGGGACCCGGAGAACGACTATTCCATCCCGCTTGCCTATGGCACCGCCGGCTTCTCGGTGAACCGTGACAAATACGATGGCCCGGTCGACAGCTGGTCCGTGCTGTTCGAACCGACCGATCTTGCCGGCTCCATCGCGCTCCTGTCCTACCCGGACGAAGTGGTCTCCGCCGCCCAGCTTTACCTCGGCGTCGAATTCTGTTCCGAGGACAAGGCCGAGATGAAAAAGGTCTACGATCTTCTCGTGGCTCAGAAACCCTCGGTCGTGGCGTACACTTCCGACAATATCGAGAACCGTCTCGGCTCCGGCGAGGTTGCCGCGCATTTCTGGTGGGATGGCAACACGCTGCGCCTGCGCAACTCCGGCGCCAATGTCGAATATGCCGCACCGAAAGAGGGGCTCGTCGGTTGGCTCGACAGCTTCGTCGTTCCGGCAGGGGCCGCGAATGTCGACAATGCCAAGGCCTTTATCGACTTCATGTCCACCGTCGAGAACGCCACGGAGCAGTACAACTACTACGCCCACTCCGCCCCGGTGGCGATCGATGAGAGCAAGGCCCTCTACACACCGGAAAACGCGCCGGAACTTTTCCCGACTGTCCCGGTGGTTTTTGCCCAGGCCTGTAGCCCGGCGGCACAGGATCTGGTGACCAAGGTCTGGACAGACCTGCTACAGTAAGCTTGCCTGCCTCCCGCCCCGTTTCCCCTGGGGGCGGGAGGATTTTCAAAGACCCCGCGGGGAGGGTATGCCCGCACACTGACTGGAGACCACGATGGCCCACACGCGCATCCGCACATTCAACACCAAAGAAACCTATCCCGAGCAGAACCTCGACAACGACCTGTGTCAGGCCGTCGTGACCCAGGGCGGGAAAACGGTCTGGCTGCGCGGTCAGTGCCCGCAGAACCTCGACGATGCCAAGAATATCGAAAGCCACGATCCGGTCGAACAGACCCACAAGGTGATGCAGAATATCCGGCAGCTGATCGAAGAGGCCGGCGGCGCGATGGAGCATCTCGTCAAGGTGGTCGTCTACATCACCGACGTGCGTCACCGCGAGGCGGTCTATCGCACCATGGGCGAATATATCAAAGGCGTGCACCCGGTCTCCACCGGGCTGGTGGTCAACGCACTGGCGCGCCCCGACTGGCTGGTCGAGATCGACGGCACGGCAGTGATCCCCGACGATTACATCCAGAAAAAGGCCTGATCCGATGACCTTTTCCCTCGTCGCCCGCTGTCCCGAGACCGGCATGTTCGGTGTCGCGATTTCCTCCTCCTCCCCGGCCGTCGCCGCGCGCTGTGCCTATGCCCGTGCGGGCGTCGGTGCGGTGGCCTCGCAAAACGTCACCGATCCGACGCTTGGTCCCCTCACCCTTGATTTGATGGAAGAGGGCATGAGCGCCGCCGAGGCGATTGCAGAGATCCAGGCGACGGGGAAATACATCGCGTACCGACAGGTGCTCGCGGTCGACACCCAGGGCGGTACGGCGGTTCACTCCGGTCCGAATTCCCTCGGCATCTGGACCGAGGCCCGGGCCGAGAACGTCGCCTCCGGCGGTAATCTTCTGGCCAATGACACGGTGCCACAGGCCATCGTCGATGCGTACCTCGCCAGCTCCGGCCACATTGGTGACCGGCTGATCGCCGCGATGCGCGCGGGGCTCTCCGCCGGAGGCGAAGCCGGACCGGTGCATTCCGCCGGCATGCTGATCGTCGACAAGGTCTCCTGGCCCGTGGCCGAACTACGCTGTGACTGGACCGAGGACTGCCCGATCGAGAACATCGCCACCGCCTGGGAGGTCTACAGGCCCCAACTCGACGCCTATATTCAACGCGCCCTCGACCCGCGCGAAGCGCCCTCCTACGGCGTGCCGGGCGACGAATAAGCGCCAAATCAGCGCCATGAGCGTTTCAAACGACATGCGCGGCCAAGGCCGCAGATCATAAGAGGTTCACCATGGAACTGAGCTTTTCCGACTGGCAAGATCATGCCGCGGCTTTGAGCTTTCGCACACAGGCCTTCATTGACGGGCAATTCGTCGATGCGCTCTCCGGCAAGACATTTGCCACGATCAACCCGGCCACGGGCGAGGAGATCGCGCAGATCGCCGAATGCGATGCCGCCGACATCGACCACGCCGTCAAGGCCGCACGGGCGGCCTTTGAGGACGGGCGCTGGTCGCGGATGGAGCCGGGCGCGCGTAAGGCGGTGATGCTCAAACTCGCGGACCTCATTCGCGAAAACCTTGTGGAACTGGCGCTTCTGGACAGTCTCGACATGGGCAAGCCGGTCACGGATGCCGCCACCGTGGATGTGCCGGGATCGGCGCATTTCTTCCAATGGTATGCCGAGGCGATCGACAAGCTCTATGACGAGGTGGCCCCCACCGCCGCCGGTGATCTGGCGCTGGTGCGGCGTGTGCCGCTGGGCGTCGTCGGCGCGGTGGTGCCGTGGAACTTCCCGCTCGACATGGCGACGTGGAAATCCGCGCCGGCACTGGCCGCGGGCAATTCCGTCGTCTTGAAACCCGCCGAACAATCGCCGCTCTCGGCGCTGCGTCTGGCGGAACTGGCACAAGAGGCCGGCATCCCCGATGGCGTGTTCAATGTTGTGCCGGGCTTTGGCGCGACGGCGGGCAAGGCGCTTGGCCTGCATATGGATGTCGATTGTCTGGCCTTCACCGGCTCGACCTTTGTCGGCAAGAAATTCATGGAATATTCCGGGCAATCGAATCTGAAACAGGTCTGGCCGGAGACCGGCGGCAAAAGCCCGAACATCATTTTCGCCGATTGCGAAGACCTCGAGGCCGCCGCCGACATGGCCGCTTTCGGGATCTTCTTCAACGGCGGGCAGGTCTGTTCCGCCAACAGCCGGCTCTATGTGGAGCGTTCGATTCAGGACAGGTTCCTCGAATTGATGAAGACCCGCGCCGAAGCGCTCAAGCCCGGCAATCCGCTCGATCCCGCAACCAAGCTCGGCGCCATCGTCGATGAGAAACAGACGCAATCCATCATGGCCCGGATCGAGGCCGCCGCCGACACATCGCGACTGGTGTCGGGTGGCGAGCGCGTGACGCTCGAAGGCACGGGCTGTTTCGTCACCCCGACGATTTTCGGCGATGTGGCCCAAGACGATCCGATCGCCACCGACGAGGTGTTCGGCCCGGTGCTGGCGGTCATCCCATTTGACAGCGAGGACGAGGTTATCGCCATGGCCAATGACAGCATCTATGGCCTCGCCGCCTCGGTCTGGACCGACAACCTCAGCCGCGCGCTTCGGGTGTCGGAGCGTCTGAACGTCGGCACCGTCTCCGTGAACACGGTCGATGCACTCTCGGCCCAGACACCTTTTGGTGGCATGAAACAGTCGGGTTTTGGCCGCGATCTCTCGCTGCATTCGCTCGACAAATACACTGCGTTGAAAACCACGTGGATCAAGTACAAACTGTAGGGCGCAGCATGGACAAAAGGCGACCTATGATCCGTTTCACTCTCCGACAGCTTGAATATTTCGTCGCGGTCGGAGAGGCCGGCAGCATCACGGTGGCCGCCGGTCGCGTCAATGTCTCGTCCCCCTCGATCTCGACGGCGATTTCCCAGCTCGAAACCGAATTCGGCATGCCCTTGTTCGTGCGCCAGCACGCGCAGGGCCTGTCGCTGACACAGGCCGGGCGCGTACTCATGGATCAGGCCCGCGCCGTGCTGCGCGAGGCCGACCGGCTGGTCGATCTGGCCGGGGATATTTCCGGTCAGGTGCGCGGGCCGATCATGGTCGGTTGCATGCTGACCTTTGCCCAGGTTGTCCTGCCGGCGTTGCGCAAGGATTTCACCGACAGTTTCCCAGAGGTGCGGTTTTCCCAGAGCGAATATGACGCCAACGATCTGGTCAGCGCGCTCAGACGGGCGGAGATCGATGTGGCCCTGGCCTATGATCTGGTGGTGCCGCCCGATCTGACCTTTATTCCCTTGATCGAAATGCCGCCCTTTGTGCTGATCCCGGCGGATCACCCGCTGGCGGATCGGGTGGAGATCGACGTCGAGGAGCTGCGCAGCCTGCCGATGGTGCTGCTCGACCTGCCGCAAAGCGCGGATTATTTCCTGTCGTTCTTTCAGGACAAGGGCATCAAGCCGGAGATTTCCGAACGCTCGCGCGACATTGCCGTGGTGCGCAGCCTGGTGGCCAATGGATTTGGCTATTCGATCGCCAACCTGCGACCGCTCAACGGCATGTCCCCCGATGGCAAGTCGCTGAAATTCATACCGCTCGCGGGCAATCTGCGGCCCTTGAAAATGGGGCTGTTGATGCCACCGCATGCCGAGACCACCCATGTGGTGCGCAGCTTTCTCGAGTTCGCGCAATCCTGGGTCCGGGACGGATTTTCGCCGGGCGGTGTACCCCGCGAGATCAGCGGCCCTCTGGCGAGCCCAGCAGTGGCAGAAAAAGCGAAAACAGCTCCGCCTGAGAGCTGATGCCGCAGCGGCTATAGAGCTGTTTTCGAAAGACTTTCACGGTCTGCGGGCTGAGCGAAAGCCGCAATGCAATAGAGGTGGTCGAATGCCCTTTCAGGATCAGAAACGCGACCTCCGCCTGTCGTGGCGTCAGCGCGATGCCAAGCGTTGCCGCGTTCCGGCGCAATCGGTCCGGCACGGTTTCGGTCCCCTGCCCCGGCATATCAGTATCGAGCTCTGCCCAATGCCGTCGCATCAGCGCCAGACAGACCGGCGCAATGCGCGCGGCCTCGGCCAGATCACGGGCGGAAAACTTTCGGTTTGTGGAGGCGTCGCGCCCCAGACAGGCGGTCACGCTCACGCCGGGCCCGGGCGCGATCAGATACGCGATCTCATCGGTCAGCGTCGTCGCCGCATAATAGGTCAGGTAATATTCGCCACGGGTAAAATGATCCGGCGCGATGTCCTGAAGCCGGTACAGCCCGTCGGGCGCGCCGTCGAGATGCAGCTGATGAAACGGGTCGAGCAGGTAAGCGCCGTTGAGATAGGCGCTGTCGAGCCGGGCGTGCACGCGCCGATCCCCTGCCGCGCGAAACACCGGCGCCGGAGGTCCGGCCTCGGCATAGGCCAGAATGGTCATATTGTCGAAAGCCAGTTCACTGTGCAGCCATGCGGTGAAAGCGGCGGCAAAATCCTCCTCTCCGAGGCGCGTGATGGCCTCGGCCAGATGATCTGCGGCGCGCTGCTGTTCTGGCGCATGAGACGGTTCGGGGATCATGCATACCTCCTTGGGGGTATATACCCCTCTGTCGGAAATAGAAGAAAAAAGGCCTGTAAGAAAAGGGGTAATTTATCCCGATTTCGCCGCACCGGAAACAGTCCAGGAGACAGATCATGACCTTCGCACGCGCCTCCACCGCCGCCATTCTCGACCAGGATGCCCATCTCATCCAATCCTTCGCCGATCTCAACGCGCTCAAGGCCCAAGGCGCCCGCACCGTGATCAGCCGTGCCGAGGGGGCCTATGTCTATGACAATGACGGGCAGAAGATGATCGACGGCATCGCCGGCCTGTGGTGTGTCAACATCGGTCATGGGCGGCGCGAGATGATCGAGGCGATTGCCAATCAGTTGCAGACGCTCGACTATTATTCGACCTTCTACAATTTCACCCACCCGACGGCGGCGGCCCTGTCGCAAAAGCTTGCAGAGCTCGCCCCCGGCGATCTCAACGCGGTCTATTTCGGCAATTCCGGCTCGGTCGCCAATGACAGCGCGATCCGCATTCTGCACCATTACAACATCCGCAAGGGCCGCCCGAACAAGCTCAAGGTGCTCTCAAGGCATGGCGCCTATCACGGCTCGACCCACCTTTCGATGGCGATGACCACGCCCGGCTATTCGGAGGGCTGGACCGCCGCTTCAGAGCTCGTGCATCACCTGCGCGCGCCGCATCACTGGCGCGAGGGCGGCGAGATGACAGAAGCCGAATTCCTCGACGCGCTGGCCCTGGATCTGAGCCAAAGCATTGATCGTATCGGGGCGGAAAACATCTGTGCCTTCATCGCCGAACCGATTCAGGGCGCGGGCGGCGTGATCGCAGCACCTCAGGGCTATCACCGCCGGATGCAGGAGATCTGCCGCGCCCATGACATCAAATATATCGCCGATGAGGTGGTCACCGCCTTTGGTCGGCTCGGCCATTTCTTTGCCTCCGAGGCCGTGTTCGACACCACGCCCGACATCATCAACACCGCCAAGGGTCTGACCTCGGGCTATCAGCCGATGTCGGCCACCATCGTGTCGGACGAGATTCACGACGTGATCTCCGGCCCCGACGGCATGTTCCTGCACGGCATGACCTATTCCGGCCACCCCGCCGCCGCCGCCGCCGCGCTGACCAATATCGCGATCATGGAACGCGAAGCCATCCCGGAGCGCGTCCGCACCACCGGCGCCTATTTCGAGCGCAAACTGCGCGGGCTCTCGGACATTGAGCTGGTCGGCGAAGTGCGCGGCAGCCATTTCATGATCGGCATCGAATTCGTCAAGGATCGCACCACCAAGGAAAGCCATCCCGCCGAGGTCGAGGTCGGTCTCAAGGTCGCCCGCGCCTGTCAGAAACGCGGTCTCATCGCCCGGCCTCTGGGCAATGTGCTCATCCTCTCGCCGACCCTCATCATGGATGAGGCGATGATCGACGAGATCGAGGGCATTCTGCGCGAGGCCATCACCGAAGTCGCGGCGGGTCTCTGAGCCCGCCGCCCCCAACCGAGCACAGCACATATGGACACCCTGACCCTTCTCGACCGGCTGATCGCCTTTGACACCACCAGCGCCAGATCCAACCTGCCGCTGATCGATTTTGTCGAAGACTATCTGCGCGCCCGCGGATTTCGCATCACCCGCGTGCCGGATGCGACCGGTCAGAAGGCGGGGCTTTTTGCCGTGCTCGGGCCCGAGGGCGACGGGATCATGCTGTCGGCGCATACCGATGTGGTGCCGGTGACCGGGCAAAACTGGAGCCGCGATCCGTTTCGCCTGACCCGCGAAGGCGACCGGCTCTATGGCCGCGGCACGACGGATATGAAGGGCTATCTGGCCGCCATGCTGGCGCTGGCGGACCGCGCCGCCAAGGTCCCTCTCAAAGAACCGCTCAAACTGGCGATTTCCTATGACGAGGAAGTGGGCTGTGTCGGCATTCAACAGATGATCAGTGCCCTGCCCGCGGCCCTCGGTCACCCCCGCGCCTGTTTCGTCGGCGAACCGACCGGGATGCAGGTGGCCATCGGGCACAAGGGCAAGGCGGCGTTTGAAGCGATCTGTCATGGCGAAAGCGGGCACTCGGCGCTGGCGCCCCTGTTCACCAATGCGCTGCATCTGGCCGCCGACTTCACCACCGAGCTGCGCGTCCTTCAGGACTATTACGCCACAGAGGGCGCGCGTGACCCGGCTTACGGCGTGCCCTATTCCACGGTCCATGTCGGCACGCTTTCGGGTGGGACCGCTCTGAACATCGTGCCGGACCGGGCGGAGATGCGGTTCGAATACCGCCACCTCGCCGCCGATGCCGCCGAAGACATCGCCGCCCGGATCTACGCCGCCGCGGCGCGCGTTACCGACCGCTTTGCGACACAGTGCCCCGTGGCACGTATCGAGGTCACGGAAGTCAACGCCTATCCCGGTCTCGACGTGCCGGAGGAGGCGGAGATCGTGACCTTGGCGAAAACCCTCGCCAAAACCAACGCCGTGACCAAGGTCGCCTTCGGCACGGAGGCCGGGTTCTTTCAGGGGCTCGGGATTGCGACCGTGGTCTGCGGCCCCGGTTCGATGGAGGGGCAAGGCCATAAGCCCGACGAATATCTCGAACTCTCCGAGCTCCTTGCCTGCGACGCCATGATGGATCGCATTCTCGACAGCCTCCGGGCCTGAGCCACTCTGCGCCCGGGGACCGGAGGGGTCAGACGATCACCGTCGGAAACGGTCAGACAAGCGCGGTCCAGCGCCCGTCGGCGGTACTCGAGGCCTGACAGGCCGCGATGAACCGCAGCCCGCTCAGCCCGTCGGAAATCCCCGGCAGCCCCTCGGGCATCTGCCCGGCCGCGATGGCATCGGCGGCGTCGGTATAGAGCGAGGCAAAGGCTTCGAGATAGCCCTCGGGATGGCCAGCAGGCACACGGGCTTGCCCCTGAAATCCGGGACCTCCGCGGCTCAGGATGCGCGTCGCCTCGCCCAGGGGCGTAAAACGCAGCTCGTCGGGGCGATCGTGATGCCATTCCAGCCCGCCCGCCTCGCCGATCACCCGCAGGTGCAGATCGTTGTCGAAGCCCGGCGCGACCTGTGAGGCCCAGAGCATCCCCCGCGCGCCATCGGCTAGGCGCAGCATGACATGGCAATTGTCATCGACCTGACGGCCCGCGACGAAACTGTGCAACTCGGCGGAGACCGCCTCGATCGGCAGGCCGGAGACAAAGCGTGCCAGATGCGCAGCATGGGTACCGATGTCGCCAATCGCGCCGGCCCCCGCCTGTTTCGGATCGGTGCGCCAGATCGGCTGACTTTGCTCCAGCGGTTCGGCCAGCCAGTCCTGAACATATTCGACATTGACCAGCCGCAGGTGCCCGAGCGCGCCTTCGGCGACCAGCCGCCGGGCCTCGCGCAGCATCGGATAACCGGCATAGGTGTGGGTCAGGATGAACAGGGCTTTCGACTGTGTGGCGATCTCGGCCAACGCCTCGGCCTCTTCGAGCGTCGCGGTCATCGGCTTGTCGCAGATCACGTGAATTCCCGCTTCGAGAAAGGCTTTCGCGGGTCCGAAATGCAGATGATTGGGCGTGACGATGGCAACGGCGCGGATGCCGTCCGGGCGGGCCGCCTCGGACCGGGCCATCTCCGCCCAGTTGTCATAGCTGCGCTCGAGCCCGATCGCCTCGGCAGAGGTCCGGGCTTTTTCCGGGTCGGAGGACAGCGCCCCCGCCACCAGTTCAAAGCGATTGTCGAGCCGGGCGGCGATGCGATGCACCGCGCCGATAAAACCGCCCTGCCCGCCACCGACCATGCCCAAAGGAACAGGTTTCATCCGGAACTCTCCCAAAAGGTTCTGAAGGCGCGTCCATGTTGCCGCCTCCGGGTAGCGTCCTTCGGCCGGCGCTTTGACATGGCACGCCTTGGCGCCCTCCGTCCAACATAGCCCTATTGCGTCCGTTTTGAGAAGTCGGTGAAAAATCGACCCGCCGAGATCTCACATCGTGCACGCCCGGTTCCGATCCGGGCATTGCGCGCAGCGAAGGTGGTGACCGATGGTTGTGAATATCACAGATCCATATCATGTTTGAACACAAGCAATTAGGGCGACTCAACGTGACCAAGGTGACAGAACAGATCGATCCGGTGCTCCGATATCATGCGCAGTCGGGCGATGAGATCCTGACCCGGCTTGGCGTCACGGCGGATAAGGGGCTTGCCGAGCCGGAGGTCGCAAAGAGACGCAGCCAATTCGGCCCCAACCGGATCGCCTCGAAACAAAGGGTTGGCCTCCTCACCCTGCTCTTGCGGCAATTGCAGAGCCCCGTGGTGTTCCTGCTGGCCGGTGCGGCGGTGCTCGCGGCGCTGTTTCACGAGGCGGCGGAGACGATCGCCATCGTGATCGTGCTGCTGATCAACACGCTGATCGGCTTTTTCACCGAATACAAGGCGGCGCGTTCGATCGAGGGGCTGCAGGCGCTGGAAACCCCGAAAGCCCGGGTGCGCCGTGACGGCCATGACCGGATGATCGCCTCGGAAGAGCTCGTGCCCGGCGATATCGTCTTGCTGGATGCCGGCGATGCCGTGCCCGCCGATTTGCGGCTGATCGAGACCGCAAATCTTCAGGTCAATGAATCCACCCTGACCGGGGAATCCCTTGCCGTCGACAAATCCGCCGCACCGGTGGCGGCGGAGGCGCGGCTGGCAGACCGACATTCCATGCTCTACCGCGGCACCTCCCTGACCGCCGGCAGCGCGCTTGGCGTGGTCACCGGGACCGGGCTTGCGACCGAAATCGGTCAGGTCTCCGAGCTGGTGGCCGAGGCCGGAACGGAAAGCTCGCCGATCGAAAAGAAACTGGCGCATCTGTCGTCGCAGCTGGTCTGGGCGACGCTCGTGTTGACCGTCCTGATCGCCGGGATCGGCATTCTGAGCGGCAAGGACGCGTTCATGATGGCCGAAGCCGCGATTGCGCTCGCCGTGGCGGCGATCCCGGAGGGGCTTCCGGTCGTGGCGACCCTGACACTGGCCCGCGGCATGTGGCGCATGGCGCGTCAGAATGCGCTGGTCGAACATCTCTCGGCGGTCGAGGCGCTGGGCGCCACCACCGTGATCCTGACAGACAAGACCGGCACCTTGACCGAGAACCGGATGTCGGTGCGGCGGGTCTGGCTGCCCTCGGGCGAGGTCGGGCTGGACGGCCCGCTGGACGGCATCACGACACCGGGTATGGCGACACCGGGCTTGACGACACAGGGCATGACGACAGACGACGCGGCCCGCCCCGGTGAGAGCGACGCCCAGCTTGCCACGCTGATCGAGGTCGCGGTGCTTTGCAACGATGCCGCGCTCGAGGATGCCGAGGCCGAGGGCACCGGCGACCCGATGGAGGTGGCACTGCTGCGCGCCGGGCTCACGGTTGGCCATGCCCGCGACAGCTTGCTGCAGCGCTATCCTTTGCTGCGCAAGGTGGCCTTCGACAGCACCAGCAAAATGATGGCAACGATCCACCGCCGCGGCGAGGATGCGCTCTACGCGATCAAAGGCGCGCCGGAAGCGGTGCTGCGCAACAGCGATTTCATCTCTCCCGAAGGCCAGCTCGCCGCGCTCAAAGAAGAGGACCGGCAACTCTGGCTGGCGCGCGCCGCCGAGTTGGCCCGTCACGGTTTGCGGGTGCTGGCCTGCGCCGCGAAAGCCGAATCCGGACCGGAGCCCGCCCCCTATGAGGCGCTGACCTTTCTCGGGTTGATCGGGCTGGAGGACCCGGCGCGCAGCGATGTGCCCAATGCCATCGCCGCCTGTCACCGCGCCGGCATCCGCGTCGTCATGGTCACCGGCGATCACGCCGCCACGGCGCGCAGCATCGGTCAGAGCGTCGGCCTCGAAAGCGCGGCGGAAAATGTCGTCGAAGGCGTCGAGGTGGCAAAGCTCACGGCCGATGGCGCCGACAATTTCGCCCGGATCGGGATTTTCGCCCGGGTCAGCCCAAAGGAGAAACTCGAACTGGTACGCGCCTATCAGGCCGCGGGCGAGATCGTTGCGATGACCGGTGACGGCGTCAACGATGCGCCGGCGCTCAGACAGGCGGATATCGGCGTGGCCATGGGGCTCAGAGGCACCGATGTGGCGCGGGAATCCTCGGCGATGATCCTGCTCGATGATGCCTTTCCGACCATCGTCGCCGCCATTCGCGAGGGTCGGATCATCTTCGGCAATATCCGCCGTTTTGCCGCCTATCTTCTGGCCTGCAACCTGACCGAGGTTCTGGTGGTGGGGCTCGCCGTGCTCTTGTCCCTGCCCTTGCCGATCCTGCCCCTGCAGATCCTCTATCTCAATCTGATCACCGATGTGTTTCCCGCCTTCGCCTTGGCGCTTGGCGAGGGGGAAAGCGATGTGCTCGAGCGGCGGCCGCGGCCACCGCAGGAACCGATCCTGGGACGGCCGCAATGGCTCCGGCTCGGCGCCCAGAGCCTTTTGATGAGCGCCGGGGTCTTTGGCGCCATGTGGCTCAGCCCCCGGCTCGGCATTACGCCGGAGGCGACGGTGACAGTGACCTTCCTGACCCTGGCCACGGCCCAGCTCTGGCAGGTGTTCAACATGCACGCCGGCACCGCGCCGCTGATCCGCAACGAGATTACCCGCAACCCATGGGTCTGGGCCGCGCTGGCGCTTTGCATGATACTGTTGCTGATCCCTTCCTATCTGCCGCCGCTGGGGGCCGTGCTCGGCCTCGTGGCCCCCGACGCCACGATGTGGATGGTGGTGCTGTCGATGAGCCTGTTGCCGACCCTGATCTGGCAAGTGGTGATGCTGGTGCGCCGTCTGCTGCCTGCGGCATAGCCGCGACCGGGGCAAGCGCTGGCCCGCCAGGCGCGCCGATCCACCCCTCTGCCACAGGCCGATCCAAGGGGGAGCGACCCAAGGGGATATCTGTCCCGATGGCCTCTCCGCGGGCGATGGGCGCTGCCGGCGGGTCTCATCCCGCGCGATCTGCGGCACTGACGTAAAATTCGCAACAATTGTCGTTTTTTTAAAAAGGCAATGGCGCCCGGCTTTGCAACATACCGGACAGACAGGAACCGCCAAATGAGTTCCGCAGCAACGCATATCCCGATGCTCCGCCTGTCATCCGGCAGGCCATCTGGTCCAACACGAGGAATACACATTGGAGACGATTGTCTTTTTCATGGACAATCTGGACGTCATCCTTGAGAGGACGCTCCAGCATATCGCCATCGTCGGGGTTGCCATCAGCCTCGCGATTCTGACCGGGGTGCCGATCGGGATCGCCATCACGCTGAACCGCAAAGCCGCCAATATCGTGCTCTATGTGGCGGCGATCATTGTCACCATCCCGTCGATCGCGCTCTTCGGCCTGATGATCCCCATTCTGTCGCTGATCGGCCACGGGGTCGGCTACCTGCCGGCGGTGATCGCGGTGCTGCTCTATTCGCAGCTGCCGATCATCCGCAACACCTATACCGCGATTTCCAATGTCGACCCGGCGCTGCGCGAAGCGGCACGGGGCTTGGGCATGACGCCGATGCAGCGGCTGATGAAGGTCGAGATCCCGCTGGCCATTCCGGTGGTCATGGCCGGGGTGCGCATCGCCGTCGTGATGAACATCGGCATCACCGCCATTGCCGCCTATATCGGCGCTGGAGGGCTTGGCGTTTTCATCAGCCGTGGCATTTCCCAGACCGATCCGCGCCAGCTGATCACCGGCGCCGTCATGGTCTCGCTCCTGGCGATTGCCGCCGATTACGCGCTGATGTGGGCGCAAAGGCGCCTGACCCCGGCGTCCTCCTCCTCTACCTCCGCGTCGCCCTCGAACGCCTGAGCCGACAAACTTCACCCCAAGATTTCAAGGGACCCGATATGATCAAACTCGAAAAACTCTCCAAAGTCTTCGAGACCCCGGGCGGGGGCTCGGTCATCGCCGCCGATCAGGTGTCGATGGAGGTGAACGAAGGCGAGATCTGCGTCCTTCTGGGGCCCTCGGGCTGTGGCAAGACCACGACCTTGAAGATGATCAACGCGCTGATCCCAAAGACGTCTGGCAAGATCACCGTGGCCGGGCGCGATGTCGATACGCTGAACCCGGTCGAGCTGCGCCGCTCCATCGGCTATGTGATCCAGCAGATCGGCCTGTTCCCGAACATGACGATCGAGGACAATATTTGCGTCGTGCCGGATCTTCTCGGCTGGGATCGCAAAAAATCCCGCAGCCGCGCCGGAGACTTGCTCGAGATGGTCAATCTCGACCCGGCGATCTTCCTGAAACGCTTCCCGAAGGAACTTTCCGGCGGGCAGCAACAGCGCGTCGGCGTGATCCGGGCCCTGGCCGCCGATCCGCCGGTTCTGCTGATGGACGAGCCTTTCGGCGCCATCGACCCGATCAACCGGGCGGTGATCCAGGACGAATTCCTGAAAATGCAGAGCGAGATCCGCAAGACCATCGCCTTTGTCAGCCATGACATCGACGAGGCGATCAAGATGGCCGACAAGGTAGCGATCTTCAAGGATGGCAAACTGGTGCAATATGCGTCGCCGGATGACCTTCTGGCCCGGCCGGTGAATGATTTCGTCACCAGCTTCGTCGGCTCCGACCGCACGCTCAAACGCCTGAGCCTGTTGCGCGTCGGTGAGGTGATGCATGGCGATCAGCTCCGCGTCACCGCCCAGGACGAGGTCGGCAAGGCCCGCCATCTGATGCAGGAGGCCGGTCACAAGAACATCGTCATGGTCGGGCCACAGGGCCGGGCCCGCGGTTTTCTGCATCTCAACGACATTCTCGAGGCCCGCGGCACCGTGGCCGAGCATCACAACGCCCTGCCCTCGACCGTGCATGTCAAAGACGACCTGCGCACCGCCGTGTCGAAAATGTTCCGCCACGACGTGAGCTGGCTGGCCTGTGTCGATGACGACGGGTTCTTCAAGGGTTCGATCACCCAGCGCGCGATTTCGCATGCTCTGGGCGCCACCTATCGCGATTCTGCGGAGGCGGCGGAATGAGTGCGGCCAACAAGATCGATCTGAGCGATCACCTGCGCACGGTGGCGGGCGTTGCCGTCGGCGCCGCCTTCACCTTTGGCCTGATGACCGGAGAACTTGGCTATTTCGGCCGGCTCTGGGCCGATTTCAGCGACGATATCCTCTATCTCACCGGCCAGCATGTGGTGTTGGTGCTGATCTCCGCCTCCCTGGCGGTCCTCGTCGGCGTACCAATGGGGATCTGGCTCAGCCGGCCACGCATGGAGCGCTATGCCGAGGGTGCACTGCAGGTCTTCAACATCGGCACGACGATTCCGACGCTGGCGATCCTGGCGCTGTCGATCACGCTTCTGGGCATCGGTTTCGTGCCCGCCGTCTTCGGGCTCTGGGTCGCCACGCTCTTGCCGATCGTGCGCAATGTCTATCAGGGGCTGCGAGAGGTCCCCGGCTATCTGAAAGAAGCCGCAACTGGCATGGGGATGACACCTCTGCACATCCTGCGCACGGTCGAGATCCCGAATGCGCTCTTCGTGATCTTCGCCGGCATCCGCACCGCCGTGGCGATCAACGTCGGCACCGTGCCGCTGGCCTTTCTGATCGGCGGTGGCGGCCTTGGCGAGCTGATCTTTTCCGGCATCAGCCTCGACGACATGAACATGCTTCTGGCCGGCGCCATCCCGGTGGCGCTCCTGTCGATGCTCGCCGATTTCCTGCTGGCACAGGCGCAATACTGGCTGATCCCACGCGGTGTGAACCCGCTGCGCAAGTAATTTCAAAACATATCAAGCACAAAGACACCAACGGAGGTCACACCATGATCAAGAAAACGCAAACGCTCCTGGCCGGGGTCGCCCTCGCCGCCAGCCTCGCCCTGCCCCTCTCGGCCCAGGCCGAGACCCTCAAGGTCGGCGGCAAGAATTTCACCGAACAGCTCATTCTGGCTGAAATGACCGACCAGCTGTTGCAGGCGAAGGGCTATGACACCGAAAAGCTCGACGGCATGGGCACCACCGTGCTGCGCACGGCGATGGAGAACGGTCAGGTCGATCTCTACTGGGAATACACCGGCACCTCGCTGGTGACCTTCAATAAGATCACCGAGCCGATGGGCGCCGCGGAAACCTATGCCAAGGTCAAGGAACTCGATGCCGGTGTCGGCATCACCTGGCTCGACGCGTCGAACGCCAATAACACCTATGCGCTCGCCGTGCGCGCGGGCGATGACAAAGGCCTATCGACGCTCTCCGATCTGGCCACGGCCTACAGCGACGGCGAAAATCCGAAAATGGGCGTGAACATCGAATTCCCGAAACGCGCCGACGGTCTGCCGGGGCTCGAAGAAGCCTACGGGTTCGAAACCAAACGTCGGGATCTGGCGCCGATGGAATCCGGTCTGGTCTATCAGGCGCTGAAGGACGGCAAGGTCGATGTCGGTCTGGTCTTTGCCACAGACGGTCGCATCGCCGCTTTCGATTTCAAGGTGCTCGAGGATGACAAGGGCTATTTCCCGAACTACGCGCTGGCGCCGACGATCCGCACCGAGGTGCTCGAGGCCAATCCGGAGCTCGGCGATCTTCTGAATGGTCTCGCCGCCAAACTTGACGACTCTGTCATGCAGGGGCTCAACGCCGAGGTTGACGTCGACAAGAAGACCATCGAAGACGTCTCGGAAGCCTTCCTGAAGGATCAGGGGCTGATCTGATACGGACCCGCCGCTCCCCTCCTGCCCGGACCGGGGAGCGGCTCTTTCTTGATGGACCCAACGATGCATCACCGCGATATCCTGCGCTGCGCCTGCGCGCAGATCGAACATACCCCCCATAGTCCCGACACGCTGTTCCACAAGCATGTGGAGTTCCTCGAACAGGCCCATGATGGGCAGATGGATCTGGTGGTCTTCCCCGAGACCTCGCTGACCGGCTATCCGCCGGGCGGCGACGCGGTGCGCAAGATGGCGATCTGGGCCGATGATGCGAAACTCACCGCATTGGCGCAGAAATGCCGCCACAGCTACGGTGTCGTCGGGTTTGTCGAACACGGGCGCGGCGGCAATTTCTACAATTCCATCGCCTGGCTGCACAAGGGTGAGGTGCTCAAGGTCTATCGCAAGATCAACCTGCCGACCTATGGCCGTCTCGACGAGGGAAAATATTTCACCGCCGGCAAGCGCAGCATGACGCTCGACATCGACCGGCACTGGATTTGCGGCGGCATGATCTGTGCCGACAGCTGGGACCCCGGTCAGCTCTACCTCTCCGCCATGCGCAAGAGCACGGTGCTGGCGCTGCCCATCGCCTCGACCAAAGAGGGCGTTGGCGGCGGGTTTTCCAATGAACACGGTTGGGACATTGTCGGGCGCTATACCGCGATGATCTACGGCTTGCCGATCCTGATGTGCAACTGGACCGGACCACATCTCGACATGACTTTCTGGGGCGGCTCTTCGATCTTTGGCCCCGACGGCACACGCTACGCCCATGCGGGTGCGGGCGAAGAGCTGCTGACCGCCGAGATCGCCTATGCCGATGTGATCCACGCGCGCCAGACCATGCCGACGGTGCGCACCCTGATGCCGCAGCTCATGCTGCGCGAATTGCCCGGCCTGATGGAGTGACACATGCCTGCCAGCGCCTCTCTTCGTGACTTTCTGCAAGAGCTGCGCTGGCAGGACCTGCCGGCCCCGGTCCAGTCGCGGGTCAGGCTTCTGTTGCTCGACCTGCTGGGTACGGCGCTGGCCGGCACCGGGACCGAGCTGCACGGTGCGGTTCTACGCTACGCCTCGCGCAATCTTTCCGGCGGAAAGTCACGCGCCTTGTTCTCCGGAACAGCTCTGTCTCCCGAGGGCGCCGCCCTCGTCGGCGGCTTGACCATCGACTCGGTGGATGCCCATGACGGTCACAGGCTGACCAAGGGCCATGTCGGCTGCGGGCTTCTGCCGGCGCTGCTGGCCGCCAAGGATGACCGAGAGACCGCACTCACCGGAGAGGAATTCCTGACACTCCTGACGGCGGGCTATGAAATCGGCACGCGCGCCGGGATTGCGCTGCATGCCTCGGCTCCCGATTATCACACCAGCGGCGCCTGGATCGCCGTCTGCGCCGCTGCGCTTGCCGCCCATCTGATGGAGCTGTCGCCGGAAGCCTTTGCCCATGCGCTTGGCATCGCCGAATACCATGGCCCGCGCAGCCAGATGATGCGGGTGATCGACCATCCGACCATGCTCAAGGACGGCTCCGGCTGGGGCGCGATGGCGGGCGTCTCGGCGGCGGCACTGGCGGCCGAAGGCTTCACCGGCGCGCCCGCGATCACCGTTATGGCCCCCGATCTGGCGGGGATCTGGGCGACGCTCGGGACGGACTGGGACGTGTTGAACCAATATGTCAAAGGCTTCCCGGTCTGCCGCTGGGCGCAACCCGCGGTGCAGGCCGCGCTCGATCTCACACAGGATCAACCGTTGAAGGCCGAAGAGATCGCCGCGGTCGAGGTCGAGACATTTCACGAGGCCACGCGCCTGTTCCAAGGCGTGCCCGCAAGCACCGAAGAGGCGCAATATGCCATCGGGTTTCCGGTGGCGGCGGCGCTGTTGCGCGGCCGCGTCGGCGTGGCGGAAATCTCTGCCCCGGCCTTTCAGGATGCCGATCTTTGTGCCCTCACGGCCTGCCTCTCGTTCACCGAGAGCGACGCGTTCAATGCCCGCTTCCCGGCGGAACGTTGGGCCCGGCTGAAGGTCACGCTCAGAACCGGTGAAGTACGGCACACGCCCGCAACACAGGCCAAGGGCGACCCGGAGACGCCCTATACCGAGGCCGAAATGATCGCGAAATTCTACGATCTTGCCGGGGATACCGCCTCGCGGGAGCGGCTCGACGCGATCCACGATGCCGTGATGGGGTTGGATGAAACCGAGGCGTCGCTCCGAACCTTGCAATCCCGGATCTTTCCGATCCCCTGAACGCAAAAGAGAGGCCCGAAGGCCTCCCTCATTCGCTTTGTTCCCACACTCAGCTCCAAGGATAGGGGCTGTGCGACACCGGGTGCAGCTTGCCGGTTGCGTAGCGGCTGAAGCGGAACGGTTCCAACAATGCGGATTTGCCGCCGGTGATCTCTTCGGCCACCAGTTCGCCGACGCCGATCATCTTGTAGCCGTGGTTGCTGTCGGCGATGATGTAGCAATTCTCGCGGAACACATCGAAGACCGGGAAACTGTCCGGGGTGAAACAGCCGATGCCGCCCGAGGGCTCCTTGTGAAACTTCGGCATGGTGCCGGAGAAACGCTCGTTGCAAAACGCCAGGGCCGAGACCCACATATGGGCAAACTCCGGCGAGGCGATGAATTCCGGCGAGGACGGGCCATAGGGATCGATCGCCACCTCGTTCACCGGTGTCTCGACCTTGTAGGGCATGGCGCCGCCCTGGATGCCGCCGAAATTGAAGTCGGGCTTGTAATAGATGCCCCACATCTCATCGGTGATCAGCGATCCATCGACATCGGAATAGAGCGGCGCATCGGTGTCGACATGGACCACCGGCGGCAGGTTGCCATCGTTGGTCTTGAAGCTTTCCGGATCGACGCGCAGCACGCCCTCTTCGAGCTGCCAGAATTTCCACATCGGGATATCGTCATGCATCTCGCCATCGGCCCCCTTGATCGAAATGGTCTCCGGCAGCTCCGCCATCGACCAGAAATCCCGAACCCAGGGCCCGGCGCCGATCACCAGATAGTCACAGGCAATCTCGCCCTTGTCGGTCTCGACCCCGGTGACGGCGGAAGAGGCGCCATTGGCGAATTTCAACCCGGTGACGGTGACGCCGGTGAGAATGCGCACGCCCTCTTCCTCGGCCATTTTCGCCAGGGCATAGATCGCCGCCGCGTTATGGGCATAGCCGCCCTTTTTCTCGTGCAGCACCGAGGTGATGCCCTTGGCGCGCCAGTCCGAGAAGATGTCTTTCATATAGGCGTCGCAGGCCTCGGCCCCCTCGATGAAGCTACTCTCGTAACCGATCGCCTGTTGCTGCTCATAGATCGTGGCAACGTCTTCATGCATGCTCTCGGCAGAGATCTGCATATAGCCCACCGGGTTGTATTGGAACGCCTTCTGGTTCGCCTCCCAATGACCGACCGAATGCGCCATCAGCTCGCGCATGGCGGGCTGGAAATAGTTGTTGCGCACCACGCCACAGGCGATGCCCGACGCCCCGGCGGCAATGCCGGTCTTGTCGATCACGAGGATGTCCTCGCCCGTGCCTTTGCCGGTGGCCTTGAGGCGGCGGGCGAGATGCAGGGCGGTCGAGAGCCCGTGAATCCCGGCGCCGATGATGAGATAGGGTGCGCTTTGCGGAAATGCCATTTTCTTTCTCCGAAGTCTTAGCAAGCCGACTGGATGTCGTTGTCCCGATACTGCCGTGCGCCCGCCCCGCCCCACGCCGGAAATCCGACATTTATTTTCGATTGCCCGTCAGCTTGGTGACGCTGTTTCGATACGGATTTTGCCCCGTAACAAACGGAATTTTGGTCAGGGTTTCGCCAAACCTGTCGCGATTTTGAAAACATCCGGCGGCGGATCTGGCGAGACTGCAGAAAAACAAACCACAGTCTTTCGCAGCACAGCTTTTAAAGACCCGAGATCAAGACAGCCGGAGGTTCTCATGCCATCCCAGATGCCATCCAACAGGCCTGCCCAGCCGCAGACGCACATGCTTTCCGACACCACGCGCGCGGCCCTTGCCGAGAGCCGGCCGGGACATGCCCTGCCGCGCGCCTTCTACACCGATCAGGCGGTGTTCGAGGACGATATGAATGCGGTGTTCTACCGCGAATGGCTGTTCGTCGGTCCGGAATGCGAGCTGCCCGAACCCGGCGATTACGTCACGCTTCAGGTGCACGAGGCCCCGGTCATCGTTCTGCGGGATAATGACGGCCAGCTGCGCGCCTTTCACAATTCCTGCCGCCACCGCGGGTCCACACTTTGTCAGAAAGAGCGTGGCAATGCCGCCCGGCTGGTCTGTCCCTATCACCAATGGACCTACGATCTCACCGGCAAGCTGATCGTCACCCGCTTCATGGGCGGTGATTTCGATCCGAAGGATTTCCCGCTCAAACCGGTGCATGTGACCTCGATCGAGGGGCTGGTCTATATCTGCCTGGCAGAAACCCCGCCGGATATCGAGAATTTCCGCGCCGCGATCACGCCCTATATCGCCCCGCATGAGCCGAGAAAGACCAAGATTGTCGCAGAATCAACCATTGTCGAAGAGGCCAATTGGAAGCTGGTGATCGAGAACAACCGCGAATGCTATCATTGCGCCGGCGCCCATCCCGAGCTTCTGGTCTCGCTGGTGGAAATGGCATTGCCGAATGATCAGCGCTTTGCCGATGAATTCCGCATCATGGAGCAGAAAGCCCGCGAGTGGGACGCGCTGAACCTGCCGCATGCGCCGGTCGATGGCGGGGTCGAATTCCGCTGTATCCGTCTGCCGTTCCGCGAAGGCGCCTATTCCATGACCATGGATGGTCAGCCGGCCTCGAAAAAGCTTTTGGGCGAGCTGACAGAACCTGATCTCGGCTCCGTCCGGGCCTTCCGCGTGCCGAACAACTGGCACCATTTCCTCTCGGAAATGATCATCCATTTCCGCATCCTGCCGCTGGGTCCGAACCGCACCGAAGTGCGCACGGTCTGGATGGTGCATGAGGACGCGATCGAGGGCTGGGATTACGATGTGGACCGGCTTTCCGAGGTCTGGGTCGCCACCAATGCCCAGGACAAGGAGCTGGCCGAGAACAACCAGAAAGGCGTCACCTCGCCCTCTTACACGCCCGGTCCCTATTCGGAGATTTCCGAATTCATGCTGATCAATTTCACCGAATGGTATCGCGATTGCCTGAGCCGCTATGAGGCCGGCGACACCGAGAGCCGCACGGCGGCGGAGTGAGCGATGACTGCGTTGAACCCCCACGCCTTCCCGAAACGCGCCGTGCCCGTGCCGGCGATCCAGGAGATCGCTCTCGAGGTGATCGAGATCCGGCGCGAGACCGCCGATATCGTGAGCTTCACCTTCGGCACGGATGGCGATTTTCGCCACCTGCCGGGTCAGGCCGTGGCACTGAACCTGCCGATGCAGGACGGGGTCGCGACGCGGATGTTCACCATCGCCAGCGCCGGGCTCACCCCCGGCAGTTTCACCGTGACGATGAAGGCCGCCGCCTCGGGCCATGCCACGCAATGGGCGCATGCGGCGCTCACCCCCGGCACCCGGCTCTCGGCACGTGGCCCTTTCGGGCATTTCTCGCTGGCCTTTCACCCGGGCGAGCCGCTGTTGCTGATCGGTGGCGGCAGCGGTTTTACCCCGATGATGTCGATGCTGCGCTGGCTGCACGGGCGTGGCGAGCACGTCGACGTCGTGGTGGCGCAATTTGCCCATGCGTCTGAGGATCTGCTGTTTGCAGACGAGCTGACGCAGATCGATCGCGAGATGCCGCATCTGCACCGCGTCGACTGTGTGAGCACCGTACCGGAGGGCAGCGCCTGGAGCGGTTATCGCGGGCGGGTCAGCCGGGCCTTGTTGCGGAGCATGGTGCCGGATCTGGCACGGCGTCGGGTGTTCTGTTGCGGTCCCGAAGGTTTCATGGCCGAGGTCGGCAAGATCCATCGCGCCGAGGGCGGCGATCCCGCGCGGTTTCTCACCGAGAGCTTCGGCCCGACGAAAGCCCCCGCCCCCGCGGAGCCGACCGAGCCGGTCGCGCCCGGCACAGGCCACAAGATCAGCTATCGCGGCAAAAGCTTTGACGCTATCGCAGGTCAGCCCCTGACCGCAGTCGCCGCCCGCGCCGGGCTGCGCATCCCGACCGGCTGTGGCGAGGGCCAATGCGGCACATGTCGTCTGCGCCTCACCGAAGGTCAGGTGGAGATGCACCATCAGGGCGGGCTGTCCGCGCGCGATGAGGCGGCCGGCTATATCCTCGCCTGTTGTTCGACGGCGAAAAGCGATCTGAGCCTGGAAGATCCGGCCTGAGCCCATGTGGCCCATGTGGCCCATGTGACCGACAGGGCCGACAGGGCCGACCGGGGGAACCGGGGGCAACCGGGCGGCCCGGTCGGAAACAGGCTTTCGCTTCGCTGTCCCGGCTTGCTATGATGGGCCGGTTCCCCAAGTCCAGCCAAGGACCCCGCCTCGTGAGCGACACCGCCAGATCTCACCCCCAACGCACACGCGACGATCAGGCTCCGATCCTGTTCGAATTTGTGCTTTTGGACGCGTTCTCCATGCTCTCGGTGATCTCCGCCATCGAGCCCCTGCGCGTGGCCAATCGCATTCTGGGCTATGGCTATTACGCCTGGAAGATCACCTCTGAGAGCGGTGCGCCGGTCAGGGCCTCGAACGGCATCGTGGTGGAAAGCGAGGGACGCGTCGGCGAGGGCCGCCTGCCGGATTATACCTTTGCCTGTGCCGGGCTCAGCCTGATTGCCGAGAACCAGAGCCGTCTCAACGCCTTTCTCAGCCGCCGCCAGGCCGCCGGCGTCACCCTGGGGGCGATTTCCATGGGCACGATCTTTCTCGCCCGCGCCGGGCTTTTGAAAGACGTGCGTTGCACCATTCACTGGGAAGGTCAGCCGGCCTTTGTCGAGGAATTCCCCGATATCGATCTCAGCACCGCGATTTTCGAGATCGACCGCGGCATCATGACCTGTGCCGGCGGGCTGTCGTCTTTCGACATGTTTCTCGAGATCATCGGGCGGGATCATTCCGAACGGATGGTCCGGGCCATTGCCAACCAATTGCAAACCGACCGGGTGCGCACCAGCATCTCGCCGCAAAACACCGGCGCAAGCCGGGTTCTCGACACCGCCCCGAAACAGGTGCGCAAGGCGATCGAGCTGATCAACAGCGGGCTGGAACATCCGCTCTCGCCCAATGAGCTGGCCTCGGCCGTGGGCACCAGCCGGCGCACGCTCGAGCGCTTGTTCCTGAAATACACCGGGCTGACACCGTCGAAATACAGCAAGGCACAGCGGCTCGAACGGGCCCGCGATCTCTTGCTTCACAGCAGCATGACCATCCTCGATGTCGCCATCGCCACCGGGTTCCGCTCCGGCTCCTATTTCTCGAGCTGCTTTTCGGAGTTCTTCGGCACCTCGCCCTCGCAGCTCCGGCAGTTCACGCTGGAGACACCGGCGCCAAAGGACAGGTGAGCCGGAGCACCACGGTCCTTTCAGTCGCAGAGCATACCGTCAGGCATGAAAAAAGGCAGGAGCGCCAAACGCCCCTGCCCGGTTTTCGGTGCGATCCGATTTTCGGTCCTCACCCCTGGCTGTCGCGCTCAGGCGATGCCGCGCAGCTTCTCGGACCGGCGCCGCAGCAGTTCGACCGTGGTCAGCAGCGCAATCGAGATGGCGACGAGGATGGTGGCGACCGCGAGGATCGTCGGGCTGATCTGTTCGCGCAGCCCGATGAACATCTGCCATGGCAGCGTCTTCTGGCCGGCTGAGCCGACGAAGAGCACCACGATCACCTCATCAAATGAGGTGATGAAGGCAAACAGCGCCCCGGAGATCACCCCCGGCAGAATGAGCGGCATCTGCACCCGGAAGAATGTCGTGACCGGGTTGGCGCCCATATTGGCGGCGGCACGGGTCAGCGACTGGTCGAAACCGACGAGCGTCGCGGTCACTGTGATGATGACAAAGGGAATGCCAAGCGCGGCATGGGCCAGAACCACACCGATATAAGTCCCCTGCAAACCGATCCGGCTGTAGAAGAAATACATGCCGGCAGCGGAGATGATCAGCGGCACGATCATCGGCGAGATCAGGATCGCCATGATCGCCCGGCGGAACGGCACATGCGGCTGGCTCAGCCCGATCGCGGCCAGCGTGCCGAAGCTCACCGACAGGACGGTCGCCATCGGTGCGATCTTCAGCGAGTTCACCATCGCATGTTGCCAGTCGCTGTTGGAAAAGAAATCGCGATAGTGCTTGAGCGAATACCCTTCCGGGTCGAGACGCAGCATCTCCGGGGTGAAGGTGAAGAAGTCCTGGGCGTTGAAGCTCAGAGGGATCACCACGAGGATCGGCGCGATCAGGAAGAAGAAGATCAACCCGGTAATGACGCGGAACCCGTAGTACCAGGCTTTTTCACCGGTGGTGGCGTAAGAAGGAAGGCTCATGTCTGTTACCCCAGCTTCACGTTGTCGATGCCGACGATCTTGTCATAGGCGTAGTAGAAAATCAGAACCACGGCGAGAAGGATGCCGCCGAGCGCCGCCGCCAGACCCCAGTTGAGCGAGATCGAGATATGGAAGGCGATACGGTTCGAGATGAAGGTCCCGGAGGTGCCCCCGACCAAGGCCGGCGTGATGTAATAGCCGATGGCGAGGATGAAGACGAGGATCGAGCCCGCGCCGATGCCCGGCACCGATTGCGGGAAATAGACCCGCCAGAACGCCGTCCAGTTGGTTGCGCCAAGGCTCTTGGCCGCGCGCAGATAGGTCGGCTGGATCGACTGCATGACCGAGTACATCGGCAGGATCATGAAGGGCAGAAGGATATGGGTCATGGCGATGATCGTGCCAAGCTGGTTGTTGATCATCACAAGTCGGTTGTCATCGGCCACAAGTCCGATCCACACGAGGATATCGTTGATCACGCCCTGTTGTTGCAGCAGGATTTTCCAGGCCGAGGTGCGCACCAGAAGCGAGGTCCAGAACGGCAGCAGGACGAGGATCATCAACAGGTTCGAGGTCTTCATCGGCAGGTTGGCCAGGAGCCAGGCCACCGGATAGCCGAGAACGATACAGCTGGCGGTGATGACGAAGGACATGAACAGGGTGCGGCCAAACAGCGTCAGGTAGATCCTCTCGCTTTCCGGGCGCACTTCCACGCCGTCGGCGCCGAGCTTCATGTCCACGGAATTGAGATAATAGCCGGCGGTGATTTTCGGCGCATAGGTCTTGATCGTCTGCCAGACTTCCGGGTCGGCCCAATCCTCATCGACATCGACGAATTGTTCCTTGAACGGCCCGTCGGTCTCGAGATCCCACTTCTTGACCTGACGCCCGGATTTGCGGAACAGCGAGGCCATGCCCGGGTTCTCATAGTTGAGACGCGTGCCGAGCTTGGTATGGATCTTTTGCTCCGCGGCGATCTGGAGATCGGCGGCAAGTGCTGCGAACACCGCCTCGTCGGGCGCCTCTCCGGAATCCGCATCCCAGCTTTCCAGCGCGACGACGGTTTTCGGCAGGGTTTCGGAGACGATCTGGTTCTCGACCGAGCGATAGAGCATATCGGCAACCGGGAGAATGAAGGTCACGAGAATGAAGATCAGCAAAGGCGCGATCAGCATCAACGCCCGCAGTTTCTGCACGCGAAGCGCACGCGCGAGAGAGCGTTTGAGAGGGGTTCCGTCAGCGGCGAGAACTTCCCCGGGTTCTTCGATGGGCGCGCTCATGCAACTTCCTTTGCTTTGGATATGCGTTCGATCTCTGCGGCGGGAAACGCCGCGATCTTGCAGACTGAATAGGAATACGATCCTCGCTCGCGGTCACCGGGGACCGCGCGGATCAAAGGAAAGGGGCGACCGTTTCGCCGCCCCTCTCGCAAGGGTTTATTTCACAAGCCAGGCCTGGAATTTCGCTTCGGCGTCGTCCTGGTTGTCAGCCCACCAATCGAGGTTGTTGACCAGGTAACGCTTGGCGTTTTCCGGGTTGGTCGGCATATGCGGCGCCATTTCGATGCCGAGCTCGGCGTGCTTGCCGACGAGCGGCTGCGACGAGGCGCGGGCCGGACCGTAGGAGATATAGGCGGCCTGATCGGCGAGACGCTGGGTGTCGGTGGCGAATTTCACGAACTCAAGCGCTGCGGCTTCACGCTCGGCCGGCAGGTTCGCCGGGATGATCCAGCCGTCGAAATCGAACACCTGGTAGTCCCAGAGCATGGCGACCGGTTGGTGCTGCTCTTCGATCACCGAGAACAGACGACCGTTGTAGGTGGAGCCGATCACAACCTCGCCATCGGCGAGAAGCTGCGGGGTTTCGGCGCCGGCGGACCACCAGACGGTTTCGTCCTTGATGGTGTCGAGCTTCGCCAGAGCGCGCTCGATGCCGCCATCGGATTCCAGCACGTCGTAAAGATCGTCTTTCTCGACGCCGTCACAGAGCAGCGCCCATTCGAGGTTCTTCTTCGGCGATTTCTGCAGGGCGCGTTTGCCCGGGAAGGTGTCGAGATCGAACACGGCGCAGAGATCGGACGGGGTGTTGCCGCCCCAGGCTTCGACATCGGTGCGGTAGCCGAAGGTGGTGGAGAACACGATCTGCGGGATGAAACATTCGCTGATCAGCGAGTCGCCGAAGTCGGCGGTGGCAGTGGAACCGTCATCGCCCGGCGCCAGCTGGGCGTCGACGTCGATTTCCATCGCCAGACCTTCGTCGCACAGACGCACGGCGTCCGGGCCCTCGACGTCGACCACGTCCCAGGTCACGTTGCCGGCTTCGTCCATGGCGCGCAGTTTGGCGGTGGCGTCATTGGAGCTCTCGTCCCAGATGATGCTGACATCCGGGTGCATCTCCATATAGGGGTCTGCATAGGCTTTCTGCTGGCTGGTCTGGTAGGCACCGCCCCAGGATACGACGGTCATATCGGCGGCAATCGCCGGGGTGCTCAGAGCAGTGGCCGCAAGCAGCGCTGCAAGTGTCTTATGAGTCAAGTCTCTTCTCCATGTTGAGTTTTTTTATGGATTTTACCCGGCTCAGGGCCGAGATTTCGGTGTTCTCTGGCGTCATCGGCGCCGTATTACAGCGCGTCCAGCGCCCGGCAATCGGACGGCATCCAGCCGATCTTGATATGCTCGCCGGGTTTCAGGCGAACCTGATCCGGGGCGTTGCGGCTCTTCATGATGAAATCATCTCGTCCGGCAACCCGCAAGCGGGTACGGAACACATCGCCCATATAGATGAACTCGAGCACTTCGGCCTTGAGCGTATGGGCATCGGGATGCAGGCGGTCCGGGTTGGCCTCGACCCGCTCCGGACGGATCGACACGCGGGTGCGCTGACCGACCGATGTGACATTGACTGGCTTGCAGTCGATCAGCTCGCCATCGTCCAGTTCGACGAGGGCCTTCTCGCCGCTCAGCTCCTTCACCACGCCTTCGAGCGTGTTGTTTTCGCCGATGAATTGCGCCACGAAGCTGTTCTCCGGCTCTTCATAGAGCGAGGCCGGCGGGGCGAGCTGTTGAATGCGGCCGTCGTTGAACACGGCGACCCGGTCGGACATGGTGAGCGCTTCGGTCTGGTCATGGGTGACATAGACCGTGGTGATGCCCAGCTGATGCGCCAGATTGGTGATCTCGAATTGCATGTGCTCGCGCAGCTGCTTGTCGAGCGCGCCCAGGGGTTCGTCCATCAACACGAGCTCGGGTTCGAACACCAGAGCACGGGCGAGTGCGATCCGCTGTTGCTGACCCCCGGAAAGCTGCGCCGGGCGACGGCCGCCGAATTGTCCCATCTGCACCATGTCGAGAGCGCGTTTGACCTTTTCCTCACGCTCGGATTTGCCCATTTTGCGGACTTCCAGGGGAAAGGCGAGGTTCTCGGCAATGGTCATATGCGGGAACAGGGCGTAGTTCTGGAACACCATGCCGATGCCGCGCTTGTAGGGCGGGATGTTGTTGATCGGCATGCCATCGAGGAGGATTTCCCCGTGGGTGGCGGTTTCGAACCCCGCCAGCATCATCAGGCAGGTGGTCTTGCCGGAGCCCGACGGCCCGAGCATGGTGAGAAACTCGCCCCTGCCGATCGAGAGGTTGAGATCTTTCACGACGAGCGTTTTACCGTCGTAGCTCTTCTGCACGCGTTCGAACTCGACGAACGCATTTGCTTTCCTATGTTTCCCCACGGTCACCCCTGTATGCGCGCCGGTGCGCTTGTTTGACAGCCATTGCGAGCATGTTTAACGCCGGCTCCGCTGCTCGCTTCAATTGCCGTCAGGTTAGCCGGTGTTTTTTCAAAATAAAGTGTTTTTTCAAAAATTTTCATACAGGCGTTAAATATATTGAAAATTCTTGCGTCGCGCGGGGATTCGGCGCAAAAATTGGGCATCCTGAAAAAACGCACCCTTCCTGTGCAAGGATAGACAGGTGATTTCCGGGCTGAAAGCCGATCCAGACCGTACCGGAGAGGACGGGATCGCGCCGCCAGGACCAGCCCCGCGCGCGGGTTATGCGCGCAGCGAATCCCTGCCCCGGCCAAGCCCTGCCCCATGACATTGCGGCGGGTGCCGCGACAGGGGCCGGGCTGCGATGGGCGCGGATCAGAATGTCGGTGGCGTGCTGGCGTTGACGATCACACAGCGCTCTTTCTCGACATTGCGGAAGCGGTGCGGCTTGGTGCTGTCGAACAGATAGGCATCCCCGGCCTTGAGCACCTGGGTCTCGCCATCGACCTCGAGCAGAAGTTTTCCCTCAATGACAAAGCCGCCCTCTTCGCCCTCATGCGACAGGGCCTCGGCACCGGTGTCGGCGCCGGCCTCATAGACCTCGTAGAGCAGCAACAGGCTGTTTGTCGAAGAATTCCCAACCTTTTTAATGGATAAGGCCTCAAGCGCCGGCTCGTCGTCACTGCTGAAAATCTGTTGCGGATTGATCTCGACAAAGTCCGCGGGGCGGAACACGAACTGCTTGGGCTCCGGCGTTTCGCTTTCGAAGAAATCCGCCAGGGCGATGTCGAGCACGGTCAGGATCTTTTTCAGCGAGCTCACCGACGGGCTGGATTTGTTGCTCTCGATGAGAGAGATCATGCCATTGGTCACGCCGGAGCGTTCGGCAACAACCCGCTGCGACAGGCCCTTGGCCTTCCTGACCTCTTTCAGCCGCGCTCCGACATCAAATTCCATCCGCTCACCATCTCACAGTATCGTCATCGCATCACTAGATACGGAAGGGCGGATCGGTTGCAACTGACCCGGTTCCCCTTCTGCTGATTCACGCAAAGAAATTAGGATTTTCGCCCAAAAATCATGCTTGTTTCAGGAGAGCTTAGACGATCTTCGCGCGACTGTTGAGTTTATTTAAAATATTTTTTCAAAATATCGACGTGAGCCGCCGCAAACCGGATCGCCCCGTTAAACGGGGCGAGACCGGCACAGGCAGCGACCAACATGCAGGCAGACAGGCTGGCGGACCTTAGGTGCGGCGCTCAGCGCGGCGCACGCCGCCGGACAGTCTCGGGACGGCCCGGAAGGCTGAGTCTGGCATCGCCGCGGGGCGCCCGGGCGATCACTCTGCCCTTCGCCACCACCGCGAGCCGCGCTGGACGCAGGCGGAGCGCATCGACGGGGGTGGCCGCGTCGAGAACGACGAGCGAGGCCATCGCGCCTTTCCGGATGCCGTAGTCTTCGAGGCCGATGATCTCGGCATTGGTCTCGGTCACCATGTTAAAGCACCGCGCCATTTCGTCGGGATGGCTCATCTGCGCCACATGCAGCCCCATGAAGGCGACGTCGAGCATGTCCGCCGTGCCAAGCGAATACCACGGGTCGAGAACGCAATCCTGTCCCCAGCCGACCGGAATGCCGATGGCCTGCATTTCCTTGACCCGGGTGAGGCCGCGGCGTTTCGGGAATGTGTCGTGACGGCCCTGCAGCATGATATTGATCAGTGGGTTGGGGATGGCGGAAATCCCGGCCTCCCTGATCAGCGGCAGGAGTTTCGAGACATAGTAATTGTCCATCGAATGCATGGATGTCAGGTGAGAGCCGACCACCCTGCCCTGCAAGCCAAGCCGTGTGGTCTCATAGGCCAGCGTTTCGATATGCCGGCTCATCGGATCGTCGGTCTCGTCGCAATGGATATCGACCATCAGGCCCCGGGTGGCGGCGATCTGACAAAGATCGCGCAGGCTCTCGGCGCCGTCCTGCATCGTGCGTTCGAAATGCGGGATGCCGCCGACCACCTCGACGCCCATGTCGAGCGCGCGGATCAGGTTCTCGCGCCCGTTCGGCGCGCGGTAAAGCCCGTCCTGCGGAAAGGCCACAAGTTGCAAGTCAATGTAATCCTTGACCTTCTCTTTGACCTCGAGCATCGCCGTGACGGTATTGAGATGATCCGGCGTGGTGTCGACATGGCTGCGAATGGCCAGAAGCCCGGTGGCGGCGGCCCAGTCGCAATATTGCAAAGCCCGCTCGACCATCTCCTCGACACTGGCGATCTCGCGCAGCTCGCCCCAGAGCGAAATCCCCTCGAGCAGCGTGCCGGAGGCGTTCACCCGCGGCAGGCCGTAGCTCAGCGTCGCGTCCATGTGGAAATGCGGATCGACAAAGGGCGGCGAGACCAGATCGCCACTGGCCTCGATCACCTCGCGGGCCTCGGCCTCGATCTTCGGCGCCACCTCGGCGATCTTGTCGCCTCGGATGGCGATGTCCATGACGGAGCCATCGGGCAGCGTGCCGCCCCTGACCAGTAGATCGAACATCATCTCTCTCCCTTGTTGAACGGCACCATCAGGGCCGCGGGCACTTCGGCGCGGCGCGACATCAGCACGAGCGCCAGAATGGACAGGATATAGGGCAACATCAAGAAGACCTGATAGGGCACGATGGCGCCGATCCCGGTCTGTTGCAGACGGATTTGCAGCGCATCGAACGCGGCAAACAGGATCGCCCCCAAAAGCGCCTTGCCGGGCTTCCAGGCGCCGAAGACCACCAGTGCGATACAGATCCAGCCACGCCCGCCGACCATGTCGAAAAAGAACGAATCAAAGGCCGACATGGTGAGAAAGGCGCCGCCGACGGCCATGAAGCCGCTGCCGACGATCACCGCCCCCATGCGGATCGCGGTCACCGACAGGCCCTGAGCGGAGACGGCCGACGGGCTTTCGCCGGCGGCCCGAACCGCCAGGCCCAGGGGCGTGCGGTACAGCACGAACGCGGTGAGCGCCACGAGCAGAAAGGCGGCATAGGTCAAGGGCGTCTGGTGGAACAGCGCCGGGCCGATCAATGGAATATCGGCGAGAAACGGGATCTCAACCGGCTGAAACGCGGTGATTTTCGGCGGCGAGGAGACCTCGGGCAGCACGACACGATAGGTATAGAACGTGGTCGAGGTGGCGAACAGCGTGATGCCGACGCCGACCACATGTTGCGACAGGCCAAAGGGCACGGAGAGGATCGAATGCAACAGGCCAAAGGCCATGCCGGTCAAAAGCGCCACACCGACCCCGCCCCAGAGCGGCAGCCCGGCCCAGACCGAAATCCAGCCGGCAAAAGCCCCCGCCACCATGATGCCCTCGATCCCGAGATTGAGCACGCCGGCGCGTTCGCAGATCAGTTCCCCCATGGTGGCGAAGATTAGCGGGCTGGCGATGCGCACCGTGGCGGCCCAGAACGCGGCGGAGAAGAGAATGTCGAGAAGATCCATCAGCCGCGCCTCACCCGGAATTTCGTCAAGAGGATCGCCAGCACCATCAGCAACAGCGCCGAGGCGAGCATGATATCCGCCAGGTAACTCGGCACGCCGATGGCACGGCTCATGCTGTCGGCACCGACGAAGATGGCGGCGACAAAGAAGGCGGCGAGCACCACGCCCAGCGGGTTCAGAAGCGCCAGCATGGCAACGACAATCCCGGTGTAGCCAAAGCCCGGGCTGATATCCTGCGTCAGAGACCCTTTGAGACCCGCCACTTCAGAATACCCGCCGAGCGCGGCCAGACCGCCCGAGAGCAGCGCGGTTTTCAGGATCACCTTGGTGACCGGGATCCCGGCAAACCGCGCGGCCTCGGCATTTTGTCCGACGGCGCGCATCTCGAAGCCCAATGTGGTCTTGCGGTCGATCACCCAGAGCGCCAGCGCCGAAATCAGCGCCAGGGCAAAGCCCCAATGCAGCCGGAGCCCGTCGACGATGCGCGGCAGGCGCGCCTCGGGGATGAGCCGCGCGGATTTCGGCCAGCCCATGCCCATCGGGTCCTTCAGAGGCCCCTCGAGCAGGTAGGAGACGAACAGCAGGAAGATGAAATTGAACAGGAGCGTGGTGACCACCTCGTCGACCCCGAAGCGGGTTTTCAGAAGCGCCGGGATCAACAGCACCAGCGCGCCCGCCAATGCTGCGGTCACCGCAAGCAGCGGCAGCATCAGCATGGGCGGCAGGGTCAGCATGCCAGTGCCCAGAACCACGGTCATCACCGCGCCGGCGTAGAATTGCGCCTCGGCACCGATGTTCCAGAGCTTGGCGCGAAAGGCCACCGAGACCGCAAGCCCGGTGAAGATCAGCGGCGTGGCGCGATTCAATGTCTCGAGCAGCGCAAATTTCGATCCGAATGCGCCCTTGAAAATAAGCCCGAACACGGCAAAGGGATTGCCGCCAGCGATCAGCGCCAGCAGGGCTGCGACGACGAAAGAGGCGACAATGGCCAGCGCCGGCGGCGTCAAGCGCCGCGCGAGGCTTGGCTCGGCGATCGGTTCGAGGCGCATCTCAAACGGCATGGGCAAATCCTTCGCCGGCCATCCATTTGCCAAGCTCGGCGGCCGACATCTCGCCACGTCCGAACGCCGGGCTGAGACGGCCCTCGGAGATCACATGGATGCGGTCGGAGAGTTTCATGATCTCATCGAGATCCTCGGAGATCAACAGCACGGCCGCCCCGGCTTCGCGCGCGGCGGCAAGACGGGAATGAACATAATTCACCGCACCGATGTCCAATCCGCGCACCGGTTGGTTGGCGAGGATGATCTTGGGGCTCTCTTCGAGCACGCGGCCCAGAATGAGTTTCTGCATATTGCCACCGGACAAGAGGCGAATGCGCGCCTCCGGCCCCGGGCAGCGCACATCATAGGTCTCGATCAGGTGTTCGGTATGGGCGTGGGCCCTGGCCCAATCCATCCAGCCCCTGCGCGAGAACCCTTCGGGATAGGTTTCCAGAATGGCATTCTCGGTCAGGTCAAAGTCGGCGATCGTGCCGGTCTTGTGCCGGTCCTCGGGGATGCGCCCGATCCCCATGGCGATGGCGGCACGCGGCGACCAGCTCTTCGGGGTCTGGCCTGCGACGGTCATCTCGCCCGAGAGCGGCGTGGACATGCCGGAAATCAGATCGGAAAGCGCCCCCTGGCCGTTGCCGGAGACGCCCGCCAGCCCGGTGATCTGGCCCGCACACAGCTCCAGATCGAGATCGAACAGCTTGTCGGTAAAGATGGATTTCAGCGACAGAAGCGCCGGTCCCGCCGGCATCGCTGGGAACTCCGGCGCGCGCACCTCGCCGCCGACCATCAGCGTGGCGAGTTCCTCGCGCGAGGTCTCGGATGTGGTGCGTTCGGCGACCAGCTTGCCATGGCGCAACACCAGCACCCGATGGGAAATATCCATCACCTCATGCAGCTTGTGCGAGATGAAGACGATCGAGAGGCCGAGCGCGATGGCTTCGCGCAGCGTGGCGAACAGCGCGTCGGTCTCCTGCGGCGTCAACACGGCGGTGGGTTCGTCGAGAATGAGCACGCGGGCATCGCGATAGAGCGCCTTGAGGATCTCGACCCGCTGGCGCTCGCCCACCGTGAGGCTGCCGACCTTGGCATCCGGGTCGACGATCAGGTGAAACTTGCCGGACAGCGCCCGGATCTTGTCCTTGGCGGCGCGCGGGCTGAGGCTGCGCTCCGACAGGCGCTGTGTGCCCAGCACGATGTTTTCCCAGACGGTGAGATTGCCGGCGAGGGTGAAATGCTGATGCACCATGCCGACACCGGCATCGAGCGCGGCCCGGGGATTGCCCGGAGCGAGCGGCCGGCCGAACGCCTCGACCGTGCCCTCATCGGCGGTGTATTGGCCAAAGAGAATGTTCATCAGCGTGGTCTTGCCCGCGCCGTTTTCGCCCAAAAGCGCGATCACCTCGCCCTCGTTGAGCGAGAAGCTGACATTCTCATTGGCCGTGACCTGCCCGAACCGCTTTGTGATGCCTAGAAGGCGCAGGACGGGTTCCCCCTGCCCCGCGCCCCTCTTTTCAGTCGCCATTTACGAGGACTTCGGCTCTTCGTCGTTGATCTCGACCGCGAAGGTCCCGTCCTTGATCGCCGCGGAGCGGGTCTCAACGAGATCGAGCGCGTCTTGCGGGATCTTGCCGTCGAAATTGCCGTAAGGCGCGAGCGAGCAACCGCCCTCTTTCATGAAGGAATAGAGACCGTAATCCTCGGCGGTGAATGTGCCGGCTTTGACCTTGGCAATCGCCGCATCCATCGTCGGCTCGAAATGCCAGATCGCGGAGGCCACGACCGTGTCCGGGTAGTCGGACTGGGTGTCGATCACGTTGCCGATGGCGAGAATGCCCTTTTCCTTTGCCGCATCCGAGACACCGAACCGTTCGGCATAGAGCATGTCCGCACCGTTCTCGATCATCGCATAGGCGGTTTCCTTGGCCTTGGGCGGATCGAACCAGGAACCGATGAAGGAGACCTGGAATTTCATGTCCGGGTTCATTTCCTTGGCGCCCGCCATGAAGGCATGCATCAGACGGTTCACCTCGGGGATCGGGAAGCCGCCGACCATGCCGATATTGCCGGAGGACGACATGGCGCCGGCGATGATGCCCGACAGGTAGGACGCGTCCTGAATATAGTTGTCGAACACCGAGAGGTTCGGGATCGACGGATCTTCCTTGAAGGACGAGCCCATGAGGAAGGCGACATCCGGGTAATCGGCGGCCACCTCGCGGGCTTCCTGCTCGACACCGAAAATCTCGCCGACGATCATGTCATAGCCCTGCTCGGCATATTCACGCATCACGCGCGGATAGTCGGTGTTGGCGGTGTTCTCGGAATAGGTATATTCGATGTCGCCGCGGGTCTGGGCCGCGACGGCGGCGATATGGATGCGGCTCACCCATTGCTGTTCCACCGGCACGGTGTAGATCCCGGCCACTTTCAGCACCTTGCCCTGGGCAAAGGCGATGCCCGGCAGGGCGCTGGCGAGCGCCGCGCTGGCGAGGCTGGTTTTCAGGAAGGCCCGGCGCGAAGGCGCGCCGAAACGGGAAGTCTCTGTCATCTGTCACTCTCCTGTGGAATTCGCCACGGATGGCCCGCAGCGTTATAATTTTGATCAATTGGTGTGTTTTTCGGCGCCTCCCGTCAATGCGGAGTTTCGCCTCAGGCCCCCGCCCGGCAAATCCGCCGCGATCCTCGCATATTCTATACGCGATTTGCAAATATCGCACAGAAATTGAGCAGAAAACATGTCGCGACATCTATCGTAATGTGCATCGTCCTATTCCAGACGGCGCCCTGACCCGATCCGCTCTCAGGCCCCGCTCCGACCGAGGCGATGAGAGCGAGGAATCTCATGGGTGGAACTTGACCGCTCAAAAATTTGATCATATTTCTCAAGGCAACCGAATGACGTTCCGCAACCGATATGTTCCGGGGCTTTCGCTGTCACCCGTACCCGCCGATCCTTTGGGGTCTCGGAGCGCGGCTTTCACGCCCCGCCCCGCCGGATCGGTCAGAGTGCCAGCCCACCGCAAAGGAAAGACCATGATCGACAATCACCTGCCCACCGGCGAGCTTCAGGCGCTCGATGCCGCGCATCACATGCACCCGTTTACCGAAGGGGCCGCGCTGGCCAAGAAAGGCGCGCGGATCATCACCTCGGCCAAGGGCGTCTGGCTCACCGACAGCGAGGGCGAAGAGATCCTGGATGCCATGGCAGGCCTCTGGTGCGTCAATATCGGCTATGGCCGTGATGAACTCGTGGACGCTGCCGCCCGTCAGATGAAGCAACTTCCTTTCTACAACACGTTTTTCCAGACCTCGCATGTGCCGGCGATCATGCTCGCCAAACGTCTGGCCGAGCTCGCCCCCGGCGCGTTGAACCATGTGTTCTTCAACGGCTCCGGCTCGGATTCCAATGACACCAACCTGCGTCTGGTGCGCCATTACTGGGCCGCGAAAGGCCAGCCGGAGCGCAAAGTGGTGATCTCGCGCTGGAATGGCTATCACGGCTCAACCATGGGCGCGGCCTCTCTGGGCGGGATGAAAGGCATGCATGCCCAGGGCGGGCTGCCGATCCCCGATATCGCGCATATCGACCAGCCCGACTGGTGGTCCGAAGGCGGCGACATGACGCCCGACGAATTCGGCTTGGAACGCGCGCGTCAGCTCGAATCCAAGATCGAAGAGATCGGGGCCGACAAGGTCGCGGCCTTCATCGCCGAGCCGGTCCAGGGCGCCGGTGGTGTCATCGTGCCGCCCGAGAGCTACTGGCCGGAGATCCAGCGCATCACCCAAAAATACGGCATCCTCCTGATCGCCGATGAGGTGATCACCGGTTTCGGCCGCACGGGGAATTGGTTCGGGTCCCAGACCATGAGCATCACCCCGGATATCATGACCTGCGCCAAGGGCATCACCTCCGGCTATATCCCGCTCGGCGCCTCGATCGTCTCCACCGAGATTTTCGACACGCTGAACGCGGCCGAGGAATTCGCCCATGGCTATACCTATTCCGGCCACCCGGTGGCCTGTGCCGTGGCGCTCGAAAACCTGCGCATCCTCGAGGAGGAAGGCATTGTCGAACGCGCCGGCAAGGAGACCGCGCCCTATCTCAAGGAAAAATGGCAAAGCCTCGCGGATCACCCGCTGGTCGGCGAGGCGAAGATCGTCGGCATGATGGGCTCCATCGCGCTGACGCCGAACAAGGCGACCCGCGCGAAATTCGCCGCCCCCGCCGGCACCGTGGGCTATATCTGTCGCGAGCGCTGCTTTGCCAACAATCTGGTGATGCGCCATGTCGGCGACCGGATGATCATCTCGCCGCCGCTGGTGATCTCGAAAGACGAGATCGACACGCTCATTGCCCGGGCGCGGCTGTCGCTCGACGAGACCTATGAGAAAATCAAAGCCGAGGGGCTTTACGCCTGAGCAAACGGACCAGATATGGACATCCTGAGCATCAACGACACGCCCGGTCAGCACGCGCCCTCCTGGTATGCGGCCACGGCCAACGCCCCCGGCCCCTACCCCACGGCCTCGGGCACGCTCACCTGCGATGTCTGCATCATCGGCGGTGGTTATGCCGGGCTCTCTGCGGCGCTGCATCTGGCGCGCGCCGGGATGGATGTGCTGCTCCTGGAGGCGTCACGCGTCGGCTCCGGCGCCTCTGGGCGCAATGGCGGGCAGGTGTCCATGGGGCAACGGCTTGAACAAGGTGATCTCGAGGAGCTCGTCGGCAAGGACAAGGCCCGCCTGCTCTGGGACATGGGCGCCGACTCTGTCGCCCTGCTGAAATCGCTGCTCCAAGAGAGCGGCGACAATTGCGAGTGGCGCGATGGCGTCATTCATGCCAATCACCGCGACCGCTTCTCGGCCCATTCCAAGGCACATGTGGCGCATATGCAGGCCGCCTATGGCTATGATCAGATCCGCTATCTGGACCGTGACGAGATCCGCCACGAGGTCGGATCGGACGATTACCAGTCCGGCACGCTCGACATGGGATCGGGGCATCTCCATCCGTTGAAATATGCCTTCGCTCTGGCCCGTCTGGCCGAGGCGGCGGGCGCAAAGCTGTTCGAGCTGTCGCGGGTGACCAAGATCGAGCACCGGTCTTCTGCGGGATCAAAACCCCGCGTCTACACCGATCAGGCGGTGATTCAGGCCGATCACCTGATCCTCGCCATGAACGGCTATCACAACAATATCCTGCCGCGGATCGCCCGCAAGGTAATGCCGATCAACAATTTCATCGCCGTTACCGAGCCCCTGCCCCAAGATATCGCCGACCGGCTCATTCCGAACCGCCATGCCGTGGCCGACAGTCGCTTCGTGATCAATTACTTCCGCCTGTCCGAGGACAACCGGATGATTTTCGGCGGCGGCGAGAGCTATGGGTACAAGTTTCCAAGCGATCTGCGCGCCAAGGTGCGCGGCCCGATGCTCAAAGTTTTCCCGGACCTGAAGGCCAAGCTGGACTACGCCTGGGGCGGCACTCTGGGGATCACCATGTCGCGCCTGCCGTCGTTTCAGCGGCTGGGACCGAGCACGCTGTCCACCGCCGGATTCTCCGGTCAGGGTGTGGCGCTCGCCACGCTGGCCGGTCAGATCGCGGCGGAGACCGTGACGACACAGGCCAGCCGTTTCGATCTGATGGCGGATCTGCCGACCCCGAGCTTTCCGGGCGGGCATGCGCTGCGCACGCCCCTGTTGGCGGCGGCGATGACATGGTATGCTCTCCGCGACCGGCTCTGAGCGCTTTTTAAAGAAATTCAAACGGATGTGAGGCCAAGATGACAGAGTTGAAAACAGAGCGCTTTTATATCGACGGCCAATGGGTTGCGCCTCTGGGGGGCACGACGGTCGATGTGATCAACCCCGCGACCGAAGAGGCATTCGCCACGGTGGCGCTCGGCTCAAGCGCCGATGTCGATGCCGCCGTCGCCGCCGCCAAAGCCGCCTTCCCGTCCTTTGCCCGCACCACGAAGACCGAACGGCTGGAGCTTCTGGCCGCGATCCGCGAAGCCTATCAACTCCGCTATGATGAAATGGCCGCCGCGATCACCGAGGAAATGGGCGCACCGATTTCGCTCTCCGACCGGGCGCAGGCCGCCGTTGGCATCGGTCACTTGGACGGTGTGGTAAAAGCGCTCGAGGGGTTCGAGTTTGAACATGAGAATGCCGTGGGCGATCTGATCCTGCATGAGCCGATCGGCGTCTGCGGCTTCATCACGCCCTGGAACTGGCCGATCAACCAGATTGCGCTCAAGGTGATCCCGGCACTGGCCGCCGGCTGCACCATGGTGCTGAAACCCTCGGAACTCACGCCGATGAATGCGCTGATCTATGCCGAGATCCTGCACGAGGCCGGCGTGCCCAAGGGCGTGTTCAATCTCGTCAATGGTGACGGTCCGGGTGTGGGCGCAGCGCTTTCGGCGCACCCCGATGTGGCGATGATCTCCTTCACCGGCTCGACCCGCGCCGGCGTGGAAATCTCCAAGGCCGCCGCGCCCACGGTGAAACGCGTGACGCTCGAGCTCGGCGGCAAGAGCCCGAATATCCTCCTGGACGATTGCAATCTCGAAGAGGCGGTGACACGCGGCGCGCGTCATTGTTTCCAGAACACCGGCCAGAGCTGCAACGCCCCCACCCGGATGCTGGTGCCCGAAAGCCGCTACGAGGCGGCGATGGAGATTGCCAAGGAAGTGGCCGAGGCGACCGAGGTCGGCCTGCCGTCGCAGCCCGGCAATCATATCGGCCCGCTGGTGTCGCAACCGCAATATGACAAGGTTCAGGGCCTGATCCAGACCGCGATCGACGAAGGCGCCCGGCTCGTCGCCGGTGGCCCGGATCGCCCCGAGGGCTTCAACCGTGGCTATTTTGTCCGACCGACCGTGTTCGGCGATGTCACCAATGACATGACCATCGCCCAGGAAGAGGTCTTTGGCCCGGTGCTGGCGATGATCTCCTATGCCGATGACGAAGACGCCGTGAAAATCGCCAATGACACGCCCTATGGGCTGGCCGCCTATGTCCAGACCGGCGACAGCGCAGAGAGCAAGGCCCGTGGCATGGCCATAGCCCGCGAGATCCGCGCCGGCATGGTGCATCTCAATGGGTCGGATATTTCCTACGGCTCGCCCTTTGGCGGCTACAAGCTCTCAGGAAATGGTCGTGAGGGCGGCGTCTACGGCATCGAAGATTTCTGCGAAATCAAGGCAATATCTGTCTGACCCGATGTGACAGATCAGGCGTCCGGAGTCTCGAGCAGGCTGCGGATGCCTTCCATCCCCTGGAGAATATCCTGGCGGATCGCCTCGGCCACCGCGCCCGTGTCCTTGGCATGCAGCGCGTCAATCGCGGCACGGTGCATGTCCGGCAGGTTCTGGGTGCCGACCCGGTGGCACATCACCCGAAGCGCCGGGCCGGAGCGCAGCCAGAGCGCATCGACGATGGGCGCGATCACCTCGGAATGCGCGGGGGCATAGAGCGCCATGTGAAACCGATGATTGTGGATCAGATAGGCGCGCGTGTCGCCCCGGGCGATAGCGGCGTCGATCTCGCCATCGATACCGGTGAGCGCGATGATCTCGGCCTCGGAAATCCGTTCCGCGCCGCGCCGCGCCAGTTCCGGTTCCAGCGCCAGACGGGCAAAGATCAGCTCGTCGAGCTCCACCCGGGTCAGCACCGGCACGGTCACCCGGCGATTGCCGTGAAACACCAGCGCGCCTTCGGAGGTGAGCCGCCTTATCGCCTCGCGCACCGGGGTCATGCCGGCCCCGAGACGCTCCGTCAGCCCCTGGATGGTCACGGGTTCGCCCGGCACCAGATCGCCCGACAGGATCAGCTCGCGAATGCCGCGGTAGGTCCGCAGATGCGCCGGTTCCTTGGCCGTGGTCGTCGTCGCCGCCGCGGCCTTGTCCGATTGCTTTGCCTTGTCCTCGATCTCGATCGTCATCTCTGCGCCGGCCTTATGATAATTTGCTCAAATTATCTGATCACGAATTGCGGCCGGACGGCAAGGCTTCCGGCCCGCGGATTGTCCGCAGATCACCTGTGCGGCCCCCTTCTTCTCCCTTGTTCTGGCGCTCTGATCAAAGAAAAAGCACCGGACCCGAGGGCCCGGCGCATTTTGCCTGACAGTCGCCTTGTCAGTTTCGCCCTGCCGCGCCGACCAGGGAGGCCTCAGCCGAGCGCATAGCCGGCGCCGCGCACCGTGCGCACCGGATCTTCGCCACCATGCTGGCACAGCGCCTTGCGCAACCGGCCGATATGCACATCGACGGTGCGGGTATCGACATAGATGTCACGGCCCCAGACCCGGTCCAGAAGCTGTTCGCGGGACCAGACCCGGCCGGGCTTTTCCATGAAGGTCGACAAGAGCCGGAACTCGGTCGGCCCGAGTTTCAGGGAATCTTCGCCCCGGGTGACGCGATGGGTCTCGGAATCCAGCCGGATGTCCTCGAATTCCAGCACCAGACCGGTCGAGGCCGGGCGCACGCGCCGGAGCTGGGTGCGCACACGCGCCATCAGCTCGATCACCGAATAGGGTTTGACGACATAGTCATCGGCGCCGGTCTCGAGCCCGCGGACCCGGTCCACCTCTTCGGAGCGCGCCGAGAGCATGATGATCGGGATATCGCGGGTGTCCGGCCGGGTTTTCAGGCGCCGGCAGATCTCGATCCCCGACACGCCCGGGAGCATCCAGTCGAGAACGATGATGTCCGGATTGTCTTCGTCCACGTAGAGCAGCGCATCGTCGCCATTCTCGGCTTTGGAGACGGCAAAACCTTCGGATTCGAGATTATAGGCGAGCACTTCACGCTGCGCGGGTTCGTCCTCGACCACGAGAACACGCGGTTGATCGGCCGACATCAGAGCTCCTCCGAACCCATTTCGGTCTGAGAGGTCAAATCCCCTTTCGGACGCGCATCTTCGGGCATTTCACCGGTGGTGAGATAGATCACCTGTTCGGCAATCGAGGTGGCATGGTCGCCCATGCGCTCGATATTCTTGGCGATGAAATGCAGGTGCATACAGGCGGTGATGTTGCGCGGGTCTTCCATCATATAGGTGAGGAATTCGCGGAACAGCGCATTGTACATCTGATCGACGTCGAGATCGCGGTAGCGGACCTGTTCGGCCAGGTTCTCGTCGCGCTGGATATAGGCATCGAGGGCGAGCTTGAGCATCTCCTCGACCTCGCGCGCCATGCGGCGGATCGAGGTGGCCGCGCCTTCGATCTGGGTCATATTGACCAGAACGCCGGTGCGTTTCGCCAGGTTCTTGGCATAGTCGCCACAGCGCTCGAGATTGGTCGAGATCTTCATCACCGTCAGCACGGTGCGCAGATCCGACGCCGTGGGCGAGCGCAGCGCGATCAGGCGCGCCGCCTCTTCGTTGACTTCCTCTTCGAGCTTGTCGATTGCCTTGTCGCCCTTGTGGACCTTTTCGGCCAGTTCGACGTCGCGCTCTTCGAGCGCCTTGGCGGCATCGGTGATCGCGGCCTCGACCAGCCCGCCCATTTTCATGATCAGGGCCTGGATGGCTTCGAGATCCCGGTCAAAGGCCGAGGCGATATGTTTGCTATCATTGTGCATGAAATTTCTCCTTAGCCGATCCGGCCGGTGATGTAGCTCTCTGTGCGCTCATCCTGCGGATTGGTGAAAATCTGTTCCGTATCGCCATATTCGACGAGATTGCCGAGGTGAAAGAACGCGGTCTTCTGGCTCACACGGGCGGCCTGTTGCATCGAGTGGGTGACGATGACGACGGAGAAATTCTCGCGCAGCTCGTCGATCAACTCTTCGACCTGAAGCGTCGCGATCGGGTCCAATGCGGAGCACGGCTCGTCCATCAGGAGCACTTCCGGCTCGGTCGCCACGGCGCGGGCGATGCACAGACGTTGTTGCTGACCACCCGAAAGCCCGGTGCCCGGCGCGTCGAGACGGTCCTTGACCTCATCCCAGATCGCGCCCCGGCGCAGCGCCTTTTCGACGATCTCGTCGAGATCGGCCTTGTTCTTGGCCAGACCATGGATGCGCGGCCCGTAGGCGATGTTGTCGTAGATCGACTTCGGGAAGGGGTTCGGACGCTGGAACACCATGCCGACCTTGGCCCGCAGTTGCACCGGGTCGACGCGCTTGTCGTAGATATCCTCGCCGTCCAGCAGGATATTGCCCTCGACGCGGCAGATGTCGATCGTGTCGTTCATCCGGTTCAGACAGCGCAGGAAGGTGGACTTGCCACAGCCCGACGGACCGATGAAGGCGGTGACGGTCTTGTCCTTGATCTCGACATCCACATCCTTGATCGCATGGGTGTCGCCATAGAAGACCTGTACCCCTTTGGCCGAGATTTTTGTGTCGTTCATGTCCACGTCTCTTTTCACAATTCGCATATCGTTCATGGCTCGGACCTCATTACCAGCGGCGCTCGAAGCGGCGGCGCAAAATGACAGCGATGATGTTCATCGTCATCAGGAACAAAAGAAGGATGATGATCCCGCCCCAGGCGCGTTCATAATAGGCCGGATCGGCGCGTTTTGCCCATTCGTAAATCTGCGCGGGCATGGCCGAGTTGGGATCGAGGAAGCCGGAGGCAATGCCATCGGGCATGTTGGAGGCGATATAGCCGATCATGCCGATCAGCAGGAGCGGCGCGGTCTCGCCCAATGCCTGCGCCAGACCGATGATCGTCCCGGTCAGGATCCCCGGCATCGCCAGCGGCAGCACATGGTGGAACACCGACTGCATCTTCGAGGCGCCGATGCCGAGCGCGGCATCGCGGATCGAGGGCGGCACGGCCTTGAGCGAGGCCCGAGTCGAGATGATGATCGTCGGCAGGGTCATCAGGGTGAGCACCAGACCGCCCACCAGCGGTGCCGATTGCGGCAGATGCGCGAACTGGATGAACACCGCCAGACCGAGGATCCCGAAGACGATCGAGGGCACGGCCGCGAGATTGGAGATATTCACCTCGATCAGATCGGTCCATTTGTTCTGTGGCGCGAATTCCTCGAGATAGATCGAGGCGGCCACACCGATGGGCAGCGCCAGCGACAGCACCACCAACATCATGAAGAAGGAGCCGACCATCGACACCCCGATCCCGGCCTGTTCCGGACGGCTCTCGGAGGCGTCGGCGCCAAAGATGAAATCGGCGTTGAACGTGGTCTCCATCAGACCGGCCTTCACCATCTGATCGGCAATATCGAGATGCTCGGCGTCGAGATTCTTGTCACGCGCCAGCGCCTCGCGGGTCACGCGGCCTTTGAAATAGCCGTCCACACGCGACGAGGCCAGGAGCCGGAAATCGACGGTCTGACCGACGAGATCGGGATTGGCGAGCACGGTGTCGCGCACCTGCGCCGGCGCGGAGGACGACAGAATGTCGGCGACGTCCTTTTCTTTCGCGAAGGGGATCTCGATCCCCTCGGCTTTCAGCGCCGCGATCAGCGCATTGGTGATTACCGGCTTGTAGCCGAATGTGGTGACCTTGGCCATTTCCGCCGGGTCGCGGTTGCCGTTCTTGTCGAGCTTGGCCTCCGGCAATTCGACCGAAATGGTCACGAAAGTCTGTTTGAACGCCGGGATGCCGTTCGAGATGATGGCGCTCAGGAGCGCGATCAGAAAGAACAGGCCAAGGGCGATGGCGCCAATGCCATAGGCCTTGAACCGGGCTTCGGCGGCGTTGCGGCGCTTGGTGCGGGCGGTCTCTTTGAACAGAGAGCTACCCTTGCCGGCGGCGGGGCTGTTATCTGCGGTAAAATCGGACATCAGTCATACTGCTCCCGGTATTTGCGCACGATCACGAGCGCGAGAATGTTGAGCCCGAGGGTGATGACAAAGAGCGTCATCCCGAGGGCAAAGGCCACGAGCGCTTCGGCAGAGGCGAAATCGGCGTCACCGGTGAGCTGCGACACGATCCGCGTGGTCACCGTGGTCATGGCTTCGAACGGGTTCATGCTGAGCCGGGCTGCGGCCCCGGCGCCCAGGACCACGATCATGGTCTCGCCGATGGCGCGCGAGGCGGCCAGAAGGATGGCGCCGACGATGCCCGGCAGAGCGGCCGGCAGAACCACCTGTTTCACGGTTTCGGATTTGGTGGCGCCGAGCCCGAGCGAACCGTCGCGCATCGCCTGCGGCACGGCGTTGATGATGTCATCGGAAAGCGAGGACACGAAGGGAATGAGCATGACGCCCATCACCAGACCGGCGGTCATCACCGAGCGCCCGCCCTGCATCCAGCCGAGACCGCCATCTTCACCGAAGACATTCATCAGGAGGGGCCCGACGGTCAGCAGTGCAAACAGACCGTAGACGATGGTCGGGATGCCGGCGAGCACCTCGAGAAGCGGCTTGGCGATGGCGCGCACTTTCGGGCCCGCGTATTCCGACAGGTAGACGGCAGCGAAAAGCCCGATCGGCACGGCCACGACCAGCGCGATCAGCGAGACATAAAAGGTGCCCCAGAACAGCGGCAGGATGCCAAGCTCGGAGCCGCCGCCAAAGGAGGGCGACCAGGTGGTGCCGAAGAAAAAGTCCATCGCCGGGTAGAGCTTGAAAAACTCGATCGTGTTGAAGATCAGCGACAGCACGATCCCGACCGTGGTCAGAACGGCGAGCGACGCGGCGCCGATCAACAGGCCCAGGAGCACTTTCTCGACCTGGTTGCGGGCGCGGTAGTCCTTGTTGGTGCGCATCAGCGCATAGGCGAACCCGGCCAGCGCCGCGGCCAGAACCGCGCCGGTCATGATCCAATGCCCCACGGCATTCATCACCCGGTATCTCTGGGCGGCTTTCAGCACATAGGCCTCGACATTGGAGCCGAGCGCCACCCCGACCTCGCCCAGACGCGCCCGGATATCGGTGAATTCGGTGCGGATGTCACGGGCCTGTTCGACGCTCAGCGCGCCTTCCTGCACCGCGATATCAAGCCCCTCTGCGACGCGTTTCACATCCGACATCACAAGGTTCAGCGAGCCGGCGTCGGTATAGGCGCTTTCGGGGATCATCGAGGAGATCTGGCCGTGGATCACCATCGGTTGCGCGATCAGCCAGAGCAGCAGCACGGCTAAGCCCGGGATCAGCGTCGCAAGCAAGACGTTCGAGCCATAATAGCTCGGCAGGGAATGAAGCTGACGGATATCGCCGCCGGCGTTGCTCAGCGCACGGCTGCGCCCAAGAACAAAACCAATGAGGCCAAGGGCCAGAACGAGGAGAATGAGCCACAATATGGGCATGTGCCGCTCCTTGTGCGGGACGGAGAATACGTCCGTTGCAGGATTGTCATGAACCGGGGAGCCCGGATGGGAAGCGGCGCAGGGGGATCCCCGCGCCGCCGCCAGTGTCTTCAGAAAGCCAAGGCGGCTTACTGCATGGTGTCTTCGGCTTCGATCGCAGCCTGGGTCGAGGCCAGTTCCGGATCGGAGACGAGGCCGTATTCGGCAAGCGGGCCGTCCGGGCCAGCCATGTCGTCGGAGATGAAGAACTCAGCGTATTCTTTCAGACCCGGGATCACGCCGATGTGGGCTTTCTTCACGTAGAAGAACAGCGGGCGGGAGACCGGGTAGTCGCCGGAGGCGATGGTCGCGGTGGTGGCTTCAACGCCGGACATGGTCGCGGTTTTCAGCTTGTCGGTGTTGTTCTCGTAGAAGGCGAGACCGAACACGCCGATGCCGTTCGGGTTGGCGTCGATGGAGGCCAGCGTCTCGGTGTAGTCGCCGTCGATGTCCACGGATTTGCCATCGGTGCGAACAGACATACAAGCGTCTTCCGCGTCGTCTTCGGACATGCCGGAAGCAACCATGGCGTCGTAGGCGCCGGTGGCTTCACAACCAGCGACGAGCACTTTTTCTTCGAAGACTTCGCGGGTGCCGTGCTTGGTGCCCGGGATGAAAGCCATGATGTCGGCAGCCGGCAGATCGGCGTTGAAGTCAGCCCACTGAGCGTAGGTGTTGTCAACGATTTCGCCGTCTTTCAGGACTTTGGCGCCCAGAGCGTTGAAGATGTCAGCCGGTTCGAATGCGGTGAAGGCCGGGCCGTTCAGCTGGGAGGCGAAGACGATGCCGTCATAGCCGATGCGAACCTCGATGATGTCGGTCACGCCGGCTTCGGCACAGGCTGCGATCTCTTTGTCCTTGATCTTGCGGGACGCGTTGGCCACGTCGATGGTGTTTTCGCCAACACCTTCGCAGAAGCGTTTCAGACCAGCGGAGGAGCCACCGGATTCCACGACCGGGGTCGGGAAGTCGAAGTTTTCACCGAAAGCTTCAGCGACGATGGAAGCGTAGGGCAGAACGGTGGAAGAACCGGCGACCTGCACCTGGTCACGGGCGGCGGCGGCGGTGGCCGAAACGGCGGCAATCGCGAGCGCGGAAGCGGTCAGTTTCACAAAGGACATCATATGCTCCTGAAATTTGCTTGTGTCCGAGAGCATCATTGCCCTCTCGATCGGCGGTTTAGGATGGCGTTGCAATGCTTTTGTGAAACTAATGTAACAGTTTCATGACAACCGGGGCGATTTTCCTAGACATCTTGCCGATTACCCCAGAAAAACCCGGATTTTCATAGGGATCTGTGACGACAATTTAAGAAATGTGACAGTCGCTTTTGTCGCGAGGATCGTCCCGAGCCCCTTGTTCCGCCGATTGCGACGGGAAATATGACACGATGTGACGCGACCAAACGTGACACGACCCAAGCGTGTTCCGACCAAAGCCAAACGCAGCCCAAGCGCGGGCTGTCGAACCCTTATTCGTAAGGCAGGATCACCGAGAAACAGCTGCCCTGCCCTTTGTGGCTCTCGATCCTGAGACGCCCGCGGTGGCGATTGAGAATATGTTTCACGATCGCCAGGCCGAGCCCGGTGCCGCCCATTTCACGCGAGCGGTGCGAATCCACCCGGTAGAATCGCTCGGTCAGGCGCGGGATGTGTTGCGAGGCGATCCCCTCACCCTGATCAGAGATATCGACCCGGATCGCCGAACTGCGCATGGTCGGCTCCACCGTGTGCGAGGTCATGCAGATATGGACCTCCTTGTCGCGGCCGCCATATTTGATCGCATTCTCGATCAGATTGGTGAACACCTGGGTCAGCTGGTCATGATCGCCCGGCACCATCTCGGAGGTCTCGGCCCCCTCGACGATCAGTTTCACATTCTGCTTCTCGGCCACCGGTTGCAGGCTCAGCACGACGGAGCGCAGCACGGCGGGGATATCCACCTCTGCCGTCGGTCGCACCCGGCGCTCGGATTCGACCCGGCTCAGGGACAGAAGATCGCCGACGATGCGATTCATCCGCTTGGCTTCGCGATCCATGATCGTCAGGAACCGCTCCCGCGCATTGGCATCCTCGGCCGCCGGGCCCAACAGTGTTTCGATGAAGCCCAGCACCGCCGTTAACGGCGTGCGCAGCTCGTGCGAGACATTGGCAACGAAATCGCGCCGCATCTGTCCGGCTTCCTGCACCTCGGTCTTGTCCTCGAAGGCGATCGTGACACAGGCGAAATCCTCGACGATCACCGGTCGGAGCGCCACGTCATAGACCAGATCGCGCTGGCTTTCGGTGATCCTGTAGGTGGCATCGGCCGGTTCCGAGAGCCGCAGCACGTTCTCGATCGCATCGAGCAGGATCGGTTGCCGCAGCACGGTGATGTAATGCCGCCCGACCATGGATTCGTTGAACAGGGCCCGGGCCGGCGCATTGGCGGCCATGATCCGCTCGTCGCGCGCGATCACCACGACGGGCAGCGGCATGGCATCGGCCATCGCGCTCATCATTTCTTCGCCGTGGGTGATCTTGTGTCGGGGATATTGCATGGACCGTCCTGTCTGGGCGCTTGGGGTACTGCGCGCATGTAACATTTTCATGACAAGCGGGCGGCTCCAAGGGGCGAACGTGCGATTTCATTCCCCTTGAGCACGTCACATCGTGCGTAATTGATTTCGCATTTTGCAAAAGATTGCGAGTTTGGCAAGAAAACTATTGCATTTTCGACACATAGCGACTTTTCTCACAGGTACAACTGCGACACATTCTGAGGTTCATGGCTCATGGGAACCATTCGACAGGCCATCTTCGGGGAGCTGATCAGCCCTCTCGACAGCAGACAGCTGCGACAGAACCATGTGATCCTGATGGTCGGGGAACCGCAGGACATGCAGGGGCTGAAATGCCATTTCCCCAAAACCGCACAGTTGTTTTGCCTCGCATTCGGTGATCTCACGCCGGAGCTTCTGCGGAAAATGGCCCCCGACAGCGTCATCGCCCCGGCCATGGGGAACACTTTCGATTGTCTGGATCTGGCGCGTCTGTTGCAGGCGGCGGAATTCAAAGGCGCCTATCGGATTCTGGCCGGCGACCTGCCCCGCCCGGACATCATCCGGGCCGAGCTGCGCACGCTCTATCCACAGCTCAGCTGCGATCTTTTGCTGCCGGCGCCGATGCAGGTGGACGCGCTGCACTGAGCGCGCGCGCCCGGACCGCCGCCGGGGGCGCGGCCTTTAGCCGATTTTTTCCAGCCCGTCGCGATAGCGTCGCGCATTCTGCTGGTAATGCAGCGCCGAGGCCCTGAGCCCCTGGATCTGGGTCTCGGTGAGCTGACGCACCACCTTGCCTGGGCTGCCCATGACCAGCGAACCGTCGGGGATCTCCTTGCCTTCGGTGATGAGCGCACAGGCGCCGATCAGACAATTCTTACCAATCTTGGCGCCGTTGAGCACGGTCGCCCCCATGCCGATCAGGCTGTTCTCGCCGATGCTACAGCCGTGCAGCATCGCCTTGTGGCCGATGGTACAGCCGGCGCCGATGCTGAGCGGATAGCCGATATCGGTGTGCAGCACGGAATTTTCCTGGATATTCGTGCCGGCGCCGACATAGATCGTCTCATTGTCGCCGCGGATCGTCACCCCGAACCAGATGCTCGCCGCCTCTTCGAGCACCACCTTGCCGATGACATTGGCATCCTCGGCCACCCAATAGTCGCCGTTTTCCGGCAGCACCGGCGCATGGCCGTCCAAAGCGTAAAGCGTCATCCTTCCACCTCCTCGAATTCAGACTGAAGATCGCGCACGAAACTCAAAAGCCCGGGCTGCTGGGCCCGGCGTAGGCGTTCGGCCTCGATGATGGTCTTGAGCCGCGCGAACGAGGTCTCAAGATCGTCATTGACCAGCACATAGTCATAGCCGTCCCAATGGCTGATCTCGTCCCAGCTCTTCTGCATCCGCTTGGCGATCACCTCGGGCGCGTCCTGACCGCGCTCTTCGAGACGGCGGCGCAGCTCGCGGATCGAAGGCGGCAGCACGAAGATCGACAGCACATGGTCGCGCAGCACGGAATTGGCGATCTGCTGCGCGCCCTGCCAATCGACATCGAAAAGCACATCGCGCCCGGCCTCGATCGCGGTGCGCACCGGCGCGGCGGGAGAGCCGTAGAAATTGCCGAAGACATGGGCATGTTCGAGCATCTCGCCCTTGGTCACCATCTCCTTGAACTCCGGCTCGCCGACAAAATGATAATCCTGGCCATCGACCTCGCCCGGGCGCGCAGCCCGGGTGGTGGCGGAGACCGAAAAGCTCAGCGTCTCGTCCCAGCCCATCAATTTGCGTGCCAGCGTGGATTTGCCCGCGCCGGAGGGAGAAGAGAGGATGATCAGAAGACCGCGCCGCTCAGTTGCCATATCGTCTTTCCTTTGACGCTGCCGGGTGGGCCCGGGGATTGGCCGCGCCTGCGTCTTCGCCCGATCAAGGAGCGAATGGGCGAAGGCGCCGCATCCTGTTCATATCGTCCTGTTCTATAGCGGCCCGGATGCCGCTTGACCAGCATCGCCCAGAACCGCCCGGCTATCATCCAGCATCGCCCTACCCGACCTTCGCCTGGCATATCAGGCCGATTTCGGCGCAATTCCCGGCCTCGCCCCGCGCGCCGGAGTCGGAACCGGGGCGAAACAAAGGCGAGCGCGCCGAATTAAGGCGCATAGATGCGGTCAATTGTGACCGGATTATGGTGGCAGTGTCCTGAATTGAGACTCACCTGCCGGCCGCATTCGTCACATTCCCGCCTCATTTCACCCGATTTTAACGGTTCAGCAACGTTAAGAGGCAGATATGTACAAATTTATCGAATTCCGCATTTTGATCCCGATCATGAAATATTTTCGCAATTCCTATTTCGAACGCGGGGAAGGAATATCTGTAAGTATTTGATAAAACAGCATTTGGAAAAACAGCCACGATATTTTCTTGAGAAATTGCTTACCAAATCCTCACCGGTTTCCCGTCAATCTTACGCAAGCTGTTAACCATTGGTTAGGTTTTCCCTCCAAATTGGGCAAAGTCGTGTCATATTCAGGTCAACGCCGCGGTGATCAACTGCAGCACATCAGATCAAGTTAGAACATGCCCCGACGGGCCAACCGCAAGACGATAGGTGATGAGATGAAAATTGAATATGTCAGTGGCTCAAACGTCGTTTCTCTCATGCCCCGTCGCAACGAGATGCATTTCCCGGCGCTCAAAACGGTCGAGGCCTATTGGGACGGTCTTCGCAACGGTCGCCCGGTTCCGGCACGGGCCGAGATCGATCCGCGCGGCATGCAATCCGCTCTGGAATTCGCCTTCATCCTCGAACGCATCGCACCGGGCGTGGCCCGTTTCCGTCTCGCCGGCATGCACCTCACCGATCTGATGGGCATGGAAGTCCGCGGCATGCCGCTCACCGCCATGTTCGTGCCGGAGAGCCGCGCCAAGATCTCCGAAGCGCTGGAAGCCGTGTTCGAGACGCCGCAGATCACCGTGGTGACGCTCAAGGCCGAACGTGGCATCGGTCGCGGCGCCATGGATGCCCAGCTTCTGCTCTGCCCGTTGAAATCCGACCTCGGCGATGTCAATCGCATCCTCGGCTGCCTGCAGTCGAAAGGCGAAATTGGCCGTCAGCCGCGCCGCTTCGAAGTGGTGGATGTGGCTTCCCGCCCGCTGCTCTCGGACAACCCGACGGATCAGACCTTTGACACCACCGCCAAAGGCACCCCGATCCCGGCCGGATTTGCCGAAGCCAAACGCGCCTTCGACGAGACCCGCAAGGCCGGCGCCGGCGATGAAGCCAGCGCAGAGCGCCCTGCCCCGCGTCAGGACCCGATGGCCGCAGCGCGCCGGAGCAAACCGGTGCTGCGCCTGGTGAAAACCGACAGCTGAGTGAAAACCGACAGCTGATCCAGAAAGAATTCACGCACAAACGCTCGTGCCGCGCCCGGGACATCGGGCCGACGGCACCATGAAAGGCGCGACCCGGTGGTGGGGTCGCGCCTTTTTGTTGTTCCCGTGTTCTTTGGTGCCCCGGTCTTCATGGCAAGGCGAAACACGACAGACGCCTCGCCACCACCGATCCGGCATAAAACCGTGCGGCATAGAAAAGCCGGGCCCAGATCGCTCCGGCCCGGCTTCCAACGCTCTAATCTGCGACCTCTCAGGCGGAGGCGGCGATGTTCTGCGGCGTCTGGCCTTTTTGCAGCTCTTCGGCGACGAGGAAGGCCAGTTCCAGCGCCTGGCTGGCGTTGAGCCGCGGGTCGCAGGCGGTGTGGTAGCGATCCGACAGGTTCTCATCGGAGACCGCGCGCAGACCGCCGGTGCATTCGGTGACATCCTTGCCGGTCATCTCGAAATGCACGCCGCCGGGGACGGTGCCGTTTTCGCGATGCACGGCAAAGAATTCCTGTACCTCGGTGAGCACCCGCTCGAACGGGCGGGTCTTGTAGCCGCTCTCGGATTTGATCGTGTTGCCATGCATCGGGTCGCAGGACCAGACGACATTGGCGCCCTCGGCCTTCACCGTCTCGATCAGGCGCGGCAGGTTGTCCCCGACATTGCCGGCGCCGAACCGTGCGATCAGGGTCAGACGCCCCATGTCGTTGTTCGGGTTCAGCTTGGCCATCAGCACCTTGAGATCTTCGGCGGTGGTGGACGGGCCGCATTTCAGCCCGATCGGGTTCTGGATGCCACGGCAGAATTCCACATGCGCCCCGTCCGGCTGACGGGTGCGGTCGCCGATCCAGACCATATGGCCGGAGCCGGCAATGGTGGCGCCGGTGGTGCTGTCGACACGGGTCAGCGCCTCTTCATACTCGAGCAGCAACGCCTCATGCGAGGTGTAGAAATCCACGGTGTGCAGATCGTGGTTGTTCTCGGAGGTGATCCCCGCCGCTTTCATGAAATCCAGGGAATCCTGAATGCGGTTCGCCATGTCGCGGTATTTCTCCGCCTCATCGGCCTCGGTAAAGCCGAGCGTCCAGGCATGCACCCGGTGGATATCGGCAAAGCCGCCCTTGGAGAAGGCGCGCAGCAGGTTGAGCGACGCGGCGGCCTGGGTATAGGCCTGCAACATCCGCTGCGGATCGGGAATGCGGGCTTCCGGGGTAAAATCAAACCCGTTGATGATATCGCCACGGTAGGACGGCAGCTCCACCCCACCCGCGGTCTCGGTCGGGGCCGAACGCGGTTTGGCGAATTGCCCGGCCATGCGACCGACCTTGATCACCGGCACCTTGGCGCCGAAGGTCAGCACCATGGCCATTTGCAGCATCACCTTGAACGTGTCGCGGATCTGATCGCCACCGAATTCGGCAAAGCTCTCGGCGCAATCGCCGCCCTGCAACAGGAAGGCCTCACCGCGCCCGGCTTTCGCCAGATCGGAGCGCAGACGACGGGCCTCGCCGGCAAAGACGAGCGGCGGATATTTGGCAAGCTGAGCCTCAACAGCGTTCAGCGCGGCCTCGTCCGTATACTCGGGCATCTGCACACGCGGTTTGTTGCGCCATGCGGTTTTCACCCAATCCGTCATCGTCTTCACTCCAAAGATGGTTTTTCGTTCTCCTCCCGCCGAGGGCAAGCCTGCTCTCGGTCGGTCCATGACTTATAGAGGCAGGACACGGGTGAGAAAACCCAAAAGAGTCAGGAAATATCGCAGAATTCGAGGGCAGATGCCCAATTCCTGCGCGTCATGAAACCGTTACGCAATTTGACTGCGGCGGAAACGCCCGATCCCGTGCAAGCCGGCTTACTGTGCCGGGCTGATCCGGTAGGCCGCGCCCTCGATCACCGAGAGAAACCAGATCGATCCGTCGGGGGCTTCCTTGATGTCGCGCACCCGTCCGGTCTCCGGCCATTGCCATGTCTGCTGATCCCACGTCTGCTGCTCCCATGTCTCAGGCGCCATCACCGCGATATAGTCGAACTTCAGCGAGCCGATCAGATGTGCGCCTTTCAAGGCGGGGAACAACTCGCCCTGATAGATCGCATGGCCCGAGGGCGCGATCGACGGGGTCCATTGAAAGCTCGGCGCGACGGTGCCCGAGAGCGCCGTCGGAGCGAAGCGGCCTCCACCGTAGTTTTCGCCAAAGCTGGTGAGCGGCCAGCCGTAATTGCCGCCTTTCTCCACACGATTGATCTCGTCACCGCCCTGTGGCCCGTGTTCGTTGATCCAGAGCTGGCCGTCGGCATCGAGGGCTGCACCTTGCGGATTGCGATGCCCATAGGACCAGATCGCCGAGAGCGCTTCTTCGCTATCTGCAATGGAGGTGTCGGAACTGGAGCTGCCGGTAAAAGGATTGTCCGCCGGAATGGACCCGTCGCGGTTTAGCCGCAGCACCTTGCCATTGGCGCGCGACAGATCCTGGGCGGCGTCGCGCTCCCCCCGTTCTCCCACGGTCAGAAACAGCGTGCCATCCGGCGCCTCGACGATCCGGGAGCCGAAATGGTGGCTCCGGCGCGATCCGTTCGCCATGGTGAAAAGATCCCGAAACCCGACCAGCGCACCATCGATCAGCCGACCGACGCCGAGCGCCGTGCCGGCCCCGCCCCGCATCGGCTTTGAGTAGCTGAGAAACACCTCGCGGCTCTCGGCAAAATCGCGCGGGATCATGATGTCGAGCAGACCGCCCTGCCCGCTTTCCCAGACCTCCGGGGTGCCGGGAACGATCATGGCCTCGCCTTCGGAGATCCGCAACAGCCGCCCGTCGATCTCGCTGACGAGGATTTGCCCATCGGGCAGGAACTCGATCGCCCAGGGCTCCTCGAGACCGGCGATCATCTGCGTCACCTGCACCGCGACCGATCCCGCCCGCCGTTCTGCCGCCAGAGCCGGTTGTGCGATGAGCGACAGGGGACTAAGCGTGGCCGCAAGCAGCAGAGCCGTGCGAGGTTGAAACTGAGATGCGGTCATGCGGGTCTCCAATATGTGTCGGCAATATCTGTCGGCGCAATACGGTTGCTCCTGACTGCTGCTCCTGTGGTGGGCTGCTCCGGCGAGGCCGTCTCTTTGAGCTAAGGCAACTTGCCGGCGTTTCAACGTTTGGTGCCTGGCCAGCCGCCGCGAGCCGCCGCCGCGAGTCGGGCCCTCGCGGCGGTGTTTCCACCGCCTGTTGCGTGACGTTTTCCCCCGGCTTCGCCCCGAACACACGTAAAAGATGAAAAATTCATCCCCGCCCGGCAGGTTGACGCCTCGTTTTTTAAGCGAATGCTCCAAATCCGGGCACGTTCTCTCGCCGTTCTCTTTCCAATCGGTCAAAGCCGTTCTAGGCTCCGCCGCAGGATAAGATCCAAACAGGGAGAATTCTCATATGAAAAAGCTGCTTCTGGCTTCCACCGCCGCAACCCTTCTGGCCGGTGCCGCCGTCGCTGAAGAGGTCAAGGTCGGTGTGATCCTCGGCTTCACCGGTCCGATTGAATCGCTGACCCCGGATATGGCGGCAAGCGCCGAACTCGCCATGAAGGAAATCAGCGACAGCGGTGCTTTCCTCGGTGGCAGCACCATCACGCCCGTGCGCGCCGACAGCACCTGTGTCGACGCCGCTGCGGCCTCTGCCGCCGCCGAGCGCCTGATCACCTCCGACGGTGTCGTGGCGATCATGGGCGCCGACTGTTCCGGCGTGACCGGCGCGGTCCTGTCGAACGTGGCCGTACCCAATGGCGTGGTGATGATTTCGCCGTCGGCGACCTCGCCGGGCCTCTCCACCGTCGAAGACAACGGTCTGTTCTTCCGCACCTCGCCGTCCGACGCCCGTCAGGGTGAGGTTCTGGCCGATGTGCTCGAGGAAAAAGGCATCAAATCGGTGGCGGTGACCTACACCAATTCCGATTATGGCAAGGGTCTCTCGGACGCATTTGCCGCCGCCTATGACGGTGAAATCACTATCAACGCCTCGCATGAGGACGGCAAGGCCGACTACTCCGCCGAGATCGGCGCACTCGCCGCCGCCGGTGGCGAAGTGCTCGTGGTGCTCGGCTACGTGGACCAGGGCGGCAAGGGCATCATCCAGGCCGCCGGCGACACCGGCGCGTTCGACACCTTCCTGATGGGTGACGGCATGTATGGCGACAGCCTGATCGCCGATCTCGGCGACATCGTCGAAGGTTCCATGGGTATCGTGCCCTGGGCCGAAGGCGAAGGCACCGACGCGTTCAACGCGCTGGGCGAAGCCGCCGGCATCAACGTCTCTTCCGCCTACACCCGTGAAAGCTATGACGCCGGTGCGCTGATCGCGCTGGCCATGGCCAAGGGCGGTGCCGCCACGAAAGAAGCCGTGGCCGCCAATGTGCTCGACGTGGCCAACGCACCCGGCGAGCCGATCCTGCCGGGGGAACTCGACAAGGCGCTCAAGATCCTCGCCGAAGGTGGCGACATCGACTATGTCGGCGCCACCAATGTCGAGCTGATCGGCCCGGGCGAAGCCGCCGGCACCTACCGTTACTACACCGTCACCGACGGCGCTTTCGAGACGGTCGATATCCGCTGAGCTCGACCATGACAACGGCAGGGCTCCGGCACAGTTCGGGGCCCTTTGCCATTCAAAAGAGGCGTAAAACGCCCATTTTCACGCCAGATCAGGCGCTGAAACGACGAAAATTGCGCGACATGGCCTTTCGGTCGCTCACGCAATCGCTTATGCCGCAGCCACACTGGGACAGGCTCATAAAACGGCACCGAACGAGGGGATAGAAACATATGATCGAAGTGCGTGATCTTCACATGCATTTCGGCGGATTTCGCGCAGTCGACGGCGCTTCCTTGACACTCAGGGAAGGCTCGATCACGGGGCTCATCGGCCCCAATGGCGCGGGGAAAACGTCGCTTTTCAACTGTATCGCCGGGGTTCTCACCCCGACCTCGGGACAGGTGCTGTTCAACGGTGAGGAAATCACCGGGCTGAAACCGCATGAGCTGTTTCACAAGGGCATTCTCAGGACCTTCCAGATCGCCCATGAGTTTCATTCGATGACATGTCGCGAGAACCTGATGATGGTGCCCGCCGGTCAGTCGGGCGAGACGCTGTGGAACACCTGGTTCGGCCGCAAACGCATCGCCGACGAGGAACGAGCGCTCCGTGCCAAGGCGGACGAGGTGCTGGAATTCCTGACGATTTCCCATATTGCCGATCTGAAAGCCGGGGAGATTTCCGGCGGTCAGAAAAAGCTGTTGGAGCTTGGCCGCACGATGATGGTCGATGCCAAGATGGTGTTTTTGGACGAGGTCGGCGCCGGGGTGAACCGCACCCTGCTCTACACCATCGGCGACGCGATCAAGCGCCTGAACGTCGAGCGCGGCTACACTTTCTGCATGATCGAGCATGACATGGATTTCATCAAACAGCTCTGCGATCCGGTGATCGTCATGGCGCAGGGCAAGGTCATGGCCACCGGCTCCGCCGAGGACATCATGCAGAACGAAGCGGTGATCGAGGCTTACCTGGGCACCGGTGTGAAGAACAAGAAGACAGACACAGAGAATGGGGAGGCAAGCGCATGACCTTCCTCCACGCCAATGAAATGCGCGGCGGCTATGGCAGCGGCGCGGATATCCTGCACGGCTGTACTCTCACCGTGCAAAAGGGCGAGATCGCGGTCATTGTCGGCCCCAACGGCGCCGGCAAATCCACCGCGATGAAGGCCGTTTTCGGCATGCTCAACCTGCGCGAGGGCCATGTCCATCTCGACGGAGAAGACATCACCAAGCTCTCGCCGCAGGAGCGCGTACACAAGGGCATGGGCTTTGTGCCGCAGACCCATAACATCTTCCCGACCATGACGGTACGCGAGAACCTCGAGATGGGCGCCTTCATCCGTTCCGACGATATCGAGCCGACGATCGAACAGGTCTACGAACTGTTCCCGGCGGTCTATGAAAAGCGCAACCAGAACGCCGGCGAGCTCTCGGGCGGGCAGCGGCAACAGGTTGCCGTGGGGCGCGCCTTGATGACCCAGCCGAAGCTTTTGATGCTGGACGAGCCCACCGCCGGCGTCTCGCCCATCGTCATGGACGAGCTCTTTGACCGGATCATCGAGGTCGCCAAGACCGGTATCTCGATCCTGATGGTGGAACAGAACGCGCGTCAGGCGCTGGAGATCGCCGACAAAGGCTATGTGCTGGTGCAAGGCGCGAATGCCTATACCGACACCGGCGCCAACCTTCTGGCCGATCCGGACGTGCGCCGGACGTTTTTGGGGGGCTGAGACATGGGTCTGCGACAGATGTTTTATAGCGCCCTCATTGCCAGCCTGCCCCTCACCGCGCCGCTGGCGGCACAGGCACAGGTCTATTGCGAGGTCATCGTCTATGGCGGCGGCGCGCCCTGGCGTTTCGCCTTCGAAGAAGGCGACGGGCTGACCTGTGCCAAGCTGATCCGCAACGAAGGCGAACAGAGCCCGACCTGTCTCACCGAGACCACGGCCGAGGCCCCCGAGACCCATCGCTATCAGAACGAAGACAGCAAAAGCTTCTGGGACCTGCGCGCGGACGGTCTGATGACCGGCTATGTCGAGGTTCCGACGACAGAAACGACAGGGATCAAGATGGTTCCCTTTGGTGGCACTTGCCAGGAGGTGGTCTGATGGACCTTCTCAATGCCCTCGTGGCCTTTACCAACTTCGTCGTGGTCCCGGCCACGGCCTATGGTGCGCAGCTGGCGCTCGGCGCCTTGGGCGTCACGCTGATCTACGGCGTCTTGCGCTTTTCGAACTTTGCCCATGGCGAGACCATGTCCTTCGGCGCCATGGTGGTGGTGCTGGTCACCGCCCTGTTCCAGAGCTGGGGTCTCTCCCTCGGGCCGCTGCCGACGGCGCTTTTGGCCCTGCCCTTCGGCATTCTCGCCACGGCGCTTCTACTGCTGGCGACCGACAAGGCGGTCTACAAGTTCTATCGCAAGGTGAAAGCCGCACCGGTGATGCTGGTGATCGTCTCGACCGGCGTGATGTTCGTGATGAACGGCGTGGTGCGGATGATCGTCGGCACCGATGATCGCCGCTTTGCCGACGGCGCACGGTTCGTCGTCAATGCCCGCGAGTTCAAGGCCTGGTCCGGCCTGTCCGAAGGGCTCGCGATCCGCACGACACAGGTGATCACCGTGGTCGTCGCGATGATCACCGTGGCGGTGCTGTTCTGGTTCCTGAACAAGACCCGCACCGGCAAATCCATGCGCGCCTATTCGGACAATGAGGATCTGGCGCTCTTGTCGGGCATCAACCCGGAGCGTGTGGTGACCATCACCTGGCTCCTGGTGGCAGCCCTTGCCACCATCGCCGGCGCGCTCTACGGGCTCGACAAGAGCTTCAAACCCTTCATCTTCCAGCAACTCCTGTTGCCGGTCTTCGCCGCCGCCATCGTCGGTGGCATCGGCAACCCGCTGGGCGCCATCGCCGGTGGCTTTGTCATCGCCTTCTCCGAAGTGACGCTGACCTACGCCTTCAAGAAGGTGGTGACCTATCTCGGACCCGACTCCTGGGCGCCGGACGGGTTGGTACAGCTCCTGTCCACCGACTATAAATTCGCCGTGTCCTTCGCGATCCTGATCATCGTGCTGCTGTTTAAGCCGACCGGCCTGTTCAAGGGGCAATCGATATGACCCAGACACGCATCCAACCGCAGACCGGCGCCGCGCGCGCGCCGCTCTATTTCGCCCTCATGGCGGCGCTCATTCTGGCCGTGGGTCTGCTGCAATCCTGGAACTCGGCGCTGGCCATTCTCAACATGGGGCTGATCTCGGCGATCATGGCCCTGGGCGTGAACCTGCAATGGGGCTACGCCGGGCTCTTTAACGTCGGCGTCATGGGCTTTACCGCGCTTGGCGGTCTGGCCGTGGTGCTGACCTCGATGCCGCCGGTGCCGGCCGCCTGGGCCGCCGGCGGGCTGCGCATGGGGCTCGCCCTCATCCTTGGCTCCGGGGCCATCATCGCCGCCGTTCTAGCCTGGCCGCGCCTGCCGAAAGGACGTGCCCGCGGGCTCTTGCTCACCGGCTTTCTCATCGTCGCCTTTTTCGTCTATCGCGGGTTGTTCGACCCGGCGGTCGAGGCGATCGAGGCGGTGGACCCGTCGGTTTCCGGCTATCTGGGCGGGCTTGGCCTGCCGGTGATCCTCAGTTGGGCCGTGGGCGGTGTCCTGGCCGCAGGAGCCGCCTGGCTCGTCGCCAAGACCGCTCTGGGTCTGCGCTCTGACTATCTCGCCATCGCCACCCTGGGCATTGCCGAGATCATCATCGCGGTGCTGAAGAACGAGGACTGGCTCTCAAGGGGCGTCAAGAACGTCAACGGGTTGCCGCGGCCCGTGCCCTATGAGATCGACCTGCAACAGGCGACGTGGTTTCTGGAGCTGATGAACAAGATCGGCATGGACCCGGTCACCGGCTCCTCGATCTTCGTCAAGCTGCTCTACGCCGGCTTCTTCCTCGCCGTGATCGTGCTCATCGTCACCGCCATGGAACTGGCGCTCAAGAGCCCCTGGGGCCGGATGATGCGTGCCATTCGCGACAATGAGGTGGCCGCCGAGGCCATGGGCAAGGATGTCACCGGGCGGCACCTGCAGATCTTTGTGCTCGGTGCAGCCATCATTGGCTTTGCCGGCGCGATGATGACCACGCTTGACGGTCAGCTCACACCGACCACCTATCAGCCGCTGCGCTATACGTTTCTGGTCTGGGTGATGGTGATCGTCGGCGGCTCCGGCAACAACTGGGGCGCGGTGCTGGGCGGCATGCTGATCTGGTTTTTGTGGGTCGAGGTCGAACCGATCGGCGGCTGGGTCGTCAATCTGCTGACCGCCGGCTTGGACGACGGTTCCGCGCTCAAGGCCGGGCTGATCGAACGCGTCGCCTATATGCGCTACCTGACCATGGGCATCATCCTCTTGGTGGTGCTGCGCTTCTCTCCGCGCGGGCTTCTGCCGGAGAAATGACCCAGCGAGGGGCGCTTTTCTGAATCGCCCCTTTCTGTTTCGCGCCCTTCTTTCCAAGGGCGGCGGTGATAAAAGTATTTCTGGGTAAATGAGTGATCCGGGCAAAAGCCCTCACGATATTGGCATGACAGACCCTGCGCGTGGGCGCATGGCTGAGAGCAGATTGGGACCATAAGCATGAAACTACTGATTGGCATTTGTGCTGCCGGGAAATCGCGACGTATGGGGTTCGACAAGCTGGCGACCCCACCCTCGCTGCATTCGCCCGACACTTTGCTGTCGCGCGCGGTCACCGCGGCTCATGGGCGCGACACCATCGTCGCCCTGCCCGCCGAGACCCATCCCTATTTCCTCGGCCGCCGCGCGCTCCTGCGGCCGCATGATCCCTATCTCAGCGTCGAAGATGCGGATCAGGGCATCGCCAACACGCTCAAGACTCTGGCGCGCCACGCGATCCAGAAGAACTGCGACGGGCTGGCAATCCTGATGGCCGATATGCCCTTTGTCACCGCCAGCCATCTCGACACGGTGGTGAATCTGTTCGAGACCTTCGGTGGCAGTCGCATCGTGCGGGCCGAATGTCCGAGCGGCCGCGAAGGCTATCCGGTGATCGTCCCATCCGCCGTGCTGCCGGAGTTCGAGCGCCTGAGCGGTGAGGACGGGCTCCAGAAGCTGATCGAGATCCATGGTGTGAAACGCGTTCTGATGCCCAGCGAGGCCCCCTGCATGCAGGTCAACACGCCCGAGGACTGGCAACAGATGTGAGGCGCGACCGCGCAGGACAAGGTGACTGGAGACAGCCAAAAGGGCGGCCCCGGACCGGGTGCCGCCCTTTGCCATGGGCTGCGAGACGCTCTCAACCGCTCAGAAGCAGCCGCGCCGCATAAATCGTGCTGTAAGTTCCGTGCTGGAAGTCATGGGCACGTCATGGTGATCCCCGACCTGTCAGAAAAGCGGCGTCGGAGCGCGGCTTTGACGCCCTCAAAGACCAATCCATGGCGCATCAATCACGATGCTGTGCAGATTTTGCCTCCGAATTCAGAACAATAACGCGCGCTTTCGGAGCTTTTCTCGACAGCCATAAGAAAATGCGAAGATTGATCACATATTGGAGACAGAAAATCGGCACCCCTGCGGGACGAAACACAGGCGATCACAGAGTGGATCACTGTGCGGATCGCGGCAGCTCATGATCATCTTTGCCAAGCGCCCATGGCAATCGGTCAAAAGCGCCATCCCGAAAGACCCAGCCCCTGTGGTCTTCCGGGAGACTATCCGATGCGCCAAAAGCGAGAGCGGCGCATCGGCTCAGATCCGTCAATGGGATCAGTTGACCAGCAGTTCCGCCTCGTGCTTGCGCAGGATCCGGCGGGCCGCCGAGAAACCACCACGCGCGGTGACGTCTTCCAGCTCCGGGAAGAGCGTAAAGAGCTCGTCGCGGGCCGCGTCGTCGATGCCGGCCAGGGTATAATCGCCCGGCTGGAAGCTCTCGGACCAGGTGCCGTCGGAGAGCACCACCTCGTGACGGTCGAACATCACATGGATATAGGTGACCTCGGACGCCTCGACCACATCGACACCCTCCATGCGGGTCAGGTGTTTCGCGGCGACCAGAACCTCGTGCTCTTCGAACAGAAGCGCGGCTTTCTCGTTCGACACCAGCATCCGGTGGTTCGGCGACACCAGCATGTCACGCTCCGGCAGGCCGGCGCCAAGCGCGCCCTGACGGATCATCACCGGGTTCAGCGCCCCACGGGCGGCCAGCTCGGCCCCGGACAGGATCTTCTTGCCGATCCAGCGGATCGCCTGAATGCCGTTGTCTCGGGTGATCACACGATCGCCCACCGAGAGGGTCTCGACCTTCATCTCCCCTTTCGGCGTCGCGATCAGCGTGCCCGGGGTGAAGCAAGGAATGACTTCCTCGATATTGGTGTAGTTGATATTGGCATATTCGTCGGTGCCAGCATTGTAGAGCTGGATCTGACCGTCGAAGCCGTTGCCGTCGCTGTCCGGGTTCTGGACATGGTGGGTGATGACCCAGCCATCGGAGATCAGCGCACCGAGATCGAGCGTATCCCAGTCGATCCCGCCGTCGCCACCGTGCACCGTGGTGTTGTAAACGCCGGTGGTCACATCGGAGAAGGTCACGTAGATCGTGTCCTGATCGTCGCCGCCGTCGAGCACGTCATTGTCACCGCCGCCGTAGATCGTATCCTCGTCTTCGCCACCGAACACCATGTCCGTGCCGGCACCGGCATAGATGGTATCGTCGTCGATGCCGCCGTCGATGTAATCGTCGCCGTCGCCGCCATAGATCAGGTCGTCATCGTCCTGGCCATAGATCGTGTCATTGCCGGCGCCGCCGTCGATCACGTCCTTGCCATTCTCGACCTCGAGATCGCCCGCATCATCGGGGACGTTCAGGCTGTCCGGATAGGCCGGGTCGAGACCGCCATAGATGATGTCGTCGCCATCACCGCCGTCGATCGTGTCGGAGCCTTCGCCACCGATGATCGTGTCATTGCCGGTGCCGCCGGTGATCGTGTCATCGTCATAGCCGCCATCGAGATGGTCGTCATCGGCGCCACCGTCGATGATGTCATTGTCGTCACCGCCATAGATCGTGTCGTTGCCGGCACCGCCCATGAGGATGTCGCGGTCGTTATACGGGTCGGCATCGTCCGCCAGATAGGGGCCGTAGCCGCGATCCGGGGTGCCGTCCGGGCCACCAATGATGATGTCATCGCCGTCGCCGCCTTCGATCACGTCATTGCCGTCGCCGCCGTCGAGATAATCGTCGCCGCCGCCACCGGAGATGGTGTCATCGCCGCCCATACCCCAGAATTCGTTGGTATAGGTGTCTTCCGGCGTGGTGCCCTGATGGTCGAAACCGGTGAGCACATCGTCATATTCGGAGCCGATCACCCCGTCGATACCGCTTTCGATCGTGTCATTGTCGGCGTCGCCGCCCGACAGGGTCGAGGTCGAGAGATCGACATTCACCGCCGCATCGGAGCCGGAATAATCGATATTGTCCTGACCCCGGCCACCGCGGAACGTGTCTGCGCCCTCGCCGCCGATGAACGTGTCATCGCCATCGCCGCCATCGAGATAGTTGGTGCCGGCATCGCCCTGAAGCGTGTCATTGCCGCCCTGGCCAAAGATCGTGTCGTCGCCGGCGCCGCCGATCAGCGTATCGTCGCCCTCGCCCTCACCGGTCTCATCCACGGTGGTGACCGAGAAGGACACATCCGAGATGTTGATGCCGGAGGTGCCGGTGCCCGGGTTGGTGTGGATCACTTCGAAAGACGCCACCGGACCGGCAATGGAGACCGTCACGGTGTTGCTGTCATCCGCCGGGGTCACGTTGTCGGTATCGGCCGCGGTCACGGTGTTGCCCGAGAGCGTGAGATCGGAGCCGATCTCGAAGGTCACCGGGATCTCGTTGCCATCGGCATCATAGGCGATCACGGTCACCTGGCCGAGGTTGGCATCGATGTCGGAGATATTGAAGGTGACGTTTTCCACTTCGTCGGAAAACGCGACGTCGTAAGTGCCCGTTTCACCAGCATCCGCAAGAGAAGAGAGAGACGAGCTCGCGGAAGCGCCGTCGACACCATCGGTGTTCATCGTGCTGGTGGAGAACGACGAGGTGACCGTGTCATCACCATCCCACCAGCTGCAGTCGAGCTCCGGCGTGGTAACGGTCACGATGACCGAACCGGTGTTTTGTACCAGCGTGTCCCCGGTCAGGTCTTCGCCATTGTCGACGGTGCCATAGCCGCAGTAATCCGTGTCCGCGAGAGAGGACCAGGAGAAGGTCTCGGTCGAGGTGGTTTCGGTCGCACCAGTGTCGCCGTAGATCGTGTCATTGCCTTCACCGCCCAGCACGGTGTCGTCGCCGTCACCGGCATAGACAATGTCATTGAGACCATCAGCGCCATCGATCATGTCGCCTTCCGGGTCACCGGTATAGGCGACGTCGATCAGATCGTCGCCCGCCGTGCCTTCGACAATTCCATCGGTGGTCGGCGTCGTCGGATCGCAGGAAGAATCGTAATCCCTGTAGGGATCGTAATAGCTAGTGGTCATCGTCTCTCTCCATCACACGAGCCGCGCTGAGCGGACACTACAAACAGGGCCAGCCCCGATATCGGTCAAGGCCGTCGACACACGTTCGATCACAAGCATTTGGAAAGGCAGAACGACATAACGTCGTCGGTTACTCGCATACTCAAACCCAACGCAGCAGAGATCGGTTTCCCGTCTCGAACCCACATCGGTCACGCGAAGCCGATGCCTTTCCGGACATCGATCAGACGTGGCCGCCCCCGTGGCCATGTTTGCCCCCCAGTTGGGCACGTCTAATGGATATGGCAAAAATGCGTTTTCGCAACCGGGAAAAAGGCACAACTGTGCTCAAATATGGCGAATAAAAGGCCAAAACTTCCCATTTCGGCCACATGGTCAGCCCGCGAATCTCACCGATTTTTCCCCTGAAAATTCATCGATATTCATTTATTAACAAATGGTTACCACCCCAACGCAGAGCCCCTCGAGGGCCTCAAAAGCGGCGTTAACCCTAGGAAAAACCAATCAAAAAGCTTGGTTAACGCCGCCAGATGCCAATATGTCAAAAAAAGTGGCACTTCATCCAATTCTGAACCAATCCGACAAAACGAGGCTGACTTGCGAGGAAACCGGAACAATCCCCCCGTCCGTAGCGCCGTTTGTGACGAATCGAAGGCGAATCGTTCTCGGGGGCTGCATTTCAGGAGTGAAAATGGTTAACGACGCCACACGCTGAGCCGCGAGAGGCACGCCGCGGTACGGATGTCCGGAAATATGAGAATATCCTGAAACCGGCGATGGCAAAGCCCGCCCATCCGCAGTCGCGGCCTGTCAAGAAGTCTGGTGGATAACCTCTTGAAATAATTGGTACCCGTGGCCGGACTCGAACCGGCAAGGCCGTTAAGCCGGGGGATTTTGAATCCCCTGTGTCTACCAATTCCACCACACGGGCAAAGCGCCGGTGCGCGGCGCAGTACAAGGCATTTAGCGAAGCGCGCGACCGGCGTCCAGAGGGATCAGCCGCGCGCCACAAGAAAAATGACCCGCGCGCGGGTTGCCGGTCCGTCCGGGCGCCCCGGCGCCTTGTCCGGGCGCGTAGGCCCGCTGTCACAAAAGCGACAAAGCCTCTTGTCAGACTCGCATAAGAATGACATTGGGCGCAGCAGCCAGATGCCGGGGACCCGAAAACGGGTGTCCGGGCGCTGTGCTTTCCCGTAAATTGTGAGACCTGGGACATGACTGACAAAGCTGCTTTCGCTTTGGGCTGGGAAGAATGGGCCGCCCTGCCCGCGCTCGGCCTGCCCGCCCTGAAGATCAAGGTGGACACAGGCGCCAAGACCTCGGCGCTGCATGCCTTTGACATCGAACCCTTTGGCAAGGCGGACACCCCCAAGGTGCGGTTCAATATCCATCCAGTGCCCGGGCGCGAGGATATCACCATCTCGTGTTCCGCCGATGTGGTGGACCGACGCGAGGTGACCTCGTCGAATGGCGAGACCGAGCTGCGCTATGTCATCGCCACCGAGATCACCATCGGGGACCGCAGCTGGCCGATCGAGATCACGCTCACCAACCGCACCAATATGGCCTACCGCATGCTTCTCGGGCGTCAGGCCATCGGCGACGACATGATCGTGCAGCCGTCCGAGAGCTTCTGTCAGCCGAAACGCGATGACAGCGTCTATTTCAGCACCGCCATCCGCGACACCGGGCCCGCGCGCGCCCTGCGCATTGCCGTGCTGTCGCGCGAGCCCGACAATTACTCCACCCAGAGACTGGTGGCCGAGGGCGAGGCCCGCGGCCATGTGGTCGAGGTGATCGACACCACACGCTGTTACATGGCGATCAATGCCATGGCACCCGAGATCTATTACGATGGCGCCCGCCTGCCCCGCTATGACGCGGTGATCCCGCGGATCGGCGCTTCGATCACCTCTTACGGCACGGCAGTGATCCGGCAATTCGAGACCATCGGGACATTCTGTGTGAATGGCTCCGAAGGCATTGCCAAATCCCGCGACAAGCTGCAAGCGCATCAGGTGCTGGCGCGTCACCGCATCGGCATGCCGACCACCGCCTTTGCCGCCTCGCCCAAGGACACCGATAACCTGATCGCTCTGGCCGGTCAGGCGCCCTTGATCGTCAAGCTGCTGGAAAGCACCCAGGGCCGCGGCGTGGTTCTGGCCGAGACCAAGAAAGCCGCACAATCGGTGATTTCCGCCTTCCGGGGCCTCAAGGCCAATTTCCTGGTGCAGCATTTCGTGCGCGAGGCCGCCGGCGTCGATATCCGCTGTGTCGTCATCGATGGCAAGGTGGTGGCGGCGATCAAACGCTCGTCCTCGGGCGGGGATTTCCGCTCCAACCTGCATCTGGGCGGCACCGCCTCGACGGTCCGGATCAGCAAGGAAGAGCGGGAAACCGCGCTGCGCTCGGCCAAGGCCTTCGGGCTCAGGATGGCCGGAGTGGATCTTTTGCGCGCCGAGGACGGGCCGAAAGTGCTCGAGGTCAACTCCTCGCCCGGCTTCGAAGGCGCCGAGACCACGACCGGCAAGAACCTCGCCGGCGCCCTGTTCGACATGATCGAGAAACGCGTCCGTCCGGCACCGGCAAAGAAATCCGTGACCAAGAAGACCCACCCGGGCAGATGACATTCGGACACCGATCAGACGTCGATTGAGCTGTGCGCGGCGCACGGGGCTCAGAAACACCTCGCGCCAGAAGACATTCCCGGGCGGCTTGCTCTGGACCTTCGCCGCGCTATTCCTTATATGATCAGTCGGAAATAGAGGCCGGACATTGGCCAAACCCAAGGGATCTCGCGCATGACCGAAAATGCACAACCGCAGGAAAGCCCCGTCGAGGGCACGCCGCTGATCAAACCGTCGAGCACCGATCACCCGCTGCACGAGGCGGTGGTCGAGGCCTGCCGCACGGTCTATGACCCGGAAATCCCGGTGAATATCTATGATCTCGGCCTTGTCTACACGATCGACATCAATGACGAGAACGAGGTGGTGGTGCTGATGACGCTCACCGCGCCGGGCTGCCCGGTGGCGGGTGAAATGCCGGGCTGGGTCGCCGATGCGATCGAACCGCTCCCGGGCGTCAAACAGGTCGACGTGGAACTGACCTGGAACCCGCCCTGGGGCATGGAAATGATGTCGGACGAAGCCCGGCTCGAGCTCGGCTTCATGTAAGTCACCTCTCGGCACAGCGGATTTGCAAACGGCCTTCGGTCTCGGGACTGTGGGCCGTTTTTCTTTGTTCATCCGCCCCAGGCTCCGGTCTGAGCCACCGCCCCACCCGCCGCCACCAGCGCGGCCGCGCCGCCTCAAGCCGCTGCAACTCCGCCTCGAAGGCCTCCCGCTCCGCGCGATAGAGGCTTTTGACCTGCGGGTCGATCTTGGGCAGATTGATCGGAAAAAACGGCACCATCACGCCTCCTGGCTTGCATTTTTGGAAGACACCTTCAGACTAACCTTCGAAAATTTGCGGAAACAGCGCCGGAGATCGGAAGAATGGTTTCAAAAATGAAAGAGCAGCGATGAAGGCCTCACGATGAAAGATCCAAGTGGCCGGGAGATGCCGAAACTGGATGATTACTACCTGTTTCTCGCCGTCGCAGATGCCGGCGGGCTGGCAGGCGCCTCGCTGGCCACCGGCACACCGCAACCAACCCTGTCGCGCCGCATGGCGACGCTGGAGCGGCTTCTGGGCAAGCGGTTGTTCGAGCGCGGTGGGCGCGGCTACAGCCTGACCTCCGAGGGCCGCGCGCTGTTGCAGGAAGCCGAGGCCCTGCGCGAAGCCGCCACCCGCCTCTGTCGTTTTCAGATTCGTGAGAGCGCGCCCGAGGTGCGGATCACCGCCGGCCGCTGGACCACGCGTTACGTGGCGCGCCACCTCTCGGAGATCTGGTCGCGGGAAAGCCCCTGGCGCCCGGCGCTTCTGGCCTCGAATTCCAATGTCGACATCGCCCGGCGCGAGGCCGATATCGGCATCCGCAACCGTCGTCCGGAGCAAAGCTGGCTCGCCGGGCGCAAGCTGGGCACCCTGCACTATGCGGAATATGCCACGGGCCCCGAGGTGACGGGCTATGTCACCTTGCATCACGACCAACCGACGACCCCGTCGGAGCGCTGGCTTCGCACCGAACATGCGGATGAGATCGTGGCCACCGCCTCCGACGCCCGCTCCGCCGCCGATATGGCCGTGGCCGGCGTGGGCCGGGCGCTTCTGCCCTGTTTCGCCGGGCGCGAGATCGGCGGGCTGATGCAAGTCTCCCCGCTGATCGAGGCGCTCACCCATGACGAATGGCTGGTCAGCCATCACGATGCCCGCTTTGACCCACCGGTCCGCGCCGCGCTCGACGCACTGGCAGAGCTGCTGATGTCGCCCGAGCGGTTCGGCGAGGAGTGAGCGACATATGCGCATCCACTTTGGGATGCGAAACGCTATACGCAACCTAAAATGGTTGCATATTTAACTTTGCACCCTATATTGGTTGCATTATGAGCCAAAACACCCGCAAAATAGCCGTTCTCACCGGCGATCTGGTCAATTCCACCGGGCTTGGGCCTGAAAAGGTGGAACGCGCCTTCCGCGCACTCGAAGACTGCGCCGAGATGCAAGCCGAGTGGATGGGCGGCCAGAGCCTGCATTTCACCCGCCACCGTGGCGACGGCTGGCAAGTGGCTCTGATGGAGCCGAAATACGCCCTGCGCTCAGCACTCTGCTTCCGCGCCGCCCTGCGCGCGCTGGGCGAGGAATTCGACAGCTATATCGGGATGGCCGAGGGGGAGACTGAGGGAGAGATTGGACCGGATTTGAATGCGGAAACCGTTTCAGTTTTCATCAAATCGGGAGAAGCCCTAGAAGACCTCAAAACGACACCAGAAGTCAGTATGTGCTATATTGATCCCGGAATTTACGATGCACTCACCATAAGTTTGGATTACATATCAAACAAATGGACCCCTTCACAAGCTCAGGCTATTATTCACACTCTATCTCCAGGCAACGACTTAATATTCACAGAGATTGCAGAAAAGTTAGGTAAGTCACGCCAAGCAGTCTCAAAGTCACTACGAGCTGCTGGCTTGGCGCACATTGAGCTGATCCTTGAAACAATCGACCGAGACGTGAGATTTAATGCCTGAAACCCTCGCAGCCCTGTTCCTTGCCCATGTGCTGGCCGACTATGTCTTCCAGACCTCCTGGATGGTCGAGGACAAGGCCCGCGCCGAGACGCTGTTTCTGCATTTCCTGATCGTGCTTCTGACCGCCATGGCCACCACCGGGCAAGTGGCCTCGCCGCTGATTTACCTTTTGGCGCTCCTTCACATCGTGATCGACACGGTGAAGGTGAAAGCCTTTTCCGACGGGTTTGCCGCGCATCTCACCGATCAGGTGCTGCATCTGGTGACGCTTGTGCTCATCGCGCTCTCTGCTCCCGATCTTTTCGCCACCGGCGCCTATACCGGGCTCCTCTGGTTGCCGCAGGTTCTGCTGTTCACCGGCGGGGCGATCTACGCCACCCGCGCCGGCGGCTTTGCCGTCGGCAAGCTGATGGAACGCTTCGGCCCCAACCCCATCGAGGAGAGCCTCGACAAGGGCGGGTTCTGGATCGGGCTGTTGGAGCGCGGGCTGATCTTTTTGTTGCTCTTGGGTCAGATGCCCGGCGGTATCGGCTTTCTGGTGGCGGCGAAATCCGTGCTGCGGTTCGAGGCCGCCCAGGACGGCAAAAAGGCGGAATGGGTGATCATCGGCACATTGGCCTCTTTCGGTTGGGCCATCGCGGTGACGCTGGCCGTGATGTTCATTGCCGCACAGCTGCCCCCGCTTGGAATTCCGGCGCTGAACGACTAGATTACTCCCAAAGGAGACATCATATGTTCGGCATTCCCGGAAAACAGGCTGTGACGATCACCCCGGCAGCAGCGACACAGATCGCCAAGCTGATGGAGAAAGACGGCTCCAAAGGCCTGCGCATCGGCGTCAAGAAGGGCGGCTGCGCCGGTATGGAATATACCATGGACTATGTCTCCGAGATCGATCCGATGGACGAGACCGTGGAACAGGACGGCGCCCGGGTGATGATCGCGCCGATGGCGCAGATGTTCCTGTTCGGCACCGAGATCGATTATCAGGTCTCGCTCCTGGAATCCGGCTTCAAGTTCAAGAATCCGAACGTGGTCGATGAATGCGGCTGCGGCGAGTCGATTAAATTCGACGAGAGCCTTGCCGATAAATAAGCAGGGCGGAAAGTGATGGCGGTCTCGGACGAAGACGTCGCTTTTATCCACGATCTGTTCGGCCCCCTGGGCGGGATCAGCCACCGAAAGATGATGGGTGGCCTCTCGATCTACCGCGATGGGCAGATTTTCGCGATCCTGTCTTCCGACGGGCGCGTCTATCTCAAGGCCAGAGGCGGCTTTGCCGAAGAGCTGGCCGCCGAGGGCAGCGAAAAGTTCGAGATGGGCGATGGCCGCGGCATGCATTACTGGACCCTGCCCGAGGCGGCGCTGGACGACCCGGAACAGGCCTGCGACTGGGCCCGCCGGGCGCTGGCGGCCATTTGACGGCGTAGATCCCAGATGCACGGATGGCGCAGGCGAAGACAGGAAGGGAAACCATGATCACAGGACGGTGCGAATGCGGCAAGGTCGCCTTTGAACTCCCCAAGGTCCGCGACAGCGTCACGGTCTGCCATTGCAGCCAATGCCGCCGCTCGAGCGGCCATCTCTGGGCCTCGACCCATGCGCCATTCAACAGCCTCACCTTTACCCGAGACGAAGGCCTCACTTGGTATGCCTCCTCGGATTTCGCCAAACGCGGCTTTTGCCGCACCTGCGGATCGAGCCTGTTCTACCGGATGAACGACGAGGACGGGATCGGCATCGCCGCCGGTTGCCTCGATGATACGACAGGGCTGCATATCGGTAAACATATCTTCGTCGAGGACAAGGGCGCCTATTACGAACGCCCCACGGACGCGCCAGCCATCGAAAAATGGTGATCGCAGAGCGCTGACCCGGCGACCGATCCTGCAACCGATCCGGCAAGGGCGAATGCTCCGGCCTCCCGCCGCATCTCTACGAAAACACAGCCGGATTTGCATCCCGGCGCAGTGTGATTTGCATTGTGGTGCTTGACTGCCCGCCAGAGGCTGCAATGATGCAGCCAAACCGTCAAAGGAGGTGACAGAGATGGCACGCAAGCTGGCCGCAGGCAATTGGAAAATGAACGGGCTGAAAGCCAGCCTCAGCGAGGCAACGGCGCTGGCCGAAATGTTCCCCGCCCCCAAGGTCGACATCCTCCTGTGCCCGCCCGCGACGCTCGTGGCCGCCATGGCCGCCGCGCTTGACGGCACGAAGGTGGATGTCGGAGGACAGGATTGCCACCCCCGCAGCTCCGGCGCCCATACCGGCGACATTTCCGCGGAAATGCTCGTCGATGCCGGCTGTGACTACGTCATCCTCGGCCATTCGGAACGCCGCGCCGATCACGGCGAGAGCAACGCGCTCATCGCGCAAAAGACCATCGCGGCCACCATGGCCGGGCTGGCGCCCGTGGTCTGTGTCGGTGAAACGCTCGATGAGCGCGAAAGCGGCAAGACGCTCGAGGTGATCCGGCATCAGCTCTCGGCCTCGCTGCCCGATGCGGTGGATTTCGACAAGCTGGTGATCGCCTATGAGCCGGTCTGGGCCATCGGCACCGGCAAGATCCCGACGCTGGCGCAAATCGCCGAGGTGCATGACGACATGCGCGAAACGCTCAGCGCCCGCTATGGCGACGACGAGGCGGGCAAGATTCCCCTGCTCTACGGCGGTTCGGTGAAACCCGGCAACGCACCCGAGATTTTCGCCACGTCCAATGTCGACGGTGCGCTGGTCGGCGGCGCCTCGCTGAAAGCCGCCGATTTTGCCGGGATCGTCAAGGCGCTGGAAGAGGCATAATCCTTCCGCCCGATCGGAACCGGCCCTAATCAAACAGAACGTCCGCACCCTTTCCGGAGTGCGGACGTTTTTTCATCGGGATCGCGCTCAGCCGGGCACCAGCCCCTCAGTCACAGCGCACTGGTCGAAAACGTATCGCAGCTCGCCAGATCGCCGGTCTTGTAGCCGGTGGCGAACCAGCGCTGGCGCTGCTCCGACGTGCCATGGGTGAAGGTGTGCGGCTGCGGCACCCGTCCGGCATTTCTCTGCAATGTGTCATCGCCGATCTGCTTGGCGGCATTCAACGCCTCGCGGATATCGCCATGCTCGATCGAGCCGAATTTCTCATCCGCCATCTTCGCCCAGATCCCGGAATAGCAATCGGCCTGCAGCTCGATCATCACCGAAACGGCATTGCTTTCGGCCTTTGAGGCCTGGGCGCGATAGGCATTGGCTTGGCTCAGCGTGCCGAGCTCGTTCTGCACATGATGCGCCACCTCATGGGCGACCACATAGGCCTGAGCAAAATCGCCGCTCGCGCCCAGTTGCCGTGACATGGTGGTGAAGAAATCCGTGTCGAGATAGACCTTCTGATCCTGCGGGCAATAGAACGGCCCAGTGGCGCCGGAGGCCGAGCCACAGGGGCTCTGGGTCACGCCCTTGTAAAGCACCAGAATCGGCGGAATATATTCGCCGCCCAATTGCTCCGAGAAGACCTCGGTCCAGATTTCCTCGGTATCCGCGAGCGTCACGGAAACGAATTCGGCGGCCTGCTGGTCGGCCCTGGTGATCTCGGTGCTCTGAGAACCGGTGCTGATCTGTCCCCCGCCTTCGAGGAGCGGCGTGACATCGATGCCGAGGAAATAGCCAATGACGACAATGGCCAAAAGCCCCACGCCGCCGACACCACCGACGGCTTTGCCGCCGCTCATCCGCCGCCGATCCTCGATATTGCGCGAGCCGCGCCGTCCCTGCCATTTCATCGTAGCTGCCCCCGGTTTCCAAAACCATTTTCCAATACCCTGCTCACAATACCGTCAGCGGCCGGGCGGACAAGATCAAACCGCGTCAGCTCGCTTGACCCTCCCGGCGGAATGGGGCCTAAAGGAGCGCGAAACGGGACAGATGGGCGCGCATATGATCAAGAGGCTCTACACTTGGACGATGTCATTGGCCGAGAGCCCGCACGCGCTCTGGGCGCTGGCGCTCGTCGCCTTTATCGAGAGCTCGGTCTTTCCGATCCCGCCGGACATCCTGATGATCCCGCTGATCGTCGCCCGCCCGCGCGAGGCCTTCAAGATCGCCGGTATCGCCACCGTGGCCTCGGTACTGGGCGGCATGCTCGGCTATTGGATCGGCTATGGCGCCTTCGAGACCATCGGCAAGCCGGTTCTGGAATTCTACGGCAAGGACGCCTATTTCGACGAATTCGCCGCGAAATATAACGATTACGGCGCCTGGGCGGTGCTGATCGCGGGGGTGACCCCCTTCCCCTACAAGGTGATCACCATCCTGTCGGGGGTGACCCAGCTCTCGCTGCCGATCTTCATCGTCGCCTCGATCACGGCCCGTGCGATCCGGTTTTTCGTCGTCGCCGCCCTGCTGTGGAAATTCGGCGATCCGATCCGCGACTTCATCGAGCGCCGTCTGGGCCTCGTCTTCACCCTCCTCGTCATCCTCTTTCTGGGCGGCTTCTACGCCGTGAAATACCTATGACCAAACCAGCCTCCGATTTCGCAGCCCTGCAACCCGCCATCGCCGCCGCCCTGGGCTCTCTGGCGATCCTCTGCGGCGCCTTCATCTTTCAGGCGCTGGGCTACCCGCCCTGTCCGATGTGCATCTGGCAGCGCTGGCCGCATGGCATTGCCGTGGTCATCGGCCTGCTGTTCTTCGTGAGCCGGTTCCGCCCCCTGACGATCCTGGGCTTTCTGACCATGCTCGTGTCCTCCGGTCTCGGCCTGTATCACGCGGGCGTCGAACAGAAATGGTGGCCCGGCCCCAGCTCCTGCACCGGTTCCACCGATGCCTTCTCCGGCATGTCGGGCATGGATCTCCTGCCCGGCGCCGGCGGCGATACCGGGCTGGTGCTCTGCGACGAGATCGTCTGGGACACATGGGGGCTGGGCATCACCATGGCGGGCTGGAACTTCCTCTTCTCGCTGGTGTTTGCCGCGCTGTGGTTCATCGCCTGGCGCAAAGCGGCCGCGCAACCGGCATAAGGCGTCGGCCGACGGCCGGGCAGAAAGCATAAATTCGACGTGAAACGGGCTTGAGATCGGCGTGGAAAGCGCCCATCTTTGAGCTATGAACAAAGCCCGCAAAAGCAAAACCGTCATCCCCTTTCCGACCGCACGGCGCAGCCGCAAACGGGTCGGAGGCGCCTTGGCCGATGCCCGGGCCGACGCCCTGCGCACAAGGTTCAGCAAAGTCTCCGAAGCCTCGAAGACCGGCGATGCCTCCACCCCGCTCAAGAGATTGCTCAAGCGGCTTTGAGCGGCAGGTTCGAGGCCTTTGCGGACATTCCCTTTCGGGGCGGAACAAGGCCGGAGGCCGCCGCGCCTGCGCCTGCCCGTCCCTGCGGGCTGGCGCATTTGGGGCCGCGCACAAGAGATTGAAATCTTGAGAATTTGGCAGGGATAAAGAGCAGACATCTGCTGTCAAAGCGCCACCCCACGGGCAGGCTTGTCGCGGCTCAACGCCAACGAGGCCAATTCCCCTCCGCCCGCAATGCCACCCTCAATGCAGCGTGAACTCGCCCACGCAATTGCGCCATTCGCCCGGGGCGATGAGTTTGCGATGGGTGAAGCGCACATGGTGCAGCGGCCCCTCGATATTCTCGTGCCAGAATTCGATGAATTTGAACAGTTTCGGATAATCCGGCGCGAGATCGAAGAGCTGCCATGAAAATGTGTTCAGCACGCTTCGATGATCCGGCATCCGATAGGTGAATTCCACCAGCGTCAGCCCATAGCCGGCCAGCATCATTTCCGTGTCGTTCATGGTGTTTTGCATCTGCGTTTTCTCCTGTTGTGGCGGGCCTTTTTCGCCTCCCTTTTAAAAACTCTGCGCCCTTTCGGTTAACTGTCAATGAAAACAATATGTTGTCACCCTTCGCCCCTGGCTGCCACCGGCAGCTCTTATCCGCCATTGCACCCCATATCCGGTATGGGGTAGAGTGTGACACAACGATATACAGATCGCATTCCCATCTTATAAAGACAACAGGCGGACAACGTGAGCGACACACCCGAAACCCCTGAAAACGAAGAAGAAACCCCACGCGAGCCGATGGCTTGGGACGGTCCGAAAATCTCCATCTCCGATGAGATGAAGACCTCCTATCTCGATTACGCCATGTCCGTGATCGTGTCCCGCGCCATTCCCGATCTGCGCGACGGGTTGAAACCGGTGCACCGCCGCATCCTGTTTGCGATGAACGAGGCGGGCAACACCCATGACAAGCCTTACCGCAAATCGGCGCGTCCGGTGGGCGATACGATGGGGAAATACCACCCGCATGGCGACTCGGCGATCTATGACGCCCTCGTGCGCATGGCGCAGGATTTCTCCATGTCGCTGCCGCTCCTGGACGGTCAGGGCAACTTCGGCTCGATGGATGGCGATGCCGCCGCGGCGATGCGCTACACCGAGGTGCGGATGGACAAGCCCGCCGCCTATCTCCTCGCCGATATCGACAAGGACACGGTCGATTTCGAACTGAACTATGACGGCAAGGACCGCGAACCGACGGTTCTGCCGGCACGTTTCCCGAATATGCTGGTCAATGGCGCGGGCGGCATCGCGGTCGGCATGGCCACGAATATCCCGCCGCACAACCTTGGCGAGGTGGTCGATGCCACGCTGGCGCTGATCGAGAACCCCGATGTCTCGACCGAACGGTTGATGGAGATCGTCCCTGCCCCGGATTTCCCGACCGGCGGCATGATCCTCGGCCGCTCCGGCGCGCGCAAAGCCTATCTCGAAGGCCGCGGTTCGGTGGTGATCCGCTCCAAGACCCGGGTCGAAGAGATCCGCAAGGACCGATACGCCATCGTCATCGACGAGATCCCCTATCAGGTGAACAAGGCCTCGATGATCGAGAAGATCGCCGAGATGGTGCGCGACAAGCGGATCGAGGGCATTTCGCACGTTCAGGACGAAAGCGACCGCAACGGCGTGCGCGTGGTGGTGGAGCTGAAACGTGACGCCACCGCCGAGGTGGTGCTCAATCAGCTGTTCCGCTACACGCCGATGCAGACCTCTTTCGGCTGTAACATGCTGGCGCTCAATGGCGGTCGTCCGGAGCAGCTCACCCTGCGCGATTTTCTCACGCATTTCATCACCTTCCGCGAGGAAGTTGTGGCGCGCCGTACGGCGTTCGAGCTGCGCAAAGCCCGCGATCGCGCCCATATCCTCTGCGGTCTGGCCGTGGCCGTCTCCAATGTCGACGAGGTCGTGGCGACGATCCGCTCCTCCGCCGATGCCGCCGAGGCCCGCGAAAAGCTGATGACCCGGCGCTGGCCGGCGCATGAGATCGCCGATTACATCCGGCTGATCGACGACCCGCTGCACAAGATGAATGACGACGGCACCTATAACCTCTCCGAGGTGCAGGCCCGCGCCATTCTCGAGCTGCGTCTGCAACGCCTGACCCAGATCGGGGTGAAGGAAGTCACCGACGAGTTGGTCGAACTGGCCGCCAAGATCAAGGATTACCTGGCGATCCTGGCCTCGCGTGAGCGGATCATGGAGATCATCTCGAACGAACTGATCGAGGTGAAAGAACTCTTTGCCGTGCCGCGTCGCACCGAGATTGCCGACTGGTCCGGCGACATGGACGACGAGGACCTGATCGAGAAAGAGGACATGGTGGTGACCGTGACCCAATCCGGTTGGGCCAAACGCACGCCTCTGGCCGATTATCGCGCCCAAAAACGCGGTGGCAAAGGCCTCTCGGGCATGTCCACCAAGGATGAGGATGTGATCACCACGCTGTTTGTGGCCAACACCCATACCCAGCTGCTGATCTTCACCGACGACGGCATGGCTTACAAGCTCAAGACCTGGCGCCTGCCGCTGGGTGGCCGCACCGCCAAGGGCAAGCCGCTGTTGCAGATCCTGCCGATCCCGCAGGGCGTCTCGATTGCGGCGATCCTGCCGGTGGATCGTGACGAAAAAGACTGGGACGGGCTGCAGATCGTCTTCGCCACGTCCAAAGGCTCAGTGCGCCGCAACCGTCTCTCGGATTTCACCAATGTGAAATCGAACGGCAAGATCGCGATGAAATTCGAAGGCGACGATGAGGGCACGCGCCTGATCAACGCCCGGATTTGCGATGAAAATGATGACGTTATGCTCGTAACTTCAAGTGGTCGCGCGATCCGTTTCCCGGTGCCGGACGTGCGCGTGTTCAACTCGCGCTCTTCCACCGGTGTGCGCGGCATCCGGCTCGTGAATGAGGGCGATGAAGTCGTCTCCATGTCGGTGATCCGGCATTTCGAGGCCGAGAGCTTTGAGCGTCAGGCCTATCTCAAAATGCGCCGCCAGATGGCCGGCGCCGATGAGGTCGAAGGCACGGATGACGACGAGGATGCCGCCGAAGGCTCGATCTCGATGGAGCGGTTCGAGGAGATGAAAGCCGCCGAGGAACTGCTGGTGACCATCACCAAGGGCGGCATCGGCAAGCTCAGCTCCTCGCATGACTATCCGGTGCGCGGCCGTGGCGGCCAGGGCGTCACCGCGATGGAAAAATCCATGCGCGGCGGTCCGATCGTGGCCTCCTTCCCGGTCGGGCTCGAGGATCAGATCATGCTCGCCACCTCGAAAGGCCAGTCGATCCGCTGCCCGGTCGATGGCATCTCATTCCGCTCGCGCGGCGCCGGCGGCGTGAAGGTCTTCAACACCGGCAAGGGCGAAGAGGTCGTCTCCGTCGCCTGGATCGCCGAAAGCGATGAGGAAGACGCCACGACCGAAACCAACGGCGAGACCTGAAGGCTTCATCGCCCTTACATGAAGATCGAAAGGCCCCTTGCGGGGCCTTTTGCATTTCTGGGCAGGCCGCAGCGACACCGCCTCTTTTCTTTTTGCTATCGCTCCACTACATCGCGAACCATGACAGAGAAAACACTTCACATCGTCGGTGGCGGCATGGCCGGTTCCGAGGCTGCCTGGCAGGCCGCCAACATGGGCATTAAAGTCGTGCTGCACGAGATGCGGCCCGAGACCGGCACCTTCGCGCATCAGACCGGCAATTTCGGCGAGATGGTCTGTTCCAACTCGTTTCGCTCCGATGACAGCGAACAGAATGCCGTCGGGCTGTTGCATTGGGAAATGCGCGCCGCAAACGGCTTGATCATGCAGACCGCGGACCAGCATCGCCTGCCCGCCGGCGGTGCGCTGGCCGTGGATCGCGAACCCTTTGCCGAAGCCGTCACGGCGGCGCTCAAATCGCATCCGAACATCTCGACAGACTATGGCGAGATCGCCGAGCTGCCCTCCGAAGGCATGTGGATTTTCGCCACCGGACCGCTGACCTCACCGGCTCTGGGCGAAGCCATCGCCAAGGAAACCGGCACGGATCGTCTGGCCTTTTTCGACGCCATCGCCCCCATCGTCTATGCCGAGAGCATCGATATGGATGTCGCCTGGCTGCAATCGCGCTATGATAAGGGCGAGACCGAGGAAGAGCAGAAAGCCTATCTCAACTGTCCGATGACCAAGGATCAGTACGAGGCTTTCATCGACGCACTCCTGGCCGCCGACAAGACCGAGTTCCACGAGGGCGAGACCGCCGGTTATTTCGACGGATGCCTGCCGATCGAGGTGATGGCGGAACGCGGGCGCGAGACGTTGCGCCACGGGCCGATGAAGCCCATCGGGCTGACCAATGCGCATAGACCCGAGGAAAAGGCCTATGCCGTTGTGCAGCTGCGCCGCGACAACAAGCTCGGCACGCTCTACAATATCGTCGGCTTTCAGACCAAGATGAAGTACGGCGCGCAAGCCGAGGTTTTCAAAATGATTCCCGGGTTGGAGAACGCCTCTTTCGCGCGTCTGGGCGGCATTCATCGCAACACGTTCCTGAATTCGCCGACCTTGCTCGATGATCAGATGCGGCTGAAATCCCGACCCAATATCCGCTTTGCCGGTCAGGTGACGGGGGTCGAGGGCTATGTCGAAAGCGCCGCCATGGGGCTTCTGGCCGGGCGTCTGGCCGCCGCCGAGCTTTCGGGCCGCGATATGGGACCGCCCCCGGGCAGCACCGCCATGGGCGCGCTGATCCATCACATCACCGGCGGCGCCGAGGCCAAGACCTTCCAGCCGATGAATGTGAACTTCGGCCTGTTCCCGCCTCTGGACGGCATCCGCGGCGGTCGCAAGGGCCGCAAAGAACGCTACAAAGGATATACGGATCGCGCCAAAGAAGATTTTTCTCAGTGGCTTGAGGGGCAATCCTGATGCATTACGTGACCCGGTTCGCACCAAGCCCCACAGGGCCGTTGCATCTGGGTCACGCCTATTCCGCCCTCACGGCCTATGAGCGCGCCAAGGCGCATACTGGCATGTTCCTGCTGCGCATCGAGGATGGCGACACATCGCGCTGCCGCCCGGAATGGGAAGCCTTGATCTATGCCGATCTGCGATGGCTCGGCCTGCACTGGCCGGAGCCGGTCCTGCATGTCACCGCACGTGAAGATATTTACGCAAATGCTTTGAACAGGCTGCATGAATTGGGATTGATATACCCCTGTTCCTGCACCCGTCGTGACATCCAGACGGCCATGTCCGCGCCACAGGAGGGCGCAGAACCTCCGATGGGCCCGGACGGCTGGATCTATCCCGGCACCTGTCGGCATCGCACTATGCGCGATTTTCGCCTCGGCGAGGCCATTCGCCTCAATATGGCAAATGCCCTGGAATATCTGGGAGATGTCAGCCGTTTTTCATGGAATGAAACAGGCCCGTTTGAAACCGGTACGCATCGGCTCGACGCCGATCAACTGATCCATGGCGTCGGCGATATCGTTCTGGCCCGCAAGGAGATCGGCACGGCGGCCTATCACCTCTCGGTCGTTCTGGACGATGCGGCCCAAGGCATCTCTGAAGCGGTGCGCGGCGCCGATCTGATGCAGGCGACCCAGATCCACCGGCTGCTCCAGGCGCTTCTGGACCTGCCGGAGATTGCCTATCATCATCACCGGCTGATCCGCGACGAACATGGCAAACGGCTGGCCAAGCGCTCGGATGCCAAGGCGATCTCGAAATTCCGCGAAGAGGGCTACAGCCCCGAAGATCTGCGCGCGATGATCGGGCTTTGAGCCGTCACAGCATCGGGGCCATCAGCTCGACCACCTCGCCCTCACGGACAGCGCGGTAGAAGCACGAGCGGCGGTTGGTGTGACAGGCCGGGCCCGTCTGGTGCACCGTCACGAGCACACAATCGGCGTCGCAATCGTAGCGAAAATCGACCAGTTCCTGCACATGGCCGGAGCTCTCGCCCTTGATCCAGAACGCCTGCCGCGAGCGCGACCAATAGGTCACACGCCCGGTCTCGAGCGTCTTTGCCACCGCCTCATGGTTCATCCAGGCCATCATCAGCACCTCGCCGCTGGCGGCATCCTGGGCAATGGCGGGGATCAGCCCCTTGTCGTCGTATTTCAGCGTGGCGGGGTCGAAAGACATCCGTTCGTCCTTTCCTTGAGCGTGACCATGACCTATCTATGAGGCGCGTCCGAGAAAGGCAAACCATGTCCACATCCGCCACCGATCTTGCAAAGCTCTATTCCGGCAAATTGCTGGCCCTGGCCGCCGATATTCCGTTGGTCGGGCGGCTCGACGCACCGCAGGTGACGATCCGCGAACGCGCGCCCCTGTGCGGTTCGACCGTGACCGTGGATATGGATGTCGAGGACGGACGCGTCAGCCGGTTTGCTCAGGATGTGAAAGCCTGTGCGCTGGGTCAGGCCGCCGCGGCCATTCTCGGCCAGCATGTGATCGGGCGCAGCCATGCGGAGCTCGCGCGCGCCCGCGACGAGCTGAGCGCCTTTCTCAAAGACGGCGGTCCCGTGCCCTCCGCGCCTTTCGACGGCTTCGAGGCCCTGCTGCCGGCGCGGGATTATAAGAACCGTCATGGCTCGATCCTGCTGACGCTGACCGCGGCCTGCCACGCCTTCGAGCAACTCGAAGACGGCGCCGCCGGGTCCTGAGGCGATTGCCACCAAGGTCGTATTCCATACCGCTCTGAGAGCGAGAACAGTTTAACCTGTTTGAAAGGCGCATCGGCCATTCTCCGAAACAGTTCGGAGGAGCCCATGATTCCAAAACACGAGTTTGACGCAGACCAATCGGCGGATCATCGCATGACCCAGCTGGCGGAATACGCCGGTCGCCTGGGGTTCGAGGTGGTGGATATCGCCGGTTTTCTCGACCAGGTCGACGAGCAATCCCAACATCAGATCAATATTCTCCGCGAGGTGCAAAGTTCGGCCTCCGAGGTGATCAGCGCCAATAGCGCGGTGCGCAACGCGCTCGGCAGTGTTACCAAAGTGACCGATCAGACCCTGCAACGGGTCGAGGGGTCGGTGGCCTTCGTGCGCGAGAGCGGCCAGAAATCGCAGACCGTCGCCTCCTGGGTCAAGGAGCTTGCGGAGCGGATGGAACGGGTCGCCGCCTCTCTCGAAGCGGTCGAGGACAACAACGCCACGATTGCCGACATCGCCCGTCAGGTGAACATTCTCGCCATCAACGCCAAGATCGAGGCGGCGCGGGCCGGCGAAAGCGGTCGCGGCTTTGGCGTTGTCGCCGAGGCGATCAACGAGCTGTCGCAAAAGACCGCCAAGGCCGCCGAAGGGATCGAGGAGAATATCGAGACCCTCTCAAGCTGGGTCGGACGCCTGCGTGAGGAGGCCACCGGGGTCTCCAACGACGCTAGCCATGTCATCAACTCCGCCAGCGAGGCCGATCGCGCGCTCAGCGAGATCGCCCAGGGCGTGCAACAGACCCATGATGCCACCCAAAGCATGGCCACAGAGGCCGAGCGGGTGCAATCGGCGGTGGAAAAATTCCAGCCCGCCTTCGATCAGATCGGCCAATCCGCGAAAGACACCGCCGAGGGCATCCATGTCGCGCATACACGGGTCGAAAAGCTCATCGACACGTCAGAGACAATTTTCCAGACCTCGGTCGCGCTTGGCGGCGCCAGTGAGGATCTGAAATTCATCAATAAGATGAAAGAGAATGCCGAAGAGATCTCCGAACTTTTCGCCGAAGGTCTGGCCAGCCTGCGCATTTCGCGCAGCGATCTGTTCGATCGCAACTATACCTCGCTGGCCGGCACAAATCCCGAGCAATTTATGGCCCGGTTCACCAATTTCACCGACGAAGTCCTGCCGCGGGTCCAGGAGCCGATGCTCGAGTTCGATCCCAAGGTCGTCTTCTGCGCCGCGATCGATCCGAATGGCTATCTGCCGACGCACAATCGCAAATTCTCGCAGCCGCAGGGCAATGATCCGGACTGGAACGCCGCCAATGCGCGCAACCGCCGGATGTTCAACGACCGTGTCGGCCTCAAGGCCGGGCGCAACAAGAACCCCTTCCTGTTGCAGGTCTATCGCCGCGACATGGGCGGCGGCAAGTTCGTGATGATGAAGGACCTGTCGGCTCCGATTTTCGTCAACGGCGAACATTGGGGCGGGTTGCGGCTCGGCTATACGTTCTGAAAGCCCGAACAGCGGGGCTCAGGGTCTGCCGCCAGAGAGACGGTGCGCAGCTCCCGCCCTCTGTCCGCGGATATTCCCCGCTGACAGAACCGGTCACGCCAATCTCGCTTGACGCGTGCCCGTATGGCCGGGGTTATTCTGCCCTCGCGTCGGGAAGCTGCTCGAAACCGATGGCCAGCCGGTTCCAGGCGTTCATTTGGGCGATGATCAAGGTCAGATCAACGATTTGCACCTCGGTGAAATGATCGCTCAGAGCCGCATAGAGATCTTCCGGCGCGCCCTGATCCGCCACCTTGGTCAGGCTCTCCGCCCATGCGAGCGCGGCCTTCTCCCCCGGGTCAAAAAACGGCACCTCGCGCCAGACGGTCATACAATCCAGTCGCTGCGCCACCTCCCCGGCCTGCCGCGCCTCCATTGTATGAAGGTCGACGCAATAGGAACAGCCATTGATCTGCGACACGCGGAGTTCAATGAGCGCGCGCAGTTTCCTGTCGATCGACGGCATGTCCTTTTTGCACTTCGCCATGTTCGCAATGGCGCCGCCGTTGATGGCAGCATAGTCGAGACGTTCAATCATCATTCTCTCCATGATTTTGGCTGAAATTCGCATGGCTCATCGCCCGAAAGCCTGATCCTTTGTCTTCCGGGCGGTGCCACAGTTGGTATGTCTCATCCGAAGCAAGAAAAAAACCGCCGCGCTCTGGGACAGAAGGCGGCGGTAGTGTGATCTGAAGCCCGCACAGGGGGCTGAGGGATGATTTGGTGGCTTGAGGAACCACCTCTGACAGGAACAGGTAGGGGTCAGTCAAAGCCGCCGTACGGGCATTGGGATTCAGATCTTAGGCAGAAACAGGGGACGCGGCTCAGACCAGCGCCGGAAGCGACAACCCGCCAACCAGGATGACCAGAAGCGCCACGGCGCCAATCATGTCTTCGAACAGGGTCGACTGAGAACGGGCAACAACGGACTTCAGTTCTTGGATCATGGTATCCTCCGGAAGCATCAGGGTTCGAGCGTTAGGGTTAATCTCTTGTTGCTAATTTGTTCTCATATTGCGGAACGTCTGTAAAGAACTTTTTGAGAACATTCGTGAACAAAAGAGCAAAAATCCGCCTAACCCACTGAAATCAAACGGATCGCTTCATCCTTCCCCATGAGCCAAAGGAGAACACGCACCGCCGCGCCGCGCTCGGACGTGAGCTCCGAGTCGTCATGGAGCAGCTTGCGGGCATCGCTTTGCGCCAGCGCCATCAGCGCCGATTGCCGCTCCAGATCCGCCACGCGGAATCGCGGCAGGCCGGATTGTGCCGTGCCCAGCACATCGCCGGCACCGCGCATCGACAGGTCTTCCTCGGCAATGCGGAACCCATCCTCGGTCTCGCGCAGGATCTCGAGCCGCCGCCGCCCGGTTTCGGTCAGCGGTGGTTTGTACATCAACAGACAGGTCGAGGCGACATCGCCGCGCCCCACCCGGCCCCTGAGCTGGTGCAGCTGCGCCAGACCGAAATGCTCCGCGCGTTCGATCACCATGATCGAGGCATTGGGCACGTTGACCCCGACCTCGATCACCGTCGTGGCGACCAGCACGGCGAGCGTGCCGGCGGCAAAGGCCTCCATGGTGCGGTCTTTCTCCTCCGGTGGCATCTGACCGTGCACGAGCCCGACATGGCCCTCGCCGAGCGCGGCGCGCAGCGCCTTGAACCGTTCCTCGGCGGCCATCATGTCGACCACTTCGCTTTCCTCGACCAGCGGACAGACCCAATAGGCCTGTTTGCCGTCGGCAATCGCCTTGCGCAGGTGATCGACGACCTCGTCGATCCGCTCGATCGAACTCAGCGCGGTCTTGATCGGCGTCCGCCCGGGCGGTTTTTCATCGAGGGTCGAAACATCCATATCGCCGTAATGCGCCAAGGAAAGCGAGCGCGGGATCGGCGTCGCGGTCATCACCAGGACATCCACCGCCTCGCCCTTTTGCGCCAGCGCCAGCCGCTGGGTCACGCCGAACCGGTGTTGTTCGTCGATAATCGACAGGCGCAGATCGTGGAAATGCACATCGTCTTGGAACACCGCATGGGTGCCGACGAGGATATGAATGTCACCGCGTTTCAAGGCCGCGATTTTCGCCGCGCGCGCCTTGCCCTTGTCACGACCGGTGAGCAATTCCAGCACCACCCCCGCCGCCTCCGCCAGAGGCCGCAGCCCTTCGAGATGCTGGCGGGCCAGAATCTCGGTCGGCGCCATCATCACGCCCTGCCCGCCGGCCTCCACCGCAACCAGCAGCGCCATCAGCGCCACCAGCGTCTTGCCGGAGCCGACATCGCCCATCAGCAGCCGGTTCATCCGCTTGCCATCCGCCATATCGGTGGCGATCTCGTCCATCGCGCGATTCTGCGCGCCGGTCGGGAGATATGGAAGGGATTTCAGGACTTTGGAACGCAAAGCTCCAGTGCCCTCATTGATCCGCCCCTTGCCGCGACGGACCCGCGCGCGGGCCAGCGCCAAGGTCACCTGATGGGCAAACAGCTCGTCATAGGCCAGGCGTTGCCGCGCCGCGCTGTCGGGCGCAATTTCGTTCTGCGAGATCGGATGATGAGCGTTTTTCACCGCCACATCGAAATCCGGCCAGCCCTCGCGGGATTTCAGTGCCGTGTCGATCCATTCCGCCAGCTCCGGCAGGCGGTCGAGCGCGCTATCCGCAGCCTTGGCCATGGTCTTTTGCGTCACACCGGCGGTGAGCGGATAGACCGGCTCGAACCCCGGCAGGCTGCCCGCCTCATCGGGCGTCAGGATGTGATCCGGATGCGGCATCTGGAATTGCCCGTCATACATCTCGACCTTGCCGGACAGGAGACGCCGCTCGCCGATGGGCAGCTGGCTTTCGATCCAGTTCGGCGCACCGCGGAAGAACACCACCTGAAAGGCCAGCTCGCGGTCCTCGACATAGACCCGATATGGCAGGCCCTTGCGCGCCGGTGGTTGATGCCGGAGCACCGTGACCTCGACCGTGGCGATGGCGCCCGGCACCACCTCGCGCAGGCTGTCGCGCCGCCGCCGGTCCACGACCGAGTTCGGCAGGGTGAACAGGAGATCGCGCGGCTTTTCCACCCCGAGCGATGGCAGCAGCTTGGCGGTTTTCGGCCCGACACCGGCGAGCGTTTCCAGCCCTGCGAAGAGCGGAAAGAGGATATCCGGACGGCCTGAACTCATGGCACGACTATGCCTCGCCGATCAGCGCCAGCCAACCGTCCTCATCCAAAAGCTCGATCCCCAGATCGCGGGCCTTTTTCTCTTTCGAACCAGCCCCCGGCCCGGCCACCACGAGATCGGTCTTGGCCGAGACCGAGCCCGACACTTTGGCGCCGAGCGCCTCGGCCCGGGCCTTGGCCTCGGATCGGGTCATTTTCTCCAATGTGCCGGTGAATACCACCGTCTTGCCGCTGACCGGACTGTCACTTTTCGGCTTTTCGGCCTCTTGCGGGCTGAGATGCGCCACCAGCCGGTCGATCGAGGCCCGCTCCCCCTCCTGATGGAAGGCGGTGATGAGCGAGGTCGCCATGACCTCCCCCACGCCGTCGATCGACAGCAGATCGTCCCAGGCCTCGCCGGTGCCGATACTGGCCGTGCTCATCGCCGCCTCAAACGCCGCCCATGTGCCGTAATGTGTCGCCAGAAGCGCCGCCGAACTGTCGCCGACATGGCGGATGCCGAGGCCGAAGATCAGGCGCGCGAGCGGAATCTCACGCCGCGCGTCGATGGCATCGAACAGGTTGGCGGCGGATTTGTCGCCCCAGCCCTCGCGGTTCTTCAGTTGAGACAGGTTTCCAGGGCCATATTTTTCTTTCAGTTCAAAGATATCCGCGGGTTCCTTGATCCACCCGTCCTGATAGAATTGTTCGACCTGTTTGGCGCCGAGCCCCTCGATATCGAAGGCGCCGCGCGACACCAGATGTTTGAGCTTCTCCACCGCCTGGGCCGGGCAGACGATGCCGCCGGAACAGCGCCGTACCGCGTCGCCCTCTTCGCGGATCGCATCAGCCCCACATTCGGGACAGGTGGTCGGAAAGTCATAGGGCGCGGCGCCCTCTTCGCGCTTCGTGAGATCGACATCGGCGACTTTCGGGATCACGTCTCCGGCGCGATAGACCTGCACCCAGTCGCCCACCCGGATGTCCTTGGCCTCGCCCGCCGCATCGGGGCGAATGACCTCGCCTTTGCTGCCGAACCCCTTGATATAATCCTCATTGTGCAACGTGGCATTGGAGACCACGACGCCGCCGACGGTGACTGGCGTCAGCCGCGCCACCGGCGACAGCGCGCCGGTACGGCCGACCTGAATGTCGATGGCCTCGAGCCGGGTCCAGGCCAGCTCAGCCGGAAATTTATGCGCAATCGCCCAACGCGGCGTGGTCGAGCGAAAGCCAAGACGGCGTTGCAGCTCGAGATTGTCCACCTTGTAGACCACCCCGTCGATGTCATAGCCCAGAGTGGCGCGCTGCGCCTCGATCACGTGGTAATGCGCCACCAGATCGGCAATCTCGGTGAAACGTTGGGTCAGCGGGTTGGTCTGAAACCCGAGCGCCTTGAGCCGCTCGATGGCCCCCAGCTGGGTCTCCGCCAGAGGGGCGGAAATCTCGCCCCAGGCGTAAGCGAAAAACCTGAGCGGCCGTGCGCGGGTGATCTCGGCATCGAGCTGACGCAGAGAGCCGGCGGCGGCGTTGCGGGGATTGGCAAATGTCTTGCCACCGCGCTCCGCATGACGCGCGTTCAGCGCCGCGAAATCTTCGTGGGACATATAGACCTCGCCGCGCACCTCGAGCACCTCGGGCGCTCCGGTCAGCTGCTGCGGGATATCATCGATGGTACGGGCATTGGCGGTGACATTCTCGCCGACCTCGCCATCGCCCCGCGTGGCGGCGGAGACAAGCCGGCCCTGCTCATAGCGCAGCGACAGCGAGAGCCCGTCGATCTTCGGCTCCGCCGTATAGCCGATCTCTCCGGGGGCGCCGAGATATTTGCGCACGGAGCGGTCGAATTCCACCACATCCTCATCGTCGAAGGCGTTGGCGAGCGACATCATACGAATGGCATGGGTGATCTTGCCAAAGCCCTCGGACGGCAGGGCACCGACCTGTTCGGACGGGCTGTCGGCGCGTTTCAGCGCTGGAAAGCGGCTCTCGATCTCGGCATTCCGGCGTTTGAGCGCATCATATTCCGCGTCGGACATAACCGGGGCGTCTTCGGTGTGATAGGCCGTATTGGCGCCCGCAAGCAGTTCGGCCAGACGTGCCAATTCGGCGCGCGCCTGATCTTCGGACAGATCCGTCACATGGAGATCTGCGATACTGCTGCTGTCCGTCATAAAAATACCTCCCCGCGGATGCCGTCTCCATGGTTTAGGAGAGGGACACGGGGAGGTCTAGTCAGAGAATTCCACGAGCGAAAAAACCGTTCCGAACTCATACGGTCAGAATGACCCACCGGAACAGTGGATCATCACGATAGACTGCTGACAGCCCGACAAGGTCGAGCCATCACAGACAGAGGGATCATGTCCGATCCGGGGATCAGGCGCCGATCGCGAACTGTTCGTCCATGCCACCCGCGGCCGGATCCGGATCGCGCAGCACATAGCCGCGGCCCCAGACGGTCTCGATGTAATTGTCCCCATCGGTGGCATTGGCGAGTTTCTTGCGCAGCTTGCAGATGAACACGTCAATGATCTTGAGCTCCGGCTCATCCATGCCGCCATAGAGGTGGTTGAGGAACATTTCCTTGGTGAGCGTGGTGCCCTTGCGCAGGGACAGAAGCTCCAGCATCTGGTATTCCTTGCCGGTCAGGTGCACCGGCTTGCCACCCACGGACACGGTCTTGGCATCGAGATTGACCTCGATCTTGCCGGTGCGGATGATGGATTGGGAATGGCCCTTGGAGCGACGGATAATCGCATGGATCCGGGCGACCAGCTCTTCGCGATGGAACGGCTTGGTCAGATAGTCATCGGCGCCAAAGCCGAATCCCTTGATCTTGTTCTCCGTATCATCGGCGCCCGACAGGATGAGAATCGGCGTATCGACGCGGGCGAGCCGCAGCTGTCGCAGCACGTCATGGCCGTTCATGTCGGGCAGGCCAAGATCCAGAAGGATCAAATCGTAATCATAAAGTTTCGCAAGATCGATCCCCTCTTCCCCAAGATCCGTCGAATAAACGTTCAGGTTCGCGTGGGACAGCATCATTTCGATGCTTTTCGAGGTGGTGGGATCGTCTTCGACCAGCAAAATTCGCATACCGTGGGTCTCCGTTGCTATCTTCCAATTGTTCTTTTCGTGCTCGTTCATATGGAAGATGGTCAAAAATGGTTAACTGCACGTTACCAATTTTAACCTTTTAGCACATTCAACTCAGGGTTGTCTATATTTTTGAACCGCCGTTGCTTTCAAGGCCGCTTCGCCGTGCTCCGTAATGGCATTTTTCCAGGAATTGAACTCTTCCTCCGACAGACCATAGGTCTTCAAGGCCTCGGTTTGGGGAATCAGACCGAACACCACCCCCTTGACCACTGCCGCCTTGCGCGACGCCACCCAGCGCCGCGTTTCCTTGGGAGGCAAGTCTGCACGAGTCATAATAGAACCGTCGGGAAGTGTCACCGCACGGGGTCCATCGACTTTTTTCAGATACATCGGTCTCACCCTCTTCGTGAATTGCCCCCCGTTGTGACGCAATCCTCTTAATGGGGAATGAAGGTCCCCCTTGAGAATAGTTCGAATTTTCTTATATAGCGGGCCTGTTCCATAAAGGATTTGTTCATGACTCACGACGGCGCGCCCCCGCTGAATTCACTCGGCTTTGCCAAACCGCCTTCGCAGACCCGCGTGGTCGTTGCGATGTCCGGCGGCGTGGACAGTTCTGTCGTGGCCGCACAGCTGGCCGAAGAAGGCTATGATGTCGTCGGCGTGACGCTTCAGCTCTACGATCATGGCGCCGCCCTGGCCAAGAAAGGCGCCTGTTGCGCCGGGCGGGACATTCATGATGCCCGCCGCGTCGCCGAAGAGATGGGGTTTCCGCATTATGTGCTTGATTATGAGAACATTTTTCAGGATGCGGTGATCGATGAATTCGCCGACAGCTATCTCGCCGGTGCCACGCCCGTGCCCTGCATTCGCTGCAACGAACGCGTGAAATTCAAGGATCTCCTGGAAACCGCCAAGGATCTCGACGCCGATTGCATGGCCACGGGCCATTATATTCAGCGCGTCATGGGGGCGAACGGCCCGGAACTGCATTCCGCAGCCGATCCCAATCGCGATCAGAGCTACTTCCTGTTCTCGACCACACCGGAGCAATTGTCCTACCTGCGATTCCCGCTGGGCCATCTGCCGTCCAAAGACGCAACCCGCGCGCTGGCCGCGAAATACGGGCTGTCGGTGGCGGACAAGCCCGACAGTCAGGACATTTGCTTTGTCCCCAACGGCAATTATGCACAGGTGATCGAGAAGCTGCGCCCCGGCGCCGCCGAACCCGGCGAGATCGTCGATCACGAAGGCAATGTCCGGGGCACACATGAGGGCGTGATTCACTATACGATCGGCCAGCGGCGCGGCCTCGGCATCGGCGGGCTGACCGAGCCGCTCTACGTGGTGAAGCTCGATGTCGACAATCGCCAGGTGATCGTCGGCCCGAAAGAGATGCTCGCCACCCGCAAGATCCCGGTGCGCGAGATCAACTGGCTGGGCGATGAGCCATTCATGTCGCGCAAGGAATGGGTGCTCGACGTCAAGGTGCGCTCCACCCGCCCGCCGCGCGAAGCCATCGTGCGTCCGATTTCGGAAACCGAGGCCGAGGTCGAACTCGTGGTCGCCGAAGAAGGTGTCTCCCCCGGTCAGGCCTGTGTGTTCTACGATCCGGAAAGCCCGCGCATCTATGGCGGCGGCTGGATCTGGCGCGGCTATTGAGATGAGAGGGCTGGCGCTGCTCCTGATCCTGCCGGTCGCGGCGCAGGCTGATCCATCGCTGGAATGTTCGCTCGATCTCGGCTCTCAGGTCGAAATCTCCAACTGCGTCACCGAGATCTTCGCCCGGGCCGAACGCGCGATGCAGCTGCAACTGGGCTTTGCCCGTGACGCGGCCAAGGAATTGGGCGATGTCACCGGGCGGGCGGTAGCGCTGCCGGCGCTTGATGCGGCCCAATCGGCCTGGGAGAGCTATCGCGAGGCGCAATGTTCCTTTGTCGGATCGACCTATGGCGGTGGCTCCGGCACCGGCATCGCGATTCAATCCTGCCGGGTGGAAATGACCCGGGCGCGAACCACGGCCTTGCAGCGGCGCTGAGCGCCAAGATGTTCGATAAGTGTAAGAATTAACGATCCGAATCGGGGTTTTCCGTCTCAGGCACGATCTGCGGATAGATTTGCGCAAGATAAGCGGCGAGATCCTCGCAATCCTCAGGGCTGCGCCCGCTGACGCTGCGGAGCCGATGATCTTGCAGGAAACGGCTCAGCCCCTCCGGAGTAAATCCGGTCATGTTGAAGGCCGTGACATCGCGGTGGCAGCGCCCACAACCTTGAACAAAAAGCATTTCTCCACGCTGCGGATCTCCGGGCAATAGGTCTCCGAGCAGCGAATCCCCGGGCGCAGAAACCTCCGCGCCCTGCTCCACCAACGCCTGTGCGGACAGCCCCCCCGGGCTCAACGTGACCAGAGAGATCGACAACACGGTAGCGAGGCGCCGGAATTTCCCAGACATCACACACCTCCTCGCCGATAGCCTAACAGGTTTCGGCGAGGACGCCTTGATCTGAGCCGAAAACAAGGGATTTTCCGGCAAGGTCGCGGCCGCGCGTCAGCCTCGCCCGAGCCCGTCGAGAATCGCGCGGGCCGCTCTGAGACCCGGAGCTTCGTCACCACGGCCCAGCCGCATCATCGTGAGATCGAGCGCGGCACGCTGGTCTTCGCCGGTGTTGAGCACATGCGACAGGCTCGCCGCGATCTTCTGCGGAATGCACTCCGGGCCCAAAAATTCCGGCACGACGCGGCTCTCCGAGACGAGATTCACCAAGGTGACGGTGTCGATCAGCAGTTTTCGTTTGACGATCTGCTCGGTCAGCCAGTTCATCCGATAGGCGATCACCATCGGCGTGTCATTGGCGGCCAGTTCCAGCGACACCGTGCCCGAGGCGGCGAGCGCCACATCGGCGGCGCGAAAGGCGACATGTTTGAGGTACTTGTTCTCGAACAGCTCGACCTTGACCGGCCAATCTTTCGTTGCCTCTTTGACATGGTCCATCAGACCCGGCGCCACGGCGAGCATATAGCCGGCATCCGGGTGGGATTTGGCGAAGTGACCGAGTGCCGCGCCAAAGATCGGCGCCAGCCGGCTGACCTCACCACGGCGCGACCCGGGCAGGACCAGAACGGCTGGCCCGCGATCGAGATCGCAATCGTGCAAAAGCGTCATCACCTCATCGGTGCCGGCGGGGGTTTCCGTGACGACCGGATGGCCGACGAAATCGCAGCGCAGCCCCTCTTTTTCGAAATAGGGCGGCTCGAAGGGAAAAAGCGCCAGCACCTGATCGACGCGCCTGGCCATTTTGGCGGCGCGTTCGGGGCGCCAGGCCCAGACCGTCGGCGCCACGTAATGACAGATGCGGATATCGCTCTCGGCCTTGACCAGATCGGCGACACGGAGACAGAAATCCGGGCTGTCGATGGTCAGGACGACATCGGGGCGCCAGTCGAGAATCGCCTGCGCCACCTCGCGGATACGACGTTTCAGATGGAAATATTTCGGCAGGATCTCGGCGATCCCCATGAGCGACAGTTCGGACATGGGGAATTGGCTCTGCAGTCCCAACTCCGTCATGCGCTCCCCGCCGACGCCGCGAAACTCCACCTCGGTCAGGGCCCGCAGCCCCTCCATCGCCGCGGCACCGAGCTTGTCGCCCGAGGCCTCACCGGCGATGACGAAGACTTTCAGAGCCGGCATGCTCATCGGGCTTTCAGGAAGAGACCTGCCTCCTCGACACGGGTCTTTACCCGATCCTGATCCAGCACGATCAGCTTTCCGCCGGGGATGACGATACCGCCCAGCCCCGCCTCGATCACCGCCTCGACCGTGTCCGGGCCGATGGTGGGCATGTCGATGCGCAGCTCCTGACCGCGTTTCGGGGTTTTGACGAAAACACCCTTGTCGCGGCGTAGCTTGGCCGGTGTCTCGGCGACAAAGCCCAGCATCGCATTCGTGCCCTGCACAGTTTCGATGCCGAGCATCTGGCCACCGGCACAGACCGCACCCTGCCCGACATCCAGTGGCGAAAGCGCATCCAGAACCGCCTGCGCGCGCGTCGCGTCTTCCTCGTCCTGTTTCGACGGTTTGCGGCCCCAGAGCGTGCCGGGTGCCAGCAACAGATCAGGCCGGATTTCCGTCGCCGAGCGGACCAGAAAGCCCTGGGATTCGAACAGGGCAAGCACCTCGCGCAGCAGCGCGTCATCGCCCTTGCCCAGCGACATGGCGAGTTTGAGCGCGTGCCGGTCGAGCTTCACCGGGTTCACCTTCGGCCGCGCCATGGCGCCGGCAAAGGTCACCGCGCCCACGTCCATGGCTTTCAATTCCTTGAACAGCTTGCCGAGTTTCTCGATCCGCGCCGGAAGGCGGTCGAGCCCCTCGGGCACTTCGATGTCATCGAAGGTCACATAGACCGGGGAGACCAGCGCCTCCGCCAGGAGTTTCGGCAGAGAGCCCGCCCCGGCTATGATCGCGGTCCGGGTCACGGCCTTGCTCCTCTCATTTCGGGGTCAGGAAACCACGGTCGCTTTCGCCCATGACGAAGGCTACCATGCGCGCGACATAATCGCTGTCGAAATCTTCCTCGAGCCGCTGAGCCCGATCCTTGAACGAGCCCTCGCCCTGTTTCAGCATCTGAAAGGCGGCGCGCAGCTGGTTGATATCGTCGCGGGCGACCCCGCGGCGTTTCAGCCCGACGAGGTTGAGCCCGTCCAATTCACCGCGCGGCCCCTGCACCAGCGCATGCGGCAGCACATCCGCGGTGACCATGGACAGCGCGCCGATGATGGCGCCCTGCCCGATCCGCACGAATTGGTGGATGCCCGAGAGCCCGCCGACGATGACATCGTCCTCGATCACGCAATGGCCGGCGACGGCCACCGAATTCACCAGAATGACCCGGTCGCCGATCTGCACGTCATGGGCGACATGCGCGCAGGCCATCACCAGGCAGTCATCGCCGATCCGGGTGACGCCGCCGCCGCCTTCGGTGCCGGTGTTCATGGTGACATATTCGCGAATGCGGTTGCGCTTGCCGATCACGAGCCTGGTCTTTTCGCCCTTGAACTTGAGATCCTGAGGGATCTCGCCGATCGAAGCGAATTGGAACACCGTGGTGTCCTCGCCGATCTCGGTGTCGCCGGTCACCACGGCGTGGGATTTGATCACCACACGGTCGTGCAACCTCACCTCGGGGCCGATCAGGCAAAATGGCCCGATCTCGACATCTGCGCCGATCACCGCGCCCTCTTCGATCACCGAAGAGGAATGGATCTTTGCACTCGGGTCAATCCCGGGATGAATAGTGCTCATCGTCTGTCCTTCCAGAATGACCTACGGGACCGGCTCACGATCTCGGGGTCAGGTCCATCATCGCGGTAAACGAGGCCTCGCAGGCCAATTCGCCATCGACCTCGGCGCGGCCGTCGAATTTCCAGACCTTGCCGCCTCCGCGTTTCACCGTGACATGCATTTTCACCTGATCGCCCGGCACAACCTTGCGGCGGAATTTCACCCCGTCGATATTCATGAAATAGACGTTGAATTCCTTGTCGGCGAGATCCATGTGGACCCCGACCATCACGGCGGCGGTCTGGGCCATGGCTTCGACGATGGTGACACCGGGCATCACCGGCTCGCCCGGAAAGTGGCCCTGGAAATGCGGCTCGTTGAACGTGACGTTCTTGATGCCGATACAGCTGTTGGGGGCGTCGATCTCGATCACACGATCCACCAGCAAAAACGGGTAGCGATGCGGCAGGATGCGCTGGATCAGGTCGATATCGGCGGTTTTGATGGTGGTGCTCTCGGTCATGTCTCTTCCCCGGGCCTTCTGATCTTGGACCTATGTCTTTCTTGGTCGTTCTTGTTTGCTGTCGATCGTCACTGTCATCTCCGCGTGTCGCGGAGCGAGAGAACCACGCAGCGACCGCGCGCCTTGCGGAACCGGTCGAATTTTCGTCGTACACTCCTATCAACAGCGCTCCCATGTGACAAGCATGGCCGATGCGGAAGTGTCGTCAAACCCACAGGCTGCGGCCAGATGCACCGGGACGGGACCGGCTTGACCGGCGCGCACCCGTCTCCTTGCGCCCTATTCCTGCGCCGGGTTCGCTTCCTTGGGCCCGCCACTGTCCTCAACTGTGTCCTCCACCGTGCTCTCCGTGGTGTCCTCGGCTGCGGCTTCGTCATCGTCGCGCGCATCGAGCCGGTCAATGGCAATGGCAGAGACATCGATGGCGCCGCTCATCAGATAGACTTGGCCGCGCTCGAACATCAGCACCGCGCCATAGTCGCGGGCGATGCCGGTGAGCACGCCATTCATATCCTGTTCGAGCTGCGCCAGACGTGTGTCGTAAAAGGTCTGAAGCTCTTTGCCCTTGGCATCCTGCTCGGCGCGCACCTCTGTCACTTTGGCATCAAACGCCTGAGCGCGGGCTTTGAAATCCTCATCGGACAGGCTGTCGCGCATATCGGCGATCGCCTGCTCCTCGGCCTCCAAGTCGGCATAGATCTTGTCGTTCTCCGCCAGGAGTGCGGAGCGTTCCGCCTCGGCCCGGGCCTCCAGATCCTGCCCGGCCTGACTTTGCGACAGGACACGCGCCCGATCGAAGACCAGAACCGGAAAGATCAGTTTGCCGTTGCGCACGGAGCCGGCGGCGGATGCCGGATCTGTCGCCTCGCCTTGGGGACTGTCTTGGGGACCGCCCTGCGCATTGCCCTGTGGCACATCCTGCGCCGTGAGCGCGGTGCCCGTCAGGCAACAGATCGCGGCAAGGGCCCAGAGCAAACGCATGTCAGAAACTCGTCGAAATGGTCAGATCGAAAGTCTGTTCCTCGTCGTAGGTTTCCTTGTCCAGCGCATGGGTGAAGTTGAAGCGCAAGGGCCCCAGCGGCGTGGTCCAGAAGATCGACGCCCCGATCACCGACCGCCAGTTCGGATCGTCGGACCCGGCAATGATTCCGCTCACGTCATCGAGCCCCCAGACGGAGCCGTAGTCATAGAACAGACCGCCCGAGAGGCCGTATTCCTCCGGCAGGCCGAGCGGGAAATTCGCCTCGAGACGCGCAACCGCATAGTAATTGCCGCCAAGCGCCAACCCCGACGCGTCATCGCGCGGGCCGATGCCGCCCGGTTCAAAGCCGCGAATGATCGAAGGGCTGTTGAAATACCGATCGGCCACGCTCGAATTGCCATCGGCATCGATCACGCCACCCTCGACCGTGGCGCGCAGTGTCACTTCCTCGTTGAGGACTTTCATCTCGCCCGTGAGCTCGGCAGAGGTTTTGACATACTCGACATCGCCGCCAAGGAGGCCGGCGTAATCCTGACCGAATTTGAACAGGAAGCCGGCATTCGGGTTCAAGCCCGACCGACGGGTGTCGAAGCTGTAGGAATAGCCGAGACTGTGCACCGTCTCGCGCCCGGCCGCGATATCGGTCTGGATCGTGGCGGGCAAGGTGATCGCGCCCTCGCTGGCATCGACAAGTTCGCGCAGCTCGCCGCGGTAATTGACGGTCAGAGAGCCATTGGCGGACACCGGAAAAGTCAGGCGCGGTGAGACAAAGGCGCGGCGCTGCTCGTGTTCGGCATAGGAGGGCTGCGACGTCCCGAGCCCGGCCGAGAGACCAAAGGCGACATCGCGGCCGAGAAAGGCCGGCTCGACAAAGTTGAAGCTCAGCGAGCCATTGTCAACATCTGTGGTCAGGTTGAACGACAGGGTCTGGCCACGGCCCAGGAAGTTCTTTTCACTGAAGGACGCGATCAGATTGGCGCCGTCGGAGACGGAATAGTTGCCGCCGAAGGTGAAGGAGCCGGTCGGCTTCTCGGTCACGTTGACATCGACGATCATCTGCTCTTCGGAGGAGCCCTGACGCGCGTTCACATCGGCATTGGAGAAGAAGCCCAAGGCGCGGATACGTTCCGCAGCCTCGCGGATTTGCCGCGGGTTGAACGGGTCGCCTTCGACGGTCTTGAATTTCTGCCGGATCACCCGGTCAAGCGTGGTGGCATTGCCCTCGATGTCGATCCGTTCGACAAAGACCCGCGGCCCGCGCACCAGCACGAATTCGATATCGAGCGTCTGCGCCCGGTCGTTGCGGGTCACCCGCGGTTCGACCCGCAGGAAATCGATGCCCTTCTTGGTCGCCAGCCGCTCCATCCGCTCGACCGTGTTGTCGACCGCAAGCGGCGAATAGGTTTGGCCGGAACGGATTTTGTTGACCTGCAGGAAGTCGTCGGATGTGGCCTCGGCGATCTCGGACGACACGGAGATATTGCCGAAACTGTATTTCTGGCCTTCGCGCACGTCGAAGGTCAGGAAATAGGCATTGCGCTCGCGCGAGAACTCGGCCGCGACATTCAGCACCTGAAAATCGACATAGCCGCGCGAGGTATAGAAATCCGTCAGCACCTGACGATCGAACTGGATCCGGTCCTCGGCATAGGTGTCACGCCCGATGATGAAGCGCAGGGCGCCGGCCTGTTTCGTCTGCAGCACCCGGCGCAGACGGCTGTCGGAGAAATTGCGGTTGCCGACAAAGCTCAGCCGCTCGATCTCCACGCCCTTGCCTTCGGTCACTTCAAAGACCACATCGACCCGGTTGTCCGGACGGCGGATGATTTTCGGCGTCACCGTGGCGACCAGCTGGCCCTTGACGGCATAGGCTTCGGTGATGCCGGCGGCATCGGCCTCGACTTCGGCGGGCGAATAGACCCGGCGCACCTTGGTGGCCAGAAGCGGCATCAGCGCATCGTCGGACACCTTGCGGTTGCCCTCGATGGAAATGCGCGAGACCACGGGGAATTCCGTGACCTTGATCACCAGCGTATTGCCCCGGGGAATGAATTCGACGGTCTCGAACAGACCGGAGCCCAGGACCTTCTGATAGGCGTCGTTCAACTCGCCGGCCGAGACCGCCTGACCGCGCGTGATTCCCGCATAGGACAGGATCGTGCCGGTGGAGACGCGCCCCGCGCCTTCGACCTCGACATTGGTAAAGCGGTAGGCCTGGGCCACCGCCGGGGTCGGAAACGCCGTGTAAGAGACGGTTGTGACAGCGAAAGCTGCAAAGGTGAGCGCAAAGGAGCGCGAGACAATCCGCGACGCTTCACGGGTCGAACGATGATCAATTGCGAACATGGCAGCTTTCTCGAAATTCCCCACAAGTATCTAGCTGAGTAACGGCTCTGCCGCCCCTTGTCAAAACGCGATATCACCCGCGCCACACACAAGGGATGCCCAGCTTTGGGGTGATCATAACCATACCTGCCAAAAGAGAAAGCAGATGTTGCGCTCAGAGCCGTGTTTTGCCGATCTGCGCAAGGCCCGTCGCCAGGCCCGCCTCAGGATCCCCCGCGCGGCCGCTGCCACAACGAAAAACGGGACGCCATGGGGCATCCCGTTCAATCTGTCATGCGAACCTGTGATGCGAGTCGGCCTTCGGGCCGGCACGGCTCAGAGGATGAGTTCAGAGAAAAAGGTGACCGAAAAACGATCCGGCGACCAGCGCCACGGCGATGGTCACGGCGTAGAACAGGCGGTCCCAGTTCAGATCGGCCAGTTGCGAAAGGCTTTGATAGCCGGCACGGATTGCAGTCATGGTGAGGCCCTCCTCGGTGATCGATCATCAGGAATGCGTCTCGCTTCGCCGGAGACATTCCAATTCGGCACCCTTTCGGGCACCCGTTGCCCCGGTGATAGAAAAGGAATGTGGCGAGATTTGGACCGAAAGCCCCGGCAGATCGAAAATCGCGGCGCGCGGGCGAAAAAGCCGGCGCGCCCCGGATGATACCGCCTATTTGCAGAACAGATCCGAGCCCAGCCCCAGCACCATGAAGGTCATGATCACGGCAAGGCCGACGGTCATCATGATGCCGACGGCACGATCCGGCAGCGGTTTGCCGCGCACCGCCTCATAGGCGTAGAACACCAGATGGCCACCATCGAGAACCGGAATCGGGAACAGGTTGATCAACCCGATGGCGGTGGAGAGCATGGCCACGGTGGTGACAAAGCTCATCGCCCCGTCGGCCGCAGAGGTGGAAACAACCTCGGCAATGCCCACCGGCCCCGACAGGTTACACGCGGAGATCGCCCCGGTGATCATGTGCCACAGCCCCGACAGCGAGGTGGTGATGATGCGCCAGACGCCTTCGGCCCCCGACAGGATCGCCTCGCCCAGCCCCACAGGCTCCGTGCCCACAGAGAAAAGCAAACCACCGGTGATACCGATCAGCCAGCGGGTTTCGAACCCGCCATCATCGGCCGGAATGTCGCGGCGGCGCGGCTCGAGCGTGGTCTCAAACGTCTCGCCGCCGGCTTTGCTGTCGCGCCAGACGGTGAGGGTCATTTCCGCCCCGTCATGCCCCATGACATAATCCTGAAGATCCCAGAATGTGTTGACCGGCGTGCCATCGAGATGGGTGATCACATCGCCGGTCTCGATGCCGGCATCACGCGCCGCGGATTTCGGCGACACGGCGGCGACGACGACCGGATAGGGATACGGCCCGTCGACCGAGACCTCATTCCCGTCACGCAGCACGGTGTAGCTCATCTGAGCCTGACGCGGCAGCGCCTCGAGAAAGCCCAGAAGCCCCGAGGTTTCCGGTGCCTCCTGGCCATTGATGGCGAGGATCTGATCGCCGGTCTGCAGCCCGGTTTCATAAGGCGTCGGCGCCACCTCATCGACGATGATCCGGTCGCTGGCCTGCCCGACGAACAGCACGAACAGGGTGAAGACCAGGAAGGAAAAGATGAAATTGAACACCGGACCGGCGGCCACCGTGAGCGTGCGCGCCCACAAAGGCGCCCCGGGCATGGTGTGACGGGCCTCTTCGGCGCTCAGCCCCTCGACCGCATGCGCGTCGGGCGCCGAGGCGGCATTGGCGTCGCCCGCGAATTTCACGTAGCCGCCAAAGGGCAAGGAGGCGATCTGCCAGACCGTGCCGCGCTTGTCGGTGCGCTGCCAGATCGGCTTGCCGAATCCCAGCGAGAACACATCCGCCTTGATCCCGGACCAGCGCCCGACGATGTAATGGCCATATTCATGGACGGTCACGATGATCGACAGGGCGACGATGAAGAACACCAGCGTAAACGCGGTGCCGCCGAGCGAGCTCAAGAGAGTATTCACATCCATGAAAAGGGTCTTCCTCTACGATCTGTCTTTACGATCTGTGTCGTCGGTCAATGAAGTGGTCAGGCGGCCTTGAGGGCCAGCACACGGGCTCTCGCCTCTTTATCGGCTGCCAGCACATTATCCAAGCTCAGAGCGGTCACTTTGAGCATGCCGCCCGCTGACATTTGCGTCAGCACCTGCTCGACCAGCTGTGCCATGTCGAGAAAACCGATCTTCTGGGCGATGAACAGATCGAGCGCCGCCTCTTTCGCGGCGTTGAACACCGCCCCCGCGAGACCGCCCAGTTCCATCACCTCGCGCGCCAGCCTGAGCGCCGGGAAACGGATCTCGTCGGGGGCTTCGAAGCGGAGCTGACCGACCTTGGCCAGGTCCAGCCGTGCAACCGGCAGATCGCGGCGTTCCGGCCAATGGAGCGCATAGCCGATGGCATGGCGCATGTCGGGCGCGCCGAGATGCGCCATCAGCGCCCCGTCGCGAAACCCGACCAGCGCATGGACATAGGAGCCGGGATGCACCAGCACTTCGATCTGCTCCGGGGCAAAGCCGAAATATTCCCTGGTCTCGATGATCTCGAGCGACTTGTTGAACATTGAGGCGGAATCGATGGTGATCCGCTGCCCCATGTCCCAGGACGGGTGTTTGCAGGCCTGCGCCAGGGTGGCGCCCTTGAGCTGCTCGTGCGACCAGTCGCGGAACGGCCCGCCGGAGGCGGTGATGATGACGCGCTCGACCTCGCTTTGGTCCTCACCGACGAGGCCCTGAAACACCGCCGAATGTTCGCTGTCGACCGGCAGGACGCGGGCGCCGTGGCTCCGCGCCGATTGCATCAGCAGCGGTCCGGCGGTCACCAAGCTCTCCTTGTTGGCCAGCGCCAGCGTGGTGCCGTGGCGCAGCGCATGCAGCCCCGGCGCCAGACCGGCGGAGCCGACGATGGCCGACATGATCCAATCCGCCTCACGGTCGGCGGCTTCAATGAGGGCATGTTCACCGGCGGCGGCCTGAACGCCACTTCCGGCCAGCGCCGCTTTCAGATCCGCCAGACGGTCTTCATAGGCGGTGACCGCCACCTTCGCGCCCAGCTCGATGGCGTCTTTCGCCAGAAGATCGATATTGCCGCCGCCGGTGAGCGCCACGACATCATAGGCCTCGCGGTCACGCCGGATCAGATCGATGGTCGATTGCCCGATGGAACCGGTGGAGCCGAAAATGGAAATCCGTCGCATATCTGCCTCAGCCAAAGATCAGCGCAAGCACGGCATAGAGCGCGCCCAATGCCAGAAGCGCATCGAACCGGTCCAGCACGCCGCCATGCCCGGGAATGATATTGGAACTGTCCTTGACCCCCATGCGGCGTTTGAGCGCGCTCTCGGCCATATCGCCCAGCTGCGAGGCGAAGGACAGCACCATCGAGGAGGTCACGAAGAACCACAGCCGCACGAAGCCCTCGGGCATGTAACCATGGGTGACATAGGCCAGAAGCCCTGCCCCGGCCCAGCCGCCCATGATGCCCGACCAGGTCTTGTTCGGGCTGACGCGCGGCCAGAATTTCGGACCGCCAAGGGTCTTGCCGACGAGATAGCCGAGGCTGTCGGTCACCACGACGAGCCCGATGGCAAAAAGCAGAAGCGCCAGCCCGCCCTTGGCCGAGAGCATGACGAGACCATAGCAGCCCAGGAGCAACAGCAGGAGATAGGCCCAGAGGCTCTGACGATCGCCGGCATTGAGGCCGGTGGCGGCGCGTTTCGCCGCGCGCATCCGCCAGAGTTCCCAAACACCGATCGCCCCGACCACAAGCACCAACGCGGAAAAGGCCCGATGACCCGAGAACACCGCGCCCAGCCCGATGGCGACCATGACCACGGCGGACAGGAGCCGTGGCATCAGATCGCGCCATTTGCCGGATCTCGGGGGCGTTGTCATGCTGTCACCCCGCCATAGCGGCGATCCCGGCGGGCAAAGCGGTTCACGCATTCGGCGAACACCTCGGCGGTGAAATCCGGCCAGAGCGTGTCGATGAATTCATATTCGGCATAGGCCGATTGCCACAAAAGGAAATTGGAGATTCGCGCCTCGCCGGAGGTGCGAATGACCAGATCCGGGTCCGGCAGCACCTTGGTGTCGAGAAACCGGGTGAGCGTGGTCTCGTCGACGGTCTCCGGGTCCAGCTCGCCCTTGGCGACCTGACAGGCGAGATCCTTGATCGCGCGCGAGACCTCGTCGCGCCCGCCATAATTGATGGCGATGGTCAGATGGACCTTTTCATTGTCGCGGGTGACCTCTTCGAGATCGTCCATCAGCTTTTGCAGCTTCTTGTCCAGCCTGAGACGGTCGCCGATGAACCGCACCCGCACGCCCTCGGCCACCAGATCCTTCATCTCGTTCTGGATATAACGGCGAAACAGCGACATCAGGCCGGAGACCTCGGTCTGGGTGCGTTTCCAGTTCTCGGTCGAAAAGGCAAATATGGTCAGGTATTTCACCCCGAAATCGGGACAGGCGCGGACGATTTCCTTGACCCGTTTGGCACCAGCGTGGTGACCGAACAGGCGCGGTTTGCCACGCGACTGGGCCCAGCGACCGTTGCCATCCATGATCACCGCGACATGTTTCGGGCCGCCGGGGACGCCAGCCGTTTCCATACTCGCCGGGCTACTGTCGCTCATCATGTTCTCACAACTACCGGCCACGTCCCTGTCCGCGGCTCTTTAAAATTCGAAGCGCCCCCGATGGGAGCGCCCCAGTCGTATCTGCGCCACATCTGCAGCACATCCGCAACACGCGGCGGTGATGCCCCGTGATACCCGCCAGAGGCGGTCCGGGCAAACAGGAAGAAAAGCGTCTGCGCTCTTCCGCCGATCTCAGACCTGCATGATCTCTTCTTGCTTATGCGCAAGAAGATCGTCGATGCCCTTGATATGCTTGTCGGTGAGGTCCTGAACCTCGCCTTCCCAGAACTTGTGATCGTCGTCGGACATGCCGTCCTTGTGCTTCTTGATCTGTTCCATACCGTCACGGCGCACGTTGCGCACGGCGACGCGGGCATGTTCGGCATATTGGCCGGCCACCTTGGTGAGCTCGCGACGGCGCTCTTCATTGAGCTCCGGGATCGGCAGCATGATGATCGTGCCATTGAGCTGCGGGTTGATGCCGAGACCGCTTTCGCGGATTGCTTTCTCGACCTTGTTGACCAGCCCCTTGTCCCAGACATTGATCGTCACCATGCGCGGTTCCGGCACGTTCACGGTGCCGACCTGGTTGATCGGCGTCATCGAGCCGTAAGCATCCACCATGATCGGTTCGAGCATCGAACCGGACGCCCGGCCGGTCCGCAGCGAGGCGAATTCCGTGCGCAGGTTCGAGAGCGCCCCGTCCATACGTTTCGCCAGATCAGCTGTGTCGAGTTCAAATTCTTCGGACATGGGTCTCTCCCGTCTTATCTCTCAATGCCCCGCAAGCCTGCCGCGGGGCGCGTCGCCGGTGCTTATAGCCGGATCAGTTCACCAATGTATAGGTGCCTTCGCCCGCCAGGATGGAGCGGAAGCCGCCCGGTGCATCCAGCGGAAAGACGATCAGCGGCAGAGCATTGTCGCGCGCCAGCGCAATCGCCGAGGCATCCATGACCTTGAGATTCTTGCGCAGAACCTCGTCATAGCTGACATGGTCGTAGCGTTTCGCATCCGGGTTGGTCTTCGGGTCTTTGTCATAGACCCCGTCCACCCCGTTCTTGCCCATGAAGATCGCCTCGCAGGCCATTTCATTGGCGCGCAGCGTCGCGGCGGTGTCGGTGGTGAAATAGGGGTTGCCGGTGCCGGCGGCAAAAATGCAGATCCGCTTCTTCTCGAGGTGACGCACGGCGCGGCGGCGGATATAGGGCTCTGCCACCTCGTTCATGGTGATCGCCGAGATCACGCGGGTGTGGATGCCCAGCCCCTCAAGCGCCGCCTGCATGCCGAGCGCATTCATTACGGTCGCCAACATGCCCATGTAATCGGCGGTGGTGCGTTCCATGCCCTGGGCCGAGCCCTGCAGCCCGCGGAAGATATTGCCGCCGCCGATGACCATGCAGATCTCGACCCCGAGATCGTGCACCGATTTCACTTCCTTGGCGATGCGCTCCACCGTCGGCGGATGCAGGCCGAACCCCTGATCGCCCATGAGCGCTTCGCCCGAGATTTTCAACAGCACACGTTTGTACTTCGTGGCAGGATGATCCTTTTCCGCGTCGCTCATCAGAAGTCCCCGAGATCTATGTGATTGATTGCGGGCAAAATGATCGAAAACGCCCCCGGGATCAATGCGCAGCGCGCGAAATATACCCGGGATTCGGCCGGAATTTTTCCTCTTTCCCCTCTGGACAAACCCGCGCCACTTTGCCACCGCAGTCTCATGACCCTGCCCTTTGACATATCGCCCCTGCTCGCCCCCGAACGTCCGGTGCTGATCGCCGGCCCCACGGCCTCGGGCAAATCGGCGCTGGCGCTGGCGATTGCCGAGGCTCAGGGCGGCGTGATCGTCAATGCCGATGCGTTGCAGGTCTTCGCCAATTGGCGGGTACTGACCGCGCGACCGTCCGAGGCGGATGAAGCGCGCGCCAAACATGTGCTCTATGGCCATGTCCCGGGCGATGCCAGCTATTCCGTCGGTCACTGGCTGCGCGATGTCACGCCTTTTCTCACGGGGCCGGTACGGCCGATCATCGTTGGTGGCACCGGGCTCTATTTCAGCGCGCTTACCGAGGGGCTGGTGGAGATCCCCGAAACGCCCCCGAACATTCGCGCCGAGGGCGATCGCAGACGGGCCGAAGACGGCGGGCATCAGGGGTTGCTGGCGGAGCTCGACGCCGAAGACCCGCTGACCGCCGGCAAGATCGACCGACTGAACCCGATGCGGGTGCAACGCGCCTGGGAGGTGCTGCGCGCCACCGGACGCGGGCTCGCGGACTGGCAGGCCGACACGCCGCCGCCGCTTTTGCCGCTCGCCAACTGCACCCCGCTCGTGATGCAGGCCGACAAGGATTGGCTCAACGCCCGCATCGCCCGGCGATTCGAAATGATGCTCGCTCAGGGCGCGCTGGCGGAGGCGGAGGTCAATCTGCCGACCTGGGACCCGGCCGCGCCCTCGTCGAAAGCCATCGGCGCACCGGAGCTGATCGCCTACCTGCGCGAAGAGATGTCGCTTTCCGAGGCGAAAGAGGCCGCGACCGTGGCGACACGGCAATATGCCAAGCGGCAACGCACATGGTTTAGGGCGCGCATGAAGGCCTACCACAAGATATCGCTGCCGTGAGTAATGGTTGATGAATTCTTAACATTAACCCATACCGCATTGAAAATAAAAGATTTTCTTTGACAGGTCGCGCAACAGGGTTAGTCTCTGCGGGAATTGTACAAACCGAACAAGACCCGCTGCCATGCCCGAGAAGACACCGCGTAAAATTTTCCAAACCCTGCCGCTGGGGGAAATCGGCAGGAAAGGGAACGCCGCGCCGCCCGCCAGCCAGCCGGATATCCCGCTGTCGAAACAAGCGCGCCGCCGCCGCTCGCGCACACCGCAGATCCCGGACCTCCCGGAACAAGAGTCCTACCGCGTCCTGCCGCTGGGGCGTGGCTCCGGCACGCTGTCGGGCGCCGAGAAATGGCGGATGCAGGCGATGCGCAGCCATCGCACGCCGACGCTTCTCTGGTTCACCCGCGGTCAGGGCCGGATCACCGTGTCGGGCGTCACCCGCGGGTTCGGACCGCACAACCTGTTGTTCCTGCCGACCCGCACCATGTACGGGTTCGAGCCGGTCGGTCAGGTCATGGGCTACCGCGTGCACCTGCCCGAGGACCCGTCTCTGGCGCTGCCCGAGGAGCCTCTGCACATGCGGTTTCGCGAAGTGTTGCAGCAAAACGAGATCACCGGAATGATCGAGGGGCTGCAACGCGAGATCGAGACCGATCAGCCCGGGCGCGACCGCGCCATGGCGTTCCAGGCCGGGATGATCGCGGTCTGGCTGGAGCGGCAGATGTCGATCATGCCCGACTACGATCTCACCCCGGATGCCTCGCGCCGTCTGGCCGCGGCCTTTACCGCGCTGGTCGAGAACGAGCTGCGCGATGGCCGAACGGTGGCGCATTTTGCCGCCGAACTGGGCGTGACGCCGACGCATCTCACCCGCGCCTGCAACATCGCCTGCGGCCGCTCCGCCTCGGCCATTCTGGCAGACCGGGTGCATTTCGAAGCCCGGCGGTTGCTGATGGAGACGGATCTGCCGATCAAGCAGGTGGCCGAAAAGCTCGGCTTCCACTCGGCGGCGTATTTTTCCCGGGCGTTTCACAAACACACCGGCGTCTCGCCACGGGCCTTCCGGCAGATGCGCTGAGCCCCTGCCAGCTCTCAGACCGGCGTTCAGACAGAAGACCCCCCTTGCTCTGCCTGTGGCAAGCGCATCGCGTCGCGCACGACCTGTGCCGCGAACCCATCGACCAGCGCCGCATAGCAGGCCTCGCAATCGCCCGGCGCGATCTGCGCCAGGCCCTCGGACGGCAGCGCAATCCGGTATTTTCGCATCGGCATCTCGGTCTCCGGCGCATCGATATAGACCTGGCCCTCCAGCAGCCAGCCGTCCGGCAGACGGTCCACCGTCGCTTGCTGCCCCCCCGGATCATCCGGCATACCCGTGACATCGACGCGGACATGATAGGCCTCGGCCCAGATCAACGGCCCGCTCACAGCCTCATCCAGCATGGATTGCAACCGGTCCCGGATCGCCACGGTCAGGTCCGAGGCCAGCCGCGCCGACAGGCCCGAGCCGTGAAGGTTGCCCCGCCCCTCGAAGATCTCGACCTCGGTCGCCTCGCCGAGCCGATCGACATCGTCTCCCGAACGGCTGCCGCGCGTCGTCGCGGCCAGCGGCAGCGCCGCAACCGAGGCCGAGGTCAAAAGGGCAAAGATAAAGGTGCGTTTTCCGTCACGACGGGTCATGATCGCTCCTCTCTCCGAGGTCCGCCCCCTTCGGCGCCTCGATCTGGAGCAATCATACCCGCGACGATGACAAGTCGAAATCACCCCTCCGTGAGCGGCAATCCTGCGCGGAGCGGCGCTCACGAGCCGTAGATGATCCGCACGTAATTCATCGTCTCTTTATAGGGCGGGATGCCGTCGTATTTCTCGACCGCCAGCGGCCCGGCATTGTACGCAGCAAGCGCCAGACGCCAGTTGCCGAAGCGGTTGTACATCTGCCGCAGGTAGCGCGCGCCACCTTCGAGGTTCTGATGCGGATCGTTGATATTGACGCCGAGACGCCGGGCGGTGTCGGGCATCAGCTGGGCCAGTCCGGTGGCGCCTTTCGGGCTGCGTGCGGTCGGGTTCCAGCCGCTTTCCTGCTGCACGAGGCGGAAGAACAGGTCTTTCGGAATGCCGTGTTTTTGGGCCATCGCCTCGGCCACGGGCAGCCATTGCCCCTTGTAGCCGCCGGTATAAGGGCGGGAAATATCGTCGCCGCCAAACCGTTCGGGCTGCAGGCTCGTCGAATTGGAATACTGATCGGCGGCCCGGCCATCCAAGACATCGAGCTGGGATCGAAAGATCGCCATGCGGTTGCTGGTGGAGAAAATCTCATCGGCCATGGCCATATCGGCGGAGGCAATCGCTGCCGTCGCAATGACTAAAGCCGCACGTATCCCGAGGCCGTTCCGCGAAGACATTCGCACAGCCGGTCGCACAGACACCAGACCCATGGAAATACCCTGTCCCTAACTCAATTGCCGGCAATATAGTCACGAAACGTCACATTTCAAAGCATTGCCGTGACGCAGGCGGTTTTTAGCCAGCGCAGCAGGCCTGCGGAGATGGCGGATTTTCCATGGAGTTTGGTGGTTTTGCCCTTTCCTTGCCGCGCCGGGTTTGGTGTAAGGTGCCTCCAACTTAGAGAATCTGACGATAAATACTCAGGGAGAATTCGCATGGCCGGTTCCGTGAACAAAGTCATCATCGTGGGCAATCTCGGCCGCGACCCCGAAGTCCGCACCTTCCAGAACGGCGGCAAGGTCTGCAACCTGCGCATTGCCACCTCCGAGAACTGGAAAGACCGCAACACCGGTGAGCGCCGCGAACGCACCGAATGGCATTCGGTGGCGATCTTTTCCGAACCGCTGGCGCGCATTGCCGAGCAATATCTGCGCAAAGGCTCCAAGGTCTATATCGAGGGCCAGCTCGAGACCCGCAAATGGCAGGACCAGCAAGGCAACGACCGTTATTCGACCGAAGTGGTGCTGCGCCCCTATCGCGGGGAGCTGACGCTCCTGGATGGTCGCGGCGAAGGCGGCCAGGGCGGCGGTGGCGGCGGCTACGGCGGCGGTTATGATCAGGGCCCGTCCGGCGGCTACGATCAGGGCCCCTCGGGTGGCTATGATCAAGGCCCGTCGCAAGGTGGCGGTTCACGCCCCTCGCTCGACGACGACGAGATCCCGTTCTGAGATTGATGAAACCCCGCCAAACGGCGGGGTTTTTCTTTGGGGAACCATCGCAAACCGAGGCGATACCTCCCTGTCACATGGTCATGGCAACATGGCAGACGCGCAACATAGGAGACGACCATGAGCAATATCGTCAAACCCACCACAGATCAGGACCTGATCGACGCATTCCTCGCCAAGGGCGGTGAAGTGAAAAAGGGCAAGACCAAGCCCCTGCCGATGGGTCTCGGCCTGTCGAAAGGTCAGTGGGGCAACACGCTCAGCAAAGAGGAAAAAGAGGCACGCGAGGCGGAAGTCGACATGAGCGATCTGCCGCCTTTGAAAAGCGGTCAGCGCCGCAACGGCTGACGCGTCTGCGCGCTTTGAGTTGGCGCCTTTGATCGAGGCTTGAGCTTGTCGGCCGTGTCTCGCGGCTGAACCACCCCGAAGCAGCGCTTAGGGGGTCGTCACAACGACGCGTCTTCGCGACTACTGCGCCAACGCGTCCTTCAACACCTGCACCACCGCTTCGCGCGGCACGTCGGCGGTGACGAAAGCGTCGCCAATGCCGCGGGCGAGGATGAAGCGGAGCTGGCCATCCACCACCTTTTTGTCCTGCCCCATCAGCTCGACCAGGTCTTCGGCAGAGGGCAGATCGCCCTCGATATCCGACAGGTCGCATTTCATCCCCATGGCTTTGAGATGCTGGCGCACGCGGCTCGGCGCCTCCTGCGAACAGAGGCCCAGACGGGACGACAGCTCAAAGGCCAACGCACAGCCGATCGCCACGCCTTCGCCATGCAACAGCCGGTCGCCATAACCGGTCGCGGCCTCAAGCACGTGACAGAAGGTATGACCAAGGTTCAAAAGCGCGCGGTCGCCCTGTTCGGTCTCGTCGCGCACCACGATATCGGCTTTCATCTGCACGGAATGCCGCACCGCCTCGGCGCGAAGCGCCATGTCACCCGCCGCCAGTGCTGGACCGTTCTCTTCGAGCCATTCGAAAAAGCTCTCATCGCCCAAGAGCCCGTATTTCTGCACCTCGCCATAGCCGGCCAGGAAATCGCGCAAGCTGAGTGTCCCGAGGATGGAAATGTCGGCCAAGACCAGCGAGGGCTGGTGAAAGGCACCGATCAGGTTTTTGCCCTGGGGCGCGTTGATCCCGGTCTTGCCGCCGACCGAACTGTCGACCTGGGCCAGAAGCGTCGTCGGGATCTGCACAAAGCGCACGCCCCGGCGCAGCACCGAAGCGGCAAAGCCGGCCAGATCGCCGATCACCCCGCCGCCAAAGGCGACGACCACGTCCTTGCGCTCACATTTCTCGGCCAGAAGCCATTCCACCGCGCGGGTGAACTCTGGCCAGGCTTTCGTACCCTCGCCCGCCGGCAGCGCCAGCGACACCATGTCGATGCCCGAAGCGGCAAGCCCCGCACGCAGGGCCTCGAGATGCAGCCCCGCGACCGTCTCGTCGGTCAGCACGAAGACCTTTTTCTTTTTGCCCAGAAGCGGGGCGATATGGGCGCCGGCCTCGGCCACAAGACCCTCGCCGATCCGCACATCATAGGCGCGATCCCCAAGCGGCACATGCACCGTTTGAAACTGTCCAGCTCCATAGCTCATTGATCATCCTCCAGAATATCGCCCTTCTTTGCGAGCGCGCGGACCACCTTTTCGGCCATGGCCTCGATCGACAGCCCCGGCTCCGCCTCGACGATCAGCTCGGCCTGGGCATAGAACGGTTCGCGCGCCAGTGCCAGCGCCTTGAGCGTCTCATAGGGGGTGTCGGTGCGCAGCAATGGCCGGGTCGTCTTGTGCCGCACCCGCGACCACAGAAGATCGAGATCGGCCTTGAGCCAGACCGCGACGCCGCGCTCGGAAATCATCGCGCGATTGTCGGCCGAAAGATAGGCGCCACCGCCCGTGGACAGGATGGCGCGCTGCGAATCCAGCAACCGGCCGATCACCTCGCTCTCGCGTTTACGAAAGAACGCTTCGCCATGTTCCTCGAAAATCTCGGCAATCGAGCGATCCGCCGCCTTCACAATTTCGGCATCCGAATCCAGAAACGGGACCTCGAGCTGGCTCGCGAGAGCCTTGCCCACGGCGGTTTTTCCCGCCCCCATCATGCCCACGAGGGCCACCGTCTTCCTCAAACCCTTCGCCATCTGCCTCGTTTCTTCCCCTCGCCTCTTTCGGTACAGCTTTCTATGCCGCCTTCAATCTTTGCGGCAAATTCCCGCCGACAAAAATTTCGCTCCTTCAATGGCGTGATCTCTCGGAAAATGCCATATATAAAACCAAGAAAACCGGAACCGGCAGAAAAAAGCCCGGCAATCCGGAAAAATGCCGCCCGCAACACGGGCACAAACGGAGGCAGTCGACGTTGCGCAAATTTCTGTTCCGGCTTTTGGCCATATTGATCCTTCTCGGCCTGATCGGCTTCATCGGCTTTGCCTATGTCGGTGACCTGTCCCCGGAACGCACCGAACAACGGGTGCCGGCCACGATCGAGCTCAAGTGAGGCCATGCGGCGGCGTCCCTCCCTCCCCGTGATGTTGAACGCCCTGCCGCTGGCGCTTGCATTGGCGCTGCCGGCCGCCGGACAGGAACAGAGCGCGGCACAAAAGCCGATTTCCGCCATCGACTGGCTCTCCGATACGCTTGACGCGCCGCGCCCGGCGCCGGTCCCCGACACCAGCGACATTGCCGAGAGTGCCCTGCCGGAAACGGTCACCGTCCTGCCTCTGGATGCCCCGGACCCGGACAGCGCCGGACTTTTGGCGCCATCGGTCACCGGCCTGCCGCGGGCGCTCTGGGGCGCCTCGGACGCCACCGACATTGCCCGGCGGATCAGCGTGATCTCGACCCGCTCCGATCTTCTGCCGGCCTCGCGCCGGCTGTTGAACACGCTGGTTCTGGCCGAACTGGACCCGCCGATACGCTCCGATCGCGACGGGCGGCTGTTTCTGACCCGCGTCGATGCGCTGCTCTCGCAGGGGCTTCTCGACGAGGCCAATGCGCTGGTCGATCTCGCCGGTCTCAGCACGCCGGCGATCTTCCGCCGTGCGTTCGACACGAAACTGCTCTTGGGCACCGAGGATGAGGCCTGTCAAAGGCTCACCCATACGCCCGGCCTGTCGCCTTCGCTGCAGGCTCGGATCTTCTGCCTCGCGCGCGGCGGCGATTGGAGCGCGGCGGCGCTGACGCTTGAAACCGGCGAGGCCCTGGGGCTGATCCCGGAAAACCAGGGCACGCTTCTGGCGCGTTTTCTCGACCCCGACCTGTTCGAGGGGGAGCCGCCGCTGCCGATCCCGGATCATCCGACGCCTTTGACCTTTCGCCTGATGGAAGCCATCGGCGAGCCACTGCCGACCACATCCCTGCCGCTGGCCTTTGCACAAAGCGACCTGCGCGCCACCTCCGGCTGGAAGGCACGGGCCACGGCGGCCGAGCGGCTGGCGCGTGTCGGCGCGCTCTCGCCCAACCGCTGGCTCGGCATCTGGTCCGAACATCTGCCGGCGGCCTCCGGCGGCATCTGGGACCGGATCGACGCGCTGCAGAATTTCGAGACCGCACTCAACGAGCAGGACCCCGATGCGGTCGCCCGCACCCTGCCCCCGGTCTGGAACGAAATGCGCGCCGCAGGTTTGCAGAACGTCTTCGCCGAGCTTTTCGCCACGCCGCTCTCGAAACTCAGCCTGAGCGGCGCGGCCTCGGAGATCGCCTTCGACGTGGCGCTCCTGTCGCCGGATTACGAGAAGATCGCGCTCACCTGGAAACCGGCACTCGACCGCGAGCAGGCCTTCTTGCAGGGCATCGCGCTGGGGGATCTGCCGACCGGCCGGCCCGGCAGCGCGCAGGCCCGGGCCATTGCCGAGGGCTTCAAATCCTCCGGCATCCCGGTGCGGCTGACCACGCTGGTCGATGAGGGCCGTCTGGGCGAGGCGATCCTGCGCGCGATCGAGCTTCTGGAAGGCGGCGCCATGGGCGATCAGGACGAGCTCTCGGACGCGCTGCAATTCTTCCGCGCCATCGGGCTCGAGGCCACGGCGCGGCGGGCGGCGCTCGAACTCTTGTTGCTGGAACGACGCGGATGAGTATCGCGCCGCAGGATGCCCGCTGGATTTCCAGTTTTTCCGAGGCGCAGATGGCCGAGCTTGGCGCCGCCGAGAACACGCGTCTCTCCTATGGCCGCGATCTTGTCGGCTTTTCCGACTGGCTCGCACGACGGGGCAGAAGTTTCGAGAGCGCTGGGCGCGACGATATCGAAGCCTATCTCGTGGCCTGCGAGGCCGAAGGCCTGGCGCAATCGACGCGGGCGCGCCGGCTCTCCTCGATCAAACAGCTCTACCGCTTTGCCTTCGAAGAGGGCTGGCGCGGCGACAATCCGGCGATCCAGATCAAGGGGCCCGGGCGGGTGAAGCGCCTGCCCAAGACGCTCTCCGAAGACGAGGTGAGCCGGCTTTTGGAGGCCGCGCGGGCGGTTGGGCGCCATGCGGAAGACCGGCTGCGCAACACCTGTCTGATGGAAATTCTCTACGCCACCGGCATGCGGGTCTCGGAGCTGATCTCGCTGCCGGTGTCCGCCTGTCGTGGCGATCCGCGGATGTTGCTGGTGCTCGGCAAGGGCGGCAAGGAGCGGATGGTGCCGCTGTCGCAGCCCGCGCGCGCCGCGCTGAAAGATTGGCTCGAGACCCGCGACAGCGCAGAAGATCTCCAGAAGCGGGAGAAGGGCAAGAAGCCTTCGCTCTTTCTCTTTCCGTCACACGCCAGACAGGGCCATATCACCCGCGACGGGTTCTACAAGCTGATCAAGGAAATCGCGGTCGCCGCCGGGGTCTCGCCCGCCAAGGTCACGCCGCACACGCTGCGCCATGCGTTTGCCACCCATCTTCTGGCGCATGGGGCGGATCTCAGGGCGATCCAGACGCTTCTCGGCCATGCCGACCTGTCAACCACCGAGATCTACACCCATGTCCTCGACGAACGGTTGAAAGAGCTGGTGCTCACCCATCATCCGCTGGCCAAGGAGTGAGGCGCAAATCGCCGCGGGTGCGGCTTGCCGGGCTTGAGCATCGGTCGATGCCCCGCGCCGGGCAACGCCCGAAAGGGCGCGCAAAACCTCATCAAGGCGTAGCCTTATCAGCGGCTTACGGGTTCATCTTCAGGTAATTTACGAGCTGCAGGGTCGATCCGTCCTTGCCCGCGCCATCGCTTTCCCCGGCCAGAACCGGTTGCAGGGCGAGCGCCAACTCCTTGCCCAGTTCGACGCCCCATTGATCGTAGGAGTTTATCCCGAGGATCACGCCTTCGACAAAGACGCGATGCTCGTAAAGGGCGATGACCTGCCCCAGTACAAAGGGCGTCAGCTTGTCATAGGCGAGTGTCGTCGAGGGCCGGTTGCCCGGGAAGACACGATGCCGCGCCTGACGCTCGAGCTCCGCCCCTTCGAAACCTTTTTTGGTCATGATTTCCGTAGCTTCTTCGAGGGTCCTGCCACGCAGAAGCGCTTCGGACTGGGCCAGACAATTGGCGACCAGAAGCTCATGCTGATGTGCCAACCCGCGTTCGAACCCGTGGCGGCCGACCATGAATTCGCAGGGCACGACCCGGGTGCCCTGATGGATCAACTGGTAAAACGCGTGCTGGCCGTTGGTGCCGGGTTCGCCCCAAACGACGGGCCCGCTGTCGAAAGGCAGGTCCGTGCCGTCCATGGCGACGCGCTTGCCATTGCTCTCCATCTCCAGCTGCTGGAGATAGGCCGGAAGCCGTAGCAGCCGCTGCTCATAGGGCAGCACCGCGCGCGTGGCATAGCCGCAGACCTGATTGTGCCAGACGCCCACAAGCGCCAGAAGCATCGGCAGGTTGTCTTCCACCTTGGCCTCGCGGAAATGCCGGTCCATCGCCTGCCCGCCGCGCAGGAATTCGGCAAAGCGTTGCGGCCCGATGGCCAGCATCAGCGACAGGCCGATCGGCCCCCAGACCGAATAGCGACCGCCGACCCAATCGTCGAAACCGAAGACCAGATCGGGATCGATCCCGAATTCGGCGGTCTTGTCGCGCGCGGTGGAGACGGCGGCGAAATGTTTCGACACCCCCTCTTCGCCCACCGCGGACACCAGCCAGTCGCGCGCGGTCCGGGCATTGGTCATGGTCTCGATCGTGGTGAAGGTCTTGGAAGAAACCACGATCAGCGTGGTCTGCGGATTGAGCTTCGAGAGCACGTCATGGATATGCGCGCCGTCGACATTGGAGACGAAATGGCATTTCGGCCCGTCGGCAAAAGGATGCAGCGCCATATAGGCCATGACCGGCCCGAGATCGGAGCCGCCGATGCCGATATTCACCACATGTTCAAAGGCCGTGCCGGAATAGCCGGAGATCTGACCGCGTCGCACCCGGTCGGCGAAATCATCCATCCGCGCCAGCGTATGACGCACAGAGGGCATGACATCCTTGCCCTCGACCATGACCGGGCCACCGTCGAGATTGCGCAGCGCGGTATGCAGCACGGCGCGGCCCTCGGTGTCGTTGATCTTTTCGCCGGTGAACATCGCCTCGCGCTTCGCCGCCACGCCCGCCTGATCCAGCAGGCCGAACAGCGCCGCGCGCGTGGCATCGTCGATATTGGTTTTCGAATAATCGAACAGGAGACCATCGGCCATCGCCGAATAGCGGCTGGCGCGATCTTCGTCCTCGGCAAACAGATCCAGAATATGACGGTCCCCGGCCTCGGCCTTCAGGGCTTTCAAAGCGGCAAAATCAACACTCATATCGTCTCCTTAAGGGCCGTTCGGGGCGACAGATCACGATGCGCCCCACTTTCCTCTATATGCGATTTATTACAGTCTCGCTAAGCCTTACGCGAAGCCGCGCGATTTTCAGACGGCAAAATGACAGGGCACATCCCATGACCGGGCTCAGGGCGCCCAATGCACGCTGGCCTCCGGCAGGAAGGCACTCACCGGCGCCTCCATCGGCGACAGCGACTGGGCGCGCTCCAGCGCCGCGCGCTTTTCCGGCCCGGTGATCAGAATATGCGTCGAGATCGCGGTCTTGAGCGCCTCAGCCGAAAGCGTGATGCGCGGCTCGGGCGCCCCCGGTGCCCGCATCGCCAAAAGCGTCGGCGCCGCATCCGAGAGACCGAGCTCGAGCTGATCGGCGCCCGGGAAAAGGCTCGCCGTGTGCATATCCGTGCCCATGCCGAGCAAAAGCACATTGAGCGGCAACACCGCCTCCACCGCCGGCATCAGCGCCTCGAGCCCGTCTTCCGGTGTGGGCACATCGCGATGCAGCGGGATCAGACGGGCGCTTGCCGCCTTGCCGACCAGAAGCCGGCGTTTCAGCAGCGCCGTATTCGAGCGCTCCGATGTTTCCGGCACCCAGCGTTCGTCATTCAGCAGCACGTCGACCCGGTCCCAATCCAGCGACACGCCCGAAAGCGTGTCGAACACCGGGCCGGGCGTGGTGCCGCCGGGGACACAGAAACTGACGCGCTCATGCTGTTCCAAACCGGCGCGCAATTCACCGGCGATCTTGTTGGCCAGATCCAGGAGCATCACATCGCGGTCGGGGTATTCGATGAGGTTCATTCCTTGATCTCCCGCCAGCGACGCCCCTCCTGATGCAGCATCATCGCCGCATCTTCGGGCCCCGAGGAATAGGCATCATAGAGCTGCGGCACGTCTCCGCGTTTCTCCCAGCTCTCGATCAGCGGATCGGTCCAGGCCCAGGCTGCCTCGACCTCATCGCCGCGCATGAACAGCGTCTGGTTGCCCCGGATCACGTCCATGATCAGCCGCTCGTAAGCATCGGTGATTTCCTCGGCATCCTCGCCCAGAGCCTCGGCAAAGGACATGTCGAGCGGCACATCGATCAGGCGCATGCCGCCCGGGCCCGGCTCCTTGATCGTCACCTTGAGCGTCATGCCCTCGTTGGGCTGCAGCCGGATCGAGAGCACATTGGCATGCCGCCCGGCCTCTTCGCCAAAGATCGAATGCGGCGCGTCCTTGAACATCACCGCGATCTCGGAGGCGCGGGCCTTGAGCTTCTTGCCGGTGCGCAGGTAGAACGGCGTGCCGGCCCACCGCCAGTTGGAAATCTTGCAGCGCAGCGCGATGAAACTCTCAGTATGCGACCGCGGATCGCCGGAATCTTCGCGATAGGACGGTTCATCCTCGGTCGAATCATATTGGCCACGCACGATATCGTGGTGCTCCACCGGCTCCAGCGCCCGGATCACCTTGAGCTTCTCGTCGCGCACCGCATCCGGGTCAAACCGCGAGGGCGGCTCCATCGCAATCAGGCACAAAAGCTGCATCAGGTGGTTCTGGACCATATCGCGCATGGCGCCGGATTTATCGTAATATTCGCCACGCCCGCCGACCCCGACGGTCTCGGCCACGGTGATCTGGATGTGATCGACATATTGGCTGTTCCACAGCGGTTCGAACAGGATATTGCCGAAACGCACGGCCATCAGGTTCTGCACCGTCTCTTTGCCGAGGTAATGATCGATGCGGTAGATCTGGGTCTCGTCGAAATGCTTGGCAAGATCGCCGTTGAGCTTGCGGGCGCTCCCGAGATCGCGGCCAAAGGGTTTCTCGACCACGATCCTTGCCTCGCGATCGGCAATGCCGAAGCTCATCAGACGTTCGGCGAGATCGCCGAACAGCGAAGGCGCCACCGAGAAATAATAGGATTTGATCACCCCGTCGCGCATCAGCGCCTTGAGATCCGTCCAGCCCTGATCGCCCCTGGCATCGACCTGAACATATTCGAGCTGCTTGAGAAAGGCGCCGATCTGGCCTTCGTCGCAGGTGTGCGTGGCGGAGAACTCGATGATGGCGGCCCGCACGATTTGCCGGAATTCCTCCGTGTCATGTTCGGATCGGGCCGCACCGATGATCCGCGCCGTTTCGGGCATCTGCCCGGCACAAAAGCGGCGGTACAGTCCGGGGAGGATCTTGCGCCGGGCCAGATCGCCCGTGCCCCCGAAAATCACCAGATCGAAATCATCTACGGGAATGACACGCGAAGCCATGAAGTCTTCCTTTCCGCCCGAGGGGCTTTGAGGCGTTAGCGCTAACTGATGCTGATCTAGCGCCACGGCCCCCGAAAGTCTAGCATCGCTTTGATCGCTCTCAACCCCGCAGTGGCCGAACAGGCCTCAAATCTCCGCTCACGCCCCTGTGAGCCGCTCAAGTGAGACCTTTTCACCACGCTGACAAAGATTTAGCCTGCGGAGAACCGCCCCGTTCCGAAAGATGGCCCGAGATGAAAGACCACGATGCGATTCCCGCTCCCCATGCCCGGGCCGAGACCACTCCGGCCAATCAGGGCAAATTTCAGCACCCGGAGGTGACCGCCAAGGGCGAGACACGGGCGACGGTGGCGCTGAACGGGCTGCAGACGCTTTGGTTCAACACCGGGACACTGTGCAACATCACCTGTGTGAATTGCTATATCGACAGCTCGCCCAGCAATGATGCGCTGACCTATCTGAGCACCGCCGAGGTCGAGACCTATCTCGACGAGTTGCACACCCGCAAAGACCGACCGCGCGAGATCGCCTTTACCGGCGGCGAGCCCTTCATGAACCCGGAGATGATTCAGATGGCCCGGGCCGCGCTGACCCGCGGCTATGAGCTGCTGATCCTGACCAATGCCATGCGCCCGATGCAGCGGCCGCAGGTGCAGGAGGGGCTGATCGCGCTCAACCGTGACTTCCCCGAAAAACTGACGCTCCGCGTCTCGCTCGATCATTTTGCCGAGGCGCATCATGACGAGATGCGCGGCGCCGGGAGCTATCGCGTGACACTTGCCGGCATGGATTGGCTGCGCGATCATGGCATCCCGATGGCCGTGGCGGCGCGCTCGCTCTGGCATGACAGCGAGGCCGAAACCCGCGCCGGGTTCGCCGCGCTCTTCGCCGAGCGCCGCTATGAGATCGACGCCGAGAACCCGGGCATGACGGTGATCTTCCCGGAAATGGATCTCAGCGCCGAAGTACCGGAAATCACCACCGCCTGCTGGGGCATTCTCGGCAAGGACCCCAAGGATGTGATGTGCGCCTCGTCGCGCATGGTGGTGAAGCGCAAGGGCCAGCGCCCTTCGGTCGTGGCCTGTACGCTCCTGCCCTATGAGGCGGAATTCGATCTCGGCGCAACGCTCGAAGAGGCCTCTCGCGACGTGGCGCTCAACCATCCTCATTGCGCGAAATTCTGCGTCTTGGGGGGCGCGTCCTGTTCGGTGTGAGAGGCGGCGATGAGCCCTTTGGGAACATTGAGCCTTCCGGCGCGGGACAAGGCGAAGCCGCCCGGAGCAGCAACGCAGTTGCCCGGGCGTGCGCCGGACCGTCCCGGCGGTCAGGCGCATTTTTCATCCCCGTACAACAGATTGATCTTTATCGGACTTGGCAGACATAAAGCGCAACGTTCAGTCGTTGCTGCGCCAGCCCACGGTCCGGCACACGCCCTCATGTCAGACAAATCGCCAACGTCCCCTCCGTCCCGCAAAGCGGCCCTGTCTCACGCCTCCAGTTCGCTATCCCAATAGAGATAATCCATCCAGCTCTCGTGCAGATGATGCGGTGGGAATTTGCGACCCATGTTCTTGAGCTCTTCGGCGCCGGGCGCGCGCGGCGGTTTGCGCAGGTTCATCCCCACCTGCCGCAGCGATTTCGAGCCCTTGCGCAGATTGCAGGGCACGCAGGCCGCGACGATGTTTTCCCATGACGTCACCCCGCCCCGCGCCCTCGGGATCACGTGATCAAAGGTCAGCTCGCCGCGCGAACCGCAATATTGGCAGCGGAATTCATCCCTCAAAAACAAATTAAAGCGCGTGAAGGCCACGCGCTTTTGAGGTTTGACATAATCTTTGAGGACGACGACCGAGGGGATCCTGATCTTGCAACTCGGGCTATGGACGTAATCGTCATATTCCGCGACGATATCGACCCGATCGAGAAACACCGCCTTGACCGCCTCCTGCCAGGGCCACAAGGACAGCGGATAATAGGACAGAGGCCGGTAATCCGCATTCAGAACCAAGGCCGGGTGCGCCCGTGTCGCATTCGGTTGCCTGACAAAATCCGTCCTGAAGTCTCCGTCCATGATGCTCCGCCGCTCCGTCTCTGGTCTCAGATCGGACGGGTGCTCCCGCCCGTGAAAGCGTCCCGCACAAAGCCCCGGTCAGCGGCAAGGCGTGACGCTGTGACTTCGACTATATATCGCGGCTTGAACCTGACAAGCCCCAGTATATGCGAAGCCTTCGCATTGGTGATTACAGGTCCATGATGACAGAGATATGACGCCTCTTTAGGCAGATGGCAGCGAAAACTCGGAAAAATTCCCGAGATTGCGGCAAAAATACGGGTCATGAGAGACCAGAACTACGGCACCGCGCCACGCGGACAGCCCGGTTTCCAGCGCCTCGATCGCCTCGAGATCGAGATGATTGGTCGGTTCATCGAGCAGCAACAGCGGCGGCGGGTCTGTGCTGGCGCTCACAAGGGCGATGGCCGCGCGAAGCCGCTCGCCGCCCGAGAGGGACGCCGCCGGTTTCAGCACCGCCTCGCCACGAAACCCGACCCGGGCAAGGCTCTCGCGGATCTCTGCCCGCGACAGCTCCGAATGCGCCGCCTGCGCCACATCGAGAAGCGTGCCGACACCGGCAAGCCCGCCGCTTTGATCGAGATGGGCCACTCGGCAGAAGCGCTTCACCTGCCCCGACACCGGGAGGATTTCCCCCGCCATGGCACGCAAAAGCGTCGATTTTCCGGCGCCGTTCGGCCCGGTGACATGCAGCCGCGCCGGACCACGCAGAGACAGCGAGACCGGGCCGATCTCGTGATCGCCACAAGACAGCACAACCTCGTCCAGCTCGATCAACAGCTTGTTCGCGGGCAGATCCACCTCGGGAAAGCGCATCGCCACCGGGGTGATCCGTTCGAGCCGCGCCAGCACGTCGAGGCGCGCCTGTTCCGCCGCCGCATCGCGCCGTGCCGTCGCCCTCAAACGACCGCCGGCGGCGCTTTCCGCGCCCTCCTTCGCCTTGTCGAGCAGCATTTTCGACTGCGACCCGTCGCGCAAACGCTTGCCCTGACGCGCCCGGCGGGCCTGTCGCGCCGCCGCTTCCTGTGCCTGCGCGCGATGGTGTTTCACGGCGCGTTCGGCCCGATCCGCCTGGGTGCTGAGCCGCGCCCGTTCCGCCTCCCGCGCGGCCTGAAAGGCGCTCCAGCCGCCACCGAACAGCGACATGCTGCCATCCGGTTCCAGCGCGGCAATCTGATCGACCCGTTCCAAAAGCGCCCGGTCATGGCTGGCGACCAGCGCGATGCCCTGAAACCCATCGAGCGCAGCGCGCAGGATCTGCCGCGCCTCGGCATCCAGCGCATTGCTCGGCTCGTCCATCAGCAGGATCTCGGGAGGCTCGAAGAAGGCCGCCGCCTGCGCCGCACGCAACACCTGCCCGCCGGACAGCTGACGCAACGGCGCATCGAGCGGAACCTGCCCGAGCCCGAAGCGCGTGAGCTGCGCTGTGATCCGCTCCTCGAGCGTCCAATCCACCGCCTCGAACGGACCAAGCGTCGGCTGCCCCGCCAGAGCCCGCCGCATGTCCGTCAAATCCGCCGCGCGCCCGAACAGATCGACCACGCGTTGCGACACCTCCGGCGATTGATCGAGCATCCTGACCGGGCCGGAACAGGCCAGCGCGCCGGAGATGCGCGGCGGCCCGGCCTGGCCGGCGATGAATTGCAACAGCGTGGATTTGCCGGAGCCATTGCGTCCGACCAGACCGGTCACACCGGGACCAAGGGTCAGATCGATCACACCGCCGGACGCATTTCGCCCGTCAGATCGACCCTTGCCAAAGCTGGATTTCCCAAAGCTGGATTTTGATGATGTTCGAGAGGTCCCTGCCCCCTCACGCAGCCCGGCGCCGTCAGCGTTTGCGACGGTCCTCAACACGGATGCGGACAGGGAGACGTTCCTCAGTCGGACGAAGGCCATAGCTCACCATGACGCCGATTGCAGCAAAAACGATTGCGGTCATCACGATCATGTCCATGGTAGAACCCTCCATATTCGATATAAAAACCGTAACACCGACCGGGGCAAGGTCAAGGGGCCAGATCAGATTTCGGCGAAAAAATGAAATTAATATGAATTCGCGCTAAAACTTCGGGCGCCCCCGCCGAAACGCGATCCGACGGGAGGTCGGCCCCATGGTCGCCTTCACGATCGCCCTCACAGCCGCCCGGCCTCACCTCTGGGTTTGCCGGTGAACTGGGCGGTGAACTGGCGGGCGAACTGGCCGGGCTTAGCCGGCCTCGTAGCCCAGTTTTTCACGCAGAAATGCCAGCGCCACCGACAGACCGTCGGGAGAGATCCCATGCCCCGTGCCGCGCATGATATGGGCGTAGGTCTCGAACCCTGCCGATTGCAGCGCCTGCCCCGCCTCGGGCAAAGATTGCGGCGGCACCACGTCATCCTCGTCGCCATGGATCAGCAACACCGGCATTTTCACCCGCATCTCATCCTCGAGCATTTCCGGCTCCAGGAGCCGCCCCGAGAAACCGACGACACAGGAAACCGCCTCCTCGCGGCGCGGCGCCACATGCAGCGACATCATCGTGCCCTGGGAAAAGCCCAGAAGCGCGATCTGATCCGCCTCGAAGCCGTAATCGACCATGACATTGTCGAGATAATCGTTGAGCTCATCGACGGCGCGCATCATGCCGGCGCGGCTTTCCTCTTCCGAGGAACCGTCGATCCAGGGGATCGGAAACCATTGATAGCCCATCGGATTGCCGGTGCAGCGCTCCGGCGCGTCGGGGGCAAAGAACATCGTGTCCGGCAGGTGTTCGCCCAGCGGATCGGCCAGCCCCAACAGGTCATTGCCGTCGGCGCCATAGCCATGCAGGAAAATCACGGCGGAATTGGTCCGGCCCGACAGGCTATCCCGTTTATGGTTGGTCAGATCGGCCATCAGCGCACCCCTTCGCGTTGCTTTTCGACATGGTAGTAGGCCCAAAGCAGCCGTGCTGCAACCGCTCTCCATGGCGACCAGGCTTCGGCCATCTCCCGGAAAGCGCGCTCTTTCGGGCGCTCCGGCAGATCGAACAGAAGCCGTGCTGCCTCCTGCAGCGCCAGATCGCCGGGGGCAAAGACATCGGCATGGCCGAGCGAGAACATGGCATAGATCTCGGCGGTCCAGACACCGATGCCGGGGACTTCGGTCAGCGTGGCGACAATCTCCTCGGCGGGCGCGCTGCGCAGCGCCTTGAAATCGATCCGCGCCTCAGCGAGCGCCTTGGCATAGCGCACCTTCTGGCGCGACAAGCCGCAGGCGCGCAGCTCGTCTTCCGTGGCCCAGAGCACCTTGCGCGGTCCGGTGAGCCGCGCCGTTTTCAGCCGTTTCCAGATGCCGTTGGCCGCGGCCACCGAGATCTGTTGGCTGACGATGGCGCCCAAAAGCTCCTCGAACCCGTCCTTGCGCCGCCTGAGCGGCAAATCCCCGGTCTGGCCGAGCGCATGGGCAAAACGCGGTTCGATCCGCGCCAGATGCGCAGCCCCCTCGGCCACATCCGCAACACTCGTGATAATCCGCATGTCCGCCGCGCTCCTTCTCTCCCGTCCCGACGATAGACGGCACGGCGCCGCCATCAACCCCAAACCGGCTTCCTAAGTTGCACGGATTTCGCCATAACGAGACTATGACAGATTCCCATTCCCTCTCCCTGCCCTCCGGCACCTGGCCCACCATCGACCCCGGCTGGGTCTGGCTCTGTGGCGCGGGGCCCGGCGATCCGGGGCTGATGACTTTGCATGCGGTGAATGCGCTCAGACAGGCCGATGTCCTCGTCTATGATGCGCTCGTGTCAAAAGAGATCCTGTCCTGGGCCAACCCGGCCGCCGAGCTGGTCTATGCCGGCAAACGCGGCGGCAAGCCCTCGGCGAAACAGGTGGATATCTCGCTGACCCTGGTCGATCTGGCCAGAGCCGGCAAACGTGTGTTGCGGCTCAAGGGCGGCGATCCTTTCGTGTTTGGCCGGGGCGGCGAAGAGGCGCAGACGCTCATCCAGCATGGCGTACCGGTCAGGATCGTGCCGGGGATTTCGGCGGGGATCGGCGGGCTGGCCTATGCCGGCATTCCGGTCACCCATCGCGATGTCAATCAGGCGGTGACCTTTGTCACCGGCCATGACAAGACCGGTGGGCCGACCCAGGTCGACTGGGCCGCGATGGGCCGCGCCTCGGGCGTCCTGGTGATCTACATGGGGATGAAACATGCCCCATCGATCCGCGAGGGCCTTCTCGCCGCGGGCCGCCCCGAAGACGAACCGGTCGCCGTGGTCTCGCAAGCCACGACACCGGATCAGGCGGTGTTGGAAACGACGCTGGGCACGATGGTCGGGGATATCGCCGCGGCCGGGCTCGAGCCGCCGGCGATCATCTGTGTCGGCCGGGCGGTGCTGATGCGGCAGGTGCTCGACTGGCAGGCGCTGATGCGCGGCGAGACCCCGCGCGATCTTGACCCTCTGGGACGGGGAAAGCCGGCGGAACAGGGCTGAGCGGCGGATTTCACGAAAGTCTGGAGAGAGCCTCTGCGGACGTTCAAGCGCTGAGCGACTGCGCAGGCCCGTGGGGGAGCGCTTTCCCTCTTGAGGTCAGCCCTTTATCGTCATCAAATCCGTATAATTTCAATCCGTTGTACACGGGTGACAATGCGCTCGCCCGGCTGTGCTGCAAGCACGCCTCCGGCGTGACACGGGCCAGCGCAGGCGCGGCGGCTTCGCCTTGCCCCGCGCCGGAAACCAACGGCACAAAAGTCTCGCATCCCAGATCTCTGCCGATCTCCGCTCACGTTTTCGCACACCCCTTGCACAGGATCATTCTTTCCCCTGCGACAAAACACGGGTTCTCAGAGCCTGCCCGGGCCGTTAAACGCTTCTGAGTTACATATTCAAAACTCCGCACAAGACATCATACGAGACCCGAGATGACCGACCTGCCCCTGACGGATACCTCCAAAGCCCGCCGCAACGTGATGATCCTCGTCATGGCCCAGGCCTTTCTGGGCGCGCAGATGTCGATGATCTTCACCATCGCCGGTCTCGCCGGGCAATCGCTGGCCTCGAACCTGTGTTTCGCGACCCTGCCGATCTCCGCAACCGTGCTGGGCTCGATGCTGGCCGCCACGCCCTTGTCGGCGGCGATGCAGCGCTGGGGCCGTCGCACCGGCTTCTGGATCGGCACCGGATCGGGCACGATCGGTGCGGCCATTGGTGCCGTCGCGCTGATGCAACAGAATTTCTGGATGTTCGTCATCGGCGGGCTGTTCACCGGGGTCTATCAGTCCTCGCAGGGCTTCTTCCGCTTTGCCGCCACCGATACCGCCGATGAGGCGTTCAAACCCAAGGCGATCTCCTACGTGCTGGCCGGCGGGCTGGCCTCTGCGATCATCGGGCCGCAACTGGTGAAAGTCACCTCTCAGGCGATGGTCGTGCCCTTCCTGGGCACCTATCTGGCGGTGATCGCGATCAATCTGATCGGCTCGCTCCTGTTCCTGTTTCTCGACATCCCGAGACCGCCGGTCTCGACCCATGCGCATCTGATCGGGCGCTCGCGCATGGAGCTTCTGAAAACCCCGCGCGTCGCCGTGGCGATCATCGTTGCCATGGTGTCCTACGCGCTGATGAACCTGGTGATGACCTCGACTCCGCTCGCCGTCGTCGGCTGCGGGTTCGAACAGAACACCGCCGCCGATGTGGTCTCCGCCCACGTGCTGGCGATGTTCATCCCGTCGTTCTTCACCGGTTTCCTGATCTCGAAATTCGGGGTCGAACGGATCATGGCCACCGGTCTGGTGATCCTCGCCCTGGCCGGCGTCATCGGCATGATCGGGGTCGATCTGGAGAATTTCTTTGTCGCGCTGGTGCTTTTGGGCGTGGGCTGGAACTTCGGTTTCATCGGCGCCACCGCGATGCTGTCCTCGGCGCATGAGGCCTCGGAGCGTGGCCGGGTGCAGGGCATGAACGATCTGATCGTCTTCGGCGGGGTCACCCTTGCCTCGCTGGCCTCGGGCGGGCTGATGAACTGTTCCGGCGGTTCGGCCCAGGACGGCTGGCAGGCGGTGAACCTCGCCATGGTGCCCTTCCTGACACTGGCGGGCGGTGCGCTGATCTGGCTCTGGATGCAGCCGAAAAGCAGCTAAGCGCCCGCCTCTGCACGGGGGGAGAGCAGCTCGCCTATCCGGCGCGGAACAAGGCGAAGCCGCCGCGCCTGCGGCCATGCTGAAAGCAGGCCTCAGCCATGCCCCGTCCCCGCAGGCTGGCGCATTGCACCGGCGCGCAAACCGCGGATCTTAGATGTATTTTGCGCCATAAAGCGCTGCGCACATGCGTCAGGTCGCCCCCCCCTACAGGCAGGCTTGTCCCGGCTCGCGCTCTGAGCGGATGAACATTTGCTCCGCCCCTCGCCCCGGAGACTAGCCCCCCGCTTCCGCCCGAATCTTGTCCCGGTGCCGTGCCAGCCAGAAGGCGGACATGTAGAGCGGGCCGACGTCGAGCTGCCCGGCATCGCACATCTCCATCAGCCGCTCATAGGACATCAGCGTCGAGGCGATGTCCTCGTGCTCATGATCCAAGCCCCCGATGCCCTCGAGCCCCTGCGGCAGATCGGCAATCCCGACATAGGAGGTGATATATTCGGTCATCGCCCCCGCCGAGGGGTAATATTCCGCCACCTTGTGCAGCGCCCCCAGGGTCACCCCGGCCTCCTCGACCGCCTCGCGCCGGGCCGTGGCTTCCGGCCCCTCGCCGGCATCGACGCGGCCCGCGATCGGCTCCACCATCCATGGGAAGAGATCGCCGCGCGCATAGGGACCAAAGCGGAATTGTTCGATCACCAGCACCCGGTCGCGCAGCGGATCATAGGGCAAGACGGTGACCGCATCCGCCATCAGGAACCCGGCGCGGGTCATGACATCGGTCTCGCCGCCACCGAACCGGCGGTGTTTCAGATGACTGTCATCGACGGCAAAGAAATGGCTGTAGGGGATGTCCTGGCGCAACAGGGTCACGTCCTCACGAGACAGGGTCGTGCGCCCCGCGCCCCTTGGCCGCCCGCCCCGACGCGCCATCATACGTGCCCAGGTGCGGGTGAAGATCATCGGTCGCAGCGGCCTGAGCTCCTCCACCGCACGCTTGCCATGGTAGAGCACCACCTCTTCGGCGGCGGTGGCGACGAATTCTTCGCTCAGGACCTGCTCATCGCCGCTCAGAACGGCGCGCAGGAAGTCGAGCTCGCTCGCGGAATAGCGGGACGCCAACGGCGCAAAAATATCGGACATTCATACCTCGGTCAGGGCCATTTTTGGGCAAGTTTCTCAGGACAAATTTTCAAGACAAATTTTCAGAGCGAATTTTTCCGGGCGAATTTTCAGGGTAAATTCTGCAGACCGATTTCTCAGGCCCATTTGCCGGCCGCTTTTTCCACGATCCAGGCACCGAACAAGCCCCCGACGACCAGCGTCACCAGAACGTCCGGCTTCAGGAGGTAGATCCCGTATTCCCCCATCAGATCGACCATGCCCATGAGCGCCTCGGTCGGCCCCTTGTAGCGCAGGTCAAGCGAGCGGTGGATCATCGTCTCGAAAGCGAAATAGAACACCGACCAGAAGCTCAGGATCACCGAGGAGGAAAACCCGTAAGCCATCGCCGCCGCCACGGTGTCGCCGGCGCGTTTGCCCATGAAGATCCATCCCGTGAGAAAGCCGAAACCACCGGCGATATAGGACATGAGGCCAAACTGCGTGCCCTCTTCCATATGCGGCTTGACGAGTTCGGCGGCGAACCAGGCCAGGATGGCAAACCAGAGGGCGGCAACGAGTTTGGCGGCTGTGGGCATCTGCTCTATCTGCTCGGATGAGTCATTGTGATCTGTGTTACGTCACAGTTTCCACCGTGAAAGGTCGCGGCGCAAGAGGTGAGATAGAAATTCCACATCCTTTGGAACCGCGCGTCGAACCCCTGCGCCTCGACCTGATCCCATCTGGCGTTGAAGGTCTCGAACCAGCGCCGGAGCGTGGCCGAATAGCTCTCGCCGAATTCCCGGCTTTTGACAAAGCCCAGCCCCGCCTTGTCGATCTGCTGCCTGAGCGCCGTCGGCGACGGCAGCATACCCCCGGGAAAGATGTATTTCTGGATGAAATCCACACCTTTGCGATAGCTCTCGAAACGTGCGTCCTGCAGCGTGATGATCTGCAAGGTGGCATTGGCGCCCGGGCTGAGACAGTCGCGGATCTTGCCGAAATAGGTGGGCCAGTATTTCTCGCCCACCGCCTCGAACATCTCGATCGAGGCGATGCCATCGTATTGCCCACGCTCATCGCGGTAATCCTGCAGCTTGAAGTTCACAAGCTCCGACAGCCCGGCTTTGCGGATCCGTTCATTGGCAAATTTGAACTGTTCCTCGGAAATGGTCAGACCGGTGACCCTGAGCCCGCGCTGGCCCGCCGCATATTCGGCAAAGCCGCCCCAGCCACAGCCGATCTCCAGCACGTGATCGCCGGCTTCCACGCCCATCTCATCGACCATGCTCTTGTATTTCGCGGTCTGAGCGGCTTCCAAAGTCTCCTGACCACTCTCGAACAATGCCGAACTGTAGGTCATCGTCTCGTCGAGCCAGAGTCGGTAGAAATCATTGCCGAGATCGTAATGATACGAGATGTTCTTTTTCGCCTGCCGTTTGCTGTTCGAATTCATCCAGTGCCGCAGACGCTCATAGGCGCGCACGAAGGCCATGCCGGGAAACCCGTCATAAAGATCGTCATTGCCGGCGTGCAGAAGATCCATGAAGGCCATGAGATCCGGCGTCGACCAGCCGCCGTCGAGGTAATCCTCGCAAAAGCCCAAGTCGCCCTCGCGGATCAGCCGGGCAAAGACATCGTCACTATGGACATGCAGTTCCGCCACCGGACCGGGCGCCTTGCCTTCGGCGCGAAACACCCGCCCGTCGGGCAGGACGAAATCCAATCGCCCGCGCGCCATCGCCTGGGCGATCTCGAACACATTGCTGAAATAGCGCGGCAGGTCGCCCTGCGCTTCGGTGCTGGTCAATACGGCCTTTCGGTCGGCCGCTTGCTTATTCTTATCAAGCATCTTGGCCCCTCACAGGATGATATCTGCGAGCGGGTTCGACGCAATATGCCGTGATATCCGTGCCCGATATCCCCGCTCAATATCCTCAGAGTGTAGCGCAAAGACCCGATCCGTCACCCCTTTTACGGGGTTCGGAACCCTTGGTAGGCCGCCAGAGCCCTGTCGCGCCCGTCTTTCAGACTGATTGCAGGGGGCGCAGGCGCATCTTCGAATGAGAGCCCCCAGGACCTCGGCACCGCCTCAAAATAGGACAGCGCAGTGGCGCTCGGCACCGGCGCGCCCTCGGTGAGCCAGCGCTTTTGATAGGCGCCATCGCCGTCGAATTTCTCCGCCTGCCCGTCCGGGTTGAAGATCCGGAAATAGGGCGCAGCGTCAGGGCCGCAGCCCGCCACCCATTGCCAGCCCATGGCATTCGAGGCCGGGTCCCAGTCGATCAGGCAGTCCTCGAACCATTCGAGCCCGACGCGCCAGTCGGTCAGCAGATGTTTGGTCAGGTAGGAGGCCGCGATCATCCGGGCGCGGTTGTGCATGGTGCCGGTGACGAAAAGCTCGCGCATCGCCGCATCGACGAGCCGCACCCCGGTTCGGCCCCGCCGCCAGCGCTCCGCATCCTCATTGTCCGCGCGCCAGGCGAACCCGTCCCATTCGGGGCGAAAATTCCGGCGCGGCAAATCGGGCAAATGATAGAGCAGATGATAGGCAAACTCGCGCCAGACCAGCTCTTTCAGGAAGGTCTCCGCCCCCTGCCCACCCTCTTCGATCGCATGCCAGCCCGCATGCCAGATCGTGCGCGGCGAGATCTCGCCATAGGTCAGGTTCTCGGACAGGCCGGAACAGGCCGGATCGGCCGGAAAATCGCGCCGAGCCTTGTACTGCGCAATCCGGTCTTCGAGAAAGCGCGTCAATCGTGCCAGAGCCGCGTCTTCACCGATCCGGCAATACGGCAAAACCACATCGGCGCCGCGCCGCATGTCATGGGCGACAGACCAGTCATCGAGGCGCTCACTCGCGGCCTGCACCTCCGCCCAAGAGATCTCGGGCACCGGCAAGGCGCCCGCCACCGGCATCTGTCGCACCGCCTTCCAATAGGGGGTATAGACCTTGTAGAACCCGCCGGTCTTGGTCTGAACCGTCCAGGGTTCGAACAAGAGATGGGCATTCGAGGACTGCGCCGCGATCCCTGCCGCTTTCAGCGCTGTTTTGACCTCCGTGTCACGGGCAATCGCCGCCTTGTCATAAAGCCGGTTCCAATAGACCGCCGTCGCGCCGGTCTCCTGCGCCAAGGACAGCAAGACCTCTTTCGCATCGCCGGATCGCAACAGGACACGGCCGCCCTGCCCCTCGATCCGCGCCATGAGATCCGCGAGCCCGAGGCCGAGACGCCATTTCGGCGCGGCACCCAAACTAGTGACGCTGTCGTCCCGGATGAATACCGGCAGGACCTGCCCGGCCTGCGCGGCGGCAACAAGCGCCGGATTGTCGGCGAGGCGCATGTCGCGCCGGATCCACCAGATCGTCGTCACGCGCCCCTCCCCGTCGCTGCAGATTACGCGGCCGCGTCGTCCCCTTCGGCGGCCTCGCGGTCCTCGGCCTGGGCCGACCACATCTGGGCATAATGCCCGCCGGCTTTCAATAGCGCCTCATGGGTGCCGCGCTCGACCACGACACCGGCTTCCAGCACCACGATCTCATCCGAATCCGCGATTGTCGAGAGGCGGTGCGCGATGGTGATCACCGTGCGCCCCTCGCCCGCGAGCTTCAGCGCGCCGAGAATGCTTTTCTCGGTCCGCGTGTCCAGGGCCGAGGTGGCCTCGTCCAGCAACAGGATCGGCGGGTCTTTCAACAGTGTCCGGGCAATGCCGACACGTTGTTTCTCGCCGCCAGAGAGTTTGAGGCCGCGTTCGCCGACCTGGGTCTCGTAGCCTTCGGGAAGCCCGAGGATGAACTCGTGGATCTGCGCCTGTTTCGCCGCTGCGACGATCTCGTCATAGGTGGCGCCGTCGCGGCCATAGCCGATGTTGTAGCGGATCGTATCGTTGAACAGCACCGTGTCCTGTGGCACCACGCCGATGGCGCGATGCAGGCTCTCCTGCGTCACCTCGCGAATGTCCTGACCGTCGATCTCGAAACGACCGCCAGTGACATCGTAGAAGCGGAACAACAGCCGTCCGATGGTGGATTTGCCCGAGCCGGAATGGCCGACGATGGCCATGGTCTTGCCCGCCGGCACCTCGAGATCGACGCCCTTCAAGATCGGGCGCGCCGGATCGTAATGGAATTCGACATTTTTGAGGGCCACCGTACCGCCGGTGACATGGATATCGGGCGCGTTCGGCGCGTCGATGATCTCGGCCGGTTGATGCAACAGATCGAACATCTCTTCCATATCGACCAGCGCCTGACGGATCTCGCGATAGACCGAGCCGAGGAAGTTCAAGGGCATGGTGATCTGGATCATATAAGCATTGACCATGACGAAATCGCCGACGGTCATCTGTCCTCTCTCGACCCCGATGGCGGCCATGACCATGACGATCACCAGCCCGCCGGTGATGAAGAAACTCTGGCCGAAATTCAGGAACCCGAGCGAATAGGCGGTCTTGTTGGCGGCGATCTCATAGCGCGCCATGGCCTTGTCATAGCGCGCGGCCTCGCGTTTCTCGGCGACGAAATATTTCACCGTCTCGAAGTTCAACAGGCTGTCGACCGCCTTCTGGTTGGCGTCGGTGTCCTGATCGTTCATCTCCTTGCGCAGTTTCACCCGCCATTCGGTGACCGTGAAGGTGAACCAGACATAGATCGCGATGGTGGCCAGAAGCACCAGCATATAGGAGGGCCCGAAAGCAAAGGCGATCACCACCAGAACCATCAGCAGCTCGAGCGCCAGAGGCCCGATCGAGAACACCAGGAAGCGCAAGAGGAAGGCCACGCCTTTCACCCCGCGTTCGATGATCCTCGAAAGCCCGCCGGTCTTGCGGGTGATGTGATAGCGCATGGACAGCGCATGGATGTGATTGAAGGTCTCGAGGGCAAGCTGGCGCAGCGCCGATTGCGACACCGGCGAGAACACGACATCGCGGAGCTGGTTGAACCCGTTGGTCATCAGCCGCGCCATGCCATAGGCAACGGTCAGCCCGACCGCGCCGGCACCCAGCATCCAGGCCGCCGATGTCCCGTCGCCCGCCAGCGCATCGACGGCGGCCTTGTAGAGCATGGGGGTCCCCACCGTGACTATCTTGGCGCCCAGAAGGAACAGAAGCGCCACCACGACCCGCGCCTTCACCCGGCCCGCGCCCTCGACCGATTTTTCAGGCCAGAAATAGGGGATCACGGCGCGGATCACCGCCCAGCCGTTTTTCGGACCTTTGGTTGTCGTCATCGTCGGTCTGCCGCGCATCTCGCTGCCTTTCGGTGGCTCTTCTTCATCAGGGACATCACCGTCCCATCACCGTCCCATCACCGTGCGATCACCGCGCCATCATCGGCTCATCACAGCTTCGTCACAGGTTTGTCACTGGCTAGATGGGGCAATCGGGCCCCGAGGACAAGCTTTCAGCCCGCAGATCGGGGGCGGCAGATGCGCACGGGGCCGGTCACCGGGCCCCGCAGCGCTCCATCCGCATGGTCTATCTGGACAGGCTCACTCCGGCAGCGCGAAAATCTGCCCCGGATAGATCAGGTCCGGGTCGCGGATCTGATCGCGGTTGGCATCGAACACCCGCACATAGAGAAAACCGTCGCCATAGCGGTTCGAGGCAATGCCCCAAAGCGTATTGCCCGGCTGAACGGTGACCGAGGCAATGCGCCCGCCCACCGCACCACCCGCCGTATCACCGGGCGCAGCCGCCGCGCCGCTCTCTTCCGCCGGTGTGCTCTGCGCCGGGTCTTGCGGTGCCGATGCCCCCATCGGTTGATCCGATCCGGCGCCGGAAATCCGCGCCAACCTGGCCAGTTTGGCCACATCCTCGCGCTGGAACGGGATCTCGGCGCGCGCCAGAACCTTGCCCGAAGGATCGACCTCGTCCACCCGGAGCGTGTAACGGCCAGCGGAGACATCGACGAGTTCCTGACGCCAATAGCCGTCTTCCCCGACCGTCGCGGCGGTCAGAAACAGCTGATCGAGATAGATCCGCAAATCGGCGCCGGGTGTGGCGCGACCGGAAGCAAAGACCCGCCCTTCGGGATCGTAGCTCACCGTATCGATGCGCAGCTCGGCGGGGGCTGTGCCCTCCTGCTGCAACACCTTGAGGCCGTCATCATCGGCCATCAGCACGGTCGGAGCCGTCAGGGGCACCGCAGACCCTGTGGCGGATTGCTCCGCCCCGTTCGCCGGCGCGGCCGGCACCATGTCTTGCGATGTGCTCTCAGCCATATCTGTCGTGCCGTCGTCCGCGTGCTCTTCGATCGCCGCTCCGGCCTCGCCATCGCGCGCGCTCAGCACCTGTTCGGCGACGGACTGCGCCGCACCGCGTGGCGTGTCGGGCATGGCGCCACCGGACGTCTGCGCATATCCCGCGCCTTCGGGGGCCTCGTCCACATCGATCGTCGCGATTTCCACCTCCGCGTCGGCCGATTTCGCCGCCGGCGCCACGATGATGCTTTCCGAGCTTTCGAGCGGCGCCGCGCCAGCCTCTCCGGATTGTGTCGAAAGCCGCATTTCCCGCGGGGTATCTCCCGCCGGCGTGTCGAACAGCGCCACGAATTCGCCCCGCTCATTGGCCGTGGCTGTGGCGACTTCCTCGCCATCGACGATCACCGAGACTTCACTGCCCGGTTCGGCGTGGCCCGCCACGGTGGCAAAGCCCTCGGCCGGCACACGCACCACGTCGAACCCGGGCGCCATCGCCATCGCCGTCTCCTGGGCGGCATTCAGGTTCTCGCCAGTCGCGGCCCCGGTTTCGGAGGTCACAGCGGCCTCCCCCGTCTGCGCAGTCTCCCCCGTCTCCACAGCCACCGTACCGCTCTGTCCGGCGGTCGGATCAGAGAGGACGACACCGCCCTCATTCGGCAGCGGTCGCGCCAGATAGAGCACCGCCCCGATCATCACCACGAGCACCGCGGCACCAACGCCCGCCGCAGGCATCATCCATGCGTTTGTCTTCGCCATATCCCAGCTTCCGTCCCCGTTTGCCCCCGGCCCATTTTCAAGGGTTGAGACAGCCTATCAAGGGGGCTAACAAGGGTCAAAGACTTCCTTTTTTGAGAGTATCCCCCATGTCCGATCAGCCCGTCCAAACGCCCTTCTCCGTCTGTGTCTTTTGCGGTTCGCGCTCCGGCAAGGGCGAGAAATACGAGGCCGCGGCCAGGCAGGTCGGCGAGCGCATCGCCGCCGAGGGCTGGCGACTGGTCTATGGCGCGGGCGACGTGGGGCTGATGGGTGCGGTGGCGCGTGCGGCGCAGAGCAAGGGCGCCGAGACCTTCGGGGTGATCCCGACGCATCTTTTGCCCAAGGAGGTTGGCAAGCGCGATCTCACCCGGTTCATCATCACCGAGAACATGCATGAGCGCAAAAAGGTGATGTTCATGAACTCGGATGCCATCGTGGTGCTGCCGGGCGGTGCCGGATCGCTCGACGAGTTTTTCGAAGTGCTGACCTGGAAACAGATCGGATTGCATGACAAGCCGATCTTCCTGTTGTCCACCGACGGCTATTGGCAGCCGCTCGAAGAGCTCATTGAACATATCACCGAAGAAGGTTTCGCGCCATTGTCCACCGCCACCTATTTCGACACGGTCGAGACGGTCGAAGGTCTGGTGGCAGCGCTCAGGGCGGCGCGGGAAAGACGTGAATCCTGACCCGATCCGACGCAGAAACCAGAGCAAACGGTGCGCCAGCGATGCAGATCATCTCCGATCTCAAAGACTTCAATGCGACAGAATTTGCCGCCTGCGACTTCAGGGCGCTTAGTTTTGACGGCATGGATCTGTCGCATATGCGGTTCGAGGATTGCCGGTTCCAGGACTGCAGCTTCACCAGCGCCCTTCTGGAAGAGTGCAGTTTTACCAAATGCAAGGCCCTGAAGACCGATTTCAGATATGCCCGCATGTCCGAAGCCCGGTTCGAAACCTGCAACCTGTCGCTGTCGAATTTTTCCGGCGCCGATGTCTCCGGCGCGGTCTTTCACGATTGCAAACTGACCGGGGCCGATTTCAAGGAAGCCCGCGCCCTTGGCGTCGTGTTCAACGGCTCGCTCCTGTCCGGGGCCGATCTGAGACAGATGAATTTCCGGAAATGCCAGCTCGAGCAGATCGATTTTACCGGGGCGGATCTCGCCGGGTGCGATTTCCGCGAGGCGAGTTTCGACAGCTGCCGTCTCAATGATGCGCATCTCGCCACCGCGCGGTTCGACGGCGCCGATCTGCGGCTGGCCGATCTCGGCCCGCTCAGCTTTGCAACCGCCACCTGTTTCAAGGGCGCGATCATTTCCAAAAGCCAGGCCACCGAATTGCTGCACGGGCTGGGGGTGACGGTGCTTTAGACCCGCCGCAACCGGCGGGCCTGCGCCTCGCTTCGGAGCACCTGTGCGGAATAGAGCGCCAGTGCCAGCCAAATGAGCGGCATGGCGATCGCATGCCAATGGGTGAAAGGCTCGGCAAAGACCAGAACGGCGAGACCGAATTGAATGGTCGAATTCCAATATTGCCCCATGCCCACCACGGTGAGCGGCAGACGGCGGGCGGCAGCGGCAAAGAAAATCAGCGGCGCGCCGGTGACGATCCCCGCGAAAATCAGGAGCACAGAGTCTTTCACACTGTGCCCGAAGGCCCCGGCCGGTTGCGCCTCTGTGCCGCCCCAGCCCCAGGCCTCGGCACCGATCAGCCAGATCAGCGCAATCGGCGCGAGAAACACCACCTCGCCGGTGACCGAGAGCACCGGCCCTGCATCGAGCGTCTTCTTGATCGCGCCATAGGCCGAAAAGGACAATGCCAGCACCAGCGCCATCCACGGCAACCGGCCAAGCCCGACGCCCAGCACCACGACAGCCACCGCAGCCAGCGCCAGCGCCGCAAATTGCAGCCCGCGAAGGCGCTCTCCAAAGAACACCATGCCGATCAGCGTGGCGACCAGCGGAAAGATGTAATAGCCGAACGAGGCCTCGAGCGCCTGTCCCGACTGGATCGCATAGATGAACAGGGCCCAGTTGCCGGACACCAGAAGTGCAGCCGGGATAAGCTTCTTCAACCGCCGGTCGGTCAAGAGCGCCCGCAATTCCCCAAGACGGCCCTGAAAGGCGATCCAGAGCCCGAAGAGGACCAGGGTCCAGAGCGTGCGATGCGCCACCACTTCGAAGGCCGGGACAGCGCCCACGGCCTTGTAATAGAGCGGCGACAGGCCCCAGGATGTCTGTGCGATGAAGAGGGCCACGAGCCCTTTTTGCGTTTCGGTCATGATGCGCACAAAGCGCCGCGCGCGCCGGTTTCACAAGGCGGAAAAACGCACAGGGGCTCGGCGCGGTTAGACCCCGTTTGAAAACTGGTGGATGGCGTTGAGAAAGATCTCCGCCCCCAATGGAACAAGCGCATCCGGGAAATCGAAATCCGGATTGTGCAGTTCCGGCTGGGTCTCGCCCGAGCCGAGAAACAGCATCGCGGCGGGGATCACCTTGCCGTTCTGCTCGGTGCCGAACAGGCCGAAATCCTCCGACGGGCGCATCGGGATCGCGCCTTCAACGCGGGGAAACCTTGCGCAGGCGGCTTCCAGAAGCGCCGTCGCCTCGGGCGCGTTCACCGAATGGCTGAACGCGTCATGCAGGGTGATCGCGGGGGCGAAATCGGCGGCGAACCGGTCGATCAGCGCCCGCGCTTCCGCCTCGAGCGCCGCCATTTCCGCGTTGAGCAGCGTGCGCAGCGTCACTTGCAGCTCCGCCTCGCCCGGGCTGATGCCAAAGGAGGGCACGCCGAGACGCGCGTGCGTCACGGTGCAAAGCCGGAAGCCAGGGTCTTCGGTCGGCAGATCCCGCGACAGCGCGCCAAGCGCCGGAATGAGATTTGCGAGCGCCAGACCGGGGGATCGGCCGTTCTCCGGCCGCGCCGCATGCGATGTCGCGCCCCTAAGCCGGATCTGCAAGCCGCGCGAGGCGCAGGCCACCGGGCCTTGTTGCAACGCCACAGCCCCCATCGGCAATTTCGGCAGATTGTGCAGCGAGATCGCCAGATCGGGCTGCAATGGCGCAAATTTCGGATCATCCAGAACCGCCCGCGCCCCGGCGCCCGTTTCCTCGGCCGGCTGGAACAACAGCACCACACGGCAGGCGGGCGCATGGCGCGCCAGCGCCTTGGCCACGGTGAACAGGATCGCCATATGGCCGTCATGACCGCAAAGATGGCCCACGCCCTCATGTTCGGAGCGGTAGTCCGGCCCCATGGCCTCGAGGATCGGCAGAGCGTCGAGCTCCGCCCGGATCATCAGGGTGCGGACACCCTGCCCCTTTTCAGGCCCGGCTTTCGGTTCCTCTTTCGGGCCAAAGACCGCCGCCACACCGGTGCCGCCCAGCCCCTCGGTGACCTCGGCGCCAAGTCCCCGCATCCGTGCGGCAATCCGCGCCGCCGTTTCATGCTCCGCCCCGGAAACCTCGGGAAAACGGTGCAGCTCATGGCGCAAAGCCACGGCCTCGGCCAGCGTGTCGGGATCAAGGGTCCAGGCGTTGGGAACCGGTGCTGTCGGGAACGGGGAAAGGGTCATGGGGCCTCCTGCCCTTTCTCTCCCATCCCGCGCTCAGTCCCGCAAGGGCAAAATGGCGCCCACTGATGTCACGCCGTGATTTCTGGCCGCGATGTCGGGCTGCACTCAGGCCGCTTCCAGTTCCTTGAGCAACAGGCTTTCGATCTTGTCGAGCGGATGGTTGGTCAGGGTTTTGGCGATCTCGCCGACGACCTTGGCGCGCACCTCCGGGTGGAGCTTGCTGCGCAGCTCGCCCAGGGTGGCGGGCGGCGCCACCAGAACGATCCGCTCAAAAGCGCCACCATGGGCCTGTTGGTACAGGATCGCGGCGATCTCCTCGGCAAAGCGTTCCTTGGCCAGCTCGTGCCAATCGGTTTCCTCGAGCGCGGTTTTCTGCCCCGGTCCGGCATCGGCCTTGCGCCCGGCGCGGGCCGTCCCCTGATCGCGGTCGGCAGGATTGTCCTGTGTCTCGATACGCAGCACATTCAGATCCGGGTTCATTGCCTCGAGATCATTGCGCAGGAACAGGGCTTTCTCGCCATCGGCGACGAGCACCCAGGTGCCTTTTTGAAGAACGGACATGTCTTCCTCCTCTCTAGCCATGCAAGCATTCTAGCCATGCAAGCATTCTAGCCATGCAAGCATTCATGCGAGACGATGAAGAGCCGCAGAGGGTTTCTTCACCGGTCTGCATGTCTCAAGATAATCATTCCCGGGCCAAGAAAAAAGGGCACCCCTTGGGGCGCCCTTTCAAATTCAGTAGATCGTCAGAGATCACATGCGGGATGCGACGTTTTCCCAGTTCATCCAAGCGTGCCGCGAACGCGGTGCGCGGAGGTGACTGGGAGAGCGCCCTCGCCGATCACATACGGGATGCGACGTTTTCCCAGTTCACCAGCTTGTCGAGGAAGTTCGACAGGTAGACCGGGCGTTTGTTGCGGAAGTCGATGTAATAGGAATGTTCCCAGACGTCACAGCCCAGAAGCGCGGTCTGGCCGAAGCAGAGCGGGTTCACGCCGTTCTCGGTCTTGGTCACTTTCAGCGCACCGTCGGTGTCCTTGACGAGCCAGGCCCAGCCGGAGCCGAACTGACCGGCACCCGCGGCGGCGAACTGTTTCTTGAACTCGTCGACGGAGCCGAAGCTCTCAACCAGCGCTTTTTCCAGCTCGGAGGGCATGGCTTTCTCGCCCGGGCCCATCATTTCCCAGAATTGGGTGTGGTTCCAGTGCTGCGAGGCGTTGTTGAAGATGCCGTTTTGAGCGACAGCGCCGGCGTCATAGGTGCCTTTGATGATCTCTTCGACCGATTTGCCTTCCCACTCGGTGCCCGCAATCAGCGTGTTGCCGGTGGTCACATAGGCATTGTGGTGCAGGTCGTGGTGATACTCGAGCGTCTCTTTCGACATGCCGAGATCGGCGAGAGCGTCATGAGCGTACGGGAGATCGGGAAGTTCAAAAGCCATTGGGGCCTCCTGGTCAGCAGAAAATTTATCAGCAGAACTTGTGCGTTTCTGTCGGGCTTATACCTGTGCCGATCGGGCCCCGAGGTCAAGCATGGATCGGGATTTGCACAAAAAATAGCTGAAGTGAGGTTGAGAAGTGTTCTTTCGACCGTCATACCGGCCCCCGGCGCTTCTGCCGCCCCGGTCTGCCACCGCGAACGATGCGAGAAGAGCCATTCGGTCACACCTGCGTCATTGGGGGTTCCCCGAAGCCCCCGTGCCGGATAAAGCTGTGCTCCAGATTTCTTTTTAGACGGACCCTGACATGACCTTCTGGATCATCGCCATCGCCATCGCCTCTCTCTCTGCCCTGCCTCTGGCATTGGCGCTGCGCAAGGCGCACGGGATCAGCGAGGTAGAGGGATCGACCGCCGAGGTCGAGATGAAGGTCTATCGGGACCAGCTCAAAGAGGTCGACCGCGACGAGGCGCGCGGCGTGCTGTCAGCCGAGGATGCCAAACGTGCCCGGCTCGAGGTCTCGCGCCGGCTTCTCGAAGCCGACAAGGCCCGCGCCACGGAAAAGAAAGCCTCGACCCGCATGCCAATCTGGGCCGTCATCGCCCTGCCCGTTCTGGTGATCGGCGGCGGCATCTGGCTCTATGACTACACCGGCGCGCCGGGCTATGAGGATCTGCCGCTGGCGCATCGCATCGCTCTGGCCGACGAGGCCCGCGCCACACGGCCAGCCCAGGCCGAGATCGAGAAAGAGCGCCCCTCCTCGCCGCCGATCCAGCAACCCGATGAACGGCTGCTGACCCTGGTCAGCCAGCTGCGCGAGGCGCTGAAATCCCGTCCCGACGATCTTCAGGGCCATGTGCTTCTGGCCCGCAACGAGGCGGTGATCGGCAATTACGACCGCGCCTATGCCGCCCAGAAAGAGGTGATCCGGATCAAGGGCAATGCCGCCACGGCGACAGACTATGCCGATCTCGCCGATCTGATGATCCTCGCCGCCGGTGGCTATGTCTCGCCCGAGGCCGAGGATGCGCTCACCAAAGCGCTGCAACGCGATCCCAACAATGGCACCGCGATCTATTATTCCGGGCTGATGTTCGCCCAGACCGGGCGGCCCGACATGACCTTCCGGCTCTGGCAGCCGCTTCTGAGCAACTCCGAGGCCGATGCGCCCTGGGTCGCCCCGATCCGCGGCCAGATCGAAATGGTCGCCCAGGCTGCGGGCATTCGCTACACCTTGCCGCCGCTGCCGGGCGCAGGCGGGCTCAGAGGACCGAGCCAGGCGGATATCGAGGCCACGGCCGACATGACCCCGGAAGAGCGTCAGGACATGATCCGCGGCATGGTCGAAGGCCTGTCTGCACGGCTTGCTAATGAAGGCGGCTCGCCCGAGGAATGGGCGCGGCTGATCTCGTCGCTGGCGATGCTGGGCGACACCGATCGCGCCAGCTCGATCTGGGATGAGGCGCAGGTGATCTTCGGCGCCGAGCCGGAGGCGCTGGCCGTGGTGCGCGGCGGCGCCGAGCGGGCCGGGCTGGTCGAGTGATGGCGGCGCTGATCACCGATGACATGGCGGAATTCGCCGCCAGCCTGCCGCCGATGTCACCGCTCGCGGGGCTGGATTTCGGCGACAAGACCATCGGCGTGGCGATTTCCGACCGGTTGCATTCCGTCGCCACACCGACCGACACGATCCGGCGCAAGAAATTCACCCTGGACGCCGAGGCTTTGTTGAAATTGCTCAGCCAGCGCGAGGTCAAAGGCATCGTCCTCGGCCTGCCGCGCAATATGGACGGCACCGAAGGTCCGCGCTGTCAAAAGACCCGCGCCTTTGCCCGCAATCTCGGACAATTGACCGATCTGCCGATCACCTTCTGGGACGAGCGCTTGTCTACGGTCGCCGCGGACCGGGCGATGCTGGAAGCCGATATGTCGCGAGCCAAACGCGCCGAAAAGATCGATCAGGTGGCCGCCGGGGTGATCCTGCAGGGCGCGCTCGACCGGCTCAGGAACCTGTGACATGACCGAAGGCACGCCGCAAAAGACCGATGAGATCTGGAAACGCGACGAGGTGGAAAGCCCCTGCTCCAAGATCTGTCAGATCCACCCGGAGACCCGGCTCTGCCTTGGCTGTGCCCGCTCGATCGACGAGATCGCCAGCTGGTCGCGGATGAGCCCGGAGGAGCGTCGCGCCATCATGGCCGAGCTGCCCTCGCGCGAACCGGCGCCGAACAAACGCCGCGGTGGCCGGGCGGCGCGTCTCAAACGGCGCGACGAGACCGGGATTTAAAGCCCGCAACCAAAGTCAGCAACGCGGACGAAGCGGCCGCCGAACTCGATTTCTCGAACAGCGGCTATTACAGGTAAGAGACATGATTAGTGTTTGTCGTGCCCTTCTCCTGTGGCAAAACAAGACAAATTTTTTTGGAGAAATTTATGGCCCACCGCTTTGACTTCAGTCCGAAAGAGCCGATTACCGAACCAACGACAATCCGAGAACTGAAATCGTGGATGGAAGAGAACGGCTGTAATTTTCTTTCATACGAAGTTGATAGCGCAAGCATAGCAGAGGGTCATATTCTCGCCTCGGTTGGGTCTTCCTACCACTGGATTTACACGGAGCGTGGAGTGGAACGTGTCATAGAAAGATTTGCCAATGAACGTGACGCCGTATCCTTTGCATACCACGAGATCAAAACAGATGGCTGGGCATGGAGTCATATGGTTGGTTTCGTGAAAGAGAGAAAAGAATTGAACGTTCTGAAGGGCTGCCTGACAAATATGCAAATCCCATACTATGAAGACTCGATTCCTTACGGAGGCTCAGATGATTTACGCTTTCGGGTTTACGTTCATGGCCGACATGCCAAGGCTGTATCTGATCTGCGCACGAGGTTTGGCGGGTAACTAATAGAAATTTTTCCCGATGGCTTCCTGTTCCCGAAGGCTCTCAGAGCAGCCGTCGCTGCGCTACGCAGAATCGGTCAAAGTGGGCTCCCCCCCCTTCTATCAACTCACATCAGCGCCTTGCGCAGCATGTTGAGCGCCACCAGGATCAGGAAACCGCCGAACACCCGCTTCAATGGCTTCGGGTCCATCGCATGGGCAATTTTCGCCCCCAAGGGCGCGGTGATCAGCGTCATCGAGATCACCACCAGAAAGGCCGCGATATTCACCGCGCCGACGGTGAAGGGCGGCGTCACCTCGGCGGGCAGATCGACAAAGAGAAAACCGATCACGGACGGGATGGCAATGATCGCGCCGAAACCTGCGGCGGTGGCCACGGCCCGGTGGATCGGCACACCGTAAAGCGTCATGGTCGGCACCCCGAAGGAGCCGCCGCCGATCCCCATCAGCACCGAGAGAAAGCCGATCATCGGCGAGACCACGGCGCGCATCACGCCTTTCGGCATCTCCGTGCCCAGGCGCCAGGCGGCATTGCCGAAGGCCATGTAAAGCCCGATGAAAATCGCCACCCCGCCGAAAATCATCTGCAAGGTCGCAGACCGCAGGCTCGAGGCGACCAGAACGCCGATCACCGCGCCCACGACAATCCCGGGGGCGAAGCTTTTCAGGATCGGCCATTCCACCGCGCCCTTCTTGTGATGCGACAAAACCGAGCGGATCGAGGTGACGATGATCGTCGCCAGTGAGGTGGCCAGACAGATCTGCATCAGTTGCGGACTGTCATAGCCCAGCCCGGCAAAGGCGTAATAGAACGCCGGCACCAGCACGATACCGCCGCCCACGCCCAACAGCCCGGCGAGCACACCGGCAAAGGCGCCGATCCCGGCAATCAGGGCGACAAAGGGCAAGAGCGTGGCGAGGTCGGTCATTTTCACACATCCGTTTTGGGCATTTCACACAGCCATATCCGGTCGCTTTCCCCTTGACCAGTCAGCGCATTCGTCGGACAGACTTGCAGAAACGCACGAGAGCAGTCCGGTCGCTATTTTGCCATCCGGGCGCTGGTCTCCCCCCATTCAAAAAAAGTCAAGGACGTGAGCCATGTCCCCCCTGTTCAAAAGCGCCCTGGTCCTGGGCCTCTTGTCGGCCGTCGGCCCCTTTGCCATCGACATGTTCCTGCCCGCCCTGCCGGCAATCGCCGAGAGCCTCGGCGCCGATATCGCCACCACGCAGGGCACGATTTCCTTCTATTTCATGGCCTTCGGCCTGTCGCAGCTGATCTATGGCCCGCTCTCGGATCAGATCGGGCGCAAGGCGCCGCTCTATATCGGGCTGACGCTGTTCATCGCCGGCTCCCTCGCCTCCGCCCTCGCGCCGACGATCACCGCGCTGATCTGGGCGCGGATGCTTCAGGGCGTCGGCGCCGCCGCCCTCATGGTGGTAACCCGTGCGATCATTCGCGATCAATATACCGGCTATGAGGCGACCAAACTCATGTCGCTGATCATGCTGGTGTTTTCCGTCTCGCCAATGTTCGCACCGCTCTCTGGCGCCGGGCTCATCCTGGTGACCGGCTGGCGGGCAATCTTTGTCACCATGGCCATCGCCGGCGTGATCGCCGCGCTGATCACCATGTTCCTGCAACCGGAGACGCTGGCGAAAGAGCACCGCGTGCCGATCAGCCTCAAGAGCATGGGACAAGGCGCCAGAACCCTTTTGCGGGACCCGATTTTCATGGGGCTGACCTTTATCGGTGCCTTCTGCATGGGGGCGTTCTTCGTCTTCATCGCCTCGGCCTCCTTTGTCTATGCCGAGACCTTCGGGTTGAGCCCGACGCAATTCTCGCTGGCCTTCATGGTCAATGCCATGGGCTTCATCGGCGCCTCGCAGGTTGCCCCGAATTTCCTGCGCCGCTACGGCGCGCTGCGGGTGATCTCCACCGGCGTCCTGGGCTATGTGGCGATGATTGCGCTCCTGTTCGGCCTGACGGTGAGCGGCCTGGCCGGGCTCTGGACCACGGTGGCCTGCCTGATCGTCAGCTTTGCCTTTGTCGGGCTGGTCATTCCCACCGCGATGGTGGCCGCGCTCGATCCGCATGGCGAGATCGCCGGGCTGGCCTCTTCGATGGGGGGCACGATGCAGATGATCGCGGGCGGGCTGATGACCGCACTGGCCGGGCTGTTCTTCGACGGCAGCCCCGCGCCGATGATCGGCGCCATGCTGGCCTGTTCGCTGATGGCCCTGGCGCTTCTGATCTATGTCCTGCCCCGGGCGCGCATGGCCTTTGCTCCGCAATAGGCCACCACAGATCTGAGCCGCGGCGACGGGGCGCGGTGATCGGCACACACCGGCCCGGCCCGCCGCAACGGGTCGGCGCAGGGCTCTCTCCCCGTCTTCAGGCGCCCAGATCGACCAGCACCCGGCCCTTCACCCCACCCTTGAGGATCGCCGCGCCAAGCTCCGGCAGATCCTCGAGCCTTGCGGGTTGCACCATCTCCTCGAGCTTTTCCATCGGCAGGTCGGTCGCGATGCGGTGCCAGCAGCGGATACGGTTGGCTTTCGGCTGCATGACGGAATCGATGCCCAAAAGGTTCACGCCCCGGAGCAGAAAGGGAATGACCGTCGCCGGCAGCGCCGCGCCGCCGGCCAGACCGACCGCGGCCACCGAGGCACCGTATTTCATCTGCCCGAGAAGGCGCGCCAGCATCTCGCCGCCGACGGCATCGACGCACCCGGCCCAGCTTTCGCTTTCGAGCGGGCGTTTCACCACTTCGTTGATCTCGTCGCGTGGCACGATCTGCGTGGCGCCCAGGGATTTGAGATACCCCGCCCCCTCGGGCCGGCCGGTGACAGCGGCGACCTCATAGCCCAGATGCGCCAGAATGGCGGTGGCGACGGAGCCGACCCCGCCCGAAGCACCGGTGACCAGGACAGGACCCTGATCCGGGCTCAATCCGTGATCCTCGAGCGCCATCACCGCCAGCATGGCCGTGAAACCAGCGGTGCCGACGGCCATGGCTTGGCGCGTCGACAGCCCCTCGGGCAGCGGCACCAGCCAGTCGGATTTCACCCGCGCTTTCTCGGCATAGCCGCCCCAATGCACTTCGCCGACACGCCAGCCGGTCAGAACCACCTTGTCGCCGGGTTTGAACTCCGGACTGTCGGAGCTTTCGACAGTGCCGGCAAAATCGATCCCCGGCACATGCGGATAGCTGCGCACCAGACCGCCGCCCTTGGGCGAAAGACAGAGACCGTCCTTGTAATTGAGCGTCGAGTATTCGACCCGCACCGTGACGTCGCCCGCCGGCAGGCTGTCTTCGGAAATCTCCTTGATCTGAGCTGCGGCCAAGCCGTCTTCCCCCTGCTCCATCACCAATGCTTTGATCATCTGTCTCTCCTCTTCTCCAAACCTGTCCTGCAAATCGGCACCCCACGCACGCGTCCTCACCGCACGTCCCCGGCTTGCCTTTCACGAGACGTTGTTTCATAATTGTCTGACAAATGAATGAGGCGCAAGTAAAATGTCTGACAATTCGATCTCAAAGCCAAAACATACAGATCAACCCCATGATCTTTCAGCACAAATTGCGGACGAAATCCGCGCCTCCATCGTTCGGGGAGAGCTCGTGGCCGATGATCGACTGCCGTCGGAGGCAGAATTGTCCGAATCTTACGGCGTGTCCCGTCCAACCGTGCGCGAGGCGCTCAAACGGCTCGCGGCACAGAGCCTGATCCGCACAAGGCGCGGCGCAACCGGCGGCGCCTTCGTCAATCGCCAGAGCTTCGAAGACGCCTATCGCCAGATGGCGACCACGGCCACTTTGCTCCTGAGCCTCAACGATGTCGACTTTGCCACCGCCTGTGAAGCACGGTTTGCGCTCGAACGCGGCTGTATGCGGCTGGCGGCCAAACATCGCGATGAGGCGCATCTGGCCATCATGCGCCAGGAGATCGCCCGGCAACAGCAAGCGGATCTCAGCGACGAGGCGTTCTGCGCCTCCGATGTCGCCTTTCACCGGGCGCTGGTCGATGCGGCGGGCAACCCGGTCCTGTCCTGGCAATTGGCCGCGGCGGTCGAAGGGATCGAGCCCTTGATGAATATGATCACATATAAACAGCGGGATCGCGAAGCCGTCGTGGCGCTGCACGAGGCCATTCTCGAGGCGCTCGAGTCGCGTATCGGTGCACGGCTCGAGATCCTGATCGACTATCTGCGCGACCAGACCCTGCGCACCGCTCTGGCCGCCCGTGACGCCTGTCAGAAGGATCACGAGGCGTGAATGCTGCCCCCGCCGGACCGCCCCGCTCCGGGGCGTGAAAAGCTGCTCCCCAACCATTGTCCGGACCATCACCCCGTAAATTTGATCAAATTTCAGGCAGTGGGGCGAAAAATCGCCGTAGGCCGCAAACTGCCCTCTTGCGCGGTGCAAAACCCGTGCTAGCGTCGACGACTGAAACGGTCCATTTCAGGGAGACGACCTATATGAACGCTCTTAAAACCCTTTTGGGCGGCGCCGCGCTGTCCGTGCTGGCGGCCGCCGCTTTCGCCGAAGACGCCGAGCTTCTGGTGTTCGATTATTCCGGTTTCGAAGATCCGGCCTTCCACACCAAATATGCCGAGAAAAACGGTGATGTGCCGTCCTTTGCCTTTTTCGGCGAAGAGGACGAGGCGCTGCAAAAACTCGTCTCCGGCTTCAAGGCCGATGTCAGCCACGTCTGCGCCGGGTCGGTGAAGAAATGGGAAGAAAGCGGCATCATCGAGCCCTGGGATACCTCGAAAATCACCGAATATTCCAAGCTCGACAGCAATCTTCTGGGGGCTGACGTCGGTTCCGACAGCGCCTATTTCATCCCCACCGACTTCGGCTCCACCGCCACGGCCTATAATGCCGATGAGGTGCCGGTCGAGGATGTGAAGACCCTGCAGGTCTACAAGGACCCGAAATACGCGGGCCGCATGACCCTGCCCGACAATGTCGACGATGCCTATGCGCTGGCCTATCTCGCCACCGGCACCACCGACTGGACCACCGCCACCGACGCGCAATTCGAAGCGGCGTCCAACTGGCTGCGCGAAGTGCATCCGAACCTGCGCACCTATTGGACCGACCCGGCCGAGCTGGCGCAGCTGATGGCCACCGGTGAGGTGCTGATCGCCTGGGCCTGGAACGAGACCTATCCGACGCTCGCCGACGAAGGTTTCCCGATAGGCTTCGAGCGCCAGGCCACCGAAGGCTCCTCGCTCTGGCTCTGCGGCTATGTGAACCTGAAAGACGGTCCCGGCTCCGAGGACAAGGCCTATGATTACATCAATGGCTTCCTCGATGCCTCCAACGCCGCCGTGCTGATGGATGCCGGCTACGGCATTTCCAACACCGAAGGCCTCGCCACCCTGGGCGAAGAGGCTCTGGTCGCCGGCGGGCTCGAGCCGATCGACGCCCCGATCCTGGCGCAGCTGCCGATGTCGGTGGAGCTCCGGACCAAACAATCCGAAGAGTTCGAAAAGATCAAAGCCGGCTTCTAAGCCACTCTGATTAAAGAAGACACTTGATCTGCCGCTCCCGGATCGGGGGCGGCAGTCTCGTTTGAGCCCCCTTCAGAGCCTGATCCCAGACTCGGCCCGACCAGTGCGAATTTGCGCGGCAAAGCCACTGAGCAGGGCAATATCCGGCATCTCTCCCAGGGCCTCGGCGGCCACGGAATGGACGTAAAGCGCCAGCGAAGGATCCGCCATCAGCCGGGCGATATCGTCGCGGATGCCGCCGGGCTTGCAGCCATCAAAACAGAAATCGCAGGCGTTGATCGGCGCATACTCGGCATAGGCGGGGTTGAGTTCGCTCAGCCGGTCTTTCAGCCAGTCAAACCCCAGCACCTTGATCGCCAGCCAGAAGGTGTTCTGCGCCCGGTTCGCCTGTACCTTTGGCACGCCTTCCGTGATCGCATTGCCGAAATCGAGCGGAATATCCGTGTCGCGCAGCGAAACGATGGTGTTACAGCACGGCATGACCCGGCCATTCTCGAAGATATGCGGTCCGGTCGAGGGGCAGATGCCGTATTTGGTCTCGCGCGGCTGCGGCGACCAGCGGTCATAGCTGCGCCCGATCCCCTGCTCCACCGCCCGGCCGTATTTCTGCAAGGGCGCGTATTCCAGCTCCTCGGGCCGGAGATCGGCCTTCAGCGCCGCCTCGACGGCGCGCTCGGCCTCCGGCATCGGATCGGCATGGGTGAAGCGCACCTTGACATGGATGCCGCGTTTGCGCGCGGCTTTCACCACATTGAGAACATGGCGATGGGTGACGAATTGCTGGTGATAGAGATCCGTGCTCACGGTCATCGTGGCGAGATCGGGCACGGCCTTGAGATAGCGATCGCAGGAACGTTCGGATTTGCCCCAGAACGCCCCGGTGATCACGCCGTAGCGCACGCCGCGTGCCTTGGCGCGGGCGGCAAATTCGGCCAGTTCCTCGGGATGATGAAACGGTTCGCCACCGGTGAAGGTGACATGGTTGATGATCGGCCAGCGCGCCAGCAACGCGTCGAAGGCCTCGATCAGCCCCGACGCCCCACGGGCGGTGTCCGGGGCCGATCCGGAAATGCAATGTGCACATTGGAGGGGGCAGGAATTGGTGACAGATATGGCGATGTGCTCGCCATATCTGCTGACCTGCTCACAAGAGACAGTCATTTTGCAGGATCACAAAGACAGGATGACAAGCCCGGAGGCTTACCAATCGATCTCGGTGATGACGCTCTTGATCATCGCGGCCTGATCGACCCCTTTGCGCAGACCGTATTCGGCCAGCGTCAGCTTCAGCTTGTCGGCAGGCATGCCGAACAGCTTGGCCCGATTGCCCGGTTCCGCAAAAAAGGCATTCGGATCGTCGGCCAGAAGGTCAAGATCCGAGTCCTCGAGTTTCGGAAGACCGATCATCGTGGTTTTCACGGCGGCATAGGGGTTGGAAATTTTACGCGGCATTTTATACCTCACTGGTTACTGATACAAAGTTGCAACTTGCAACGGCAAGCTGCGCAATCAGCAAAACACGGGTCCTGGGATTCGCCTATACCGGTAACGCTTACCTAAGGGAAACCTTACCTGCGTAAAACCTTACCCCATGTTTTTCAGCGCGATAGCGACGCTGTCGCGGGACAGGCCCCGCGCTCTCGTCCGCAGACCGATCCCCCTTGAACGCCCTGGCCCGCTTGCCTATATATGCTTTGTCCGGTTCGCCGGACTATGGACATAAACGCGCTCGTAATAAGCGGATCGGACCCGGGGGCGGTACCCGGCGTCTCCACCAAATACCCCTCTTCGATCTTCGTTTGAGATCGGCAAGAGATTGGATCATGGGGACGAAATAGGATCGACGGACGTCTAAAGGGGTTTGCTTTGTCTCGGTGAGATACCACCGTTATCGGTTCACTTAAGCTAGTTGCAAACGACAACAAAGCTCCGATGGCTCTCGCAGCGTAAGCTGTGCGAAATATCGAAATCTAAGCCCTTTCGCCTAGCAGCGTAAGGCGGGGTTCGCAGGTACCTGGCAACAGAAACCTGCACTTCCCCCATCTTCGACAAGCGCGCTCCGGCAACCTGCCACCGGACACACAGCTGCCGGCTCCTGTGCGGCGCGACCGCCACGGGAACGCGCCCCGAGACCGCCCCCTGACGGGCTGCCCCGCGCGCCAGTCAGGCGCCGATATGGGATGAATGTCTCTGTCCGGGATTTGCATCATGACACGCGCGGCGGGGCTTTGCGCATCATGCAAAGGCCAGAAATTCACGAAAAACCCAATTAATATTGGGCAGATGGCGCAATTAACCCATTTTGGAAACCAATCGTTTATACTTCCGGGCAATACTGTCGAGGTCAAAAGGTCCCAATCCATGGAGAGGAATATGACCGGGCTAGAACTGCTTGAAGCATGGTACGAGAAAGTATGGGTACAGGCTGACATCGAGGCCGTCGCAGAGTTTTTCGATGTCGAGGCGCTGGCCTCCGGGATCATGACCGATTTCGCCGCCCATCTCGAGGACATGCAGGCGCTGGTGCCGGCGGTTCTGCAAGCGGTGCGCGAGGTCTCCGTCTCCTTCGAGGATTCCATGGAACAGGACGACCGGGTCTGGGCGCGGGTGACGCTTCACGCCAAGAAGGCGCATGACATGACGCCGATCCATATCCCCGGCCAGGTGATGATCCGGATCAAGAATGGCAAGATCGTCGAGGCCCATAACAACTTTGATTTCATCAGCTATTTCGAACAGATGGGCAACCTGCCCCAGGATTCGATCGCGCTGATGCTGGCCGGTGAAGTTTTGTGCTGAAAATCTGTCACAATCAGATCACTTGACCGATCACGCGGAGCCGTTACCAAGGGCATAACGGTTCCAGCCCGAGCACTCCGATGACGCCCTCCCCCTCACATCGCGACTTTCTGCACAGCTTCGCCCGCATTGGCTTGCTGTCCTTTGGCGGCCCGGCCGCCCAGATCGCCGTGATGCATCGCGAACTGGTGGAAGAGCGCCGCTGGATGAGCGAGGACGGGTTCCTCTCGGCCCTGTCCTTTTGCATGATGCTGCCCGGCCCCGAGGCGATGCAGCTCTCGACCTATTGCGGCTGGCGCCTCAAGGGCGTGCCGGGCGGGATCATCGCCGGGCTGTTCTTTGTCCTGCCCGGAGCACTTGTCATGCTGGCGCTCGCCAGCCTCTATGCCGCCTTCGGACATCTCCCCTCGGCAGAAGCGCTGTTTCTCGGCGTCAAGGCCACCGTCGTGGTGGTCGTGGTCCAGGCGCTGTTGCGGCTGGGCAAAAAGGCGCTCGGAACCCCCGCACGTTGGGCCCTCGCGCTTGCCTCTTTCCTGTTGATCGCGGGCTTTGCCGTGCCCTTTCCGCTGATCGTGCTGGGAGCGGCCTTCATCGGCGCGCTGACGGGCCAAGGCACGACGCAGAAGCTCGCCGCGCCGAAAGCCGGCCACCTGCCCCGCACGCTTTTGATCTGGGGCAGCCTCTGGGCGGCACCGCTCGCAGCGCTCTGGGCCACGGGACAGGACCGGCTTCTGGCCATCGGGTTGTTCTTCTCGAAACTGGCCGTTGTGACATTCGGAGGCGCCTATGCGGTCTTGGCCTATATGAGCCAGCAAGTGGTGCAGCACCATGGCTGGCTCTCGCCCGACGCCATGCTCGACGGGCTGGGGCTGGCCGAGACCACACCGGGGCCGCTCATTCTGGTGACCGAATTCGTCGGCTTCATGGCCGCCACGCCGCTTGGACCATTCGGCGGGCTCCTCGGCGCGGCTCTGACGCTCTGGGTCACGTTCATCCCCTGCTATCTCTGGATTTTCGCCGGCGCGCCTTACATCGACTGGATCTCCAGCCGTCCGCGCCTCGATGCCGCGTTGAAAGCCATCACCGCCGCCGTCGTCGGTGTCATCGCTTCGCTCTCCTGGTGGTTCGCCCTGCATGTGCTCTTTGCGGATGTGACGGAAATCGCCGCAGGTCCGCTGCGACTCACCGTGCCGCAGCCCGCCAGTCTCGAACCGCAGGCCCTTGGCCTGACAGGTCTGGCGATTGTCTTGCTCTTTCCGCTCAAACGCGGGTTGCTCACCAGTTTGGCCCTTGTTGTCCTGGCCGGACTGGCAATGGCGACGCTTGGTTAACGTAAGGTTCCATCGCCTCTTTTCATAGCCGTAGAATCCCCTATGCTGCACGCAAGGGGATAAGGAAAGGATGCTCGGATGGCGAAAACCATCGACTACGGGAACCTCATGCATGACGCCATGCGCGGTCTGATCCGCAAGGTGCTCGACGGTGTGGCGCAAGACGGCCTGCCGGGGGAACATCATTTCTTCATCACGTTCGACACCATGCACCCGGATGTGGAACTGGCCGATTGGCTGTCGGACCGCTACCCGGAAGAGATGACCATCGTCATCCAGCACTGGTTCGACAATCTCGACGTCACCGAGGACGGGTTCGCGATCACGCTCAATTTCGGCGACAGCCCCGAACCGCTCTATATCCCCTATGACGCGATCCGCACCTTCGTCGACCCTTCGGTCGAATTCGGCCTGCGCTTTGAGACGCAGGAATACGATGTCGAGGAATTGGACGAGGACGAGATCCCGCATGATGCCGAGGTGAAAAGCTTCGAGCCCAAGGAGGAGCCGGAGAAATCCGACACCCCGAAAGAGGCCGAGATCGTCTCGCTGGACAAGTTCCGGAAATAGTCTGTTTCCAAAACGCGCATCAATCTGCCCCATTATGGTTAATATTCCGTGTCACTAGGAGGGCACGGGGCAAACCTGATTTTCGAGGGGACAGATGAAAAAACGCAATTTATTCGCGGTCATGACCGCACTCGGATTGGTTTATGGCGCAGCCGCCAATGCCATCGCATTCACATTTACAGAAGACCTGAGCGGCGTCACCATGACCGCCTCCGGCTCGATTGACGTCTCCGGACTGGTTCGAAACAACCGCGTCAACGGCTGGGGTGGTCTCGGCATCCAGAGCTACGACGCCACCAGCATTCTCGGCAACACGACCGGCGGGGCCGTGAATGCCACCTATCAATTCCACGCGGGCACCGATTTCTCCGACTTCACCGGCGCAGGGCGGCCTTACACGCAGAGCCATTTCTCATGGTCCCAAAGCGGTGATTCCAGCTCTTTCGCGACCTATCTCTGGGGGAGAGGCCACCTCGTGCCGGGCTTTTCGCTGCACACCTCCGATCTCGTCGGCTCGGTCTGGAGCACGGATCAGAGCTGGTTTGCCTCAGGCACGTCATTCGCCAGCCTCGGGATGACCGAAGGCACCTATTCGATCACCGACTCGGTCTCCGGCGAGAACCTCAGCATCGTTGTGGCCAGATCGCTCCCGGCGGTGTCGCTTCCGGCGGTGCCGCTCCCGGCCAGTTTCCCGCTTCTGCTCGGTGGGCTCGCCGCCTTTGGCATGCTGAAGCGCAAGAAAAAGGCGTAAGCCAAAACGGATCGCGACAGATTTCAAGCCCCGGTCTCGTAGCGGGGCTTTTGCTTTGCCGCCGCGGCCCACGCAGCGCCCAAAACCCCGGTCCGCGTAACAGTTTCGCGTGTGTGCGATGAAGTTTTGGTAACGCGGGACGACAGGCCCTTGCATGGACTCTCCTGCCCATTCCAGATCGCAACAGCCGCAACAGGAGGATACCATGCCCCGCGATTTCGCCGTGTTTCTCGGAGAGATGATCCGCAACCCCGATGAGGTGCGCGCGATTGCGCCCTCCTCCGCCGCCACGGCGAGATTGATGACCGAGGGGGTGGAGACCGTGCCGGGTCCCATCGTCGAGATCGGCCCGGGCACCGGCGCCTTCACCAAGGCCATTCTGGCCCGCGGCATCAACCCCGAACGGCTGACATTGCTGGAGCTGAACCCGCGGTTCTGCGCGGACCTGCGCGCGAAATTCCCGGGGGTGACTGTGCTCAACCGCTCCGCCGAGGAGATCCGCGACATCGGGCTCGAGGCTGTCGGCGCGGTGATCTCCGGCGTGCCGGTCCTGGCCCGCCCCGATCTGCAACGCGCCGTGGTCGGTCGCGCCTTCGAGGTCATGGCCCCCGAGGGTTTCTTTACCCAGATCACCTATGCCAACACCTCGCCGGTCACCCCGGAGATGCAGCGGGAACTCGGGCTCAGCAGCCGCAAGCGCGGCTCGGTCTGGGCCAATCTGCCACCGGCGCGGGTGTTTCAATATCATCGTCGGCTGTCCTGAGCCGAAACACCGGCTCACGCCGCATATTTTAGCGATAACAGTCCCGTGTATGCCTCGGTATACATTGCAAGCCCCCCTTTGACCCCTTATAGCCAAAGGCAATCTTTGGCACCGCTTCAAGGGAGAATGCCCCGATGACCACCCGTACCGAAACCGACAGCTTTGGCCCGCTCGAAGTTCCCTCCGACAAATACTGGGGCGCCCAGACCCAACGCTCGATCATGAATTTCCCGATCGGCTGGGAACGTCAGCCGGTGCCGATCATCCGCGCTCTGGGCGTGGTGAAAAAAGCCTGTGCGATGGAAAACATGGCGCAGGGCAAGCTGGCGAAAGAGCTGGGCGACGCCATCGTTGCCGCCGCCTCCGAGGTGATCGAGGGCAAGTTCGACGACAACTTCCCGCTCGTGGTCTGGCAGACCGGCTCCGGCACCCAGTCCAACATGAACGCCAACGAGGTGATCTCCAACCGCGCGATCGAAATGCTCGGCGGCACCATGGGCTCGAAAGACCCGGTGCACCCGAACGATCACTGCAACATGGGGCAAAGCTCGAACGACACCTTCCCGACCGCCATGCATGTCGGCATCGCCATGCAGGCGCGCGACGTGCTCCTGCCGGGTTTGGAGAAACTCGCCGCCAAGCTCGAGGAAAAATCCGAGGCCTTCAAGGACATCATCAAGATCGGCCGCACCCACACCCAGGACGCGACGCCGCTCACGCTCGGCCAGGAATTCTCCGGCTATGCGCATCAGGTGCGCATGGGCATCAAACGTGTGAACGACTGCCTGCCGGCGATCTACGAGCTGGCCCAGGGCGGCACGGCCGTGGGCACCGGTCTCAACACCAAGACCGGCTGGGCCGAAGCTGTCGCCGCGAATATGGCCGAGATCACCGGCCTGCCGTTTGTCACCGCCCCGAACAAATTCGAAGCTCTGGCCGGCCATGATGCCATGGTGATGTTCTCCGGCGCCTTGAAGACCGTGGCCGCCTCGCTGTTCAAGATCGCCAACGACATCCGCCTTCTGGGTTCGGGGCCGCGCTGTGGTCTGGGTGAGCTGATCCTGCCGGAAAACGAACCGGGCAGCTCGATCATGCCGGGCAAGGTCAACCCGACCCAGGCCGAAGCGCTGACCATGGTCTGTGCCCATGTCATGGGCAATGATGCCGCTGTCGGTTTCGCCGGCTCGCAAGGCCATTTCGAATTGAACGTCTACAACCCGATGATGTCCTACAACGTGCTGCAGTCGATGCAGCTCCTGGGGAACAGCGCCTCGGCCTTCACCGACAACATGGTGGCGGGCATTCAGGCCAATGAGCCGCGCATCGAGAAACTTCTGCATGAATCTCTCATGCTGGTGACCGCGCTGGCGCCGACCATCGGCTATGACAACGCCACCAAAGTGGCGAAGACCGCGCATAAGAACGGCACCACGCTGAAGGAAGAGGCGATCAAACTGGGCTTTGTCGACGAAGCCACCTTTGACGCCGTGGTACGCCCGGAGCAGATGATCGGCCCGAAAGACTGATCCCAGCCCCGATCGAGAGCCATCAAGGCATCGGGTAAGCTCTGGCCCTTCGATGGGTCTCCTGTGCGCCTGTGCGCCGAGACGGATCAAGACATCAGTTCGAAAGGCGGCCTTCGGGTCGCCTTTTGCGTGTAAAAATTCATATTTTCGATTGTCAGGCCGGGACCATATCAAAGTCCGCCGCGAAAAATCCGGTTAATATTCTGTTATTGGCATTTCAAACAAGGGAGGGGAAAATGTCACACTTTACGGCACTGACACGAAAGAACGTTTTCACGACCCTGTCGGTTCTCGCATTGGTGGCTGGTCTGGCCGGCAGTGCGGTGGTCCATTTCGACATGGGGCTGATCTCACCCGCATACGCCGCATCCGGCGCCGATGGTCATAACGGTGACGGCGGCAATGGTGGAAATGGTAACGGAGGCAATGGCAGCGGCGGCAGTGGCCATAATGGCTCGACCGGTGGCCAAAGCGGCGGCGGTCAGGGCTCGCCCGATGACGACAGCGAAGGCCAAGGCCCGCGTGCCGGCGGCGGCAATGCCCGCGCAGGCGCCGGTGGTCCTGTCTGGTCGAACGAAGGCATTCCGGAGGTCGAACTCGGTCGGCTCAATGTCGCCCGCTCGCCCGATCACGTGCTCGAACGTGCACTTGCGGAAAGCCTGAACGAGCTCTCCGACGCGGCCGTCGATTTCTACAACCTGAGCGTGGATGAAATGGTCGAAGAGCTGTCGCTCCATTTCGACGATCTCAGCTATATCGACAGCCCGTTGCAGAACCTTGCCCTGCTCGACGCCTATCTCGAAGGTGAAACGCCTCTGGCAGACGCCGGCGTGACCAATGATCTGGACACGTTGCTGGCCGTCTTCCTTGGCACCGCCTCCGACAAGACCGTGGAAATCACCGACGAGACCGTCACCGCCGTGACGACGATCCTCGGTGATCCAATCACCGGTCATGACGCCGATCTTCTGGCCGAGGCCGCGGAATCGATCCGCATTGCCATTCTGGCAGGCCACGGCTGATCGCAAGATCCGGGAAACCTGTAAAGCAACAAAGGCGCCCGCAAGGGCGCCTTTCCTTTGGTGGCGGCTTTGCCCACCTCTCCTTCCCTTGGATCTACGTCCAAAAGGCGATTTTCCTACGCCGGACAGCCGACACATTAAAGTGACGCGAGAACGGCGACAGAAGCCCCTCGGGACTTGCGTATGAGAGGTTCCACAACAACAGGAGACCCCAATGAAATCTCATCTCGCAGCCCCGATCTTCTTCGCCCTCTCCCTTGGCACCGCCGTCCCCGCCGTGGCTCAGGGGCGCCCCAACGTGGACGCCATCGCCGCCGATCTCGGCATCACCTCGCAAGAACTGACCCAATGTTTCCGTGACAACCGCCCGCCGCGCAGCGAGCTGCGCGCCGCGAAAGACCGATTCAAGGCCGGAGAGACTGCAGCCCCTGACGGCGCGCGCCCGGAAATGGTCGCCTGCGTTCAAAGCCACAATCCGGAGATCACCACGGAGCGCTACGAAGAGGTTCTGCGCGCCCATGCGCCCGAACGTTCCTGAGCGCTCCTGAACACTCAATCCCCCAAAAACATGATCGAAGGGGCGGCACAGTTCGCCCTTTCTCTTCTCTCCCCCCCCGTGAGGAGCAGCAATCTCTCGATTGAAAATCCGCAACGCCGCTATTTCCACGCTCTCTGCCGCGGTCTATGCTTGGCCCATGAGCAACGTCACCAACCTGAACCAGTTCCGCAAACAAAAGGCCCGGGCCGAGAAACGCACCCGCGGCGATGAGAATGCGGTGAGCTTCGGTCGCACGAAGGCGCAGAAGCTTCTGGAAGAGGCGCAGAGAGCCAAGGCGAAGGCCGAACTCGACGCGCATAAGAAAGATGACGCTGAAAAAGGCGACGCGGAGTGAGCGCGCGCCCGGTCAAACGCTCGCTTACCCTGCACGGGCATCGCACCTCGGTTTCCTTGGAAGAACCGTTCTGGCGCGCCTTTCGCGAGATCGCCCGCGCGCGCGACATTCCGATCAATGTTCTGGCCGCCGAGATCGATGAACTCAGGGGCGTCGACAGCGGGCTGGCCTCTGCGATCCGGGTCTATGTACTCGACTATACCCAGAAACAGCTGGCTCAGAGAAACGCCCAGCTGGGTGACTGAGACACCAACGCCAGACGCAGCGATTTTTTCACCGCCCCCTGCCCCAGACGTCCGTCGATGACGGCCTGCGGATCGCGCGCGGCCTGACGCAGAAGCGGCAGTTGCATCATAGCGTCGATCATCGGCGCGCGGGCCAGTTTCGAGCATTTCGAAAGCTGCTGCGCGCCCCAGCGACCCTGTTCATAAGCGTCTTTCGCCAGGGCTGCCACCGCCTCCGGCCGGCCATCGACCAGCGGAATGCGCCCGGCGTCCTGAAGCGCGGGAATAGCCGCGAGGTAACGCCCGAGCGCGCCGGCAAAACCCAGACGATTCAGCGCCTTGGTCGCGCTCTCGGGCGCCCCCAGAAGACGTGCCGCCACATGCATCGGGATGGCATAGGACGCGTGGAGATAGCGATGCAGCGCCGCTTCGTCCTCGTGCGGGTCGCGGTAGATGTCCCATTGCCGGGCGGTGACCGCCTGATCCAGCGCCTCGGCCGATGCCGCATCGAGCACCGCGGCCAGAGGCGCCGCCACCTCATGCGCGCGCGGCGCCTTGCCATCCAGTTTCTCCTGCAGCACATCGCGCCAGAATTGCAGCCGCATTTCGGCGATCATGCTCTCTTGCGTCACCCAGGGCGCTTTCGCCACCTCGAGACAAAAGGCATGGATCGGGAACAGCACCTCGCGGGCTTTCAACGGCGCCGCCATGGTGGCGCGAAACCGCGCCTCATCGCCCTTTTGAACCAGCTCGGCACAGGCTTGAATGCTCATCTTGTCTGTCGACACGGCTCAAAAATCTCCTTCGGCGACCTGAATGCAGAACAGCCCCTGCGCGCGCCACATGGCGACCACCTGATCACGGTCGTCGAAAATCAGATCCGGTTCATAGCCCTCTGCCCGCGCCTGCGCCAGCAGATCTGCTTTCACCAGATCGTCGCGGCGGTAGTCGCCATCGGGCCGCATGAACATCGCATCATAGGGCACTTCATGCGACTTGAGCCACGCCCGCGTCACCTTGCGGCTCGCGGCATCGCGCCCGGTCATCAGGACGATCTGCCAACCAGCTCGGCGCAGGGATTGCACGGCAGAGATCACCTCCGGCACGGGATGATCGAGATGCAGCTTCGACTTGAAACTCTTCCAATCCTTCGGCGTGCGCTCGAGATAGGTACGCCGGTGCGCGATATCCGCCAGCGTACCGTCAATGTCGCAATAGAGCACCCCCGTGTCCGGCAGATGTATGTCGACGGGCCCCAGATGCACATCGACCAGTCGAAGCACATCCTCGGCGTGCGTTGCGTCCACCGAGGGCGCACGGAAGAAATTGCGATCCGACATGGGCCTGTCTCACTCCGCTCCCAGCGCCTGCGCGCCGTCGCGCATCAGCTTCCACAGCACCGCATCCAGCAGCGCCTCGAAAGACGCGTCTATAATGTTCGACGACACGCCAACGGTGGACCAGCGACGGCCCTGACTGTCCTCGTGATCGATGATGACGCGGGTATGCGCCTCGGTGCCGCCATTGGTGATCCGGACTTTAAAATCAACGAGTTCCATGTCGCCGATCAGGTCCTGATAGGGGCCGAGATCCTTGACCAGCGCTTTCGAGAGCGCGTTCACCGGCCCGCCGTCATTGCCGTCGGCCATGATGCCCTCGGACACCGAGAGATGCCGTTCGCCACCGATATTCACCACGATGGTGACCTCGGAGAGATGGATCACCTTGCCCTTGGCGTCGCGGCGGCGTTCCACCGTGGCGCGATAGCGTTCGACCTCGAAAAACTGCGGCATCAGCCCCAGCTCGCGGCGCGCTTCCAGTTCGAACGAGGCCTGCGCCGTGTCGTAGCTATAGCCTTCGGTCTCGCGTTGCTTGATCCGGTCGAGGATACGACCGAGATCCTGTTTTTCGGAGACTTCCAAGCCCATATCGGCCAGACGTTTGCGCAGGTTCGATTGCCCGGCCTGATTGGACATCGGCACGATCCGGGCATTGCCCACCGTCTCGGGCGGCACATGTTCGTAGGTCGAGGGATCTTTCAAAATCGCCGAGGCATGCAGCCCTGCCTTATGCGCGAAAGCCGAAGCCCCGACATAGGGCGCGGAGCGCAGCGGCACCCGGTTGAGGATGTCGTCCAACATGCGCGACACCTTGACCATATCGGCCAAAGCCGCGTCGGTGACCCCGGTGTCGAGCGTCGATTTGTAGGGTTCTTTCAGCAGGAAAGTCGGGATGAGCGTGGTGAGATTGGCATTGCCGCAGCGTTCACCGAGCCCGTTCAACGTGCCCTGCACCTGCCGCGCCCCGGCGTTTACCGCCGCCAGACTGTTGGCCACGGCATTGCCGGTGTCGTCATGGGTGTGAATGCCGATGTTTTCGCCGGGAATCCCCGCTTCGATCACCTTCAGCGTGATCTGATAGACCTCGCCCGGCAGCGCGCCGCCATTGGTGTCGCACAGCACGATCCAGCGCGCGCCCGCCTCATAGGCCGCCTTGCAACAGGCAATCGCGTAATCGGGATTGGCCTTGTAGCCGTCAAAGAAATGCTCGGCATCGAACAGCGCTTCGCGGCCCTGCGCCCCCAGATGCGCCACGGATTTGGCGATATTCTCGAGATTCTCCTCGAGCGTGATGCCAAGCGCCGTGGTGACGTGAAAATCATGGGTCTTGCCAACGAGACAGACGGAGTCTGTGCCTGCATTCAACACGCCCGCCAGCACCTCGTCATTCTCCGCCGAGCGCCCCGACCGTTTGGTCATGCCGAAAGCGGTAAAACGCGCTTTGGTCTTTGGCGCCTCGGCGAAAAACGCGCTGTCGGTCGGGTTCGCCCCGGGCCAGCCGCCCTCGATGTAATCGACGCCCAGATGATCGAGCGCTTCGGCGATCTGGTGCTTTTCCTCAGTGGAGAATTGCACCCCCTGGGTTTGCTGGCCGTCGCGGAGCGTGGTGTCGTAGAGGTAGAGGCGCTCGGTCATTTTGATCCCTCCGCGCCCCGGACCTGATCCGGGGCCTCCTTGTTCGGGCCGGCGAGGCCCCGGGTCAGGCCCGGGGCGGGTTTGCGAAAACGAACGCTCACAATAGCCCCTCCAACTTAGCCGCATCAAAATTCGGACCCGGCTCCAACTCGACCCCGGTTTTCGACATGCGCACCTCGACACCTGCGTCCAAGAGCGCGGCTTTCATCGCGTCAACGGCGGAGAAGTCTTTGGTTTCCATGGCCGATTGGCGCAGGGCTTGGAGACGAACTGTCAGCTCGCGAATCTTGCCATTTTCTGTGACAAGCGTGTCCCCGAAACTTCTTGATCCGGAACTTTGCCGCTCCTCGTCATCCGACGCATATGCATGGAAGGAACGGAACTTTCTTACGATTTCATCCGTATCGAAGCCCAACAGTCTCAATGCGCCAACGAGGTCCCTTTCTCGTTCTTCCTTGAGGTACTTTACAACCAAAGTAAGCGCTAAAGAGGTATTTAAATCATTGCTCAGAGCGTCCACAAATTCGTCCGGCGCCGGAACATCCCCGCACGTCAACACCATCGGTTTTGTAAGAGGATCTCTCCCAAGGAACGCAGCAATTTTTACCAGCGTCTTCTTCGCCTGCTCCGCCTTCTCCGCCGTCCAGTCCATCGGCTTGCGGTAATGCGTCGAGAGGAACACAAATCGGATCACTTCCCCCGGCACCGGCGGCATGCCATCGTGACCGTCGAGCAAATCGCGCACGGTGAAGAAATTGCCCAGAGACTTGGACATTTTCTTGCCCTCGACCTGCAACATCTCATTGTGCAGCCAGACATTGGCAAACCCTGCGCCCTCATGGGCGCAGCAGCTCTGGGCGATCTCGTTTTCATGATGCGGGAACATCAAATCGTTGCCGCCGCCGTGGATGTCGAAGGTTTCGCCCAGAAGCTCATAGGACATGGCGGAGCATTCGATATGCCAGCCCGGACGCCCACGGCCCCAGGGGCTGTCCCACCCCGGCAAATCGTCGGAGGACGGCTTCCACAACACGAAATCCATCGGATTGCGCTTATACGGCGCGACTTCCACCCGGGCGCCGGCGATCATGTCGTCGATGGACCGCCCGGAGAGAGCGCCATACTCCTTGTAGCTCTCGACCGCGAACAAGACATGCCCCTCGGCCTCATAGGCGTGGCCATTGGCGATCAGCCCCTCGATCATCTTGATCATCGCCGGAATATAGGCGGTCGCCCGCGGCATCTCGCTTGGGTCCATCGCCCCCACGGCGCGCATATCGTCGAGATACCACCCGGTGGTCTCATCGGTGATGTCCTTGATCGACCGCCCGGTCTCCTTGGCCTTGGCGTTGATCTTGTCATCCACATCCGTGAAGTTGCGCACATAGGTGACGTGATCCGCGCCATAGACATGGCGCAACAGCCGATAGAGCACGTCGAAGACGATCACCGGCCGGGCATTGCCGATATGGGCCCGGTCGTAGACCGTCGGACCACAGACATACATCCGCACATTCTCGGGATCGATGGGGGTAAAGACCTCCTTGCGGCGGGTCTTCGAATTGGTGAGCTTGATTGTGGTCATAGCTAGTCCCTTCGGGCGTTCCCCGGCGGGCTTAGCAGCTTCCATTTCAGGTGAAAAGAGACCAGACCCGCGCGACGATGTCAGCGGATAATGCAGCAGCAGGTAATGATGGCGGCACAGGTGGTCATGGCCCCCTTATAGGCCGGGTTTTCACCCTTGCAAAGCCCCCAATCGCCGGTCAGTTTGAGCCCATGACCAAGACTTCTTTCCGCGACCTCCACAAACCCGGCGATCCATTTGTTCTGGCCAACGCATGGGATGCAGGTTCCGCCCGCGTGCTGGCGGGACTGGGTGCCCAGGCGATTGCCACCTCCTCGGCGGCGCAGGCCTTTACCCTCGGGCGCCCCGATGGCGGCACGCTCAGCCGTGACGAGGCGTTGAGCCACGCCCAGGACCTCGTCGCCGCCGTTTCCCTGCCGGTCTCCGGCGATTTCGAGAACGGCTTTTCCAACGACCCCGATGAAGTGGCTCAAACCGTCAAACTGGCCTTTGAGGCCGGGCTTTCAGGCATTTCCATCGAGGACACGGCCTTTCCCGACATGGGCGCACGTGACTTCGATCTCGCGGTCGAGTGTGTGAAAGCCGCCGCCAGTGCCGCCCGCGCCCTGCCCGGGGATTTCGTGCTGGTGGCGCGGGCCGACGGGGTGATGAACGGGGATTATGATCTCGACGAGGCGCTCAACCGCATCCGCGCCTTTGACAAAGCCGGGGCGGATTGTCTCTACGTGCCCTGTCCGGGCAGCGTCGAAGATCTGAAACGCGTCGTGCAGGCCACGAAAAAGCCCGTCAACGCCCTGCCGGTCGGGCCGCTGCAAACGCTCACCCGCAGCGATTTCGCCGCACTGGGCGTGGCGCGGATCTCGCTTGGCTCACTCCTGGCACGCTCGGTCCAAGAGCGCCTGATCGCCAATGCCGGGGACATCCTTGGCAAGGGTCTGTTTTCCACCTGCACCCCCGCCGGCTCCGATCTGGTCGATGGGCTGCTCGACAAAGGGGCCGCCAAATGAGCCACGATCCGATCCACGATGTGCCCCAAGGCATTGACCAGCTTCTCGAGATCATGCGCCGGCTGCGCGACCCGGAGGGCGGCTGCCCCTGGGACATCGAACAGGATTTCGCGACGATCTCGCCCTATACGATCGAAGAGGCCTATGAGGTCGACGACGCCATCGCCCGCGGCGATATGGAAGATCTCAAAAGCGAGCTCGGGGATTTGCTGTTCCAATCCGTGTTTCAGGCGCAGATCGCTTCGGACAAGGGCTTGTTCGACTTTCACGACGTCGCGCAAACCATTGCCTCGAAAATGATTTCGCGACACCCGCATGTCTTTGGCGATGAAAGCAATCAGAAGTCTCCCGAACAGCAAACCAAAGACTGGGAGGTCGAAAAGGCCAAGGAACGCGCCCGGCGCGGCGAGCATCGGGTGCTCGACGGTGTCGCCATGGGCCTGCCGGCACTCATGCGGGCGCAGAAGCTGCAGAAACGTGCCGCGCGCGTGGGATTCGACTGGCCGGATGCCTCGCATGTGCTGGACAAGATCAACGAGGAGAGCCACGAGCTGGTCGAGGCGCGCGAGACGCTCACACAAGAGGAGGTGTTCGAGGAATTCGGCGACCTGCTGTTTGTCGTCGTCAATCTCGGGCGTCATCTCGGCGTCGACGCGGAAGAGGCCCTGCGCGCCTGCAATAGCAAATTCACCCGTCGTTTCAACGCGGTGGAAGATGCGCTCAAGGCACAAGGGAAAGCCCCGTCCGACAGCGATCTGGCCGAGATGGACGCGCTCTGGGACGCTGCCAAGGCCCGCGACAAACAAGGCGAGCTTTGAGCCGCCGCGACCCGGCTCACGGAAAATTTCAGCCGGCAGCAGCGCAGGCCTATTGACCTGATTATTTTTGTCAGATTTAAGGGCGCTCTAGAAATCTGACAAAAATAGTCAGCAGACACAGTCAACAGACTTGGAGATCGACATGCGTCTCACCCATGCCCTGCCCCTGATCCTCGCCGCCACGCCGGCGCTGGCCGATGTGAATATCTATTCCTACCGCCAGCCGGAGCTGATCGCGCCCCTGACCGAGGCCTTTACCAAGGAAACCGGCATTCAGGTCAACACCGCCTATCTCGTCGAGGGCCTGACCGAGCGGCTCAAGGCCGAGGGCGATCGTTCGCCGGCCGATGTGATCCTCACCGTTGATATTGCCCGGCTGAAAGAGGCGGTCGACGCCGAGGTGACCCAGCCGCTGATGACCGACACGCTCCAGGCCAATATCCCGGCCGAATTCCACGACCCCGACGGGCTGTGGTGGGGCATGACCAGCCGTGCGCGCATCGTCTATGCCTCCAAGGACCGGGTCGCCCCGGGCGAGGTCACCACTTACGAAGATCTCGCCGACCCGAAATGGAAAGGCCGGATCTGTACCCGCTCCGGCATGCATACCTATATGATCGGCCTGACCTCGGCCTATCTGGCACACCATGGCCCGGAAGAGACCAAGGCCTGGCTCGAAGGGCTCAAGGCCAACTTGGCGCGGCGCCCGCAGGGCAACGACCGGGCACAGGTGAAAGCGATCTGGGCCGGGGAATGCGATATCTCGCTCGGCAATACCTATTACATGGGCGAAATGCTCGCCGATGACGAACAGCGCGAATGGGCGAATTCCGTGCGCCTCGATTTCCCGGTGTTCGACGTCGAGGGCGGCGGCACCCATGTCAACATCTCCGGCGTGGCTCTGACCAAATCCGCCAAGAACAAGGAAGACGCCATTCGTTTCATCGAATTCCTGTCGTCGCAGGCGGCGCAGGAAATCTACGCCGAGGCCAATTCCGAATATCCGCTGGCGCCGGGCACCGAAGCCTCGGACCTAGTGAAAAGCTGGGGCGATCTGAAGGCGGACAACCTGCCGCTCAGCGATCTCGCCGCCAACCGCGCCGAGGCCCTGCGCCTCACCGAAGAAGTGGATTATGATGGCTAAGCAGCGGATGGAAACGCTCCCCCGGAGCGTTCCTGTTGCGAACGCCCCCGCAGATCGGCGGGGGCGCCAAATTTCCCGCCCCGAGATTTCCCGGTCCCGAAACTTCCCGGTTCCACCGGCGCCTCACGTCTCATGACGATCGGCCCCTAGCCCCTAATAGAGCCGCCCGGCCTCATCCGCGCTATGGTCTTCCTGGACCTCGTCGAGGGTCTGCTCCCGGTCGACGGTGGCAATCACCCAGTCGGCCAGGGTTGGCGCCGAGCGGCGCTCCGGCCAATGATCCGGCTGCCAGAGGCGCGATCGGATCATCGATTTCGAACAATGCATGAAGGCCTCTTCGACATCGACAATCAGGGCCAGCAAAGGCTCTTTCCCGTTCACCGCAAGCCTTTTGCTGATCGCACGATCCCGCACGATGCGGGCCTTGCCCGCGACGCGCAGGGTATCGCCATGCCCGGGGACGATGAAAAGCAGCGCAATCTCCGGATCTTCGAGCAGGTTCATGAACCCGTCGACCCGGTGATTTCCGAGCCGGTCCGGGATGATCAGCGTCTTGTCGTCATAGACTTCGACAAAGCCTCGCGGATCTCCCTTGGGCGACACATCGATGAGCCCCTGGGACGCTTTTGTCGCGATGACCACGAAGGGGCACTCCGCAATGAACTTCCGCGCCACATCGTTCAACCGGTCGCTCACCTTGAGAAAGGTATTCACGAACCCCTCGGTCGGAAGCAGCTCTCGCAAGCGCTCTGAAGATTGAATGACTTCCTCGACGTCGATCATGGCATCCCCCGGACTTTCAAACAGTGTAACCGAATGGCGGTCTCTCCCAAAGAGATCATTCAGGCAGGCTTTCAGCCTCAGACTTCACGTCCCGCATGCCCGTTTCCTCGAGGGTTCTCGGGCGGGATTTCCCCTTCTGGAAAAATTTACCAGATATTCAATTCCATTCGATTGACAGAGCAGGGGAAACACCACATATGGGCCGAAACCACGGCCTCCTGCGCCCCTGAGGCATCCGGCGGCCGACTGTCATGAAAATATGCCCTCAATGTAAGGCGGCTTTAACTTTTTGGGTGCTCTGTACAGACGCTTTCCGAGCCCCATCCGAATTGTGAACCGATGCCCTCCAACGCCTCTCATCCCCCGCGCCACGCCCCCTGCCCGACGGATCTCACGATCCGCCCGGCCAGCCTTGGCGACATTTCGGCCCTGCTGCCGCTGATCGACGCGCTGGTACCGCAGATCCGGGATCGCCTGCAGCTCGACACCGCCACGCTGATCGACATCATCGCCGCGCCCAACCCCTGGGCCCATGTGCTGGTTGCCGAATGCGGCGGGCATCTGATCGGCTATACCGCGCTGGTCGGCGGGCTGCAGCTTCGGGCCGAAGATCGTTCGATGGAGCTGCATCATATCTATGTCGATCCCGCCTATCGCAAGCACGGGATCGGTCGCCGCCTGATGCGTGCCGCCCGGGCCACGGCAGAACAGCTCGGCTGCGGCCAGCTCACCGTCGGCATCGCCCATAAGAGCGAAAGTGCCAAGGCGGCCTATCGCGCCTTTGGCTTTGAGCGTCACGCCCCGCGCGCACCACGCTATGTCATGGATCTCGCCGAGGCCTCCTGAGAGACTCGCCCGCCGCGCGGCGACCCCCTTGACACGCCCTGCCCGATGGCGCAGTTTCGCCACATGACACATGCAGCTTCCACGACTGTCTTTTATTGGACCGAGTTCACATAGAGCGCGGCCGGACAGATATGGAAATTTGAACAGCCGCCGCAGGGCGGCTTTTTCATGTTTCAAACCGTCCTGTGGCCCGAGAACGCGCCAGAGAACAGGACAGAAAATGACCCTACAGACAGAGATTACCAAAGACCGCGACACCGTCGACCGCCGCACCGTCAGCCCGGCCATTTCGCCGCGCATCCGCCCGGCCCGCTGGGGCGACAAGGATGCGCTTTTACAGATGATCCATGCCCTGGCACATCATCACGGCGACGAGCCGGAACTGACCATGGCGGCGCTGATCGATTTGATGGGGGCCGGCCTGCCCTGGTTGCGCCTTCTGGTCGCCGAAGACAGCAGCGGCGAGAGCGAAGGGCTTCTGGGCTATGCCGGGCTGGTCGGCGGCGTACAGTTGCAGCACGGGCGCAAGAACATGGATCTGCATCACCTGTTCATCCGTCAGGACATGCGCGGACGTGGTGTCGGGCGCGCCCTGATCGACGCCGCCCGACAAGAGGCTGTGGCGCTCGATTGCCACCGCCTGACCGTTTCGACGCAGACGCATAACACGCGGGCGCAAGAGACCTATCTCGCCTGTGGCTTTGAGCCGCGCGACATCACCGGCGCGCATTTCGCCATGCAACTGCGGTGAGCCGAATGAAAAACGCCCCTGATGCAGATCAGGGGCGTGAAACCGGCGTACTCAGGCATGCGATCTCGGGCATGCGATCCGGATCAGAGCGGGATCACCCCCACGCGCTGCCCCTTGACCGCCAGACCGATCTCACCCTTGCACAGGCGCAGTGCATCGTCGCCAAAGACCTCGGCCCGCCAGCCCTTGAACATGGCGAGATCGCGCTTGCCGGCGGCGATCATGTCGAGCTCGGCCGCCGAAGCGATCATCTTGGCGGCGACGTTGAACTCGTCGGATTTGGCCTTCAAAAGCACCCGCAGCATATCCGCCAGCGCCGGGTTCACCTGCAGCTTGTCGCGCGACATGTCGAGTTTCGGCATCTGCTCCGGCGTGTAAGCGGCGGATTTTTCGATCGCCTGCAGGATGCCGTCGGCGATCTCGCCCTTGCGCGCCTCCCGCAGCAACAGCCGCGAACGTGACAGATCCTGCGGGGTTTTCGGCTTGGTCGAGGCCAGCTCCAGAAGCGCATCATCTTTGAACACCCGGTTGCGCGGGATATCGCGGCTCTGAGCGTAGAATTCCCGAAACGCCGCAAGCTCCTTGACCGAGGCGAGGAATTTGCCGGAGCTGGTGCGGGTCTTTACCCGCATCCAGGCCTCGTCCGGTTCCACCACATAGGTCGCAGGGGTCAGGAGGATCTCAAGCTCCTCGGCGACCCATTTCTCGCGCCCTTCGCGTTTGATCTCATCGCGGAGATATTCGTAGATCACCCGCAGATGGGTGACATCGGCCAGGGCGTATTTCTCCTGCGCCGGCGACAGCGGACGATGCGACCAGTCGGTAAAGCGCGAAGTCTTGTCGAGGCCTTCCTTGGCGATCTTGCGCACCAGCGTCTCATAGCCCACCTGTTCGCCGAAGCCACAGACCATGGCGGCGATCTGGGTGTCGAACAGCGGCTCGGGGATCACCCCGCCCTGAATATAGAAGATCTCCAGATCCTGACGCGCGGCGTGGAAGACCTTGACCACGCTCTGATCGCGGAACAGCTCGTAGAGCGGCGCCAGATCGATCCCCTTGGCCAGCGGGTCCAGCAGAACCGCATCTTCCTCGGCGTCGCCGGGCACGGCGAGCTGCACGAGGCAGAGCTTGGAATAATAGGTCCGTTCGCGAAGGAATTCGGTGTCGACCGTGACGTAGTCATGCGCCTTGGCGCGCTCGCAGAAGGCCTGAAGGCCCTCGGTGGTTTTGATGGTGATCATATAATTCTTTTTCTGCAGTGTGCGGGCTCATCCCGACGATCCTGATGTCTTACGGTTTTTCCGGGCAAAAGGAAAGATGCACGGTCGTGTCACCCATAATTTCACAAATATTGATGAAATCAAGAATATATATTCATTTTACTTATGCCTTCACCGCCCCCATCTTTGCCGCATCTCAAGACAGTCTCTGCGCCCGCGCGCAATGCCCATCACCGACCATCTCACAGGAGGGTCCCATGACCGAACTTGCCGATCCACGCCCCTATACCGGGCACTCGACCACAGGCGCGCCTCAGCCGAGCGACGGGCTCAAAACCCTCTGGCCGCTCTGGCTCGCCCTGATACTGATGCTGTTTCTTGCCCTGTTCGCCCGGCATATTCTGCCGGTCACGCCGAGCGCCCCGGCCTCGCAGGGGCTGGACTGGCAGGAGCTGGACTGGCAGGAGCTGGACTGGCATGGCAACAGCGCCGGTCCGATCCGCCATTCGGACTGATCCGGCCCCTTAGCTGCGCTCAGATTTCGAAAGACCCGCGCTCCCCCTGACAGAAGCGCTTGAGCACCTCCGGATACAGCAGATGCTCTTTCACCAGCACCCGCGCGGCGAGATCGTCGGGCGTGTCATTTGGCAAGACCGGCACCCGGGCCTGTCCCAGAATGGGCCCGCCATCGAGCTCGGCGGTGACTTCGTGGACGGAACAGCCGGCCTCGGCATCCCCCGCCTCGATGGCGCGCTGATGGGTGTGCAGCCCCTTGTATTTCGGCAGCAGCGAGGGGTGGATGTTGAGCATCTTGCCGGCGTAATGCGTGATGAATTTCGGCGTCAGGATGCGCATGAACCCGGCCATGGCGATGACATCGGGCTGATAGGGGTCGATCGCGGAAATCAGCGCCTCTTCAAAGGCTTCGCGATCGCCCTTGAAGTTGCGGTGATCGATCACCTCGGTCGGCACGCCCAGCTCGGCCGCCTTCAGGAGCCCGCCCGCGTCCGGCTTGTTCGACAGCACGAGACAGGGCCGGCCCGGATGGTCGCCCGCCTGATCCCCGGTCATGGATTTGACCAGCGACACCATGTTGGAGCCGCCGCCGGAAATCAGGATCGCGACCTTCTTCTGCTCACTCACTTGAGCACGCCCTCATAGGTGACACCGCCACCGGTGGTGACAGAGCCGAGACGGTAGACGCTCTCGCCCTCGCCTTCGAGCAGGCTCTTGAGCGTCTCGGCGTGATCCTTGTCACAGACCACCACCATGCCGATGCCGGCATTGAAGGTCTTCAACAGCTCGTGCTGGCTCAGCCCGGCCGTGTCCACCAGCCATTTGAACACCGGCGGCATCTCCCAAGAGGTGAGATCGATATCGGCCCCCATGCCGGCCGGCAGCACCCGCGGCAGGTTCTCGGTCAGACCGCCACCGGTGATATGCGCCAGCGCGTGCACACCGCCGGCGCGAATGGCCTTGAGCACCGGTTTGACGTAAAGCCGGGTCGGTTTCAGCAATTCCTGCCCCAGAGTCTCATCGGAGAACGGCGCAATGTCGGACCAGCGATAGCTCGACATCTCGACGATCTTGCGCACCAGCGAATAGCCGTTCGAGTGCACTCCGTTGGAGCCGAGGCCCAAAAGCACGTCGCCCTCGCGCACGCCCGTGGGCAGATCGGCGCCGCGCTCCATCGCGCCGACGGCAAAACCCGCCAGGTCGAAATCGCCATCTTCGTACATGCCCGGCATCTCGGCGGTCTCCCCCCCGATCAGCGCACAGCCCGAGAGCTCACAGCCCTTGGCGATGCCTTCGACCACGGCGCTCGCATTGTCGAGCTTGAGCTTGCCGGTGGCGAAATAGTCTAGAAAGAACAGCGGCTCTGCGCCCTGACACACCAGATCGTTGACGCACATGGCGACGAGATCGATGCCGACGGTCTCGACGTGATCGGTGTCGATGGCGATGCGCAGCTTGGTGCCGACGCCATCGGTGGCAGCCACCAGGATCGGGTCTTCATAGCCCGCGGCCTTCAGGTCGAACAGCGCGCCAAAGCCGCCGAGACCGGCCATCACACCCGGGCGCGCGGTCTTTTTCGCGGCCGGTTTGATCCGTTCGACCAATTCATTGCCCGCATCGATATCCACACCGGCATCGGCATAGGTGAGACCGTTCTTTCCCTGCGTCATGGCCAAAGCTCCCCGCAAAACTGACGTTGCCGCCCGTCTACAGGCTTTGTGCCGAGTTGAAAAGACCTCGCGGGCGGTCTGATCCACCTCTGCCCCGGCCCGGGACCGAGCGCCAACCGACAAGGCGCTTGACCCGGCTCTTGACCCAGCCCGCCTCGCAGCATAATCAAAGCGCCATCGGGGGCCTGTAGCTCAATTGGTTAGAGCAGAGCGCTCATAACGCTTTGGTTGCGGGTTCAAGTCCTGCCGGGCCTACCAAATCTCTGGTTTGAAACACCAAATCCCCGGCTGCGCCCGTGACGAACGTCCCCGGGGCCCCATCAGAGAGTGACGCCGACGCGCCCATGATCGAGAGTTTGAACACCGCGCTTCGCAACGAACACCTGTTTGTCTCCGCCACGCTCCGTGAGAATGGCGAAACCATCTATCTGATCTCGCCGGACGAGCCGGGGTTCTGGGCGCATGTGACAGCCAGTGCCGAGTTTGCTGACGGGGAACGTCATCCGCTCGACCGTTGGTCGGCCCGCGTCATCGATCCGCTGGCCAAGGCCCATGGCGGCCGCGCGCTCTACCCGTTCGGCGAACCGCGCACCTCCTTTGTGCCCCTGATCCTCGGCTCAGGCCAAGCCTTCAGCTCGCCGATCTTCTTCATGGTGCACGCGCGCATGGGGCTCATGGCCTCTTACCGTGGCGCCATTGCCGTCCCCGGAGATCATGCGCTCCTGCCCGAGGTCAGCTCGCCCTGCCTCGGTTGCGCAGCCCCCTGCCTTGCCGCCTGCCCGATCGGGGCGTTTTCCGAAGACGGCTATGACGTCAAAGCCTGCTACGCCTATCTCGATGGCGGTCAGGGCGACGGTTGCAGCTCCGGCGGCTGTCTCTCGAGACGGGCCTGTCCGGTGAATGCGGGCTATGACCGGCTGCCGGAACAATCCGCCTGGCATATGCGGCAAAGGCATATCCGCTGAAACCCGAACGCGGTCGGCGCGGGCGCGATCCCGGCGGCATTTTTTGCGAAAACGATATTCCTTAACCTCCCGGTGACGGACCGTTCCTAAATTGCCCTGAAACGCGACACTCTTCGGCACGCAAAACCCTTCGGCACAAGGACAGGCCTCACATGCACATCGAACAACAGATTCAACCCTGGTCTTCGGACCAGAAAACCCTCGGCCGCGAGGTGTTTGATTTCGTTGAACCGAGTTTGAAAGACACGTTGACGGAGGCCTATCGCGTCGTTGACCCGCACATGGGCCCTTTCCCCGATGAGATGATGGCGCGCGAGACCACCAAGCTGCGGCAGATTTGTCATGGCGATTACTCGGCCGAGTATTTCCGGATTCAGGGCCGGATCTCCGCCGACATTGCGGCCAAGACCAGCTATCCCGATTACCTTCTGGGCTACAGCTATTATGCCGCCGGCCTGCTCAATTCGCTCTATCGCGCCGCGCAGGATGAGCCGATCGAACATCGCGCCGAGATGGCACAGGTTCTGATGACCGCGATTTTCAACGACGTCGCCGTCTCGATGCATCATTTCTTTGCCCAGATGGAACAGGAGGCCGCCGCCGAGCGCGCCGAATTCGACCGTCAGCGCGAGGCTGCGATGGCCGAGGATAAGAAGGCCATGGATATGCTGAGCGTGGCGCTCGAGGCGCTGGCGCGCGGTGATCTGAGCTACCGGATCGGGCCGGACATGCCGGAGAAATCCGCCCAGACGCGGGATGATTTCAACCGCGCCACCGATGCCATGCGCGGGGCGATGGAGAGCCTGTCCGCCGCCGCCTCGGAGCTGCAGGCCGGCACCATGGCGATTTCCGGCGCGGCCGCCGATCTCTCGACCCGCACCGAGACCCAGGCCGGATCGCTCGAGACCACCGCCTCGGCGCTGACCGAGATCCGCTCCACCATGGACATCAGCGCCCAGAACGCCCGCGAGGCCACCGGCGCCGCCTCGGAAACCACGGCCCTGATGCATGAATCCGGCCAGATCATGAACGAGACCGAGGTCGCGATGCGCGAAATTTCCGAAGGGTTCAAATCGATCGCCCAATCGGTCTCCCTGATCGACGACATCGCCATGCAGACCAACCTTCTGGCCCTCAATGCCGCGGTGGAAGCGGCGCGCGCCGGCGACGCCGGACGCGGCTTTGCCGTCGTGGCCTCGGAGGTGCGCAGCCTGGCGCAGCGCGCGGGCACCACGGCCAAGAGCATTCGCGATCTGATCGAACAGGGCGAGGTGCGGGTGAGCAATGGAGAGGCGCTGGTCAACAAGACCAGCAAGGCGCTTCTGACCTCGCGCGAAAAGGTCGACCAGATCGACAGCCAATTGTCCGAGATCGCCCATGCGGCACAGGAACAGGCCATGGGGGTGACCCAGATTTCCGACACGCTGCACGAGATCGATCAATCCAACCAGCAGAACGCCGCCATGGCCGAGGAGGCCACCGCCGCCGCCGTCGATCTCAACACCAATGCCAAGATGCTGGCCTCCCTGGTCGCCGCTTTCAAACTCGAACCGCTGCCGCGCGAACAGGCGTCACGATCGCATTATCGCGCGCCTCTGGCCTCCTGAACCTGCAAAAGCCCGCACCGACGGCAAGGCGCCCGCAACAAATGGCGGAAAAACAGAGCGGCGCGGGGTCTCCCCCGTGCCCCTCGATGGCCCTCCGCTCAACAATGCCCCCTTCGGCGGCCCGCTCAACAGGCCGGGTCCTGCCTCAGCGCGCCAGAACCAGATCGGCCTTGAGCCCACCGAGCTCCGTGCTGGCCTCGAGCCGCAGCGTCCCACCGTGGCGGCGCGCCACATCGCGGGCGATCGCCAGCCCGAGCCCGACACCCGAACCGCGGTTCTGATTGCGGGCCGCATCGAGCCGGACAAAGGGCTGCAAAGCCCGCTCGCGATCCTCGGGCCCGATCCCCGGCCCGTCATCCTCGACCGAAATCACCGCTGCGCGTTCGAACAGGCGCAGACTCACCCGGGTCTGCGTCCCGTAGCGCCGGGCATTAGACAGGAGATTGTCGAGGGCGCGGGCCAGCGCATCCGGCCGCCCCATCAGCGTCACCGGCTGATCGGGCATCTCGCCGATCGCCACCGGACGCCCGGCCCGTTCGGACCGGTCCACCGCACCGTCGATCAGGGCTTGCAACGTGACCCTGCTCGGCTCCTCCGTCGCATCTGCGCGGGCAAAATCGAGGAAAGCATCGATCAGCCGTTCCATCTCGTCGAGATCGCGCTGCATGGCCTTGAGCTCATCCGCGTCCGCCTTGGGGACATCCAGCATCGACAGACCGAGCCGGATCCGGGTCAGCGGTGTGCGCAGGTCATGCGACACGCCCGAGAGCATCAGCGTGCGCTGTTCGATTTGGCGTTCGAGCCGCGCCCGCATATTGAGAAAGGCCGCGCCTGCGGAACGCACTTCGATCGCCCCCGCCGGACGATAAGGCCGGCTCTCACCACGTCCGAAAGCTTCGGCTGCCCGCGCCAGTTGCCGGATCGGGCGCAGCTGGTTGCGCAGAAAGACAAAGGCGATGAGCGTCATCACCAACCCGGTGAAAGCGGTCCAGACCATGAGCTGATGCGGGTTCGAGGCCGAGGCGCGCCGACGTGGAAAATCGATCACCAGCCGACCATTCCCGGTCAGGATCGAGGTGACGACCCGCCGCGGATCGCTGCCGACATCGATCCCCTCGACCCCGGGCACCGCCTTGTGCAGCTCATCGCCGATCACCCGGGCGGAAATGTCGTACCAGGGCCGCCGGTCTTGCACCTGCGCGCCCGCCCCGAGCGTCGAGACAAAACCAAGCTGATCGTCCAGAATCTCCAGAGCCCCCGGCAGATCCTCCGGCGGGATTTCCCCGACCGCGACGACATAGAGCCCGATCTCCGCCACCACACCGCTGCTGAGCTGGCGGGTGATGTCCTCGAAATAGCGTTGCGAAAAGGTGATCATCACGACAAGCTGGATCACCACCACGGGCACCAGCAGGATCAGGGCGCCGCGCCCGTAGATCCCGCGCGGCATATATTTTTTGAGCCAATCGAAAAACATGCGCTATTGGTAGCCCCCGGAAGAGGCCGAAGGAAAGGGAAATCCGCGTGCAGAACCGCCCAGAGACCCACAGTGAGCTCGCACCCGGGCTCCGGCGCATCCTCGCGCCCAACCCGTCGCCGATGACCTATTGGGGCACCAACTCCTATCTCCTGGGCGAAGGCTCCGAGCGCGTGTTGATCGACCCCGGTCCGGATCTGCCGGATCACCGTGCCGCCATTCTGGCCGCCCTGCCCCCGGGCGTCTCGATCTCGCATATCCTGGTCACCCATGCCCATGTCGATCACAGTGCCGGTGCCGCAGCGCTCGCGCGCGAGACCGGCGCCGAAACCCATGCCTTTGGCGATGCCAAGGCCGGGCGCGCCGCCCATATGGAGCGGCTCTCGGACACGCTTGGCGGAGGCGAAGGGGTCGATGAGCACTTCCGCCCCGATGTCACCCTGCCCCATACGACAGAGATCGACACCGGCGCCGGCCGGATCACCGCGCTGCACACGCCCGGTCACATGGGCAATCATCTGTGTTTTCACTGGCAGGGGGCCGACGGTGACGCCGTGTTTTCCGGCGATCTGATCATGGGCTGGTCCTCGTCGCTGATCTCGCCTCCCGATGGCGATGCCGCCGCCTTTCGCGACAGCTGCGCTCTGGTGCAGGAGATCGGCGCCGACCGGCTTTACCCGGGCCACGGCGCCCCGGTCGACAGCCCTAAAGAGCGGATTGCCTTTCTGCTCACCCATCGTGCCGGTCGCGAGGCCCAGATCCTAGCCGCTCTGGCGCAGGCGCCCATGGGGCTGATGGATCTCACCCGCAGTATCTACAGCGATTTGCCACAGAGCCACCTGCCCGCAGCCGCCCGCAACACATTGGCCCATCTGATCGACCTGACGCAAAGAAATCGCGTCCGGGCAACCCCGGAACTCTCTGAAAAGGCAGAGTTTTCCATGGCCTGACAGGAAAAATCACAAAAATCCGTTTTTTGTGACAAAACCCTCTTGCACGCCCGAAATCACATAGCTATACACCCCGTCATGTTCCGGCGTAGCTCAGCGGTAGAGCAGTTGACTGTTAATCAATTGGTCGTAGGTTCGATCCCTACCGCCGGAGCCATAACAAGCCCTTAAGTCTCTGACTTGAGGGCTTTTTTATTACCATTTTGCCTCAAAACACCGACGACGTCCCTGTCCGAATGTCTGCATTGACGACGCCATAAGGTCGTGTTCGAAGCCTTTTTCGTCAATGGAAATCCCGGCTCGGGAACAGGCGTTTGGCCTGTTCGCGGGGGTGGCGCGCGGTGGGTTTGGGGCGCGCGGCCGATCGCGTGCGACGCGGCGCATCGTCGGCCTGTGGCTGGGTGATGCCCACCGCATCGTCCAGGGGATGGCCCAATTCCGAGAGCTTGTCGGACAGGTCCTCGATGTGATCGGCGATCAGATGCACAACCATGCCCTCGCGCTCCAACCGCCCGGTGACGCGCAGCAACCGCCCGCCCATGACGGTCCGGCGGAAGCGTTTGTAGACCTTGGGCCAGACCACCACATTCGAGACACCGGTCTCGTCTTCGAGCGTCAGGAAGATCACGCCGGAGGCCGTGCCCGGACGTTGCCGGGTGATGACGAGGCCGCAGACGGCAGTGCGCCTGAGCGGTGCTGTGGGCAAACGGTCATGCGGCGTCAGGCCGGGAATGCCCGGGCGCAGAAGCTCCATCGGATGGGCCCGCAAGGTGAGGCGCAGAGCGACGTAATCCTCCACCACCTCCTCGCCCAGATGCATCGCAGGCAGGCTGACCTGCGGCTCACGAATGCCTTCGCCATCGAGCGGGTCGGAGAACAGAGGCAAGGGTTTCGGCGCACGAATGGCGCGCACCTGCCAGAGCGCATCGCGCCGCGTCAGCCCCATGCCGATGAAGGCGTCCGCCTCGGCCAGACGTTCGAGCACCGCAGGCGCCACCCCTGCCCTGAGCCAGACGCTCTCCGGGTCCTGATAGCCATTGCCGCGCGCCGCCGTGATCCAACCGGCATCCTCTTCGCGAAAGCCCTTGATCTGGCGAAACCCGAGCCTGAGCGCCAGCGCCCCGTCGGCCCGGCGTTCCAGAAGATTGTCCCAGCCCGAGTTGTTGACACAGACCGGCCGCACCTCGACGCCATGGTCGCGGACATCGCGGACGATCTGGGCGGGCGCGTAAAACCCCATCGGCTGGGAGTTCAGCAAAGCACAGGCAAAGACCGCCGGGTGGTGGCATTTCAGCCAGGACGAGACATAGGTCAGCATGGCAAAGGCCGCCGCATGGCTTTCCGGAAACCCGTAATCGGCGAAGCCTTCGATCTGCGAAAAACAGGCCTCGGCCACGGCGTCGCTATAGCCATTCTGGCGCATGCCCTGCAGGAACCGCTCACGATGGGCGCCGATCGTGCCCATGCGCCGGAACGAGGCCAGAGAGCGCCGGAGCTTGTCGGCCTCTTCCGCCGTATAGCCCGCGCCGACCACGGCGATCTGCATCGCCTGTTCCTGAAACAAGGGCACGCCGAGGGTCTTGCGGGTGACCTCTTCGAGCGCGGGACCGAAGGGCTCCGGCGCTTCGAGTTTTTGCCTTCGCCGGATATAGGGCTGGACCATACCGCCCTGGATCGGGCCGGGGCGCACAATGGCGACCTCGATCACCAGATCGTAGAAGGTTTTGGGCTTCATCCGCGGCAGAAAATTCATCTGCGCCCGGCTTTCGACCTGGAACACCCCCACCGCATCGGCGCGTTGCAGCATCTCATAGGTCGTACCATCTTCCTGCGGCACCGTGTCGAGCCGGTGCCGGATCTTCTCATGTTGCTGCAACAGGTCGAAGCTCTTGCGCAGACATGTGAGCATGCCCAAGGACAGCACATCGACCTTCAGGATACCCAGAGCGTCGATATCGTCCTTGTCCCATTCGATCACCGTGCGATCCTCCATCGCGGCGTTCTCGATCGGGCAGAGCTCATCCAGGCGCCCGCGGGTGATGATGAAGCCGCCGACATGTTGGCTCAGGTGCCGTGGAAAGCCGATGATCTCACCGATGAGTTCGATGGTCTGGGCCAGCCGCCGGTCCGTCGGGTCAAGCCCCAGGGCCTTGACCCGCTCCAGATCCGCGCCGGCGTTGGACATGCCCCAGATATCGCCCGAGAGCCGTGCGGTAAGGTCCTGGGACAGGCCCATGACCTTGCCGACCTCGCGGATCGCGGCGCGGGTGCGGAAATGAATCACCGTGGCACAAAGACCAGCGCGGTGACGGCCATATTTCTCATAGATCCACTGGATCACCTCCTCGCGCCGCTCGTGTTCGAAATCCACATCGATATCGGGCGGCTCGCCGCGATGACGTGAAATGAAGCGCTCGAACACCATGCCGATCATGTCGGGCGAGACATCGGTGATACCCAGCAGGTAACAGAGGATCGAATTGGCCGCCGAGCCACGCCCCTGACAGAGAATGCCGCGCGCGCGTGCCTCCTGCACGATATCATGCACGGTGAGGAAATAGGGCGCGTAACGCAGCTCACCGATCAAGGAGAGCTCCTTTTCCATCAGGCCATGCACCCGCTCGGAGGCGCCCTCAGGGTAGCGGCGTTTGACACCTTCGCGCGCCAGCCGTTCAAGCCGCGCCTGAGGTTCCTCGCCTTCGGCCATCTCATCCGGGTATTCATAGCTCAGTTCAGAGAGATCAAAGCCACAGCGCGCCGCGATCTCCAATGTGCGTTTGAGCGCCGCCGGGTGCCGCCGGTAGAGCCGCGCCATGTCGGCGGCGCCTTTCAGCCGCCGCTCGGCATTGGCCAGCGCCCGCGTGCCGATCCGGTCGATGGTGAGCCCCTCGCGCATACAGGTCAGCACATCCGCCAATCTGCGCCGCCGCCCGTGATGCATGAGCACATCGCCCAGAGCCACCATCGGGGTGGAGCACCTGAGCGCCAGTGCGGCGCAGGCATCGAACCAGGCCTGATCGGAGCCGTCATATCGTGGTGCGGCGCCAAGGAAGACCTGCCCCGGATAGCGCCGTTGCAGCCGCCCGAGCGGGGCGAGCGCCTGAGGCAGATCCGGCGGCGGCAGGGCAATGAGGATCATGCCCTGACAACCCGCCTCCACGTCGCTCAGATCGAGATGGCATTCGGCCTTTTCCGCCCGCCGCTTGCCCGTGGTCAACAGCCGCGCCAGCCGGTGATAGGCGGCCCGATCCGTCGGCAGGGCTAGAAATTCCACCGGGCAATCGCGCAGCACGAGACGACTGCCGACGATCAGCCTTGGGAGCTTCGGCAATCTGGACGGCTCCGGTCGCGGCAGATCGAGGGACGCGCCAAAATCCTGCCGGGAACTCGGATCGACCCGATGCGAGGACCGCACCCGAAGGCTCTCGGAGGCCTCCTCGCGCAGGGTCTTGAGCGCAGAATATGCACGAACCACCCCGGCGAGCGTGTTGCGGTCAGTGATAGCCACGGCCTCAAGCCCCAGCTCGGCGGCGCGCAGCATCAGCTCTTCGGGATGCGAAGCCCCGGTGAGAAAGGTGAAATTCGAGGTGGTGCACAATTCGGCATATTGGCCAGACGGCCAATATGGGCGCTGGGGCTCCGCCTGTTCGAAACTGCCATGATCCCCCGGATCATGTCCTGGACGTTTCTCACTCACGCGAATTCCCCCTGCACGAACCAGCCGGGATTTTGTGGTGTGTAATAGAGCCAGAGCCGGCGCCCCTCGCGCGTCTCGATCCGCCAGTAATCGCGCAGACCTGAGCGCCAGTTTTCATCCGGCAGCCACCATTCCGGCGCGATGCGTTCCGGCCCCACGGCGCGCCCGGTGGAAAGCGTCATCCGTCGCCAGCGAAACCGCGCGGGCGGTTCAGCGCCCTGCCCAGCACCGTGACCCGCACCGTGACCAGCACCGTGACCAGCACCGTGACTGGCGATCGGTTCCGGCGGAAACTGCCGCAGCGGCCGCGGACCGGGCAAGGCCCATGCGCTGTCGGGCGTGCTAAACGCGGCGGCGGCCATCGTGAAGGCACGTTCCGGGATATGGCTGTCGGCGGGCAGAAAGCGCTGGATCTGCTCCAGCCCGATGCGGGTGCCGATGCGGGTGATCAGATCGTTCAATCGATCCGGCGCCTGCGCCGCCGCGCCAATATGGCGACTGCCGATCTGCTGCACCGGCAGGGGCTCGACCTGAGTCGCTTCCAGCCGGATCTGATCGATGCCGAACCCCGCGTCGACCTCGCCGACGCCACGGGTGAACAGCGGCAGGATACGATGCGGGTCACGCATCGGCGCGGCCAGGCGCAGCTCGACCTCGGGACTGCCCTGATCGACCCGGCGCAGAGTCAGGGTGAGACGACGCGCGCCCATCTCCTGTGCCTTGAGCTTGTCACAGAGCGGCGCCAGAAGCCGGGCGGTGATGCCCATGACGTCCTCCGCGAGCCCGATCGGCTCCGGCAGGCTCATCCGCACGGCAAACCGCGGCGGCTCGCTTTCCGGCATGGTCGGTTCCGGGATATCGCCCATGGCCTGATCCAGCCGCAGCAACAGCTCCGGCCCGAAACGACGCGCCAGCGGTGCCCGGGCCGCGGCACTGAGATCGCCGATGGTGCGAAGCCCCAGCCGTTCCAAGGCGGTGACCATGCGATCCTCAAGCCGCAGCGCGGCGACCGGCAACGCCGTGAGCCCGGCTTGCCCATCGCCGAAATGCGCGAAAGCCCAGGCCGCACCGCGGGTCTCGCCCAGCCCCAGTCGCAGCGTCAGCCCGGCGCGGCGCGCGCGCGCCTGCATATCTGCGAGCATCTCCGCCTCACCGCCCCAGAGATGGGTGGAGCCGGTGACATCGAGCACCAGCCCGTCCTCGCCCTCATACCCCACCCAGGGGCAATAGCGCGTTGCCCAACGGCGCAGGGTCGCGAGAAACCGCGCGTCGAGATCCGGCCGCGCCGGCTGACTCAGCAGATCGGGACAGAACGCCCGGGCATCGGCAAAGCTCATGCCGCGGCGGAGCCCCTGCCGCTCGGCCGCCGCGTTGAGACAATAGATCCGCTCTGTGTTCTTGGCCCGGAGCGTCAGCGCGAATGGGCTCTCATCCGGCCGGGCCAGCGGGCGCACCCGCAGCACCCGGTCGCTCGGCAACCGGGGAAACCACATGCACACGGCGCGCTTTCGGATCCCATCGAACATTCCAGGCTCCAAGTGTTCCTGATTTGTTCTTTTTAATTTCCCAGCGCATCAAAGTCGAGTCTTGCCGCGCGGGATTGCCCTCTGGATCGAACAGAGGCGCGGCCTGCCAGCGGGTCTCGGCGGCATTCGACCCCATGCCCTCGGGAATGAGACACAGGCCGGTGGCGCCGCCTGCCTTGGCGGCCAATTGCAACCGTCGTCCTTCGCGCAGGTTCAGCGCCCGGGTGATCTCGATCACCACAAAGGGCAGGACCCCGTCCCGAAGCGCCTCTTCGGCCACGGAGAGCGCGTCGATCTGATCCTTGGGCCGGGCCAGGAGCAGCTGCGCCGGATCGAAGAAAGGCAGGAGGCCCTGCGGCGTGAGCCCGTCGGACAGCCAGCTTTCGCGGATCCACAGCCCCGCGCCCTGCCCGGCCCCATGCCCGGCCATGGTGGCAAAGCTGATGGCGGCAAAACTCATGGCACCGGGCCCGAAGACCTCATGGACCCGGGCCCGGCGCAGGGGAAAGACCTTGTCAAAATCGACTCGCATAGGGAGAACATAAGATGAACACGCACCATATGCCAATGAAAGACCCATAAAAGACCAAAGAAGGATTGTCCCGCTCCCCTGCCCCGTCTTGCTCAAATGGCCGGTTTGCGGTGGGCTGTCCCCTGTTCATAGGCGTAGGCGCTTTGGATGAGATCCGGTTCCCCCCATTGTTTCCCGAGGAAAATCAGCTCGAACGGCGCCCCCGAGGCGTAATAGCCCGCCGGCACGGTGATCCCGGGGAGACCGGCGATGTTCAGCTCTCCGACGGTCGTCTCAAGGATGGCGTCGCCCGAATGGAGCCCGGGCAGTTCCTGCAGCATCTGCGGATAGACCAGCGCATCCAAATCGTGCTCGGCAAAGACCTGATCGATCAGCTGGAGATAGCGGCGTTTGAGCGCCGTGAACTCCGGCATGGCCGGCGGCGTCGCCGGAGATTTCACCGCTGCAAGGAAATCGGGCAGCTCCTTGAGAAACCCCAGGATCGCGCCCTTGGCGAAAGGATCTTCGGCTTTCGTGGCCTCTACGAATTCCTCCCATGTCTTGAGCGCAGCATTTTCACCGAGCCGGCGCAAATAGAGCGTCATGTCGTAAGGGATGGATTCAAGGCCGCGCCCGTCGAAGAACGGCGTGCCCGGCGTGATCTGGCGCAGCGTGGCAAAATCGGTGCCGGCAAAGGGGTCCTCGACCAGGTCCGCACCGAGCTCTTTCAGCTCTGCCTTGGCGCGCTCATAGAGCCGGGCCGCCTCTTCGGAGAGCGCATCCTTGCGCCAGCCGGGGCCGTAGAGACCAAGGCGTTTGCCTTTCAGCCCGTCCTTCGAGAGACCTGCGGCATAGCCGTCTTCGGGGATCTTGTCGACCGCGGCGAGTGTCTTGGGGTCCTCGGTGGTGAACCCGGCCAGAACATCGAGACCGAGGGCGGCATCGCGCACCGTGCGGGCAATCGGCCCGACAACGTCCCGGTTGCCGGACAGCGGGACCACCCCGGCATTCGGCACCAGACCGATGGTCGGCTTGATCCCCACGAGCCCCTGCGCCGAGGCCGGGTTCTGAATCGAGCCCCCGGTTTCCTCCGCCAGTCCCAGAACGCACATATGCGTCGCAACCGCCGCCGCCGTGCCGGCGCTCGAGCCGCCCGGCGCCCGGTCCTCGATCGCCGGATTGATGGTCGGCCCAGCCCAGCTGTCATTGGCATGGGTTCCGGTCCAGCTCAGGATCGGCACATTGGTCTTGCCAAGGATGACCGCATCCGCCGCCCGCATCCGCGCCACGACGGGACTGTCCCGTTCGGGAATGAGATCGACCCCTCCGGCCTTGGAATAGAGCATGCGCCAGCCGGCGGTCGTCGGGATGCCCTGCATGTCCATCGGGTCTTTCACCACCACAGGAACGCCGGCCAGCGGACCGAGCTTTTCTCCGGCGGCCAGACGACGATCAATCTCGCGCGCGGTCTCGAGCGCCGCTTCGTTTTCAAAGATGATCGCGTTGTAATGGCCGTTCAGCGCCGCGATCTGGGCGAGACAGGCCTTGGTCAGCGCCTCGGCGGTGAACCGGCCCGATTGCAGGCCGTCCTGCACGGCCGCGACACTCAGTGTCCCGAGATCCGGCAGGGATTTCTCCGAAGGGTGCGAAGTGGAAGAGTCCGTGGTCATTGGGTGCTCCTGTGCGATTGGCAAGCGTCACGCTGCCATGACCCGGGGTGAGGCCGGGCGGGTTCGAAATGCGGGGTGAGGAGGATTGGGGCGGAACGGCACCGCCCCATCTCGGGTCGCTTAGTCTGCGATGCCGATGATCGATTTGAGCACAGAGGCCCCGACCGTATATTTCGGGTCCACCATATTGCCGAGACGCACGCGTCCGCATTGCGTCAGCAGCATATAGGCATCGATCTCGTCAAAACCGAAATCCGCCGCCATCCAGCGGATCAGCTCGCGATAGGCACCGCGGGCGGCATCCTCCATCGGGCGCGCCGAGCCCACGGTCATGTAGAAATCCTTGTTCTCGAGACGCGGCGTGCGGATGCTCCAGTTCTTGATCAGATCGATGCGCACCGTGGTGACGGTCGGGTGCTCGATCGCGACACCGCACAATTCGCCGTCGCCCTGCGCCGCGTGACAATCCCCGAGGAACAGATAGCCGCCCTCGGTCTGCACCGGCAGGTAGACCACCGCGCCCGGCGCGACATCGGGCAGGTCCATGTTGCCGCCGTAATAGTCGGGTACCAGCGAGGAAATCGCCTCCGCTTCCGGCGCCGTGCCGATGGTGCCGATAAAGGGCTCATACGGCAGGCTGATCTGATCGTTCCATTTGGTGCCCTCTTCCACGGTGATGTCCAGCTTGCGCACCACTTCGGGCAGCGGCTGGGTCAGCAGAGCGGTTTCGAATGTCGGCACGAGACCGCCGAATTCCGGCATGATGACGGTGGTGCCCCGCGGCTGCGGCCCGCGCGGTACGATGCTTTCGATATAGACGGCGATGGTGTCGCCCTTTTCGGCACCGTTGACATAGATCGGCCCGTTCTGCGGATTGAGGAAGGGAAAGTTCAGGATCTCCGTCGGGACATCGGTTTCCTTCTGAATCGCGCCTTCGAAAGCGTCATGCGTCTCGGCGCTGACCACGGTGCCCGGATCGACGCGCAGCACGGGATCGATCCCGGCGGTGTAGATATACGGGTAATCACCCTGCTCGGCCTCGGTGATGGTGCGCGTCTCGAGCGTCTTGCCTTGCGCGACGCCTTTGCGGGCCATGATCGACTCTTCAAACCAGCTCATAACGGGGTCCTTTCTGTGATGGTCTTGACTGTGCCAACGGTTTCAAACCGAGAGGTATTGGCGAATGGTATTGCGGTCCTGCAGCATGTCCTGATCCAGCTCGGCGACGATGCGGCCCTTGTCCATGACGTAGCAGCGCTGTGCCATCGCCCGGATCATGTCGATGTTCTGTTCAACGAAAACGACGGTGACGCCGGTCTCCCGGTTCAGCTCGACCATGATGCGCGCGATGTCCTGCACGATATTGGGCTGGATGCCTTCGGAGGGTTCGTCGAGCAGGATGAGCGACGGCTCTCCCATCAGCACCCGCCCGATCGCGAGCTGCTGTTGCTGCCCGCCGGACATGGTGCCGGCACGCTGATCCGCGCGTTCCTTCAGGATCGGGAAATACTTGTAGATTTCCTCGACCTTGCCGGCGATGGAGCGACCGGAAATCGCCTCTCCGACCAAGAGGTTCTCGAGCACGCTCATCCGCGGGAACACGTCGCGTCCCTGCGGCACATAGCCGATCCCCTTGCGCGCGCGTTTATGCGCCGACAAAAGATCGACCGAGGCGCCACGCAGATTGACAGAGCCCTTGTCGGTCGGCAACAGGCCGATCAGCGTCTTCATCAGGGTCGACTTGCCAACCCCGTTGCGGCCGATCACGGCGACGATCTCGCCTTCGCGGACCTGGAAATCGGCGCCTTGCAACACCGGTTTCCCGCCATAGCCGGAATTCAGGTTGATGACATCGAGAATAACATCCTTACGCATCGGCCTCTCCCAGATAGATTGCGGTCACACGCTCATCGGCAACGATTTCATCGATCGTGCCCTGGGCGAAAACCTTGCCGAAATGCAGCACCGTCACCTGGTGTGCGATCTGCCGGACAAAGGCCATGTCATGCTCGACGGCGAGCAGCGTCATGCCCTCGCGGTTCAGCTCCTGAAGCATTTCGCCGGTGGCAAAGGTCTCGTCGGGTGTCATGCCGGCGGTCGGCTCGTCGAGCAGCAGAAGCTTCGGCTTCAGCGCCACCGCCATGCCGATCTCCAGCCATTGCTTCTGCCCGTGGCTGAGATTGCCCGCCAGCTGCATGTGATCCGCGGAAAGCTTCAGGAATTCGAGCAGGCGATCGATTTCCTCGTGCAGCATCAGCGGCGCGACATGGTGCTGCAGCGCGATCTCGAGGTTTTGCCGGACGCTCAATTCCTTGAAAATCCCCGGCACCTGAAACTTCACGCTGATGCCGCGGCGGATGCGTTCGAACGGTTTGTTGCGCGTGATGTCGCTGCCATCGTAGAGAATATGACCGCTGTCGGGCATATGTTCGCCGAGGATCAGCCGGAAAAAGGTGCTCTTGCCGGCGCCGTTCGGACCGATCAGACAATGCATCTCCCCCGGTTCGAGCGCGAAATCGACATTGCCTGTCACATGGAGACCGCCGAAATGCTTGTTGAGCTGGCGGGTTTCGAGAATAGCCATCACACCTCCCCTTTCATCTTGGATTTGCGCGCCGGCAGGAGATCGGACAGGGCGATCACGATGCCGCGGGGGGCGATCAGCACGGTGATCACCAGAAGCGCCCCCATCACCACCAGCGCATATTGGCTGCCGTAGATCGTCAGCGTCTGGAACACGATGAGCACCGCCAGCGCACCGATGAGCGTCGTCGTCAGATCCGACCGGCCTCCGACCGCGACCCAGACGATCGGCAGGGACGCGGCGGTCATCCCCATCGAGGCGGGCGTGATATAATTGCCCCAGGAGGTGTAGAGCACGCCCGAGAGACCGGCGAGCGCCGAACCGATGACAAAGGTGATCAATTGATATTTGCGGATGTCATAACCGAGCATCTCTGCGCGCAGCGGGTTTTCCCGGATCGCGACGATGACATTGCCGAACCGCGAATTCACCAGAATCCGAAGCCCGAGATAGACGCTCACCAGCAGGGCGAGCGTCACGTAATAAAGCGTGACATCGGGATAGAGCACGATTGCGCCGCCGGGCCAGGGAATGGTCAGCGACGGCATCGCCCCCATGCCGTTGAACCCGTTCAGCCGGGCCTTGCCGATCGCCCATTGCGGCCCAGCCGTCTGCGCCATGAACCGTTCGAGCACCAGCGTGACGGAAAGCGTCACGATGCCCAGGAACACACCGCTGATCCGGCCATAAAACAGGAAGTAGCCGAGGATCGCGGCAAAGAGCGCGCTGATCCCGACGGCGAGCAGGAGCGACACAAGCGTCAGCCCATAGGCATCCCCGAGGTTGATCGTGAGCACGCCGTAAGCATAGCCGGCCACCCCGAAGAAGGCGGTCTGACCGAAGCTGAGCGCGCCGCCATAGCCCCAGATCAGGCTGAGCCCCATGGCCATGAACAGCCAGTTGAAAAAGTAGACGTTATTGCCCACGTCATAGCTGTCGGCAAACTGCGGATAGATACAGGCCGCCAGCAGGACCAGCGCGAAAACCGACCAGAATTTCGGGCCCTTGCCCAGGGTTTGCGGCCCTTCGACAAGCTTCAGGAAAGCGGTGAAACGGGAGGGGTGAGACATGTCAGGCTCTCTCTTTCAGGATCTTGCCGCTGATGCCGCGCGGGAGGATACGGATCACGATGATGACGGCGATCAGCATGCCGATCTGACCGGCCAGCTGGCCTTGCCACGAGGTCAGCGTCGCCTTGATGAAGCCGAGGACGACCGCCGCCGGTGCCGTGCCGAGAAAGATATCCGCCCCGCCCACGACGACGGTGACGAAAGCCTCGACCATGAAGGACGATCCCATCGTCGGCACCAGGGTCATGGTCGGCGCATAAAGACCGCCGGCCAGCCCGGCCAATGCAGCGCCGAGGCCGAAGGTCATGCTGTAGACCAGGTTGGTATTGACCCCGAGCGCCTCGGCCACATGCGGCACCTGGATGGTGGCACGGGCAAGGATGCCGAAACGGGTCTTGGTGAACATCAGCCACAGCGCGGCCAGTGTCACCAGCGCCATGATCATCAGGACCACGCGATAGACGGAATAGGAATAATTGCCGATCGAGAAACTGCCAAAGGGCGTGCCGCTGCCGGCCATGGTTGTCCCGAGCACGATCAAAGTGCCCTGGGTGACGATCATCGAAATGCCCCAGGTCGCGACGATCGTATCGAGCGGTCGTTTGTAAAGCGGCCGGATCACCGCCACTTCGACGATCATCCCCGCGATCCCGGCGGCGACCGATCCGGCGAGAATGGCCAGAGGCAGGGGCACCCCCATATGCGTCACGCTGGTCGAGACATAGGCGCCACAGAGAATGAATTCGCCATGGGCGAGATTGATCACCCCCATCATGCCGAAAATCACGGCGAGCCCGCAGGCGCTCAACACGAGGAAGGCGAAAGCATCCCCGAACTGATAGAGAAACGAGAAAAGTGAGTAGAGGAACTCCATGGAGCATCCCTTTCTTGCGAAGTCTGCTGAAGAACCGGCGGCGCTGAGGGCTGCGGAGTGTGAGGCTCCGCAGCCCGGTGGTCTTAGTCTGCCGAGGGCAGGTTCGACGGCGTATATTGCGCGCTCGGATCGTTCTGGGTCAGATCACAGCCGACATCGCCGAGCCAATAGGGCTGAATCGCGTCCCATTTCGTCGGGAACTCGATCGCGTGATCTTCTTTGACATGCGCCAGATAGATGGTGTGCGAAGTGTGCTGGCTTTTCGGATCGATGCACATTTCGCCTTCCGGGGCGTCATAGCAGAGATTGCCATCGGCCAGGGTGGCACGCAGGTCGGCAAGCTCGGTCGAACCACCGGCCTTCTCAACCATCTCCTTGAACAGGTAGACCGCCGCATAGGAGTTTTCCGCCTCCTGGTTGATATAGGGCTCGTCGGGGAACATCGCGTGGAACTTCTCGACGAAGGCCTTGCTTTCCGGCGTGTCGATCTCTTCGACATAGTTCACCGTCGCGTACATGTCTTTCAGGCTCGGCGGGGTGAAGCGCTTGTGCTCATAGCCCTGACCGACATTGACCGAGGAGGCCATCGGCAGGTCGACATTGGCGGCCCCCGCCTGTTCGTAATACGAAGATTGCGCGGTGCCGACGAGCAGGGTCACAACAAAATCAGGTTTGGCGGCCTGAATGTTCTGGATCGTCTGCGAGAATTGCGAGACACCAAGCGGGATGAACTCCTCGCCGACCATCTCGCCGCCATTCTCGGCGACGATGTTGCGGACCCATTCGGCCGAGATCTGACCGAAGTTGTAATCCGCCGCGATGGTGTAGACCTTCTTGCCGTAGGTCTCCATCATATAGGGCAGCAGGGTCGAGAACTGCTGTTCCGGAACCGCGCCGGTGACGATCATATTGGCGTCGCAAACCCCGCCTTCATACTGGTTGTTGTAGAAGGCCAGCCCGTCGAACTGATTGACGATCGGGCGATAGGCTTCGCGCGAGGCGGACGAAAAGCCGGCGAAGACCACGTCGACCTTGTCGCGCTGCAGCACCCGGCGCATGAACTCCTGATAGCGCGTGTTGTCGGACTGCGTGTCATAGGTCACCAGCTCGATCGGGCGTCCGGCGATGCCGCCGGCGTCATTGATTTCCTTGGTCGCCAGCTCGATGCCATGCACCTTGCCGATCGTCGCCAGGGCAAAGTCGCCGGACTGGTCTTCGAGAACGCCAAGCTTGATCGGCTCGACATCCTGCGCGGCCAGAGGCCCTGCAAAAGACAATAGGGTAGCGAGCGCCGAAATGGCGCCTGTAAGATTTTTTTGCATTTTCAACTCCTTGTTGCGTTTTTTACGGGTGTTTCGTAACGCCTAGCGCGTTTGACACCTCTTGTGGGATAACTGGCGACCAGCGTCGCCCTCCGGTCTTGCCCGCATCAGGATCTCACAATGATCCTCGATGCTGACACGTGCCCGCATGCTGTCTTTTCGCAAGACATCATACGCTGCATCTTCAGTGAGCCCTTGCTGGCGCATGAGTGCCGCCACCGCCCTGATGACGTGAATTCTCTTGCGTCGCCGCTCCGTCAAATCGTCCAGCTTGCCCTGCAGGCCGTTCATCCGGCTGAACTCATTCACCGCCAGGAAAAGCGCGGAATAGACCGAGCCGCTGTGAATCGGTTTCGGCAGGAGCGACAGCGCCCCAAGCTGAAACAGGGCCTTGAGCCGGCTGGGGGCTTCGATCCCCACCAGCCCGATGGTCGGACAGGGCGCCATCGCATCCGCGAGCCCATAGCTCTCCGGCCAGACCGGCGGTAGGCTCAGATCGCCATCGATCAGCACGATATGCTGTTCCGGCAGGAGATTTTCCGGCAGCTCCAGACCCTGTTGCGGAACCGTGAGCGGGCGCGGTTCCGGTGTCAGGCCAAGCCGCCGCAACGTCGTCTCGAGCGCGTCGAGCGAACGCCCGCCGGGCGTCAGGATGACGGCAGTCCGGTCGCGAAAGTTTTGCGTGACGCGCGGTGTTCTCATGACACGATCCTCATGCGCGGGTGCCGCTGCACGGTTTCAAGCTTGGTGGCCGAGGCCACCAGATAGGGGTCCGGGGTCACCGGGCGGGCGGCTTCGACCAGAATCTCGAACTCGAAATCCGAGCGTGAGAGCCCGATCCGCGGGGTCAGTTCGGCATGAAAGGTCTCCGGGTCGATCGTCACCCGGCCTTGCGGCGCGTCAAAGACCTGACCGGCCACGGCGTCCTGCACCGCAGCGACCTCGGCCGTGCCGGCCTGCGCCACCGCCTTGGCCAGCATATGCACGGAAATATAGGCGGCTTCGGCCTCGGCCGAGACCGCCGGGCCGTCGGGAAAACGCTCCCGATAGGCCGCCACGAAGCGGGCATTGCGCGCGCCCGGAAGCGAGGCGAAATAGACGCTCGAGCTGATTTGCCCGTCGGCGCCCACCGGCCCGATCGCCTGCAGCTCCGGCTCCGACAGGTTACAGCTCGCGATCGGAAAGCGCGTTACCTGGTCGATACCGCGGTCGATACAGGCCGTTCGAAAGGCCCGGAAGAAGGCATAGGAGGAGTCTCCGATCAGCGCATTGAAGACGAAGTCGGGCTTGAGCTCGAGGATCTCGGAAATGATGTCGTCGAGCGCGGTCTCCCCGACCGGCAGATAGCGCTCGGCGAGCACTTCCCCGCCGCGTTTCTGCAAACCGTCGCGCATCACCCGATTGCTTTCCCAGCCCCAGATATAATTGGAGCCGATGCAATAGGCGCTATGGCCGAAACGCGCGCACAGGAAATCGATCAGCGGCGAGATATGGTGATTGGGCGCCGCCCCCGTGTAGACGACATTCGTGGCGCTTTCGAACCCCTCGTAATGGGTCGGATACCACAGCAGGGCATCATGTTTCTCGATCAGCGGGATGACCTCTTTGCGGCTCGACGAGGTGTAGCAGCCGCAGATATGGCGAATGCCACGATCGAGCATCTGCTGCACCGCCGGCGCGTAATTTTGCAGATCGCCCTGCGGATCGATGTGAAACGGCTCGAACGTGACACCGGAGGCGGGATCGGCATTGACTTCGGCACAGGCGAGCCGCGCCCCGTTGAGGAGCGTATGCGCCACCGTGCCATAAGAGCCGGTGTCCGAGAAAAGCAGGCCAATTGGGAGCTCGATCTTGTTCATTGCCATTCCCCAACGCAAAAAAGCCCCACAAGCATGAAAATGCTTTGGGGGCTCACTTGCCGGTATGTGTCGGATTGAAATTTGCCGTATGAGCACATTTGCTCGGCGTTGATCTAAAGCTACGCGGGCAAAACTCTCGCCGTCAAACGTGACAGGGCATTCTCGGCTTCGCCCCTCTCAAAAACCTCTGAATGTGCAAATATTGTGCGAAATTTCTTGAAATTGCCAGTGTTTCGAACAGATCGCCTCTCATATAGGTGTTTATGAATGTATTTTCAGGCCTGCTCGTCCCCGGAAAAATCGCCCGCGCAGCCGAGAATTGTGCCGGCATGGCAATTATCGATTCTTCCCCACCCGGCCTTTTCCACCCCGGAGCGCGCGACAGGTGCCCCCCGCGTCAGCGACAGGGGGAAGCAAGGCGGGAGAACGGCAAAGCGCCCCGCCGGATCACTCCAGTCAGTTTGACAGGAAAGGATGGCAGCAGACAGGCCCATCGGGATTGACCGATCTCAGGCGCCGCCATGATGTCGCCCGGATCACGCGAGAGCGCCCTTGCAGGCCCCCCCTGCCCGTCACACCCTGCCTTTCTCATACAGCCTTCGCAATGCACCGATCATGTCCTCGAAGGACTGGTCCAAGGTGCCACAGGTGTCATCTGTCGGCGCAAGACAGACGGATTTGCCCCGCTTTTCGCGGCGCAGGTAACCGGCCTCGACCAGGTCGGCCACCTTTCGATGCAGCGTTCCAATCGGCAGCCCCAACACCTCGGACAGCGCACTCAGATCGTAGAGTCTGTTCTGAAGTCGCCCCTGAACCACGGTGCGCACGATCAAGGCCTCGACCGGCTTGCCCCACATGTCCTTTTCCAGCCTGTAGAACCGGTTCAGACATTCGATGATCTGTTCCTGCACCTCCTGGCGCAGGTCCGGGCACACATCCCGACACACGGCGCCCGCCGCATCGCTGTCATAGATCGTTTTCCGCCCGTCCGTGCTCATCGCGTCCCGTCGTCTTTCCGGAATGGAAAGGTGTCTCCTTGTCTGTATTCGCCTTTCAGGATCAATACGCGCTTGGTCGCGCAAGTCCAAGACGCCAGCGCGGCGAGCCCCGAAGCCTCAAGGAAAAGGATCAAGATGAGCACCCCGATTTTCGCCCTGCTGGGCTTTGCCCTTTGGACACTCCTCATTCTGTTCGGAGCGGTCGGCGTCTACCGTTGGAGCCGCATCCTGACCGGTCGCACCCGGCTCAGCCACTGGACCGCCGATCCCGAAGCCGGCTCCGGCATCTACCCCCGTGCCATGCGGGCCCATATGAATTGCATCGAAAACCTGCCGGTGTTCGGCGCAATCGTCTTTGCGATCGACCATATGGGGTTGCAAAGCGCCTTGCTGGACAGTCTGGCGATTGTCGTATTGCTGGCACGGGTGGCTCAGAGCCTGATCCATATCCTGCTGGAACAAACCGATCGCGTGATCCTGATCCGGTTCCTCTTTTACTTCAGCCAAATCGTCGCGATGATTGCCATGGCGGTGACCGTGTTGGCGGCGGCTTAAGCCGCCACCCTCCTCTATTCCCATTCCATCTGCTCAAAGGTCGCTTGCGCATTGCGACCGGCGAGCGCGTCGAATTGCGGCAGATCGGCCCATCGGGATTGATCGATCGTCGGCGCCGCCATGATGTCTCCGCCCGCATCGATCAGCGCGCCGATCTCGGTGCGCAGGTTCAGCAGGTAGTCATAGCTTTCCGCCCTGGCCTTTGACAGATCCGCCACCGGACCGTGGCCCGGCACGATCTGGGCGGGGTCAAATTCCGCCATGGCCTCAAACGCTCCGAGCCAGCTTTTGACATTGGAATCGGGCAGGACGCCCAGCATCCGGTCGGTAAAGACGATATCGCCGGTGAACATGACATCGCGATCTTTGAGCCAGACAAAGCTGTCGCCCGGGGTATGCGCCTGTCCGCGATGCATGATCTGCAATGTAATGCCGCCAAGATCGAGCGTGTAATCAGACTCGAAGGTCACATCGGCAAAGGCCGGATCGGTGCCCTTGAGCCCCTCGCCCACCAGCTGTGACAGCATGGTCATTTCCATCGAGGCACGCGCCTGTTGATCCTCCACCGCAGCCTGGGAGGCGATCACCGTCGCGCCCTGGGCCTGCCAATAGCTGTTGCCGATCCAGCGGTGATCCTGCCCGCCGGTGTCGATCACATAGGTGACCGGCTGATCGGTGATCGTATCGATCACATCGTCAATCATCTGCGCGCCGAGCCAGGAGCCGCCGGCATCCACCAGCACCACGCCCTCGGACGTGACCACCACACCGAATGTGGCGTTGTTGCCGAGGTTCACCGGATCGCGCTGGGTCAGCGGGCCAACAAGGGCATAGACATCCTCGGCCACCGGCTCCACCGTCAGCACATCGGCTGCGGCCAGACCCGGCAAGGCGACGGGCAAGGCGACGGCCAGCGCCACCATCAAAGTTGGTTTCAAGATCAGTCCTCCCTTTGATCTCTTGATATTTCGCACGCTCGGACCCCGATCAGGAGGCGAGCCAGCCCTCGAGCTTGCCCGCTTCCGGCAGACCGCCGGCATGAACGAGCTTGCCATCGATGGAAATCCCCGGGGTCGACATGACGCCCGCCATGGCGATGCTCTTCGGATCGGTGACTTTCTCCACCTCGACCTCGAGGCCCAATTTGGCCGCCGCTTCGCGCACCATCTCGGCGGTGGTTTCACAGCGTTTGCAGCCGGGACCATAGACTTTCACGGATTTCATGATGTTCTCCATTCTCAGAATATCAGGTTGAACAGGAAGCCGACGGCGAGGATGCCGCTGCCGACGACGCCGATGAACACGGCGATGAGACGCAGGGTCAGCACCTGTTTGAGGATGATCATTTCCGGCAAGCTGAGCGCGATGACGCTCATCATGAAGGCCAGAACCGTACCCAGCGCCGCACCCTTGCCGAGCAAAGCCTCGACAATCGGGATGACGCCGGCGGCATTGGTGTACATGGGAATGCCCATCACCACCGCGGCAGGCACCGACCACCAGGCCTCTGCCCCCATGATCCGCACCATCAGGTCCTCGGGCACATAGCCGTGGATCAGCGCGCCCATGGCGATGCCGAGGATGATCCAGATCCAGACCTTGCCGAAAATCTCTTTCACCGCCTCGATGCCGAGTTTGTAACGGTCGACCATGGTCAGCCGTTCGCCCTCGATCAGCTCGGCGCCGCCTGCCCCGGAATGGATCTCGCGCACCCAGTCCTGCAACCAGCCCTCGAGTTTCAATTTGCCGATGATGAAGCCTGCGACAATGGCGATGCCGAGGCCAAAGGCGAGATAGGTCAGCGCCACCTGCCAGCCGACCAGACCGAAGAGCAGCACCAGCGCCACCTCATTGACCATCGGCGCCGCGATCAGGAAAGAGAATGTCACGCCAAGCGGCACGCCGGCGGAGACAAAACCGATAAAGAGCGGCACGGCAGAACAGGAACAGAACGGCGTCAACACGCCGAGCCCGGCGGAGAGCACATTGCCGACGCCCTCGCGCTTGCCGGACAGAAGCGCCCGGGTTTTCTCCGGCGAGAAGAAGCTGCGCACCACCCCCATGGCAAAGACGATGAGGGTCAGGAGCATCATCACCTTCGGCACGTCATAGAAGAAAAACGCAATCGCCTCGCCGGTGTGGCTGTGCCGTTCCACCGGGACGAGAGACGTGATCCATTCGGAGAATGGGATCAGCTGATGATAGACGACCCACCAGACGGCGACAAAACCGGCCACGCCCAGATGCCAGAGCCAGTCAGGACGATGAGAGGGACGCTCATTATGATGCTCATGATGAAGAATATCGCTCATGCCACATGCCTTTCCTGGTCTTCGCTCAAGCTGGCCGTTTGCGCGGCGCCGAGCACCGCGTCGACCACCGCGTTCAACGCCTCAGGCAGCTCCCGATTGCGCGTGTAGCGCACCCATTGCGCGTCGCGACGATCGCTGACCAGCCCGGCCTGTTTCAACACCTGCATATGCCGCGACATCCGGCTCTGCGTCGCGCCGATCTTTTGCATCAGCTCACAGGTGCAATGTTCCTGCCCGTCGCCCAGAAGCCGCATGGCTTCGAGGCGGGTCGGTTCGGCCAGGGCGGAGAGGATCGGCAGAATCATCGGGGCAAACTCCTTTATGCGCATAAGCGCATATAAACATAGGCCCCGCCATGATCTGGAACAAGACGACAAAGCCCCGTCGCGACAGGAGGTCGCAACGGGGCCGGAATATCATTTCAGGTCAGTGAATTAGCGCAAAGCGCGACAAATCAGGAAAAGGCTTTGAGCCGTGCCAGAAGGCTCGAGGTGTCCCAGCGCCCGCCGCCCATGGTCTGCACATCCTTGTAGAACTGATCGACCAGCGCGGTGACCGGCAGGCTGGCGCCGACCTCGTTGCCGGCCTCGAGACAGATCGCCAGATCCTTGCGCATCCAGTCGACCGCGAACCCGTGTTCGTACTGGCCCGCCAGCATGGTCTTGTGGCGGTTGACCATCTGCCAGCTGCCGGCCGCGCCGCCAGAGATCACATCGACGAGTGCCTCGCCATCGAGCCCGGATTTCTCGGCCAGAAGCAGCGCCTCAGAAAGCCCCTGCACCAGACCGGCGATGCAGATCTGGTTGCACATCTTGGCGGTCTGGCCCATGCCGACCTCGCCCAGACGTTTCACGGTCTTGCCATAGGCCGCCATCACCGGCTCGACGGCCGCGTAATGCGCCTCGGCGCCGCCGCACATCACCGACAAGACGCCATTCTCGGCACCGGCCTGACCGCCCGACACCGGTGCGTCGACATAGCCGATGCCAGCCTCCGCCGCCGCTTCGGCCAGTTCACGCGAGACTTTCGCGGACACAGTTGTGTGATCGACAAACACCGCGCCCTCTTTCATCCCGGCGAAGGCGCCCTCCGGCCCGAGACAGACGGAGCGCAGGTCGTCATCGTTGCCGACACAGGAAAACACGAAGTCGCAGCCCTCTGCCGCCTCACGCGGGCTTGGCGCAAAGCCGCCCTCGTGTTCCTCCGCCCAGGCTTCGGCCTTGGCCGTGGTGCGATTATAGACCGTGACCTTGTGGCCCTGTTTTTCCAGATGCCCGGCCATCGGATATCCCATGACCCCCAACCCCAAAAATGCGACTGTCGCCATGGCTTTTCCCTCTCCGATCTATATGGTTTAACGCGAGGCCAGAACGGTAGCTGTTCGCAGCGCCGCGTCAACCGCTATTCGCGCACATCCGATAGGTCCAAATACTCTATGGCACGCATTTTTTCGCTGCTCCTCAAACTGGTTTCCGCCCTTGTCCTGCTGACGGTGCTGGGCGTCTGGCTGACCTACTGGCTCGCGGCCCGCTCGCTGCCGGATTACAATGCCGATTATGAGGTCTCCGGGCTCTCCGCACCGCTGGAGATCGCCCGCGACAATGCCAATGTGCCACATATTTTCGGCGAGAATGACGAGGACGTCTATTACGGGCTCGGTTTTGCCCATGCCCAGGACCGGCTGTTCCAGATGATCCTGTTGCGTCGCACCGCCCAGGGCAAGCTCTCGGAGATGTTCGGGGAACGGACGCTCACGACAGACGAGCTGATGCGGCGTCTCGGCCTCTACGAGGCGGCGAAGGCCTCGGTCGCCGTGCAAAGCCCGGAGGCCAAGGCCGCGCTCGACGCCTATGCCCGCGGGGTGAATGCCTGGATCGCGGAGGTGAACAAGGGCGCTCTCGGCCGCGGCGCACCGGAATTCTTCCTGTTCCCGACCGAGATCGCCTATTGGCAGCCCGCCGATTCCATCGCCATCCTGAAACTCGTCGCCGTCCAGCTCTCCGACCAGATCCCCAACGAGGTGCTGCGCGCCCGTACTTCGCTCTTGCTGCCACAGGACCGGCTCAAGGATCTGATGCCCGATGCCCCGGGCACCGGCACCGCGCTCCTGCCGAGATTTGCGACGCTGTTTCCCGAGGCCCTGCCCAGCAAACAGCCCTCCGGCGTGCAATACGCCCTCTCGCCGATGCCCGACAACGGCATGGCGGGCGCCTCGAACGCCTGGGCCGCGGCGCCGGGACGTTCGGCCACCGGCGCGACGCTTCTGGCCAATGACCCGCATCTCGACTTCTCCGCCCCCGGCGCCTGGTATCTGGCCCGGCTCGAGCTCACGTCCGGCGGCGTGATCGGCGCCACCGTGCCGGGCATCCCGGGCGTCGTCTCGGGCCGGCGCGAACGCTTCGGCTGGGGCATCACCGCGGCCTATCTCGACGACGCGGACCTGCATATCGAGAAACAGAACCCGGACAATCCGAAAGAGGTGCTGACGCCTGACGGGTTCAAACCGATGCGCTCGCGCCCCTCGATCGTGCAGATCAAGGATGCCGCCCCGGTGACCCTGACGCTCAACTGGACGGACAATGGCCCGGTGCTGCCGAAAACTGCCTTTGACGTCGACACGATCACCCCGCCGGGCCATCTAGTCTCGGTCAACTGGACGGCGCTGGTGCCCGATGATCGCTCGATGACGGCGCTGGTGGCACTCAATCATGCCGGCAATATGTCGGCGGCGCTGCAGGCGGCGCGCGATTTCGCCGCGCCCGCGCTCAATCTCACCATGGCCGATCCGGACCGGGTGCAGATGAAAGTGATCGGCCGCGCCCCGGCACGCGATCCAAGGCATCAGTCGCAGGGCCGCATCCCCTCGCCCGGCTGGATCGAAGCCAACCGCTGGCAGGGCTGGCGCGATTTCGACGCGCTGCCGAGTTTCACCTCCGGCCCGGACGGCATCATCGGCAATACCAACAACAAGACGGTGGACGCGCCCTTCCCCGATCACCTGTCCTATCATTGGGGCGATACCCAACGCGTCCAGCGCTGGCAGCGGCTGATGCAGGCGCGCGAGGTGCACACACGCGAGAGCTTCATCGAGGTGCAGAATGACGTGGTCTCGACCTCGGCCCGGACGCTCCTGCCCTTGGTCGGTGCAGATCTCTGGTTCACCGGCGAGGCCGCCCCCGAGGGCACGGTGGAGCGCCAGCGCCAACGCGCGCTGAAACTCCTGGCCGAATGGAACGGCGAGATGAACGAACACCTGCCGGAGCCCTTGATCTATTACGCCTGGATGCGCGCCCTGCAGGACCGGCTCATTCGCGACGAGGTCGGCCCGCTGGCGGATGAATACACCCATGTCGAGCCGCTGTTCATCGAACGGGTCTATCGCGACATCGGCGGCGCCTCGGTCTGGTGCGACGTGATCCAGTCGGCCCCGAAGGAAACCTGCACCGATATCGCCCGTCTCGCGCTCGACGATGCGCTGCTGTGGATCAGCGAAAATTATTCGAGCAATCTCGAAAGCCTGCGCTGGGGCGACGCCCATATCGCCCATCACGATCACCCGGTGCTGGGCAAGGTGCCCTTCCTGAAATGGGTGGTGAACATCCGGCAATCGACCTCGGGCGGTGACAACACGCTGATGCGCGGCGTGACGGCAGGCGACGGACCGGAGCCCCTCGCCAATGTCCATGGCGCGGCCTATCGCGGTGTCTATGATTTCGCCGACCCGGACAGTTCCGTGTTCATCACCGCCACCGGCCAGTCCGGCCACCCGCTGTCGCGCCATTATGACGATCTCGGCGAGCTCTGGCGCCGCGGCGAATATGTGCCGATGAGCCTCGACCCGGAACTGGCCCGCGCCGCCGGCGTCGGCATGACCCATCTGGTGCCGGAGAAATGAGATCCCCACGATGACATCCGAACTCGACAAGATGCGCGCCGGAGACTGGTATTGCAGCCTCGACCCGGAAATCGACGCGATCCGCATGCGCGTCTTCGATGCGGTGCACCGGCACAATATGGCCCTGCCCTCGGAGCGCGGCGACATCCACCCGGATCTGCGCGCGCTTCTGCCCGAAGTGCATGAGACGGCCCGGATCGAAGGCCAGTTTCACCTGCTCTACGGCAATCTCAAGATGGCCGAAGGCGCCTTCATGAATGTCGGCTGCGTCGTGCTCGACGCGGCACAGGTGGAGATTGGCAGGAATGCGATGCTCGGCCCGCAGGTGCAGATCTATTGCCCGGATCACCATCGCGACCCGGTCAAACGCGGCCAATTGATCGAACGCGCCCTGCCCGTCACCATTGGCAAAGATGTCTGGATCGGCGGCGGTGCCATCCTCCTGCCCGGCGTCACCATCGGCGACGGCGCCATCGTCGGTGCGGGATCTGTGGTGACCAAGGACGTGGCCCCCGGCGCCCGCGTTGCCGGCAACCCGGCGCGGGACCTCACGCAGCGCTGAGGGTCCAGACCTTGCTCACGCCTGTCCCTTGATCTCGTTCTTGAAGATCAGGAAAGAGGCACCTTTCTCCATCGCCTTGCGGGCGGAGGCGTCCATGGCCTTGTCTTCAAAGCGCTTCTTGCCGGTGATATCGCCGATCTTCTTCATCTCGAGCCCGGACCAGCCGGTAACTTCGAGCCCCTTGTGGCCCTTGGCGACGGCGAATTTCGGCTCGGAGGCGACGATGAACACCATGATCATGTGACGCGCGCCCATGCGCAGCCCGGTCTTGGCCCCGGCGGTGCCTTCGAATTGCATCATGTAGAGATGCTTCTCGGCCTTGTCGGTCTTGTCCGCCTTTGCGTCCGTCCCTGCCGTCTCTGCCACTTTGTCGCTCATGTCATCTCCCGAAATTGCTTTTCCTGCCGCGGCGTCCAGAGAAGCTTGAGGGCATAGCCTTCTTCGGTCATCTCCTCGCCCTGCACCACGCCCTCCTCAAAGAGCCAGGCGCGTTTTCTGCCCTCGGCATAGGGCAGGATCAGCTCGCGTTCAATCTTGTCTTCCTCGAAATGCGCGGAAATTGCGGAGAGCAGCTCGGGAATCCCCTCGCCCGTCACCGCCGAAATGGCGAATTTGTCGGGCTCGGCGGCGGCGCGTTCGAGCCGCGCCTCGCGCGCCTCCGGGTCCAGCAGATCGATCTTGTTCCAGACCTCGAACATCGGTGCGTCGTCCTTGATCCCCAGATCGTTGAGGATCTTCAGCACATCGGCCTTCTGTTCCTCGGTCTCCTCGGCAGCGATATCGCGCACATGCAGGATCAGATCGGCGTCCAGCACCTCTTCGAGCGTGGCGCGGAAGGCCGCCACCAGCTGGGTCGGCAGGCTCGAGATGAAACCCACCGTGTCGGACAAGATGATCTCACGGTCGCCACCATGGGCATCGCTGATCTTCAACTGCCGCATGGTCGGATCGAGCGTGGCAAACAGCATGTCCTTGGCAAAGACATCGGCGCCGGTGACCGTGTTGAAAAAGGTCGATTTGCCGGCGTTGGTATAGCCCACAAGCGCGACGATCGGGAACGGCACCTTGGCGCGCGAGGCGCGGTGCAGCTCGCGGGTCTTCACCACCTTGTCGAGTTGCCGGCGCAGCCGCACCAGCTGTTCGTCGATGGCACGACGGTCGGCCTCGATTTGGGTTTCGCCGGGACCGCCGACAAAGCCAAGCCCGCCGCGCTGCCGCTCCAGGTGGGTCCAGGCCCGCACCAATCGCGTGCGCTGATAGCTGAGCGCCGCCATTTCGACCTGCAACACGCCTTCGCGGGTGCGTGCCCGATCCGAGAAGATCTCGAGAATGAGCCCCGTGCGGTCGAGCAGCTTGACCTTCCACTCTTTTTCCAGATTGCGCTGCTGCACCGGGCTGACCGGCCCGTCGATCAGCACCAGCTCGACCTCGGCGGCCTTGATCCGCTCCTTGAGTTCCTGAATCTTGCCGGTGCCAAAGAGATGCCCGGGTTGAATCTTCGGCAGGCGCACAATCTCCGAGCCCATGACCTCGAGATTGGGCAGGGCCGCGGCCAGTGCCACCGCCTCTTCGAGACCGCTCTGCGGCTCGCGGCGGTTGCGGTCGGAGGTGATGTCGGGATGCAGCACCCAGGCCCGGGTCGGCTGCACTTCGTGATCGTAATAGTCGCCCAAATGGCGCTCCTTTCAGACACTTCGCTGCCGCACCCGCTCCGCGACGATCTCATCAGCGAAAGCGCAACGCGACAAAGCACCCGTCGAGACCTCGACAGGTGCGCGTCACTTAAATCTTTTCAAGCGGGATGCAAGAGGCGGTGTGATCCGCTCAGGCTTCCTCACCATCGTAAAGATTGATCGGCTGGGCCGGCATGATCGTCGAGATGGCGTGTTTGTACACGAGCTGCGATTGACCGTCCCGGCGCAAGAGCACACAGAAATTGTCAAACCAGGTGATCACACCCTGCAGTTTCACCCCGTTGATCAGAAAGATCGTCACGGGAACTTTGGTCTTGCGAACGTGGTTGAGGAAAGCGTCCTGAAGGTTCTGTTTGTCGGCGGCCATGATCTTTGCCTTTTTATTGCGCTTTTGATGCGAACTGTCCCTCGGGCGACAGCACTTGGCATCACCTCGCCGCAGATTGTCGGGATTGTCAAGATCACGGTGGAAATTTCCGGATCTTGATGGAAAGCCAGCGCAAATTTGTGTCACATCCGCCATCTGTGGGCGCTAACGCCGCCAGAATTCCGGGTTCAGAAGCGCAATGATCGCCAACATCTCGAGCCGCCCCAGCACCATGGTGGCCGCAAGGATCGCCTTTTCCGCCACGCCGAGCTCGGCATAGCTCATCGGCACCGAGCCCACCACATTCACCAGCGGCCCGGTGGTGGTCAGCGCCGAGATGGTAAAGACGGCCGCCTGTTCGAAATGCAGCCCGAACAGCGACAAAAGCATCATCACCGCGGCGATGGTAAAGGCGAAGACCATGAAATAGACCCAGGCGACATAGGCCCCCTCGCGGCGGATCCGCCGGGCGTTGGCGCCGGCGCCACCGACCGAATTGGGCGAAATGAGCTTTTCGATCTCACGTTCGCCATGGCGCACCAGCGCATAGAGGCGAATGAGCTTCACCCCCCCCGCCGTGGTCGCCACGCCCCCGCCGAAAATCGCCAGCCCCATGAGCAGCACGCCCGGCGCCTGAAGCCCGGACCAGAGCCGCGCCTCCTCCCAGCCCATGCTCTCGAACCCGGCGGTGGAGAGAAAGGACAGCACCATGAACGTGCCGCCCCAGAGCGAGGAGATGGCGCGGGCAAAGGTCCAGTCGCCGGACACTTCCAGCACCGCCACCCAATGGCGCAGGAACAGGAACATCGGCACCACGACGATCAGCGCCAGGCCGATCTTCATCTCGGAATCCTGCCACAGCGGCGGCGCCGCGCGATGGCCCTGATCGGCGGTGAACGTCTTGCGCGACAGCGCCAGAAACAGGAAGGCGAAGACCAGAAGCTCGCCCATGAAACCGGTGCCGGCCTCTGTCATCCCGCCAACCGGCGAAATCCCCGAGGTCGCCATCACCGACATGGCATGGCAAAAGGCGACATAGGGCGAGGACCCGACCATGGCGAGCGCAAACCACAGGGCCAGCGTCAGCCCGAGATAGACCGGGAACAGCCGCGCGGTGAAGCGGGCGATGCGCTCGGAAGCCAAGGCCACCCGGTCGATCTGCGAGGCGCGGGTCTCGCTCTGGCCGATCCGGCGCGAGGAGATGACCTCGAACCCGCCCAGATTCATCGGCGCCAGCACCGCCACCGCGGTGACCCAGGCGAACAGCCCGCCGAGCCAGCCCACCAGCGCGGTCCAGAGATGCACCGGCCGTGACAGCCGCCCCGGATCATCGAACAGCGTCGCCCCGGTGGTGGTCAGCGCCGAGACCATTTCGAAATAGGCGTTGAAGAATGTCGTGTCCCGGGTCGCTTCGGAAAACGGCACCGCCAGGATGAGCGGCAGCGCCGTATAGCTCGCCAGCAGGGTCAGAAGCTGATTGCGCCCCTCGCGGTCGCGATGTCTGCGCGCATTCTCCAGCGCATCGGTCCCATCCGGGTTGAACCGGGCGATGGCGATGAACAGCGCCATGGCGGAAAACAGCGTCGCGGCGTAGAAGAACGCCCGCGCATCGTCCCATTCGCGCAGCACGATCGCATAGAACGCCGGCAGCAGCATGGCCGCGCCGGAGACCAGCATCAGCTGGACGAAAAAGGGCATGCGCGAGAAGCGGGTCATCAGAAATAGTCGATCGAGACTTGCAACAGACGTTCCACCTCGGGCACATCATCGGCGAGCGAGAAAATCGTGATCACGTCGCCCTCGTCGATCCGCGTCTCGGAGGTCGGTTTGACATAGGCATTGGCCTTCATGATCGCGCCGATGAGCACGCCCTCGGGGAAATCGATGTCACGGATGCGCTTGCCGGAGATCGGCGAGGTAGAGAGCACCTGGGCCTCGATCACCTCGGCCTCGCCATCGCCCACCGAATAGACATTGCGCACCCGCCCGTGGCGGATATGGCGCAGGATCGACGAGACGGTGGTGGCGCGCGGGTTGATATAGGCGTCGATATCGAGCGCGTTCAAAATCGGCACCAGCGTCGGGTCGTTGACCAGGACGATCGCCATTTTCGCCCCGGTCTGTTTCGCCCGCACGGCCGAGAGCATATTGACCTTGTCGTCATCGGTGACACAGAGCACGGCATCGGCCCGCGCCATGCCGGCCTCGGCCATCAGTTCCGGATCGAGCCCGTCACCATTCAAGACGATGGTGCGTTCGAGACTATCCGCCGCCCTTTCGGCCACGCTGCGGTTCTTTTCGATGATCTTGGCCCGCACCCGCTCGGTCCGAGCCTCGAGCGCCTGCGCCACGCCCAATCCGACATTGCCGCCGCCCAGGATCACCACGCGATCCTGCTTGGCCTGGGTCTTGCCGAAAATCTCCAGGGTCCGGGTGATGTCATCGGAATGGCAGAAGACATAGATCTCGTCGCGGGCGAACAGCTGATCGCCCGGATCGGGGGCAAAGAGCCGCCCGTCGCGGCGCACACCGACAACGATGGCACGCAATGTCGAAAACAGATCCGACAGCTCGCGCAGCGACGTGTTCAAGACCGGGCACTCTTCCTCGAGCAGGATACCCATGAGCTGTGCCCTGCCGGCCAGAAACCCCTGGGTGTCGAAGGCCGCAGGTGCCGCCAGACGCCTGAGCGCCGCCTCGGCCACCTCTTTCTCCGGCGAAATCACCACGTCGATCGGCAGGTGATCGCGACGATAGAGATCGGAATAGATCGCGGTGAGATAGCTTTGCGAGCGCAGGCGCGCGATCTTGCGCGGCACGGCGAAAACCGAATGCGCCACCTGACAGGTGATCATGTTCACCTCGTCGGAATAGGTGGCGGCAATCACCATATCGGCATCCCGCGCCCCGGCCTTCTCGAGCACATCGGGATAGGAGGCAAAGCCCTCGACCCCCTGAACATCCAGCGTATCCGTGGCGCGGCGCACCAGCGCCGGATTGTTATCGACGACGGTCACGTCGTTTTTCTCGCCCGAGAGCTGCTTGGCGATCTGCCAGCCGACCTGACCGGCACCGCAAATGACAACTTTCATTCCATCACCTTCGTTGCTTCGCCCCAGCCTTCGCACTTAACGCAGAATGCGTCAACGCAAGGTGCAAAGAGGCGCCCTGCCCGGCCCGCCTGCCGTCGCGTCCGAAGAGCCCGCGCGCGGACAGGGCTCACTCCGTCTCTTCCACAACATAGGCGACACGGCCGCCCTGCTTGTTGCCGGTGACAACCCCCAGCGATTTGAGCTTGCGATGCAAGGCCGAGCGCTCCATGCCGACAAAGGTCGCGGTGCGCGAGATATTGCCGCCGAAACGGTTGATCTGGGTCAGCAGATATTCGCGCTCGAACATCTCGCGCGCCTCCCGCAGGGGCAGCGTGGCAATCGCCGGCGACAGCATCGCGCGGGCCTCGTCCTCGCCCGTGGCGCCCTCGGACGGCAGCTCGCTGGCCTCGATCTCGCCCGAGGTATCGCCCAGGATCAACACCCGTTCGATCACGTTCTTGAGCTGACGCACATTGCCCGGCCAGATCATCGTTTGCAGCATCGCCGAGGCATCCGGCGACAATTCCCGACGCGGCAGACCCTGGCTGACATGCAGCTTCTCGATGAAATAGCTGGCCAGTTCCGGAATATCCTCGCGGCGCTTCTCGAGCGCGGGCACCTCGATCGGCACCACGTTCAGCCGGTGATAGAGCTCCTCGCGGAACTGGCCCGCGGCAATCTCCTCCAACAGATCGCGCGAGGTCGAGGAGACCACCCGCAGATCGACCGAGACGGTCGTGGCACCGCCGACCCGGGTAAAGCGCTGATCGACCAGCACGCGCAGGATCTTCGACTGGGTGCCCAAAGGCATATCCGCCACTTCGTCGAAATAGATCACCCCGCCATTGGCCTCTTCCAACAGGCCTTTCTCGACGCCGCGCTCCGGGCTCTCGCGGCCAAACAGCACCTCTTCCATGCGCTCCGGCGCGATCGTGGCCGACGACACCGTGACGAAAGGCGCGTCCCGGCGTTCGGATTCGGCATGGATGAAACGCGCGGCGACCTCCTTGCCGACGCCGGCTGGACCCGTGAGCATCACCCGGCCATTCGACTTGGTGACCTTCTCGAGATTGCTCTTGAGCTGTTTGAAGGCCGCCGAGACACCGATCATTTCGATCTCTTCGGTGCCGGTGCGTTTCAGCGAGGCATTCTCACGGCGCAGCCGCGAGGTTTCCATCGCCCGGCCGATCACCACCATCAGCTGATCGATATTGAACGGTTTCTCGATGAAATCATACGCGCCCTGTTTGATCGCCGCCACGGCGATCTCGATATTGCCATGGCCCGAGATGATGATGATCGGAACCTCCGGGTGTTCGCGTTTGACATGTTTGAGAATGTCGATCCCGTCCATGTCGCTGTCCTTGAGCCAGATGTCGAGGATCATCAGCGCCGGCACATCCGCCGCGATCTCTTTCAGGCATTCGTCGGAATTCGACGCCAGCCGGGTCTCGAACCCTTCATCCTGCAAGATATCTCCGATCAACTCGCGAATATCGCGCTCATCATCGACGATCAGAATATCAGACATGTCTTACTCCAAACTTCATCTTTAAACTGCAAGCTTTTGTTTTTCATCTAGATTAACTTCTTCCATCAAGGCCAGGCGGATGGTGGCGCAGGCGCCGATACGGCCCGAAGGGTCAATCGCCACGCCATCCGACAGCGTCAGCGTCCCGCCATGTTCCTCGATGATTTTCTTGACGATCGGCAGGCCCAGACCGGTGCCTTTTTCGCGCGTCGTCACATAGGGTTCGAACAGCCGCGAACGGTCTTCCGGCAGGCCGATGCCATTGTCGGTGATCGCAATCACCGCCTCATTGCCCTCGCGTCCGACGGTGACGCGAATGCGCGGCTCATAGCCTTTCGGAAATTCATTTTCAGAATAGGTTTCAATTGCTTCCCCGGCATTCTTAATCAAATTCGTAAAGGCCTGACCGATCATTGTCGCATCGACCTCGGCCCAGGCGCTGGTGAGCGCGATCTCAGAGGTGATCTCGACATCCGGCAAGGCGTTCTGCTGCAACAGCACCGCGCCCTTGACCAGCTCCACCAGATCATGCTCACGCCGTTCCGGGCTGGGCATGCGGGCGAATTTCGAGAATTCGTCGACGATGCGGCGCAGATCCCCGGTCTGGCGCACGATCACCGAGGTATATTGCTCGAGATCGGCCCGCGCCTCCTCGTCGAGCCCGCGCCCGAATTTGCGCAGGATACGCTCGGCGGAGAGCTGGATCGGCGTCAGCGGGTTCTTGATCTCATGGGCGATGCGCCGCGCCACGTCGCCCCAGGCGGCCAGACGCTGGGCGCTGACCAGATCGGTGACATCGTCAAAGACCACCACATAGCCCTCAAGCACGCCGTTGACGTCGCGCCGGGTGGCGATGCGCACGAGCAAGCTCTCTTGCGCGCCGGAGCGAATCAGCCGCAGCTCTTCCTGCACCACCTCGCGCCCCTGGCGCAGCAGCTGATCGAACAGCGGCCCGAATTCCGGCACCACCACGGCCAGAGCCTCGCCGGTGACATCGCGGGAGCCGAGCGTGAGCAAGGCCTGCGCCGAGCGGTTCGACAGGGTCACCTTGCCTTCGGCATCGAGCCCGACCACACCGGCGGTCACCGAGGAGAGCACGGAATCAAACAGGCGGCGGCGCTGATCGATCTGGGCGTTCTGATCGAGCAATTCATCGCGCTGGAGCTTCACCTGACCGGTCATCTGGTTGAACACGCGGCCCAGCGTGGCGATCTCGTCCTGGCCTTCCTCCTCCGGCACGCGCACCGAAAGATCGCCCTCGCCGACCTTCTGCGCCGCCCCGGCGAGCCGGCCGATCGGCCGCGCCAGACGTTCGGCGAACCACAGGCCGAGCCAGGTTGCCGCCAGAATGAGAATGATCGCGAAACCGATGTACAACAGGCCGAATTCGAAAAGCAGCCGCCCGCGTTCGCTCTCGAGCTGATTGTAAAGAAGAATGCTGTCCTGGGTCTCGTCCAGCAGGTTGAGGATCTTGCCGTCCACATCGCGGGTGACGTAGAGGTAGCGATCCGAGAACCCGGCCAGCCGCTGCAACGCCCGGCTTTCATTGCGATCCCAATCGTCGATCAGCACCAGCTCACCGGATTCGGCCCGCGCCAGCTGCGCCTCGGAGGGGTGTTCATAATCGAAGAGATAAGAGCCCTCACCGCGCGCCTTGATCTCGCCCGCCCGGTTGATCACATAGGCCTCGCGCAAGCCGCGCTGAATGAGCCCCTGCCCCTGGTTGAGCACCTGCCGGAGCGCACCGTCGGGCAGGATCGTCACCTGGCGGCGGCTGTCGATGAGGAAATTCGCAAGCGCCCGCGTGTCCTCGGCCAGACCGTCGCGATGCTCGGTCTCATAGGCCGTCGCCGCCTCGAGAGAGGAACCAACCACATTGCGCACCCGATCCGAGAACCAGCCCTCGAGGCCGAAATTCACCGTCACCACGGCAAAAACCGCCACCATGACGGTCGGGATCAGCGCCAGAAGCACGAAGGCGCCCGACAGCCGCAGGTGCAGCATCGAGCCTTCGGAATGCGCCCGGCGCGCCGAGATCACCCGGGCGATCCGCTGGGCCACCAGCCCGGCGACCACCAGCACATAGATCACATCCGACAGGAGAACCCCGCGCAGCACATTCGAGGCGGGACCATGGTCCAGCGGACCGAGCACCAGAAAGGTCAGGACGGCCAGAACCGGCCCCATGACGAACACCGCAAGCGTGGCGGCATTCTGCAACCGGCGCTGGCGGCGCAGGCGCATCAGCCTGTTCCAGCTTTGCCGACCGATTTGTTTCGCAACGGGCCTTTTTGCCACCCTACGCGCCCTCGTCCTGCTCACTCCTAATCCGCAGCGCGCTCAGGCGAAAACACGCTGGCGAAAATGCGAAGCGCGACACACGGACTCCGTGACTTAGATGACGCAGGGACGTGTTTTCCCAGCCACTGCGCCCAAATCACCACGGATGTGGCCTTTTTACATCAACTTACGGCGCCGTGTCACCTGAATATCGAGGTCATTGATCTTTTTACGCAAGGTATTGCGGTTGATCCCGAGCAAATCGGCACATTTGGCCTGATTTCCGCCGACCGCGTCCAGTGCAATTTCGATCAGAGGCTGCTCAACTTCCTTGAGAATCCGCTGATACAGCCCCGGCGGCGGCAGGACACCACCGTGCAGGTCGAAATAGCGGCGCAGATGCTTGGCCACCGAGGAGGAGAGCTTCTCACCCTCGCCGCCGCCTTGCAAAGGCTCCATGGCGGGCTGATTCCCGAGCACGGTTTCCACCTCGTTGCGGGTGATTTCCTCTTCGGGCGAGGTCACGATCAGACGCCGGATGGTGTTCTCGAGCTGGCGCACGTTGCCGGGCCAGCTGTAGGCGCGCACCAAATCCATCGCCTCATTGGTGAATTTGCGCGCCGACAGCCCGTCGCGCTCGGCCTTCGAGAGGAAGAACTCCGCCAGGAGCGGGATATCGTCGACGCGTTCGCGCAGGGAGGGCACCGAGATGGTCACCCCGCCAAGGCGGTAGAACAGATCCTGACGGAAGGCGCCGCTTTCCATCTTTGCCGCCAGATTGGCCTGCGAGGTGGCCATGATCCGCGGCGCATTGTCAGTGAAACTGTCAAGCATGCGGACGATCCGGGCCTGCGCCTCTTCGTCCAGGTCACCCACCTCGTCAAACAGGATCGAGCCGTTCTTGGCCTTGGAGATCACCGCCGCCGGGCCTTCCATCGTTGCCAGATCGGAGGCCGAGACCACCACGAAGGGCAGCGTGCGACGATCCGAGAAATCGTGAATGGCGCGCGCGATCAGCGATTTGCCGGTGCCGCTCTCGCCGGTGATCAGGACCGGCAGATCGGTGTTCATCACCCGCGCGACAAGACGATAAAGCGTCTGCATCGCAGGCGTGCGGCCGACCAGCGGCAGATCTTCCTGCATCGGGCTCTCCGACGGCGCCTTGGCATTCGAAGGCGCCGGGTTGGCGCGGCGTTTGACCTCGAGCGCCTTTGAGGCGCGTTTCATCAGATCCGGCAGATCGAAAGGTTTCGGCAAATAATCGAAAGCCTCGGCCTCGGCAGCCTGAATCGCCGTCATGATGGTGTTTTGCGCCGAAATCACGATCACCGGCAGGCCGGGCCGCAGCTCGGCGATCCGCGGCAGGCTCTCGAGCCCGTTGCCGTCCGGCATCATCACGTCGGAAATGACCAGATCGCCTTTGCCCTCTTCGACCCAGCGCATCAGGGTCACCAGCGAGGAGGTCGCGTGCACCTTGCAGCCGGCGCGGGTGAGCGCCTGGGTCAAAACCGTGCGGATCGTGCGGTCGTCATCGGCGACGAGGATCGTGCCATCCATAGTATTCTCTCCTTGTCAGTGGCGCTTCCGGACGGGCCCCATGGCCCCGCCCTTCACGCTGCCCCCTGTTTTCACGGGGAATTCTTCATTTTTGTGACGCATCATCCCGAACCCGGTCATTTTTTTGCGTCGCCCTCTTTCGGCGCGCCTTCCTTTGGCTCCCGGGGCGCCACCGGCAGAGAAATGCGGAACACGGTCTTGCCGGGCACCGAGTCGACGGAAATCCAGCCCTCGTGGTCCGAGATGATCTTGGACACCAGCGCCAAGCCGAGCCCGGTGCCATTCTCGCGGCCCGACACAAAGGGCTCGAAAATGTCGGAGGCGATCTCCGGCGGCAGGCCGGGACCATCGTCGATGATTTCGACCTGCAGCGGCAGGGCCGCACCGGAGCCGTCCTTGCGCCGGAGCCGCAGCGACAGGTCGTAGAAGGTGCGCAGCCGGATCACCCCGCCCTCCTTGCCCGCCGCCTCGGAGGCGTTCTTGATCAGGTTCAAAAACACCTGAAGAATCTGGTCGCCATCGACAAAGGTCGCGGGCAGCGACGGGTCGAAATCCTCGATGAATTTCATATTCGCGCCATAGGACAGCTCGGCGGATTTGCGCGCCCGGTCCAACAGGTCGTGAATGTTGATTGCGCGCTTCGCCGGCGGCCGCAGGTTGCCGAATTGCTCGACCTGTTCCAGAAGCGCGACGATGCGGCGGCTCTCGGCGACGATGAGATCGGTCAGTTCGAGATCCTCGGGGCTCAAGCTCATCGACAAAAGCTGTGCCGCACCGGTGATCCCCGCCAGCGGGTTCTTGATCTCATGGGCGAGCATTTCCGCCATGCCGATGGCAGACCGCGCCGAGGATTTGACATTATGCGAGCGCCCCAGACGGTCGGCGATCTGACGCGGCTCCATCAGAAGCAAGAGCCAGTTCTCCATCCCCTGCAGGGGCGCGATCTGGATATTGCACTGCACCGGCGCGGCATTGCCGCCCGAGACATCGACATTGTTGATGAACAGAGGCGAGGTGTCGCGCCGCACCCGACCAAAGGCCTCTTCCAGAGGTGCGTCGATCGCCAGCTTGTCGAACACCGGCACGCCACGCAGGGTCTTGGCAGAGGCGTTCAAGAACAGCTCGGAAGCCGAGTTGATCTCGACGATCCGGTCATTGTCGTCGATCATCACCGCGGGCACCGGCAGAGACGGCCAGAGCATGTCGAAACGATGGTCACTCATGCGGCATTGTCCTTTTCTGTCATGGCCGGTTCTGGCACGCTGTCGCTCTTTTCCGTCATCGCATCGGGCAGAAGCCTCAAAACCGCCTCGGCGGATTTCTCGGTCAGGACCCGCTGGCGCAGCACCAGCGGCGTGCCCGCCACATCCATGTACCAGCCGAGATGTTTGCGCATCACCCGGCCGCCGAGATCGCGCCCGTAAAAACCGAGCCCCGCCTCGTAATGGCGGCAGACGAGATCGCTCAGCGCCGCGCCTTCCGGCGCTTTCGGCGCCGGAGCGTCGATAAGGTTTGCGGCAACTTGCGCCAAGAGCCAGGGCCGGCCCTGGGCGCCCCGCCCGATCATCACCCCGTCGGCTCCGGATTGCGCCAGCGCTGCGTGGGCCGCCTCGGGGGAGGTGATATCGCCATTGGCGATCACCGGCACGGACACGGCGTCCTTCACGGCGCGGATCGCCGCCCAATCGGCGGCGCCCTTGTAGAACTGACAGCGAGTCCGGCCATGGATGGTGATCATCTCTACCCCCGCGTCCTCGGCGCGTCTGGCGAGCTCCGCCGCGTTCAGCTGCGCATCGTCCCACCCGAGACGGGTTTTCAGCGTTACCGGCACATCGACCGCGCCGACCACCGCGTCGATCAGCGTCAGCGCATGATCGAGATCGCGCATCAAGGCCGAGCCCGAGTAGCCGGAAACGACCTTTTTCGCCGGGCAGCCCATGTTGATGTCGATGATCCGCGCGCCACTGTCCTCGGCCATTTTCGCCGCCAGCGCCATCGGCTCCGCCTCACGCCCGGCGAGCTGCACCGCGGTATTCTCGACGCCAAAGCCCAGTTCGGCCTTTTCCCGCGCGCCCGGGCGGGCATTGAGCATGTCATGCGAGGCGACCATTTCGGACACCACGAGCCCCGCCCCGAAAGAGCTGACGATCTCCCGGAACGGCAGATCGGTGATTCCGGCCATAGGGGCCAGAAACACAGGGGGATCCAGTGTGAATTGCGCCAATCGAACGGGCAAGCGATTAATCCTTGAGCATTTGGCTCAGAGTTACCGGTCCCATGAGGAAGACGCAAAGGCTTGGGGCGAAAAAAGCAGCGAAAAACACATCGCGCACAAATTTTAATCATCCATCAGGTCAAAAATCGCGCCATTGCAAGCGCCGGCGCCAGAGATTATCCCGGGTTCAATGACAAAACATGCCGCTGTAATTGTTGCCGCCGGACGCGGCACCCGCGCAGGCGGGGCGCTGCCGAAGCAATGGCAGAGCCTGGGGAACACCCGGGTGATCGACCATGCCGTGGCGATCTTCCGCCCCCTGGTCGACGAGATCGTCGTGGTGCACCACCCTGACGACAGGGCACAGGCACAACAGGTTGAAAACGTGAAACTTGTTGCGGGCGGCGCGACGCGGGCCGCCTCGGTCCGCGCCGGGCTCGAAGCGCTGGAAGCCCAGGACATCGAGACCGTTCTGATCCATGACGCGGCGCGGGCTCTGGTGCCCGCCGAAGTGATCACAGGCGTCCTCGAAGCACTCCGGAGCCATCGCGCGGCGGCGCCGGCGCTGATGATCACCGACGCGCTCTGGCTCGGAACCGCCCAAAACAACGGCAAAACCGGTGATCATATCGTCGCCGGCACCCGTGACCGCAGCGGATTGTTCCGAGCACAGACGCCACAGGGGTTCCATTTTGCGGCGATTCTCGCGGCCCATCGCGCCTATGAGGCAGAGACCCATGGCGAGGCCGCCGACGATGTCGCCGTGGCCCGCGCCGCCGGGATCGAGGTGCTGATCACCGAAGGCTCCGAAGAGAATTTCAAAATCACCCACCCGGCGGATTTCGCCCGGGCGGAAGCGCTGCTCCGGGAGCGCGCGCAGCAGGACAAGAAGACACAGGAGAACACGCAGATGGAGATCCGGCTTGGCAATGGCTATGACGTGCACCGGTTTGGCGAGGGCGATCATGTCTGGCTCTGCGGCATCAAGGTTCCGCATACCCGCAGCCTGCAGGGCCATTCGGATGCCGATGTCGGCATGCATGCGCTGACCGACGCCATTTATGGCGCGCTGGCCCGCGGCGATATCGGCCAGCATTTTCCGCCCTCGGAGGCCAGGTGGAAAGGCGCCGAAAGCCATATTTTCCTGCGCCACGCCATCGGGCTGGCCCGCGAAATGGGCTATGAGCTGATGAATTGCGATGTGACATTGGTCTGCGAACGCCCCAAGGTGGGTCCGCACAGCCAAGAGATGCGGGCCGCGCTGGCCGCGATCATGAATGTCGATGTCGACAAGGTCTCGGTCAAGGCGACAACATCGGAACGGCTTGGCTTCACCGGCCGCGAAGAGGGCATTGCATCCCTGGCCACCGCAGCATTGATCAAGCAGGCCTGATCCAAGAGGCCTGATCCAAAAGGCCGGACTTAAGCGACCTGACGTCAAAGGCCCAGGCGGGACAACGAGAGGAATGACGATGAAACAACTCGCAGAGCTGATCGCGACTATGGCCAGGATCGGCTACATGCGCCCCGGCCCCGGCACCTGGGGCTCGGCCGCCGCCGTGCCGATGTTCTGGGCGCTGCACGAGACGCTGGGGGTGCCCGGCGTGCTGATCGGCACCGTCCTGGCCTTTATCGCCGGGCTCTGGGCGACCCAGGAAATGACCCGTGGCCGCGACAATCACGACCCGTCGGAAATCGTCATCGACGAGCTCGTCGGCCAGTGGATCGCGCTTTTGCCGGTCTCGATCGGCTCCGCCATGGCCGGCGCGCCGGTGCTGGCGCTCTGGCCGGCCTGGCCGACCGCCTTTATCGCCTTCCGTCTCTTCGACATCTGGAAACCCGGCCCGGTGGGCTGGGCCGACCGGCGCGGCGATGCGCTTGGCGTGATGCTCGATGACGTCATCGCCGGCATCTTTGCCGCATTCGTCGTTCTCGCCTTTGCCGGGATCTATCACGGGGTGATCCGCTGATGGCAGAGGCCACGACCCGGATCCCCGCGGATCTCGCCGAAGAGGTGCTCGCGCAGGCCCGCGCCAAGGGCATGACGATCGCCACCGCGGAAAGCTGCACCGGCGGCATGATCATCGGGTCCCTGACCGAGATCCCCGGTTCGTCGGATATGGTGGATCGTGGCTTCGTCACCTATTCCAACGCCGCCAAACGCGAGATGCTCGGGGTCTCGCCGGTGAGCCTCGCCGAATATGGTGCGGTCTCGGAACAGGTGGCGCGCGAAATGGCCGAAGGTGCGCTGCGTTACTCCGGCGCCCGGATCGCCGTTTCGGTCACTGGCATCGCAGGCCCCGGAGGCTCCGAACACAAGCCCGAAGGCCGGGTCTGTTTCGGCCTTGCCTTCTCACTTGAGCCCGGGCTGATCCAGCCGCAGATCAGGACCGAGGTGCAGACCATCGATTTCGGAGCGCTGGGCCGGCCCAATGTGCGCAGCGCCACGATCAAAGCCGCGCTCGAGATGCTGCGCGCGGGGATCGCCGGAGCCTGATCCCCGCGCTCCCGACAGCGCGCCAGATCTCCAGCAGATCCCCAGACGATCCACAGGCGACTCCGGCCGGCCAGAAGACACTGGCACGCCCGACCGGCCTCAGGTCTGCATAGGATCTGCAACTGCGCATTTGCCTGCCGAAACCGCTCAGGATTCATTTTGGATTATTTTTTAGCCTTTGTCGGATTTTACGGCGCCAATTTTAGGCATTTATAGATTTGCATCTTTATTGATCGACTTTTTCACAACTTTGCTCTTTTTCTCACACCCCTCTTGCCGTTTTACGCATCGAAACGCGTAAAACTTGACCGTGGAAGACCCGCGGACTGGACCTAGGAGGGGAAAATGGTCGGAGCAGATACAGCCTGGATCATCGTGGCCACGGCGCTTGTTCTATTCATGTCATTGCCGGGATTGGCGCTGTTCTACGGCGGGCTGGTGCGCGCGCGCAACGTGCTCTCGGTGTTCATGCATGTCTATGCCATCGCCTGTCTGATGAGCATTCTCTGGCTCGGGCTCGGCTATTCCATCGCCTTTGGTGACGGCAATGCCTATTGGGGCGGCTTGGGCAAGATGTTCCTCTCGGGGGTGGACGCGAACACCGTCTCGGGCACCCTGCCCGAGGTGCTGTTCTTTGCCTTCCAGATGACATTCGCCATCATCACCCCGGCGCTCATCGTCGGCGCCTATGTCGAACGCATCTCCTTTGGCTTTGTCATGGTCTTCTCGGGGCTGTGGATGCTCGCCTGTTACGCGCCGGTGACGCATTGGATCTGGGGTGGCGGCTTCCTCGCCGATGGCGGGATTTTCGGCGAGGTCGGCACGAAAGATTTCGCCGGCGGAATCGTCGTGCATGAGACCGCAGGCCTCGCCGCGCTGATCATCGCCGTGATGCTCGGTCGCCGCCGTGTCGACAACAAGCCGCCGCACAACCCGGGCTATGTGATGATCGGCGCCTCGATGCTCTGGGTCGGCTGGTTCGGCTTCAACGGCGGCTCGCAACTGGCTGCGGACGGCGGCGCTGCCATGGCGATCACCGTCACCCATATCTCGGCCGCCGCCGCCTCGATGACCTGGGCGATCTGGGAACGGATCAAATATGGCAAAGCCTCGCTCGTCGGCATCGTCACCGGCACCATCGCCGGTCTCGCCTCGATCACCCCGGCCTCGGGCTTTGTCGGCCCGGTCGAGGCGCTGATCATCGGTGCCGTGGCCGGTATCCTCTGTCAGGAAATGGTCGGGCTGATCCGCAACAAACTCAGGATCGACGACACGCTCGACGTTTTCGCCGTGCATGGCGTCGGCGGGATTTTCGGCACCATCATGATCGCCGCCTTCGGGGCGGGCAGCTGGGCCGCGCAACTGGGCGCTCTGGCCATCGTCGGCGCGTTCACCACCGTGGTCACCGTGGTGCTGATCCTTGTCACCAAGGCGCTCGTCGGCTTCCGCATCGATCCGGAAATGGAACATCAGGGGCTCGATTTGGCCGCCCATGGCGAAAGCGCCTACGATCACAATTCCTGATCCGCGTGGCTCTGATCCGCACGACATCGCGCAATCTCGACGACCCTCTTCGCGGAGGGTCGTTTTTTTGTGAGCCCAGTTGTGAGCGGCCTTGCCTTGCGCCGCCCGGAAAGATCACCGAGAACAGGCAAGAACCGCCTTGGAGCCACAGATGTCCGCAAAGCCTCTTCAGAAACGGATGGAAACACCCTCCGCCCGCGGTCATGCCGGCCTTGCCCTGGCGCTGGCCACGCTGTTCTTTCTGTTCGAATTTCTGGCCCGCGTCGCGCCCTCGACCGCAACCGAGGCCATCGCCGGGGATCTCGGCCTCTCGCGCGCCGGGCTCGGGGCATTCTCCTCGCTGTTCTTCTGGGTCTATGCGCCGATGCAGATCGTGGTCGGGCTTTTGCTGGACCGCTGGGGTGCGCGGCGCTTCATCCTCCCGGCTATCGCGTTCTGCGCCTCCGGCATGGCGCTCGTCGGCCTTGCCCCCTCCGGCACGCTGGCGGGGATCGGCCGGCTGCTCACCGGTCTTGGCGCCTCATTCGCCTTTGTCGGCGCGCTCTATGTGGTCAATCACTGGTTCGCACCCAACCGCTTCGCGCTGCTGTCCGGTCTGGTGAATGCGGTGGGCATGCTCGGCACCGCCGTGGGCGTCGTCTGGCTCACCGCGCTCTCGGAGAGCGTCGGCTGGCGCCAGACATTCATCGGCATTGCGGGGTTCGGCGCGGCGCTCTTTGTGCTGGCGCTGTTCTTCTATCACGACGCCCCCTCGGCCGGCGACACCGAGACCCACAGCCATCCGCTCGGACCGCTCAAACAGGTGGTGAAAAGCCCGCAGGTCTGGCTCCTGTCGCTGATCGGCGCGCTGATATACATGCCGATCAATGTCTACGGCGGGCTTTGGGGCAATGAGGAGCTGACCGCAGATCACGGGCTCACCGCCGTCTCCGCCGAAACCGCCGTCGCCATGGTGTTCTGGGGCATGGCCGCGGGCTCCGTGCTCTGGGGCGCGCTGTCCGATGCGCTGGGCCACCGCAAATGGATCGTCTTCACCGGGGCACTCTGCGCCACGCTCGCCTGGGGCGTGGTCATCCTCGGCCACACGGAACAACTCTGGATCGTGTCCGCGCTCCTGTTCCTCGGCGGGCTGTTCTGTGGCGCCCAGATGCTCAGCTTTGCCATGGCCAAGGAAGGCCAGGACCAGAGCACGGTCGGCACGGTCACCGCTTTCGTCAATATGATCGGTATCGGCGCGGCGCTGGTGTTTCAGCCACTCGTTGGCTGGCTGCTCGATCTCACCGACGGCGATCACGCCAAGGCGCTTCTGGTCATCCCGATCTGTCTCGCGCTGGCAGCGCTTCTGGTGCTCGGGCTCAAGGAACCCGAGCAGCCGCATCTGCGCAGCGGCCGACAGAAAGATCTCAGCTGAGCTGCACCTGCGGGTCACAACCACCGCGCGGCACCAAAAGATCCGGGCTCGGCAGGGTCAGAAGCGCATCGAGCCCGGCGTTGTCCTCGATCAGATCCTGCAATGTCATCTCGTCGAGCACGCCATAAAACGCATCGAGCGCCGCATTGAGCGCGATGCGCAACCGGCACACGGCCGAAAGCGGACAGGTGTTGTCGGTGGCGGCGAAACATTCGGCAAAGGGCACGCCCGCCTCGAAATGCCGGAACACCTCGCCAATGGTGATCCCCTCGGGTTTGCGCGCCAGCGTGATCCCCCCGGCCCGCCCGCGCGTGGTGGTGATATAGCCCTCGTTCGCCAGCAAATGCACCACCTGCGCCAGATGGTTCTCCGAGGCATTGGTCGCCTTGGCGATACCTGCGCGCCGCACCATATGGTCGCTGTTGATGGCGCAGGCCATAAGCACACGCATGGCAAGATTGGTTCGGATCGTCAGGCGCATATGGGCTCGAACTCCATATCGAGGAAAGGGTATTTCGACCAGTTTATAGAACATGGTCACCCCGGGACGTTGATCTGTATCAGAAACATGTATTGCAGACTAATGAATCTATATCAGATGCGCATGCAAACACAGGGATTGACCGGGCGCTGCGCGGCGCAGGCCGCTCTCGTCCCATCACATTTGCATGATCTTCTGCATGATCTTCCTGGACCCTAGGCTCAAGGACGGGGAGCGGGTTCAGCCCGCCGTGAAAAAGGCGCCGTTGAACGCAACCTGACAGGTCTCGCCACCACGGCCCGTGACCCGGCACTGATCGCGGGAGATCTCCACATTGGCCGTGCCGGTCCAGCCCGCCGGCTGCGGCAGCACCGCGATGGCGTGGCGCAGGGTGAACCCCGCCTCTTCCAACAGCTGTTGCGATGTGACCACACCCTCGCAACCGATGCGTGACCGACCGGAGAGCGCCGCACGATGCCCCTCTGCCCCCGCGGCACAGCCATCCTCGACGCCGAGCACGCCAAGATGCTCTCCGTTCCAGGGCGCATAATCCCGCCCGCCGTTGGAGATCCATAACATGGTGACGGGCATCATCGCGATATCTTTGAGGAAGATCACGATGTCGTGCTCCCTGACGCGGGACACGGCAGTCCAGCCGATGCCGCGCGCCGCCGCCTCGACCAGGGTCACGAAATCCTCATGGCCCGCCCTGTCGGAATAGCGCGTCAGATCGATCGTGCCGCCATCCGCCGCCGGAAAGGCGCTCAGATCCGCGCTGCGCGCCGGATAGGCCAGACGATGCGCCGGCTCCAGCGGCGCCGGCGCGGTGACCGCGACGCGTTTGGGAGAATAGGCGATGTGATCGCCCGGCGAGACCCGGATCATCGGATGGTGAGCATAGGTCAGACCACCCTGCCCGCCCTCGATCCTGTGGCGCTGATAGAGCACCGGTTGCCCGGCACAGATCGACAGTTCCTTGCTCAGCCGCGCCCCCATGACAGCGCGGATCAGCTCGAGTTTCAGAGTGGCGCAGGCGCCGTTGCCTGCCCGCACCACCGGCGCCCAGAGCGAATTGGCGCTCCAGCCATGCGGCGGGTCATCGAGCAGATCGGAGGTTCCGAAGGGCGCGGCGAGAAAATCCCCCGCCAGATGCCGGTCGATCGCGCTCGCCGCCGTCGCGGCCAGAGGCGTGCCCACCCAATGCGCGGTATGAAGAATCTCCCGCCCCGCCACGGCAAAGCGGCGGATATTGCCGATCTCGGGATCGAAAGACAGATCAACGTCGCCGGCGCAAATATGCAGCCAGCGGTCCATGGGCTCAGCCCCTGAACCCTGTGGCGACAACGAATTTCTCGGAACTGTCGGAGCGCGAGGCCGGCGGCTTCACATTCACTACCTTCTCGAATTTCTGCTTCAGCAGCTTCTGCAGATCGCCCTCGGCGCCACCGGCCAGAACCTTGGCGACGAATGTGCCCCCCGGGGTCAGCACGTCAAAGGCCAGATAGGCCGCCGCCTCGCAGAGCGCGATGATGCGCAAATGATCGGTCTGCTTGTGACCCGAGGAGGCCGCCGCCATGTCGGACATCACCACATCGGCCTCACCACCGAGCCAGTCCTTGACCTTCTGATCCGCGTCGTCCTCCATGAAGTCGAGCTGATGGGTCTCGGCGCCGGCGATCGGTTCGACCTCCTGCAGATCGACGCCCAGCACGGTGCCGATCTTCTTGCCGCTCTTCTCGCCCAAGGCATTGACGCGTTTCACCGCCACCTGGCACCACCCCCCCGGGGCACAGCCGAGATCGACCACCCGCGCACCGGGCACGAGAAAGCGGAATTTCTCGTCCAGTTCGAGGATCTTGAAGGCGGCGCGGCCACGATAGCCTTCTTCGCGCGCGCGTTTCACATAGGGATCGTTGAGCTGGCGCTCCAGCCAGAGGGTGGAACTCAGCTTGCGGCCACGCGCCGATTTCACTTTCACGCGCAGATCGCGCTGGCCGCGGCCGGAAGATTTCTTGGTGCTCATCGAGGATCCCTTTCGGCCCATCTTATAACAGCAGGCACGACCTAGGGAAAAGGGGGGAAACGCCAATGCCCCAGCCACCGGAAGTCCTGACAAGAAAAACCTCCACACGGAACGGGTGACCGTGTGGAGGTTTTACATGGCGTCCACGAGGGAGGAGAAAGGACACCGGAAAGGATCGCGGAGAACAGGGAGGAGGAGAGCCCCCCGAGATCCCGAATATCGTGTCGATCAGACCATACGGCCGGCTTCGCGGGCGATGTCGCGGATCGAGTTGCGGGAAATGCCGATATCGCTGAGTTCGGCATCCGTCATCACCGCCAGTTCGGCGAAAACGCGGTTGGCTTCGGCGCGCTGGGCCAGCCCATGCTGCACAGCGGAGCGCAGCGCATTGAACCGGGCATTGAGGCCATCGAAAAGCGACGGGCGGGCGGCGAGATGTTGGTTGAACGTGGCCATGACGTGGCTCCTTTCCAAGGTCTTTGCGGATGATCGGAAGCTCAATCACAGCGCTTTGATCATCCCTGTTGCCCCCTATATGCGCCTGTTAGCGCCAAATGAGGAGCGCCAAGTCGCGAAGCCCGCCATGCGCTTTTCGCATAGGTCCTGCCAACCATGCATAGATGGCAGACCTCCTATGCGATCAGGGCACCACGCGGTGGCGCACAGTCACGCACGGTGGCGCACGATGACTCACGGTGGCACACAGTGGCGCGCGGCCCAAACGTCCCCCCAACTTCCGCCCCCTCGCCCGCAAGTCTCCCCCTGCCCCTTGCCTCGGGGCACCGCTTCATGGGATAGCTCGCCGCAACAGCTCGCGAACAAGGATTTCGAGATGACCGCCAAGACCGTCACGATTGATGCCAAGTCCCCGGTGACTTTCTCCAACGCCAAACCTTTCGGCCTGATCGTCGGCCCCTGCCAATTGGAGAGCCTGGAGCACGCCCGCATGCTGGCCGAGAAAATCGCCGAGGCCTGTGCCGCGACCGGCACGCAATTCGTCTTCAAAGGCTCCTATGACAAGGCCAACCGCAGTTCGCTCTCGGGCAAGCGCGGGCTTGGTGCCGAGAAGGGCCTGACCATCCTGTCGAAGATCCGCGAGGAATTCGGCTGCCCGGTGATCACCGACGTGCATGAACCCGCCCATTGCGCCATGGCGGCCGAGGCGGTGGATGTGTTGCAGATCCCGGCCTTTCTCTGCCGCCAGACCGATCTTTTGCTGGCCGCCGGCGAGACCGGCCGCGCGATCAACGTCAAGAAAGGCCAGTTTCTGGCCCCGTGGGACATGGACAATGTCGCGGCGAAACTCGCCTCCACCGGCAATGACAAGATCATGCTCTGCGAACGGGGCACCTCTTTCGGCTATAACACGCTGGTGAGCGATTTCCGCGGCCTGCCGCGCATGGCCGAGACCGGCTATCCGGTGATCATGGACGCCACCCATTCGGTGCAACAACCGGGCGGGCAAGGCACATCCACGGGCGGTGACCGGACCATGGTGCCGGTTCTGGCCCGCGCCGCCGTCGCGGTCGGCGTGGCCGGGCTGTTCATCGAGACCCATGAAGACCCGGACAACGCGCCGTCTGATGGGCCGAACATGCTCAGGATCGAAGATCTGGCGCCGCTGCTGGCGACCCTGCATGCGCTCGATACCGTGGTGAAGCCGCGGTAAGCGGTCTCTCCCGCTCAAGAGATCGGGGCGCGGCCTTGACGCTCCGGCCCGGTCTCTCTCCGCCTCCCATACCGCCCTTCGGCGGCCTCGTTGACAAAATGGAAAGCTGGCTGTGCGAGACTTGGCCCATGCGTTCCATTTGATCAGTGACAGGAGGGATGCGATGAAACCGCAAGTCCCACATCCAAACCCGAAACCGGCCCCGCCGCAACAGCAGCAAAAGCCGCTGCCGCAGCAATGCACCCCGACCCATATGGACGAGGTCGCCAATGTCGCGCCGCATCCCGATCCGAAGCGGATTTTCACCGACTGGGCCGCGCTCTGAGCCGGGCGCCGCGATCACGTCGGCAGGCTGTCAGTTGATTGCTTGACCAGAGCGGAGGAACACGGGACAGTCGCGGGGCTCGTTTCGCCTCTCCGACTATCCTCGCCGATTATCGTCCCTGACGCTCCCCATGACCGACAGCTCGCCCCCGCCCGTTTCCTCGATCCGCAACCTTGGCCCGGCCTCGGACGCGTCTTTTGCGCGCGCCGGCATTGCCTCGGCCGACGCCTTGCGCGAGCTGGGCGCCGATGCCGCCTATGCCCGGCTTCTGGCCACCGGATCACGACCGCATTTCATCGGCTATTATGCTTTGGTGATGGGGTTGCAAGGCCGGCCCTGGAACGATTGCAAGGGCAAGGAGAAAGACGCGCTCAGGGATCGATTTGACAAGATCGTCGCAGGCGCACGCGCCGACGAGAGCGCCGCACCGATTGGCATCGAGGCCACGCTCAACGAGATCGGCACCGGACTGAAGAGATAGCGCGAGGGGCGGTTCGAGCCCTTTGGGGGCATTCACGCATCCGGCGCGGAACAAGGCGAAGCCGCCGCGCCTGCGCCTGCCCGTCCCTGCGGGGAGGCGCACTCAGGCCGCCTATAGACCTCAAATGATGGATGTATCTGGCACCATAAAGTGAAACGCTCAATTGTTTTGAACGCCACCCCACGGGCAGGCTTGTCACGGCTCAGCGCCAAGATCGCAAACGTCCCTTCGTCCCACCAAAACGAACCTTCGCCGACAATAGAAAAAGGCCGCCCCCTGTAGGAGCGGCCTTTCAAATCTCTCTAAACCTAAAAAGGCTTAGCCGACCAGCTCGATGCCGGAGAAGAAGAAGGCGATTTCCTGAGCGGCGGTTTCCGGGGCGTCGGAGCCGTGCACGGAGTTTTCACCGACGGAGAGCGCGAACTCTTTGCGGATGGTGCCTTCGGCAGCGTCGGCCGGGTTGGTGGCGCCCATGACTTCGCGGTTTTTCGCGATGGCGTCTTCGCCTTCGAGCACCTGCACGACGACCGGCTCGGAGATCATGAATTCACAGAGTTCGCCAAAGAACGGACGGTCTTTGTGCACACCGTAGAAGGCCTGAGCCTGCGCCAGGGTCATCTGGATGCGCTTGCTTGCTACGACGCGCAGGCCGGCCTCTTCGAATTTGGCAACGATCTTGCCGGTCAGGTTGCGCTTGGTGGCATCGGGTTTGATGATGGAGAAGGTACGCTGGATCGCCATGGGATGTGCCTCTTGGGTCAAAATGTGAGCGAAAACGGGCGGGACGGAACCACACCCGAAGATTGCGCGCCGGATAACATGGGGAAAGCGGTTTGAAAAGCCGTGATTGACCTTGCCCGAAAGCTCAGGCAAGTCACCCCCATGCTTAAGATCCACGATATCACCTATTCCGTCGATGGCCGCACTCTGATCGAGAATGCCTCCGTCACCATTCCCACCGGCCACAAGGTCGGCATCGTGGGCCGCAATGGCGCGGGCAAGACCACGCTGTTTCGCATCATCAAAGGCGAATTGGTGCTCGAGACCGGCGCGATCGAGATCCCGAAACGCGCCCGCATCGGCGGTGTGGCCCAGGAAGTTCCCGGCAACGAGGTCTCGCTTCTCGACACGGTTCTGGCCGAAGACAAGGAACGCGCCGCGCTGATGGCCGAATCCGAACACGCCACCGACCCGCACCGGATCGCCGAAATTCAGACCCGTCTCGCGGATATCGACGCCTGGTCGGCCGAGGGGCGGGCGTCGTCCATTCTCAAGGGGCTCGGCTTCAACGACGCCGAGATCTTGATGCCCTGTTCGGCCTTCTCGGGCGGCTGGCGGATGCGCGTGGCTCTGGCCGGCGTGCTGTTCTCGCAGCCGGATTTCCTGCTCTTGGATGAGCCGACCAACTATCTCGATCTCGAAGGCGCCTTGTGGCTCGAGACCTATCTCGCGAAATACCCGCACACGGTGCTGCTGATCTCGCACGACCGGGCGCTGCTCAATCGCGCCGTGGGGGCGATCCTGCATCTCGAGAGCAAGAAACTGACGCTCTACTCGGGCGGCTATGACGAGTTCGCCAGGACCCGCGCCGCCAAACGGGCGGTTCAGGCCGCGGCGGCGAAAAAGCAGGAGCTGCACCGCGCGCATCTTCAAAGCTTCGTCGACCGGTTCAAGGCCAAGGCCTCCAAGGCAAAACAGGCGCAATCCCGGGTCAAGATGCTCGAGAAGATGGAGACGATCACCGCGCCCGAGGATGCCGCGCGCGTGGTCTTCACCTTCCCGGAGCCCGAGGAACTGTCGCCGCCGATCATCAATATGGAAGGCGCCTCGGTCGGCTATGACGGCAAGGCGATCCTGCAACGGCTCGACCTGCGCATCGATCAGGACGACCGCATCGCACTCCTGGGCCGCAACGGCGAGGGCAAATCGACGCTCTCCAAGCTCCTGTCGAACCGGCTCGAGCCGATGGGCGGGCGGATCACCCGCCACAACAAGCTGCGCATCGGCTTTTTCGCCCAGCACCAGGTCGATGAGCTGCATCTGAACGAGACGCCCTTGCAGCACCTGCAAAGCGCCCTGCCCGGCATGCTGCCGCCGAAACTCCGCGCCAAGCTGGCGAGCTTCGGCCTTGGGGCCGATCAGGCGGACACCGAGGTCGGACGGCTCTCCGGCGGTCAGAAAGCCCGGCTGTCGCTGTTGCTCGCAACCCTCGATGCGCCGCATCTCCTGATCCTCGACGAACCGACCAACCACCTCGACATCGAGAGCCGCGAGGCGCTGGTCGAGGCGCTCACCGCCTATACCGGCGCCGTGGTTCTGGTCTCGCACGACATGCACCTGTTGAGCCTCGTGGCCGACCGGCTGTGGCTCGTCAAGGATGGCCGGGTCGCGCCCTATGAGGAGGATCTCGACGCCTATCGCAAGCTGTTGCTGCAAGGCGACGAGAAGCCGAAACCGGAGAAGAAGACCGCGAAAGCCGCCGCAAAGCCCAAGAAAGCCAGCCGCGACGAGATCCTTGCGCTGCGGGGCGAGGTGCGCAAATGCGAAGAACGCGTCGGCAAGCTCACCGAGATGAGCGAGAAGCTTCAGGTCAAGCTCGCCAACCCCGAGCTTTACGAGGACAAGGAAGCCGCCGTGGTCTGGCAAAAGAAATATGCCGAGGTCTCGGAAGCCATCGACCGCGCCGAGGCGCTGTGGATGACCGCACTCGAGAAACTCGAACAGGCCCAGGCCTGAACCCGGGCTGACCGCAGGAGACCCGCATGGACCCGCAAGTGCTGATCACCGCTTTCATGACGCTTTTCGTCATCATCGACCCGATCGGGCTGGCGCCGCTGTTCGTGGCCCTGACCCAGGGGGCGAGCGCGAAACATCGCCGCGCCGTCGGCCTGCGCGCCGTGCTCATCGCCTTTGCCATCCTGACGTTGTTCGGCCTCTTTGGCGATCACGTGCTGACATTCGTGGGCATTTCCATGCCGGCTTTCCGCATCGCCGGGGGCTTGTTGCTGTTCCTGACCGCGCTCGAGATGCTGTTCGAGAAACGCAGCAAGCGGCGCGAGGAACATGCCCAGCACCCGGAACATCAGCCGGTCGAGGACCCGTCGGTCTTTCCGCTGGCCACGCCGCTTCTGGCAGGTCCCGGGGCGATCACCTCGATGATCCTCCTGATCGATCAGGCCCCTGGCGTCGCCGGTGTCTTCATGATGCTCGGGGTGTTGATTGCCGTGCTGCTGGTGGTGCTGTTCTTCTTCGTGATGAGCACGCCGATGGAACGGCTTTTGGGCGCCACCGGCATCAATGTGGTGACGCGTCTCATGGGCATGCTTCTGGCGGCGCTCTCGGTGCAATTCGTCGCCGATGGTATCAAGGCGCTGTTCTTCGCCTGATCCGCGCCTGATCCCTGCCCCGATCTTTCCCCGATCTTTCTTGCTGACATTTGCGTCAGGAACAGATTGCCGCGCTGACAAAACAATTTTTCATGCCTATCTAAGACCCATGGATCAAATGGACACAGGCCGCATTCTCTATCTCTCGCTGCTTCTGGGCGTGATTGGCTTTTACTACGTCATCGCCAATCGCAACCGCATGGGGCAGATGCTGCGCCATGCGGTCTTGTGGCTGCTGATCTTCATCGGCGCGCTGGCCGCCGTGGGGCTTTGGCAGGATGTAAAGCCGCGTCTGGCCCCGGCGCAGATCAGCGATGGCAATGGCGTGATCACCGTCGATCGCGATCACTCCGGGCATTTCTCGGTCACGGCCGATCTGAATGGCGTGCCGGTGGAATTTCTCGTCGACACCGGCGCCTCGAATGTCGTGCTGTCCCTGAGTGACGCCGAACGGGCCGGCATCGACATCGACAATCTCGCCTACACGGGCCGCGCCCAGACCGCCAATGGCACGGTGCGCACCGCGCCGGTCAGGATCAAGGCGCTGACGCTCGAAGGCGTCACCGACACGGGCGTGCGCGCCTATGTCACCGATGGCGAACTGTTCGGCTCGCTTCTGGGCATGGACTACCTGCAACGCTACAAGAGCATCGAGATCAAACAGAACAAGCTGGTGCTGACACGGTGAAGCCGCGCTAGAGCAACCCGGACCTCGGCCTGGGAGCGCGAGGCGGCGTTATACCGCCCGCAGGCTTGCCAATCTGGCGGCAAAGCCCACGAAGATCACCCCGGTGACGCCTTTGAGCCAGCGCTGAAATCCGCCACCGCTGAGCCGCTTCGCCAGCCGGTCAAACAACATCACCATTGCCCCGAACCACAGCGCGTTGATCAGCGAATGGATCACCACCAGTGTGAAAGACGCCAGAACCGGGGTTTCACCGGGGGCGATGAATTGCGGAAACGCCGCAAGGTAGAACATCGAGACCTTCGGGTTGAGCGCATTGGTCAGAAGCCCTTCGACATAGGCGCGGCGCAGTGTCCGCTCGCGCCGGGCGGGGGCAACCTCCTGCGCGCGGCCCCCACCCTGCCAGGCCGCCTTGAGCGCTTTCACCCCGATCCAGAACAGGTATGCTGCGCCCAAGAGTTTCACCACGGTGAAGGCCAGCGCCGATTGCACCAGGATCACCGAGAGCCCGAGGATCGACAGCGCCCCGTGCAGGTAGAACGCCGTGACAAACCCCGCGACATTGGCAAAGCCCGCCGCCCGGCCCGATGTCGGCACGGTCTTGGCGATCAACACGCCATTGGGCCCCGGCGACATCACCAGAAGCGCGGCCACAAGGGCAAATGTCACGATCTCGGCCCAGCTCATGCGTCTATCCTTTCTTGCTTTCTGCCTTCTTCTCCCAGCGGCCGCTTTCCTCGGACCAGTATTGCGCCTCTGCGCCGCCGTCCGTCAGGCTTTTCCATTGCACGCGGGCGTGCTGCACCGCCGCCTCGTCATAGCCGTCGAACAGGATACAGGCACGATCCGCGGCCTGGATCTCCGCCACGGTCAGCTCGGCGCCGCCGACCGACATGATGCAGGACGCGGCGTTGCCGCCCACACCAGCGGTCATCAGGATCGGCTGATCCGCATCATGCGGCCCGCCGGCCATGCCATGCGGCAGGAACCCCTCGCGCAGCCAGAGCGCCTGATCGAGCGCGCGGAGCATCTCGTCCGAACGCCCGCGCACTTCGACACGCCAACCGGCGGAGAGCGATTTCTCCGCCAGCGTGCCCAGTGTTTCCGCCAGAGGCGCCCGGGTCAGGTGATAGAAATAGACGGCGCCCATCGGGCCTTAGTCCTTCTTGTTCATCTCGTCGATCATCCGGTTGAGCGCCAGGACGCCCCAGCCGGTCGCGCCCTTGGGGGCAAGTACCGTCGGCGTTTTGACCGAGGCCACACCGGCGATATCGAGATGGATCCACGGCGTCTCGTCCTTGACGAACCGCTTGAGGAATTGCGCCGCCGTGATCGAGCCCGCCGGACGGCCGCCGACGTTTTTCATATCCGCGACATCGGATTTGAGCTGATCGTCATAGGCCTTGCCCATCGGCATGCGCCAGGCGCCCTCGCCCTCGGCCTCGGCGGCTTTCAGGAAGGTGTGGCAGAAGGTATCGTCATTGGAAAAGACCCCGGCATTCTCATGGCCCAACCCGATGATGATCGCACCGGTGAGGGTGGCAAGGTTGACCATGGCCCGGGGCGCGAAGGTCTCCTGCGCGTACCAGAGCACATCGGCCAGCACCAGCCGCCCCTCGGCATCGGTGTTGATGATCTCGACCGTGTCGCCCTTCATCGATTTGACGACATCGCCCGGGCGCGTCGCCTGTCCGTCGGGCATGTTCTCAACGAGACCGACGAGGCCCACGACATTGACCGGCGCCTTGCGCAGCGCCAGGGATTTCATCACGCCGGAGACCACGCCGGCGCCGCCCATGTCCATGGTCATGTCTTCCATGCCGGCGGCCGGTTTGATCGAAATACCACCGGTGTCGAAGACCACGCCCTTGCCGACCAATGCCACGGGGGCTTCCTCGCCGCCTTCAGACCACTGCATCACCACCATCTTGGTCGGCGTGACCGAGCCCTGACCGACCGAAAGCAGGAGCCCCATGCCCAGCTCGGCGAGGCGATCCTCTTCGAACACCTCGACCTTGACGCCGAGCTCTTCAAGCTCAACCAGACGTTTGGCAAACTCGCTGGTGGTCAGCACATTCGAGGGCTCCGTCACCAGATCGCGGGTAAAGAACACGCCTTCGGCCAGTGCGGTCACGGCGGTGAGATCGATCTCCTCGGGCTTGCTGACGGCCAGCGTCACCTCGGGGATTACGCGCTCTTCCTCGGAGCTCTTGTGATCGATGAAACTGTAATGTTTCAGCATCATCCCGAGCGCCAGTTCCTCGACGCGTTTGAGACTGCCCGGCAGGACCAGCGCACCCGTCTCGGTGAGCGCAGCGCCGATCGCCGCACCGGCCTTACGGCACAGTTCGGCGGAGGCCTGATTGGCCAGTTTCAGGACCAGAACGGCCTCGGCCTCCATACCGGTCGGAAAATCGAAACTCTTCGCCTCGCCGTCCTGCATCTTTTCGAACGCGGCGCTGTCCAGAAACCGTTGCAACGCGCCCTTGGTCAGGCGATTGACCCGGCGCGCCGGTGCCGAGAGCTTGCCATCCGGCGAGACCAGCACGGCCACCCGGCCCGGGGCCCCGGCAATCGCATCAAGCTCGATGGCGGAGGTGGTGATCTTGGCAAGCGCGGTCATGGCAAATCCTTTGTGTTGTCAGCTTCCCACATAGGTAGCGGCCAAAGACAGGGCTGACCAGTGCGAGATTGGACCTTTCTCCCGCGCGCAAGCAAGGATAAGGTCCGGCGCGAGACCCATGAGGGTGCGTCACCCGATATTTTCGAGGATCAGCGGTTTGGGAAGATTCGACAAATACATGCTTCAGCAATTGCTGATGCTGTTCGGATTCTTCTCGCTCGTGCTGGCTCTGGTGTTCTGGGTCAACAAGGCGGTGAGCCTCTTGGACTGGCTGATGGGCGACGGGCAATCGGCCTCGACGTTTTTGCAGCTTACCCTGCTTTCACTGCCGACCATCCTGGTCAACATGCTGCCGATCGCCGCCTTTGCCGCGACAGTCTATGTCACCAACCGGCTGGCCTCCGAATCCGAACTGGTGGTGGTGCAGGCGGCGGGCTATTCGCCCTATCGGCTGGCGCGTCCGGTTCTGGTCTTCGGCCTGATTGTCGGGCTGATGGTGGCCATCCTCGCGCATATCCTCGTGCCGCTGTCGCAACGCGAGCTCGACCTGCGCCGGGCCGAGATTGCCCGCGACGTCACCGCCCAGCTGCTGACCGAGGGCACATTCGTCCATCCGGTCAAGGGCATCACCTTTTACGTCCGCAACATCACCCCGGCCGGCGAGTTGGAGGATGTCTATCTCTCCAACAGCCGCAGCGAAGGCCAGCGCCAGAGCTTCATGGCCAGCCGCGCGCTGATCGTCAAAGATGACGAGGGGCCGATGCTCCTGATGTTCGATGGCATGACCCAGACCTTCGACATCGCGGACACCCGTCTCTCGGTCACCCGGTTCGACAGTTTCGCCTATAGCCTCAAGGGGCTTCTGGGCAACCAGACCGATCAGCGACGCAGCCTGCGCGCCACCGACAGTTTCACCCTGCTCAAGGCCGATCCGGTGCTGCAACAGGACCTCGGGATCACGCCCCTGAGCATGCTCGCCGAGGTCACCCAGCGGATGAACAAGGCGGTGCAAGGCGTCGCCATCTGCCTCGTCGGCTTTGCCGCGCTGCTGATCGGCGGGTTTTCGCGCTTCGGATTGTGGCGCCAGATCCTTCTGGCCATTTTCCTGCTGGTCGTCGTCAAATCGATGGACAATTCCTTCGAAGGGCTGATCGATCGCGACCCGCAGCTCTGGCCGCTGCGTTACCTGTCGTCGCTGGTCGCCATCGTGCTCGCCAGCCTGCTGCTGTGGCATTCGACCCGGCCGCCGCTGCTGCGCCGCCGGCGCAATGCCCAGACGAAAACCGGCGCCGGAGAGGACACGAAAGATCACACGGGGGCTGCATCATGAGGCTCGATCTCTATTTTGCCCGCCGCTTCCTGCGCGCCCTGTTCATGGTGCTGGCAATCTTTGCAGGCCTCATCGCCATGGTCGAGAGCCTCGATCAGATCCGCAGCTTCTCCGGCATCGAGACCGGCGGCATGACGGTCCTGCGCATGGCGCTGCTGCGGGTGCCGCGCGGGCTTTACGATATCCTGCCGATCGTGGTGATGATTGCCACGCTGGTGATGTTTCTCGGACTGGCGCGCAGTTCGGAACTGGTGGTGGCCCGTGCCGCCGGGCGCTCGGCCCTGCGCTCTTTACTGCCACCGGTCAGCGTGGCCTTTCTCTTCGGCCTGTTCTGCATCTCCGTGCTCAATCCTTTCGCGGCGGCCACCGAACGCGCCTATGACCAACAGAAGACCCTGCTTCTGAAGGGCGAGAGACAGGTATTTTCCGTCTCCGACGAAGGTCTCTGGCTGCGCGAGGGGACACAGACGGGTCAGATGCTGATCCGCGCCTCGCGTTCCAATCTCGACGGCTCGCTGTTGCAGGATGTGAGCTTCATCGGCTTCACCGCGGACGGGCTGCCGCTCTATCGCATCGAGGCGCAGGATGCCCGGATCGAAGGCTCCGACTGGGTGCTCTCACAGGCCAAGCGCTGGCCTCTCGAAGGCGCCGCCAACCCGGAGGCCGCGGCCACGGAACACGACCGGCTGACGCTGCCGACCTCGCTCACCGTGGATGAGATCCGCGACCGGTTCGGCACCCCTTCGGCGATTTCGATCTGGGACATGTCCGGCTATATCGAAAAGCTGGAATTCGCCGGCTTCTCGGCGCGCAGTTACCGGATGTGGCTGCAAAGCGAGCTGGCCCTGCCCTTTGCCTTTGTCGCCATGGTGCTGATCGCCGCCGGCTTCACCATGCGCCACACCCGTCTGGGGCGGACCTCGACCCTCGTGATCACCGCGATCATCCTGGCCTTCGCCTTTTACTTCCTGCGCTCCTTTGCCATCGTCATGGGGCAAAACGGGCTTTTGCCGATCCCGCTTGCGGCCTGGGCGCCCCCGATCGCGGTCTGTTTCGCCACGCTTGCCCTTCTGTTGCATTTGGAGGATGGATAGGGGAATGACTGAAGCACCGGCCTCTCCCGCGCGCCGCACGCGCTCCGGACGGCTCAGGGCCCTTGCCCTGAGCTCGGCTTTGTTCATGGCGCCGCTCGTCGGTGCGCCGCTTCTCATGGCGCCATTCGTCCCGGCGGCCCATGCCCAGAGCACAGCTCAGGAGGCCAGCACCCCGCCAACGGCGCTTCTGGCCGACAGCGTGACGTTCGACGGCACGCAGTTGATCGCCGAAGGCCATATCGAAGTGCTGCGCGACACGACAAAACTCACGGCCAGCCGGATCATCTACAATCAGGACACGGGTCAACTCAGCATCGAAGGCCCGATCCGGCTGACCGAGGCCGGGTCCGACACCGTCCTTCTCGCCTCATCTGCCGAGCTGGACCCCGCCTTGCAAAACGGGCTTCTGATCTCGGCCCGCGCCGTCATCGCCCGGCAATTGCAGCTCGCGGCCGCCCGGCTCGATGTGGTCGACGGGCGTTATCTGCGGCTACAGAACTCCATCGCCTCGACCTGCGAGGTCTGCGCCGCCCGCCCCGTGCCTTTGTGGGAAATCCGCGCCCGCGAAGTGATCCACGACAGTCAGGAACACCAGCTCTATTTTACCAATGCGCATTTGCGTATCGCGAATATTCCGGTGCTCTGGTTGCCGCATCTGCGTGTGCCGGACCCAAGCCTGAAACGTGCCACCGGCTTTCTGATCCCCGAGATCCGCACGGATTCAACGTTGGGCACCGGGATCGAGATCCCCTATTTCGTCACCCTCGGCGATCATCGCGATCTCACCATCTCGCCCTATATCGCCACCAGGACCACGACGCTCAACCTGCGCTATCGTCAGGCCTTCTCGAACGGCACCCTGCAGCTCAATGGGGCGCTCAGTTCGGATGACACCCGCAGCGGGATACGCGCCTATCTCTTTGCCAAGGGCAACTGGGATATCGCGAAGGGGTTGAATTTCGGCCTAGACCTGCGCGCTGCCTCCGACATCGCCTATCTCGCCGATTACGGCATTTACGATAGCGATTACCTGCCCTCGAAACTCACCCTGACGCGCTATCGCCAAGATGAGGCGCTGGATGCGGAACTGACCTATTCGCGCAGCCTGCGTGGCGCCGATATCGCTGTCGAAGACACGCTGCCGCTGGTGTTGGGCAGTTTCAATTTCGAGCGTTTTCTCGATCCGGCCGTCCTGCCCGGGCGCCTGAGTTTCGGTCTCTCCGGATCGACCGCCTATCGCGACTCGCGCGAGGATGTCGTCGGCTATGACATGCTGCGTCTCGGTGCCGAAACCCGCTGGAGCGGCAATCTGATCTTCGGCCCGGGGCTGCGGCTCGATAATACCGCCGCTTTGATGCTCGACGGCTATCTGCAGCAACACTATGCCGCCTATGACGACACGGTGCTGCGTCTCACCGGCTCGGTCGAGACCCGACTGAGCTGGCCGCTCACCCGGGTGACCGCCTCGGGAGCATCAGAACTGCTCGAGCCGATCCTGCAGCTCGGCTGGTCCGACAGCACCGGCGGCACGGTACCCAACAGCGATTCCCAGCTTGTCGAGTTCGATGAGGGCAATCTTCTGACGCTGGCGCGGTTTCCCGGCGCCGATCGGCGGACCACCGGGCTGACAGCGGCGGCCGGGCTGCGGTTTTCGCATGCTTCCGAGACCACGGATTATGCGCTGAGCCTTGGCCGGGTACTCTATCTCGAGGATCATGCGGAATATTCCACCGCCTCCGGATTGTCCGGCCAGAGCTCCGACTGGCTGATCGGCGCGGCCATGCGCTTCGACAACGGACTCGCCTTCAACAGCCGCGCCCTCATCGCTGCGGATGCCGAGGTGACGAAATGGGAAACCCGTCTCAATTACGCCCGCAGCCGCTACAGCATCGGCACGACCTACAGTTACGTCATCGCCAATGCGCTCGAGGATCGCGACACACCGCTCAATGAATTCGGCTTCGACGGCACCGTGAAACTGGCACGCAATTGGACCGCGAGCGCGCTCTATCTCTACGATTTCAACGAGAACGAAGCCACGCGTGCCGGTCTGGGCCTGGAATTTCAGAACGAATGTACCCGTCTGCGGCTCAGCCTGACCCGGCGGTTCTGGGACACCGAGGCGCTCGACCCGACAACACGCTTTGCCTTTTCCGTCGGCTTTGGCGCCTTCGGTTCCGGCAAGACTTCGGCCGGCACATGCGGCTTGTAGCCGGGGCCGGCATGGCGTCGCCGATCGCAACCGATCATGGGCCGCAATCCGCTTGGCCCGCGACGCGAAACCTCTTAGAAAGAGGGCAACAGGATTTCTGCGTGCCATGCGCTGGCACGGGGATCGCAATCGGGTCCGAGAGGAACCGGCCTAATTGAGGCCTGACAGAGGCAGAACGAGGAGTGGGCATGACACGCAAATTCGGAGCAAAGTTTCTTGCCGCGACGGTGACACGGGCCTTGACCATCACAGCCAATATCACGGGCAGACCGCTGCGCGCGATGATGCTCACCCTGCCGCTTCTGGCCCAGCCCGGCCTGGCTGCGGCCCAGAACATGTTTGCGCCGGTCGCCTATGTGAACGACAAGGTGGTGACACGTTACGAGCTCGATCAGCGGATGCAGCTTCTGAGCACATTGGGCGGCGGGACCTCGCGTCAGGCGGCACTCGACGCGCTGATCGAAGACCGGCTGAAAATGGAAGCCGCCGACCGGATCGGATTTGCCATCACCGATGAACAGATTGCCCAGGGCATTGCCGAATTTGCCAGCCGCGGCAATCTCCAGCCGGAACAATTTCTCTCCCTGATGGCGCGAAACGGCGTCTCGGCGCAGACCGTGCGCGATTTTCTGAGCGTCGGGCTGACTTGGCGCGACTATGTGCGCGGCCGCTTCGCCTCCAAGGCGCAGGTCTCGGAATCCGAGATCGACCGCGCCCTGCAGGAAAACGGTCCCTCCGGCGGGCTCAGGGTGCTGTTGTCCGAATTGTTCCTGCCGGCCCGCACCCCCGAGGAAGCGGCGCAATCCGAAGCGCTCGCCAAACAGATCGCCGCCAACCCGTCGGTCGCCGCCTTTGCCGCCGCCGCCACGAAATATTCCGTGGCGCCCTCGCGCGACAAGGCCGGGCGGATGGACTGGAGCGCGATCGGGGATTTGCCGCCGCCCTTGCGCGCCGCGGTCATCGGCTTGAAACCCGGCGAGATCTCCACGCCCTTGTCCACCGGCAATGCCATCGGCATTTTCCAGCTGCGCTCGGTGGCCGAAACCGATACGCCGACACCGCCCGCGGACGCGATCGAATATGCCGCCTATTACATCGCCGGCGGTCACTCGGAAGCAGCGATGAAACGCGCCGCCGAGGTGGAAGCCCAGGTCGACACCTGCGACGATCTCTATGGCATCGCCAAGGGAGAGCCCGAAAGCGTGTTGCAGATCGACACCCTGCCGGTCGGCCAGATCCCCAATGACGTGGCGCTGGAGCTGGCGAAGCTCGACCCGGGCGAGGTCTCGACCGCGCTGACCCGTGCCGATGGCCAGACGCTCGTCTTCCTGATGATGTGCGGCCGCTCTTACGCCGCCAAGGCCGATGCCGACCGCGATCAGATCCGCAATCAGCTGCAATCGGCGCGTCTCTCTGCGCTGGCCGACAGTTTTCTGGCCGAAATGCGCGCCGATGCGACCATCGTGATCCCCTGAGCGGAGGTCCTCCCCGGCGCCATATTGCCAGATGGCCCGGGATGTGATTTCCGTAACGTTGTTTTTACATGATGCCCGATTGCGGGTCCCAGTTCGCATGTTTCCCATAACCCCGTTGCCCATTGCGAGATCCCATGAGCCAGACCGATCCTTCCGCCCCGATTGCCCCGATTGCCCTCAGCTGCGGTGAACCGGCCGGGATCGGGCCCGAACTTGCGGTCAAGGCCGCAAAGCTTCTCACCGGCGACATCCCGTTTTTCTGGATCGGCGATCCGCGCCACCTGCCGCAGGATGCGCTCTACGAGGAAATCTCCAGCCCGGCCGAGGCGCTGGAAGTCTCCCGCTGGGCCCTGCCGGTGCTGCGTCACGATTTTCCCGAAGAGGTCCGGCCCGGCAAGCCCAGCCTGGAGAATGCCCAGAGCGTGATCGATGTGATCCGCCGTGCCGTCGCGCTGGTGCAAAGCGGCGAGGCCTCCGGGCTCTGCACCGCGCCGATCAACAAGAAAGTGCTGAAAGACGGCGCCGGCTATGCCTTTCCCGGCCATACCGAATTCCTCGCCCATCTCGGCGGCGTCGAGCATGAGGTGATGATGCTGGCCTGTCCCGAGCTGCGGGTGGTGCCGGTCACCATCCATATCCCGCTCAAGGACGTGCCGGCGCAATTCAACCCGGAGCTTTTGGAAGCCACGATCCGCGTCACCGCCGCCGATCTCGAACGCTATTGGGGATTGTCGCGGCCGAGCATCGCCATCGCCGGGCTGAACCCGCATGCCGGTGAAGGCGGTGCCATGGGCAACGAAGAGCTTGAGTGGATGATCCCCCTGATCGAACGTCTCAGGAAGGAAGGTTTCGATCTCATCGGCCCGATGCCGCCGGACACGATGTTCCATGCCCGCGCACGCGCCAATTATGACGTCGCGCTCTGCGCCTATCACGATCAGGCGCTCATTCCGATCAAGACCATCGATTTCTCCGGTGGCGTCAATGTCACCCTCGGCCTGCCGTTCATCCGCACCTCGCCGGATCACGGCACGGCGTTCGACATTGCCGGCAAGGGCGTGGCCGATCCCTCTAGCCTGATCGCCTCGCTGCGCATGGCGCTCGACATGGCGATTGCCGCCGCCCGCAAAGGGCGCGGCTGATGGCCACCGTCGACGGGCTGCCACCGCTCAGAGAGGTGATCGAGCGTCACGGGCTGGTGGCGAAGAAATCTCTGGGCCAGAACTTTCTTCTGGATCTCAATCTGACCTCGAAAATTGCCCGTCAGGCCGGCGATCTGTCGCACTGCGACGTGTTGGAGGTCGGCCCCGGCCCGGGCGGTCTGACCCGCGGGCTTCTGGCCGAGGGCGCGCGCAAGGTCTTGGCCGTCGAAAAGGACAGCCGGGCGATGGCGGCGCTGGCCGAGATTTCCGAGACCTATCCCGGCAAGCTCGAGGTGCTCAACGCCGACGCGCTCGAGATCGATCCGCTCGAACGTCTCACCCCGCCGGTGCGCATCGTCGCCAACCTGCCCTATAATGTCGGCACCGAGCTTCTGGTGCGCTGGCTCACGCCGGACGCCTGGCCGCCCTATTGGTCGTCGCTGACCCTGATGTTCCAGCGCGAAGTGGCGGAGCGGATCGTTGCCGAACCGGGCAGCAAGAAATACGGTCGTCTGGCGATCCTGAGCCAGTGGCGCACCACGCCGCGCATCGTCATGGAATTGCCGCCCGAGGCCTTCAGCCCGCCGCCGAAGATCCATTCCGCCGTGGTGCATTTTGAGGCGCTGCCCGCACCGCGGTTCGAGGCCGATCCCAAAGTGCTCGAACGCATCGTCGCCGCCGGGTTCAACCAGCGCCGCAAGATGCTCCGCGCCTCGCTCAAGGGCATTGCCCCCGAGATCGAGGATCATCTGCTGGCCGCCGGGATCAAACCCACGGATCGCGCCGAACAGATCTCGGTCGAGGGCTGGTGCGCGCTGGCCCGCGAATTGGCGACGGTCTGAGCAGGGAGAGCCGCGATGTTTTCCCATGTCACGCTGGGCGCCGATGATCTCGACGAGGCTGCCGTTTTTTACGACGCGGTGCTGGGCGCCATCGGCATGACACAGCGCGCGGTCGTGCCCGATGGCGGACCGGAGGCGCGCTGCTGGGTGCGGCCCGAGGCGCCCTACCCGCGCTTCTATGTCTACAAGCCTTTCGACAAGGCAGAGGCAAAACCCGGCAATGGTGTCATGCTGGCGTTCGTCGCCCCCTCGCGCGCGGCTGTGGACACGGCCCATGCCGCGGGTCTCAGCCATGGCGGCACCGATGAGGGCGCACCGGGCCCCCGGCCACATTACGCGCCGGATTACTATGGCGCCTATCTGCGCGACCCGTCGGGCAACAAGATCCATGTCGTGCATCGCGATGAGCTGACCGACACGTTTGCGATTCACGGGTAAAATCGTCTCCCCCGCTCACCACATCCCCAACATCTGCGCCCAATCTGCGCCCGGGCCAAACACCGATATTCAGCTTTTGGTGAGCCGGGTCAAACCGGCGAAAACCCGCTCTAAGACTGCGGTTTAGCCTCATCAACCTTTGTAGAATGCCGGACCACTGCAACTGCCGTTGAGTGGTCAGACCCGATTTGCTCATGCCCTGTGTCCTCGTTGCCCCGGCACTCACGCCAGATCGGGCATCGCAACCCATTCCCTTACGAGGATCACAGGACATGAAATCTATCCTTTTCGCCACCGCCCTTTTCACCGCTGCCTCCGGCGCCGCTTTCGCGTCGAACGATCTGCCGCTCAATGACGAGATCAAAGCCCAGATCACCGAAATGCTCACCGCAGACGGTTACGAGGTCGGCAAGATCAAGATCGAAGACGGTCTCTATGAAGCCTATGCCAAGAAAGACGGCGGCAAATACGAAGTCCTGCTCGATGGCGAGTTCAACATCGTCAAAGTCCAAGACTGACCCATAACCTTCCCGCCTGCCGCGCTCTGCACTCATCCCGGCGCATCACGCGCCAAGCCATCGCGGGCGCGGCAGGTCTGAGGGAGAAAGGAGATCCGCCATGAAAACCGCAATGAACGGCACGATGGACGACCGCGTAACAAGCGTCCGGCCCCCGGCGCGGAAACGCACCCGGGTCTGGGACCCGCTGGTGCGCCTGTTTCACTGGTCGCTGGTGAGCTGTTTCGCCGCCAACGCGCTTTTCGTCGATGGCGAGAACGATTTGCACCTGGTGTTCGGCTACACGATCATCGGGCTCGTCGGCTTTCGCCTGCTCTGGGGCTTCGTCGGTGGCCAATACGCCCGGTTCAAGAGCTTTCCGCCCTCGGCGCAGGACGCGCTGGAACAGGGTGCCGATATGGTCTCCGGCCGGGTGCATATCCATGTCGGGCACACGCCGCTCGGCGCCCTGATGATTTACAACCTGCTGCTGACGCTCTCGGTGATCGGGCTGTCCGGTTATCTGATGACCACGGATATGTTCTGGGGCGTCGAATGGCCCGAAGAGGTGCACAAGATCGCGGTCGACTGGGCCGAGGTCTCGGTCGTCCTGCATATCGCGGCGGTGATCTTTGAGAGCTATCGCACCAAGGTCAATCTTCCCCGCGCGATGGTGACAGGCTACAAGGACCTACCGGAGTAGCATTCCACCGGATCTTTCGATCCGGTCAGGGATGATCAGATCTGCGAGCAGCAAGAGGACAACATGCGCCCCCCTATTCCTACGAAAAGCTCGGCGGCGCTGATCGCCCTCGTCGCGGTCCAGGCCTTTTGCATCGTCTTCTTTCTCTCCGATGTCTTCGCCGATTTTCAGGAGGCCGGCGGCAAGCCCACCTCGCATCTGCTGATCGAAGCGATGGCCGCCCTCACCCTGATCATCGCCATCCTGTTCGAGCTGCGGTACATGCTGACCCTGATCCGGCGCAAGGAGCGGCTCGAGCAGAGCCTCGATCAGGCGTCGCGCGCCGTCTTCGACGTGATCGAAAGCCATTTCGACGACTGGCGCCTGTCGCCCGCCGAACGCGATGTCGCAGGCTTTCTGGTCAAGGGGATGTCAATCGCCGAGATCGCCCAGCTGCGCGGCAATGCCGAGGGCACGATCAAGGCGCATCTCAATGCGATCTATCGTAAATCCGGCACCACCAATCGCGGCGAAATGCTGTCCTTGCTGATCGACACGCTGATCGGCGCGCGCCCCAGCGCATAAGACCTGTCGCGATCATAGCGAACCGCATACAGACCAAAGATCAAAAAGCCCCCTGACAGAACCCCCGGCCTCGCAAGAGACCGGGGGTCTGAAATTCACGTCAGGGCTGGCTCCTGTCACGACGCCTGCCCGGGCTGCGTTCCGAGTTGGGTCTTACTCGACCTCTGCCGGGGCATCGCCACCGGAAGCCTCGGGCGCAGAGGCTTCAGCCGCAGGCGCCTCGGCCGGCTGTTCCGCTGCCTTGGCCGCGGCTTCCGCCTCACGCTCGGCCTTGGTCTTGCGCGGTTTGCGCGGGGCACGCGGCTTTTTCGGCTTCGGCGCGTCCTCGGGGGTCTCGACCAGCCCGTTGTCCGCAGCCGGCGTCTCGTTCTCGACAAAGACCAGATCCGGCTGATCGCCTTCGCCAGCCGCCGCCGCTGCGTTGTTCTGCTGCTGATCTTCGCGTTTGCGCTGACGCTCGGCCCGTTCGGCGCGTTCCGCCTCCTGGCGTTCGCGGCGCTCGGCCTGTTCGCGCTCCTGCTGCTCGCGCTGCGCTTCCTGTTCTTTCTGGGCCTGTCCCAGAAGCCGCAGGTAATGCTCGGCGTGCTGCTGGAAGTTCTCGGCGGCGACACGGTCGTTGCCGAGCTGCGCATCGCGGGCCAGCTGATTGTATTTCTCAATGATCTGTTGCGGTGTCCCGCGCACCTTGCCCTCGGGGCCGGAGCTGTCGAAGACACGGTTGACGATATTGCCAACGGAACGGTTGCGGTTGTTCTTGGACCGCGAACGGTTTTTCGAAGATCTCATATGTTGTTCTTTCGAGCCTATGTCTCGCCTATGTCTCGGTAAATCGAGCCTGTGTCTGCCGGATTCTTGGACCGGCTTGTCCTTGATATGGCTTGTCTGTCCCATGCGCTCCCAGTGCTGGGAGCCCTCAACATCAAAGCTGTGCAGGGTAACTGCGCCGGGGAGCAACCTCCCGCCTGACGCCCTTCCCAGTAATCATGTTGCGCCGGGCATTACAAGGGCTTTTTGCACATGTGCTGCGCCAAATCGCACGATCTTGAGGGAAAGCGATGTGATTTCGCAGCAAAATTTCGCATTGCGCGCCCGGCTCCCTCGGCCACAGACGAGACTGACGCATAAAGATTACCAATTCGCTGAGAGCAAAAACGGTGCGTGTCACGTCACTTGAACGGCGCTCGGACCTTTTCAGATCTGCGCTGCGCTCACTTGCCATCGTTGCGCGGATGCGGGTTCGGCGCCTGAGCCCGCACCACCCGGTCGCGCCCGTCCCAATCTGCCAGAACCCGCACCGCTTTGAGCCCCTGATCGAGAAACAGATCGGAGACCGCCGCGCCCTGGGTCGGGCCGATCTCGACAATCAGCCTTCCGCGCGGCGCGAGAAATTGCCGGGCCTTGGCGGCAATCGCGCGATAGGCGTCGAGCCCGTCCGCCTCATCGGTCAGCGCCATGCGCGGCTCATGGCCCAGCTCCGGCGCAAGTGCCCCCATCTCGTCTCGGGCGATATAGGGCGGGTTGGAGACGATCAGCTCGAACTGCCCGTCGATCCCCTCCCACCAATCCGCCTGCTGGAACCGGGCCCGGCCAGAGAGACCCAAGCCTTCGGCATTCTCGCGCGCGACACTCAGGGCGGCCTCGGAAAGATCCGTGCCCAGCCCCTTGGCCAGAACCTGTTCTGCCAGCAAGGTCAAGAGGATAGCCCCCGACCCGACGCCGAGATCCAGGACCGAATTGAACGGGCGCGCCAAGGCTTCGGCGATCAGGACCTCGGTCTCGGGGCGCGGGTCGAGCACATCGGCGGTCACCTTGAACCGTCGGCCGTAGAACTCACGATAGCCCAGGATATGCGACACCGGTTCGCGGGCCACGCGGCGGGTGATCGCGACGTCGAAAGCCCTGACATCGGCCTCGGAGATCGCATCGGGCATCACCAGCGTGAGCCGCCCGGGGTCGAGCCCCAGCACATGGGACATCAGCAGTCGCGCATCGCGGGGCGCGCCCTCGATCCCGGCCGCGCTGAGCCGCTTGGTTCCGGCGATCAGGGCGCTCTGAACCGTCCCGCCCGTCACTGGCCCATCTCCGCAAGAAGCGTCGCCTGATGGTCCGAGATCAGCGCATCGATCACCTCGTCCAGGTCACCGCCCATCACGGAATCGAGCTTGTAGAGCGTCAGGTTGATACGGTGATCGGTCATCCGGCCTTGCGGGAAATTATAGGTGCGGATGCGTTCGGACCGATCGCCGGAGCCGACCTGCGACTTGCGATCCGCCGAACGCGCATCGTGCAGCTTTTGCCGCTCTGCGTCGTAAAGCCGCGCTTTCAGCACGTTCATCGCAATCTCGCGGTTGCGGTGCTGCGATTTCTCGGAACTGGTCACCACGATGCCCGAAGGGATATGGGTGATCCGCACCGCCGAATCCGTGGTGTTGACGTGCTGACCGCCGGCGCCGGAGCTGCGCATCGTGTCGATGCGGATGTCATTGGGGTTGATCTCGATATCCACATCCTGCGCCTCGGGCAGCACCGCCACGGTGGCGGCGGAGGTGTGGATGCGCCCGCCGCTCTCGGTTTCGGGCACGCGCTGCACCCGGTGCACACCGCTCTCGAATTTCATCCGGGCAAAGACCCCTTCGCCCTTGATATTAGCGGTGACTTCCTTGATCCCGCCCAGCTCGCCCTCGGAGAGATCGAGGATCTCGAAGGTCCAGCCCTTGGCCTCGGCGTAGCGCTGATACATGCGCAAGAGATCGCCGGCAAAAAGCCCGGCCTCGTCGCCGCCGGTGCCCGGACGGATCTCGATGATGGCGGAGCCGTCATCGGCGGCGTCTTTCGGCAGGAGCGCGATTTGCAGCGCCGCTTCCGCCTCGGGCAGCCGGGCTTTGAGCCCCGGCAGTTCCTCTTCCGCCAGGGCTTTCATCTCCGGATCGCCAAGCATCGCCTCGGCCTCGGCAAGATCGCCGAGCAAAGCCTGATAGGCACGGATCTGGTCCACCACCGGCCGCAGAGCGGCATATTCGCGGCCCAAAGCGACAATATCGCCTGTGCCTTGCGACATGGCGGCCTCAAGGAATTCAAAACGCTGAAGGATCTGGTGCAGTCTGTCTTCGGGTATCATGGATGATCTGTTGCCCGGCTTTGGCGAGGCCGTCAAGCTTTCGCAATCGCCTTTCACAGCCACAATGACTAGAACCCGGCCGCCTCGATCCAGGCGGTGACCCGGCGCGCATTCACCCCGAGATCGGATTTGCCGAACCGTGCCCGCGCCAGAAAGGCCACCCGCGCGCCGCTCTCATCCGTGCGGGCGGCGACGGTGGTGAAATCGGGAAACCCCCAGAAGGCGGTGCGCGTGCGATAGGTCAGACGCCCCTCTTCGACCGAGCCCGCCACATGTCGGGTGCGCGGTTCGGTTTCGGCAATCGCCGCGATGCGCATCAGCACCTCTTCCGGTTCGAGCGGTACGGGCAGGACGCGTTTCGCGCCTTTCGCCCCGGGATCGCGGGCGGCGAAAGGATCGACATGCCAGCGTTCCGGCTCCGTGGGCGCCAGCCGGACGTAGAGCTGCGCCAGAACAAACAGGCCGATCGCGATCCAGAGCGCCGTTTTCATCTCAGGCCCCTGCCCCTTCGCCGGCCTCGGCGCGGCGCGTCCAGCCGTAGAGACAGATCAGCTCCATCGCCACATGGGCGCCGGCCACGGCGGTGGCGCCGCTGGTGTCATAGGGCGGCGAAACCTCGACGACATCGCCACCGGTCAGCCTGACCCCCGCCAGATCGCGCAGGATCGCGGCGGCCTGCCAGGAGGCCAATCCGCCCCAGACCGGCGTGCCGGTGCCGGGCGCGAAGGCCGGGTCGAGACAGTCGATATCGAAGGTCAGGTAGCAATTGCGGTCACCGACGATGCGCTTGACCTCGGAGGCGACCCAGGCGGCACCGCGTTCGTGCACGGTGCGGGCGTCGATGATATTGACCCCCAGAGTGTCGGGATTGTCGGTGCGGATACCGATCTGCACCGAGGTTTTCGGATCGATCAGCCCGGTTTTCACCGCCTTGTAGAACATCGTGCCGTGATCGATCCGGGTGAGATCGTCATCCTGCCATGTGTCCGAATGGGCATCGAAATGGATCAGGCTCAGACGGCCGTATTTCTCGGTATGGGCCTTGAGCACCGGATAGCTGATATAGTGATCGCCGCCCAATACGAGGCTGCCGGCCCCGGCTTTGAGAATCCCGCGGATATGCGCGGTCAGCCTGTCCGGGAATTCGGACACCATGGCATAGTCAAAGGCCAGATCGCCGTAATCCACCACGTTCATCTCGTCGAGGGGCGAGTAATCCCAGCCATAGGGCGCATCGAAAGGTTGCAATGTCGAGGCTTCGCGGATCGCGCGCGGCCCGAGACGGGTGCCGGGGCGGTTGGTCACCGCCTGATCGAACGGCACGCCGGTGATCGCCAGATCAACGCCGGTCAGGTCCTTGGTATAGCGCCGGCGAAAGGCCGAAAGCGCACCGCCAAAGGCATTCTCATAGGCCAGGCCCCGGCCCGATCCGGTGAAAGCCAGATCGATCTGGGTTTTCGCATCTTCGAGCGCCATGGGTGTCTCCTCCACCGCCATCCGTACCGATGGGCCCACTGTAACCGGTTGAGGCTGCATGGCAATCCGGAGTTGCAGAAAAGCTGCACCGGTTTGCAGTTTGAAAATGCAATCCCCCCACATCAGAGATGCGGGGGGAGAGGAACGACCGGGGTCGTTCTGGGGGGACAGAGGCCCCCGACGGTCATGCCGGAGGCGAACTGGTGCGCGTGTCGATCAGAATTTGACCGATCAGAATTTGAACGAAACGCGAGCGCCCAGGGTCGTGGCGGAGAGATCGGAACCGCTGTTGTCGAATTCGTCGAATTCGTTCTGCAGCAATTCGGCACCCACGTTGATCGAGTCGCTCAGCGCGTAATCGACGCCGATACCATAGGTGTAACCGGTGTCGTCATAGGACACGCCGCCGATATCGGCATTGGCATAGGCCGCACCGACCACACCATAGACGAGCGCCGGGCCCATGTCATAGCCGGCACGCAGCTTCAGACGGGTCAGGTCGTCGAGCTTGGCGGTGCCGGTCTCGAGCTCGGAGCCGAGATACTCGAGTTCGCCACCGAGGACGAAATTGCCGAAATCGTAATTGTAACCGCCGAACAGGCCATAGGTCATGTCGTCGGCGTTATCGAGCGCACCATCGCCCCAGCCATAGCCGAGCGTCGCACCGGCATAACCGCCGGTCCAATCGGCACCCGCGGCCACCGGAACGATCGGTGCGGGGTTGACGACCGCCGGCTCGACGGCCGGTTCGGAATAGCCACCGGCAAAGGCCGGGGCGGTCACGGCAAAGGCGGCCAGGGCCAGCACGGGTGTTGCGATACGTTTCATCATTCTTCTCCTTATCTGCCTCGTTCAGAGGTGATGCCTTGATTGGCATCTCATCCGGAGAGATAGCGGAGATCTTGCAAGAAAACAGAGGGGTACGGGTCACGCTCGCGTGAGGAAACCGTGAAGTACCATAATTCGGACAAAAGCCGCCGAGACCGGAATGCGAACCGGCAAAAAGCAGCTTATTCCATCGGCTTTCGCACTTTATTCCGTCGGCCTCCGCGCCTCAGGCGCCGGAATTCTTCTCTTCCAGCGTAAGCCATTCTTCCTCTGCGGCCCCGAGGGCGCTTTGCCGTTCGCTCAACATTTCGGTGGCCTTCTGGAACTTCACCGGCTCGCGGGTGAAGAGCTCAGGATCCGACAAAAGCTCCCCGAGTTTGGCAATCTCCGCTTCCAGCCGCTCGATCTCGGCCGGTAGCGCCTCGAGCCGGTGTTTCTCGGTGAAGGAGAGCCCGGATTTTTGCTTTTCCGCCGGCCTCGCCGCGGCTTGTTCCTGAGCCTGATCTTGGGCCTGCCCCGTGGCTTTCGCCTTGTTTTTTTCACCCCCCGCCATATGCGGTTTCTGCTTCGGTGCCGCGCCGCGTTGCGACAGGTAATCCGACCAGCCGCCGGCATAGGCCACCGCCTCGCCGCGGCCTTCCATCGCCACGGTCTGGGTCGCCACCCGGTCGATGAAATCGCGGTCGTGCGACACCAAAAGCACCGTGCCCTCGAAATCGGTCAGAAGCTCCTGCAACAGATCCAGCGTCTCGATGTCGAGATCGTTGGTCGGTTCGTCGAGCACCAGAAGATTCGACGGTTTTGCCATGATCTTCGCCAGCAGAAGCCGGGCTTTCTCGCCGCCCGAGAGCGCAGCAACCGGGGCCCGAGCCTGGGCTTCGGAAAACAGGAACTCTTTCAGATAGCCGACCACATGTTTCGGCGTACCACGCACCATGACCTGATCGGCCTTGCCGGAAACGGAAATCTCCTTGTCCGAGGTCATCGCCTCCCAGAGCGTCAGGTCTTCGCGAATATTGGACCGGGTCTGATCGAAGACGGCCATTTCGAGCTTGGTGCCAAGCTTCACCGTGCCGCTGTCCGGCGCCATCTCGCCGGTGAGCATTTTCAAAAGCGTGGTCTTGCCGGCGCCATTCGGGCCGACGAAAGCGATCCGGTCGCCGCGCGCCACCTTGATCGAGAAATCGCGGACGATGATCTTGTCCTCGAAACGTTTGGCGATGTGCTCCGCCTCGATCACCCGTTTGCCGGACTTTTCCGAGACCTCCAGATCCATCGCCGCCGTGCCCTGACGGCGGATCTGACTGGCGCGCTCGGATCGCAGGTCCTGCAGCGCCCGCACCCGGCCCATGTTGCGCTTGCGCCGGGCCGAAATGCCTTCGACCGCCCACCGCGCCTCCGCCTTGATCTTGCGATCGAGCTTGTGGCGCTGCATGTCCTCGTCTTCCCAGACCTTGTCGCGCCAGGCCTCGAAGGCCTCGAAGCCCTCTTCCTGTCGCCGCACCTGACCACGATCGATCCAGAGCGTCGCGCGGGTGAGATGATTGAGGAACGCCCGGTCGTGCGAGATCAGCACAAAGGCCGTCTTGGTGGTGCGCAGCTCTTCCTCGAGCCAGGCGATCGCCTCGATATCCAAATGGTTGGTCGGCTCGTCCAGCAGCATCAGCCCGGGCGCCTCGGCCAGAAGCTTCGCCAGAGCGGCACGGCGGCGTTCCCCACCCGAGGCGGTCTCGACCGGCGTTTCCGGGTCGAATTTCAGCCCTTCGGCGACCATGTCGACCTTGTAGCTCTCGCTCGGATCAAGCGCAGAGGCGGCGAAATCGCCCAGCGTGGCAAAGCCCGACAGATCCGGCTCCTGCTCCATATACCCCACCGTGATGCCGGGGCCGAGGATGCGCGAGCCGCGATCCTGTTCGACGAGGCCCGCCATGACTTTCATCAGGGTCGATTTGCCAGAGCCGTTGCGGCCGACAAGGGCGACGCGGTCGCCCTCCTGAACAACGAGGTTCAGCCCGTCGAACACGGGATCGCCGCCAAAGGTGAGAGAGATATCGGTGAGCTGTAATACGGGTGCGCGTGCCATAATGCTCCGCTACAGCCAGCCTCGGCGAAGGTCAAGCATCGCTGCTCTCAAAGCGCGCCATCCGCCCCCGGCGCGGCCGCCGATTGGACCTCGGATTGCACCTCTTTTGCCCGCGCGGGAGAAATGCCCAGCACCTCTTCGATCTGGTGCAGCAACACGTCTTCTTCGTCTTGCTTGACCCCGTCGGCATAGACCACCTGCCAGAGCGCCCTCAAGGTCGCCTCTCGCTCCTCGAAACTGATCGCATCGCGCAAAATTCGGCTCATTTCCTCGGTGTCGGGCATGGCCTTTTCGAGCTTCTCACAGGACGCACGCATTTTCGATGCGTCCACCGGGCCAAGCCCATATCGCTGCGCCAGTATCCAGTCGATCACCTGCAGCTCCTCGAACAGGATCAGCCGATCCGCCTTCGCCGCACGGACCAGCAAGGCTCCCATGGCATGCTGAGCATCCGCCTCGGGCAGAGGAGTCTCGTAAGTTTCGGGTTTGCGGAACAAAGCGGTCAGTGCTTCAAACATGTTATACCTCAGTGAGCCTTCGTGGCGGTTCTTCTCTGGCAGTTCTTCCCTGGCAGTCCTTCGCCTCAACCTAGAATCTTGGGCAGCGGCTTTCTATCCCTTTTTGACCGCCCCGACCGGTGCCTTATAGAAGATCGTCACAAGTGATCCATCGCTCCAGATCACCGTTGACCGAGCACAAGCCATCGCCCTAACCTGCGCTCATGTTTGATTATTCCTTCCTCCACTGGACCACCTTCCTCTCCGCTGCGCTGGCATTGAACCTCGTGCCGGGACCGGATTTCGCCTTTATCCTTGGCCACACCTTCAAGGGCGGGCGCCGCGCCGGCTTTGTCGCCATGTTCGGCATCTGGTCGGGGGCCTTCGTCCATGTGCTGATGGCCGCGCTTGGCCTCTCGGCCATTCTGATGACCTCGGCACTGGCCTTTTCCGCGGTGAAATGGCTCGGCGCCGCCTATCTGATCTGGCTCGGCATCGAGGCTCTGCGCTCCAAAGGCGGCGCATTCATTCCAGAGGCCGATGGCAACATTGCTCAGCCCCTGCCCCGCCGTGGCACATGGTCGGTGTTTCGGGCCGGCATGTTGACCAATATTCTCAACCCGAAAGTGGCGCTGTTTTTTCTCGCCTTCCTGCCGCAATTCGTGGTCGAGGGCGCCGGGCCGATCTCGGCCCAGCTGTTCCTGCACGGGGTGCTGATCATCGCCATTGCCGCCTTCATCGAACCGCCGCTCATCCTGATGGGCGACCGGCTCGGCGCGCGCCTGCGGCGCAGTCAGCGGCTCGCGCTGTGGATGGAGCGCTCCGTGGGTGCAATCCTGATCGCTCTGGGACTGCGGCTGGCGCTCGAGAAACGCTGAGTTCTGCACCGCCTGCCTGCTGATCCCGTGCAAATATGCGCATCGGCAGATCAAGGCAGGTCCATCTCATTCCTGATATAAAGCGCGCATCGGCAACCTGGGGCCGGTTGCGGCTTTGCCCGGCAGGCCCCGCAATCGGGAGGATTGATCATGAGATCGAGAAACTGGCTTCCCACGTCCTGGCTCGGACATAAAGAGGCCGAAACACCCTTCGCCATGCTGCGCGACCGGATCGAAACCCTGTTCGACGACTTCGGCGAAGATATGTCGCTCACCGACCGCGCATTCGCAATGAACAGCGACGTCAGTGAGACCGACAGCGCAATCACCGTCACCGCGGAACTGCCCGGGATGACGGAAAAGGACATCACCGTCTCGGTCAGCGGCAACCGTCTGACCATCGAAGGTGAGAAAAACACCGAAACGGCCTCTGAGGGCGATGAAGGCGAGGCTGAAAAGCGCGCCTATCATCGGATCGAGCGCTATTCCGGCAGCTTCCGGCGGGTGATGACCCTGCCGTTCGAAGTCGACCCGGACAGCATCAAGGCCGAAATGAAAGACGGCGTGCTCACCGTCAGCCTGCCGAAACCGGCAGAGGCGATGACTTTGAGCCGCAAGATCGAGGTCAAACACGCCGCCTGACACGCGGCCCGAACGCCGCTCGGAACACCTCCCAAAGGCCCCTTCGGGGGCCTTTTTTTCGGGGGGGGGGGATTGTGGATGATGCCTCTTTGAGAACGGCAGATCTGCGGACGGAGGGGGCATTGGCCACTCTGTCGCTGAGCTGTGACCAGCCTGCCCGTGGGGTGGCGCTCAAACAATTGAGCGGAGCACTTTATGGCGCAGATTACATCCATGATTTGAGGTCTATGCGCGGAGGACAATGCGCCTCCCCGCCGGGACGGGCAGGCGCAGGCGCGGCGGCCCTCGGCCTTGTTCCGCGCCAAGCAGGTGAATGTCCCCAAAGGGCTCTTCGGCCCGTTATCCCGCCACCGCCCGCAACAGCTTCTTGCGCGCCGGCGGGATGGCCTTGATCTCGACCCCGGTGAACACATGCATGGTGTTGAGATCGCGGTCGACCACCGCGTGATCCGACACCCAGCCGCCCATCATCAGATAGGTCTTGAGCAAAGGCGGCATTTTCAGCATGGCGCGGCGCGCGTCCGGCTTGCGGCGCAGACGGGCGGCATATTTGAACACATTCGGCGCCTTGACCTTGGGCAAAAACCGTTTCGGTCCGAGGTGGCGATGTTTCAGCATGGCGAGCGCATCGGCGTGCTCCTGCCATTCGGTGCCATGAAAGGAGGAACAGCCGAACAGCAGATCGACCTCCTGCTCATCGACATAGCGGGTCATCGCCCCCCAGGCGACGCGGAGCACGTCAGGATCGCGCAGCTCCGGGTGGATACAGAACCGGCCCATCTCGAGCATCCGGCCCTCGTAATCGGCAAGCCCCTCGAGACCGTAGAACTGCGCCGAATAGCTTTGCGAGATCTGTGCTCCGCCCTCGAGATCCAAGAACCGGTAGGTGCAGACCAGACGGCCGCTCTTGCGCTCTTCAATGAGCACATGGCGGCACAAAGCGTCGAAATCATCGGCCTCGAGCCCGTCTTCGCGCGCCATCGCGCCGGTGCCCGCCACGAAAGCCAGATAGCGCAGACGTTGTGCCGCCTCGATATCCGCGCGGCTTTCTGCAAAACGCGCCGTGTAGCGGCCTTTCAACAGTTTGAACATCGCCGGAGCTCCTATTCGCCAGTCTTTGATCGACCGTCCTCTAAAGACTATGGGGTCGCCCCAACATGGCTGCAAGACATGTCGGTTTTTTGACGGCTTGCCTTCGGCCCGGCCTCGCCTATCTTTTGCGCAAGCAAAGCGGATGAGGATACCATGGCGAAAATCGAGAAAACCGAGGCGGAATGGCGCGCCGAACTGGACCCGGAGACCTTCCGCGTCACCCGTCAGGCCGGCACGGAGCGGGCCTTTTCCCACCCCGGATTCCCGAAAACGCCCGGCATTTTCACCTGCGCCTGTTGCGGCGCGGAGCTGTTCAAGCAGGATGACAAATTCGAATCGCATTGCGGCTGGCCCTCGTTCGACCGCACCAAGGATGGCGCACCGGTGGCGGAGACCCGCGATATGTCTTTCGGCATGGTGCGCACCGAGGTGCATTGCGACGATTGCGGCGCGCATTTGGGCCATGTCTTCCCCGACGGGCCGCGCGAGACCACCGGCATGCGCTACTGCATCAACGGCGTGTCGATCCGGTTTCTGCCGGATGAGGGCACGGTCGACGGATAATCTCCGGACGAAAGAGCGCCATCTCGGATGGCGGTTTTGCGGGACTTAGCCGTCATTCGAACGAAGTGCCATCGGCGCGGAACAGCCACGAAGTGGCCCGGGCGTGCGGTCATGCTGAAAGCATGCCTCTGGCATGACCCGTCCCGGCGGTCAGGCGCACGCCCTTACATCCCAATGTCCCCAATGGACTCAAACCACCCCGGCAATGCGCCCGTCGCAGCTTACTGCAGCAACTGCTCTGCCGAGATATTGCCCAGATTGCCAAAGAGCTGATCGAGGAAAGTCACGCCCTTGATCCCCGAATCCGTCACCCGGCGAGACAGCACGACCACGCGGCCCTGCTCCAGCCCGAAACGTTCGATATTGGAGACCACACCGCGGCTGTCGAAGGAAATCGCCACCACCTGGCGATCGACCTCTTTCGGCTCGAGAGCCCCCAGATGGCGGAATTGCGACCGCACGAAATACCAGCCGGACTCATCCAGGATCCCCTCGGTGCCCGGCTGCCCGATGACATCGGCCACGGTGTCCTTGCTGTCGACCCCGACGATCACCTGTGCCAGCTCATCGTCCGAGGGCACATAGCCATGGTTGCGGAATTGCGCGACGCAGGCGGTGAGCGAAAACATCAGGATCAGCGCCAGAACGGCCTTTGCCATGCCGAGAATCGTTGCGGAAATCCATTGCGGGAAAACACGGTCGGACATATGTCCCCTCTTGCTAGCCTCTTGCCTTGCGCCGCGGCGCTTCGTATCCGGCTTATAGAAACAGTGCCCGACGATCAAGGAGACATCGACCATGGGACATGACGGTCTGAACAGCTGGGGCGTCGAGCTGCGATTGCGCGATCTCACGGATGCGCATGCCCATCCCTTCCGCCTGGTGCCCAGTTCCGAGGATCTCGAAGAAATGGCGGCAAGCCTCGGGCTCTCCGCTCTCAGAAAAGTGAAATTCGAGGGCAAGCTCATCCCCGAGGGCAAACGCGACTGGCGGCTCGAAGCCAGCCTGGGCGCCACCGTGGTGCAACCCTGTGTCGCCACGCTGGCGCCGGTGACCACCCGGATCGACACCGAGGTGTCGCGCAGCTATCTCGCCGATTTCACCGAGGCCTTCACTCCGGAACAGGAAATCGAGATGCCCGAGGACGACACGGTCGAGCCGCTGCCCGCCACGCTGTCGCTGTCGCGTATCGCGGAAGAGGCGCTGGCGCTGGCCGCCCCGGACTATCCGCGCGCCGAGGGCGCCGAACTGGGCGTCACGCAATTCACCGAATCCGGCAAACAGGCGATGACGGATGAGGACACGAAACCCTTTGCCAGCCTGAAAGCGCTGCGCGACAAGCTCGGGAAAGACGGGGAGTAATCCGGCTTTCCCTCGGGAGTTCCCCCTGAAAATCCGGTGAAATTCATGCGGAAACCTCGTGAAAACACTGCAAAAACAGGGGCCGAACAAAACACTTGCATGCTTGCCAAATCCGAGTATGTTCCCGGCCTCGCTTCCCTGAACGCCTTTGCTTCTGGCGCAGATGATAATTCATGGCAGAAACCATGGTTTACACGCTGCCCGCGAAGGCCTATGAAGCGCCAAAGTTTTCCGGGCATGAGGCCCGAATGAGTTAAGGGGCCCCGGCCCCGCCCACCCGTGGCTTCGGGTCCCTCGCGGTCCCAAAGCCCTCTGATACCGAGGTTGAGACATGGCTGTCCCTCAGAATAAAATCACCCGCTCCAAGCGGAACATGCGCCGCGCACACGATGCTCTCGTGGCTGGCAACCCGGCCGAATGCCCGAACTGCGGCGAGCTGAAGCGCCCGCACCACGTCTGTGGCGCCTGCGGTCACTATGACGATCGTGAAGTCGTGGCTCAGGCCGACGAGATCGATCTCGACGACGACGCTGCGTAAGCCTGATCCCCTTTTGCCGTTCCGATGAGCATGAGCCCGTCCGAAACCCGTTCGACTGACACTGCCCCCGCCAATGCGGGACAGGATCAAACCAGCGAACGGGCCGGGACCAAGGGCCGCTTGGGTGCGCGCAGCGGGGTTCAGATCACGCTTTCCATCGATGCCATGGGCGGAGATCGTGGACCGGCGGCCATTGTCGCCGGTATTTCGCGTTCTGCCGCCAAGAACCCTGCGCTGTCCTTCATCCTGCACGGGCCGGCCTCCGAGCTCGACCGTCTGGTCGCGCGCCGCAAGGTGCTGCGTGGCCGGGTCGAGATTCGCGACGTCGCCGGCGTTGTCACCATGGATGAAAAGCCCAGCCAGGCAATGCGCCGCACCGACACCTCGATGCGCTCGGCCATCGATGCGGTGAAGAACGGCGAGGCCCAGGCCTGTGTCTCCTGCGGCAATACCGGCGCGCTGATGGCCACCTCGATGATCCGGCTGCGCAAGCTCGATGGCGTCAACCGCCCGGCGATTGCCTGCCTCTGGCCCTCTCGCAACCCGCAGGGCTTCAATGTCATGCTGGATGTTGGCGCCGATATCCGCGCGGATGCCCGCGATCTCCTGCAATATGCGATGATGGGCGCCTCTTACGCCCGCAACGGCTTGCGGCTCGAAACCCCGCGGATCGGGCTGTTGAATGTCGGCACCGAGGAACACAAGGGCCGTCAGGAGCTGAAGGACGCCAATGAGCTGATCACCCAGGCCACCGAGATCGGCGGCTATGAGTTCAAGGGCTTCGTCGAAGGCGGCGATATTCCCGGCGACAAGGTCGATGTGATCGTCACCGACGGGTTCACCGGCAATATCGCACTCAAGACCGGCGAAGGCACCGCGAAACTGGTGGGCGATCTTCTCAAGGAAGCCTTCAAGGCGACGCCGCTGTCGCGCATTGCCGCGGTGCTCGCCCTGACCTCTCTGAAACGCCTGCAAAAACGAATCGATCCGCGCCGGGTCAACGGCGGTGTCTTTCTCGGGCTCAAGGGCACGGTGGTGAAATCGCACGGTTCGGCGGACGCCACCGGCGTCTCTGCCGCGGTGAAACTGGCCTATGAGCTCGCAGCCTCCGGCTTTACCGATCGTTTGGCGGCACGGGTTGCATCCGCCGTCGCCACGTCGCAAAATGACGGAACGTCATAAAGAAGAAAAGGCCTTGCCGCCATGACCATCCGAGCAGTCGTCACGGGCGTGGGACATTATCTCCCCTCTCGTGTGGTCGAGAACGCCGAGTTCGAAAAAACACTCGACACCACAGACGAATGGATCCGGACCCGCTCCGGTATCGAGCGGCGCCATTTCGCCGCCGAGGGCGAAACCACGTCGATGATGGGCACCGAGGCCGCGCGTGCGGCACTCAAGGATGCCGGAGTCGATGCCTCCGAGATCGACGCGGTGATCGTCGCCACCTCGACCCCGGATCTGACCTTCCCCTCGGTCGCCACCATGATCCAGAACGCGCTTGGCATGTCCTGCGGCTTTGCCTTCGATGTGCAGGCGGTCTGCGCCGGCTTCATCTATGCGCTGTCGAACGCCAACGCCCAGATCATCTCCGGCCAGTGCAAGAAAGTGCTGGTGATCGGTGCCGAGACCTTCTCGCGCATCATGGACTGGACCGACCGTTCCACCTGCGTGCTGTTCGGCGATGGCGCCGGTGCGCTGGTGCTCGAGGCCCAGGAGGGCACCGGCACGCCCGAAGATCGCGGCATCCTCGCCGTCGATCTCAATTCCGACGGCTCTTACAAGGACATGCTTTATGTCGATGGCGGGGTCTCCACCACCGGCACCGCCGGCAAGCTGAGGATGCAGGGCAATGCGCTGTTCCGTCAGGCGGTGCAGAAACTCGCCTCCACCGCCGAGGCCGCGATCACCAAGGCCGGGCTGAAGGATTCCGACATCGACTGGATCGTGCCGCATCAGGCCAATATCCGCATCATCGAGGGCACCGCGAAAAAGCTCGGCCATTCGATGGATCAGGTCGTGGTCACCGTGCAGGATCACGGCAACACCTCCGCCGCCTCGATCCCCCTGGCCATGTCGGTCGGCCGCGATCGTGGCCAGATCAAGAAGGGCGATCTTTGTGTCGCCGAGGCGATCGGTGGCGGGCTGGCCTGGGGCGCTGTGGTCATTCGCTGGTGAGCCCCTGACGATCTATTCCGACGTACAGAGCGAGCTGCGATGCAGCAAGAAATCGCCCCCACGCCCATCTGAGTTTCTGGCGCCAAGTCATTGATATTGACGGATGCTTGCCAAACTGCCACTCTCGGTCCAATCCATCCAAAGGGGGAGAAGATGAGCAAGACACTGACCCGTATGGACCTCAGCGAATCCGTGTTTCGTGAGGTCGGCCTGAGCCGCAATGAATCCGCCAGCCTCGTGGAGAGCGTGCTTGCGCATATCTCCGATGCGCTGGTCGAGGGCGAAACCGTCAAGATTTCCTCTTTCGGCACCTTCTCCGTGCGCGCCAAATCCGAGCGCGTCGGGCGCAACCCGAAAACCGGCGACGAGGCCCCCATTCCGGCGCGTCGCGTGCTCACCTTCCGCCCGTCGCATCTGATGAAAGACCGCGTCGCCGCGGGCAACAAGACGTAACTCAAAGCTAAAGGCTTGATGTTAAATGAATAAATCACCGGACGCCTTCCGCACGATCAGCGAGGTTGCCGATTGGCTCGACACACCGGCGCATGTGCTGCGCTTTTGGGAGAGCCGCTTTACTCAAGTCAAACCGGTCAAACGTGCAGGCGGACGGCGCTATTACCGCCCCGCCGACATGGCGCTTTTGGGCGGGATCAAGAAACTCCTGCACGACGATGGCATGACCATTCGCGGGGTGCAGAAACTCTTGCGCGAACATGGGGTGAGATATGTCGCCTCGCTGTCGCCGGTGATCGAAGGGGTCGAGCCGATCGTCGCCCCCGCGCCCGACAGCGCACCGATTCCTTCTGTCCCGCCTGCGCCGATGGCGGAAATGGTGCCCCAGGACGATTTCGACGACCTGTCAGAGGCCCCCGAAGAAACCGTCGTGCCGTTTTCACGCCCCGCCGCCGCGCAGGCAACCCCGCTTTCCCCCGCTCCGCAAGAGCAGCTGGAAGCGACCACAGCCGAGAATCTCGGTGAAATCCTGGCTGACACGGTGGAACCACCCGCCACGGCAGCGGACAGCCCCGACGAGGACCTCACCAGCGCGCTAGAGATGAACCCGCACGGGTTCGAGCCGCCCGCCCATGTGATCGAGGAAGAGACGCTTGCCGAGACATCCGCCCCCGAAGATTTCGCAGCGGCGTTCGAGGCCGGCAGTGAGGCGGGTTCCGAGGCGAGCTTCGAAACTGCGGCAGACATCGATAGCGATCTGACACAGGCGGATCTGACACAGGCTGATCTAACGGGGCCGGTCCCCGCCGATGAGATCAACGAACCCGCGCCCGAAAGCCTGTTTGCGCTGCGCGCGGAACAGGAAGAGACGCCGGACGCCCCGAAAGCCCCCTCCTCGACCGCTGCCGACACCCTGCCCGGCCAGACCGCCTTTGATTTCGCCGACCTTCCGGCGGATCGGTCGGAGGATCATCCGGCGTCCGAGGAGCTGAGCGAAGAGGAATCCGCGCTCGAGGCCGAATCCCTGGCCGAATACGAGATGCCCGCCCCGGAACTGGTGCCACATGACACGGCTACAGATCTGGCAGCCGAGCTGGCCGGATTGACCAGCCGGACCGAGCTGGCTGACTTGGCCGACTTGTCTGACCTGGACGAAACGACAAAGCCCGCGCCGGACGAGACGGAGCGCCAGATGCCCGGTGGGACTGCCGGTGCCGCCGAGGCCGCAGGGCAAACCGCTTCCGCAGCCCCTCTCGGCGCAGCTCTGCATCTGCCGCCCGACCCGGACGACAACGATCCCGCCATCCTCGCCGGAGGTGGCGTTCTCGGCCTGCTGAACGCTCGCAAACTGAGCGGAGCGGAACCGGAGGAGATCGCCGGGCTTCTGAGCCGGAGCGAGATGCTCAGAGCACGTCTGGCCGGTTGAGTACCGATCTCTCGGCACGCGCCGTTTTTGCGAAAATAGCGCTTGCCCCCGCCGCGGAAATCACTATGTAAGGGTTCCACGTCGGGCTATAGCGCAGTCTGGTAGCGCGTCCGTCTGGGGGACGGAAGGTCGCAGGTTCAAGTCCTGCTAGCCCGACCATTATACCCCAAAACCGCTCGCAACCCTCTGGGCTTGCGGGCGGTTTTGCGTTAAGCCCACTGCAACAGGAATTTCCAATGCAAGGCCGGAGCACAATCCGGCGCGCGATCCGCTTGGAGGGATGAACATGGGTGTATTGGCCGATCACGCCATTCGGGGGATGCTGACGCGCGGCGAGATCACCGCCCAACCGGATGTGATCGATGCCCAGGTTCAGCCCGCCTCGCTCGATCTGCGTCTGGGCAACCGCGCCTGGCGGGTCCGCGCCTCGTTTCTGGCGGGTGAAGGTCGCACGGTCTCCGGCCGTCTTTCGGAATTCGAGATGCATCAGATCGATCTGAGCCAGGGCGCCGTGCTCGAGAAGGGCTGTGTCTATGTCGTGCCGCTGATGGAGAGCCTGGCGCTGCCCGAGGGCATTCAGGCGGTGGCCAATGCCAAGAGCTCGACCGGACGGCTCGATCTTCTGACCCGGCTGATCACCGATGAGGGCACGGAATTCGACCGGATCGCACCGGGCTATACCGGGCCGCTCTATGCCGAGATCTGCCCGCGCTCGTTTTCGGTGCTGGTGCGCCCCGGCATGCGGCTCAACCAGATCCGGTTCCGCGCCGGTCAGGCCGTCCTGTCGGATGAGGCGCTCGAAAACCTGCATATGCAAAGCCCGCTGGTCGACGGCCCGGCGGTGATCGATCAGGGGCTCGGCTTCTCGGTCGATTTGAAACCCGCAGAGGGCGACCTCGTCGGATATCGCGCCAAGCCGCACACCGGCGTCATCGATCTCGACAATATCGGCTATTACGACCCAGCGGAATATTGGGAGCCGATCTACGCCAAAGACGGACAGATCATCCTCGATCCCGGTGCTTTCTATATTCTGGTGAGCCGCGAAGCGGTGCATATCCCGCCGGACTATGCCGCCGAAATGGCGCCCTATCTGGCCATGGTGGGCGAGTTCCGGGTGCATTACGCCGGCTTTTTTGACCCGGGGTTCGGCAATGCCGATGCCGGCGGCGCGGGGGCGCGCGGCGTCCTGGAAGTGCGCTGTCACGAGGCGCCCTTTGTCCTCGAGCACGGCCAGATCGTCGGCCGTCTGGTCTATGAGAAGATGGACAGCCGTCCAGAGCGGCTCTACGGCGCCGATCTGGCCTCGAACTACCAGGGCCAGGGTCTGAAACTGTCAAAGCATTTCAAGAGCTGAAAGAGGCTGGCGGCGCGCCTGCGCCCCTCCGCGAATGTCCCCCTAATGCACCCCTAGTGCACCATGGTCTTCCGGGTGGGAAACCCCTCGGGCAGCAGGCTGTCGTCTGCCTCCGGTGTTGCGACCATGTCGTCATAACAGAGCACCCGGTTACGGCCCTGGGATTTCGCGTCATAGAGCGCGCCATCGGCCCTCTGGATCGCCTGTTCCAGCGTCCCTGCGCTGCCGCCATGGGCATAGGCCGCCACCCCCATCGACAGGGTGATCGCCTCGCGCTCCTCACCATTGTCCCAGGCGACATGGGACGCCACCCCGGTGCGCAGCACCTGGGCCATGCTCATCGTCCGCGCCAGATCCGCGCCCGGCAAGAGGATCAGGAACTCCTCACCGCCCCAGCGCGCCACCAGATCGGAGGGGCGCAATTTGCGGCGCATCTGCTCCGCCACTTCGCACAGCACGGCATCGCCGACCGCATGGCCGACACTGTCATTGACCCGTTTGAAGTAATCGACATCGGCGAGAATGATCCCGACATGATCGCACCCGGCTTTCAGAACCCCCTCATGTTCCTGACAGGCCGCCACATAGTCCCGCACCGCCCGGCGATTGAGCAGACCGGTCAGAGGATCATGCCGGGCCTGACGTTCCATTTCCTGTGACAAGGCACGGCGTTCGCGTTCGATACGCTCGAAAACCGGCCCGGCTGCCAGGAGAATCACCACCGACATCCAGAAGACCGAAGACAGAAGTGCGCCGGAAATCCCGGTCTCGTAACGGGTGTGGAACAGGAAGCCGAGCAACAGGATGCCGACCGTTGCCGCGCCCAGCTGCAACCGTGCCATCCGGCCCCAGGGGCTGGCGCTGAGCAGAGGCCGCAACAGCTGCGTTCTGGCAAAGACGCAGAATTGCGAGCTTCCGGCCAGCGTGAGCATCACCAGGGTGATCGGCGACATGGCGCCATAGCCCTCGGCGTAATTGAATGCATAGGAGAAGATCGCATAGCTGACCGGCACCAGCCCCAGCACGGTGACCAGAAAGGCCGCGGTCGAGGAGACCGGCCGGATCAGGGCCCCCAGACTCAACAGCAAAAGCGCCACGGCAGTGTTGCCGCCCATGGCCATATCGGCGCTGTCCGGACTGCGATAAAGCAACATCGCGATCTCCGAAAACCAGGCCGCAGGCAGGATGAAAATCTCGACCAGCCGGACCAGGGCCATACCGAAGACAATGGCAAAAAGCGCCCGTCTCCAAGGGGTTTGCGCCTTGAACAGGCCCGGCCTGTACAGCGCGGCGCTGAAAATCAAAATCGCGATGACGCTGATGGGATGCGGGCCATTGCCCTTGGCCAGCAGCACATCGGGGAGCCGCCCCGTCAGCTCTCGCAGACCGACCGCTAGCGCCAGAAGCAACGCCGAAAGCGCAAGCAGGGATTGCACCCGCAAAACACGGACGGCTGGGCCATAGGCCTGATGTACTCTACCATCCGGAGGCTGCATCGCTACAGACACGGAACCTTCCTCTTACGAAAGGGATGAACCAAATCGACGATATGGCGCATCCCATTTACAACGAAATGTCAGTCGCAGAATTTTCACTTGTCGTGATGTCTGGTTCCATTGTCGCGAGAGGATGTCTCTGCAGGACCCTGAGCCAGACGCGGAAGGCCGTCGCCTTCATGCATGAATAAAGAACCCTTCGCCCGGCAATACTCTCTAACGAACCCTAAACACTTTCAGGCGGAGCCTAACGGTCCGCATCGGCAGAATAAACATGTATTAGAGATATGCCTATAGAGATTTCCGCGGATCTCACGCAACTATGCTTGCCTCGAAACCTGCCTCGCACCACGCGACAGGGCGCGACTGCGGTTCAGAAACGTCCGATGCGACGGCTGACGCGGGCCATTTTCCGAGCCCGTTTCGCCACATCCTTGCCCTGCGCCGCCATCCGGGCCTGTTCCTCGGGGGACATTTCGCTTTCGGCCCCGCCACGACGTTTCGCCATGGCATTGGTGCCGGCATCGATCCCGGCATTCACCCCTTTGTTGACCAGGGTGCGGATCACGCGATTGATGACCATCGAGATCAGCCTGTCCAAATTCATGTCACTCGTACCTTTTCGCTGTCGTCAGTTTTCGCTGTGCTCAGTCCTGTGGAGCTTTGGATCGTCTTTACAGATAGATAGTGCTCAAATGCGCCATTTCCACGGCCCGGGTGTGAAAAGCCAATGGAACGCAAATAAAGAGCCGGACGGACCCGGCTCTCCGGCGCTCCGGCGCCAGCTCTCGTCACGGGTGTCGCCGCTCCGGGGGCAACCGCATCCTCAGCTCTCATCCTCGAACAGATCGTCCTGTTCCTCTTCGCCGTCTTCGCCCATGCCCTCGTCGAGCCCCGGCATCGGACGGCTTTCCAACAGACCTGCGGCGCGCAGCTCCTTGACCCCGGGCAGATCGCGGGCGCTTTCCAGGCCGAAATGATCGAGGAAGGTCGGCGTCACCACATAGGTCACCGGACGACCGGGCGACATCCGGCGCCGGCCAAAGCGAATCCATTCGAGCTCCATCAGCTGATCGATCGTGCCTTTCGACACCGAGACGCCGCGGATCTCCTCGATCTCGGCCCGGGTGCAGGGCTGGTGATAGGAGACGATCGCCAGGGTCTCGATCGCCGCGCGCGACAGTTTGCGGGTCTCGGTGGTTTCCTTCTGCATCAGAAAACCGAGATCGGGCGCCGTACGAATGGCCCAATTGTCGCCGACGCGCACCACACGGACGCCGCGGCCCTCATAGCGTTTGGCGAGCTGCTCGAGCGCCGCTTTCGGCTCACAGCCATGCGGCATGCGCGCCGCCAGATCCGCCACGCTCACCGGCGCGGCAGAGGCAAAGAGCACGGCTTCGACCATGCGTTCCTGTTCCGCCAGAGGCGGCGCCTCGAACAGGCTTTCCTCCTGCTCCGGCCCCTGCGCCTCCAACTCTACGGCTTCGGTTTCAAGCTCTTCCGCCATTCTCTCTCCGTCTTGCCTTGATCTGGATCGGCGCGAATGTGCCGCCCTGACGCAATTCGATCTGCCCCTGTTTCGCCAGCTCCAACGAGGCCGCGAAAGTGGCCGCCGTCGCCGAGCGGCGCTTCTTCGGGTCAAGCTGCCAGCCCTCCGGCAGGTAGGACGACAGATCCGCCCATTCCACGGCATAGGGGATCAGATAACGCATCTGCTCCAACGCCTGTTCCATCGACAGGATCGCCTCGCGATCCATGACAAACGGCCTGAATTCGTCCTTGGTGCGCACCCGCGCATAGGCCTGCATCAGATCGAGCAGCGAGGCCGTATAGGTCACCTGCCGCCGCCGCTGCACCTCTTCGGGAATGCCGCGGACAAAGAAATCCCGGCCCTTCTGGTCGCGGGCCATCAGTTTCGCCGCCGCTTCGCGCATCGCCTCGAGACGTTGCAGTTGAAACGCCAGATGCGCCGCGAGTTCCTCGCCCGAAGGCCCCTCGTCCGAGGGATCGGGCGGCAGGAGCAACCGCGACTTCAGAAACGCCAGCCAGGCCGCCATCACCAGGTAATCCGCGGCCAGCTCGATCCGCAACTCTTTCGCCTTCTCGACAAAGAGCAGATATTGCTGCGCCAGATGCAGAACGGAGATTTTCATCAAATCCACCTTCTGCGTCCGCGACAATTGCAGCAGCAGATCCAGAGGCCCTTCGAACCCGTCGACATCGACGATCAGCGCCTCGGCGGCGAGGCGTTCCTCGACCGAGAGAATGTCGCTGATGTCAAACTGGTCTTGATCGGCCATGAAGGGCTTTCGCTTGCGGTCCTGCTGGGCTCTATCCGAGCTTATGAGGCAAGAAATTCGGCCGTGAGCGCGTCGATGTCAATGGGCTCGTACCCCGGACGGGCATTCGCCGCCTGATCGGCCCGCGCCTGTGCCGCCCCGGCCATCAGGCCAAGCCCGGCGAGCGCCTCCATCTCGAACAGATCGCCATTGCAATGCAGCACCAGATCGCAGCCCGCCCGGAGCGAAGCCTCGCCACGGTCGCGCACCGTGCCGTCCAACGCCCCCATGGAAATATCGTCGGTCATCAGCAAGCCCTGAAAGCCGATCTCCTCGCGGATCAGCCGGATCGCCGCCGGGCTCTGGGTCGCCGGGCGCTCCGGGTCCAGTGCCTCCATGACGATATGGGCCGACATGCCCATCGTGAGATCGCTGAGCGCCTTGAAGGGTGCAAAGTCGGCCTGCAGCTCGCCCAGAGACGCGGTGACGCGTGGCAGGCCCTTGTGACTGTCCACCGTGCCGCGCCCGTGTCCCGGCAGATGTTTCATCACCGGCGCAACCCCGCCTGCGGCCATACCACGGGTGAGCGCGCGGCCCATGCGGGAAACCATCGCGGGGTCTTCCGAGAAACAGCGATTGTAGAGAAACGGATGGGTGTCGCGACGCGCCACGTCGAGACCGGGCACGCAATTCACATCGATGCCGACCCCGTGCAGATCCTCGGCCAGAAGCCGCCCGCGCAGCCAGATGGCGCGCTCCGGGTCTCGCCCCAGCGCCAGGGCCTGCGCCACCTGATCGAAGGGCGGCAGGAACTCGCGCCAATGGGGCGCCCGCAGCCGCTGCACCCGACCGCCTTCCTGATCGATCAGGATGGGCGCGTCGCGCCCGACGCTCTCACGCAGATCGGCACTGAGCGCCCGGAGCTGATCCGGGCTGTCGACATTGCGGGCAAACAGGATAAATCCCCAGGGCCGGGCCTCGCGGAAAAAGCGCTTTTCCGCCGCCGAAAGGCTGAGGCCTTCACAGCCAAAGATATAGGCACCCTGCCCGGTCATGTGATGGCCTGCCGCTTAGCGCTGAACCGTCGGCACGCAGGCCGCGTTCATCGCCGTCAGCGCCGCACAGAACCGATTGGCCTCAGAGGCATCGGCAAAGCCCACGGCACGCAACCGATAAAAGCTCTTGCCACCGCTCGACGCGCTTTCGATCACCCGGGTCTTGCCCTCCATCAGCTCGGAAAACCGCCCGGTCAGGCGATCCCATTCGCTGCGCGCCAGCTCTTCGGACTGAAATGCGCCGAATTGCACCAGACGCGTGCCCGAGGCCACATCCGCAGGCGCCAGTTCCGAAGACGCGCCGATCGCGGCCAGGATATCGCCGGCCACACCGTCGAGGCTGGCACCGCTGTCGGGTGCGCTGACATCGGTCAGCACCGGGGCGGCATCGCTGAGATCGGCAGACAGCGAGGCCAGTTGCACCGGCACGACCTTCGGGCGCGGCGTCGGGATCGGCGAACGCATCACGCCAAGCTTCTCGGCCAGAACCTCGGCCTGCCCTTCGACCGGCGCCACCACGTCCATGGCATCTTTCAGCTCGAGCGGGTCCTCGGCCACGGCGATCAGTTCAAGCCGCTCGACATCGCTGTCGGCAGCCACAGGCGTTGCCTCTGGCGCCGGCGCATTGGTCGCAAGGCTGCTCAGCATCGGCTCGATCGCCTTCACCGGCTGATCTTCGGCGCTCAGCATCGCTGTCGCCGGCGCCAGGACATAGCGGTCTGCCGGCGGCGCGGCGGAGCCATCGGCGGTCACCGAGTTGACCGCGAGCCCCTGATGCATGGCCAATTGCCCGCCCGGGTCCTCGGGCAGGATGCGGGCCGAACCTTCGAGCGCGCGAATGACCGGCACGCCGGAGACATCGCGCACCATCAGTTTGTAACCCCAGACGCCGAGCCCGAGGATCAGTGCCAGCGACACCAGTGCCCCGCCCCATTGCGCCGGCCCCAAATGCGGTCGCGCCGGTGCGGCGTCATCCTCGTGCAGATCGGACGCCTCATAGCCGTCACCGCCATAGACATAGGCGGGACCGGTCTCGTAACCGCCATAAGACTCGCCGCGCGGGTCCTGATAGCCGGGCGTTGCGGCATAGCCGGGATGAGAAGACTGTTGCTCAAAATGCACATTTTCATGGGCGAACAGACGATCCACCTCGGGTTCCGCCGCAAATCCCGCGTTGCCATGCCCCGTCTGCCCATAGCCCTGTGCCTGCGCACGGGTCACTTGCGGCTCCGGGCGCTGCCAATGATCATAGGAAGAAAATTCATCACGCGCCTGCGCGCGACCATAGCCCATCTGGGGGCCGTTCACCACGTCCTGCACCATATTTGCCTCTTTCGCCTCGTTTATTTCCCGCATGTTTTCTGCGGGTTATCGACTGCTCTTGAGAGGCCGCATGAGGATCTTACGTCCTCGTTTTGACTACGGCCCCTCTCGGGGGTCCGGCAATTTCAAAGGATCTGATTGAGCTTTGCCTTGACGCTCAACGCATTTCCTCGGCCGGGGTTACCCCAAGAATAGCAAGACCGGCGGAAATCACAACGGCGACCGCACGCGGCAGGGCGATTTTTGCCGAGGACAACGCCGCATCACCCTGCAGGAAACGCAGGGCTTCGTTCTCATTGCCCTTGTTCCACAGCGCATGGAAATCCGACGCCAGCTCGTAAAGGTAGAAGGCGATGCGATGCGGCTCATGGCCCTTGGCGGCGATCTCCACCTGACGCGGGAAATCGGCAAGCTTGCGCGCCACCGCGATCTCGGCCGGATCGTCGAACCGCGGCGTGTCCGAGAGCGAGATCCCCTGCTCGGCGGCCTTGCGCAGCACCGAATGCACCCGGGCGTGGGCATATTGCACATAGAACACCGGGTTGTCTTTCGACTGTTCCAGAACCTTGTCGAAATCGAAATCCAAGGGCGCGTCGTTCTTGCGGGTCAGCATGATGAAACGGGTCACGTCCTTGCCTGCCTGTTCGACCACGTCGCGCAGGGTGACAAAGGTGCCGGCACGTTTCGACATTTTGAACGGCTCGCCGTTCTTGAACAGTTTCACCAGCTGAATGAGTTTGATGTCGCAATCGACCTTGCCATCGGAGAGCGCCGAGACGGCCGCCTTCATCCGTTTGACATAGCCACCGTGGTCGGCGCCGAAGATGTCGATGATCTCCTCGAAACCGCGCTGCACCTTGTCATAGTGATAGGCGATATCGGGGGCGAAATAGGTCCAGGCGCCATCGGATTTCTGGATCGGACGGTCGACGTCATCGCCATGGGCGGTGGAGCGGAACAGCGTCTGTTCGCGCGGTTCCCAATCCTCGGGCATCTTGCCTTTCGGCGGCTCCAGAACACCGCGATAGATCAGCCCCTTGTCGTCGAGCTCCTTGATCGCCGCCTCGATGAGGCCGGTGTTGTAGAGCGACTTCTCGGAGAAGAACTTGTCCATCTCGACGCCCAGAAGCTTCAGATCGTCGCGGATCATCGCCATCATCGCCTCGGTGGCGAATTCGCGCACCTCCTTGAGCCAATATTGCTCGCCCTTGTCCAGCAGCGTGTCGCCGTATTTTTCCTTCAGCGCCTCGCCCACCGGCACGAGGTAGTCGCCCGGGTAGAGCCCTTCGGCGATCTCGGGGTTGAGCCCGTTGGCCTCGCGGTAGCGTTCGAACACCGAGCGCGCCAGCACATCGACCTGCGCCCCGCCATCGTTGATGTAATATTCGCGGGTCACGTCATAGCCGGCGAAATCCAGCAGGGACGCCAGCGCATCACCAAAGACCGCACCCCGGGTATGACCGACATGCATCGGCCCCGTCGGGTTGGCGGAGACATATTCGACGTTGACCTTTTTCTTGCCGCCCATCTCTGAGCGCCCGTACCCCTCGGTTGAGAGCACGGTCTCGACCAGACCCGACCAGACGCTTTCATTCAGACGCAGGTTGATGAACCCCGGCCCGGCGACATCGACACTGGTGATCCGGGCATCGGCGGCGAGCTTTTCGGAGAGCTTGTCGGCAATGTCGCGCGGCTTTGCCTTCGCCGGTTTCGCCAGGACCATCGCGGCATTCGTCGCCATATCGCCATGCAGCGGATCGCGCGGCGGCTCCACCGCGACATTGGCAAACTCCAGCCCTTCGGGCAGCACACCCTCAGAAGTCAGCGCGTTCAGGCTGTCGATCACAAGGCTACGAATATCGGCGAACAGGTTCATGACGTCTCTCTTTATCCAGATGGCGCGGGTTTATCACGCGGGCCGCCCACGTCAACGGGCTTCGCCCCTCCCCGGGCCGCGTTGCGCCCGTTTCAGCTGGCCGGTTCCGGCGGGCTCAGCGCCACAAGCTTGACCCCCGGCCCCATCCGGCCCCGCGCATTGGCGAGTTTCAATTCGCTGCGGCGGCGTTTGAGCGCCTCGCGCGCGCTCTCGCGCTGGTCTTCCGGCAGATCCTTGAGCGCCGCCTCGGCACGCCCCGGGAACAGAAGCTCGGCATCCTCGGGCAAAAGCCGTTTGAACACGCCATCCGCACTCATCCGGCCCAGAAGATGCGCCCCCGGGCGCTCCTCTTTCCATTGCTCGAATGTGTAATCCTCCGACAAAGGCGTCGCGACAATGCGCCAGCCCTGTCGCATCAAATCGTCAAGCTCGCCAAAGCTCTTGCCCGCGCCAAAGGGGCGCCCGCCGAGCTGGGTCGGCAGGGCATGGCGCGCTTGTTCGCCCTTCACCCGCGCCAGTTGCCAGACCTGTTCACGGCCGAACTCCGCCCCGAAATCGGTGGCGACCAGCGTGTTATAGGCGTCGTTCTCCGTCGCCGCGATCAGCGTCTCGAACGACAGGATCTCGAGACTGTCTTCGGCCGCCTCGCCGAGAATATCGCCGTAGAAGACCTTCAGCCCGGCGGCGCGCGGCCGCACCAGACGGGCGTGGTTCGGATCGGCGATCAGCACTGGCACCTCTTCGCGTTTGAGCACCTCCGCCAGCGCCGTGGTGAAGCGCGATCCGCCAAGGATCAACACCCCCGGCTTGCCCTTGGCCGCCAGTCCCAGCGCCCGCGCCAGCGGCGCCAGCGTGAACCCGTGCAGCACCACGGTGGTGAGCACCAGGACGAACGCCAGCGGACCGACCACGGCGCCATCGCTGACCCCGTTGGCGGCCAGCCTTTCGCCGAACAGGCCGGCGACCGCCACGAGCACCACGCCGCGCGGCCCTGTGAGCGCGATCAGGAGCTTTTCATTGCGCGGCAGCCCGGTGCCGATCAGCGAGACCAGCACGGTCAGCGGACGCGCCACCAGGATGACCAGCGCCACGAAAAGCCCCGCACGCCAGGTCAGATGGCCCAGCGAGGCGAAATCCAGCGAGGATGCCAGCAGGATGAAGACGCCGGAGACCAAGAGCACCGTGGCGTGTTCCTTGAACCGGCGCATTTCCTCGAAAGACGGCAGGTCGGCATTGGCGATGATCAGCCCCATCACGGTGACCGCCAGAAGCCCGCTTTCGTGCAGCATCATGTTGGGGAAGGCAAAGGTGACGAGCAAGGTGGCGAACAGCACCGGCACTTTCATATATTCCGGCACATAGGCCCGGCGGAACGTGTAGGAAATCGCAGCCCCCGCGGCCACGCCGACCAGGGTCGCGAGAAAGATCCCGAAGGCCAGCTGGCCGATGGCGGAGCCAAAGCTTTCCGCCTCACGCCCGACCAGGACGAATTCAAAGGCCAGCACGGCGGCCAGCGCCCCCACCGGGTCGTTGACGATGGCCTCCCATTGCAACAGGTTCGCCGGGCGTTTTTGCAGCTTCGCCTGCCGGAGCAGCGGCGCAATCACGGTCGGGCCGGTGACCACCATGATGCCGCCGAACACGGCGGAAGCCTCCCAGCCGAGCCCCGCCCCCCAATGCAGTGCCGCGCTTGAGAGGAACCAGCCCAGGGGCGCTCCGATCAGCACCAGCCGCGTCACGCCGCGGCGCGCATCGCCGAGTTTATGCAGATCGAGCGTCAGCCCGCCCTCGAACAGGATCACCGCCACCGCCAGCGAAATGAGCGGCTGCACCAGCGCGCCGAACTCACGTTCGGGATCGAGCACGCCAAGCCCCGGCCCGACGATCAGCCCCGCGGCCAGCATCAACACGATGGCCGGCAGTTTCAGCCGCCAGGCGAGCCATTGCGCCCCGACGCCCAGAGCGCCGACGAGGGCAAAGGCCTCGACCGCCCCCAAACCCGTCAGATTTTCCGTGGCCATGGCTGTTCCTCATTACAAAGCATTTCGGTTCGTCTCGTGCTGCGCGCTTAGCCGCAGAGCCGCTCGAATTCCTGAATGGCAAAACGGTCGGTCATCCCGGCGACGTAATCAAGCACGATCCGCGCCAGTTCCGTGTCGGAACCGGCACGCTCGACCTCGTGGCGCCATTCCTCGGGCAGAAGTTCCGGATTTTTCATGAAAAGCGGGAACAGCGTATTGACCATTTCGGTCACCCGCTTGCGTTCTTTCACCACCGAAGGAGCGCGATACATCCGTTTGAACAAAAATGATTTAATCGCTTTCAGGTTCTGGAAGAACGGTTTCGAAAAACGAATGATCGTCCGGTCCATGTCGCGGATATCCTGCGCCGTTTCCGGCATGGCGCTCTCCAACCGATTGCTGGCGATGGTCAGCACATCCTCGACCATATAGCCGAAGATCCGGCGCAAAGCCTCGTGATCGCGGCGGTTGCGCTCGAGCCCCGGATAGAGCCGATCGACCTCCTCATAGGCCGGTCCGGTGAGCGGCAGCTCCATCAGATCCTCGGCGGTGAAGAGCCCGGCGCGCAGCCCGTCGTGCAGATCGTGGTGGTTATAGGCCACATCATCGGCAATCGCCGCCACCTGCGCCTCGGCCGAGGCAAATGTGTGCAGCTCAAGATCGAACTGGTCGTTCACCTCCTTGAGCGCATAGGGGATCTCCGCCCCTTCGGGATGTTTCTTCTTGTCGGCATTGGGGCCCACAATGGGCCCGTTGTGCTTGGCGATGCCCTCGAGGCTTTCCCAGGTCAGGTTGAGCCCGTCGAACGTGGCGTAATGCTTTTCCAGCTTGGTGACGATGCGCAAAGCCTGAGCATTGTGATCGAAGCCGCCATAGGGTTCCATCAGCAGCTCGAGCGCATCCTCGCCGGTGTGACCAAAGGGCGAATGCCCCAAATCATGGGCCAGTGCCACGGCCTCGGCCAGGCCCTCGTTCAGCCCCAAGGCCCCGGCCAGGGTCCGCGCCACCTGTGCCACCTCGATCGAATGGGTCAGACGGGTGCGGTAATAATCGCCCTCATGTTCGACGAACACCTGGGTCTTGTGCTTGAGACGCCGGAAAGCCGAGGAGTGGATGATCCGGTCGCGGTCGCGCTGGAACGGCGACCGGAAGGTCGACAGTTCCTCGGGATAAAGCCGCCCGCGGGTCTCCATCGGCTGGCTTGCATAGGGTTTCAACATCTGCCTGTCACTCGTTCTGTTTCGGGCCGACGACCGTGACGCGGCGCGAACTGCCTCTGCCGCGCGCCTTGTCGCCTGTGCTTTCCACAACTATATTGTGCCCTGCGCCCCACGACAAACATATGACGTCGGGTTTTTCGTAATAAACCGCTGTTTTTTCAGCCTGAACACCCGGGATCGACCTCATGGCCCTCACCCTGCCCCCGAAAGTCACCCCCCGCGCCTTTGCGCGGCTGGCCGAGATCAACGCCACCACCGGCGAGGACAAGGTCTTGCGCGTGGCCGTCGAGGGCGGCGGCTGCTCCGGCTTTCAATATGACATCACCCTGGATCAGGTGGCCGATGATGACGTGGTCTTGAAGGGCGATGGCGGCACGGTGGTGATCGATCCGGTGTCGCTGCCGTTTCTGGAAAACGCCACCATCGATTTCACCGAGGAGCTGATCGGCGCGCGTTTCGTGATCGACAACCCCAATGCCACGTCGGCCTGTGGCTGTGGCGTGTCGTTTTCGATGTAAGACGGAATGGCCGCTTCGCGGGACGGAGCGGACGTTCGCAATTTGCGCACCCGCCCGGAACAGCAACGCAGTTGCCCGGGCGTGCGCCGGACCGTCCCGGCGGTCTGGCGCATGTGGCATCCCCATACAACGCATCGATCTTTTTCGGATTTGACTAGGATAAAGTGAAGACCACTGAGGAGGGCTGCACCAGCCCACGGTCCGGCGCCCGCCCTCAGCTCCCAATGTCCGACATGACCTCAAAGTCCCACTTGCCAAGGTGTCGTGAACAGACACCCCGCATAATCGCCTGCTTTCCCTGCCTCTGAGCGCCGCAATCCCCCCACCACTCACGAAAATGCACGACACCCTCACGGATCGGGCGCGTTCTTGTGATAAATCAATCCCTTACAATCCGCCCCCGGGGGCCACAGGTCTAAGGGCACAGACGGACCCGAAGTTCTTCCCGTTCCGCCATGTTGAAACAACCTTGGAAAGGACAAGACAATGACTTCTGCAACGCTGAAAACCCTCACCGCCGCCGCCCTGATCGCCGTCGCGGCCGGCAGCGCCTCCTATGCAGCGACGATGGACTATAATTACATCATCCCCGGCCATGCGAGCGACTTGAAATCCGTCGTCGACCTGGATCTCGTGCGCGCTTCCGACGCTGGCACGATCTCGATCTACGACTTCTCGCAGGGTAGCCAGGGCGCGTTCCTCGGCTCTGCCGCGATCCACGCCGGTGCCAATGAGAATGTCAAGGTCGAGATCATGCCGACCACGGCGCGCAAAGTGCTGATCGTGCTGACCGAAAACGGCAAGACCACGCCGGTGGCGACCTCGACCCTGCGCCACATGCAGACCATGGATGCCGGCTAAGATCCGACCGGATCACCGGCCCGACGTTTCACAAGTTCTCTCCCCCTGGCCCCGCCTCTCGCGCGGGGCCTTTTTTGCCCGACGGGACAGCATATGATTTGCCAGCGGCGGCAGACCGAGCCGCCGCCGAAACGGTCCGACCCGGTCAACCGGATAGAGATCGGGAAAGACCCGCCTGTCCGCCGCAGCCGGAAAGCGCGACAGGATCTGAGCCCGCATGCGCGCCGGCAAGCTGCGCAGGGCCTGCGGCCCCGGATTGAAACTCTCCGACCAGATGCCAGCGCTTTCGAGCAGCGCATGTTCCGCCAGCATCAGATGCACATAGTGCTGTTGCCGCCGCCGCGCCGCCCGCACGTCCCGCCAACCGAGAAAGGCCTTGGCCGGCACCAGCCGCGGGCCATGCTCGGGATCGGGCCAGAACATGCGATGTTGCGGGCTGACCAGAAGCGGTGCCCGCGACGGGGCACCGCCCAGGGCCGCCACTGCCTTTGGCCCGAAACGGATCGCCGCCTGCGCTCCCTCGCCCGGCACGGTGGACTGCCCGCACCAGATCAGGGGCTGATCGCCGCCCTCCCGGGTCGCGACCAGATCGCCCACTCTGAGCTCTTCGACCGGGCGCGGGCCGGACGGTGTCGCGATCCGCGTCCCGGCCACGAAACAGACGAACATCGCGGAATAGGCCACCACCGGGTCGTCGCTGTCCTTGGCGATGATTTCATAGGTTGTGCCGGGCTTCAGATAGCCGTCGGAGGCCATGCCCACGACATCGGCGGAGACCTCGAACGCGTAGATCGTGACATCTTCGGAACCATCGGTCGCGCCTCCGACCGGGCGCACGATGTAGGAATATTCATTCTCGACCGCATCGCCCGCCGTGTAGGTGGTGCCGCCCAGGGTCACAGGGCTGACCAGATCCTGCGAGGAATCCGCGTCTTCGAAAAACCCGTCATCATCCGAGAAATCGACGAGCTGTGGACCGGCGTTGATGGTGAATGTCGTGCCGACATCGCTTGCGTCCGCCGTTGCCCCCGAGGCGAATGGCGTACCGGTAAAGGTAACATCCTGAAGATCCCAAACGGCAACGACCGACACGACAAGCCCCCACGCATGCGCACCGCAGGGTAGCCTCAGCGCCTTAATTCGGAGTAAAGCATCGCCGCCCCTTGCCAAATCCGGCCGCGACTGCGCAAAACCACGCTATGGAAATATTCGACACGATCATTCTGGGCGCCGGGGCTGCCGGGCTGTTCTGCGCGCATTTCGCAGCGGCCACGGGACAGCGCGTCCTGATCGTCGATCACGCCAGACGCCCGGCGGAAAAAGTCCGCATTTCCGGTGGCGGGCGGTGCAATTTCACCAATCTCTACGCCGAGGCCGGGAACTACCTGTCGCAGAACCCGCATTTCGCCAAATCGGCGCTGGCGCGCTACACGCAATGGGATTTTATCGATCTTCTGGCCCGACACGACATCACCTGGCACGAGAAGACTCCTGAAAAAGGCCTCGGCCAGCTGTTTTGCGACGGCAAATCCGCCGCCATCATCGACATGCTGCTCACAGAGGCCCGTCTGGCCGAGCTGCGGCTTGCGACCGAGGTGGGCGAGATCTCCCATGACGGCACGCATTTCACCGTGTTGCTCAACGGCACACCGGTGCAAACCCACAACCTCGTCGTCGCTACGGGGGGCAAATCGATCCCGAAAATGGGCGCGACCGGGCTGGGCTACCAGATCGCCACGCACTTCGGATTGAACGTGCTGGAGACCCGTCCGGGTCTGGTGCCGCTGACCTTTGCGCCGCATGAGCTGGACTGGATCGCGCCCCTGGCGGGCACCGCCGTGGAGGCGCGGGTCACCGCCAACGGCACCTCGTTTGACGAGGCACTGCTGTTCACCCATCGCGGCCTTTCCGGCCCGGCCATTCTGCAAATCTCCAATTATTGGCGCGAGGGCGATGCGATCTCACTCGATCTTCTGCCCTCTCAGAACGCGTTCGAGGCCCTGAAAGCGGCGCGTCAGGACAACGGCCGGCGCCAGATGCAGACCGCGCTGGCGACGCTCCTGCCCGGCAAGCTCGCCACAGCCCTGACCGAGAAATTCGCCCTCAAAGGCAATCTCGCCGATCAGAGCGACAAGGCTTTGAAAGAATTAGCGGATCAGATCCACGGGCTGAAGCTGAAACCCACCGGTTCCGAAGGCTATCGCACCGCCGAAGTCACCCTGGGCGGCGTCGACACCAATGGGCTCAGCTCCAGGACCATGGAGGCCAAGGCGGTTCCCGGCCTCTATTTCATCGGCGAGGTGGTCGATGTCACCGGCTGGCTCGGCGGGTATAATTTCCAATGGGCCTGGGCCTCGGCCGCGGCCTGCGGACGGGCGATTGCGGAACGGGGCTAAGCCCCCTACAAAGGGGCAAAACGCCGAAGACAGCCGGGAGCCACTCCATGAAAATCGCCAGTTTCAACATCAACGGCATCAAGGCGCGGGTCAACGCGCTCACCGATTGGCTGAAAGAGGCCGCGCCGGATGTGGCGATCCTTCAGGAAATCAAATCCGTGGACGAGAATTTCCCGCGCGAGCTCTTCGAAGACCTGGGCTACAACGTCGAGACCCACGGGCAAAAAAGCTTCAACGGCGTGGCCTTGCTCTCGAAACTGCCGCTCGAAGATGTCACCCGTGGCCTACCGGGGGCAACGGGCGCCGGGCGCGATGGTGCCGATGACGAGGAAGCGCGCTATATCGAAGCCACCGTGGTGGGCGCGCGCGAGGCGATCCGCATCTGTGGTCTTTACCTGCCGAATGGCAATCCGGTCGATCTCGACGGTGACGGAAATCCCCTCCCCGGCTCGAAATATGACTATAAGCTCAAATGGTTCGACCGGCTCACCGCGCGGGCTTCCGAGCTGATGGCGCTGGAACAGCCCTTCCTGATGGCGGGGGATTACAACCTCATTCCGCAGGCGGAAGATGCCAAACGCCCGGAAGTGTGGAAAGACGACGCGCTGTTCCGGCTCGAGAGCCGGGCCAAGTTTCGCAAACTCACGGCGCTTGGCCTCACCGACGCGCTGCGCGTGCGCAATAGGGCGCCGGAAACCTATACGTTCTGGGATTATCAGGCCGGGGCCTTCCAGAAGAATGACGGCATCCGCATCGACCACTTTTTACTGTCACCCCAGGCGGCGGATCGGCTGATCGATTGCCAGATCGACGCCTATACACGCGCCAAGGACAAGCCCTCGGACCACGTGCCGATCTGGGTTGAGCTGGACCTCTAAGATAAAAAAGGGAGGCGCAACGCCTCCCTTTTTCTGTCTCTAGATATCTCCCGCCGATGGCAAACGCGTGAGCGTTTGTTTTACCGTTTCGGCGGCCGCTGTTTCTTGACCTTCGGCGCATCGGCGCGGTCTTTGCCCAGGTGTTTCCTGAGCCGCGACGGCGTCGATTTCGTCTTGTTCTTATAGGGGTTCTTATCCGCCTGAGACCGGAAATACAGCCGGATCGGCGTCCCCGGCATGTCGAAATCTTCGCGCAAGCCATTGATCAGATAACGTTTATAGCTGTCGTTCAACTCGTCCGGATGCGAGCACATCACCACGAATTGCGGCGGCCGGGCCTTCACCTGGGTCATGTAGCGAAGCTTGATCCGGCGACCGCCCGGAGCGGGCGGCGGGTGCGCCTCGGTCATGGCACCCAGCCAGTTGTTCAGCCGCGAGGTGGAGACACGACGGTTCCAGATCGCATGCGCATTGAGGATGGCTTCCTGCAGCTTGTCGAGATTCTTGCCGGTCATCGCCGACACGGTGACGAGCTGCGCGCCTCTGAGCTGCGGCAAAAGCCGCGCGAATTCCTCGCGCAGCTCCTTGGCCTTGTTCGACTTGTCGGTTTCGGCATCCCATTTGTTCACGGCAATGACCACGGCACGGCCTTCGCGCTCCGCCAGATCGGCGATGCGCAGGTCCTGCTGCTCAAACGGGATCGACACATCCAGAAGCACCACCACGACCTCGGCGAATTTCACCGCGCGCAACCCGTCGGCGACGGAGAGCTTTTCGAGCTTTTCCTGCACCTTGGCCTTCTTACGCATGCCGGCAGTATCGAACACGCGCACCGGCGTGCCGTTCCATTCCATTGTGACCGAGATCGAATCGCGGGTGATCCCGGCTTCGGGGCCAGTGAGCAGGCGATCTTCCCCCAGAAGCTTGTTGATCAGGGTGGACTTACCGGCATTCGGACGACCGACAACGGCGATCTGCAGCGGTTTGTCGAAGGTGAATTCGCGCGACGCGCCCCCGATATCTTCGCCCTCACCGAGCTCCTGCTCTTCCTCGGTCAGCTCGACATCGACCTCGGGCTGTTCTTGCGCCGAACGGATATCGAACTGCTCGGCCAGCGGTTTCAGCGCATCGTAGAGATCCGGCATGCCCTCGCCATGTTCGGCCGAGAGCCGCAAAGGTTCACCCAGACCGAGGCCATAGGCTTCAAAGTAGCCGCCCTCGCCCGCCTGCCCCTCGGCCTTGTTGGCCGCCAGGATCACATGTTTGGCACGTTTTCTGAGAATATCGGCAAAGACCTCGTCGGCGGGCAGAACCCCGGCACGCCCGTCGATCATGAACAGACACACGTCCGCCATATCGACAGCGCGTTCCGTCAGCCGCCGCATCCGGCCCTGAAGGCTCTCGTCGGTGGCCTCCTCGAGCCCGGCCGTGTCGATCACGGTGAACCGCAGATCGCCCAGTTTCGCCTCGCCTTCGCGCAGGTCACGCGTCACCCCGGGCTGGTCATCGACCAGCGCCAGACGCCGCCCGACGAGGCGGTTGAACAGGGTCGATTTGCCCACATTGGGGCGACCGACGATGGCGAGGGAGAAACTCATGACAGGCTCCGGGATTGGTTCAAGCGGCTGCGATACACCCGTTTGGGGGGGCGCGTCAAAGAGATTTAGCGCAAAGCGGCCAGCGACCCGTCCTCGAGCAGGATATACATCACCCCGCCCACCACGATCGGATCGGAAGACGCCCCCTTCGGCAGGGCGACCGAGGCGACCAAAGCCCCCGAGGCCGGATCGAAGCCGCGCAGCACCGCATCGTCGGACGCGACCCAGAGCTTGCCGCCCGCCGCCACCGGACCGTAATGCGCGAACACGGTCTTGCGCTTGCGCTCCTTGTCGGTGGTGAAATACGGCAATTGCTGCCCCCAGATCCGTTCACCGGTCGTGGCCGACAGCCGCACCAGCTCGTTGCGGTCGGTGACGATGAAGACCGAGCCACCGACGATCGAAGCCGGGCTGTAGGCCCCCTCATCGGCGGTCCAGAGCCGGCTGCCGGTATCCATGTCGAAAGCGGCATAGCGCCCGGACTGGTTGCCGACGTAGAAACGGTTGCCGATCACCACCGGGTCGGAGGTGATGTCGGAGACATTGGCATAGACCACGCCCTTGCGCTGACCGGCCAGCGAAGCCGACCAATAGCGCACGCCGCCCTTGCGGAACACGCCATAGAGATCGCCGGAAGAGAAAGGCAGCACGGCGAATTTATCGCCAATGGCCGGCGAGGTGGCGCCGGCGCGCGAGGTCACGCTCTCAGGCCCGGTGATCTGCCATTTGACGCGGCCGTCAACGGTGTTCACTGCCCAGACCCGGCCATTGCCGGCGACCACATAGGCCAGCCCGTCATAGACCGACAGCCCGGCGGCACCGACCGCATCGAGCCGCTGACGCCAGATCTCGGTGCCGGAGGCGAGATCGAGCGCGATCAGATCGCCATAGCCGGTGGTGGCAAAAATCTGTTTGCCGGAAATCGCCAGCGCGCCGCCGAAGACCTTGCCGGCCTTCTCGCCCGCAGGCGTCAGATCGACGGACCAGGCGGGCGCGCCGCTCTCGGCGGAAACGGCGGTCAGACGTGCCTGGGCATCCATCGCCACAATGAGCCCGTTTGCAGCCACGGGATCGACGGTGAGCCGGGTCTTGCGGCTTTTGCCCTCGCCGATCTTGGCGCTCCAGATCACGCTGGGCGTGGCCGCGGTAAAGGCATTGTGCCCGGCGTCATGGGTGCGCCCGCCGCCGGTCATGGTCCAGGCGCTGCGTGCGACCTGTTTGCCCAAGGAAATCGAAACCGTGCGATTCTCGGGCGTTTCGCTCTGCGCCGCGCCCAGCACCGAGCCCTCGCGCAGATCCACCCGTGTACCACTCAGGACCTCGTCCCGGGCCGCGCCACAGGCGGTCAGCCCGAGCATGGCCACAAGCCCGAGGGCACCGAATTTGGTGATCCCGAGGTTTCTGGGACGCCCCGCTTTGCCCGACTGACCCATCATCGCACTCCCCTATCGATCCGTCGCGGCCCTCCAGGGCATCTGCGGATCGCTCCGTAAGTTTATTCGGCCCGATTGCTCAGCGCATTCATTCCGCCAGCGGATCGGCCCCAAGCGCCACAATCATCTGTGCCGCGCGCCGACGCAAGGCATTACTGGCCTCAACATCCTGAGAGATCGCACGAAGCCCCTCGACCGCGGCCTGAACATCGCCCATTTCCGCCTGAGCTGCGGCGATTTGCTCCTCGGCCAAAAGCCGGTAGGGCGCGCCGGGGCTGGCAATGCCAGCCAATTGGCTGATCCGGTCCTCGGGCTTGATCTCGGTGGCGCCGATCATCGCGGTCTTGAGCACCGCCAGATCACGGAACACCGGATCGAGCATGGCATCGGCGGTGAGCGGCGCCAGCGCCGCCATGGCGCCCTTGATATCGCCTGCGTCATAAAGCTCGCCGGCGCGCAGCATCGCCACCACCACACGGGCCTCGCCCTCGGCCGGCACGGTGGCCAGCGCCTCGGCCCGGGCCTCAGATGTCTCGGCGCCCAGGGCCGCGGTCACCGCATCACCGGTGGCTTCGGCCTGGGCGCGGGCCTGGGATTTGGCATATTCGTTATAGGCCGCCCCGCCGACCAGCGCGACAACGGCGGCGATCCCGATCCAGCCGTATTTTTTCAGGAAGGCAAAGAACTTGTCGCGGCGGACCTCTTCGGTCACCTCTTCGATAAACGTATCGCTGTGGCTCACTGTTCCCCCAGCCGCGCGCCCTGGCGCAGGATCTTATGGTTTCTAAACTCTGGCCCTCTCTTACCCCGAACATCGACGGATTGCCAAGACCCGCGCGACTCTGTCGCCACGACAGGCCGCGCCGCCCGCCGCCCATGCCACGCTTTGTGCGGATTTGATCAGCTCACCGGGCCGAGCGGTTAACAAAATCGCCCCTCGTCGCGAAAAACTGACAAATTCTCAATTCGGCACTCATTTTTTTGAAACACAACCTTGTGTAGCCTGCGACATGCTCCCATCTTGGCCGCAATGTTAATCACATTAACTCCCGAGGATGTGATGACCCGAGACCAAGTCTCACGTGCGGCAGAGTGTGATCTGGGAAAGGATCGCAGACATGATACGAAAGGGTTGCAAACCTGTTGACCTGCCCCCGGCCCCTCCCCGGGATCGGCCCCTGCCAAACCGGCCCGAACGGGTCGCAAGATCGGACTGAAAGAGCCACAGAAAGAGCTGTAGAGCCATGCGTATTGTTTCCATTCTTATCGCCCTCCTGGTCACCGTGGCCCTGTACCTGTTCATTTTCGAACGCGACCGCCTGGCAGGCACGGACCCGGCGGAGGACGCGTCCGAACCGGCCAATGCCGTGACGCTCGACCTGCCGCCGGCGCAAAAGATCGCCAATGAGGTCAAACCCGTCGCCGTGGTCGCGCGGCACTCGAGCGCCCGTCAGCTCGACAGCGCGGTGATCCTGCGCGGCGAGACCGAGGCCGCCCGCAGCGTCAATGTCACCGCCGAGACCACCGGCCGGGTGATCAACCCGCCGCTGCGCAAAGGCACCGTGGTCGAGGCCGGTCAGGCGCTCTGCGAATTGGACCCGGGCACCCGCGATGCCTCTCTGGCCCAGGCGAAAGCCGCCGAGACCGAGGCCCGGGTGGCGCTCGAGAACGCCCGCACACTCGCGACCGGCGGCTATGCGTCCGAGACCCGGGTGCTCTCCGCCGAGGCCGGGCTCGAAAGTGCTCGCGCCGCAGTGGCACAGATCACCCGCGACATCGAGAATCTGCAGATCAAGGCGCCTTTCGCCGGGCTGCTGGAAAGCGACACGGCCGAGCTCGGCACCTTCCTGTCCGCCGGCGCCGCCTGTGCCACGGTGCTTCAGCTCGATCCGATCAAGCTGGTGGTCTACGCCCCCGAGGCCGACGTTAGCGAGATCAAGCTCGGCGCTCTGACCGGTGCGCGCCTGGTGTCGGGTGACACCGTGACCGGTCAGGTCAGCTTCCTGTCGCGCTCCGCCGATCCGGCCACCCGCACCTTCCGCGTCGAGGTCGAGATCCCCAACCCGGATTTCGCCATTCGCGACGGGCAGACCGTGGAACTGGCGATCTCGGCGGCGGGCAAACCGGCGCATCTGGTGGCGCAATCGTCGCTCACCCTGAACGATGAGGGCCAGATCGGCCTGCGTCTCGTTGGCCCGGAGAATCGCGTGGTCTTCGCACCCGTAGAAGTGCTGCGCGACACCCGAGACGGCATCTGGGTCGCGGGCCTGCCGGATCAGGCCGATATCATCACCGTCGGGCAGGAATTCGTCCGCGCCGGCGTGTTGATCGAACCGCATTTCGACAGCGAAACCGCGCAAGGCACGGAGACCGAGCAATGACCGGCATCGTCGACTGGGCGGGCCAGCGTGCCCGCATGATCCTCGCCTTCATCGCGCTGACACTGATCGCCGGCAGCTATGCCTATGTCAGCCTGCCGAAAGAGGGCGAACCGGATATCGAGATCCCCGGGCTCTATGTCTCGGTGCAATTCCCCGGCATCTCCGCCGAGGATTCCGAGAAACTGCTGATCAAGCCGATGGAGACCGAGCTGTCCGATCTCGACGGGCTCGACAGCATGTCGGCCACGGCGTCGGAGAATTACGGCGGCATCTGGCTGCAATTCGAGTTCGGCTGGGACAAGACCAAGACCATCGCCGATGTGCGCGACCGCATGGGCCGGGTCGAGGCGGATTTCCCCACCGGCGCCGATGGTTACACGATCGACGAGGTGAATTTCTCGGAATTTCCGATCCTGATCGTCAACCTCACCGGCCCGGTGCCGGAACGCACGCTGGTGCAATATGCAAAACAGATGCAGGACCGGATCGAAGGGCTCGAGCCGGTGCTCGACGCCCAACTCGCCGGCCAGCGCGATGAGATGCTCGAGGTGGAGATCGATCCGCTGCGGCTCGAATCCTACAATGTCACGGCGGGCGAGCTGATCAACGTCGTCACGATGAACAACCAGCTCGTCGCGGCGGGCGAGATCCAGACCGATCAGGGCACGTTTTCGGTCAAGATCCCCGCCTCCTTCAGCGACCAACGCGATGTCATGGCACTTCCCGTCAAGGTCAATGGCGACCGGGTGGTCACCCTGGGCGATCTCGCCGATATCCGCCTCACCTTCGAGGATCGGGCCGGCACCGCGCGGTTCAACGGCACCTCGACCGTGGCGCTGCAGGTGGTGAAACGCAAAGGCTACCCGATCATCGACACGGTGGAGCTGGTCAAACAGGAGGTGCAGGCCGAATACGAAAGCTGGCCGCAGCCCCTGCAGGACGCGATCACGGTGGGCACTTCGAACGATCAGTCGCGTCAGGTCTCCTCGATGGTGAACCAGCTCGAGAACTCGGTGCTGACCGCAATCGCGCTGGTGATGATCGTGGTGCTGGCGGCTCTGGGCATCCGTTCGTCGCTGCTCGTCGGCTTTGCCATCCCGACCTCTTTCCTTCTGTGCTTCATCCTTCTGGGGCTGATGGACATCACCATCTCCAACATCGTCATGTTCGGCCTCATCCTCGCCGTCGGCATGCTGGTCGATGGTGCCATCGTGGTGGTCGAATATGCTGACCGCAAGATGGATGAGGGCGAAGGCCCGATGGCCTCATTCGTCGAGGCCGCCAAGCGCATGTTCTGGCCGATCGTGTCGTCGACCGCCACCACGCTCTGCGCCTTCCTGCCGATGCTGTTCTGGCCCGGGGTGGCCGGGCAGTTCATGGGCATGCTGCCGGTGACGATCATTTTCGTGCTCTCCGCCTCGCTGATCGTGGCGCTCGTCTACCTGCCGGTCATGGGCGGGGTGACCGGGCGCATCGCGCGGGCCTATGATCACGCCTCCGCCTGGCTCAAGGCGCATACGCCTGTCGCCCTGCGTCTGGCGCTGGCCGCCGTCTCGCTGGCAATTCTGGGCGCGGCTCTGATGTCGATCTTGCAGAACAAGCTGCTGCCGGGCATGGCGCTTTTGTTCCTCGGCGGCTCGGCCACCTCGATCGCCATGAACGCGCTGCACACGCCGCGCCCGCGCAAAAAGGTCGATGCCGGCTATAAACGCAGCCCGTTTGGCCATTTCACCCATTTCATCGCCGGCAACCCGGTGATGCCCTTTGTCGCTATTCTGACGGTGATCGGCGCGGTGGGCGGGGTCTTCGTCTATTATGGCGGCCACAACAAGGGCATGGAATTCTTTGCCGCCACCGAGCCGGAACAGGCGATCATCTACGTCCGGGCCCGCGGCAATCTTTCGGTGGCGGAAAAGGACGCGCTGGTCGCGCAGGCCGAAGATGTCATCCTCAACCAGCCCGGGGTCGACAATGCCTTTGTCTTTGCTGGCGCAGGCGGGCTCAATGCCAATACCGGTGGCTCTTCGGGGCCGCGCGACACGATCGGCCAGATCCAGGTCGAGCTCATTCCCTGGGAGGATCGTCCGACCGAGACCGAGGACGGCTTCCTGTTCTTCGAGAACACCCATGTCAGACCCGAATATGACGGCGATTATGTGCTGGCCCAGATCGAAGAGAAACTGGCGAAGATCCCCGGCATCTACACCGAGACTCTGAACCTCTCGATGGGGCCGGCCTCGGCCAAACCCGTGCACCTGCGCCTGAAGGGCGACGATTGGACCGCGCTCGATCAGGCCACCGACATGGTGCGCGCCAAGTTCGACGAGACTGCGGCGTTGGCCGATATCGAGGACACACGCCCGCTGCCGGGCATCGACTGGCAGATCGACGTCGACGTCGAAAAGGCCGGGCGCTTTGGCGCCGATGTCGCCACGGTCGGCGGCATGATCCAGCTCGTGACCCGCGGCATCTTGCTCGACACCATGCGGGTGCCCTCGTCCGATGAAGAGATCGAGATCCGCGTCCGCCTGCCGGAACAGGACCGGGTGCTGTCCACACTGGACACGCTCAAGGTCCGCACCAATGACGGGCTGGTGCCGCTGTCGAATTTCATCACCCGCAAACCGGTCGAGAAACTCGCCTCGATCTCGCGCTATGATCAACAACGCTATTACGATGTGAAAGCGGCGGTGGACAGCGGGTTGACCCGTGAAGACGGGGTCACGATCACCCCCACCGAGCGGATCGAGACGCTCACAACCTGGCTCGAAGAGGACGCCACCCTGCCCCAGGGCGTTTCCTGGGAATGGACCGGCGACGACGAGGAGCAAAAGGAAACCGGCGCCTTTCTGGGCAAGGCCTTCGGGGCCGCGCTGGCGCTGATGTTCATCATCTTGCTGGCGCAGTTCAACAGCTTCTACAATTCGGTTCTGGTGCTTCTGGCCGTGGTCATGTCGACCGCCGGCGTGCTCATCGGTCTGATGGTCATGGACATGACCTTCGGCATGATCATGACCGGGACGGGCGTCGTGGCCTTGGCGGGCATCGTGGTGAACAACAACATCGTTCTGATTGACACCTATCAGGAATACGCGCGTTTCATGCCCCGGATCGAGGCCATCGTGCGCACCGCCGAGGACCGCATCCGTCCCGTGCTCCTGACCACGATCACCACCATGGCGGGCCTGACGCCGATGATGTTCGCGGTGTCTCTGGATTTCATCGACGGCGGCTATACGATCAACGCGCCCACGGCGCAATTCTGGACCAATCTCGCCACCGCCGTCGTTTTTGGCCTCGGCATTGCCACCTTCCTGACCCTGATTTTCACCCCGGCCATGCTGGCGCTCCGGGTCTGGTTCTGGGTCGGGGTGCATCACCTGAGCATGCGTCTGGCGACACTGTTCGGCTCGCAAAGCCGCGCCGCCGAGGATTACCGGATGATGCGCGAAGCCAAACGCGCCAGGAACCCGGAATTCGTCTGGCCCGTTGGCGAGGCGGCTTGGGGTGGCCCCGAAGGCTTTGATGCGCATCGCGTGTCTTCGCGCGCGCTGGCCGCAGGCGCTGCACCGCGACAAGCCGAGGTCCCCAAAGCCCCCGAACGCCCCGCTGAACAGCCCCCTGCCACGCCCGAGAGCATGGTCGAGGTGGAAGCGGAACAGACGGAAACCGGTAAGATCAAGAAACTCAAACGCAGACCACCCAAAGGCGGCGGCAAGGAAGCGGCGGAGTAAGAGCGAAGGACCCGAAGCGCAGCTTTGTCCGCTTTGCGGGACGGAGCGGACATTGACCTTTTGGGCGCGGGACGAGGCGAAGCCGCCGCGCCTGCGCCGGACCGTCCCGGCGGTCAGGCGCACGCCCTCGTGACCAATGTCTGGTAAGGGCTCATAGCCCCCTACCCCGGCAAAGCCTCTTTCACCAATTCAAACCCGGCGCCGTCCTTATGCGCGCCTTCGGACAACACCCGTTTCCAGCGCCGCGCCCCGGGCTGACCGGCGAAGAGCCCGAGCATGTGTTTGGTGACCTGCGCGAGCTTGCCGCCCGCCGCAAGATGGCGGCCGATGTAATCCTCCATCGCCAGCGCCACCTCGTGACGGCTGAGCGCCGCGCGCGGATCGCCAAAGATCCGCTGATCCGCCTGCCCCAGAATGTCGTAAGGCTGATGATAGGCCGCACGCCCGACCATCACCCCGTCCATGTGGGAAAGTTCTTCTTCCACCATATCAAGGCTTTGAATGCCGCCGTTCAAGGACAGGTGCAGATCGGGAAACTCCCGTTTCATCGCATGCACCAGATCATAATCCAGAGGCGGGATATCACGGTTTTCCTTGGGAGACAGCCCGTCCAGCCAGGCCTTGCGCGCATGCACCGTGATCCGCGCTACGCCCGCCGCCTGCATTTTCGAGAGGAAATCGGGCAGGACTTCGGAGGGCGCCTGATCATCGACCCCGATCCGGCATTTCACCGTCACCGGCACCTCGCCCGCCGCCTCCTGCATCGCGGCGACACAATCGGCCACAAGATCCGGCGATTTCATCAGGACCGCACCAAAGGCCCCCGACTGCACCCGGTCCGAGGGACAGCCGACATTGAGATTGACCTCGTCATAGCCGTGATCGACGCAAAACTTGGTCGCGGCTTTCAGCTCTTCCGGCTCAGATCCGCCGAGCTGCAGCGCCACCGGATGTTCTTCCGGATTGAAATCGAGCAGATGCAAGGCCCCGCCGCGCACCAAAGCCGGCGCCGTCACCATCTCCGTATAGAGCAAAGCCCGCCGCGACATCAGCCGATGAAAATAACGGCAATGCCGATCGGTCCAATCCATCATCGGCGCCACGGACAGGCGAGAGGCCTTTGATAATTCTTGATTTTTATTCATATCAGCCATTTTCAAGCATTTCTCGTCCGTCTCCTTTTCGCTCATTCCGGACCAAATGAGCAGGCCAACATGGCTCGATCACCACACGCAGACGCAAAGATGCGAGTTCCAGCACAGATGCACGGGGGATGCGCAAAGGCAGCGTCTATCATGAGACGAAGCCTTTTAACAGATGCCCCGCGGCGCCCCCCCCCCCTGGAGAAAGACGCGCGCGAAAGGACAGTCAAACCTGGCACGCTGCAGGGGCTGAGCGCCTCCGCCCCTCCGCAGCCCATGGCGATCGGGCGCGACACCGAAGATGCACGGTCTGAGGCGCTTGGGACAACGCCTCATGGCCCGCGCCTTCAATCGCCAGATCGCCGGGCCCCAAAGCCACACAGCCGCAGTGCCCCCACCCGACATAGCTGTCACAGATCCCATTGGAGAACGGTGTTCCGGGGAACGGGAAAGGGAAAGCGGCTATTCCCCGGCTTGTGCGACGAGGCCCTCAGAGCCCTGCTGATACCGCCATTCCTGCGTCACACCCCCATAGCCGTATGAGGTGGCGCGACAGTCGATGACATGCACGTTGGAATGCGGATGCAAGTTCCCCAACCGTTCGGACAGCAAGGCAAACGCAGCTTTGTGGAACGCGGCCTTCTCGTCCTTGGTGTTGGTCTCCTCGGTGATGGAGACTTCGAGCCGGAAGGAATTTCTCCCATCCTTTTCGAGCGATGTGCCGGCGATGTACCACTGATCTTTCGGCTGGTGGCGCAGCATGACCATGGTCCGGCCGCGCTCTTTCTTCAAGTATCTGCATGTCAGCTCCGCCAATTCGGCGGCAAGCGCGTCGGCCTGCGCCGGATCGGGCAGCCCGGAATGGGTCAGGATGATGCCTGGCATGGTGTAACCTCGTTGGAAATGATCGGTGAGGCGACCATACGTGCACGCATTCCACTTGAAAAACGGGAATATATGGAAATATCTATCGGAAAATAGAATGGATAAATTATGGCGCATTTCGACCTTCAATTGCTCAACACCCTGGTGGTCATTGCCGAAACAGGCAGCCTTTCCGCCGCTGCGCCACGCCTGTTCCGGTCGCAATCAGCCGTGAGCGAGCAAGTCCGCAAACTCGAGGACGCCTGCGGCAAACCGCTGCTGATCCGGGGCAAGTCCGGCGCGCGTCTGACCCCCGCCGGGGCACGGCTGGTGGAACATGCCCGAAAAATCCTCGCTCTGAGTGAAGCCGCCTATCGTGACCTGCAGGGCGCGCAACTCGCCGGACAGCTGCGGCTGGCGATCACCGACTATTTCCGCCCGGCGGCGCTGCCCGCGATCCTGAAACGGTTACGCGACGAATTTCCACGCCTGCAGCTCAACGTCTCGATCCTGAAAAGCGCCCATATCGAAGAAGAGGCCGACAAGGGCACGTTCGATATCGGCCTCTCCATGAACATCCTGGACGGGGAACGATCCTCGCGAACCGGGCGCCACGGCCGCGCTTCATTGCGCCGCGAGCCGCTCCGCTGGATCACGCAGGAGACGTTCACACTGCCAACAGATCGCGAGTTGCCGCTTCTGGTGCTGCCCGCGACCTGCTCGTTGCAGCGGTATATCACAAAATCTCTGAACGATCGCGCCATCCCCTACACGATCGCACATTCCGCCTCCGGCATTGGCGGGCTTCATCTGGCATTGTCGGCAGGGCTTGGGATCTCCTGTCTGAACGAATCCGCGATCCCCGACGGCATGAAGATCCTGAGCGACACATCTGCCCTTCCGGCTCTGCCAGATGTGGAATTCCACCTCCTGCCACCGCGCCAGGGAGAGGCCGCCTTCGTCGCCGAGGCCCGCGACATGCTGATCGAGCACTTGAGATAGCGCGCCGGGATCAGCTCCGCATCGACACTGCGAAACCGCGCCATGTCAGGCTTTGCACATGGCGAGGCGCGGTGCCGGAACGCCCCCCGACAGTCAGGCCTGCCCAGCCAACCGGGTGCGGGCCCTATTCAAAGCGGACAGAAGCGCCTGAAGATCAGCTTCGTCGGTGAAATGACTGGTGATGCAGGCGCGTAGAACCGCCCGCCCCTCGAACTGCGCCGCCGAGATCCAGCTTGTGCCTTGCGCGACAACCTCGCGGGCGATCTCGCCGGGCTCCCGCCCAGTGTCCTCGTCGACAAAACACAGCACCGCGAGCGGGCTGTCATTGACGACGGACCACCGCTCTGCCTCCAGCAGCGCCTTCAGACGTGCCGCCATATCCATCGCGTGCTCCACATGGCGCCGGTAGCCCTGCCAGCCCAGCGCGGCCAGCGACAGGAACAGCTTGAGGCCAATGAACCTGCGGGACCACTGCAGGCTGTGGGTGTAGGGATCGAGCGTTTCCGCCGTCTCCCCCGGCATATAGCTGGCCGCGACCCGGAAGGTCCGGGCCAGGCTCTCTTCGTGCCGCGTCAGCAGCATCCCCGCCCCCATCGGCACGGCGAACCATTTATGGGCGTCGAGTGTGAGCGTATCGGCCTGTTTGATACCGTCCAGCGCGTCACTCGTTCGCGGCGTGAGAATGGCCGCCCCACCCCAAGCCGCATCGACATGAAACCACAGCCGCCCGGCGGCGAGCCGTGCGATGTCGGCCAGCGGGTCGATCATGCCGGCATTGGTGGTTCCGGCGGTGGCGCCGACGAAGAACGGGATGTGACCGGCGGCCGCGTCCGCCTCGATCATATCGGCCAGCCGATCCGCGTCCATTCGGCCGCTCCCGTCCGTCGGCACCAGCCGGACAGCGTTTCGGCCGATCCCGGCCTGATGCGCGATCTTGAGCCAGGCCAGATGGCTTTCGGCCGAGACGTAGCAGGTCGGCTGTCCCGGAATGCCGCGTGCCCCCTCCTCCCCATAGGCAGGAAACCTGTCCGTCAGCGCCATCAAGAGAGCCGTGTAATTCGCCTCGGCGCCGCCGGAGGTGAAATGCCCTGCGGTGTGAACCGCTGTCCAGCCGAACCGTTCCGCGATGGCATTGATGGTATAGCGCTCGATCTCCACCGCCGCCGGCGCATGCGACCAGACCGCGAGCTGTGGGTTGATCGTTGCGGTGATCTGATCGGCGAGGATGCCCGGGAACGCGACGCTGGGGTTGAACAACCCCATATAGCCCGGGTGCATCATGTGCACGTTGCCCGCCACAAGCAGGTCGATGACATCGCGCGCGGCCGTCTCGACCGCGACGGGCGCAGAAAAGTCGAACTGACCGATCCTTCGCCGCAAGTCCGTGATATCGACCGCCGGAGCCGCAGGCCCCTTCTGGATCCTGTCGATGGCATCGACAAGCATCCCGTTCAGCTTGTCCTGTATGTCGTTTCGTCTGGCTTGGGGCGGCCACATCGTCGTTTCGTCTTGCTTCGCCATTCTCGGAAACTCTTCTGTCTCATCAAAGTTTGCTTTCAATTTGGGCGACCGTTCAGAAAGAGGCGACCCGTTTCTTGCGCAAAGGCGCGCGTCGTCCTCAGATTGCCTCCCGCTGAAACCGCCGCCCCTCCCCATTTGCAATGGGCCACAGCGGCGCCGGGCATCGGCCGAGGTTACCCGCGCACCGCGCTGCGGAAGGCCGAGGACAGCGCGTCGATTGCGCTGCGGCTATCTGCGGTCGTGGCCCGGGAATGCAGCGCGATGGGCAAGCGCGGCAGCGCCGGCAGCCCAAGCCCAGCGCCGACATCGACCGCCCCGGGCGGCAGCATGCGCGGCGACAGGGCGGCAATTCCGAGCCGCGCCATGACAGCCGCCGACACGGCAGCAACCCCGCCGCCGACAAAGACCTCGCGCCAGGCAATCCCCGCCGCATCCAGCGTCTCGCAGGCCAGCTTTCGCATGCCGCACGGATCGGGCATCGTGGCCAGCGGCAGCGGCAGCCCCTCGCGATGGCGCCAGCCGGGGGCGGCAAACCAGCCGATCCTTTCCCGGCACAGGATTGTCCCATCGTCCCGATCCGCGTCGAAGCGCACGATCGCCACATCCAGCTCGCGCCGGTCGAACTGCTGCAACAGCGCATCCGACGACCCGATCTGAATTTCGATCACCAGCTGCGGTGCCTCGGCATTGATCCGGGCGATCACCGTCGGCAATTCCGGCCCCGCCACATGGTCGCTGATGCCAATGGTCAGGCGCTGGCGCGGTTCGATCACCGTGGCCAGCGCAAGATCATGCGCCTCCAGCAGGGTGCGCGCATGCTGCAGAAATCCCGTGCCCTGCTGCGTCAGATCGACGTGACGCGGGGTGCGATCGACAAGCCGGCAGCCCAGCCGCTCCTCCAACCGCTTCAGTTTCAGGCTGATGGCCGATTGCGAAACCTGCATCGCCTCCGCGGCACGGGTAAAGCTGCCAAGTTCGGCGATCCGGACAAAGGCCCTCACCGCATCCAGATCGAGAGGGGCTTTCATCATTTCAAATCCTCATCACTGAAATAGGAATGGATAGGATACCAAAATAATTCGGCGCGTCTAACATGGCTTTCGTACCCTTCAGAAAGGACCCCTAGAATGCCACTGCTCCATATCTCACTGCGCGCCGGAAAACCCGACAGCTACCGACAGGCGATCTTCGACGGGCTTTATCGTGCGATGACCGAGGTGTTCGACGTGCCCGAGGACGATCAGTTCATGGTCATCACCGAACATGAGGCCGCCAATTTCCGCTATGGCGCCTCTTATCTGGATATCGCGCGCAGCGACGATCTGGTGTTCATCTGCATCACCGCGAACAACACACGCACGGACGAGCAGAAAAAGGCCCTGTTCCGGCGGATCGTTGACCTGCTTGGGGAGGCGCCCGGCCTTCGCCCGGAGGACGTTTTCATCAATCTGACCGAGGTGGACAAGGTGAACTGGTCGCTCGGCAACGGCATCGCGCAATATGCCTGAGCGGCGCGGGCGCCTTTCGAAACCTGTCGGGAGAGCTGGCCGCGACCTGGCCAGCTCAGTTCCATCTTTTCAGGATCGCGGCCATCAGAGCCTCGGGCCGGTCCTCTTGCACCAGATGCCCGGCATTCGGGATCGGGATACAGGGATGATCGGAGAGTATCGCGGCCAATGCCTGGCCCGTCTCATAGGGGATCCAGTCGTCATTCCGCCCCCAGAGAACCGTCACCGAGCAATCCATCTTGGCATAGAGCCGCTCGACCTCATCGGTGAAGTGCTGATCCATCTGGGCGATCTGGCGATAGAAGGCCGGCTGTCCCACCGGGCCGAGCCAGGGAGCAGAGTAGATCTCCAGCGCCTCTTCCGACAGCGGCTCATGCGCGGCGGTCTGCAGGTAGGCTCGCAGCACGGCCCGGTGCATATAGTCCGGCATGCCGGAAAACGCCGCCTCGTGTCGGCGCACATGCTGCACCAGCGGCGAACCCCAGGGCGCCAGCGCCACGGCGTCGAAGAGCGTCAGCGCGGCATAGCGCAACCCGTTCAGGTAATAGGCGCGCAGCGCAGTGGCACCGCCGAAATCATGCGCCAGAACCTCCGGCCGGTCGAGCCCCCACTCGGCGAACAGCGCGGCCAGAACCCGGTTCTGCACCGCCAGCGAGACATCCTGCCCAGCGCGCATTTCCGACTGTCCGTATCCCACCAGATCGAAGTAATAGACCGTCCGCCGGTCGGTCAGCAGCGGCACGATCCGGCGCCAGACCTGAGAGGAAAACGGCGTTCCGTGAATTGCGACGAGCGGCGGGCCGTCGCCGGTTTTCCCCCAGCGGACGGCGTTGCCCTCGATGATCGTGGTGTTCGGCAGATCCAGCATGTTGTGCGTCTCTCATTGGTGATTGGCAATTGGCGATGTGGCGCCGGGGCCGGAGCGGCCTCTCAAGTGCCGCGGGCGCGGTGCCTGTCGAAGAATTCGATCAGGAGCTCGGCGATCATGACGGGCCGGTCTTCGGGCGCGAAATGCCCGGCCTCTTCGACAACGCTCAGCTCCGATCCGGGAATCGCGCGTTGCAGCCGTTCGCCGCAATCGACCGACTGCCAGGCATCCTCTGCCCCCCAGATGATCTTGACCGGCAGCGCGGCCAGCTCGTGCAACCTGTCGGCGATCTCCATCGTATGCCTGGCCTCGTAGGTGCGCGCCTGATGCTGGAAATAGCTGCCCTGACCGACCGGCCCCGAAATCATCTCCACATAGGCCGACAAGACATCGTCGGCGAAGGCCGGCTTGTTCCAGACCGCCGACAACAGCCAGTCGCGGAAATGGGCGCGATGGGCGGCGTCAGAGGTCTTGATCAGGGTTTCCAGCCCCGCTTCCAGCTGTTCCCTGGTCCGCTGCGACGGGGAGCTGTCGAAACTGACGGTATCCATGAGCGTGAGCGACCGGAGACGCCCGGGATTGAACACGCCAAAACGCTGCGCGATGCCACCGCCGAAATCATGACCGACGAGATGGATCGTATCCAGCTGCCAATGCGCCAACAGGGCTTCGAGAACCGGAACCTGCGCGCTGATCGAAGTGTCGACGGTCGGATCCGCGGGGCGTTCGGAGGCACCATAGCCCAACAGGTCGTAGACATGGACGCGATACCCGGATGCCACCAATTGCGGCAGCACATTGCGCCAGATCAGCGAAGATGAGGGCGTTCCGTGCAGGAGAACGACCGGCGCGCCCTGCCCATGCACGCCATAGGCGATGCGGTTGCCGTTGATCAGGGCGTGCTGCCCGAGGATGCGGTTCATGTCGATCTCCAGTTGCGGGTGTCAGCCGCAACCTAGGTCATGGGCATATATGACTAAAATGAAATGAATTGATTAAATGATCCAATTTTGTCATGACTATGCCATGGCATCGAAACTGGACATCGGCGCACTTCAGGCGCTCTGCGCGATCAGAGACAATGGCGGGGTCACGCGGGCGGCGCATCGCCTGGCACTGTCCCAGTCGGCGGTCTCCCACAAGATCAGACGCCTGGAAGAGGCGCTGGGCTGCAAGCTTCTCGACCGGCGCCTGGGGCGGCCCGCGTTTACGCCGGAGGGAGAGCGCCTGCTGCATTACGCCCGTCGCATGCTTGCGATTCATGACGAGGCGGTCGCCAGCCTCAGCACCGATCCGCTCAACGGTCTGGTCCGGCTGGGCGTGACCGAGGAAACCACACATGGCGCATTGGCCCGCGTTCTCGGCCGCTTCGCCCGGCTTCAGCCCGATGTCACCGTTCTCACGGAAGTGTCCCAGAGCCTGACGATTCAAGCCCAGCTCGACCGGGGCGAGATCGACGTCGGCATCTTCCAGCTTTTTCCCGACCAGCGGCGGACCGATGACACTCTGCTATCCGAGTCGAAGCTTGCCTGGGTCAAAGCCCGCGATCTCGAACTCGACTGGGCGCGACCGCTCCCGTTTCTCGCCTTCGACGAGACCTGTTTTTACCGCCGCTGGGCCATGGACGCCGCACCTTTGCCGCCACACGGGTTCTCGACCGTCATGCGATGCGCGAGCCTGTCGGGCATTCTGAGCGCCGTGCGGTCGGGGCTTGGCATCAGCTTGCTCAATGCGGGACATGTCGACGCCGACATGGAGACGATCACCGAAGCGCTCGCAACACCTCCCTCCGTCGCCACAGTCGCGCGCCTTGGCAAGAGTGCACAATCGCGAGCGGTTCGCGCCCTGATCCGGCAAATCGTCGAGGAGGACGGCTATCGCGCCCTCGGTGTTTCACAGCCGCCCGTTCCGGCCCGGCCGGCTGACAGTTGACGGTTGACGGTTGACGGTGACCTATCTGGAGCGGCGGAAACCTCACGACCTGTGCGACAACAGGAACGCCAGCGCGGCGGACAGCACGCCAAAGGCACACACACCGCTCCACCCCCAATAGACATAGGCGGCGCCACCGATCCCTGCCCCAAAGGCACCGCCGGCAAGCATCGTTGCCATGAAGACGGTGTTCAGCCGGCTTCGTGCCGTCGGATCGAGCGCATAGATGCGCGCCTGATTGGCCACCTGCGACGACTGCACCGCAAGATCCAGCACAAGAATGCCGACGACCAGCCCGACAAGGGAGGCTTGCCAGAGCCAGAAAACAAGGAAGGCAATCAGGACAAGGCACGCCCCGATGGAAACGATCGGACCCGCGCCGTACCGATCCGACATCGCACCGGCCATGGGCGCAGCCAGAGCTCCGGCCACGCCAACGAGTGCCAGAAGGCCCACAGCCGCGCCACCGAGCCCATAGACCGGTTCGGCCAGCAGCAGCGCGAGTGTCGACCAGAAACCGATAAAGGCGGCGAAGATCAGGAATTGCACCGCAACCGCGCGCCTGAGGATGCGATGGCTCCGTATCAGTCCCCAAAGAGAACCGATCAGGCGCGGATAGCTCAGGGTGGTCGTCGGCGGGACACGGGGGAGCCAGATCGCCAAGGCGGCACCGATCACAATCATCAGGGCTGCGGCGAACCAGAATACGACGGACCATCCCCAGGTATCGGAGATCAGCCCGCCAACCGCCCTGGCGAGCAGAATACCGATCAGAATGCCACCCGTCACGGTGCCAAGGACCCGGCCGCGTTCCGCCGGCGCGGCGAGATGAACGGCGAGCGGCACGATCTGCTGTGCAACGGTGGCGCCCAGACCGACGGCAAGGCTGGCAACCGCAAGCCATATGAAACCGGGAGCGACGGCGGCACCGATGAGCGCAACCGCCAATGCGCCGATCGTCACCAGAATGAGGGATTTCCGCTCGATCCGGTCTCCGAGCGGCGCCAGAAAGAGCACACCGACAGCATTGCCGAGCTGTGTCAGGACCGGCACGGCAACGGCAAAGCCGGCGCGCAGGTCGAAATCAGCGGTCAGATGGCCAAGCAGGGCCTGATTGTAATAGCTGTTGGCGACGGCGGCCCCTGCCCCCATGGCCAGGAGGAGAACCAAAGCCGGCGAGAGGCGTTCGGCCTGTGTGATGTGCGAGGTTTGCGTGTCCATGTGCGGCATAAGCACATTCCGGTCTGGTCTGCACAATGCAGTTTTGCTGCCCCCTGATATAGGTTTTCTTGATGGCAACCGGAGCCCCGCCCAGACAGAGCTCAGGAGGTCATGAGATCCCGACCGCGCCCATCGTCCCGATTTCCACAACCGGCTTTTTGAAACATTCACTTTTCCGAAAGGCCAAAGCTGCCCTAGGGTTCGTCCAAAACACCGAGGCAGTACACATGACACAGACCACCCCACGCCCCGCATCTGGGCGCACGGCAAGACCTGTTCCGAACGGATGGAAGACACCGCATCGAGGACACCAGACCCCAGGCAAGATCGGTTCAAGAAAGAAACGCCTTGCCGCCGGCTGGAGCAGGATCGTGCCGCTCTGTCTTTCAGCGATGACACTGACGGGCATGCAACCGGCCCACGCCGGTGCGCGAGATCGAGCAGGCGCTCGCCGCCCGGGTCGGCGTCTTTGCCCGCAACATCGACACCGGCGCCGAGTTTTCCCATCGCGCGGGAGAACGCTTTGCAATGTGCTCGACCTTCAAGGCCTCTCTCGCCGCGCTCTGCCTGCAACGGGCCGACCGGGGAGAGCTGGATCTCGATGAACGGCTGAGCCTGAACGGCGTACCGCTCCTGCCGACCTCGCCCGTGACCTCGCAACAGCCCCCTTCGGGCACACTCGAGATCCGCACGCTCTGCAAGGCAATCGTCGAGCGCAGCGACAATACCGCCGCGAATCTCCTGCTCGACCGTGTCGGTGGTCCGGCTGCCGTGACCGGGTTCTTTCGCGACATTGGCGACGATGTCAGCCGTCTCGACCGCACCGAGATGGCCCTGAACGCGAATACCCCCAACGATCCGCGCGATACCACCACTCCCGAGGCGATGGCGCGAACCGTCGAGCGGCTCACCCTTGGCACCTCGGTGCTGAGTGAGGGCGCGCGCCAGCAGCTTGTCGCCTGGATGCGCAACGAACAGAACGCCAAGGATCGTATCCGCGCCGCCGTGCCCGGCAGTTGGACGGTCGCCAACAAGCCCGGCACCACGCCCAACGGCGCCGCCAACGATATCGCGGCACTCTGGTCACCCGACGGGCCGCGCTTCGTGCTGGCGGTCTATATCGACACCCGCCTCGACAGCGTACGCCCCTCGGTCGCCGCGATCCGTGAGGTGGCGCAGATCGCCTTGCGCCAGATCGCCTGAACGAGGTCTCTGTCTTTCGGGCGGCCCTCTTCCTCGGGCCGCCCCGCGCCCTAATGGGGTGAGGTTGCAAACCCATGATCCCGCGCGCGCAGCGTAAGCCCCCATGCCAGCGCGATCAGGATCAGCAGGCTGGGCGCAAGGCTCGCCGGTCCAAACCGCTCAAGCAACAAGCCGCCCGCCAGCCCACCGCCTGCAATCGCGGTGTTCCACATGGTCACGAGCATGGATTGCGCCAGGTCCGCCGACGGCCCTGCCGCCCTAGCGCTGGCAGTCTGGAACAGGGTCGCGCATCCGCCGAATGCCAGTCCCCAGATCGCGCTGGCCGCATAGATTGCCAACGGCGCGTCGCGCCAGAGCCAGAACATCCCCGCCGCCAGCGCGAAGAGCGCGATACTGGCAAGGGTCAGCGGCCGCAGGCGGGTGTCGATCAGCACCCCAACCACCCAGATGCTGACTAGCGAGGCGAGGCCGAAAACCAGCAACACGGCATCCGTGCGCCCGGCCATCCCGGCCCCGGCAAGAAAGGGCGCGATGTAGGTGTAAAGGATGTTGTGGGCCAGCACGAAGCTCAACACGACGCCGAGCACCGGGCGAATGCCCGGGAGCCTCAGAACGCCGCGCAGGGTGCGGCGCTGGCCCGCGGGCTCACCAGCGAAATCCGGAACCTTGGCCAGCACCCAAAGGGTCAGACCCAGCGTCAGAAGGCTCATCAGGCCGAAACAGGCGCGCCAGCCAAGAATGGCCCCCAAGAACGTGCCCGCAGGCACACCGAGCGACAGGGCGTCAGGATCAGCCTGTGAAATCTGCGGTTTGCCTCTTCCCAGGCCTCCACGTTGCTCGCACGATCCCCCAGTCGCGTAGCCTCTTCGGCTTCGTCCAGGATGGCCGCGGTCAGATGCGGTGCGGCATTGCGAAGCGCCAGCACCTCAAGCGCCGCACGCATTTCAGCGACTTCCCGGAGATCGTCCAGGCTGAAAGCCGCGACCCGGACTCCCCGTCGCGGCACGTTTTCAACCAGGCCCTGCGCTTCCAGCAAACGGAACGCCTCCCGTACCGGCACATGGCTGGCACCGAATTCCTCGGCGATCTGATCCTGACGCAAGCGGGCGCCCGCCGCGATCCGACCTGAGATGATGCGGCCGGCCAGCTCACTGCTGATACGCGACGCCAGGGGTTCTGATTTTGCAGTCGACATGGATCATAGATAATCCTCCGCGGAGCAAAGGTCGAGCAACACCTGTCGGCAGGCATCCGATTTTCGAGACAAACCCGAGGCATGCGGTCAGCCACAGTCAAAAGGCGGCGAGCCACTCATCTCGGCACCGTTATCGTCGTCGCCAAACCCTGGCAATCCATCCGGCGATTGCGTCCCCCTAAGATGCGGGGAGAGCCTCCGTCTGCCCCCCCCCCTTTTAAACCTGGCCTCTTTAAACCTGACCTCTTTAAAAGCGCACTTTGCCTGGATGCCGTCGGCATTTATCGCAACAGCATTCGCCGAAGGATGACGCACACATATCAATCGAAAAATCGAAACCGAAACTTCATTAACATTCGTTTTTCAGAGGCATTAATACCGTCTACCCTATGAAGAAAAATAGAGGCAGATGTCATGAATTCACAAGAACACAACGCCGTTCGGTCGCCGCAGCGCGACGGTCGGAAACAGATCCCGCAGCAGCAAAACGATGCTGTCCCCCCGTTCAATCGGATTTTAGCCTGTCGCGATCGAACGGCAGGTCGGCAAGATCGCGGCAGCTCATCCGGCTCAGTGCCGGGTGAGACAAAGGATCTCGATCCCATTGCCGACGCGCGGCCTCCGCGACACGGCGCGCCTCCCGGATGCGGCACAAGCCGCGGGCCCGGCGCCAACGGCGCAACACTCTGTGGAACGATCCAAACATGACGACAGACTCCGACGGCCGAGGCCGCGCGACAATCGAGGTTTCAAGGCAGGCCGTGAAGGAAACCTTTAGGCCCCCTGGCGCCCGCCTCCCCCTCGTCGGCCTGCGCGCCGTCGAGGCCGTCTTGCGGTTGGGCAACCTCAACGCCGCAGCGGATGAGCTCTGCGTCACGCCAGGAGCCATCAGCCAACAGGTGATCAAGGTCGAGGCTCAACTCGGCGTCAGGCTCTTCAGACGGACACCGCAGGGGCTTGAGCCGACCAAGACCGCCCGAAAGCTGGAAAATCATCTTCACGCCGGCTTCCGGGAACTTGCGCGCGCGGTTGCCCTCGCGCAACCGACGCAATCCAACGGGATTGCGATCTCGGCACCGCCCGTTTTTGCCGCGAAATGGCTGGTGTGGCGTCTGCACCGGTTCACCGAGGGTCAGGACAAGCTCAAAATCTCAATCGAGGCGACGACAGATTTCGCAGATCTCGACGATCAGCAAATCGACGCCTGCATTCGCGTTGGCAAGGGCGACTGGGCCGGAACGAGGGCAATACCTCTGGCCGATATTCGTGTCTTTCCGGTTTTCGCGCCCGCGTTTGCAGATCGCATTCGCACCCCCGCCGACCTGCTGAACGTTCCGATCATCCGCGACGCCGGCTCGGGCTTTGACTGGAATCACTGGCTGCGCCCGAATGGCATGGACGCCGCGCAACTCGCGGACGGGCCGTCCTATTCGGATGCCTCGCTCTGCCTCGATGCGGCCATTGCCGGTCAGGGCGCTTTCCTCTCCTGGGAAACCCTGTCGCACGATGCGCTTCGCATGGGACGGCTGCACGCCTTGCCGGGACGATTTCGAACCGGCTCCGCCTATTGGTTCGTCGAGAGCGCGCAGCGCTCAAGATCGAAGCTGGCGCAGCGATTCCTTCGACTGGCTTCAAGAGGAGTTGAAGGCGTGCCAGATCTAACGCAAAGACCCGACCGGATTATCATAACCTGAGTGGGGGGGAGCGTCGGAGCACGGCCGCCGCGACGATTGCCAGCGCATTTCCGCCCTCGTCATCTTTCGCCCCGAAACTCTCCTTTGTCGCCGTAAATCTGGCGTCGACAACTCGCGCCCCGCCGGCGAGCGCCCTCTTGAAGGCAAGGATACGCGGGGCTAGACTCGCCAATATCGAATACATCAAAATCCAAAAATTCGAGACTCGAAACTGATGCCAAGCTTTGACATGGACGCGCTCCGGACGGTCGTCGTCGGGTCTGATCTGGGCAGCTTTGCGCGCGCTGCCGTTCAACTGGGCCGTTCCCAATCCGCTGTCAGCATGCATCTCAAGAAGCTGGAGCAACAGGCGGGCACAGTGCTTTTCGTTCGCAAGGGGCGCGGCCTCGTGCCGACCGAGGCGGGCGAGGCTTTCATCGCCTATGCCCGACGCATCGTCGCGCTGAACGATGAAGCCGCGCTGTCCGTTGGCGCGGCGGCAAGCGCGAGCTCTGTACGTCTCGGCCTGCCGCAGGATTTCTTCGAGGACGTGATGCCCGCGACACTTGCCAGGTTCGGACAGGACGTCGAGAACGTGCATGTCGACGTGCAGGCCGGAGAAAACCACAGGCTCGCCGAAGAGGTCCGTGCCGGACGCATCGACGCAGCGATCGCCTTCTTCCGTCCGGGCAGTTCCGCCGAAGGCGAAACCCTGTGCGAACTCCCCATGCGCTGGCTCGCGCAGCGCGATCTCCTGGACAGGCACATCGCCGATCCCCTGCCCCTGATCATGTTCAACCACCCCTGCCTGTTTCGTCAGGCCATGCTTACGGCGCTGGACCACAGCCAGACGCGCTGGCGGGCAGCGCTCACCACACCGAGCCTGCCCGCCGTCTGGTCCGGCTTGCGCATCGGTCTCGGCATCGCCGTGCGCACGGATCACGGCAGACCGGAGGATATCACCTGCGTCGGCCCAGAGCTTGGCCTGCCGGCATTGCCGAATATCGAGCTGCGCCTGTTGCGGGCCCCGAACCTGTCGCGTTTTGCCGAAAGACTTGCAGAAACCTTGCGGGAAGAGACCCTTAAGCATCTGGACCCAATACACTTCCCGCACGGCAAGCGTTGATTTCGAACAGCGTCTTGATAAGATGCGCGCCACCTAGGGGTGTCCCGACAAGGGGCTGAGATATCGCTGGCGCGTCGGTTGCAGGATCGTCGGGCAGCGCGGTGACCCTTCGAACCTGATCCGGATCATGCCGGCGAAGGGACAGGACCGCACAGCTCTCTTGCCCTTGCCGGCCTCAGCATGACGAGGCCGACTTGCCCTATCTATCGACAGCCCCCCACCCGATTTCGGCGAGCATCGCCGCCGTCATACGCGAACACCAGGCGCGTCTCATTCGCCGCGCAAATCCGCCCGACGCAGGGTGCTGGGGCGTTCCCGGCGGACAGATCGATCACGGCGCGCCCCTGTGTCAAACCGTGGACCAAGCCGCTGCCCTGATGTCGGAGCTGCCGTCATGATCGCCAATGTCCTGACCATCGCGGGCACTGACCCCTCCGGCGGCGCAGGCATCCAGGCCGACATCAAGGCCATGTCGGCCCTGGGCGCCTATGCCTGTTCGGTTGTCACCGCCGTGGTGGCGCAGAACACCTGCGGCGTCCGGTCCTTCCGGGCGCTCGATCCCGATTTCGTCGCCGACCAGATCGACGCGGTGCTGGACGACGTGCGCATCGACGCGGTCAAGATCGGCATGATCGCCAATGCCGAGATCGCCCGCGCCGTGGCCGACCGGCTGCACCACCACGGCGCGCGCAACATCGTGCTCGACCCGGTGATGGTCGCAAAGAGCGGTCATGCGCTGCTCGACCCCGAGGCGGTGACGGTGGTGCGCGAGACGCTGGTGCCGCTGGCCTCGGTCATCACCCCGAACTTGCCAGAGGCCGCCGTCCTGCTGGGCCGCGAAGACGACTGGACCGCCGAGACGATGACCTGCGCCCTGCCCGAGCTCATGGCGCTTGGCTCCGACTATGTGCTGCTCAAGGGCGGGCATCTGGAGGGCGAGGACAGCACCGACCTGCTGGCCTGGCCCGAGGGCACGCGTGCCCTGCACGCCCCGCGCATCACCACAACGAAGGACCATGGCACCGGCTGCACCCTGTCCTCGGCCATAGCGGCGCTTCTGCCGCATCACCCGATGCCCGAGGCCGTGGCCCGCGCCAAGGCCTATCTCCATGCCGCACTGGCCCAGGGCGACCAGCTCGACGTGGGCCGGGGCCATGGGCCGGTGCATCATTTCCACGCGCTCTGGGGCTCAGGCACTTATTAGACACCTAGAAGGTCGCACCTTTCCCTGAGGCTGCGGGCCGCGGCCTCGGGGTCCGGCTGACCGCAGATCGCCGAGATCACGGCGATCCCCTGCGCCCCGGCCTTGAGGACCCGCGCGACATGGTCGGCCTTGAGTCCGCCAATCGCCACGGCCGGCACCGGGCTGGCCCCGACCTGTGCCGCCAGCCCGTCGAAACCCACGGGCGTCTTATGATCCAGCTTGGACGGCGTGGCAAAGACCGGACCGGCGCCGATATAGTCGACCAGCGCCGGATCGACCGCGGCGGCCAGCGCGGGGGTCTCGACCGTGAGACCCAGCAGCATCGTCGCGCCGATCCGGGCCCGCGCCTCCGCCACCGCCATGTCGCCCTGCCCGATGTGCAGCCCCTCGGCCCCGATCTGAATCGCGGCCTCAACGTCATCATTCACGATCAGCGCCGCGCCGGTCCCCGCCAACACCGCCTTCAGCGCGCGCCCGGTCTCGATCATCCGCGCGGTGTCGGCCGTCTTGTCGCGCAGCTGCACCACCGTCGCCCCGCCGGCCACGGCGGCGCGGGCCGTCTCGACCATGCCGACCCCGGCGCAAAGGCCGGGATCGAGCACCAGATAAAGCGAGAGATCGGCGCATGTCCTCATGCCGGGCCTCATGCCGGCACCGCCGCGTCGCGGATCACTGCGCCGGCCAGCGCCTCGGGGGGCACCGCCGCCAGCGCATCGAGGAACCGGGGCGCAAAGCTGCCCGGCCCCGAGGCGCCGTCATGGGCCAGCGCCCCCGCCACGGCGAAATGCGCCAGCGCGCCGACAGCGGCGTCGAAGGCATCCTCGGCCACCGCCGCATAGGCGCCGCAGAGACAGGTCAGCGAACAGCCCAGAGCGGTGTTCATCGGCATGAAGGGCGAGCCGCCCTCGATCCGCACCGCGCGGGTGCCGTCGGTCACGTAGTCCACCGCGCCGGTCACCGCGATCACCGCACCGCTCGATTGGGCGAGGCGACGCGCGCCCGCTTCCGCCGCCTCCACCGTGTCGCGCCCGTCAACGCCCTGACCCTGGCTGACCTCTCCGGCCAGCGACAGGATTTCCGAGGCATTGCCCCGGATGATCGTCGGGCGTTCGGCCACCAGCGCCTGTACCACCTCGCGGCGATAGCGGGTCGCCTGGCAGGCCACAGGGTCCAGCACCCAGGGGCGCGCCGCGGCCTGCGCCCCCCGGATCGCCGCCTGCATCCCCGCCACGAAGGACGGCGACAGCGTGCCGATGTTCACCGTCACCGCCCCCGCGATCCCGGCGAATTCCTCGGCCTCCTCCACGTCCGAAACCATGGCCGGGCTGGCGCCAGCCGCCAGCATGACGTTGGCGGCAATGTTCATGGCGACGTAATTGGTAATGCACTGGACCAGCGGCGGCGTGGCGCGCAGGGCCGTCAGAAGGGTTTCGGGGGTCTGGTTCATCGCGTCCTTCATTGCTTGTCCTCCAGCGGGATGTACAATTTTCCACCTTCACGGAATTTCTCGGCCATCTTCGCCATGCCGTCCTTCTGTGCCTCGGCGCGGATGTCGTGGGAAATCCGCATCGAACAGAACTTCGGCCCGCACATGGAACAGAAATGCGCCACCTTGTGGGCCTCTTTCGGCAGGGTCTCGTCATGCATGGAGCGTGCGGTGTCCGGGTCGAGCGAGAGGTTGAACTGATCCTCCCAGCGGAACTCGAAGCGCGCGCGCGACAGCGCATCGTCACGGATCTGCGCCGCCGGATGGCCCTTGGCCAGATCGGCGGCATGGGCCGCAATCTTGTAGGTGATGACGCCCACCTTCACATCGTCGCGGTCGGGCAGTCCGAGGTGCTCCTTGGGCGTGACGTAGCAGAGCATCGCCGTGCCGAACCAGCCGATCATCGCCGCGCCGATGCCGCTGGTGATATGGTCATAACCCGGGGCGATATCCGTGGTGAGCGGCCCGAGCGTGTAGAACGGCGCCTCGCCGCAGGTCTCAAGCTGCTTGTCCATATTCTCCTTGATCTTGTGCATCGGCACATGGCCGGGGCCTTCGATCATCACCTGGCAATCCTTGGCCCAGGCGATCTGGGTCAGCTCGCCCAGCGTCTCCAGCTCGGCAAACTGCGCCTCGTCATTGGCATCGGCGATGGAGCCCGGCCGCAACCCGTCGCCGAGGCTGAAGGACACGTCATAGGCCCGCGCGATCTCGCAGATCTCGTCAAAATGCTCGTAGAGAAAGCTTTCGCGATGATGATGCAGGCACCATTTGGCCATGATCGAGCCGCCGCGTGAGACGATGCCCGTCACCCGGCTCACCGTCATCGGGATCATATGCAGGCGGACACCGGCGTGGATGGTGAAGTAATCCACCCCCTGCTCGGCCTGTTCGATCAACGTGTCGCGGAAGACCTCCCAGCTCAGATCCTCGGCGATGCCGCCGACCTTCTCCAGCGCCTGATAGAGCGGCACCGTGCCGATCGGCACCGGAGAGTTGCGCAGGATCCAGTCACGGATGTTGTGGATGTTGCGCCCGGTCGACAGGTCCATCACCGTGTCGGCGCCCCAGCGGGTGGCCCAGACCATCTTTTCCACCTCTTCGGCCATCGAGGAACTCACCGCCGAATTGCCGATATTGGCGTTGATCTTCACCAGAAAGTTGCGGCCGATCGCCATCGGCTCGGCCTCGGGATGGTTGATGTTCGACGGGATGATGGCGCGGCCCCGGGCGATCTCGTCGCGGACGAACTCGGGCGTGATGAAATCCGGGATCGCCGCACCGAAGCTCTCGCCGTCGCGCAAGAGTGCCTCCTTTGCCGCCTTGCGGCCCAGATTTTCGCGGATCGCGACGAATTCCATTTCCGGCGTGACAATGCCGGCGCGGGCATAGGCGATCTGGGTCACCGCCCTGCCGTCCCGGGCGCGCAGCGGCGCATGACGAATGGGGAACTCCGGGGTCAGCCGGGTGCCTTCGGCAAAACCGTTGTCCGCGGGGATCACGTGACGCCCGGCATAGCGCTCCACATCGCCGCGCGCGATGATCCAGTCTTCGCGCAGGCGCGGCAGCCCGCGGTCGATGGCGATCTCGGCCTCTGGGTCCGTATAGGGGCCGGAACTGTCATAGACGGTGACCGGCGGCTCCCCGGCCGTGGGATGCAGGTCAATCTCGCGCATCGGCACACGGATATCCGGGTGGCGTTCGCCCGCGTGCCAGACGCGGCGCGAGGCGGGCAGCGGGCCCGTGGTAACGTTTGGTGTCAGGTCTTTCATCGGTCGGAGCCTCCATAGCTCAAAGCGTTGGAGACCCAGTTCCGCGTCGAATGGGATTGCCGGTGTGGGAATAGCCCCCTGCCACGAAAACGTGGTCGGGGCCCGCGCGGCCAGTGCACCATCCCTACGCCAGTGTGAACTGGATCAGGTTCATCGGGTCACTGCGCTGCGCGGATTTGACGTCCCGTTTGACGTCCGGCCAGCAGTATCTCAGCCTCTTGTCGAGACCCCCCGGGTGAGTGGCGGCAGACTGTTCGAGAAACGCGGTCGTGTCAACATCCACGACAAACCAACTTACCCGAATTTCAAAATCTGTAATTTCGATCATTTCGTTATTCCAATTGATCGATATCGGCTAGCTTACGACCCGCAGAGGAGGCAGGCCGTCATGGACACAGGAAAACAGATCGGCTTCATCGGCCTGGGAACCATGGGCGAACCGATGGCCCTGAACCTCTGCCGCGCCGGACAGCCCCTGAGGGTCTGGAACCGGACGCCGGAGCGGACCGCCTCTTTGAAAAAGGCCGGTGCCATGGTCGCCACCGACCCCGACGACCTGTTTGAACATTGCGACACGGTGCTCCTGATGCTGGAAAACGAGGCGGCGACCGATGCCGTGCTGGGCCGCGGCACCGGGGCCTTCGCGTACCGCGTCGCCGGGCATTGCATCGTGGCGATGGGCACGACCTCGGCCAGGTACTCCCTCGACCTGTCACGGGACATTGCCGCCGTCGGCGGGTACTATGTGGAGGCGCCGGTTTCGGGCTCCAGAAAACCGGCGGAGGCCGGACAACTCATCGGCATGCTGGCCGGCCCTCCCGAGGAGATCGAGCGCCTGCGCCCCCTGCTCTCGCCGGTCTGCAAACAGCTCTTCGACTGCGGCCCGGTGCCCGCCGCCCTGCAGATGAAGCTGGCGGTCAACACCTTCCTGATCACCATGGTCACCGGCCTTGCCGAAGCCGGGCATTTCGCCGCCCGCCACGGGCTCGACATGGACCGCTTCGCCGACATCCTCAACGCCGGCCCAATGGCCAGCGACGTGTCCCGCATGAAGATCGACAAGCTGCGCAGCCGCGACTTCAGGCGTCAGGCGGGCATTTCGGATGTGCTGAAGAACAGCCGACTGGTCGTCGAGGCCGCAAAAGCCGCCGGCACCGCCCATCCCCTGATGGAGATCTGCGTGGGGTTGTATGAAACCACCGAAGCGATGGGAGAGCACGAGCGGGACATGATCACGGTGATCCGGGCCTTCGAGGCCGAGGCAGACAAGCCTCAGCGGTAAGGCAATACCCGGCGGCAGCGACGTGGCCAAGATCAGCGGCACGCTCATCGCACGCGGGCCCGATCCGTATCAGAAATGGGTCAGCGGGTCGCTCGTCGATCAGGACGGCAGCCCAGCACAGTCAGCCAGGCGGTCCCTGTCACGCGGCTGTCGTAAAACAACGATAGGGGCGGCTGCACGATGTGAAAGGAGCTCGGCCATGACAACCTGGTTTTCGGAGAAGGTCGAAAAGCGCGGAAGCGAAATCGAAGGTCGGGGCCTGTTCTGCGTCGCATCGATACAGGCAGGCGAAACCGTCGTCGTGAAAGGCGGTCACGTCTTTGACCGGAAGACGAGGGATGCGCTCGCCAAAAGGCTTGGCCCTGCGGAAATCCAGATCGACGATCATTTGTTCATCGGGCCTGTGACCCAGGAGGAGCGGGAAGCGTCGATGATGTGTCTCAATCACTCATGCGACCCCAATGTGCAGATCGTCGGGCAAATCACCTTTCGTGCGATGCGCGAGATTGACCCCGGCGAAGAACTTACCTTCGACTACGCGACCGGCGATGACGATGACTGGGAAATGGAATGCGCCTGCGGCGCATCTTGCTGCCGGGGCCGGGTGACCGGACGGGATTGGAAGCTGCCGGAACTCCAGCGACGTTATGCCGGGAAATTTTCCGACTATCTCCAGAGACGGCTGACGACGCAAAGTGCCTGAAAGCGGACCCTCGGGAGAATGAAAGGCCCGGCTGCTCTGTCCCAGGGAACGGCGCGGCGAGCTGTCTCCGCCCCAGAGAAAGCCCGCGACGGGCTCCTGGACACCCTGCCCCGGCCATGACGCGGCGCGCCGAGCGCGACCGGACAGGCATTCTGAACGGTCAAAAACATCGAAAAAAGGGGGAAGTGGCGGACAGGAAGGGATTCGAACCCTCGAGACGGTTCCCCGCCTACACACTTTCCAGGCGTGCGCCTTCGACCACTCGGCCACCTGTCCGAGAGCGTCTATAGTGGAGGTGCATAAGGGGATGCAACCCCCGGATTGTCAGAAAATGAATGTTTTTTGACGGCGTTTTTCACCGCACCCTCGTAAGGCCTTTTTTCCTTGGCGGAAGCTTCGCGCGGCGCAGCAAAATTTCTGCATCCGCACGCCGGCCGGGCGCCGAAGCGCCCGCCCATCAGTCGAGATGGATCGTCACCCGGCGGTTTTCCTTGCCCTTGTTCTCGATCTTGCCGAAACGGATGCGACCGATCTCCGAGGTGCGCGCCACATGGGTGCCGCCGCAGGGTTGCAGATCGACCAGATCCGATCCGTCGCCGATCCGCACCAGCCGCACCTTGCCCTGCCCCATCGGCGGGCTCACCGACATGGTCTTGACCAACGAGGGGTTGGCCTTGAGCTCCTCGTCCGAGATCCAGCCGTCCGAGACCACGAGATCACGTTCAATGAGCACGTTGAGCCGATCTTCCAGGATCTGCTTGTTGGCGGGCGGGTCCGGCATCAGGAAATCCAGCCGACCCTTTTCCGAGCCGATCGCACCGCCGGTGACCGGCAGCGGAAGGACCACGGACAGGAGATGCAGCGCGGTGTGCACCCGCATATGGCGGTGCCGACGCGACCAGTCGAGACGCTGCACCACCTTGGCGCCGACGGGCGGCAGCCGCGAGGCCTCGGCGGGAATGAGAATGATATCCTTGCCGTGCCCCTTGATCGCCGTGGCGATGGTCAAGCCACCGAATTGCGGATCGGCGACCCCACCGGTCTGCCACTCCAACCGGCCGCTGTCGCCGGGCTGGCCGCCGCCGGTCGGGTAGAAGATCGTCCGATCGAGCACGATACCGCCTTCGGAGGTCAGCTCGGTCACCCTGCCTTCGGCCTCTTGCAAATAGGCATCTTCACGGAACAAAAGCTCTGTCATGCGCTCTCTCCCTCGGCATCGGGGTCTGTGTCGGATTGGCTCTGCGCGCTCCCGAAATCCTCGGCCGCGAGCAGGCCCGGTGGCGTGGCCTCCGTGGCGGGCTGCGGCGTCGGCGTCGCTGTCGAGGATGGCTGCAACGCTTCGGGATTTCTGAGCCAGATATCGCGTTGGGCAAAGGGGATCTCGATCCCCTCCTCGCCAAAGCGTTTGGCGATCGCGTGGTTGATGTCGTTCTTCACCGCCAGAATATAATTCACATCGCGCAGGATGGCGCGGATCTCGAATTCGAGCGCATCGGCGCCGAAATTGAGGAAATAGACCTGTGGCGCCGGATTCAGCGTGACCATCGGCTGCGCCTCGGCAATCTCGCGCAGGATCGCCTCGACCTTGCGCGTGTCCGTGCCATAGGCCACGCCCACCGGCACGATGACGCGGCCGATGAGATTGCCGCGGGTGTAATTGGTCACCTGGTTGGAGATCAGATCGGCGTTGGGCACGATCAGATCGGTCCGGTCAAAGGTCTCGACCCGGGTGGAGCGCACCGAAATGTCGCGCACAAAGCCCATCTGGCCATTGCCGACATCGATCCAGTCGCCTTCGGAAATCGGCCGCTCGATCAACAGGATGATGCCGGAGACAAAGTTCTGCACGATGTTTTGCAGGCCGAAACCGATGCCCACCGAGAGCGCCCCGGCGACAATCGCCAGCGCCGAAAGATCGATCCCAGCGGCGGTCACGGCGACGATGGCGGAGATGAAAATGCCGATATAGCCGGCGCCCGCGACCAGCGCATTCTGCCCGCCCTTGTCGAGCGAGGTCTTGGGCAGGATCGCGGTGGCCAGCGCCGATTTCAGCAACCGTGTTGCCGCCATGCCGATGGCAAAGACCACTACAAGGGTGAGAAGATCGGTGACGGAGATCTGCACCCCGCCCAAAGAGACACCTTCGCGCATCCGGGCATAGAGTTCCCAGATCTGATCCGGCCGCATGCCCCAGATCAGGGCAAAGAACGGCAGCGAGGCAATCACCAGCGCGAAAGACAGCAAGACCGGGATGAGCGCCTCACGCTCCTCTTCGCCTTTGCGGGTGATGAGGGCATAAAGATCATGCGCCAGTCGCGAGAGCACCGCGAGAAGCCCCAGAAGCGCCAGAGAGAGCACCAGCGGGAAAGCAATGCTCTGCGCCGCCGACATATAGCCCACCGCGCCCAAAAGCAGCGCCACGACCGAGGTGATCAGCACGATGCGCGACACCGAGCGGACGATCAGCGCGGTGAAGCCCTGATCGCGCAGACCGGCCGCCTCGTCATCCCCGTTCGTCGGGCGCGCCACACAGGCCCCGAGGATCTGCGCCAGGCGAAACAGCGCCACGGCGGTGATCGCCACCAGCGGAAAGCGCAGCACCGCCAGGGTGGCATCGCTGTACCCGTCGATCCCGGCGAGACTGCCCAGCACGGCATTGAAGGTGAACATGACCCCCGCAAGCGTCGCCATGCCAGTGGCCTCGACCCGGCGCGAGGCCGAGAGATCGAACAGCGCCTCGCCCCTGCCGGTCGGATACAGCAGCCGCCCGACGATCCAGCGCGACACAAAATAGGCCAGGCCGATTTTCGGCAGAGCGGCAAAGATCACCTCGCCGCGCGGCCCCAGAAGCGTCGAGACCTGTGCCGCCTCGGTGATCGCGTAGAGCCCCGCCACGGGCACCACGATCTGACTCAGCGAGGCGAGAAAGCCGCTGACCCCACGCCCGGCCTCGCCGGCCACACGTTCGCGCACGAACCGGGTGATCCGCTCGGACCAGTGCCGCCCGCGGGCCACCAGCACAAGCGCGATCAACAGGTAGAACAGCAGCGTGGCGGCATTGGCCTTCAGCGTCGCCTGCGTCGTGTTCGAGGCGGCATTGTCGCGAATACTGGACCAGGCCTGAAATCCGGTGCCGGTGATGGCACGGACCGCCTCGGGCCAGAGCGTCGGATTGAGCGGGCTGGGACCGAGTTGCATCAGCGCCTCGGCCTGACGATCGGTGAGGATCTGATCGATCTCGGAAATCAGTCCGTTGGCCCGTGTATAGGCTTCTTCGGCGGCCTTGACCGGCGCCTGTGCGGTCTCGAGCTGTGATGTCAGCTCCTTGCGGCGCTTGGCGATCTCGGCGCTTTCGCTCTCGCCCTCTGCGGGGGCCGGTCCCAGCGCCTCGATCTGGGCCTTGAGCGTCTCGATGCGCGTGGCATTGGTGTCTTCGGCCGAGAGAAAACCCTGTCGCCAGACGGTCAGGGTCTCGCGCAGGTTTTCGAGATCGGCATTGGAGGCGCCGAGCGAGGAGAGCTGATCCTCAGCCCGGCTGGCAAGCGCCTGCCATTCTTTGTAATCGGGTGTGGCAACGTCCTGTGCCTGCGCTGCCATCGGCAGAGCAAGCAGGACGATCAGAAAGAGACGGGTCCAGAACGGACGACGAAAAATCTGCGTGATCATACACTCTCATATACGTCAGGCAGAGCGCGCGGTCCACGGTCAAGCCATTCCGGCACCGGCAGATTTTTCTCCTTGAGAAACTCCGGGTTAAACAGCTTCGACTGGTAGCGTGTGCCATAGTCGCAAAGCACGGTGACGATCGTGTGCCCCGGCCCCATCTCGCGCGCCATGCGCATGGCGCCGGCGATATTGATGCCCGAGGAACCGCCAACGCAAAGCCCCTCGTGTTCCAAAAGGTCGAACACCACCGGCAAAGCCTCTTCATCGGGGATCTGATAGGCGAAATCCGGGGTGAAGCCCTCGAGATTGGCGGTGATCCGGCCCTGGCCGATGCCCTCGGTGATCGAACCGCCCTCGGACTTCAACTCGCCGGTCTTGTAATAGCTGTAAAGCGCCGCGCCCATCGGGTCAGCCAGGCCGATCTTCACGCCCTTAGGCTGAAGCGCCATGCCGACACCGGCGAATGTGCCGCCCGAGCCGACCGAACAGATGAACCCGTCGACCTTGCCGCCGGTCTGCTCCCAGATCTCCGGGCCGGTGCCCTCGATATGGGCCTGACGGTTGGCGACATTGTCGAACTGGTTGGCCCAGATCACGCCTTCGTTGGTCTGGCGCGCCAGCTCTTTCGCCAGACGTTCCGAGTAGCGGACATAATTGTTCGGGTTCTTGTAGGGCGACGCCGGCACCTGCACCAATTCGGCCCCCGCCAGACGGATCATGTCCTTCTTTTCCTGGCTTTGCGTCTCCGGGATCACGATCACGGTGCGAAAGCCCAGAGCCGAGCCAACGAGCGCCAGACCGATGCCGGTGTTGCCGGCCGTGCCCTCGACAATCGTGCCTCCGGGCTTGAGCTCGCCCCGCGCCAGCGCATCCTTGATGATATAGAGCGCCGCACGGTCCTTGACCGACTGGCCGGGGTTCATGAACTCCGCCTTGCCATAGATGTCACAGCCGGTGGCCTCGGACGGGCCTTTGAGCCGGATCAGCGGCGTGTTGCCGATGCTGTCGATCATATCGCTTTTAATAGGGCTGGGCACAGACATGGTGTGGTCCTTTTATCTCGCAGTCCCTGAATGTGTAGGACGCACATTCCCCAAGCTCAAGTCTGGGCAACACAGAGAGGGAGGGTGTTCCGGTTTTTCGAGCAGCAACGGAACGCACGTTTCTCACGCCGCCGGGTCGCGGGGGCGGAGGTTCAGCCAGATCCCGTCCTCGGACCGCACGGTCAAATGCGCAACCGGCATGGGCACCCTGCCCTCGACGGTCTCCAGTCTGAACGCGCGCAGCAAAAGCGCCAGAAACAACGGCCCCTCGACCATGGCAAAGCCTGCCCCGGTACAGACCCGCGGCCCGCTCGAGAACGGGATGAACGCATCGCGCAGGCATTCACGGCCATTCTCCGTCTTGAACCGGTCCGGATCGAATTCGTCGGGCCTCTCCCAGAAAATCTCATGTCGTCCCAGATGCCAGGGTGAGAGCACGATCTGCGCGCCTTTCGGCACGTCGCGTTCGCGAAACCGCACCGGGCATTTCGCCTCGCGCACCATCATCGGCACCGGCGGGTAAAGGCGGAGCGCCTCGCGGAACACGTCCTTGGTGAACCTGAGCTTGGAGAGATCGGAAAATGATGGCTCATCGGGCAGCGACAGCGCCTCCTCGGCCACACGCGCCTGCACCTCCGGATTGGCCGCCAAGAGCCAGAGCGCCCAGCCCAGAGCTGTCGCCGAAGTTTCATGCCCCGCGAGGAAAAAGATCGCCACCTGATCGACCATCTCGCCCGTGTCGAACCTCTCGCCAGTTTCGGGGTCCGCCGTGGTCATGATCTTGGTCGCCAGATCGTCGGGCGCCGTGCCCGCCGTGATCTCCGCCATCCTTTGCGTTGTAAGATCAGTGATCAGACGCCGGATCGCCTTGGCGCCGTCGCGGGTGCGTTTGCGATGAAACCGTGGAATCCACTTGGGCAGCGGAATGAAGGCGGCGATGTTGAGAATGGGTTGCGCGCGTTGATAGTCCTGAAACTTGTCGAACACGGCGCGGGCCGTGTCATGGGTGATCGGCAGGGAAAACAGCGTGCGGAAAATCACATCCGCCGCGCCTTCGGAAGCATGCGGCTCGACGTCGAACGGCCCGTCGATTTCCGAGAGCCGCGCCACCATCGCCTGCCCCGCCGCCAGCATCGCCGGAAACGTATCCTTCAACCGCCCGCCCTCGAACGCCGGATCGATGATCCGCCGTTGCCTGAGCCAGGTCTCGCCATTGGTGAGAAACACCGAGTCGCCCAGAAGCGGCCGCAGCCCCTCCGCAATGCGCCCGGACTTGGGGAATTGCATCGGTTCTTCATTGAGGACGCGCTTCACCAGCGTTGGCTGATTGACCAGATAGCTGCGGAAGAACGGGGTTTTGAACTCCGCCATCCAGGCGCGGTAGAGCTTTTCCGGCTGGGCGGACAGGATGTCCTTGCGGAACAGTTTGATGTAATTGCGCAGGCTGGTTTTCTCGGGCCGCGGGCTCGGCTTCGGCGGGATCATGACGCCATATCCTTGAATTTATTCGCCGGCGTGTCGATCCGGCTCGGGCTGGGGATGTGCGCCTGAAAACGGGTCGCGAGGGTGTCTCCCCCGGCGGTGATTTTAAAGTAGTCATAGCGCTCGGGCCGGTCGAAGGCGCAGAGATATTGGAAATGCAGCCGGAAGAAGCGGCGCTTCAATTCCGCCTGTTTCTCAGGGCTCAAGGTCTGGGTGAAGGCGGCCGAGATCACCAGGGGCCATTTCTGATCCGGTGGCGCGACGCCTGAGACCTTGATCGGATCGCAGAGCGCAAAGGAACACGGATCGCCGGGCGCGGTGACATCGAGCCAGAACAGCTGATCGGTGACGGAGAGCTGGGCCAGATCGCGGCGCAGCGTCCTGGCTTCCGGCAGATAGGAGACCATCGGCACCACTTGGCCCAGCGAGAGGAAAGACAGCACCGGGCCGTCTTCCGGCAGATCGCCCTGTCGCAGAAGATCGGCGAGGATCTGCACGCCCAGATGCGCACCGGAACTGTGGCCGACGATGAGGACCTCGTCCCAGTCTTCCTGCAAGGCCTCTTGGATCTCGTCACGAAACGCGGTCATGCGGTCCAGGAGCACCGGCGGATCGGCCCCGCGCCAACGCGCCGAAAACCCGTAGTCATGCATCAGGTAATAGGCGAAGAACTTGCCATCCTGGGTCTTGAACCAGGTCAAAAGCCCGTATCCGGCGATGAGGCCCACGGCCAGACCGCCCCAATGGCCCGCCGCGCCGAACAGCCCCCCAATCGCGGTGATCGCCCAAAGAAGCAAGAGCGCGATCAGGAGCTGCACCAGAAGTACGCCAATCGGGTAGAGCGCCGCCAGAACCGGCCCGCGCCGGAGCTTCATCAGCCGAAACAGCGCGCCGGTGGAGATATAGATCCAGGCGGTGCGCGCGAGGATCAGGTAAGTGCGGAGAATCCCCGCCTCCATGCTCTCCTGCACGATGTCGGACCAGACCAGCACATCGATCTCGCTATGGGTCTTTCTGCCGTCGATCTCGGCCGCGACCGACCAGCCGAAATTGCGGCCCTTCTTCGGCGAGAGCGCGAGCGTATAGCCGGAGATCTCTGCCTGCGCCGCGCCCTCCTTGCGGTAAAGCTCGCGGTAGCGGCGCGGCGGCAAAGGGTCATAGCCGGGGATGTAGAACACCCGCCTGCGCCTCACCTGCCCTGTTGCCCCGTCAGACATACGCGAAAACCTGCCCCGAAAACCTGCACTGTTTCCGAGATGTTAGACCGAGATTGCGGCGAGTTTAAGGGGGAATTACCCGAGCTGGCTGAGCGCTGGGAAGGTCTCCAAGAGCCAATAGGACAGCCGCGAAAAGGCCCCCGTGACCATCAGCAGGCCGACGAAAAGCAAAAGCGCGCCCATGACCTTCTCGATCAGCCCCATATGGCGCTTGAGCCGGTTCATCAGCCCGACCGCGCGGGTGATGAAGATGGCTGAGAGGAGAAACGGCAGGCCCAAGCCAATGGCATAGGTCGCCAAGAGCGTGGTGCCGCGCGACACCGAGCCCTCAGACGCCGCCATGGAGAGGATCGCGCCCAGCTGCGGCCCGATGCAAGGCGTCCAGCCAAAGGCGAAGGCCAGCCCGAGGATATAGGCGCCAAAGGCCGTACCGCCCTTGTCGCCCGCGTCGATCCGCGCCTCGCGATCGAGGATCGGAATGCGGAAGACCGAGAGGAAATGCAGGCCGAGAATGATGATCACCACGCCGGAGATCCGCCCGAAAAGCTCCTGATTCTTCAGGAAGAACATCCCGAAGGCCGAGGCGGTGAAGCCCATCAGCAGGAAGACGGTGGAAAGCCCCAGGACGAAGAGAAGCGCCGGCACGATGGCCTTGCGCGACCCTTTGCCACCGCCGGTCAACTCGCCCATGGAAATCCCTGACATATAGGCGAGATAGGGCGGCACGATGGGCAGCACACAGGGCGAGAGAAACGACACCATCCCGGCGGCGAGCGCGACCAGGACAGAGGGCAGAAGCGTGGCGTCAAAAAGATCGATTCCGAACATGGGGACCCTCATGCCACAGGAAGGCTTGCCTGCCTAGCGGAGAGAGAGTCGCAGCTCCTCACATTCGCGTTGGGGGATCGGAGAAAAGGCCGCAACGAGTCCTTTGGGGACATTCCCTCTCGCGCAACGCGAGCCGTGACAAGCCTGCCCGTGGGGTGGCGCTCAAACGGCTGTGCGGTGCGCTTTATGGTGCAAAATACATCTTAGATCTGAGGCCTTTACGCGATCAGAATGCGCCAGCCCGCCGGGACGGGCAGGCGCAGACGCGGCGGCCTTCGGCCTTGTTCCGCGCCAGAAGTGTAGGTCCCCTCCGTCCCGCAAAGCCGCAAAAGAAAACGGCCGGGAATGACCCGGCCGTCTTTCATATCTCGATATCGGCTGTCCGCATTAGCCGCGGCTCCACCAGCCGCGTCGTTTCGGCTTGTCCGCCTCGGCCTCTGCCACCGGCTCGGACGTCTCAGCCGTGGCCAGTTCCGGCTCCGGCTGGACTTCTTCCGGCACGGGCGTGACCGCTTCGGCCACCGGTTCTGCCACTGGCGCAGCCTCTTCGGCTCCGGCTTCCGTCTCGACCGGTTCGGCCACTGCGGCTTCGGGCGCCGTTTCCGCCGGGGTCTCGGCCTCTGCGACAGGAGCGTCAACCGGGGATTCGACCGGCGTATCGACCGGTGCGTCAACCGGCGTCTCCGCCTGCGCCGCTTTCTCCGCCTCGGCGGCGGCTTTTGCGGCCTTGTCGGCTTCGATCTCGGCCTTGGTGCGGCGCTTGCGCTTGGGTTTCGGCTTTTCTTCGCCCTCAACGGCAGCTTTCTCGGCGGCGGCCTTCTCCGCTTCGGCAGCTTTCGCAGCCTTGTCGGCCTCGATCTCCGCCTTGGTGCGGCGTTTGCGCTTGGGTTTCGGCGCCTCGACCGGAGCCTCCGCCTCTGCGTCATCGGCCTCGGCAGCCGGTGTTGCGGCCTCGGCGCTTGCCTCTGTGGCCTCGCCCTCCGCCGGCTCCACCTTCTTGCGCGTGCGGGTACGCTTGCGCTTCGGCTTCTCGGTCACCTCTTCGGCGGCGGTCTCTTCCGCACCCTCGGTCGCAACGGTCTCGGGCGCATCTTCTTCCGAGGCGTCGCCCTCGGTCTCTTCCGAGGTCTCACCCTCTTCCGAACCGTTCTCGGCCCCTTCGGCCTGATCGCCATTCTTGCGGCGACGGCGACGGCGACGGCGACGTTTCTTCGGCTTCTGTTCCTCGTCTCCGGTCTCTTCGGCGGTGACGATTTCGGCCTCTTCCACCTGATCCTCGTCGTCCTCTGCCTCGTCGTAATCGGCCATCAGATCGGCCGATGCCGAAATCACCGTCGCGGAGACTTCCGGCACAACGCGGGTCGCGGTCTTGAACCGTTCAATGGAGAAATCCGGCGAAATCAGGAAAGGATCGGCCTCGATCCGGATCGCCATGCCATAGCGCGCTTCGATCTGGGCGATCTTTTCGCGCTTCATGTTCATCAGATAGTTGACGATCGCCACCGGCGCTTTCAGCAGCACCTCGCGGGAGCGCTTGCGTGTGCCCTCTTCCTCGAGTTGACGCAGGATGGTGAGCGCCATGTTGTCATCGGAGCGGATCAGCCCCGTGCCGTGACAATGCGGGCACGGCTGGGTCGTCGCCTCGAGCATGCCCGGGCGCAGACGCTGACGCGACATCTCCAACAGGCCAAAGCCCGAGATCCGGCCCACCTGAATGCGGGCGCGGTCGGTCTTGAGCTTGTCTTTCAGACGTTTCTCGACCGCCGCGTTGTTGCGCCGTTCTTCCATGTCGATGAAATCGATGACGATCAGACCGGCAAGGTCGCGCAGGCGCGCCTGACGTGCCACCTCTTCGGCGGCCTCGAGGTTGGTCTTGAGCGCGGTTTCCTCGATCGAGCCCTCTTTCGTGGCCCGGCCGGAGTTCACGTCGACCGCGACCAGCGCCTCGGTGACATCGATGACGATGTACCCGCCGGATTTGAGCTGCACCGTGGGGTTGAACATGCCGCCGAGGTAGCTTTCCACCTGATAGCGGGCAAACAGCGGCAGTTGCTCTGTGTAATGTTTCACATTCTTGGCATGGGACGGCATGATCATTTTCATGAAGTCCTTGGCCTCGCGGAAGCCCGCCTCGCCCTCGACGAAGACCTCGTCGATATCCTTGTTGTAGAGATCGCGGATCGAACGACGGATCAGATCGCCTTCCTCATAGATCTTCGCCGGCGCCGCAGATTTCAGCGTCAGCTCGCGGATCTGTTCCCACATCCGTTTGAGATAGTCGTAATCGCGTTTGATCTCGGTCTTGGTGCGTTGCGCGCCTGCGGTCCGAATGATCAGACCGGCGCCCTGTGGCACTTCAAGCTCACCGGCGATCTCTTTGAGTTTCTTGCGGTCTGCGGCATTGGTGATCTTGCGCGAGATGCCGCCGCCACGGGCGGTGTTCGGCATCAGGACACAGTAGCGACCGGCCAGGGACAGGTAGGTGGTGAGCGCCGCGCCCTTGTTGCCGCGCTCTTCCTTGACGACCTGCACCAGCATGATCTGGCGCACCTTGACGACTTCCTGGATCTTGTATTTGCGCGGACGCGGTTTGCGGCGCGGACGGACTTCCTCATCGGTGTCATCGTCGGCAACGCTTTCGATCGAGTCGTCCTTTTCCGAGGCGGTTTCCGGCTCTTCATCGGAATCATCCTCGTCGGAGGCCTCTTCCCCGCCCTCATCGCTCGATGCGTCGGCGTCGGCGTCGGCCACTTCGGCCTCAGCCGCGTCTTCAGGCGCCTTTTCGGCGCCATTTTCAGCCACGTCTTCTGCGGTCGTGGCCGGCTCTTCGCCCTGCCCCGCACCCTCTTCCGGGGTCTCGGATGCCTCCGTCGGCTCTTCAACCGGGGTTTCCTGCACCATGAAAGCCGGCGAGGTGCCCTCTTCGACATCACCATCCGCGATCAGCGCATCGGCCTCAGAGGCTTCCGGCTCGATCACCTCCATCGAGGAAATCGCCTTCGGGGCCTCATCGCCTTCGAGATCCCCGCCCTCAAGCGCGTCTGCCGCGACCTCTTTGGTCTCCACCGCATCTGCGGATTTCACATCCTCGGCCTTGGATTTGCCGCGGGTGCGACGACGGCGGGAGCGTTTCGGGCGCTCCTCATCCTCTTCCTGGGCTTTCGCATATTCCAGCTCTTCGGCCAGCAGCGCCTCGCGATCCGCAACCGGGATCTGGTAGTAATCCGGGTGGATCTCCGAGAATGCCAGGAACCCGTGGCGGTTGCCGCCGTAATCGACGAAAGCCGCCTGCAGCGAGGGTTCGACCCGGGTTACTTTTGCGAGATAGATATTGCCAGCGAGCTGGCGTTTGTTTTCCGATTCAAAGTCGAATTCCTCGACCTTGTTTCCGTCGACCACCACGACGCGGGTTTCCTCCGCGTGAGTGGCGTCGATGAGCATTTTCTTTGCCATGTAAGTTGTCTTTCGGCACCCGAAACAGGCGCAGATCCGCAAAGCGGTCTGGCACGTGATGTCGGGTGATGTCTTGAGGCGTGCGGCGCGGGCAAGACGGCGGGGGCGCTGGCGCCCGCTCTGTGCTCTAATCTTGCCTCTGCGCGTTGCATCGCGGTTCTTCTCCGGCGCATCGAGGATCTGTTGTCCTTTGCACCCATTCAAATCCCACCAGCCCTCAATTTTGGGCTTTCGGGGCGGTTCGTGCCGTGGTTTTGTCATTCCAAGCGGCGGTATCGGTCTGCTCTGCGGAGGGTGCCCGTGCGGAGGATCGATCGATGTCGTCCCCGAAGGCTCCCACTCTCGCATGCAGCGAATCTTTCATGACGCGGTTTCCGCGGCGGTTTCGGCCAACTGACTGAACCGGTCATGTCACCAGTCGTTTCACCAGTCGCTTCTGCCGTCAGGCGGACCTGCGTTCCTATATCAGTAGTGATGCATGTGCCTTTAGACAACATGCAAATTGGGTCGAGCCCCAATTTCAGCCCCAGATAGGCCGGAATATCTGAAGATTTGCATAAAGAATGCCCTTTCACGGAGACCGCGCCCGGCCGCAACGGAGCGCCTGCCGCCTCGGATCTCCCGCGCATGGACACAGACCCAAGGCGAAATTCTGTGCAAGGGCACAGAGATCCTATGCCGCGCTGCACATAAGTTTCACTCACCTTTATCGCACACAAATGATACCAAAGAGGAGAAATCAAACATATTCGCACAGAACTTCCGAGCAGGAAGGCGTGCCCATCAAAAAGGAAGATCCATGTCTAAAATCGCAGTATTGGTCGGCTCCCTGCGCGCCGGCTCGCTCACCCGCAAACTCGCCGAACGCCTCACCGAGCTGGCGCCGGACGGGATGGAATTCAGCTTCGTCGAGATCGGCGACCTGCCCTTCTTCAACGAAGACCTCGACACGGACACGCCGCCTGCCGCCTGGACCCGCCTGCGCGAGGCCATCAAAGCCGCCGATGGCGTGTTGTTCGTGACCCCGGAATACAACCGTTCCGTGCCCGCCGCGATCAAGAACGCGCTCGATGTCGGCTCCCGCCCCTATGGCGCCAGTGCCTGGGCCGGCAAACCCGCCGGCATCGTCACCGCCAGCCCCTCGGGCATCGGTGGCTTCGGCGCCAATCACCACCTGCGTCAGCCGCTGGTGTTCCTGAACATGCCGACCATGCAACAGCCGGAAGCCTATATCGGCAATCTCTGGGGCATGTTCGACGAGGATGGCAAGATCGTCACCGAAGGCACCGAGGATTTCCTGAAATCCTGGATGGCGGCCTATGCGAAATGGGTCGCGGATCACATCTGAGACAATCCCCCCCCCCTGTCCCCGGATGTGGAAAGGCGCTCCGTCATGGAGCGCCTTTTTCATGTTTCAGAATGCCTTACAGGTAATCCGAGCGCTGCAGGCCATACTTGGCCATTTTCTCATTCAATGTCCGGCGCGGCAGGCAGAGCTCGTCCATCACCGCCACGATCGAGCCCTTGTGTCGGCGCATGGTGTTGTCGATCAACATGCGTTCGAAGGCCTCGACATATTCCTTCAGGGGCTTGCCCTCGGTGGTCATGGTCTGCTGCTCCGGCGCATCGCTTTCCGACAGCAAGAGCGAGGTGATCGAGCCGGAGCCGCGCCGGCTTTGCAGCACGGAACGTTCGGCGACATTGATCAGCTGACGGATATTGCCCGGCCAGGGCGCCTGCAACAGCTGCGCCGCTTCCTGCGCGGACACTTCCGGCGCATCACAGCCATATTCCTCGGAAAACTGCTGGCTGAGCTGGGTGAACAGCAACAGGATGTCCTCGCCGCGCGCGCGCAAGGGCGGCGTGGTGATCTTCATCGCCGCCAGCCGGAAATAGAGGTCGGGACGCAGTGCAGACTCACAGGTCCGGCCCTGTTCCTGCAGGTTGCAAATGGCGATGATCCGGGTTTCGGGCGGCGTGCCCTGTTCGTCGATCCATTTCAACAGCCGCGCCTGCAGTGTCATCGGCATGGCTTCGATATCCTCGATCACCAGAGTGCCGCCGCGCGCTTCCTCGATCAGCGGCTGAATCTGACCGTCCGGATCGGGACCAAACAGCCGCTTGGCGATATCCGCCTCATCGCGCCCGGCGCAGGAGAAGGTGACGAATTTCTTCGAGGCGCGCACACCGACGGCATGCAGCGCATGGGCGATCAGCGTCTTGCCGGTGCCGGTCTCGCCATCGATGAGCACATGGCCATCGGCCTGACCGAGATCGAGAATATCCTCGCGCAGCCGCTCCATCACCGGGCTGGCCCCGATCAGCTTGTTCATGATGCCGGTGCCGTCGGACAATTCCTTGCGCAGCGCCCGGTTGTCCAAGGTCAGCCGCCGGGCATTGGTGGCTTTCTTGGCAAGCTCGGTCATCCGGTCCGGGTTGAACGGTTTCTCGAGAAAATCAAAGGCGCCGATCCGCATCGCCTCGACCGCCATCGGCACATCCCCATGCCCGGTGATCATGATCACCGGCAGGCCGCTGTCGACGCTCATCAGTTTTTTCAGAAACTGCATCCCGTCCATGCCCGGCATCTTGATATCGGTGATCACCGCGCCCGGGTAATCCGCACCAAGCGCTTTCACCGCATCCTCGGCCGAGGCGAATGTCTCGGTGTCGAAACCCGACAGGGCCAACCACTGGCTGATCGACTGACGCATGTCCTGCTCGTCATCGACAATCGCGATTTTCATTGCTGTCGCCATGGGCTTTCCTTCTCTCCTCCGGTTCAATCCCTGAACCTTAAACGTCTGAGCGGGGTTATTCCGCCGCTTCCCGCCCCTCTTGCGAGAGCGGCAGGATCATTTCGAATGCGGCCCCGCCGGTGGGACGGTTCCGCGCCATCAACCGACCACCGAGCTCGGCCACGATGCCCGACGAGATCGCGAGGCCCAAGCCCACCCCGTCGCCGGGCGCCTTGGTGGTGTAGAACGGCTCGAACAGCGTCTCGAGATCCTTGATCCCGGAGCCATTGTCGCGCACCGTCACGCTGGCCTGGGTGCCGCCCGCGACGATGATCTCGATCTGAGGTTCGTCCGAGGCGTTGCTGGCGTCAAACGCGTTTCTGAGCAAGTTCACCAACACCTGTTCGAGGCGCACCCGGTCACCATCGACCACCACCGGTTCCGGCGGCAGGGTACGGATGATCTCGACCGATCCTTGCTTGAACTGCGGTTCCATCATCGAGAGCGCCGAGGCGACGCAGTCGCGCAGATCGATCTGTTGCAGATGATCGGAGCCCTTGCGGGCATAGGATTTCAACTGTTTGGTGATTGCGCCCATGCGTTCGATCAGATCGTCGATCCGCCCGAAGGAGGCCAGCGCCTCTTCGCTGCGCTTGCGTTTGATCAAGAGCCGCGCGCCCGCGAGATAGGTCTTCATCGCCGCCAGCGGCTGGTTCAGCTCATGGCTGACCGCCGCCGACATCTCGCCCAGAACCGCAAGTTTGGAGCTCTGCGCCAAGGTCTGTTCCGCCACCTCCAGGCTTTTCTCGGCGCGTTTGCGCTCGGCGATCTCGCGTTGCAGCGCGGCGTTGAGCTGACGCAGCTCGGCGCTTTCGCGCTGGAACAGACCGGCCCGCGACACGGCGCGGCGCGAGGTCAGATAAAAGGCGCCCGAGAGGAGAATGGCAAAGCCCATGATCTCCAGCGCCAGAAACCCGTTCACCCGTTCGCGCACCGAAGCGTAGGTGGTAAAGGAAATCATCCGCCAGCCACGGAACGGAATCCGGCTCTCGAGCCGCATCACCGCCTCGCCGCCAAGATAGGCGTCATTGGGATGGGTCGACCAATCGGTGGTCAGTTGAAAAGCCCGCTCGATCGCGGTCGGCGCATCGCGGGTCGCCAGCGCTTCCGCCTCAAGCTTGGAGCGCCAGCGCGGTTCGGTCGAGAGGATGATATTGCCCTCGGAATTGACCACGATCACCGCGTCGGAAATCCCCGCCCAGCTTTTCTCGAACCGCGCTAGGTCGACCTTGACGACGATCACGCCCGCAAGCGCGCCATTGACGTCGATACGCCGAGAATAGCTGAACTCATAGGCGCCATTGTCGAGCTGCATCGCCTTGAAAATCGTGTCATTGGAGCGCAGCGCATCGACGAAATTCGGGCTCTGCCGGTTATTGGTGCCCAAAAGCGCGCGATCGGTGGCGCCGACCACCCGGCCGCTCTCATCGAGGAGCGTGATCCCCGCCGCGCCGATCTCTTCGACGTAAGAGATCAGATGCTGCGAGGTCTGTTGAAAATCATTCGACGTCAACGCGCCGACCAGCACCGGGTCGCGCGACAGAAGCGTCGGCACGATCGAGTTGCGCTGCAGCTCGCTCATCAGGTTGCCGGCATAGAGCGCTTGCCGCACCTCGGCGCGCGAGCGCGTCACCGTGGTATAGCGGTCGGTCAGAAACAGGTTGGTGAACCAGATCACGCCCACGGCGCCGGCGACAAAGGCCAATAGCGCCAGACGCCCGGTCCATGTCATGGTCCGGGGGCGCTCCCTTTGGGCGGTATCCCCGATGGCGTCGCGATCATTCATGGCTCAGAGATTACGCCGGGGCCGCAAGCACCTGCAAGGGGCGCAAAGACAAACCCGGGACGCCTGGCCCCGGGTTTTGATCCGATTTGAGCAAATTATCGCCTGTATCAACGCGGTTTAGGCGGAAACCACCCGCTCAGGCGGAGACCACGGCCTCCAGGAGCGAGGTGAAGAAGTACCTGCCGTCTTCATTGCCATGCGCGGCTTCGGCGGCGCGTTCCGGGTGCGGCATCATGCCGAGCACGCGACGGTTCCCGGAGACGATGCCGGCGATATCGCGATCCGAACCATTGGGGTTGTCGAGATAGCGGAACACCACCTGGCCCTCGCCCTCGAGCCGATCGAGGGTCTCGGCATCGGCGGTATAATTGCCATCATGATGAGCAATCGGCACCCCGATATGCTGGCCCTGGGCGTAGGCATTGGTATAGGGGCTGTCCGTGCTCTCGACCGCCAGCGGCACGGTCTTGCAGATATATTTCAGACCGGCATTGCGCAACAGCGCGCCGGGCAGCAGCTTGGCTTCGGTCAGGACCTGAAAACCGTTGCAGATCCCGAACGCATAGCCGCCACGTTCGACATGCGCCTTCAGCGCGGCCACAATGGGCGAATTGGCGGCAATCGCGCCACAGCGCAGGTAATCGCCATAGGAGAAACCACCGGGCACGCCCACCACGTCGACACCGTCGGGCAGCACCGCATCCTTGTGCCAGACCATGGTGACATCGGCACCGGCATTCTTGAGCGCCGTGTACATGTCACGGTCGCAATTGGAGCCGGGGAATTGCAGAACGGCGGCTTTCATCGGGCGGAACTCCTGTTCGGGGCTGGGCACAAGGCGGTTCATGCGCCTGATACGCCGGCTCGGCGCCTGGATCAAGCCTTCAAACCCGGTCGGGCCCGACCTCTGAATGCTAATTCGGCCAAACCAGACGCGGAATGAGTTTCCCGTCACAGTCATCGTCGACAATCCGGCGCTCCAACTGGTAGACGAACCCGTCAAAGCGCCAGGTCTCGCGGGTAAAGCAATCCCCGACCCCACGCCCCTTGGAGCCGCTGGTCATGATGTCGCCCGAGAGTGCGTAGAGCCCCACCTCCGGCACATCCTCGCCCTCGGCGCGGGCGGCGGCCCGCACAGGGGCCACGCCGTCAATCATCGGCCCCAGGAGATAGACCGTCGAGCCGGTATTATAGGCCGCCATCCAACATGGATGCTCCAGGACCCGCAGCTCGGGGTGATCGGGGATCATTTGCGCCCCGCGCCCGTTCGAGACATGTTCCATCGGGATATCGCAGCTCTGCCGGGTCATCTCTACGGCCTGCGCCTCGAGCGCGGCCCAATCCGGTTGCCTGAGTTCCAGCATACGCGCCATTTTCGTCGCGGGCTGTTGCGCTTCGGCCCAGATCAGCGCCGCCTTGATCCCGGCCAGAGACGACCCGGTGCCGAAACCGGCCTCTTCCCCCGCCTCAAAATACGCGATTTCAAAGATGTTTCCGTCCAGAAGCGCCTCGGGGAATGGCATCTTCTGACCGACGGCCCAGTCGACCCCCTTGCCGTCGATCGAAAAGCGACCAGCGGCATCGGCATCGGTCTCGAAACTCAACACCCAGGGCCCACCGCGATGACCGCGCATCAGGGCAAAATGCGGCTCGGCGCGCGGCATGAGCGTGCAATAGTCCGGCCCGCATTCGGCCTGCCATTGCTTGTGGTGAAAACGGGTGACGTCTTGCGCCGCGGCCAGCTCTGGCAAAACCGCCTGAGCGGAGGCAAAGGCCAGCACAGCTGCGAAAGGTTTGAGGCAAGGAAACATCGGCAAAACCTTGTGATCGGGAATACATAAATGAGCTCCCCCTGATACGATACCTGCGCCTTGCCCGCAAACCCTGCCTAGCCTGTCACCCGAACCTGCCAGCAATTGTTGCGCGCTGAGCGGATGTCGACAAAGGCGATTCCGTCGCGCGCCAGCAGCTCGGCGCAATAGCTCTCGATCTCGCCTCGCGGCGTCACCCGGCCCGTGCCATAGACGATGCGCTCATCGGCGCCGTAGCCCTTCACGAGATAATCCGGAGAGCTGGTCAGCACCTCGGGCAGGCTCTCGCCGCGATAGGGCGCACAGTCGGCAGCACAGAGAAAGATCGGCCCGGTCTCGGCATAGGGCTGCGGCGCTGAAAACGGCCGGTGGCCACAGATCAGCATCCCCTGCCCCTTCGGCACATGGTTCAGGCAATGACGGCACGGCGCGGCGTCATAGGGGTTCAGCACATATTCGGCCGGTTGGCCATTGGCATCCGGCATCCCCAGCCTCAGGGCATGGGCGGTGAGCGTCGGCAGTCCTTGGAAAATCAACGCGGATTTCAAACTCATGACGGGTCTCCTTGTTCCGAGATCAGCGCACCCTTAAAGCTTTGAAATTCCAAACTTTGGGTGCGGACCTTCTGCATGCCGACCGGCCGCCGCAAAAGCGACCCGGATCCTGTGCAAAACCGCCAAGATCACCGCCGCGCACCGCCTGTTTTTTCCGGCCCCAACCGGGTCATGATTTATAGTTTCTAAAGTCTTGCCCTGTAACGCTTGGGCCGAAAAGAGCGGTCCGCAGGCATGGCACAAATCAACGGCACCAGTGGTGACGACAACCTAGAAGGGACATCAGAAAATGACTCCATCGCCGGCGGCGATGGGGCGGATACCATCTATGGCGGTGCCGGCGACGACCAGATTCTCGGTAATGACGGCACCAATTCCGCCGATGGCGGCGACACGATCTATGCCGGCGACGGCGCCGACTGGGTTCAGGGCGACGGTGGCGACGACACGATCTATGGCGAGGCCGGCGATGACACGCTGTTCGGCGATGACGGCAATGATTATGTCTATGGCGGCGATGGCAATGACACGCTCTATGGCGGGGCCGGCAATGACATCCTCCTGGGCGGCGCCGGCAATGACCTGATCTATGCCGGTGACGGCGATGATACGATCCGTGGCGGCGCCGGCGATGATACGATCTATGGCCATGCCGGGGCCGATACGTTCATCATCGCCGATGGCAGCGGGCTCGACACGATCGAGGACTATTCCGCCGCCGATGGTGATGTTCTTCTGATCGATTACCCCGGCATCAACACCTATGCCGATCTCGAGCCCTATCTCAGCGACGATGGCAACTGGGGCACGCTGATCTCCCTGCCCGACGGCTCGGTCACCCAGGTGAAATGGCTGAACTACACCACCCAATCCGCGTCTGATTTTTCCTTTGCCTCGGGCACGATCTGTTTTCTCCAGGGCACGCTAATCGACACGGCCGATGGTCCGCGCCCGGTCGAGACCCTGCACCCCGGCGATCGCATCCTGACCTATGACCACGGCTATCAGCCGCTGCGGCTGATGCGCGCGATGACCTACCGGTTCCGGGACGGACCGCACAGGATGAAACCCATTCGTATCAAGCCCGGGGCACTTGGCCCGGGCTTTCCGGCGCGTGAGCTTCTGGTCTCGCCACAGCACCGGATCGCCCTGCCCCAAGACGCGCCCGACCATCTCGTCGCGGCCAGGAAATTGTTGTCGCTGCCCGGGGTCACGCCCCGCCCCGCCTGCCGCATGGCACGCTATTGCCATCTGATCTTCGACACGCACGAACTGGTCCGCGCCAATGGCGCCTGGGCCGAAAGCCTCTTGGTCACCGCCTATAGCCGCACCCGCGGCAGGCTGCCCGGCGCGCTTGCCACGCTCGAAATGACCCCAGCGCGCCCGTTCGAAAAGGCGCCGCAGTTCGCCGTTTCGGCAGAGGTGGAATGATCTCTTTGCGGGACCTTACTGCCTTTTGAACGAAGCGCATCGGCGCGGGACAAGGCGAAGCCGCCGCGCCTGCGCTGGCCCGTCCCGGCGGGCGAGCGCATTTTCTCCCGCGCGCAACAGATTGAACTTTCGCAAATTTGGCACAGATAAAACGACGACCACAGAGGTCGAAGCGCTCTCCCACGGGCCAGCGCAGACGCTCCATACTAAATTCCCCAAAGAACTAAAAACCGCCAAAGACAAAAGCCGCCCCGGATGGAGCGGCTTTCGCACGATCTTATCTTGAGTATCTGAGCTTCAGAGCAATTCAACCCGGTAGCTCTCGATCACGGTGTTGGCGAGGAGCTTCTCGCACATCTCCTTGATCGTCTCTTCCGTGGTGCCCTCGGCGAGATCGAGCTCGATCACCTTGCCCTGACGGACCTCGTTGACACCCTCGAAGCCAAGCGCACCCAACGCGTGTTGCACGGCGGCGCCCTGCGGGTCCAGAACTCCGGTTTTCAGCATGACAAAGACGCGGGCTTTCATCGGGGCAATCCTCTTTCGGGCAGTGGTTAGTTGATCAGCGTCGGCTTGTCGCCGATCGGGCCATTGGTGGGCAGGACACCAAGGCGCCGCGCCACTTCGGTATAGGCATCGGTGAGCGAACCGAGATCGCGGCGGAACACGTCCTTGTCGAGCTTCTGACCGCTCTCGATGTCCCACAGACGACACGAGTCGGGCGAAATCTCATCGGCCACGATGAGCCGCATGAAATCGCCATCCCAGACACGCCCGATCTCGATCTTGAAATCGACGAGCTTGATGCCGACGCCATACATCACGCCGGACATGTAGTCGTTGACCCGCAAGGCCAGCGCCACGATGTCGTCGAGATCCTGCTGCGAGGCCCAGCCAAAGGCGATGATATATTCTTCCGGCACCAGCGGATCGCCAAGCGCATCGTCCTTGTAGGAGAACTCGATGATCGGCCGCGGCAGGCGCATGCCCTCTTCGAGGCCGAGACGTTTCGCCATCGACCCGGCGGCATAGTTGCGCACGATGACTTCGAGCGGGATGATCTCGCATTGGCGGATCAACTGCTCGCGCATGTTCAGGCGCTTGATGAAATGGTTCGGAATGCCCAGCGAGGTCAGCCCGGTCATGAAAAACTCGGACAGGCGGTTGTTCAAAACGCCCTTGCCCTCGATCGTCGCCTTCTTCTCGGCGTTGAACGCGGTGGCGTCATCCTTGAAGTACTGAACCAGCGTGCCCGGTTCCGGACCTTCATAGAGGGTTTTCGCCTTGCCTTCGTAGATTTTCTTACGGCGCGCCATGGGGCCTCCAAGTGCTATGGGGCCGGGAATCATCGCACCGACCTCTTCAAATGCGCTCTTTAGGGCAAGGGGCGCCCGGGAGCAAGTTCGCAGCACGCGCGCCGCTCAGAGAACGAGGGCGGGACCGGCTCTCCGATCTCCTCCCCGACAGGCCCCGAGACTGCCCGAGACGCCCCGAAACGGCCCCACCTGCCCCGAGCTGCGCGGTGCGCCCCTCTGGGACCGTTTCGCCCGTCACACAGGCGTCATCTGCGACATTGATCTGCATCCTTGTCGGAACTCTGCCCGCCGGGCATAATTCTTAACGGGGAGTTAAACTGGAGGAGCCAACCATGACCACCTTCGACGAACGTGAAGCGGGCTATGAAAACAAATTCGCCCATGACGCCACGACCCGGTTCAAGCTGGAAAGCCGCGCCGACCGGAAACTTGCGCATTGGGCCGGGGCACAGCTTGGCAAGACCGGGGCCGTGCTCGAGGCCTATGTGCGCGATGTGATCCGCGCCGATCTCAAAGAGGCCGGAGCCGAAGATGTCATCGCCAAGGTCACCGAGGATCTCGGCCCGGCGGCCACCGCCATGACCGTGCGCGAAAAATACGCGGCCTTCCTGGCCGACGCCAAGGCGGAACTCGCCACAGGCTAACGCACCCGACCTCGGGCCGCTCAGACCTTATCGGCTACGCCTCGGCGTCAGGCTCCGGAGGCCCGTGCATCTGTACGGGCCTCTTCCTTTCGTCGCCCTCCCCGCGCGGCATACCGCCGCCGTCGCGGTGAAATTTCCGCCACCTCTTTAATCGAATGTTGGCAAAGCCTGCCTATTCTTGGAGCAAACACGCCCCGCAGCGCGCAGGGACGGGCGTCCACCGGCCCCGATCGCGCTGCGCGCCAAGACGGAAAGACAGAACGGTCCATGCGACACAGCCAGAGCGACATCGAAGAGGCCCTCAAACACGCCGGCGCCGGAACCCTGCCTGCTTCCGGGCAGAAACACGTCCGGAAACAGGCCCGAAATCAGGCCCCGAAGCAGGCAGGAAACAAGACGCCCTCTCTCACGACAGAGGGCGATCGCAAAGGCCTGCGCAAACTTCTGAGCAAACAGGCGCTGCCGCTCGCGGTGATGCTGTTCTTCGGCTGGCTGCTGTGGGAAAAGGCCGCCCATCTCGATGTCAGGGCGGTGTTTGCCACCGTCGCCACCGTCGAGCTTTGGCAATGGGCCCTGGCGGCGCTGGCCACCACCGCGAGTTTCTGGGCCGTCGGGCATTACGACCGGGTCCTGCACGCCCAGCTCGGCACCGGAATTTCCGACGCCGCCGCGCGGCGTTCGGGCATCGTCGCCATCGGCCTGTCGCAGGCCCTGGGGTTCGGGGCGCTCACCGGCACGCTCATTCGCTGGCGCATGTTGCCGGAACTCACGCTCTGGCAGGCGGCCCGGCTCTCGGGCGCCGTGGCGCTCTCCTTTCTCACCGGCTGGGCCGTGGTGGCCGCCGCGGCGCTTCTGTTGTTCCAGCCCGATGTGCCCTGGATGAAAACCCTGGCCACCGGTGCCATTGCGCTTTTCCTCATCATGGCGGCGCTCTCGGTCTACCCGCCGCGCCGGCTCGTGCGCCTGCCCTGGCCCTCGCTCAGAACCATGGCCACCGTGGTCGGTCTGGCCGCGATCGACACGATCTGTGCCGGGCTGGCGTTGTTTGTCATGTTGCCCGATGCGCTGCACCTGCCGCTGGGCCACACCATCGCCGCCTATCTGTTTTCGCTGGGCGCCGGTCTCATCGGCTCGACCCCCGGCGGTGTCGGCCCGTTCGAGGCAACGCTCACCTCGCTCCTGCCGGATATCCCGCTCGAACCGCTTCTCGGCGCGGTCGTCGCCTTTCGTCTGATCTATTACGCCATCCCGGCGAGCATCTCGGCGCTGGTGATCCTGCGCGGTCCGCGCAAATGCAATCTGTTGCAGGAACCGCGTCTGGTGGCAACCGAACGCTCGCCTTTCCTGGCGCCCCGCCTCGAACAACAGATTTTCGCCGCGCCCCGCGCCGAGGCCAACCTGCTCAGGACCCGCGATTTCTCGCTGTTGACCGCCGCCGATGGCACGGCGCTGGGGCTCGCCGCCCCGATCGGGCAATCACTGGTCATGCTCTCGGACCCATTGGCCGCGCGCGCCTGCCCCTCGGCCACCCGCACGGCACTGGCCCGCACCGCTGCCCGGCGCTACCGCATGCCGGCGATCTACAAATGCGGCGCCCGCATGGCCGCCTCTGCCCGCAAGGCCGGATGGGTGGTGCTGCCCACCGCCGAGGAAGCCTGGCTCACCCCCGCCGAGTTCAGCCTCGAAGGCTCGAAAGCCCGACAGCTGCGCCGCTATCTGCGCAAGGCCGAAGAGGCCGGCGTCACCGTCACCGAGGGCGAGCGCAACCTGCCGCTCGATCAGATGGACCGGGTGGCCAAGGAATGGCGCGCGGCGCGCGGCAAGGAACGCGGCTTTTCCATGGGCACCTATGATCGCGATTACATCTCCTGCCAGCGCGTCTTTCTGGCCTGGCAAGGCACCAATCTCGTCGCCTTCGTGTCCCTGCACGAGACCCGCAACGAGATGACGCTCGATCTGATGCGCTCGGGCGAGGCCGCGCCCGATGGCACGGTACAGCTTTTGATCACCAAGGCCATTCTGGCCGCGAAAGAGCGCAAATGCCCGCGGCTCTCTCTGGCCGCCGTGCCCTGGCAGGGCGAGGATTGCACCGTCATGACCCGCTTCCTGCGCAAGAAATTCCTGGCACGGTCCGGCGCCGAAGGGCTCAGACGTTTCAAATCGCTCTACAAGCCGCATTGGGAGACGCTCTATCTCGTGGCACCGAACCGTCTCGCGCTCACTATCGCCGGCATGGATATCCTGCGCCGGATCACCGCACCGCCGTCACGGACAACGCAAAACCCGATGAAAGCGGCAAAGACCGCGACCCATCCGACCCTGCGCCTGCCTTGGCACCGGAACCGGGCGCCGGCGAAATGAGCCGTGTTGCCTGAGGCAACACCGCACGTCCGCTCCCGCGCCTGTCCCAGATTTGATCCCGCCAGATTTGATCCCCGGATTTGATCAATGTGCAAGCCGCTCATGATCTTTATGATCTGATTGAATTTGATAAACGCGCCCAGACATGGCACATGGGCGCAAACACCTGCGTGGCGTGGCCCGCGCGGGCGATCCCCCTGTGACGCGCAGCCCCGCCCTGCGCCCCTGACCCGGAGCCTCTGATGACCGATGCCCTGACCAAATTGCTCGAAACCCGCGACTGGCTCCTGGCCGATGGCGCCACCGGCACCACGCTGTTCAACATGGGGCTCTCCTCGGGCGATGCGCCGGAACTGTGGAATGTCGACAAGCCCGAAAATATCGCCAAGCTCTATCAGGGCGCGGTCGATGCCGGCTCCGACATTTTCCTGACCAATTCCTTTGGCGGCACCGCCTCGCGGCTCAAGCTGCACGGGGCCGAGGACCGGGTGTTCGAACTGAACAAGGCCGCCGCCGAGATCGGTCGCCAGGTCGCCGATGCCGCAGGCCGTCCGGTGATCGTCGCGGGCTCCATGGGCCCGACGGGCGAGATCATGGAACCGATGGGGCCGCTGTCTTATGACGCCGCAGTCGAGATGTTCTTTGAACAGGCCAAGGGGCTGAAAGCGGGCGGCGCCGATGTCGCCTGGATCGAAACCATCTCATCGCCCGATGAGTACAAGGCCGCCGCCGAAGGCGCCGCCAAGGCGGGTCTGCCCTGGGTCGGCACGATGAGTTTTGACACCGCGGGCCGCACCATGATGGGCGTCACCTCCGCCGAGCTGGCCAATATGGTCGAAAAACTCGACACCCCGCCCGTGGCCTATGGCGCCAATTGCGGCACGGGTTCGTCGGATCTGATGCGCACCGTTCTGGGCTTTGCCGCGCAGGGCCATGAGCGCCCGTTCATCGCCAAGGGCAACGCCGGCATCCCGCGCTATGTCGACGGCCACATCCACTATGATGGCACGCCGGAGCTGATGGCCGATTACGCCTGTATGGCGCGCGACGCGGGCGCCAAGATCATCGGCGGCTGCTGCGGCACCACGCCGGAGCATCTGAAAGCCATGAGAGAAGCGCTCGAGACCCGTCCGCGCGGGCCGCGCCCGACGCTCGAACAGATCGTCGAAAAGCTCGGGGCCTTCTCCTCGGCTTCGGACGGCACCGATGACAAGGGTCCGGCGAAACGCGAACGCTCCGGGCGTCGCCGCCGCACCTGATCATGCAACGCGCGGGGTCAAAACAGGCTGAGCTGGTCACCGGGTTTCGGTGGCACGGCGAAGAGATCCGTTCTCAGCGGGGGCGTCCTTTTGGACAGGCCCGCGCGCGAGAGCGCGATCTCGAAACGCTTGTGCAACAGCTCCGCCCATTCGCCCTCGCCCGTCATCCTCGTGCCGAATTCCGCGCTGTTGGCCTTGCCGCCACGGATCTCACGCACCCGGTTCATCACCCGCTGCGCCCGATCCGGCACATGGGTGGCGAGCCAGTCTTCGAACAAGGGCGCAACCTCGAGCGGCAGGCGCAGCATGATATAGGCCGCCGCCCTGGCACCATGGGTGGCCGCCGCCGCCAGAATGGCCTCCAGTTCGTGATCGGTGAGCGCCGGAATGATCGGCGCCACCATGACGCGCACCGGGATGCCGGCATCCGAGAGCGCGCGGATGGTCTTGAGCCGTCTTGCCGGCACCGGCGCGCGCGGCTCCAGCTGTCGCGACAGGCGCGAACCCAGCGTGGTCACCGATATGCCGACATGCACCAGGCCTTTGGCAGCCATGGGTTTCAGAATGTCGATGTCGCGCTCGATCAGCGTGCCCTTGGTGGTGATCGCCACCGGGTGGTTGTGCTCGGCCAACACTTCGAGAAGACCGCGCATGATGCGATCGCGCGCCTCGATCGGCTGGTAGGGATCGGTGTTGGTGCCAATGGCAATCGGCGCCACCTCGTAGCCCCTGGCGGCGATCTCCCGCGCCAAAAGCTGGGCCGCCTCCGGTTTGCGGGTCAGCCGCGTTTCGAAATCGAGCCCCGGCGACAGGCCGAGATAGGCGTGCGTCGGGCGTGCAAAACAGTAGGAACAGCCGTGCTCACAGCCGCGGTACGGGTTGATCGAGCGATCGAACGGAATGTCCGGACTGTCGTTGCGGGTGAGGATCTTGCGCACGCGCTCATCCACCGTGGTGGTGCGCAGCACACTCTCCTCGACCTCGGCATCCCAGCCATCGATGAAGGTTTCGCGTGCCAGACGCTCGAACCGCCCCGTGGCATTGGACGTGCTGCCCCGGGCCTTGGGAACAAGGCCGAGCGGCAGGGTTTCAGAGAAGAACATGGATTCGCGGCTCATGCCGCCAAACTAGAACAAAATGAGAACATTTGCCAAGAGCCCTTCCTCCGCGCTCTGGCACAAAACACCCGGACGAAAGGAAACGCCCATGTCTGATGAAGAAGACGACCTGATCCTGTCGGAGCTGAACGACGAGGAACTCACGGAACAGATGATGGACGATCTCTACGATGGCCTGAAAGAGGAAATCGAAGAGGCCGTGCAGATCCTTCTGGACCGCAACTGGACGCCCTATGACATTCTCACCAAATCGCTGGTGGCCGGGATGCAGATCGTCGGCGACGATTTCCGCGACGGCATCCTGTTCGTCCCCGAAGTGCTGCGCGCGGCACAGGCGATGAAAGGCGGCATGGCGATCCTCAAGCCGCTTCTGGTCGAAACCGGCGCACCCAAGATGGGCAAGATGGTGATCGGCACGGTGAAGGGTGATATCCACGACATCGGCAAGAACCTCGTGGCGATGATGATGGAAGGCGCCGGCTTCGAGATCATCGATCTCGGGATCAACACCGAGGCCGAGAATTACATCGGCACGGCGGAGCGCGAAGGCGCGGATATCATCGGCATGTCGGCGCTTCTGACCACCACCATGCCCTATATGAAAACCGTCATTGAATCCCTGAGCGAACAGGGGCTGCGTGACAAGTACATCGTGCTCTGCGGTGGTGCGCCTCTGAACGAGGAATTCGGCAATGCGATCGGCGCCGATGCCTATTGCGATGACGCGGCGATTGCCGTCGAGACCGCGAAAAAGCTGGTGGCCGCGCGCCACAATCAGGTGTGAAACCGATTGATACGATAAGCGACGAGGCCCTGCGCGACGAAAATCTGCGCGATCAGGGCCTCGGAGAGACCGGCACGGGCAAGACCCTGGTCATCGCCTGTGGCGCGCTGGCGCGCGAGGTGCTGGCGGTGATCGAGATGAACGCGCTGGAGCACCTCACCCTCACATGCCTGCCGGCGATCCTCCACAATGAGCCCACGAAAATTCCCGCTGCGGTCGAGCGTGCGGTGACTGAGCATCGTGCGGATTACGATCAGATCCTCGTGGCTTACGGCGATTGCGGCACCGGCGGGCAATTGCAGACGCTGTGTGACCGCCTCGGGGTCACGATGATCGACGCCCCGCATTGCTATGCGTTTTTCGACGGGATGGAGGTGTTCACCACCCGCGATGAACCGACGACCTTCTATCTCACAGATTTTCTCGCCCGGCAATTCGACACTTTCGTCTGGAAACCCTTAGGGCTCGACCGCTACCCCGACTTGCTGCCGATGTATTTCGGCAATTACGAGAAACTCGTATATCTGGCGCAGACCGAGGATGAGGGCCTGACGGACGTGGCGCGGGAGGCGGCGGAACGGCTCAGGCTACGGTTCGAGAGACGGTTCACCGGGTATGGCGATCTCGGGCGATTTCTGGTGGACAGCCAGCGCGACTGATTGGTTGGTTTGCGGGACGGAGCTGACCTTGGCGATTTGTCTGACATGAGGGCGTGCGCCGGACCGTGGGCAGGCGCTGCAACGACTGAACGTCACGCTTTATGTTTGCCAAGTCCGAAAAAGATCAGAGCCTTGTGCGCGGGTCCAAATGCGCCTGACCGCCGGGACGGTCCGGCGCACGCCCGGGCAACTGCGTTGCTATTCCGGGCGGTTGCGCGACGTTCCCAATGTCCCCAGTGGGCTCTAAGCCGCCGCTCAGCCCGCCTTCGCCGCGGTCTCGCGAATGCGTTCCACCATGGCGCGCAGACCGTTGGAGCGTTGCGAGGACAGGTGTTCGTCCAGACCCAGCCGTGCCAGTTCCGCAGGCGCATCCACGGCCAGAACCTCCGCCACAGTGAGCCCGGCGAAAAGTTCATGCAGAATGGCGATCAGCCCCTGCACGATCATCGCGTCCGAGGCGCCTTGGAACTCAAAACTCCCGCCTTCAAATGTTGGCACCAGCCAGACCTGTGAGGCACAGCCCTCGACCTTGGTCGCCGGCACTTTGAACGCCTCGTCCAGCGGCGGAAAGGCTTTGCCCATCTCGATCACATGGCGGTAGCGATCCTCCCAATCGTCCAGAAACTCAAAGGTTTCGACGATCTCTTCGAATTCTTCGCGCGCCATGATCCACTCCTTGCCGCTCTGCTTGTCACTCTGGTGGCCCCGCCACCGCAATTCTGTCGCGAATTTACTTAGGCGCTCGCCTGCGAAAGGTCCAGCCACCCGCCGGACATGCGGGTCTTTTCAAGCCGCGGCTTTTCGGGTAGCCCTTTGGGCAAACGGGTAAGAGGAGAGGCCGATGCGGCGTCAGGTGATCATTTCGGGGCTGGTTCTGTCGCTTCTGGCGGGCTGTGCGACGGTGCGCGACTCAAAATTCAACCCGCTCAACTGGTTCGGCGCCTCCGAACCCGTCGCCGTGGACGAATACGGCCAACAGGTGGTGGTGCTCAAAACGCTGGCACCGCGCAAGGGCTATCCGGTCTTTGTCGACACCCGCCCGCTGGCGCCGGCAATCTCCGACGTGCAAGTGGTCAAATCCGCCTCCGGCGCGATCATCACCGCCAGCGCCGCCCTGCCCTCGACCGGCTATTATGACGCCGAATTGCTGCGCATGCCTTCGGATCAGCCCGGTGTGGCGATCTTCGAATTCCGCCTGCGCCCGCCCGCAGAGGCCGCGCCCACGGGCACGACAGCTCAGCGCCGGATCACCGCCGCCAAATCGCTCTCGAACGCGGAAATTGCAGGCATTCGCACGATTATCGTCAAAGGGGCCGAGGGCGCACGACAGGTCCGCCGCTGATCGGCTTTACATCCGCCTACGACGCGTCCATCCTGCCGGTTCTGACCAACTGGTAAAACAGGTAGAGAGACAGGCATATGTCGGATTTCCCACGCAAAATCATCATCGACACCGATCCGGGACAGGATGACGCCATGGCGATCCTGCTGGCGCTCGGCTCGCCCGAGGAAATTGATCTTCTGGGCATTGTGGCCGTCGCCGGGAACGTGCCGATCGCGCGCACCGCCGAGAATGCCCGCAAGGTCTGCGAAGTGGCCAAGCGCCCGGATGTCAAAGTCTATGCCGGCTGTGATCGCCCACTGGCGCATACGCTGGTGACCGCCGAACATGTGCATGGCAAGACCGGGCTCGACGGCATCGAACTGCCCGCCCCCGAAATGCCGATCCAGGACCAGCACGGGGTCGATTTCATCATCGAGACCCTGCGCGCGGAACCCGCCGGCACGGTGACGCTCTGCCCGCTGGGACCGCTCACCAATATCGCCACGGCCTTTCAAAAGGCCCCCGACATCATCGCCCGCGTGCAGGAGATCGTCCTGATGGGTGGCGCCTATTTCGAAGTGGGCAATGTCACGCCCGCCGCCGAGTTCAACATCTATGTCGACCCGGAAGCTGCCGAGATCGTGTTCAAATCCGGGGTCAAGCTCACCGTGATGCCGCTGGATTGCACGCATAAGGTGCTGGTGACGGCACCACGGCTTCAGGCCTTCAAGGATTTCGGCAATCATCTGGGCGATGTCGTCGCTGGCTGGCTCGACTTTTTCGAGCGCTTCGACGTGGAGAAATACGGCTCTCTCGGCGGTCCGCTGCATGACCCGACCGTAATCGCCTATCTGATCAAGCCGGAGCTGTTCTCCGGCCGCTTCATCAATGTCGAGATCGAGACCGGCTCCGAGCTGACCCGCGGCATGACCGTGGCCGATTGGTGGGGCGTCACCGACCGGGAACAGAACGCCATGTTCATGGGCGACGCCGATGCCGAGGGCTTCTTCACCCTCCTGACCGAACGTGTGCGCCGTCTGGCGTAAGTCTCTATAGGCCTTTGGTCGCTTTGGACAGGGCTGCAATCCGGGCTAGGTTGGACATATGACCGATTTCGACAATTCATACGCCCGCCTGCCCGAGCGGTTTTTCACTCGGATCGCGCCGGAACTCTCGCCTGCGCCCGAGATGGTGCTATGGAACCCCGATCTGGCGAAGCTTCTCGGCACCTCCGACTGGGATGCCGTGATCTGCGCCGGCAACGTGATCCCCGAGGGCGCTGAACCTTTGGCTCAGGTCTACGCCGGGCATCAGTTCGGCGGCTGGTCGCCACAGCTGGGCGACGGGCGTGCGGTGCTTCTGGGCGAGGTCGCCACCGATCAGGGCCGGTTCGACATTCATCTCAAGGGCGCAGGGCGCACGCCCTATTCGCGCAATGGCGACGGGCGCGCCTGGATCGGACCGGTGCTGCGCGAATATATCGTCAGCGAATTCATGCATGCGGCGGACGTGCCGACGACGCGGGCCTTGGCGGCGCTGCGCACCGGCGCACGGGTGCAGCGCGAGCGCGCCTATCCCGGCGGCATGTTGGTGCGCATCGCGGCGAGCCATATCCGCGTCGGCACGTTTCAATATTTCACTTCGCGCGGCGACGAAGAGGCGGTGCGGCTTTTGACCGAGCATGTCCGCGCAAGGCATTATCCGCAGGCGGCAAACACGCTCGAACTCTATCAGGAGATCGTCCGGGCACAGGCCCGGCTGATCGCCAGATGGATGGGGCTGGGCTTTGTTCACGGGGTGATGAACACCGACAATATGGCGGTGTCCGGCGAGACGATTGATTTCGGCCCCTGCGCCTTCATCGATGGCTATTCGCCCAAGGCGCTGTACAGTTCCATCGACCAATATGGCCGCTATGCCTATGAGCAACAGCCCTCGATGGCGCATTGGAATCTGGCGCAATTGGGCTCCTGTTTCGTGCCACAGCTCGAGGCGGAACTGGGCGGCGAACAACCGGCGGTGGATGCACTGACCGAGGTGCTCAATAGCTTCCCGCCGCTCTATCAGGAAGAATGGCGCAGGGTCTTTGGCGCCAAGCTCGGCATTGCCGATCCGGGCGAAGACGATGTGCCGCTCATTCAGGATCTTTTGGGCCTGATGGCTCAGGACGGCGCCGATTTCACCAACACCTTCCGGGGCTTGCTTGACGGATCGGCGCGTGACTGGTTTCTCGACCGCGACGCCTTCGACGCCTGGGTCCCCCGCTGGCAGGCCCGCCGGGCAGAGAATTGGCAAGAGATGATCGCCAAGGTGAACCCCGCCGTCATCCCGCGCAATCACCGGATCGAAGAGGCGATACAGGCGTCGCTGGCCGGAGACGACAGCAAGGCCGAGCGTCTGGTGCGCGTGCTCTCACGGCCTTTCACCCTCTCGGAGGACGACGAGGACCTGACCCATCCGCCACGCGAGGATCAGGTGGTGCATCAGACCTTTTGTGGGACGTGATCTTTCGCCCGGAACAAGCCGAAGGCGCCGGGCGTGCGCCGGACCGTCCCCGCGGTCAGGCGCTCGCCCTTCACTTCCCGCGATATTTCCCGAACAAGCGCTTGTTGCGGGTGATGAAATCGCGAAACAGGCTGGCAAAGGGCGCGCCCTGATCACGCGCCACATAGATCGCCCCCGACACCGCCCCGAACAGCCCGCCCCCCGCGTCGACAATGAGATCCCACATCGTGTCCTGCAGACCGGATTTCTGCATGTTCAGACCGAACATCTGGTCCATGGAATATTCGAAAATCTCCCAGATCACCCCGATCGTCATGGCAAAGCAAAAGGCAAACAGTCCCATGGCCCAGGGCGGCGCGGCATAGCGGTCGCCCTGGAACAGCATGAAAATAGCCACGAAACCGATGAGGCCGAAGCCCAAGGCAGACCCGCCATGCAGCACCACATCCCACCACCAGTAGCGATTGTAGAAATCGCCCACCTCGCCCAGAAACAACGTCGCGAAGATGAACAGCACGATCCCGGCCATGAAGGAGCGCGGGATGTAGATGTGAAACCGTCGCGCGAACAAAAGCGGCATCAGCGTCAGACCAAAGGTGCCCAGGGCGATAAAGGAGGAGGCATAGCGCCCGGTCAACAGAGCGGCGATGAATTCCACCGTGAGCGCCAGCCACACCAGCCGCATCACCAGCGGGTTCTGACGCGCCGCCCGGATCAGACCGATAAGATTTTGCCCTAGGCCCATGCTGAAATTCCGCCTTTCAATGCTTATCTGTATCTGATGATGCCGAAACTGGAAATGGGCGCCATGCGATTGGCGTCGTATAATCTGCGCAAATGCAAGGGCACCGACGGGCACCGCTCGCCGGGCCGGGTGCTTGATGTGATCAACGCCCTCGAGGCGGATGTCATCGCCCTGCAAGAGGCCGATATGCGGCTCGGGCCGCGTCCCGCCGCCCTGCCCCAGCGGATGATCGATGACCACACGGATTTCACCGCCCTGCCGGTGAACACCTCGCCGGTCTCGGTCGGCTGGCATGGCAATGCGATCCTTGTGCGCAAGAGTGCGATGGTCGAGGCCACGCATCGCTTTGATCTGCCCGGTCTGGAGCCGCGCGGCGCCGTGGCCGTCGATCTGCCGGGGCTTCGGGTCGTCGGCGTGCATCTCGGGCTGTTGCGCAGCTCGCGACAAAAACAGCTCCACGCCATTCGCGCGCATCTCGCAGGTCTCGACGATCGCCCAACCGTAATCCTCGGCGATTTCAACGAATGGTCGCGCCACCAGGGGCTCGACCCGCTGAAAGATGCGTTTCATGTCCACGCCCCGGGGCGCAGCTTTCACGCGTCCCGACCGATGGCGGCGCTCGACCGGATTGCACTCTCCGACACGCTCGAGCTGCGCGATGCCGGTGTGGCGGAGACCGAGCTCAGCCAGCGCGCCTCTGATCACCTGCCGATCTGGGCGGATCTGCAGAACCCCGCCAGCGCATAACGCGCGCATATTCCCCTAGGAAGTCGTCACAGGAGAGGTAAAACTCCTCCCGAGACGTCAATCAGGGGCCCGCCATGTCGCTTTTACAAATCACCTCGCTGCTGATCGTGCTTGCCGGCGCATTCGGGGCCATCAACTACCTGTTCCTGCGCCTGCCCGGCGCCATCGGCATTCTGGTCGTGGCGCTGATCGCCTCTCTGGGCGTGATCGGGCTCGATGCCATCTTTCCGGCCTCACAGGTCGAGGAATCGATCCGGGCGCAGGTTCTGGCGGTGGATTTCTCCGATGCGCTTCTCGAAGGCATGCTCGGGCTGCTGCTCTTTGCCGGCGCGCTGCATGTGAAGATCAAGGATCTGAGCGCGCAATGGGGACCGGTGTTCCTGATGGCCACTTTGGGTGTGGCGCTCTCGACCGCCGTGGTCGGCGCGGGTTTCAGCTGGATCACCGGCATGCCTCTGGCAATTGCGCTGGTGTTCGGGGCGCTGATTTCGCCGACCGATCCGGTGGCGGTGCTCGGCGTGTTGCGGCAGGCCTCCCTGAACAAGAGCCTCGAGACCAAGATCGCCGGCGAGAGCCTGTTCAACGATGGCGTGGGCTACGTCGTTTATCTCGTGCTCGTGGGCATCGCCTTTGGCGCCACCGGGCATGGCGGCGGCCATGAGGCCGGGGCCGAGAGCGCGCAATCGACCTTTGAGGCCGCGGCCATGCTCTTTGCCAAGGAGGCGCTTGGCGGCGCGCTCTTGGGCCTCGTGCTGGGCTGGTTGACCTTCCGGGTCATGCGGCTGATCGATGACTATGCGCTCGAGGTGCTGATCACGCTGGGCTTGGCCTTCGGTGGCTATGAGCTCGCCGTCGCGCTGGGCGTCTCTGCCCCGATCATGGCGGTCTGTGCCGGGCTTCTGATCGGCGATGTCGGCGCGAAATACGGCATGTCCGAGGAGACCCGGCATTATGTCGATGCGTTCTGGAAGATGATCGACGAGATCCTCAACGCCATCCTGTTCCTGATGATCGGGTTCGAGGTGTTTGCCGTGGCCTTCGACATGTCTTCGGTCAAGGCCGGCGCTCTGGCAATCCTGCTGGCGCTCATCGCGCGCTTGACTGCCGTGGCAATCCCGGTGGCGCTCCTGAAACCCTTCCGCAGCTTTTCCAAGGGCACCGTGCCGATCATGACCTGGGGCGGGCTCAAGGGCGGGATTTCCGTGGCGCTGGCCCTGTCGCTGCCGGAGAGCGAATGGAAACCGCTCATCCTCACCGCCACCTATTTCGTCGTCGTCTTCTCGATCATCGTGCAGGGTCTCACGGTCGCGCCTCTGGCCAAACGGCTGGGCCGCGAACCGGGGCTCAACGTATGAGCGGCGAGGCCGGATCGGGACTGACCAGATGGGCCGTGCTGCTGCGCGGGGTGAATGTCGGCGGCCATGGCAAGCTGCCGATGGCCGAGCTGCGCGAGGCTCTGCCGGAGATCGGCGCCACAAAGCTCGCCACCTATATCCAATCCGGCAATCTCACCTTTGACCATCCAGAGACCGACCCGGCGATCATCGCCGCACAGGTCTCCGATCTGATCGCGGCGCGGTTCGGGTTTCGGCCCTTTGCGCTCGCCCTCACCCTCGAAGAGTTGGACAGGCTGATCGCCGCCACACCGGCCCCCGCCGGGCTGGACCCGAAATTCATCTATCTTCATCTCGGCGTTCCGGTCTCTGACACTGAAATCATCGCTCTGGCCCCTTATTGCAGCGCCGGCGAGACCCTGCATCCGATCCCCGACGGGCTGGCTGTACTGGCCCCCGAAGGCCTCGGGCGCTCGAAACTCTCAGGGCCTCTGGAGCGGTTGTTCAAGGGGCGCGCCACCGCCCGTAATCTCAATTCCCTCACCAAATTCCGCGATCTTGTCGCCCCGGATGTGAGCAAGGACTAAGCCATGCCGATCGATTATCTCACCTATGATGTCTTCACCGCCGCGCCTTTCGGCGGCAATCCCCTCGCCGTCCTCCCCGAGGCGCAGAAGATCCCCGAGGAGCAGCTTCAGAAGATCGCCCGGGAGTTCAACTACTCCGAGACCGTGTTTCTCTACCCGCCCGAGGATGCCGCCAACACCGCGCGGCTCAGGATCTTCACGCCGTTCCGGGAGGTGCCCTTTGCCGGTCATCCGACGATCGGTGCGGCGGTGGCGCTCTCCGAGCTGGGACACGGGTCGCAAAACGGCCCCGACATGCGGCTGGAGCTGAAAATCGGCCTAATCGAGGCCACGGCCGCGCATGGCCGGGCCGCCTTTACCACCACCACGCCGCTCTCCATTCTGGCCCGCCCGCCACGCGAGCTTGCCGCCCGTTGCCTCGGCCTCTATCCGGATCAAATCGGTTCGGCGCCGGTTCTGGCCGGGGTGGGATTGGAATTCACCTTTGTCGAACTGACCTCGCGCGCCGCGCTTGCCAGCTGCAGCCCCGATCCCGAGGCGATGCGCGACGGGGTCAGGGCCTACCCCTCCTCGCATGATTTCGCCGTCGCCGCTTATTTCCGCGAGGGCGATACACTGCATATGCGCATGTTCGCGCCCTTGGATGGCGTGCCAGAAGACCCCGCAACCGGCTCGGCCTCCGCCGCGCTGGTGCGGCTTCTGGCGGAGCAGGAGAGCCGCGATCTCAGCCTCACCATCCATCAGGGCGACGACATGGGACGGCCGTCGCGGATCACCGCCACGGCCAACGCGCGCGGCACCACCATCGGCGGGCACGCCCTGCGGATGATGGAAGGTCGGTTGCTGGTCTGACAGGGCCGAAGCAAGCGGGGGCAAGCGCGTGAAGGCGGTTTTGCGGACTTAGCCGTCCTTCGGAGGATGCGCTCCCGCCCGGAAGAGCAACGCAGTTGCCCGGGCGTGCGCCCTCGGCTCCCAACATCCCCGAAGGGCTCAACCTGCTCCCTGAGTGGTTTCGCCCGCCCCCTTTCGCGGCTTTGAACGGCGACAAAGCTTGCCGCTGCCGCCGCAGAGAGGCTAGGCAAGAAAAACCCAGAGGACCCGTCCCTTCATGCACAATCTGCGCGCCATTCTCATGATCATCGGCGCCATGGCGTTTTTCACCGTGGAAGACATGGTCATCAAACATCTCACCGGCTATCTGCCGGTGGGTCAGGTGCTTCTGTGCGTGGCTCTGGGCGGCGGCACGAGCTTTTTTCTCTGGGCGCTGTTGCGTCGCGATGCCATTCTGGCCCGGCAGAACTGGCGGCCGATGGTGGTGCTGCGCGCCTCGACCGAGGCCGTCGCCTCGCTCTCCTTCGTCACCGCGCTGTCGCGTGTCGATGTCTCCACCGTCGGTGCGGTGTTCCAGTCGATGCCTCTGGCGGTCACCATGGGCGCGGCGCTGTTTCTCGGCGAAAAGGTCGGCTGGCGCCGCTGGGCCGCCATGTGCGTCGGGTTTCTCGGCGTCTTGCTGATCATCCGCCCCGGGCTCTCCGGCTTCAATCCGCAGGTGCTCTGGGTTCTGGTGGCGGTGGTGGCCGTGGCCACCCGCGATCTGATGACCCGGGTGATAGATGCCACAGTGCCCTCCAGCGTGGTCTCGCTCCAGGCCTTTCTCACCGTCATCACCGCCGCCGCGCTCACCCTGATCGCCTCCGGGGAACGGATGTTGCCGCTCAACGCCCCGAGCCTCGGCCTGATCGCTCTCGCCACCACCGGCGGCGCCATCGGCTATGCGCTGATCGTGGCCGGCATGCGACTGGGCGACGCCTCCACCGTCACGCCGTTTCGCTACACCCGCCTGGTCTTCACCATGATCGGCGGCGTGCTGATCTTTGGCGAACGCCCCGATGCGATGACCCTCGCCGGCGCCACGCTGATCATCCTGTCCGGCCTCTATACATTCCTGCGCGAACGCAAACTGGCGCGGCTGGCGCAAGCCCCTCTCTCTCAGGACACGTCCCACGCCCATCCGGAAGAAGAGCTGCAAACCCACGGGTTTTGACGGGCTGATTATGCCTAGTTTTTGAAACAGTTTTCTTGATGCCAGCGCAGGAACTCAAGCCGCGGCCTTTCAGAAATTCTTGCCGGAGCAAGTAGATGCCCCGTCTCATTGATCATGGAACGGACGGCGCGCTCATCATTGACCTGACGCGAGACCATAATTTCCAACTTGTCAGAAAGGCCAAGCAATCCCCGGTCAAACATCCAATGCACTGTCCCCGATAGTGCCAACCCGTTGCTCACGATATCAGGCCCATTGTGCTCAACCGGACGAACATGAGCCGCCTCGACTTCAGCGCGCCCACCTCCGTTGATCAAACGCAGCCCAGTAATCGCACAGCGTTCGCCATAGGCCCTGAGCACATTTTTGCGAAAGTTCCGATCGCGGACAGCTCGATTGGTAATGCTCTCGATACGCTTTCGCGCGTCAGGAAAAGAATAGGGCGCAGGTGCGTCTGCAAAACCGCTTCGCTCCGCGAGCTCTCCTACGCGAGGGAGAATGTCTTCTCCCCCTTCCAAGCCCAACTCAACAATCCTTGCAAAATCGCTCACAGAAAGCGGTCGCACAGCCGCCTGCGCCCGTCCGGAAATGCGACCGAGATCATTCAACACGCCCCGCTCAACAACTGCACCATCAAGTCGAAAAGGGACCGGGTCGCCAAAATCTAGATAGGTTCCGGGCTCAATCACAGCAAGATACATGTCCTTGGCGTTCGGATCCGGAATAATCTCCTGCACCTTGGCAACGGCAAAATAGCCTTTTGTCTCTTTTACCTTGCTCGGTTCAAGATAGACGATCCAATCTCGCACCATCTCTTTGGCGCGGCTCAAATATTGCTTCGGGAATTGGTAGCGTACAGAGGGAACATCGTCATAAATCGAGTCTGTACGGTGCAGAAACACGCCAAATGTCATTTATTCGCCAATGCTCTCAAACTTCCAAATACTTGCGTTAGCAAGCTGCTCGAACATTTGAGCAATGTCACGGAATTATTCTCTGCCCGGCATTTTGACGCAAATCAGTTACCGCTAACGGGTTTTCCGGCACAGAGAGGCCACTGACAGCACGCAGGCTGCATCATGTTAGCGCATGCGTTGTTGACCTGCCCGCCCCGGCTGGTATCAAGCAAGCAACTGGCCCGCCATTCAAACTTTGCAAAGGGACTACGCCATGAGCACCATCATCGACATCATCGGCCGCGAAATTCTCGACAGCCGCGGCAACCCGACCGTCGAAGTCGACGTCATTCTGGAAGACGGCACCATGGGCCGCGCCGCCGTGCCCTCGGGTGCCTCGACCGGCGCGCATGAGGCGGTGGAAAAACGCGACGGCGACAAGTCCCGGTACCTGGGCAAAGGCGTTTTGGAAGCCGTCGCTGCCGTCAACGGCGAGATCGCCGAAGCTCTGGTCGGCATGGACGCCACCGAGCAAGAAGCGCTCGACGCGGTGATGATCGAACTCGACGGCACGCCCAACAAAGGCCGCCTGGGCGCCAACGCCATCCTCGGCGTGTCGCTGGCTGCGGCCAAGGCCGCTGCGGATTACTCCGCCCTGCCGCTCTACCGCTACGTCGGTGGCTCCGCCGCCCGCGTGTTGCCGGTGCCGATGATGAACATCATCAATGGCGGCGAACATGCCGACAACCCGATCGACTTTCAGGAATTCATGATCATGCCGGTCTCGGCCTCGAGTGTGAAAGAAGCGATCCGCATGGGGTCCGAAGTGTTCCACACGCTGAAAAAAGAGCTCTCGGCCGCCGGCTACAACACCGGCATCGGTGACGAGGGCGGCTTTGCCCCGAACATCTCCTCGACCCGCGAAGCGCTCGACTTCGTGCTGAAATCCATCGAGAAAGCCGGTTACAAACCGGGCGAGGACATCTACCTCGCGCTCGATTGCGCCTCGACCGAGTACTACGAGGGCGGCAAATACGAGATGAAGGGCGAAGGCAAATCGCTCACCTCCGAGGAAAACGCCGACTACCTCGTCGCGCTCTGCAACGACTACCCGATCATCTCGATCGAAGACGGCATGGCCGAGGACGACTGGGCCGGTTGGAAACTCCTGACCGAGAAACTCGGTGACAAGGTCCAGCTCGTCGGCGACGATCTTTTCGTGACCAACCCGGAGCGTCTGGCCTCCGGCATCGAACAGGGCGTGGCCAACTCCATGCTCGTCAAGGTGAACCAGATCGGCTCGCTCTCCGAGACCCTCAAAGCCGTCGATATGGCCCACCGCGCCCGCTACACCAACGTGATGTCGCACCGCTCCGGCGAGACCGAAGACGCCACGATTGCCGACCTCGCGGTTGCTACCAACTGCGGCCAGATCAAGACCGGCTCCATGTCGCGCTCCGACCGGATGGCGAAATACAACCAGCTGATCCGCATCGAGGAACAGCTGGGTGCGACGGCGGAATATGCTGGGACGAGCATCCTGAAGAAGTAAGATGACCTCGAGGATCACCCCAAATCTCAGAACAGCTTTTCTGAAAGCGGCGGTGATCCTTATCCCATCCTACGTCGCGGCCTATCTGACCGACAAAATGGTCTATGTCGTCCTGACACTGGCAGCGGCGGGCATTTTTGCATCCACCATCGAGACCCGCGATGTAAATCGTCTTCTGGACGAAGGCGAAGACACTTCCGACGGAGACGAGAACGGCGATGCAGACTTTGATGGCCCTTCCGGGCTGGATAATTGAGTAAAAGCCCCGCCATTTTGGTGGGGCTTTTTTGTTTAGGACCGATACACCTGCGCAATTTTATCTGATCCCGCTGTTGCTTCTCCCCGCCGTCGCTTTCGCGCACCCGCTTCGCGACTGTGCCGGTTCCCCCGACTAGGCGACACCTTCGCCTCCGGTCCGCAACGTGTGGCGGGGCCATCACCCCCCGTTCGCCGGTCCCATCATCCGCTCATGCACCGACACCATCCCGCGCGCGGCCATGTCGGAGACCTCCGCGGCATGGGTGTGGAGCGCGGCGACGATCTCCGGGTCGTCCGAGGTCTGCACGACGACAATCCCCTCTTCCGTCACCTCGATCTCGGTCTCAATCGCGCCGGTGCGCTCAAAAAAGATGTCGAGTGTCGGGGACTGGATGATCACCTCCGGGTCGCGGCCCTCGTCCACCCGGGCTGTCATGCCGACCACATGGCTTACGAGCGCGTCCATCACATCGGGGTCGGAGGACCGTGTCACGGTGCGGATGCCATCGGGCAGGTTTTCGACCTCGCGCGACAAGGTGGGGAAGTTCTTGAACATCACCTCCATCTCGGCGCTTTCCTGCACCGTCGCATCCCGTCCCCGCAGGCCCGGCATGTTGACCTCATCATGACCATTCGCGCCATGCATATGCGGGTCCGATTGGGCCAGGGTCATCTGGGGAACAAGGGCGAGCGCAAGAGCGAAAGCCACCGAATGTGCTGGGCTGGTCATATATCTGTCCTGTCTGCGTTTTCCGTGCGTTCGAGACTTTGTACCACAAGAAAAATTCTCTGCGCATCACGATCCGGACAGCTTGCAAATCCAATGTGGCTGGGTCACCTTCCGACCATGACCAACACGCCTCTCGCCGCCCCCCTCCCCAGCCCTCTCGAAGATGGCATCCACGATCTGCCCTCCGGCAAGCTCGCCGCCATTGTCACTTATCTCGAAATGTTCGAACGTCCGGCGCCGCGGCCTGCGCCGGAGCGGCCCGGCTTGGCATTGGTCCACCATGAGGCGCCCACGCTCGACTGGTATCGCGCGCTCTATCGCCGTGTCGGTGAAGATTGGCTTTGGTTTTCGCGGCTTTACATGGCGGATGAGAGGCTCTCGGCCATTCTCACCGATCCCAATGTAGCGATCTATTCGGTCCACAAGGACGGACAGGACCTCGGGCTCCTGGAACTTGACTTCCGCGATCCCGACAACACCGAACTGGCGTTTTTCGGCCTGCACAAGGACCTCATCGGCGGCGGCACCGGACGCTGGCTGATGGAACAGGCGCTCGATCTGGCCTTTGCACGTCAGATCAAACGGCTTTTTGTCCACACCTGCACGCTCGACAGCCCGCAGGCGGTGGGCTTCTACATCCGGTCTGGGTTCAAACCCTATGGCCGCGCCATCGAGGTGATGGACGATCCGCGGATGAACGGCGGGCCAATTCCGGAAAGCGCCGCCTCCCATATCCCGCTGATTTGAGGGCCTCTCCCATGACCGCCGACGAGATCATCGCCAAACTCGGCCTCACCCCGCATCCCGAAGGCGGGCATTACCGTCAGACCTGGGTGGCCGAGACCTCTGGTACGCGGCAGGGCGACGCCCGCCCTGCCGGCACCTGTATCTATTTCCTGTTGAAAGCGGGAGAAACCAGCCATTGGCACCGGGTCGATGCCGCCGAGATCTGGCATTACTACGCCGGCGCACCTCTGGTGCTCTCGGTCTCGGCGACGGACACGGGCCCGGCGCAGGATCTGATCCTCGGACCGGACCTGACGGCTGGCGAAGCGCCACAGCGCCTCGTCCCGACCGGCCATTGGCAGGCCGCGCGCACCACCGGCGACTGGACGCTGGTCGGCTGCACCGTCTCGCCCGGCTTCCGCTTCGAGGGCTTCGACCTGGCGGCACCGGGGTTTGACATTCCGCGAAGGGCCGATGGCTAGGGCGCCGCGCCCTCCGAACCTGAGCCTCTGGGACAAGATCGCCCTGTGGCTCGACCTGCCCCCCGGCGGGCTCTCCTGGCGCCGGGCGCTGAGCACTCTGATCCCCGTTACCCTCGTCTGTGGCCTCTTCATCGGCCTGTTGTTGCGCTCGATCCGCGATCCGGAACGTCTCACCGGCTATCAGCGCGCCCGGGTGCTCGCCATCGCGACCCAGCTCGGCACGGAACACGGCCCCCGGTTTTCCATCACCGCCGAATTGGCCGACGGGACAAAGGTTCGTCTGCTCTACGCCAAGCCGATACTGCTCTTTGCCGAGGGCGATGAAATCTGTCTTGCCACCTTCGAACGTATCCGCTCGGGACAAGACCGCTTCGCCATAACCACGGCGGCGTCATGCGAAACCTTGCCCGAGCTGCCGAAACAGCCGTTTCCCTGAGGAATCCGAGTCGAATTCCCCGCGCCCGAAGGTTGCAATTGGAACGTATTGCGCAACAATTGAGCATAAATATATCAAATTACCCTAAATTTCGCAGCAATGCCGACCAAATGGTAAGGTTTTCCGCACTGGCGTCGATCTGACATTCGGTTACCCTTACGTAAGCTAACGAGTGTCGGTGCGCGTGACATGTTGTCTGCACCTTTGGTACCAGTTGCGTATCTGCTGGCGAGTCAGATCGGATTGGGGGGGATCCGCTCAGATCGGTCGGACCGCCAGCTCCAGTTTCCGCACATTTCCCGAACAATCTTCCGAGATCATCCCTCCGCGCCCAGCTACGCTGTGCGCGCGTGGATTTTCCGGTTTGGCGGCGCGGCTGCCTGTGGCCCGCAGTTTCCAAACCTGTCTCCTACCCTGCGACCGGCTCCACTGTTCCGGGGGGCAATGTCCCGGCGCCAATGTTCCGGGGTCGGATCGGTCGTAAGACCCGCCCCACCTAGGTCCAATTGGGACCGGAGGCGCACCGCGCCTAGGCTCTCCCTCGCGCAAAATCAAAAACCACGCGCAAGATCCAACGGGAGGACACCAAATGAATCTGATCACGGCATTGGCCATATCCATTGGCGCGCTGGCCAGCGTCGCCACCTATCTCTGCCTCGGCACCGGGCTCGGCCTACAGGTCTGGGCGCTGTTCATCGGCTGGGGCGCCTTTTACCACACCGGCGGCGGCACCGCCTCGATCGGCAAATGCGCCGTGAACCATGCCTGGGGCGCCGTAGTGGCCACAATCGCGCTGTTTGTCGTCGCCACCGTGGGCGGCTCCGTCGCCGTCACCTCTATCATCGTCGGTGTCTCGGTCGTGGCGCTGGTTTTGGGCGCGCATATCCCGGCATTGGCCACCATCCCCGCGGCGGTCTATGGCTATGCCGCCACCGCCGCATTCGCGCTTCTGTCGGGCGTGGCGATCGGCGATCTCGCAGCCTCCGTTCAGGCCACGGCCCTGGTGCTGATCTCGCTCATCCTCGGCACGCTCTTCGGGTTCGTCTCCGAAAAAGCGGCGGGTCTGCTGGTCGGCAAGGCCCCCGAGGCGGAAGCCGCCTGATAGACCCAACCCGGGACCACGAAACGGCCCCTGCCTTGCGGCAGGGGTTTTCAGGCTTTTGAGGAGACCTCGGGTCGCGACAGCCGGCCACCGCCGATCGCCGCACGCACCCCGGTGGTCGAGGGCGCCGAGGTCGGCAGCCCGGCCCGCACCCGGGCGGCAAGATAAGCAAAGGCCTGGGCCTCCAGCATATCGCCATCGAGCCCGATCTCTTCCACCGGCAGCACCTCGCAATCGACCCCGGCGGCAATCATCGCCATCAAGACCGGATTGTGGCGCCCGCCACCGGTGACATAGAGCGCCGCGGGCGGGGACGGACAATGATCCATGGCGCGGGCGACGCAGGCGGCGGCGAAAGCGGTGAGCGTGGCGGCGGCATCAGCATCCGAGAGCGGCGCGACCGCCTCGAGCACGCCGTGAAAATCGTTCCGATCCAAGGATTTCGGCGGCATTTTGTAGAAATACGCATGCTCCAGCCCCCGTGCCACGATCTCCATATCCGGCCTGCCCTGCGCCGCCAGCGCGCCATCCTTGTCATAGCTCTGGCCAAGACGCGCCCGCATCAGATCGTTCACCGGCGCATTGGCCGGCCCGGTGTCAAAGGCGAGACAGGCGCCGGGCGCGGCCGGATCCGCAACCTTTGGATTGACCCAGGTCAGATTGCCGACACCGCCCAGGTTGAGAAACACCACCGGCGCCTCTGCCCCGACATAGCGCGCCAAAGCATGATGGTAGAAAGGCGCCAATGGTGCCCCCTGCCCGCCCATCTCGACATCGGAGGAGCGGAAATCCCAGATCACCGGCAGCCCCATGACCGCGGCCAGAACCGCGCCATCCCCGGCCTGATAGGTCCGACCCTCGTCGGGCGCGTGGTTCAAAGTCTGGCCGTGAAACCCGATCAGGGCGATACCTCGCTCCGGCGCGTCTTGCGGCGGTTCAAGCTGGGAAAGCGCCTGCGAATGGGCGGTCTCGATCAGTTCGGTGAGCGGCTCCGAGGCCTGCCAGCTGCCGAGCTCGGCGCGAAACATCGCCTGTTCCGCCTCGCTGTAGGGCCGGAAGGCGCTCTCACCGAAACCGACAATCGCCACGCCGTCGGTCTTCAAAAGTGCCACATCGACCCCGTCCAGCGAGGTCCCGGACATGCAGCCCGCGACCCAGATCGGCTCTTTCAGAGCTTTCCCACCCATCACACTCTTTCCCTTTGGTCTTTGCCCCGATATATCAGGCCGCACCAAAGCTTGGAACGGATAAAGAGAGCAATGACCTACCATCCCAAATCAGACTTCATGGCTGTGATGATCGAACGTGGCTTCCTCGCGGATTGCACCGATTATCAGGGCTTGGACGAAGCCCTGAGCAAAGGGGTGGTTCCGGCCTATATCGGCTTTGACGCGACAGCCAAATCGCTGCATGTCGGCTCGCTCATCCAGATCATGATGCTGCGCTGGTTGCAAAAGACCGGGCATCAGCCGATCACCCTCATGGGCGGCGGCACCACAAAAGTGGGCGATCCGTCTTTCCGCGCCGATGAGCGCCCGCTGCTGACGCCCGCGCAGATCGACGACAATATCGCCGGGATCAAAAAGGTCTTCGCCGCCTATATCGACTATGACAGCGAGGCGCCGAACAAGGCGCTGATGCTCAACAATGCCGAATGGCTCGATGAGCTGAACTACCTCGATTTCCTGCGCGACATCGGACGGCATTTCTCGGTCAACCGGATGCTCAGCTTCGAGAGCGTGAAATCGCGTCTGGATCGTGAGCAATCGCTGAGCTTTCTCGAATTCAACTACATGATCCTTCAGGCCTATGATTTCCTGGAACTGAACCGCCGCTACGGCTGCCTATTGCAGATGGGCGGCTCCGATCAATGGGGCAATATCGTCAACGGTATCGACCTGACGCGTCGCGTTTTGGACAATGAGATCTATGGCCTGACCTCGCCGCTGCTGACCACCTCGGACGGCAAGAAGATGGGCAAATCGCAACAGGGCGCGATCTGGCTCAATGCCGATATGCTCTCGCCCTATGAGTTCTGGCAATTCTGGCGCAACACCACGGATGCTGACACGGGACGGTTTTTGAAGCTCTACACCGAGCTGCCGGTCGAGGAATGCGACCGCCTCGGCGCGCTCGAAGGTTCCGAGATCAACGAAGCCAAGATCATCCTCGCCAATGAAGTCACCAAGCTCCTGCACGGTGAAGAGGCGGCACAGGCGGCGGAGGCCACCGCGCGTGAGGTGTTCGAGAAAGGCGGCATGGGCGACGACCTGCCGACCGTGGAATTCAGCGCCGCCGAGCTTGGCGACGGCATCTCCATCGTGCAGCTTTTCGTGAAATCCGGCCTCTCTGACAGCGGCAAAGCCGCCAAACGCCTGTTTGCCGAGGGCGGTGCCAAGGTGAACGACGCGGATCACAAGGACGCGGGCCTGATGGTCACCGCAGAGATGCTGGCAGAGCCGATGAAGCTCTCGGCGGGCAAGAAACGCCATGCGCTCGTGGTGCTGAAAGACTGACCAGAGCTCCTGAAAACTGTAGAAACCGCGTGCGGAGCGATCCGCGCGCGGTTTTGTGATCGTCTAGCCTTATGATTGCAATGGGATTTTCCGACGAGTCGCGGCATAGTTGTTTCATCATGCCCGAGATTACATCACGCCTTTGCCTCTCTTCTTTGAGCCTCGCCACGGGCCTTTTGGCCCTGAGCCTCGCCGCCCCGCTGCGCGCCGAGCCTGTGTTCGAAAAGACCGGCTGGATCGGGCTGGGCGCGGCCTCGGGCCAGGACGAGGAATTCTGGCTCGGCGGCGACACCAGCTGGGCCACCACCGGCGACGGGCTCGGGCTCAGCTTTGGCGGCTTCGGCACGGTCGGCCGCGATCACGAGACCTATGCCGCGCTGACCTACAGCCTCTCAGATGGCAATCGCATCGCGCTCGGCAATCCACGCCCGGCCTTTGATCTTTTTGCCCGACCACAGATCTCGGATGTGCTCCTCCCCGAGGCGCTCAGCCGCAGCGCCACCGGCTTCAGCCGCCTGACCGATGGCACGCTGACCAAAAACGACTACCTGCCCTACGGCCTGTCCTATGGCGGGGCGGAGATGGCGGTCTCGCTGCATTACGTCGAGGATTACGATGTCACGGTGCTGAGCGCCGGCGGCAGCTGGGCGCTGAACAATTGGCGGCTCGAAAGCGCCGTGGAGCTGGTCGAGGGCGACGGGCGCGCGGCCAATGCCAAGCTTCAAGGCAGCGTCGCGCTCGGCCCCGGCACTTTCACCGGATCGCTGTTCTACAACGAGGCCAATGATGCACCGGGCGCGGTGGAAATGGCCTATCGCCATCCTCTGAACGACCGGATCGCGCTCACCGAACTGGTCTCCGTGCCGTTCGAAGCGCCCGAGGACGGGGTCGCGCTTCTGGGCGCCAATGTCTATCTCAGAGGCAGCGCCTCTCTCGATCTCTCGGCGGGCTACAGCGGCGGCGCGGATGGCGGCGACGGGCTCGCCGGTGCGGCGCTGCGCCTCGACTTCTGATCCCAATTTCCAATCTCATCGGAGCGACATCGCAAGGCAGGCAGACACGAAAAAGGGCGCCCGAAAGCGCCCTTTGTGCTTGAGAACGAGCCCCGGCTCAGTCGGTGACCTTGACCGCCACCATCACGTCGGGCTGGCCGATCACCGCACCGTTCGGGCCGGTGCCTTTCTTGATCGCATGCACCACGTCCATGCCCTTGGTCACCTTGCCCACGACCGTGTACTGGCCGTTGAGATGCGGCGCAGGCGCGAACATGATGAAGAACTGCGCATTGGCGCTGTCCGGGCTCTGGCTCCGGGCCATGCCGACGACACCCTCGTCAAAGGACATGTCGGAGAATTCGGCTTTGAGATCCGGATATTGCGACCCGCCGCGGCCGGCCATCTGCATGGAGAAGCCCTCGGCGCCCATCTTGCCATATTGCACGTCCCCGGTCTGGGCCATGAACCCGTCGATTACCCGGTGAAAGACAACATTGTCATAGGCGCCCTCGGAAGCGAGCTTGGTGATCTGATCAACATGGCCGGGGGCGACATCTTCGAACAGATCGATATGGACCATGCCATTGGCTTCGCCTTTGACCTCGATATCGAGACCGGTGGCAAAGGCCGGCAAGGCGACCGTCGTGGCGGCCAGAGCGGCGATCAGAGCGACGGGCTTAAACATCGGCGGCCACCTTTACCGAAATCATCGCATCCGGAACCATCGGCGGCTCACCGCGGGTGATCTTGTCGACCGCTTCCATGCCCTCGATCACCCGGCCATAGACCGTGTACTGGCGATTGAGGAAATGGTTGTCCGAGAAGTTGATGAAGAATTGCGAATTAGCGGAATTCGGGTTTTGCGCCCGCGCCGCACCGATGGTGCCGCGATCGTGCGGAATACCGGAGAATTCGGCCGGCAGATCGTCCAGATCGGAACCGCCCGTGCCCGCACGGCGCAGTTCGAAATCCTTGTTCTGATTGCCGAATTTCACGTCGCCCGTCTGCGCCATGAAACCGTCGATCACGCGGTGGAACACCACGCCGTCATAGGCGCCCGAACGCGCCAACTCTTTCATGCGCTCGCAATGTTTCGGCGCGATATCGGGCAGAAGTTCGATCACGACCTCGCCATTCTCGAGCGTGATGATGATGGTGTTCTCAGGATCTTTGATCTCGGCCATGAATGCCTCCTCAGGGTCAGATTTTGCCGCACTCTAGTGCGCGAAACGCGCAAGCGAAAGGGTGAAGTCACTGCCGCCCCGCCCGTGCCCCTCGGTGCGGCTGCGCCCTCACGCACAGTTGACGTAACGCAGCGGAGCCGTCAAACAGAGGGCAACAGTTGACCGCCCCGAAAAGGATGGATGGATATGGCCTGGAAAACCCTCGACGACATGGACCTGAACGGCAAAGTGGTGCTCACCCGCGTGGACATCAACGTGCCGGTGGAAGACGGCAAGGTGACCGATGCCACCCGGATCGAACGGATCAAACCGACCATCGACGATATTCTCGCGCGTGGCGGCAAACCGGTGCTGATGGCGCATTTCGGCCGCCCGAAAGGCCAGGTCGTGCCGGAGATGAGCCTCGGGCTGATCAAGGACACCGTCGCCGAAGTTCTGGGCGCACCGGTAAAATTCGCCTCCGATTGCATCGGGGCGCCTGCGAAAGAGGCCGTCGCCGCCCTGGGCGCGGGCGAGGTGCTGCTGTTGGAAAACACCCGGTTCCACAAGGGCGAGACCGAGAATGACGGGCAATTCTCCGCCTCGCTGGCCGCGCTCGGCGACATCTATGTCAATGACGCCTTCTCGGCTGCGCACCGGGCGCATGGTTCGACCGAAGGTGTGGCGAAGCTCCTGCCCTCTTGCGCCGGACGCCTGATGGAAGCCGAGCTCTCCGCGCTCGAAAGCGCGCTTTCCACCCCGACCCGTCCGGTCGTCGCCATCGTCGGCGGCGCGAAAGTCTCGACCAAGCTCGATCTCTTGGGCAATCTGGTGCGCAAGGTCGATTACCTGGTGATCGGTGGCGGCATGGCCAACACCTTCCTCGCCGCCGAGGGCGTCGATGTCGGCAAATCGCTCTGCGAGCACGATCTGGCGGAAACCGCGCGCGAGATCATCACCAAGGCCGACGAGGCCGGTTGTGAAATCGTCCTGCCGGTGGATGTGGTCGTGGCCCGCGAGTTCAAGGCCAATGCCGAGAACGAGACCGTGCCGACCACCGAATGCCCGGCCGATGCGATGATCTTCGACGCCGGCCCGAAATCGGTCGAGCGGATCAACGAGATCCTCGACGGCGCCAAGACGGTGATCATGAACGGGCCGCTGGGCGTGTTTGAACTCGTGCCGTTCAACACCGGCACATTCGCCATGCTCGACAAGATCGCCGAGCTGACCAATTCCGGCGCGCTGGTCTCGGTCGCCGGCGGCGGTGACACGGTGGCGGCGATCAACGCCTCCGGCCACGGCGATGATTTCACCTATATCTCGACCGCCGGCGGCGCCTTCCTCGAATGGATGGAAGGCAAGGCGCTCCCCGGCGTCGAAGCCCTCGGTTAACCCCCGGAACAGACAGACCCGCGCCCCTCGCGCGGGTCTTTTTTTGCCCGGTTTTTTTTGCCCTGTTCCCACCGCATGTCGGCTATGATGGGCCATCTTGTTCTGAATCAATCCCTCGCGAACCGAACAGGGGTAGCGTGCCGACAGAAGGATGTTAGCGCCACCAAGGACATCGCGCATGTCTCACAAATGTGAATATTCAAGACGTTAGCGCCATCACGATTGCGACAACCTGTCGGGCAGGGTAACTCGGATGCGAGATCCGCCCCGCCCGCAGGGGTCAAGATTTGAGCCACAGAGAGGACGACTATGTATATCGAGGAAATGACCGCCAAAATGGGCGAAGGCCAGGGCTTCATTGCAGCGCTTGACCAATCCGGGGGCTCCACCCCGAAAGCGCTCAAACTCTATGGCGTCGAGGAAAGCGAGTACTCCGGCGATGCCGAAATGTTCGACATGGTCCATGCGATGCGCTCGCGGATCATCCAGTCCCCGTCGTTTACCGGCGACAAAGTGATCGGCGCCATCCTCTTTGAGATGACCATGGACCGCGACGTCGGCGGCAAGCCCACATCGCTGTTCCTGTGGGAAGAAAAAGACATCGTGCCGTTTCTCAAGATCGACAAGGGGCTCGAGGCCGAGGCCAATGGCGTCCAGCTGATGAAACCGATGCCGGGTCTCGACGATCTCTTGGCCCGCGCCGCCAAGCTGCATATCTTCGGCACCAAGGAACGTTCGGTGATCAACGCCGCCAACCCGGACGGCATCAAGGCCGTGGTCGATCAGCAGTTCGAAGTGGGTGAGCAGGTGATCAAGGCCGGTCTGATGCCGATCCTCGAACCGGAAGTCACCATCACCATCGCCGACAAGGCCGAGGCCGAGGCGATCCTGCGCGACGAAATCCTTGCGCATCTCGACGCCATGGACGAGAGCAAGCAGGTGATGCTCAAACTCTCGCTGCCGACCGAGGCGAATTTCTACAAACCGCTGGTCGATCACCCGCGCGTGTTGAAAGTCGTGGCGCTGTCGGGCGGTTACGGTCGCGATGAGGCCAATGACATCCTGTCGAAAAACACCGGCATGATCGCCTCCTTCTCGCGCGCCCTGTCCGAAGGCCTGAGTGCTCAGCAGAGCGAGGCCGAGTTCGACGCCACGCTGAAAGCCGCCGTGGACAGCATCCACGCCGCTTCGATCGCCGGCTGAGACGAAACCGCGACGACAGTTTGAAGCGCCTCCGGAAACGGGGGCGTTTCTTGTTTCAGGCTTTGAAGAACGTCTAAACGACATGGAAGAAGGACGGGGCTGAGCCCTTTGGGGACATTAATCACGAGAGCGAGCGCCGGACCGTGGGCTGGCGCATCTGTTCTCTGTGGTCGGCGATTTATGTTGGCCAAATCCGATAAAGATCAATCTGTTGTACGGGGATGCCCAATGCGCCCGGGCCACTTCGTGGCTGTTCCGGGCGGTTGCGCATCGTTCGAATGACGGCTCCGTCCCGCAAACCCGACATCCCGCCCCCTCCCCCGGCATTTTTTTGCGGATGATTCGTTTTTGGGATTCACACGTCGAATCACCTGTGTCATAAGAGGTCTACGGAGGCGTTCCACCAAAGAGAACACCCCGTGAGGCAGACTTGGGTGTTGTCAAAACGCCCATTCATACAAAGGAAAGAAGCCTATCATGGCTCATCCGCGCAAACGCCCGTCGCTGGCTGTGCTTTTGTACACCGGCGTCATGGTCACCCTCGGTGGCTACTTCACCTTTGCCGCCGTGCAAGGGGAGTACGGGCTGTTTCGCCGCCTGCAGATCGAGGCCGAGCTCTCCGATCTGCAGGCGGTGAGCGGCAAACTCGATGACGAGCTCGGCGTGTTGCGCAACAAGACCATGCGACTTTCCGACGGCTATCTCGATCTCGACCTGCTCGACGAGCAGGCCCGCGACATTCTGGGCTATCTGCGCTCGGATGAGATCGTCATTCGCTGACCCCCCGCTCGATTGCGACACCCCCGGCCCCGGACAGAGGAGCATAGAGACCCGACATGACCTCCAACGCCCTTTCCTCCCGCACCCCGACCCTGTCGCGCCGCGCCGTGATTGTCACCGGCACAGCGGCGCTTTGCACCTTGGCCGCCTGTGGCGCGCGCAACAGCGTGCCGGCCAATCCGGAAAACGCCTGCGCAATCATCCGCGACAAGCCGCAATATTACACGGCGATGCGCAAATCCGAGCGCAAATGGGGCGTGCCGGTGAGCACGCAGATGGCCTTCATCTATCATGAATCCGGCTTCCGGGCGAATGCCCGCCCGCCGAAACGCTATACGCTCTGGGTGATCCCGAAAGGCCGCGCCAGCTCGGCACGCGGCTATGTTCAGGCGCTCGACGGCACCTGGGACGACTATCGCAACGGCCCGGGACGGCGCGGCGCCAGCCGATCCAACATTTTCGACGCCGCCGATTTCCTCGGCTGGTACGTGAGCACGAACAACAAGGCGCTGGGGATCTCCAACGCCGACGCCAGGAACAGCTACCTCGCCTATCACGAGGGCCGCACCGGCTATCGCCGCGGCAGCCACCAGAGCAAAGCCTGGCTGATCGGGGTCGCCGATCAGCTCGCCGCCCGCGCCGCGCGCTACAAGGCACAGCTTGCCAGCTGTCGCTAAGCATACGGGCGCGCCCCAAAGGGCACGCCCGTATAAATCGCATCAATAGCGCTACCTCAGACAGTGAAATCGAAATATTGCTGCGGCACGAATTCCGCCAATTCCGCGGTCTGCAAGTCGAACCCGTTGCCCGGATCGACCGCGCTATAGATCTGACCGCTGTCATAAAGCGTCGTGCCCCCGTAGCCCGCACCGCGCCCGTCGACCATCCAGCCATCCGACTCGCTGCGCCCAACCCAGAGACGATAGTCACCCGACAGATCCTCGCTGAACACAAACTCGATCGTATCGGCGTCGACGATCCGGCTCTCGATGATATCGCCCTCCAGCTGACCGTTGTTGGCACGATAGACATCGATCCCGAAATTGTCGGGGGCACCGATGAAGTCATCATCAGCATAGACGCCCGGATTTTCCATCAGGCCGCCCTGCACACCGGAAAAATGGATCCGATAGGTGCTCGGGGCCACCTCTTCCACCGCCTCGACCGCGATCGGCGCCAACGGATCGCCGGCCATATTGGCCATGATATGTGAGGCGATCTGTGCCCCCATCATGTAATAGCCCTCGCCCGACAGGTGCGCGTTCCACGGGTCTCCCTGCGCCGGGTATTGCGAGTTGAACACCACCTCGGTGGTGCCGAGATGGATCTCCGGATCGTCCATGATCGCATCGAACTGCTCGCCGGTGGTGACCTTGCCGCCGAAACCGCGGGTGATCGAGGCATAGAACTCCACCTCGAACTCCGCACCGAACAGGTCTTTCACGAAGGCTTCGACCTCATCCTGATGCGCCGAAAGCGTATCGGAATAATCCCCCAGAGAGCCCGACTGCCCCTGAATCCAGGCCAGTTCGATGACATTGTTGATCGCATAGCCCTCGGCATCGGCCTGAGCTTTCAACAACTCGAGCTGCGTATATAGCCCGTCGAGGGTGTTTTCGCGAATGTAATCCAGCGACTTGCCGGCCTGACCGTAATGCAGGCTGACAAAGGTCGTATCCGGATTGGCCGCCGCCAGCACGTTCATCGTGCCGGTGGCCGGGGTCTCCTGCGCCACCTCATAGCGCTGGGTGAACCCGTTGAATGTGTCGACATCCACCGCCTCGGCATCCCAGCCCCGGGCGCCATTCGCCGGATCGTCGAAATCCAGCATCAGCGAGTTGTCATAGACCGGTTCGGTCGTGACCCAATCGCGCCCGGTCGCCCCAAAGGCCAGCGATTGCCCACCGAACACCACGACTTTCAGCTCCGGCGCCGCATCACCCGGGGCCGGATCAGTCGGCGCGGGGTCGGTCGGCGTCGGATCAGTCGGCGTCGGGTCAGTCGGCGTCGGGTCAGTCGGCGCAGGCGCGTCAGAGCGGAACACGAACATATCCGCGAGATCCGTTTCCGTCGCACCGTCAACCCGGATCAGGGTGCCGTCGTCGAGCGTGATATCGAACCGGTCGCCATCCTGTTCGAAGGTGGCGCCGTCCAGAACGGTGGAATCCGCAAGCGCGATATGGTCGTCCCCGGTCACGAAATCGGCAATCCTTACAATATCATCGCCATAGTTCACTTCAAATGTATCGCGGCCGGCGCCGCCGGTGACCCAGAAGTCCTGACCCTGGCCGGCGATGATGTAATCATCATCACACGTGCCGATGATTTTGTCGCGATCCTCCGTCCCGGTGATGACGTTCAACGCTGTTGTGTCGAGCGGATCAAACGTGCCGGCCTCCGGCGTCGCATCGCCCCCCACCACATCAGAGCGGAACGCGAACAGCTCGCCGATATCGGCGGCGGTGACACCATCGACCCGGATCAGCGTGCTATCGCGCAGGGTGATATCGAACCGATCGCCATCCTGTTCAAAGGTCGCGCCGTCCAGAACGGATATATCCGCAAGTGCGATATGATCCTCGCCAACGACGAAATCCGCGATCCGCACGACTTGGTCGCCGTAGTTCACTTCGAACATATCGGCGCCCGCGCCGCCAGCGACCCAGAAATCCTTGCCCGCACCCGCGACGATATAATCGTCACCGTCGGTCCCGAAAATCTTGTCCCCGGACGCAGTCCCGTAAATGAAGTTGGAAGGAGCAAAACTGGTAAGGTCAACATAGAGAGTCACGACTAATCTCCCGGCAGCATAAGGTGAAACGAGATCGCACCGCCCTCGGCGCGAGACGGGACCGAAACTAGTCCGGGTGACTTTCGAAACCTTTAACAACGGCCCGCCATTTACAACCAATGCGCGAATTTTTGTCTTTCAATTCAGCTATTCGCCTGATGCATGGCAGCCACCCGCAGCGCATATCAAAAAATCCGTGCAATCACCGGCCGCTGCCGCTACTATATAGTTTAACACTAAACTATCTATCTATTGCGATCTTGGAGGAGGAGGCCGCATGGCACCCCGGAAACCTGCGTCGAAAGCAGCGAGCCCAGCGAATGTCTCGAAAGACGAGCTGCTCGCCTATTACAAAGACATGCTTCTTATCCGTCGTTTCGAAGAAAAGGCCGGCCAGCTCTATGGCATGGGCCTGATCGGCGGCTTCTGTCACCTCTACATCGGTCAGGAGGCCGTTGTCGTCGGCCTCGAGGCCGCGGCGAAAGAGGGCGACAAGCGTATCACCTCTTATCGTGACCACGGTCACATGCTCGCCTGTGGCATGGACCCGAAAGGCGTCATGGCGGAGCTCACCGGTCGCGAGGGCGGGTATTCCAAGGGCAAGGGCGGCTCGATGCACATGTTCTCGAAAGAGAAGCATTTCTACGGCGGCCATGGCATCGTCGGCGCACAGGTGCCGCTGGGCGCCGGTCTCGCCTTCTCCGACAAATACCGTGGCAATGACAATGTCACCTTCACCTATTTCGGCGATGGCGCCGCCAACCAGGGCCAGGTCGCCGAGACCTATAACATGGCCGAGATCTGGGATCTGCCGGTGGTCTTCGTGATCGAGAACAACCAATACGCCATGGGCACCTCGACCCAGCGCTCGACCAAGTCGCCGTCCTACTGGGTACGCGGCAATGCCTACGGCATCGAGGGCGAAGAGGTCGACGGTATGGACGTTCTGGCCGTCAAGGACGCCGGTGAACGCGCCGTGGCGCACTGCCGCGCCGGCAAAGGGCCTTACATTCTCGAGATCAAGACCTACCGCTACCGTGGCCACTCCATGTCCGACCCGGCCAAGTACCGCACCCGCGAAGAGGTTCAGAAAATGCGCGAAGAGCGCGACCCGATCGAAGCTGTGCGCTCGATCCTTCTGACCGGCAACCACGCCACCGAGGACGATCTCAAGACGATCGACAAGGAGATCAAATCCGTGGTCAACGCGGCTGCCGAATTCGCCAAGGAAAGCCCGGAACCGGCGCTCGAAGAGCTCTGGACCGACATCTACGCGGATGAAATTCCGCCGCACAACGCCTGATCCGGAGGAGATACGACAATGGCAACCGAACTTTTGATGCCGGCCCTCTCCCCCACGATGGAAGAAGGCACGCTCGCGAAATGGCTCGTCAAGGAAGGCGACACCGTCACCTCCGGCGACATCATCGCGGAAATTGAAACCGACAAGGCGACGATGGAATTCGAAGCCGTCGACGAAGGCGTGGTCGGCAAGATCCTCGTGGCCGAGGGCACCGAAGGTGTGAAGGTCAACGATGTGATCGCCATCCTCGTCGAAGAGGGCGAAAGCGTCGATGATCTCGCCGCCCCCGCCGCAGCCCCGACCGCCACTGCCGAAGCCCCGGCAGCCGAGGCGCCCGCACCGGCCCCGGCAAAAGCCGCAGCCCCCGTGGAAGTGGTCTCGAAAGCCTCCGCCGACTGGCCGGAAGGCACGGAGATGAAGACCCAGACGGTACGCGAAGCGCTCCGCGACGCCATGTCCGAAGAGATGCGCCGCGACGAGAATGTCTTCATCATGGGCGAAGAGGTGGCCGAATACCAAGGCGCCTACAAGATCACCCAGGGCATGCTCGACGAATTCGGCTCCAAACGCGTCATCGACACGCCGATCACCGAACACGGTTTTGCCGGGATCGCCACCGGCGCCGCCTTTGGCGGGCTGAAACCGATCGTCGAGTTCATGACCTTCAACTTCGCCATGCAGGCGATCGACCAGATCATCAACTCAGCCGCCAAGACGCTCTACATGTCCGGTGGTCAGATGGGCGCCCCGATGGTGTTCCGCGGCCCGAACGGCGCCGCCGCCCGCGTCGGCGCGCAACACTCGCAGGACTACGCCGCCTGGTATGCGCAGATCCCGGGCCTGAAAGTGGTGATGCCCTACTCCGCCGCCGACTACAAAGGTCTGATGAAAACCGCGATCCGCGACCCGAACCCGGTGATCTTCCTCGAAAACGAGATCCTCTACGGCCGCTCTTTCGAGGTGCCGGCGCTCGAGGATTTCACCATCCCCTTCGGCAAGGCACGGATCTGGCGCGAGGGCACGGATGTGACCATCGTCTCCTTCGGCATCGGCATGCAATATGCTCTGGAAGCCGCCGACAAGCTGGCCGAAGAGGGCATCTCCGCCGAGGTGATCGACCTGCGCACGCTGCGCCCGATCGACTATGACACCGTGCTGGCCTCCGTGATGAAGACCAACCGCTGCGTCACCGTCGAGGAAGGCTTCCCGGTTGGCTCCATCGGCAACCACATCTCCGCCACGATCATGCAACGCGCCTTCGATTACCTCGACGCGCCGGTGATCAACTGTGCCGGGAAAGACGTGCCGATGCCCTATGCCGCCAATCTCGAGAAACTCGCGCTGGTAACCACCGATGAGGTGATCGCCGCCGTGAAAGAAGTGACCTACCGCTGAGGAGACCCCGATATGGCTATTGAACTTTTGATGCCCGCCCTGTCTCCGACCATGGAGGAAGGCACGCTGGCGAAATGGCTCGTCAAGGAAGGCGACGAGATCTCATCGGGCGACGTGATCGCCGAGATCGAGACCGACAAGGCGACGATGGAATTCGAAGCCGTGGACGAAGGCGTGATGGGCAAGATCATCGTGGCCGAGGGCACCGAAGGCGTGAAGGTCAACGATGTGATCGCTGTCCTGCTGGAAGAGGGCGAGGATGCCTCTGCGGTCGAGACCGCAGGCAAAGCCGGCCCCGCCGCATCCCCAGCCGCATCCCCAGCTCCTGCCGCCGCTGCGGACGCGCCGAAAGCCGAAGCTGCTGCACCCGCCGCCGCTCCGGCAGCGCCCGCGCCGGCCGCCCCCGTGGCCGCCTCTGGCGAGCGTCTCTTTGCCTCGCCGCTCGCCCGTCGTATCGCCGCCCAGAAAGGTCTGGATCTCACGGCGATCAAGGGCTCCGGTCCGAAAGGCCGCATCGTGAAAGCGGATGTGGAAAGCGCCACCGCCGCCCCCAAGGCCGAAGCGCCGAAAGCCGCCGCAGCCGCGCCCGCGAGCGCTCCGGCTGCTGCTGCAGCGCCGACCGGTCCCTCGACCGAGACCGTGCTCAAGATGTACGAGGGCCGCGACTTCGAAGAGGTCAAGCTCGACGGCATGCGCAAGACCATCGCCGCACGTCTTTCCGAGGCAAAACAGACCATCCCGCATTTCTACCTGCGCCGCGACATCAACATCGACGCGCTCTTGAAATTCCGCGGCGAGTTGAACCACCAGCTCTCCGGCAAGGGCGTCAAGCTCTCGGTCAATGATTTCATCATCAAGGCCGTCGCCAACGCTCTGCAAGAGGTCCCCGAGGCCAATGCCGTCTGGGCCGGCGACCGGGTGCTGCAACTGAAACCCTCGGATGTGGCCGTGGCGGTCGCAATCGAAGGCGGGCTGTTCACCCCGGTGCTCAAGGATGCCGATATGAAGTCGCTCTCGGCCCTCTCCAAAGAGATGAAGGACCTGGCCCACCGCGCCCGCGACCGCAAGCTTGCACCGCATGAGTATCAGGGCGGCAGCTTTGCCATCTCGAACCTGGGCATGTTTGGCATCGATAATTTCGACGCCATCGTGAACCCGCCGCATGCCGGCATCCTCGCCGTTGGCGCGGGCGTCAAGAAACCGGTTATTGGCGAAGACGGCGAGATCAAGGTCGCGACCGTGATGTCCGTCACCATGTCGGTGGATCACCGGGTGATCGACGGCGCGGTGGGCGCCAACCTGTTGAAAGCCATCGTCGACAATCTCGAAAACCCGGTGGCGATGCTGGCCTGATATAATCGGCCTGATCCGTTTCAGAACCAACACAAAACCCAAAAGCCCCGCCCCTCCGGCGGGGTTTTCTTTTGCGCCTGCGCAAACCGCCTTTGATGCAAATCCGCCACGGTCATGTCTGTCGAAATCTTTTCCCTTGGTGAAATGGCCGCGGCTGGCTAATTTCTGCACATCTGAAACCGGAACTGACGAAGGAGGCGTAATGATGACTGCATATACTCAGACCACCTTTACGTTTGGTCATTCCGTTCAGACCGGATCGCACCGACGTCGCGGATAACCCGCCCGTCCCGCATCCCCTCCCGGCAGTCCTGACACAGAATCCGCTCTGATCGAGCGCATCTTTTCGCCTCTGCCCTTTTCTAAAAACTGACAAAACAGGCTCTGCGGTTCCCCCGCAAGAGATTGATATCATGACAAACTATTACACCACCCCGGCGCGGGGGGATTTTCCGCGTCTTCATATCCACACCGTGATCGCCAATTACGGCATCTGGGCCGTGCTGCTGCGGGTGTTGCGCGCCATGCTCCGGGCCAAACGCCCGCCGCCCTCCATCGTGCTCTCGGATCATCTGAGGCGCGACATCGGCCTGCCGCCCCTGCGGGCGCAGGCGCGCCCCAACCTGCATGACCGGTTCTGATCAAACGCCAGAAAGCCCCACCGCCTCAGGCGCGTGGGGCTTTTCCAGAGCCCTCATCCGCCCCAATATACTGGTCACTCCACAGATCAATCTTCTGGCCCATCTGATCCGCCTCATAGGCGCCGCCCGGCCCATCATGCTAAACTGACACTGTCTTTGGACAAATCTCTGGCACAGCGATCAGCCACACCCAGTGGCAAAGGAGGATATCATGAGCTGGGCAAAAGAACTTGAAACGGTGCAAAACGCCATGGGCGATTTCGGCACAGAGCTCCCCGCCGTGGGGGACGGTTTTCACGCGCTGCATGTCGGCGCCATGGCCGAGGGCGCCATTCCGGTGAAACACAAGGAATTGCAAGCCCTGGCGATCGGCATCACCAAGCAATGCATGAATTGCATCGGCTTTCACGTCAAAGCCTCGATCGACGCAGGCGCCTCCCGCGAAGAGATCGCCGAGACCGTCGGCGTGGCGATCCTGATGGGCGGCGGGCCGTCCTATATGTACGGGATCAAGGCGCTCGAGGCCTATGACGAGCTGGTGACCCTCGCCGCGTGATGCGGGCCAATGCACCTGCCGAGAAAAATACCCCCACCGCAGAGCGATGGGGGCAGGAATTTCTGCGGTTTTGAGGCTGCGACTTACAGGCTGCGATCCAGAGACGGATCTCGGAAGGCCTTTAGGTGGCCTTGTCGTCGCCCGCCCGCGCGCCGATGAGCTGGTTCATCGACACGGAAGGCTGCGAACAGCCGGCTTCGCCAACGACCCGCGCGGGCACGCCCGCGACCGTGGTGGCCGGCGGCACGTCGGAGAGCACGACCGAGCCGGCGGCAACCCGCGAGCAGCAGCCGATCTTGATATTGCCGAGCACCTTGGCACCGGCGCCGATCAACACGCCATCACCGATCTTGGGATGACGATCCTCGTCCTCCTTGCCGGTGCCGCCCAAGGTCACGTCATGCAGGATCGAGACATTGTCGCCGATGACGGCGGTCTCACCGAACACCAGTGCATGGGCGTGGTCCAGGAACAGCCCCTTGCCGATGCGGCAGGCCGGATGGATATCGACAGAGAATTGCTCCGACATGCGCATCTGGAAGAAATAGGCCAGATCCTTGCGTCCTTCGCGCCACAGCCAGTTCGCAACGCGATGCGCCTGAATCGCCTGGAAGCCTTTGAAATACAACAGAGGCTGAATGTAGCGATGGCAGGCCGGGTCACGGTCGAACACGGCGGCGATATCGGCCCGCGCGGCCTCCGCGAGGCTCGGATCACCGGCATAGGCATCATCGGCGATTTCACGGATGAGCTGTTCCGACATCTCGGGCGAGGCGAGCTTTTGCGCGATCCGGTAGGCCAGCGCATCCTCGAGCGTTTCGTGATGCAGGATACAGGCATGCACCAGCCCGCCCAGGAGCGGCTCGGCGGCCACAGCGGCACGCGCCTCGGAGACGACCTGGCTCCAGACGGGGTCGAGTTCTTTCAAAGTGGTGCGGGTCTTGGCCATATCCATGTCCTCTTTTTCCGAGAGAATACTATAGATAGGTCCAATTGCCAAAGCACAAGGGGAGAGCGGCGAAAAACCCCGCACACCAGGCTGTGCGAGCGCCGTGAACGACGAACTCCCTCCCTACGCAAACGCTCACTCCGACGGCAGGGAGAACTGTGCACAATGCACGGCGAGCCGGATCGTTCCGCCGCTGAAATCGCCGCCCTCGCCAGTGAGGATCAGATCCTCCGAGGCGTAATAGGTCAAAGGCGTGCCGGTGAGGCCCCGAAGCCAGCTGCCCTGCACGGTCGAGAGGCCGGAGCCGTAGCGATTGGAAGAGGCGGCGACGCCGAGCGAAAACCCGGTCAGCCCGGCACCGGTGATGTCGGAGAGCACCCGCCCGGTGACACCAAAGACCACGGATTGCCCCGGCAGCGCAAAGCTGACAGCCGAGCTGGCCCCGGCGCTGATCGCATGATCGATCTCGATCACTTTCATCACCATGCCGGCACCATGAACGGAGAGCGTTTGCGCCCCGAGTTGCCACCCTGCCCCATCATAGGCGGCCCAGCCCGCCTGATCGGTGACATAGGCCCGCAGGCCCAGCGCGGGCGCCACAAAGACCCAGCCACCGTTCAGATAGAGCGCGATCATGCCCGCCTGCCCGGCCCAATCATTGACCGGTGCCGCGCCGACACCGTAAACCTCTCCCTCCTGCGGCGTCAGCGGCGGGGTGTTGTCCGCCACGGATCGCAGGCTGAGCTGAATCACCCCGTCGATGCGGGCCAGCGCCTCGTTCACGGTGACATGTTTCTGGGCCTGCGCCGCCTCCAGCAGCGGCAGGGCGAAACGGCTGGTGTTACTCATGCCCCTTCTCCTTCATGGTATTCCTCACGCATCTTCGTCTCACACATTGATCTCGACCTTTCGGAACAGCCCCGGGCCGAAGCTCTCGGACATCTGGGCCACATGGATTTCATAGGGCGGCGCCACGCCGTCCCTCGCCTTCTGCGCCGCCGTGTAGGTCCAGTTCGGACTGCCCGTGGTCAGCTCGCGCAGAAGGCTGCCGCCCTGCACCACCCGGATCAGGTAAAGCTCGAAACTCTCGCCCAGCGGCACCTCGACGGATTGCCAGCTGTCGCCATCTATGCGGGTGCGGCGGGTCCAGCGCAGTTCGATCTCCCCCGAAGCGCCGCTATGCGCCGTCAGATGCGCCGGCGCATAGGGGCGCAGACCGACGCCATCGAAAGCCTCGACAAGATGCTGATAGCTCGCGTCCTCATAGCTCCGCCCCGAAGGTCCGATCCGGTAGTGCCGGGCAAGACCGCGCGCCGATTGCGCCAGATCGATCTGACGCAGGGCCGAATTGATCAAGACAAAGCGCGACCCCGCCGGCCAGTCCGGCGTCACCCCGTTCAGAAGACCTTCGCCCAGCGCATCGGTTCCCGCCTGCCCTCTGAGCCGCAGCGAAATCTCATAGATCTGCGGCCCCACCAGTTCGGCCTCGGCGAATTGCAGGACCTCCCAAGTGCCGGATGTCCCATCCCCGATCGCCGCCACATTGGCACCGTTCAGAACCGCCAGAGGATCGGCGGAGGAGAGCTCGCCCCGGGTGAGCCGGACCCGAAGCGCCCCGCCACGGTCCCAGAGCCCGGGTGTCGCCCCGCCCAGCGCGGTCTCGGTCACCCCGATGGTGGCCCATGTCGGCAACAGCGTGTTGAGCGCATAGCCACTGTCGGAGGCGGAACTGTAGACAGCCGCCGATCCGGGCCAGGGCTTTGCCGTAGCCCCGATATGCGGCGCGTGCGGCACCTCATCACCGCTGAGCAGCGGCAGATCGAGAAACAGCGGATAGACCGGCAGGGGCGCGACGAAAGGCTGGGCCTCGATCACCTCCTCGACCGCGTCGGAGGGGGTGTAGATCTCTTGCTCCACCCTGACCGCAGTGATGTCCTGCTGCGCCCCGAGCGTCGCATGATCGATCCGGTAGCGCAGCGTGCCTGCCTCGGTGTCAAGGCTCACCACATCGCCGGCGCCATAGGGCAGTTTCGAGAGCGGCAACGAGAAGCGTGCGCTGTCGCGCGCGACACGGGATTCGGCGAGCCAGCGTTCGACCACCTGCCGGCCTTCGGCCCGGGTCAGCGCCAGCGGCAACTCGCTCTGTGAAAGAAGCCGGCTCTCCTCATCCGGGAAGATCGCCTCCTCGGACCGCGCGGCATAATCGCCATCGGCATCGACGAATGTAAGCTGGACGCGTCCCGCCACTTCCGCCTCCGGCGCCCGGCTGCGCTCGAGCAAACCGTCCAGCTCCTCGCTCTCGGCCAGTTGCGCTTCGGTCAGCGCAAACCCGGGCTTGCCGGTGCGGGAGCGGAAGCTGAGCCGCCCCTCGCGGTCCACCGCTTCGAACCCATAGGCCAGCATCAAAGGCTGCAGAGCCGCGCGCGCGCCCTGAATGTCGTTCACGTGGTAACCGCGCAGCACGCCCCAGAGCTCGGATGTATCGACCTCGGTGACCCCGGAACGGGCACAGATCTCGGTGACCACATCGGCCAGCGACCGTGCCGTGCTCCGACCGTTGAGCCAATGCCCCCTGGCGTAATTCTCACCATCGGACCAGACCGAGGACACAGAGGGAAAGGCCGGGTAAGGCCGCCCGTCCCAGGCCCAGACATGGGCGCGGGACATCTCGATCATCGGCCCGGCATAGGTCTCGGAGATCGGGTTATGCGCCGCATCCCCCCAGTAGGAGAGCATGGCGCGGAGATACTGCATCTGGATAAAGTCATCGCGTCGCCCGGTCGAATAGGCCGGCAGGGCGCTTTCGGAGCTTTTGGCATCGAGAAACTTGTTCGGCTCATTCGTGCCCTTGTCCACGGCGGCACAGCCCAGCTCGGTGAACCAGATCGGTTTCGATTGCGGCTCCCACGAGGTGGGTGTGGCGCTGCGCACCCCGGCGATGCGCTCGTGATGGGCATTCTGCCACCAGCTGCGGATATCCTTGTAGCGCCAGACCCAGGCCTCACCGTAAGCCCCATCCGTGATCGGCGTGCGGATCTGCGCCGCCTTATGCTCCGGATGGGCGTAATACCACTCGAAGCCCTCGCCGCCCTCGATATTCGCTTTGAGGTAGTCGAGATTGTAGATCGCGCCCCACTTGGCATCGGCATGGTCATCGCCCTCGCGCCAGTCTGAGAGCGGCATGTAATTGTCGATGCCGATGAAATCGATATTGTCATCGGCCCATAAGGGATCGAGATGGAAATACAGGTCTCCCCCCTTGTGATAACCGAAATATTCCGACCAATCGGCGGCATAGGTGATCTTGCATCCCGCGCCGAGGATGGCGCGCACATCGGCGGCCAGGGCGATCAGTTGATCCACCACCGGAAAGCCGCTGTCGTCGCGGATCTGGGTGAGCGCGCGCAATTCAGAGCCGATGCAAAACGCCTCCACCCCGCCGGCCAGCGCACAGAGATGGGCGTAATGCAGGATCATCCGCCGAAACGAGAACTCCGCCGGGCCGCTATAGCTGACCGTATTGCCTGCGGCGGTGAAATCGCCGAGCTGCGCCGTGCCGAAAAACGCCGCCACCTCGGCCTCGGCTGCCGCCGTACCATCCGGCGTGCCGCTGACACCCGGCGCCAGCGATGTGGTGATCCGCCCGCGCCAGGGCAACGCCGGTTGTTCGGCCTCTCCGGTCCAGGGATCGGTGAGCCCGTTGCCCGCCTCCTGATCCATCAGGATGAACGGGTAGAACATCACCTCCTGGCCGCCCGCGTGCAGCGCCTTGATCGCCTGAATGACGGATTGATCCGACGGCGTGCCGCCATAGATCACCCGGCCCTCGGCATCCTTTGCCAAAGCCTCCGCCGTGCTGCGGGTCACGCCGGAGACCGTCCAGGACATCTTGGCGGCATCCACCGCTTTCTGTTCGACCTTGGGCCGCAGCGCGCATTGCCCGCACCGCAGATCGGAACCGAACCAGGACACCACCAGAGAGGTCGAGCGACAATTCGGCAGCTCATCGACCATGGCGTCCAGGGAGGTGGTGAAATCCGGCTGACCCGAGGTCGAATTCATGTTCGAGGCGAGCGTCACCCCGGCCCCGTCGCCGACATAGACCGGCGTGGTGGCCAGCGCATATTCGCCCGTACCCGGGATCATCGCCACGGCGGGCACGATATGGGTGAGATCACGCGCCGTATCGCCCGGGTTCAAGACCTGCTCCGGGCGCATCACCTCGAAGGTGAATTGCGGCACCCGGTTGCCGAAGGGCGTGAGATCCAGATCCTCGAAGAGGACATAGGCAATGCCGCGATAGGCCGGCACCTGGCCTGCGCCTTCGATAGCCTCGATCTTGGCATCCGGCTGCTGGTCTTCCGCCCCCGAGTAGACCCGAAGCGTCACCGCGCTTCGGTCGATCTCGCTGCCGTCGGCCCAGATCCGGCCGACACGGGAAATCTCGCCCTCGCAAAGCGCCACGGCCAGAGACACGGAATAGCTGTATTCGGCCACCGTCGGGCGGCTCGGCGCGCCCTTGCCGCCACCACCGCCGCTGGCCGTCACATGCTCCTTGAACTGGGTGGCCCAGATCACCTGACCGCCGATACGCATCCGACCAAAGAGCTGTGCCACCGCCGTGCCCTCGGAAGCGCCGGTGAGGCGAAAACGTTCGACCCGGCCGCTCTCCACCGTCTGGCTGCCCGATCCCATCAGGCGCTGATCGATGGCCCGGCCGATGGTGGCGCCGATGGCGCGGCCGATCACCACCGAGGACAGGCCGAACACCCCGCCGCCGACGGAGGCCCCGAGCGCGGCCCCCGCCGCAGAAAGCACGATCGTTGCCATGGTTCAGCTCCCCGAGGTTGCGGTGATTGGAGGAAAGGCGAAACAGGCGGCCACACGCCGCCGCCAGGGCGCACTGAGCGCATTCTCGATCACCCCATGGCCGCTGTAGGCATGGATGAACCGTGGCGCGCTGCCCCCTGCGCTAAGGATGCCGAGATGTTTGGCCACAGAGCCCGCGCGCATGCGAAACAGGATCACATCGCCCGGCGCCATCGCGGCGCAGGGTTTGCGGATCAGATGGCGCATCGCCGCCGCCAAAAGCCGCTCGTCGTGCTGCGGCTCCGACCAATCGGCGGTATAGGCCGGCACGGCTTCGGGCTCTGCACCATAGAGCTCGCGCCAGACCCCGCGCAAAAGCCCGAGACAATCGGCCCCCGCGCCTTTGCAGGAGGCCTGATGCCGGTACGGCGTTCCGAGCCAGTCGCGGGCATGGTGAAGGACAAGCTGATCCATCATCTTCTCACCCCGATGCCTCTTGCGATCCGCTCCCCGAGAGGCTGCCACCGTCATTCTGGCCGGATTTGACCGGATAGGTGGCGAGCCAGTCTTCGCCGGGGATATGCGGAAAGCCGCGAAAATTCGCGAAATTGTCGAATTTCAGACGACAGGTCGCGGCGCGTTTGTCACAGCCCGCCTCGATGCGGATCAGATCGCCGGGCCGGACATCGGCGCGCAGATCTTCCCAAAGCTCGATGACGCGGCCCGTGGCCGAAAGCCGGTCGTTCTTGATCAGCCCGATCAGCCCTTCACCCGCGCCGCTCCGCACCAGAAACCGGCCACGTTCGAACCACCGGTCGTCGAATTCATCGAGACCCGCAAAGCTGAAAACCTTGCCCTTTTCCATCGTTTCCACGGCGATCTCGGTGAAATAGCCGGGCTGGTCGAGGGCCACGCCACAGCGGGCATCGCCGAGAATGGCGGAACATTGGCTCTGATAGATCAGCCCCTGCGGCTGGTTGAGCGCCTCGGTCAGCCCCCTGAGTTCGGCACGAAACCCGCCCGAGACCCGGGTGATCTCGCCGAATCTGCCCCGAAACAACAGCGCCCGCTGGCCGACATCGGCCCAGTTGACCAGCCAGCATTGGATCTCGGCACCATCGAAACGCCCGGCGCGAATGTCGTCCTCGGTGACGGAGGCCGCCGTGAGCGCGCCCAGCGCCTCGCTATTGTCCACCGAGAGCCCGGTGGATTGCTCCAGCGCCTGCGCCGTGAGCCCGGTATCGGCCTTGAAGACCATCCCGTCGAAACGCAGCTCCCGGTCGTGATCGGTGAAGCCATAGACCACGCCGTCACGCCGCCTGAGCGACCAGGCGCGACAGAGCGTGGTGACACCGGAGGCGAGATGGGTTTTGAACTCCTCGGAAAAAGCCATCAGATGCGCAGCTCCACCACCGGGACATTCGGCACTTCGCCGGCCTGAAACGAGGCCACCGAGGTCGAAATCCTGTCGGTGTCGAACCGCACCGGCACGTCGAATTCGAAGCCTGCGGTGACGGCGGCGCCCTCACCCGGCGGCGCCTCGAATGTGATCAGCCCGGTGTCGGTGTCGACCGACCAGTCGACGGCTTCCAGCGCCTGTTGCCCCTGAATCCCCGCCAGCACCGTGCCGAGCACAGGTTTGGTCACCGGGCGCCGATAGCTGGCGTCGCCGGAGATGTAGGATTTCGCGAGCTGAAATGTGGCGGTCTCGCCATCGCCATGGCCGATCAGCTGATCCTCGAACCCGACCGTGGCCGAGGGTTTGCAGCTCTTGTAATCCGACCAGTCTTTCCAGCGAAAGCCATAGAGCTGGCCCTGACGGGCCTCGAAGAAGGCGATCATCAGCTCGATATCGTCCAGGGACCGCATGCCCAGCCCCGCGTCATAGCGACGACGCGAATGCGCCCAGGGGGTGTTGCGCTCCTCGAACCCGTTGGCCAGCGTCACCACATCGGTGCGCCGCTCCGGCCCGCCGACCGAGCCGAAACTCAGATTGGCCGGAAATCTCACCTCATGAAATCCCATGTCTCTGCCTCCCATCCGTCATTGATTGCGCGAGCCGCGGCCCAGCGCCCGGCTGAGCTGCGCCGCGATCTGGCTCTGGCTGCGCCGGAAGCCCTGCACATCGGGCGTCGTGACATTCATGGTGATATTCACCGGGCGGGCCCTGCCCTGCGCCTCGACGCCCAACCGGCCATTCGCGCCACGGGTGAGCGGCAGGATCGCCTCCGCGCCCGCCTCGCCCATCAGCCCGATGGCCCCGCGCATCGGGAAATAACTCGGCGAGGTGACCACCCCGCCCTTGGCGAAAGGCATCACCCGGCCCTGGGCAAATGCCCCGCCGCGCTCGAACGGCATCAGCCCCTGGATGATCCCTTCGAGCCCGGAGCCCAGCGCCGAGCCGAGATGCGAGGTCACCGGCGTCAGCGCGGCATTATAGGCGGCATCCAGCATCGATGTGCCCAAGCCCCTGAGCGCATCCGAGAGCGTATCGCCGTCGAACACCAGCCCGTCGATGGCGCGTTTCAGCCCGCGCGAGATACCGCTTTCGAGCTTCGAAACCTCGCGGCCCGTCTCCGCCACCGTGGCCTGCAGGCGGCCCATCTCCTGATTGAACGCCGCCGCCATCGCCTCGGCGGAGGCGAATTTGTCGGCGATGCGGCCCGCAAGCCAGGCCTCGATATCAAAGGCGCTGTCGTCCAACAGCCGCTGCGAGGCTTTCGGCAGGGCGGACAGCTCGTAAAGCGGGATCGAAATGCGATCGATGGTCGGCGTGTCGGTCTCCGACAGGCTGCCGGTCTCGGTGACCCAGCCGGAGCCGAGATCGGTGGTGTCGATCAGCACGTCGTAAGAGGTCGCCTCAACGTTGACCACATTGGCGATGGAGCGGATCGAGGCGGTGGATTTCAGCACCGATTTGATCATCTCCGACGTCTGCGGATCGACGAGATAGCCGCCATCGCCATTCACCGCCGTCGACATGGACTTGCCCTCGAGCGCCAACCCGCGCAGCGCCTCGTCATCGCCATTGCGGACATAGGTGGTAAACGCCGTCTTATGCGACAGGTCCGGCTCCCGCGAGGCGGACAAGGCCGGGCGCATCGCCGCGGCGGACAGAGTAAGAGATTTACGATCAAGCATGGTCAGTCGCTCTTCCTGATACTGAAGTTTTGAGTTGATATCGGCCTGAAAGCCTTTGAGATCCTTCATGAAACTCGAAAGTTCGAGTTTGACCTCCTGCACAGATCCGATCTCCTCGGTCTCGATGGTGCTCATCCAAACGCTCCTTTGGTGTCATGGGGGGGCGCCGGGACGCGAAGATTTGGACCGGGCGTCATGGATCGGCCGCCAGCGCCGCCCGCGCCGCTCTCAGCGCCGCCGCAATCTCGTGTAGCAGATCAGTTTTCGCCTCCGGGCTCAGCCGCGCGTCCGGCAGCATCGGGAATGTCACCAGCGAGACTTCCCAAAGCTCCAGCTCGGTCAGCAACCGATGGCCTTTGGCATCCTTCCGCGCCTTCACCGTGCGATAGCCTATGGAGAGCCCGTCGATCGCGCCGGCTTCGATCAGCGCCATCGCCTCGCGGCCGCGCTGCAATTCCGGCAGGATCCGACCTTTGACATAGAGCCCGCGTGCGTCCTCATAGACCGCATCCCAAACGCCGATCGGCTGCGCCGGATCATGTTGCCATAGCATCTTGACCGAGCGCCCCTTGGCCTTGAGCGCGGCAAGCGAAGCCCGGTAGGCGCCGCTCTGCACGATGTCGCCGCCACTGTCGCATCGCCCGAAGAGTGAGGCGTAACCCTCTATTTTAACGATATTATCAAGAATATCGATAGCGTCGATGCGGGTGAATTTATGCTCCAAAGCCGCGACCTCCGAGTTACGCATCGCTGCCTCCCTGCGTCTCGGGCTCCGAGTCCCGCGCGTCCTGCGCGGGTGGCCCGAGGGGCACAGGGAGTTCGGAGGGCGCTGGGTGCTCGGGGGCGGCGTCCGGCCCTGCGGCTTCGGGATCGGTATCTGGCGCGGGGTCATCCTTCGGCGCCTCCTCTGCCACCAGCGGCGGCAGACCCAACATGCTGCGCTTCTCCTCATCGGTGAGGAAAGCCGCCCCCGCAATCCGTGCCCATTGCGCATCGCGCTCGATGGCCAGCGCCGGCACCTGATCGAGATCGGGCTTCAGCTCCAAGGCCTCACCGACCATCTCGGAGAGCCAATGGCCGATCGCCGCACTCACCTTGGTGACCATCGGCAGCACGGTCAGGCGATAGAAGGCCCGGTTGGCCTCCTGATAATTGGCATAGGTCATGTCGCCAGGAATGCCCAAGAGCATCGGCGGCACCCCGAAGGCGAGCGCGATCTCGCGCCCCGCCGCCTCCTTGGTCTTCTGAAATTCCATGTCGGACGGGCTGAACCCCATGGGTTTCCAGTCCAGTCCTCCTTCCAGAAGCATCGGTCGCCCGGCATTGCGCGCGCCCTGATGATGCGCCTCCATCTCGGACAGGAGCCGATCGTACTGATCCGCCCCCATGGCGCCCTGGCCATCCGCGCCCTTGTAGACGATCGCCCCCGAGGGCCGTGCGGCATTGTCCAAGAGAGACTTGGACCAGCGCGAGGCGGCATTGTGCACATCGATCGCGGTGGCCGCCGCCTGGATGGGCGAGAGCCCGTAATGGTCATCGGACGGGTGAAAGGCCTTGATATGGCAGATCGGGGCATGCCCCTCGGTCACGCTGAACCGATGCTTGCGCCCGCCCACCGCGTATTCATACCCGACCGGCCAGCCATCGGCGCCGGGAATGAGACTCATCCGGTCCGAGCGCAGCACATGGAGTTCTTTTGGCACCTCTGCGGGGCCGATCTCCCAATCGCCAACCGCCTCAAGATAGCCATTGCCGGACAGAAGAAACTGACCGTAGAGCGCTTCGAACAACTCGGCGCGCCCCTGCGCCGGATTGGGGCGCGAAATCAGCTCCAAGACAGGATGAACCTCGAACCTCATCTCTTTGTTTTGCAAGATCAAAGGCAGGGCAGCCGCAGCCTCGGAAATCAGTTTGACACAGCGAAACCCGACCGGGTTGCCGGCAAAGCCGACGCGGGCCAGCGTCACCGTGTCGCGCGGCGACCAGGCCACCCGACCCGTGCCGAACATCGCCCCGGACATCGCCGCCACGACCGGCCCGGTGGCCGAGGCCTTCGCCTCTTCCGGGCTCTCTGCACGGGCCTCGGCACTGCGCTTGAACATATCAAACATCTGGCTCTCATCTCCTGATCTGTGCCGGGTCCTGCGATCCCGCGCCGTCGTTGGAGACAGGTTTTAACGCCGAGGAGAAAAGAAGTTCTGAGCAGAGCGTACGGTGAGGGCACGGGGCGCAACGGGTGATGCGTCTTGCACCTGCCATGAAGATCAAGGATGCTTTGAGAAAGATTTGGCTTTGCAGAAGATGAATTTGATTTTTACACGCCTTAAAGATTTCTTCGACACGTCTAGGAAGATCCTTTTTGAGCTCATGTTTTTGAACACAGTTTGTATCCCTCTCACCAAGGTGGACGAGGATCGCACAACAGTCGCCGAAGACGCGCTGGACTATCTGAATGCCGGGCGGATCAAACTGTATCCGATAGCAATGCTCTGGTTTCTCACGGTGATCTACGAAGTTCGGCTAGAGACCAGCACCTCCTTGCCCTGTTTCGTTCTGGAACCGACTTCCAAAAGCAAAAAGATAACAAAAATATACTGGAGGATCATGCTGGCGATCTTCCTCTTCGGAATGATTACGGTCGAGCCATCGGCAAACATATCCCGAGTGCAAATCATGGGGTTAGCCGGGGCGGTTCTCGCGTTTCAGGCTCTGACTGCCCATTTTGATCAACGCCACCTCCCCAAACAACTCAAATCCACACTGGATGAGTTCACCGCGAAAGAGACAGCTCAATAACCCGGATGCGCGGCATCACCTTTTCGATGCGCCGCGCGTCACAAGTCGCGTCACCCCACCGTCCTGATCCGCGGTCGTGCCGGGTTGGGCAGGATCATCAGCTCGTGGATGGCCCAGACCAGCGCGTCCAAGCGGTCGGGGCTGCCCGGCGCCTGATAACCTTGGGCAGTCATGCGAACCATCTGGTCTTCCAGATCGCCCAGGCCTCTGACATGCCGGACCCGGCCCTGATCGTAAAGCGCGGCGACGGGTTCGGCACGCGCCGCCTTGCCCTTGCTCGCCCGGACGGATTTATAGGCGACCAGAGGATCGATCTGTCTGAGCACCGTCTCCACCAGATCGCCGCCCTGATTGACCTCGGCCACCACCTTGTCGCCCCGCCAGCGCGCCAAGGCCGCAATCGCCGCCTCGGCCCAGACGGTGGGCGAGGCGGCCGAGACCGAAGCGTCTTCGAGCACATAGGCACGCCAGTCCTGTGGCGGGCCCTGTGTCACCGCGCCCACGACAATGATGCCGCATTCGTCCGAGCCTTTGTGGCCGGTGACCGGCGGATCGACGGCGACGACGATGCGGTCGAACTCCGGTAATCTGTCGGCACGGCTCGCCTCGAGTTTTGCCAACGACCAGAGCGCGCCCTCCTCCTCGTCCAGAAGCACACCGTCGAGCTCCTGCCGCCCGAGCCGTGTTCCGGCATAGCGCGCCTTGACCTCTTCGAGAAAGGAGCTGGCGAGATTGGCGGCATTGGCCTCGGTCGGGGCATGCGTCGTGACCGTGCTGTCGCGGGCCAGAAGCGCTTTGAGTACCGCCACATTGCGCGGCGTGGTGGTGACCACCGCCCGCGGGTCGTCGCCTAAGCGGAGCCCGAATTGCAGCATATCCCAGGCCGCCTGAGGATCGCGCCATTTCGCCAGCTCATCGACCCAGGCGGCATCAAATTGCGGCCCGCGCAGAGCCTCCGGATCATGGCCGGAAAACACCGTCGCCTCGGCGCCATTGGGCCAGACAAGCGTCCGGCGTGTGGCCGACCATGTCGGCCGTCGGTCCGGCGGCGACGCGGCGAGGATACCGCTGTCGCCAAACACCATCACCTCGCGCGCCTGATCATAGGTCTCACCGATGAGCGCCACCCGCCGGGCCTTGCCCTTTTGCCTCGGCCGCGCGCCCTCGACCTGGCTCCGCACCCATTCGGAGCCGGCGCGGGTCTTACCCGCACCGCGCCCGCCGAGGATCACCCAGCTGCGCCATCTGCCCTCGGGTGGGATCTGATGCTCGAGCGCCCAGGCCTCGAACAGATAAGGGAGCGCCAGAAGCGCCCCCTCCTCCAATCTATCCAGAAACTCACTCTGGACCTCGGGCGGCTCGGAGGCGAGCCAGGTGATCAAGGATCTGAGATCGGGCTGCGTCAAAGTCGATCTCTCCCGGAACAAGCTCTCCGCGTTTGCGTCTTTCCTCATCGAGATTTTGCCTTTCTTTCATCGCCAGCAATTGCGCCCGCCGCAGATCGGCGATCAGAGGTCGCACCTCTTTTTCCGCCTTCTCGCCCAGAGCCAGCCTGCCGACTGCGTCTTCCAGGGCGTCGATCGCCCAGCTCAGCGCATTCGTCACGGATCTGTCGATGCGATCCATCGAACCGCTCTCATCCCCCACAGATGATGCTGTCTTTTTCATGGTAGTGCCTCTCATGCTTGTCTCCGCACGAGAGATCCGAGTGCCCGGCGCGCCTCACAGGATCGGACGGTCAAAACCGCTCCGTCCGACCGCGCCGCCGCGCCAAAGAAAAACGGCCCCGGCACACCCCCTCAGGTGCACCATGGACCGTTCGCTCAGGTCTTCTAGCATGGGCGGAACCTGCCACAACACCGCTCGAAAGTCAATTTATTTATATTTTTCAAAGAACTAACACAAAGTCCGCAGTGCAGGCAGTCTTTTTACCCTCTTGCAGGCGCCGTGCTGTTTACTCTTGAAAACACACGGGTTTTCGCCCATCACCAGAAGCCACGACAGGATCGTGGCAAGAGGTGCAAAGGAGGCGCGCATATGGCCAGCACGTTTCATGCGAGGCTCAGCGAACTCTATGAGGGCAGCAGCGACCGCGCGCATCGGTTCCGCTATGCGCTGTTGGCCTTTGACCTGACGACGATCCTCTTCGTCATCGTCACCTCGTTTTTCACCCATCCGCTCTGGGTCGAGATCACCGATCTCATCGTCGGACTGCTGATCCTGATGGATTTTTCCGCCCGGGTCTATGTCTCCCAGCGCAAGCTCCATTACCTCACCCGGCCCTCGACGCTTGCGGATATCGTCGCGATGCTGTCCTTCATCGCGCCGCTGGCCGGCGAAGGGCTCGGTTTTCTGCGCATCCTGCGGACCTTGCGGCTCTTGCACACCTATCAGCTGATGAACCGGCTCAGGCAGGATTTCATCCTGTTCCGCAAACATGAAGAGGTGATCATCGCCGCGATCAACCTTCTGGTCTTCATCTTCGTCACCACCGGGCTGATCTACGCGCTCGAACACGGGCGCAACCCGATGATCCGCAACTATGCGGATGCGCTCTATTTCACCATCACCACGCTCACCACCACGGGCTTTGGCGATATCACGCTTCAGGGCACCTCGGGGCGGCTCCTGTCCATCGGCGTGATGTTCTTTGGCGTCACCCTGTTCCTGCGCCTGGCACAGGTGCTCTTTCGCCCCTCGAAAGTGCGCTACGAATGCGAGAGCTGCGGGTTGATGCTCCATGATGCCGATGCGGTGCATTGCAAACATTGCGGCGCGGTGGTGCATATCGGCACCGAAGGGTTGAACTGAGCCCTTTGCAGACATTGGTCGTGAGGGCGTGCGCCGGACCGTGGGCTGGCGCAGCAACGATTGAACGCTGTGCTTTATGTCTGCCAAACCCGAAAGAGATCAGAGCGTTGTACTAGGGTGGTAATGCGCCTGACCGCCGGGACGGTCCGGCGCACGCCCGGGCAACTGCGTTGCTGTTCCGGGCGGTTGCACATGGTTCAAACGTTCCCTCCGTCCCGCGAAGCAGAGCCTCACCCTACTCCACCGCCACGCCGAACAGCGTCACGGCCGCCGCCAAAGCGGTCACCAGAGCGAAAAACACCACCTGGCCCGCAGGGCGCCTCTCGCGCCGGGCCAACACCACGGCAATCGCGCCTTGCAGCGTGTAATACCCAGCGAAAGCCTTCGACGCCCAGGAGATGATCTGGAACACGTCGAGAAACCAGGTGAGGCATAGCCCCAGCGCCACCAGCGCGGCATAACCCGTCTTCACCGGCACCCTGCCCCGGGTCAGTTCCGCGACCAGACCGCCCGCCCCCGAAGTGTCCGCCACCGCGGCCGAGAACTGCGCCGCCAGCGCCGCCATCACCAGCATGATGGGCAACACCGGCGCGACCACGGCCATCATGTCGATGATCGCGGTCTCCGAGGTCTCGATCTGCTCTGGCACGAACACATAGGCCATCAGCACCACATAGATCATATAGATCGCGGTCGAGAGCCCTTGCGCCAACCTCATCGCCCGGATGCGCAGCGCCGCATCGTATTCGGCGCCCAGATAGCGCGAGGTCTCAAAGCCCTGCACCGTCACCAACAGCCCGAACAACAGGCTCACCGCCGCCCCGCCCGTGAGCTTTGCCGGGCTCACGATCAAGCTCCCTTCGGAGGCCCGCCCGCCAAAATACCAGCCCAATCCCATGAGAAGCCCAGCGATGATCGCCAGTTTCAGGCTCACCGAGACCTGCTCCAGACGTTCCAAGGCCGAGAAGCCCTTGGTCCAGCCGACAATGAGGATCAGCAGAAACACCACCGTCGTCACCCAGCGCCCGGCCAGCTGGCTGTCCCAGGGCGTCAGGCTCACCGCAAACGCGCCCAGAAGATTGAGATAATAGGCGACCGAGATCACATAGGCGAAGGACAGCGCCCAGGAGGCAAGGCTTTCGATCCGCGCCGAGAGCGCATCATGACCCGTCCCCGCCCGCACCGAGATATTGAACCGGATCGCCGCCCCGATCGCATAGGCGAGCGCACACAGGAGCGCCATGGCCAGCGGCGTCCAGGCACCATAGGCCTGGGCCAGAATCGGCCCAAGCACCAGAAACCCGGAGCCGATGATCGAGGCCAGTGGCGTTACCGTGGCTTTCCACAAAGGCGCGCTGGAAAAACCTCGCCAGCTCAACAGCCCCGCCACCAGAAGCGTCGCGCCGATGATCGCCAATAGCTGCATGCCCGTTCCTTTGAAAACCTTCAAAACGCGAAAGGGCGCGATCTGCACCGCGCCCTCCCGTCAAATCATCTCTGCCTTACTCGCTGGCGCGCTGCGCCTCGATCTCGCGCCATTTGGCGACATTGGCATTATGCTCCGCCAGCGTTTCCGCGAAGGCGTGCCCCCCCGTGCCATCGGCGACAAAGAACAGGTACGGCGTCGTATCCGGGTTCACCGCGGCCTCAAGCGCCTCGAGCCCCGGGTTGGCGATCGGTCCCGGCGGCATGCCTTCGATCACATAGGTGTTGTAGGGGCTGTTCGACTGCAGCTCGGATTGCCGCAGGCCGCGCCCCAGCACACCAATGCCATTGGTGACGCCATAGATCACCGTCGGGTCGGTTTGCAGCTTCATGCCGCGTTTGAGACGGTTCTCGAACACGGACGCCACCTGACGCCGTTCCGCCGCAACCCCGGTCTCTTTCTCGATGATCGAGGCCATGGTGAGCATTTCTTCCGGCGTCTCGAAGGGCAGACTGTCGACACGCGTCGCCCAGACCGTATCGATCCGCTGCTGTTGCACTGCTTCCATCCGGGCCAGAAGCGCATCGACATCATCGCCGTCGCGCACCTCGTAACTGTCGGGCGCCAGCATGCCTTCGGCCGGCATTTCATCGGCCTCGACCGAGCCGGTGAGGAAGTCCGCGCCTTTCAGGCTCTCGACCACGCGCCATACCGTCGTGCCCTCGGCCACCAGCACCCGGTAGCGGGTGTTGGCGTCGGCGCGCACCTTGGTATAGGTCTCCGGGATGGCATCGCCTTCGTCACCGGCTTCACCGGGCTGGAATTCGGCCGTCTCGACGTAATTGCCCTGGGCCGGGTCGAGTTCGCGCACCTGCATCAGCGCCCGGTTCACACCGATCCGGTAAACCACTTCCGTGCCACAGGTCGAGGCACCGCCACGGGTGATGATCTCGATGATCTCCGCCATCGAGGCGCCCTCATCGACCAGAAAGGCCCCGGCTTTCAACTGTTGCGACTTGTCGCTGTAATCCGCGCCGATACGAAAGATCGACGGGTTGGAAATCGCATGCTGGCCGGCCAGATCCTCCGACACACGGCGCATGTTCGAGCCGGAGGGCACGCGCAGGCAGATCGCCTGATCGAGCGGGCCTTCGGCGGTATATTGGCTCTTGCCCCAAGCAATCACCCCCGCCAAAGCGACGAGGGCGACAATCAGAAGCGTGAGAGCGTTCGAGGCGATCGATCGCCACATCTCAGCTATCCACCTTTTTCAGAACCAGCGAGGCATTGGTGCCGCCGAAGCCAAAGGAATTCGACAGGGCGACATTGATCTCGCGCTCGCGCTTCTGGTTGGGCGCCAGATCGAGCCTCGGTTCCACCGCCGGATTGTCCAAATTGATCGTCGGCGGCGCGACCTGATCCCGGATCGCCAGGACACAGAAGATCGCCTCGACCGCACCGGCAGCGCCCAGAAGGTGACCGATGGAGCTTTTGGTCGAGGACATGGTGGCCTTCTCGGCCGCATCGCCCATCAGCCGCTCGACGGCGGCGAGTTCGATCGTGTCCGCCATGGTCGAGGTGCCATGAGCGTTGATGTAATCCACCTGATCTGGGGTGATGCCGGCGCGGTTCAGCGCCGCCTGCATGGCGCGATAGCCGCCATCGCCATCCTCGGAGGGCGCGGTGATGTGATAGGCATCGCCCGAGAGACCATAGCCGACAACCTCGGCATAGATCTTGGCGCCACGCGCCTTGGCATGTTCGTATTCCTCGAGGATCACCACACCGGCGCCCTCGCCCATGACGAAACCGTCCCGGTCCTCATCATAGGGGCGCGAAGCGTGCGAAGGATCGTCCTTGCGCTTGGTCGAGAGCGCTTTGCAGGCGTTGAACCCGGCGATGCCCAGCTCGCAAATCGCGCTTTCGGCGCCCCCCGCAACCATGACATCGGCATCGCCGAGCATGATCAGACGCGAGGCGTCGCCAATCGCGTGCGCGCCGGTGGAACAGGCCGTCACCACCGCGTGGTTCGGGCCTTTGAAACCGTAGCGGATCGACACCTGACCGGAGATCAGGTTGATCAGCGAACCGGGGATGAAGAAGGGCGAGATCCGGCGCGGGCCTTTTTCCTTCAGCACGATCGCCGCATCGGCAATCGACGACAAGCCGCCGATGCCGGAGCCGATCAGCACACCGGTGCGCAGACGGTCGTCTTCGTCCTCGGGCATCCAGTCGGCATCATTGAGCGCCTGTTCGGCGGCCGCCATGCCAAAGAGAATGAAATCATCGACCTTACGGCGCTCTTTCGGCTCCATCCAATCGTTCGGATTGAAGGTGCCCTCCGTGCCATCGCCGAATTTCACCTCACAGGCGTAATCCGTTGCCAAATGGCTCGCATCAAAGCGCTGGATCGTTCCGGCGGCCGATTGGCCCTCCAGAAGACGCGTCCACGTTTCCTCAACACCGCAGGCCAGCGGCGAAACCATTCCAAGTCCAGTGACAACTACTCGGCGCATTCGTGCCCCCTTATTTTTCGACTGCTTTTCCTTACACGGCTCGGCCCGTTGATGGAAGTCCGAGACGCATCAGCCAGCCAAAAACGGCGGCGTGAAGTAACCAGATATTGAGGTTTTCCGCCGTATCAAGGGGAAAACCCATATGTTTGACAGGTCATGCCGCGGTCCAGATCGAAACGACATCAGCACAATTTTCTGCGTGGCGATCCGCGCAAGCGGCTTGCGATCCTGCGCCTGTGCCTCTCCCTGATCCTCGGTGCCCCCCTGGCTCTGCCCGGCTTTGCCGGCCCGTCCTGCGGCCTCGAAGGTTGGCTCGAGACGCTCAACACCAGCGCCGACAGCTATGTCAAAGCCCTCGGCACAGCGCAGGAACATCAGGCCGCGCGCCAGTTTCGCACCGAAATGGAACGCTATGGCCGCGAGCAATTGCTCAAACAAATCAGGGCGGCCGATCTCGGTGGCAATGAATCCGCCTTGATGGCCTTCATCTCCTCGCGCCGGCATCTGCTCGAATTGCAAAAGGACGATTGGCCGGAAATGGCCGCGCGCTACGGCAACGATCCGCGGTTCAACGCACAATCCCAGAGCCTGCGCCAATATATCGCCGGGACGGAATGCGACCCGAACGCGCCGGATTTTCTCAACGGCAATGGCGGGCAAGAGCAAAGCTTCGCGGATCGGCTGAGCAGCGGCGTCGCCGAAATCACTGATATCGTCACCGCCGTCACCCAGGGGGAAGATGAAACCGCGCCAATTTACGCCGACCCGGCGAATTTCGACGAGTTCCGCAGCTCGATGGCCGGCCAACAAACCGTGAAACCGCCGACGGTCGAACTCAACCCCTCCGGCAACGCCGCCTTCGTCCTCGGGCTTTTCACCTTTTTCACCGCGATCTCGGCCTGGGCCTGGATGCGCTACGGCATCGTGCAACGCCGCGCCACCCGCTACCCCTGCGTGCTGCCGACCGTCGTCTTCGACGGGATCATGCCGGCCGTCGGCACCATGCTCGATGTCTCGCAAATCGGCTGCAAGATCGAGATCGGTCTCGACCTGCAGATACGCCAGAAGATCAAGATCACCTGTGGTCCCGTGGCGCGCAAAGCCAGGATCGTCTGGCGCAACAACCATTTCGCCGGGGTCCGGTTCGACAAGCCGCTTAGCGAGGTCGAGCTCAAGGAGCTTCTGGGAGAATATTCGAAGCAAATCGCCCAGCAACGCGCCGAGGCCGAAAAATTCGGCCTCACCCTCATGCCGAGCCTCGCCGGCAACCGCACCTCCCGGGCGCAAACCGGAACCGGGCCGGCGGAAACGCCAGACATCACAACGCCAGATACCACAGAGAACGCCGCAGCCGCCGAGATCGAAACAGAGGACGGCCCGGTCCAGGCCGGGCCTGAGACGACCCTGCCAGAGGGCGACTGGTCGGACACGGGCTTATCTGAGGAGACTGGCAAAGATGACGGTGCGGCGGAGAATCCGAACGCCGCCTGATCTCGCCCTCCCAAAAAAATAGCCGCGCAGCAAAAGAAATCTGCAAAAGAAAACGGCACCCCCGAAGGCGTGCCGTTTCAAATTCTTTGATCTCTCCCGGGCACCCTGCCCGGTGAAAGCCGTCCGACTTAGGAGGCTTCGGTGATGAACTTCACCGCGTCGCCGAAGGTCTGGATGGTCTCGGCAGCGTCGTCCGGGATCTCGATGCCGAACTCTTCTTCGAATGCCATGACCAGCTCGACGGTGTCGAGGCTGTCAGCGCCGAGATCGTCGATGAAGGACGCGGTTTCCGTCACTTTGTCTTCTTCAACGTCGAGGTGCTCGACAACGATCTTTTTCACGCGATCTGCGATGTCGCTCATGTTCTTTCCTCACAGTTTGGGGCCCGTTGCCCGCTTCAGCTTTCGGCCCTCGGGCCACTCTCTCTACATGCCGCCGTCCACAGTGGGTTTCAACCCCGAACATTGACATATGCCACGGTTGCTTATGCCGCCGCGGCTTAATCTGCGCTGCTCATAACACAATCCTCCCCGGTGGCAAATGTTTTGTGACGCCGCGTCCGGAAAGGTCTCATGCGATCAGAGCATGGCCATGCCGCCATTGACATGCAAGGTGGTGCCGGTGGTGTAACCCGCCTCATTCGAAGCCAGATACAGGACAGCCGCCGCGATCTCTTCCGGCGTGCCCATACGGGCGGCCGGGATCTGGGCGTTGATCTTGTCTTTCTGATCATCCGTGAGCTTGTCGGTCATCGCCGTGGCGATGAACCCCGGGGCGACGCAGTTCACGGTGATGCCGCGGGTCGCGACCTCATAAGCCAGGGATTTGGACATGCCGACCATGCCGGCTTTCGCGGCGGCATAGTTGCCCTGACCGGGGTTGCCAGTGGCGCCGACGATCGAGGAAATATTCACGATCCGGCCCCAACGCGCCTTCATCATACCGCGCAGCACGCCTTTGCAGAGCTTCATGGTGGATGTCAGATTGACGTTAAGAACGCTGTCCCATTCGTCATCCGACATGCGCATGAACAGGTTGTCGCGGGTGATGCCGGCGTTGTTCACCAGAATATCGACGGAGCCCATCGCCTCGGCCGCCTGTTTCGGCAGCGCCTCGACCGCCTCCTTGTCCGAGAGGTTGCAGGGCAGCACATGGGCGCGCTCGCCAAGCTCGGCGGCCAGCGCTTCCAGGGGCTCGACGCGGGTGCCCGACAGGCCAACGGTGGCCCCCGCAGCATGAAGCGCCTTGGCGATCTCGCCACCGATACCCCCGGATGCGCCGGTGATCAGCGCGTTTTTACCAGTCAGATCAAACATGTAATTCTCCTCGCAGCCAGTCGTTTCGGATCTGGCCTGTGTTCTGCGGGTCTCAGCCCTTGAGTTTCGCGATATCGTCCGGGGTGCCCACGGCGGAGCAGGCGATGGATTTTTCGATCCGGCGCACCATGCCCGAGAGCGCCTTGCCGGCGCCAATCTCCCAGATTTCGGTGACGCCTTCGCCCGCCATATAGGTCACGCTCTCGCGCCAGCGCACAGACCCCGTGACCTGATCGACCAGCAGCGCCCGGATCAGTGTCGGGTCGGTGACGGCGGCGGCCCGCACATTGGCGACCAGCGGCACGGCAGGCTCGGTGATTTCCACATCGTCGAGCGCCTCGGCCATGACATCGGCGGCGGGCTCCATCAGCGCGCAATGGAAGGGGGCGGAGACCGGCAGCAACACGGCGCGTTTGGCACCTTTCGCCTTGGCGATCTCGACCGCGCGCTCGACCGCTTCCTTATGGCCGGAAACCACCACCTGGCCCGGGTCATTGTCATTGGCCGCCTGACAGATCTTGCCGCCCCCCGTTTCGTGTGCGGCCTCTTCGGCAACCTCTTTCACGGTCGCAAAATCGAGCCCCAGAAGCGCCGCCATGGCGCCGACACCCACCGGCACGGCGGCCTGCATGGCCAGACCACGGGTGCGCAGCAAACGCGCCGTATCGGCCACGGAGATCGCGCCCGCGGCGGCCAGCGCCGAATATTCGCCAAGCGAGTGACCCGCAACAAAGGCCGCATCGGTCACCGCGAAACCTTCGGCCTCGAGCGCCCGCATCGCCGCCAGCGAGGTGGCCATCAAGGCCGGCTGGGCATTCTGCGTCAGGGTGAGCGTCTCGATATCGCCCTCCCAGATCAGCGCCGACAGGCTTTCGCCAAGCGCCTCATCCACCTCGTCGAAAATCGCTTTCGAGGCCGGGTAGGCCTCTGCGAGCGTCTTGCCCATGCCAATGGTCTGGGCGCCCTGCCCCGGGAAAACGAATGCGCGCGTCATGCTCGCCCCTCCAAACTCTGTCTCAATGTTGCAGACGGGTCTAAACGCCCGGCAGGCGCGCGGCAAGCCCGACCGTGGATTTCCTGCGGCACATATTCCTACGGCACATACGCGCAAACACTGCGCTGCGCACCCCGGTCCCGCAACGCGCTGTCCGGCAAAGACATGAGAGCAACAAGAAGACATGAGGCCAGAAAGAAGAGAGACCAGTTCACTCTGCGCGAAAACGTGTTGGCAAGGACTGGCCTTGGTCCGAATTCGGCCCGACACGGATCAGCGGCGTCAGCTGCTCTTGCCCGTGCTGCCGGAGCCCCAGGTGCCGGAGCCGTCCGGCGTCTCACCGGCCTCGCCAACCGCATCGTCATTGCCCGGATTGCCGACAACCTCACTGTCGCCCGCGCCGTTAAAATCATCCGGGATGGCGTCGGAGAAGCTGCTGCCTTCGATGGCAGCGATATGTTCGGACAAGGCATCGGAGAAATCGAGCGCACCGCTGGAGATGGAGCTGACGGCACCGATCGCGACGAGCGCAGCGACTGCGATGAGGCCGATCATATCGACCGTCACCGCGCCGTCCTCGGCCCGTGCGTAGTGTTTTCCCAATCCCATCGACCACATGTCGCTCACCTTTTCCTTGCTCCAATTCTACGCCCAAGCGCGATTGGACCATAGGAAAAGCAAGCGAATTGGTTAACATGCTGGAATATGCAATTTATATGAATATCAAAGCCTTAATGGACATGTTTACGACTTTTAAACGACGAAATCGGGAAAAATTTAACCTTTTCGGCCCAGATCCGGCCGCGTTTTGGCCGCAATGCATCCGGCCGCCTGCCGCGTCTCGCAAAAAACATGCAACAGAGACTCAGCAAAACCGGCGAGCAGAAAGCCCCCTCAAAGCCAGCCCCCTAAACAGATCCGCAAAACCGGTCCACAGCCCCGGCGCAAACGGGGAATGTCTCAGGCCGCGCCGCTCGGCGACCGCGCGAAAGACCCCGGCGCGTGAGGCGCCTGCCCGCTCAACCCCGGATCGTCCTCGGGGCGAAGATTGAGAGTCAGATCGCGCCACCAGCCGCGCAAAGCCAACTCGCGCCCCTCGAGCAGCGTCAGTACCACGCCCTGCTCACCGTGCCGGCCAAAGCGCAGATCCAACCGTGTCGCGCGGGCCGGCCCGCAAGGTCCACCAGGCATGCGAGTTGCGTGGTATTATAAGGCATCGCAAAATGCCGGGATTTCGCGCTTGAACCGAAGCCCGAAATGCGTATAAAGGCGCATCCTTTCGCAAGACACTTATGAACCGCGCAGTCTCTCGTGGTCGGGCCGCGAAAGGGTCCATTGCCCGTCCTATGAAATGCGCTTGCACATGAACTGGAGTCACCATGCCGCTTTACGAGCATGTCTTCATTGCGCGTCAGGACCTGTCCAACGCGCAGGCCGAAGGTCTCATCGAACATTTTGGCACCGTCCTCGCCGACAACGGCGGTAAACTCGTGGATCACGAGTACTGGGGCGTCAAAACGATGGCCTACAAGATCAACAAGAACCGCAAGGGCCACTACGCCTTCCTGCGCTCCGACGCTCCGTCTGACGCCGTGCAGGAAATGGAACGCCTGATGCGCCTGCATGACGACGTGATGCGCGTCCTGACCATCAAGGTCGACGAGCACAAGGAGCTTCCCTCCGTCCAGATGCAGAAACGCGACGAGCGCGAAGACCGCCGTCCGCGTCGCAACTGATCTTGTTTGGAAAGGACCTAAACCATGGCCGCTAAACCGTTTTTCCGCCGTCGCAAAGTCTGCCCCTTCTCTGGCGACAATGCTCCCGCGATCGATTACAAAGACACCCGTCTGCTGCAGCGCTACATCTCCGAGCGCGGCAAAATCGTTCCGTCCCGTATCACCGCAGTCTCTGCGAAGAAACAGCGTGAGCTGGCTCGCGCCATCAAACGCGCCCGTTTCCTCGCCCTGCTGCCCTACGCTGTGAAGTAAGGAGTAGATCCAATGGAAGTTATCCTTCTCGAACGCGTGGCCAAGCTTGGCCAAATGGGTGATGTCGTGTCCGTCAAAGACGGCTACGCCCGCAACTTCCTGCTGCCGCAGGAAAAAGCGCTGCGTGCTTCTGACGCCAACATCAAGGCTTTTGAAGCTCAGAAAGCCCAGCTCGAGGCCCGCAACCTCGAGTCGAAGAAAGAGGCCGAAGCTCTGGCCGAAAAACTCGACGGTCAGCAGTTCGTCGTGATTCGCTCCGCGTCTGACGCCGGCTCGCTCTACGGCTCCGTCACCCCGCGTGACGCCGCAGACGCCGCCACCGAGAACGGCTTCACCGTCGACCGCAAGCAGGTCGCTCTGAAAGCTCCGATCAAGGATCTCGGCCTGCACGAGCTGCACGTCATCCTGCACCCGGAAGTCGAAGCCACCATCGTGCTGAACGTCGCCCGCTCCGTCGAGGAAGCCGAGCTGCAAGCCGAAGGCAAGTCGATCCAGGAGCTGGCCGCTGAAGCCGAAGCTCAGGCCGAGTTCGAGATTTCCGAACTCTTCGACGACATCGGCTCTGCCGCCTCCGACGACGACGAGCTGGCCGCCGAAGCCCCGGCGACCGAGGCCGAAGAAGAGTAATCTTCTCGCCTTTGACAGACTTGGAAAAGCCCCGCCATTCGGACGGGGCTTTTTCTTTGGCGGCATTTCACGCCATAAAGGCCTGACCCATTTTGAGACGAGCGATTTCATGATTACGAACGACCGACCGCCAATCTCTCTGCACCGTGCCGGAGCACTCTTCGGGCTTGCGATGACCCTGAGCAGCCCCCTCACCGCCGAAGAGTTGGATTGTTCCCCTTACCGGGTGGGAGAAATCGTCACCAGTGACCTGCAGGTATCGACCTTTCATCACCACGGTATAATCGCGCCGCCGCGTTGGATCACCCTGCACTGGCCGCGCAACGGTCGGATTTTCGGGCCGAAAGTGGTGGATGGTAAAGCGACGGAGACGGACCCGGATATGGGTTTCCAAATCCTGATCGACACAGGAGAACCCAAACGCCTTGCGCCGGTCCATCCAGATCAGTTGAATGTTGCCATCAGAGCTGTGGATTATTATCCGGTCTATTCTATGCTCGGGCTCTATGCAGGGATGCCAATGGGCAAACGCGAGCTACTTACGAACCAAAATGGTACAACCTACTATTCGTCTGAAGGCTATGAGTTCACGGGAGAAACCCTATTACAAGGCTGGCGAGGAGTAGAATATTCTGATCCCCGTCCGACTACGCATGATGAATTCTATGTCCATACAATCACGCCGAAAGCGCTTTCTCCGGAGAATGTCGATGCAGTCTTGGCCTGCTCATCTGCGGAAAAATCCCTAAATCCGAGCTGCAAAATAATTATTAAAGAAGAACCCTTGTTTGCGACGACTGGGTTTGACCGCGACCGCCTTGGTGATCTCGATCTGATCGAGCGCCGAACCCGAGACTTCACGAAGTGTCTGATGGAGGAGTGAGGGCAGATCTCCGCCGCACAGACGAACCTACGCCTCCCCCTCATCCGGCACATAGCGCAGGAGATCGCCCGGCTGGCAGTCGAGGTATTTGCACATCGCATCGAGCGACTGAAAACGCACGCCTTTCACCTTACCGGATTTCAACAGCGACAGGTTGGTTTCCGACAGGCCGATCGCCTGCGCCAGTTCGCGCGAGGTGACCTTGCGCTTGACCAGCATCATGTCGAGGGTGATTTCGATCGCCATGCGCCTCTCCTTTAGATGAAGGCCTGATTTTCCTGCTCGATCGCGTCGGCCTTGCGGAAGGCCTCGGCCAGGGCGAGGAACACCACGCCGATCACCAGCGCCACGGCATCGAGGTTGAACGGAAACCATTCCACCATGGGCCAGTCCGCCCGCGGCACGTTCCACAGCATGGCGAACGGGTAGGCATAGCTCAGCGTGGCATAGCCGAACCAGAACAGGATGAGCCCCTGCCCGCCCCGCGACAGATAGCTGCTCAGGGCGCGGAAATCGCCACGCCCCGCGACGTTCAACAGCTTGTAGAGCGCCCAAAGCGCGGCGAGCAACCCGGCCGCCAGGATCACGAAGAGACCAAAGGCCCCCGAGAGCACCATCAGCGGCGGCCGCGGCAGATCGACCGGCAGATCCATCAGATCGAACAGCGGGCCGACATCCCCCATCAGGAGCGACAGGCTCACCCCGAGACAGGCGAGCCCCATCACGGCGGCGCAGGCAAAAATCATGAAACGTGCAAAACCTTGCATCTGGAGACTCCTCAAAGGACCGGACCCGGCGGGTCCGAAGGGTGATAGCACGATGCGCATCACATCGCGACTCGAAAATGTTTTTATGATTTTCATAAAACATTTTTCTTGATTCATAACAATACCCGCTCTATTTCCCCGGCTCAGAATTTGAATCACCTAGAAAGGAACAGCCATGCAAATTCACAAATTCCTCGCGATCTCCGCCACCTCTCTCGGCCTTCTGGCCGCCTGCGACCGTCCGATGGACGCGCCCTATACATTCGACGGCCCCCGCAGCTCGAGCCAAAGCTCAGCCGGCTACGAGGCCGATCTGGCGCAGTGCAAATCCCTGGCCGAGAGCTACAAATCCGAAGAGATCACCCAAAGCGCGCTCGCCGGTGCGGCGATCGGCGGCGTGCTTGGCGCGGTCGATGACGACAATTCAAACGAGCTCGAAGGGGCCGTGGGCGGCGCCGCCGTCGGCGCGCTCGTGGGCGCCCTGTCCTCGCAGGACGAGGTGCGCGACGCCCGTCGCGACGTGGTGATCCGCTGCCTGCAGGGCCGCGGCTACAAGGTGATCGGCTAAGGCGCGTCGTCCAGGCTCGGCTGAGCTTTGCCAACCCCGCCGCCGGGCGCGCTTTCCCCTTGGCGCGCCCGCGCTTTCATGCTGATCTGAGGCAAATCATCGAGAGGCATGCCCTTGTTCACCCGCCGTTTTTTTCTGCTCGCCCCGCTGGCGCTCGCCGCCTGTGGCCGCCGCAAACCCGAGGTCTCGCGCGGCTACAACCCGCCGCTGTTCCCCAATGAAACGCCGGAGCTGCGAGCGCTGATCAACAAATGGGCGGACCATTACCAGATCCCGCGCGAGCTGGTGCACCGTCAGGCCATTCGCGAGAGCACGCACAACCCGGCGGCGCGCAACGGGCCCTATTGGGGGCTGTTGCAGATCCTGCCCCAGACCGCCCGCACCATGGGCCATCGCGGCCCCGCGAGCGAGCTTCTGGACCCGGATGTGAACCTTGAATATGCGGGCAAATATCTGCGGGGTGCCTATCTCGTCGCCGATGGCGACATCGATGCCGCAATGATGTGGTATGCCAAAGGCTATTATTACGAGGCGAAACGGTTGGGGCTGCTGTACGAAACCGGGCTCAGGACCTGATCCCTCTGTGGCGTCACACGACATGGAAAAGGCCGCCCCGATGGGGCGGCCTTCTGCTTTTCGATCTGCACCAGATCAGTCCTCGGTCGTCCGCAGCAAAAGCCACAGCACGCCACCGATCACGGCACCGATAAGCGGCGCAACCCAGAACAGCCAGAGCTGGCTCAAGGCTGCGGTATCTGCAAACAAAGCCACACCCGTGGAACGCGCCGGGTTCACTGAGGTGTTGGTCACCGGGATGGAGATCAGATGAATGAGCGTCAGGCCCAGACCGATTGCGATCGGGGCAAACCCCGCCGGGGCGCCGGTCGAGGTTGCTCCAAGGATGATGAACAGGAAAGCGGCGGTCAGGATCACCTCGATCATCAGGCCGGCAACCATCGAATAGCCCTGCGGCGACAGCTCACCATAGCCGTTGGAGGCAAAACCGCCCGCCCCCGCAAACCCATCCATGCCGGACGCAATCACGTAGAGCGCGCCACCCGCGAGGATCGCCCCCACCACCTGAGACGCCCAGTAAGCCGGCAGTTCACGCGCCGGGTGGCGTCCCGCGACAACCAGACCGAGCGTGACAGCCGGATTGAAATGCCCGCCGGAAATATGACCAACCGCATAGGCCATGGTCAAAACCGTCAGACCGAAGGCCAGCGCCACACCGAGGTAGCCAATCCCGACATCCGGCACACCGGCGGCATAAATCGCACTGCCACAGCCCCCGAACACCAGCCAGAAGGTCCCGATGCCTTCGGCCAAAATTTTCTTAATCATTACAGTTTCCTCCTGTGAAAACTGTCCCTCAGTACCAGCCGGATGCGCGCACGAAACGGGGAAATTCCCACTGAAACCGCCATAAAGCCCTACATCGAAAGAGAAAATATGGTGAGAAAAACGGGAAGGCGGCACTGTGCGAAGCCCAAGCCGACAGGCACGTTTCACTCGACTTTCCGGCACGCCCCGCTTTGATTACCGCATAAATCCCTGACACAAATCCCGGCATAAATTCCGGTATAAATTTCCCGGCACAAAAGAAAGGCCGCCCCCGGCGGGAGCGGCCCTCTGTCCCTCGCTCATTGGCGAGATGTCGGCTGCGTGCTGTTCGAGCTGCGGCGCCAGTGGCCCGCAGTCGGCGCTCCGACTTATTCTTCGTCGAGTGCTTCGACGGCTTTTTCGAGCTCTTCTTTCGAGACTTCTTTCTCGGTCAGCTGAGCGTTCTCGGCGATGTAATCGACGACTTTATCTTCGAACAGCGGCGCCTGGATCTGCTGACGCATCTGCGGGTTCTGCTGCACGAATTCGAAGAACTGACGCTCCTGACCCGGATACTGGCGGGCCTGGGTCATGACAGCCTGGGTAAACTCGGCGTCGGTGACCTGGATTTCCTGCTTCTGACCGATGTCGGCCAGCAGCAGCCCAAGGCGCACGCGGCGCTCGGCCAGGGTGGTGTGCTCTTCGGTGGTCTCGATCTCGCCATGCTCATGGCCGTGATCGTCCGGGTTTTCCTCGTGGTAGAGCTGATGCGCGATCTGTTTCGCTTCGGCTTCCACCAGCGACGGCGGCAGATCGAAGGACACCACGGCGTCGAGCTGGTCGAGAAGACCGCGCTTCATCACGGCGCGGGCGGCACCGGCATATTCGGCTTCGAGACGCTCGGTGACCTGGGTTTTCAGGGTGGCGAGATCCTCGACACCGAATTTCTTGGCAAGCTCGTCGTCGATCGCGGCTTCGGCCGGGGCTTTGACTTCTTTCACCTTGCATTCAAAGACAGCGTCTTTGCCAGCGAGGTTCTCGGCGCCGTATTCCTCGGGGAATTTGACTTCGACGTTTTTCTCGTCACCGGCTTTCAGACCAACGAGCTGCTCTTCGAAGCCCGGGATGAAGGAGCCGGAGCCCAGCACCAGCGGGTAATCTTCGGCGGCACCGCCGTCAAAAGCTTCGCCGTCGACCTTGCCGAGGAAGTCGATCACGACCTGATCGCCATCTTCTGCGGCGCCGTCCTTGTCCTCGAAGTTCTGCGCGGTGGCAGCGAGGTTCTTCAGCGCGTCTTCGATCTCATCCGCACCGGCTTTGACGACGAGTTTCTCGAGCGTCACGGTGGAGAGATCGGCTTCCGGGATCTGCGGCAGGGCTTCGTAGGTCATGGTGACGACGACATCGTCGCCCTCTTTCCACTCTTCGCCGGCATCCATTTTCACATCGGGCTGCATCGCCGGTTTGTCGCCGGTCGCCTCGAAGTGATCGTTCATCGCGCCATCGACAGCTTCCTGCATGGCTTCGCCCAGCACGCGCGGGCCGAATTGCTTCTTGAGGAGCGCCATCGGCACCTTGCCTTTGCGGAAGCCCTTCATCTCGACTTCCGGCTGGGCTTCTTTCAGCTTGGCGTTGACTTTCTCATCCAGCTCGGCGGCGGTGATGGTGATCTGATAGCCGCGCTTCAGACCTTCGTTCAGGGTCTCGGTGACCTGCATCGTGGGCGTCCTTTTTACGTCTTGTCTTACGTCTCAACGGATCGCCCAAGGGCGACCATGTAAATCAGTGGCTCTTCTAGGGGCAGAATCCCAATCGCGCAAGGCCAATCCGCCCTGCCCGCGGAGCATTCCGGCAATCCCCCGGGATATGCTGCGACTGCTCGGGCGATCTCGCGCTGCGGCGTGCCTCGCAGCCACTCAGAGACCACCGGCAGAGGCGCGAAATCGACGCCGGTTTCAGAGGCCGGCGCGCCTTTCGAAGCGGCAGAGGTGATATTGGAGGTGATGTCGGTGGTGATAGTGGTGGTGATAGTGACCCGTCATCCGGATATATCCTGTTGGCTCCGCCGCGCCTGACCCGGGGTCGTCCCGAAAACCCGTTTGAAGGCGCGGTTGAACGCCGGTTCGGATTGGTAGCCCAGATCGGCCGCGATCGTGGCAATGGGCAGGCGCGTTTCACGCAGCCTTTGCCGGGCAAGATTCATCCGCCATTCGGCGAGATATTGCATGGCTGGGATTCCGACGAGGCTGGTGAAACGCGCTGCAAAGGCGGAGCGCGATTGCCCGGCGACCTGCGCCAGGCCTTCGACCGACCAATCCGCCGCAGGGTCGCGGTGGATCGCCACGATGGCGCGCCCGATCTGCGGATCGCGAGCGGCCTTGAGCCAGCCACGGTTGGCCTCCGGGGCGCGGCGCAGCCACCGCCTGATCGCCTCGATCACCACCACGTCGGCCAGTCGCGTGATCACGGTCTCGCCACCGGGACGCAGCTCGCGCGCCTCGCTGGCAATGAACCTCAGCGTGCCCTGTAGCCAGCTTCCGGCCTCTTCGTCCCAGGGATCGATTCTCAGCACATCCGGCAGCAGCGCCATCAGCATCGGGCTCGAGGCGTGATCGAGCCGCGCCAGACCGTACATGACGCTGCTCTCGGTGCCGCCGCCGCCGAATTCCAGGGTCTCGTAAAGCTCGGTCACCTTGCGGATCGGCAGTTCCTCGAGTTGCATGAGCTGCGCCTCCGGTCCGCTGAACAGGCTGACCGGCGCCCCATGGGTCATCAGGATCAGATCCCCCTTCTCGATCTCGAACGGCGCATCCTCCCCGATCTTGAGCGAGGCCCGCCCGTCGATGACGACGATGAAGTTCATCACCTCGGGAAAGCCCGGGATGGCAATGCCCCAGGGCGCGGTCATGCGGGACTGGCAGTAGAATGTGCCGGTCAGTTTGAGCAGGTGCAAAATCTCGCCCAAGGGATCTCCGATGGGTTGGGCAAGTTTGGACGGGTCTGGAACATGTGGCTCTGTCATGGGGAACAGAGTGGCGTTCATTTCACGCTGCGTCCAGACACTCAGGACGATCAGGCAAGATCTAAAGACTTCCGGGAATGGTTCATCCAATCAATTCAGGGGATCTTGGGCCATCAACGACAGCGACCAAGCAAACTTCACTCGACCCCAAGGATAAAGATCATGCACATCAAACCCATTCTCGTTCTCGGCGCGACCGGCAAGACCGGTCTTCGGATCGCCAACCGCCTCGAGGCCCGCGAGCTGCCACTGCGCCGCGGCGCGCGTCAGGCCGCCCTGCCCTTTGACTGGAACGCCGGAGACCTGGGGACCGGTGCTCGACGGCGTCGGCGCCGTCTATATCTCCTACTACCCGGACATCGCGGTTCCCGGCGCGGTGGAGACTGTCGCCGCCTTCGTGGCCAAGGCCCGTGAAGCCGGTGTCGAGAAGCTCGTGCTTCTGACCGGTCGCGGCGAATATCACGCCCAGCGCGCGGAAGAGGTCGTGCGCAGCTCGGGGCTGCCCTTCACCATCGTTCGCGCCGCATGGTTCGCCCAGAACTTCTCCGAAGGCGCGCTCCATGCGCCGGTCATGGCCGGGGTCCTGCCGATGCCCGGCGGGGACGTCCAGGAGCCCATCGTCGATGTCGACGATATCGCGGATGTGGCCGTGGCGGCGCTGAGCGAAAAGGGCCATGACGGCGAAGTTTACGAGGTCACCGGGCCGCGCCTGATGCGCTTTGCTGACATGGCGGATATCCTCGCGCGCGCCAGCGGACGACCGGTCGCCTATGTGCCGATCTCTTTCGACGCGTTCCACGCCGCCATCTTGCAGGAACAGGGCGAGACGATCGCCGATGTGCTGACCGAGATTGCCCGCGAAACGCTGGACGGGCGCAATGCCTCGCTCGCCGACGGGGTGCAACGCGCGCTCGGACGCGCGCCGCGCGATTTCACCACTTTCGCACATACCGCCGCCCGCGCAGGCGCCTGGGCCGACGCCGCCTGATCTCGCCAGATAGACCCTGTCTGGCTGACCCACCTGACTGAAAGGAATCTCACATGTCCATTTTTGCAAAACTGACCCTCGGCGCCGCCGGCCTCACCGCGCTCGGCATCGGCCTCGCCATCACCTTCGTGCCGCATGGCTTCTACACCGGCTACGGGCTCGACATCGGCAGCGATCCGGCCCGGCTCAGCGAACTCCGCGCCCCCGGCGCCAATCTCGCGGCCCTGGGCGCGGTGATCTTCGCGGGGGCGCTCCGACCGGCCCTCGCCCGCCTGTCCGCCGCCTTGGCAACGCTCGTCTTCCTGGCCTTTGCCTTTGGCCGCGCGGTGTCCTGGCCCCTCGACGGCTGGCCGGGCGACAAGATCGCCAGCGCCTTCGCCCTCGAGATCCTGCTTGGCGGGCTCTGCCTTCTGGTCTGGCGCAGCCTGGCCAGACGGCCGGGCACGCAAGGAAAGAAAAGACAGCTCGCGGCAGATATCGCCTGAACGGCATCACGCAACAGGGCATCGCGCAGATGCCCTGCCACGCCCCTCCGGTCTTGGCGACGCAAATTGAACGCCCCCCTCTCGCCGACCGCGATGAGATCGACCGAGGCGATTGCGCGAGAGGCGCAGTTCACTCCAAACCGGCTTCAAGCCACCGACGGCGGTGGGCCAGGCCAATCTGGCGCACCTGATGGGAGAGACCGAGCACCAGACGCTCTCATCGCTTCTTCGAAACGGCGGCCATATGCATATGTTTCTGTAAGCTTCGGCAAAATCGGCCCCTTCGCTCACGCAAAGCGCCATTGGTGCGGATGGAGGGACTTGGCCCCCTCGCGTGGCGGCGCCATGACCGGTCGATACTTCCGTCTTTGTGGCGTTCAGCGACGCAAGGTATACTCGCATTCGAACCGATCCGCGAGAATGCGAAAGACACGGATGTCCACGTCAGCTTCGAGCGGTTCTACAGCTGTCGCGAAGGGCTGCGTCCTTCCCAAGCTGCACGCTGCCGCTTGCGACCCATAGCGGAAACTGGCGGCAGTCAAATGCGATAGTGAACCGCCCCGCTTCGGATCGGTCTTTGAAGCGACAGTCACCGTAAGGCATGGCCCCCTCCCGCGCATGACATCTTGCACCGCCGTCAAACTGCACGCTGCAGCCTCCGCTTCCTCCTAAGTATCTAAGTCTGGCACAGAACGAAGCACTCCCGGTTGATGCCGCGCAATGTGAGCGTGGCAGTTGGCCGCAACTGCGCTGGCCGGTTTGTCTCCGGTTTGGTGTATAATGGCATTGTGAAGTGGGATTCGGCTGCGTGAGGGAGGCTATCTTGGGAGGAAACCAAGACCGATCACACTTCAAGCCCTGATGACGGGGCTTTGACAAGCGTCACCTGGCAAACATCACCTGGGAGGAGAGGAGATGGCTTGGACGACGATTAAAAAGACCGCGACGGAGAAGGCACAGGCCACTCTGACAGAGGAGTTGCGTGCCGGCTTCGATTGGGCTCAGGCCCGCGCCCAGCTCGACGGGTTTGAGGATGGCGGGCTGAACATCGCCTATGAAGCCCTCGACCGGCATGTACTGGCCGGACATGGGAATGAGGAAGCCATGCTCTGGTTCGGCAAGGATGGCCGCTCGCGGCGCTTGACCTATGCCGATCTGACCGCGGAAACGGCGAGGTTCGCCAATATCCTGCGCGCGCATGGTCTCACGGCCGGCGACCGGGTCTTCGGTCTCGCCGACCGGGTGCCGGAGCTTTATGTCGCGGCGCTGGGCACGCTGAAGGCCGGGATGGTGTTTTCGCCACTGTTTTCAGCCTTCGGACCCGAACCGCTGCGCACCCGGATGGAGATCGGCGAGGCCAATGCGCTCGTCACCACCGCCACGATCTATCGTCGCAAGATCGCCGCCTGGCGTGATGAATTGCCCTCGCTGAAACTGGTGCTGATCATCGGTGACGACGCGCCGGACGGATGCGTGGCGCTCGGCCCTGCCATGACCGAGGCCTCGGATCGCTTCGAAACCGTGCAGACACGCCCCGAAGACCCGGCGCTGATCCATTTCACCTCGGGCACGACCGGCAAGCCGAAGGGCGCGGTCCATGTCCACAATGCCGTCGTGATGCACGCCATGGCGGGGCGCTATGCGCTCGAACTGACCCCCGGCACGCGGTACTGGTGTACCGCCGATCCGGGCTGGGTGACCGGGACCTCTTTCGGCATCATCTCGCCCTTGGTGAACCGCGTGCGCATGCTCGTCGACGAGGCCGATTTCGATCTCGAACGCTGGTACGGTCTCTTGCAGGATGAGAAAATCGAGGTCTGGTACACCGCACCGACCGCGATCCGCATGATGATGCGCGCGGGGGCGGAGATTGCATCCCGCTATGATTTTTCCAGCCTGCGTTTCATGGCCTCCGTTGGCGAGCCGCTGAACCCGGAAGCGGTGATCTGGAGTCACGAGGTCTTCGGGCGTCCCTTCCACGACAATTGGTGGCAGACCGAGACCGGGGGGATCATGATCGCCAACACCGCCGATATGGATATCCATCCCGGCTCGATGGGCAAGCCCTTGCCGGGGATCGAGGCCGGGATCGTCGCACGCGACGGAGAGGACGGGGCGGAGCTGCGCCTCTGTGCGCCGGGCGAAATCGGCGAGCTTGCGCTGCGCCCGGGCTGGCCCTCGATGATGCGGGCCTATCTGCACGAAGAGGAACGCTACAGGAAATGTTTCGTGTCCGGCTGGTATCTGTCCGGAGACCTCGCGATGCGGGATTCCGAAGGCTATTTCTGGTTTGTCGGCCGCGCCGACGACCTGATCAAATCCTCCGGCCACCTGATCGGCCCGTTCGAGGTGGAGAGCGCCCTGATCGAACACCCCGCCGTGGTCGAGGCAGCCGTGATCGGGCTTCCGGACGAAACCGCGGGCGAAATCGTCAAGGCCTATGTCGCGCTCAACCCGGGCTTCGAACCTTCCGAGGAGCTGGAACGCGACATCCGTGGCCTCGCCCGCAAGAGGCTCGGTCCGGCGGTGGCACCCCGTGAAGTGGTCTTCCGCACATCCCTGCCGAAAACCCGGTCGGGCAAGATCATGCGACGCCTGCTCAAGGCCCGCGAACTTGGCCTGCCCGAAGGAGATATTTCAACGCTGGAGAGTGACGAGAGATGAAAGCCGAGAAACCTCATCTGACCCATGAACATGTCCGCGCGCTGCTGTCCTCGATGATCCGTATTCGCCGGTTCGAGGACAAATGCGCCGAACTCTACACACAGGAAAAGATCCGTGGCTTCCTGCATCTCTACGACGGTGAGGAGGCCATTGCCGCCGGGATCATCCCGGTTCTGGGACCGGAGGATCGCATCGTCGCCACCTACCGCGAACATGGTCACGCCCTGATGCGCGGCGTGCCGATGGATCGCGTGATGGCGGAGATGTACGGCAAGGCGACCGGGATCTCGGGCGGGCGCGGCGGCTCCATGCATCTCTTTGACGCCGAACGAAATTTCTATGGCGGCAATGCCATCGTCGGCGGCGGCCTGCCTTTGGCCGTCGGGCTTGCCCTGCGCGATAAGATGCGCGACGAGGCCAATGTGACCGTCTGTTTCTTTGGCGAGGGCGCCGTCGCGGAGGGGGAATTCCACGAGGCCATGAACCTGGCCCGGCTGTGGTCTTTGCCGGTGTTGTTCGTGTGCGAGAACAACGGTTACGCCATGGGCTCCGCCTTGACCCGGACCGAAGCCGAGACGGATATTCATGCCAAGGCCGCCGCCTATGACATCGAGGCCGCACAGGTCGACGGCATGGATGTGGTGGCGGTCGAGGCAGCCGCGCGGCTGGTGCTAGCAGATATTCGCGAGACCGGGGAACCGCGCTTTCTCGAATGCCTGACCTATCGCTTCCGCGCCCATTCCATGTTTGATGCCCAACTGTACCGCGACAAGGACGAGGTGGAACACTGGCGCGAAAAAGGACCGATCGTGCGGTTCCAGAACTGGCTGAACCGAAATGGCCTGTTGCACCCCGAGGAGGTTGCCGAAATCGAGGAGGACGTGGATCACGAGATCGCTGCGGCCGTCGACTTCGCCGAGAACAGCCCATGGGAACCGCTCGAAACCCTGACACGTCATGTCACGAGCACAGAGCGCCCTGCCCCCCCGCCACCGCCCGCCCCCGCATCGGAGACCATCGAAACAACTTACCGCGAAGCCGTCAAACAGGGCATTCGCGATGCCATGAGCCGCGATGATCGTGTCTTCCTGATGGGGGAGGATGTGGGCGCCTATGGCGGTTGCTATGCGGTTTCAAAAGGCCTCATGGCCGAATTCGGTGAGGCGCGCATCCGCGACACGCCACTCTCGGAATCCGGGTTCACCGGCGCCGGGATCGGGGCCGCCGCCGCGGGCATGCGACCGATCGTGGAATTGATGACGGTGAACTTCTCGCTGCTCGCGCTCGATCAGATCATGAACACCGCCGCCACCATCCGGCATATGTCCGGCGGCCAGTTCGGCGTACCTCTGGTGATCCGTCTGGCCACCGGAGCGGGCAAACAACTGGCCGCCCAGCATTCGCATTCGCTCGAAGGATGGTATGCCCATATCCCCGGCCTGCGGATCCTGGCCCCCGCCACGCTCGAGGACGCGCGCGGCATGCTCTGGACCGCGCTCGAAGACCCGGATCCGGTTCTAATTTTCGAGAATGTCATGCTCTACAACATGAGCGGGACGATGGCCGCGACTGCCGGCGCTGTGGAGATCGACAAGGCGGCGATCCGGCGCACGGGCACGGATGTCAGCCTGATCACCTATGGCGGATCGCTCTGGAAAACGCTTGAAGCCGCATCGGAACTCGCCCGGGACGGGATCGAGGCCGAGGTCATCGACCTGCGGGTTCTACGCCCGCTCGATGATGAGACGATCATGGCGTCTCTCGCGCGGACCCGGCGTGCCGTCATCATCGACGAAGGTTGGCGCAGCGGGTCGCTTTCGGCGGAGATTGCCGCACGGATCGGTGAACAGGCCTTCTGGCATCTGGATGCGCCGGTGGGACGGGTCTGCTCCGAAGAAGTCCCAATCCCCTATCCGAAACATCTTGAAGATGTGTCCGTGCCGCAACCCCCGGTGATCGTTGCCGCGGTGAAGGCCCTTTTGGGAAAGGACTAGGCGATGGCAAGTTTCAACATGCCCTCGCTCGGCGCAGATATGGAAGCCGGCAAGCTGGTCGAATGGCTGGTAAAACCCGGCGATGCGGTCAAACGCGGCGATATCGTCGCGGTGGTCGAGACCCAGAAGGGCGCCATCGAGATCGAGAGTTTCGAGGAGGGTGTCGTCGAAAAGTTGCTTGCCCAGCTTGGAGAAACCCTTCCGGTTGGGGCGCCGATGGCGATGATCCGCAGCTCGGGAGAGGTCGTGGAAGAGACTGAGGAGAAGCCCCGTGAGGACAAAGCTGCGTCTCCTGTCGCACCAGCGCCCACCGCACCAGAACAAGTTTTGCCGGTCTCGCCCACCGCGCGCCCCGGGACCAAGGACATCGCCGCCTCACCCGCCGCCCGCGCCAGAGCAGGGGAATTGGGCCTCGACCTCGCCATGCTCAAAGGCAGCGGCCCGAACGGTGCCATCGTTCTGGCCGATGTCGAGGCGGCACAACCTTCACAACCGACGCCGCCGCCCGAACGGCAGGATTTTCTGGCGGAAATGCGCAACGCCATCGCCGCGGCCATGGCACGTTCGAAACGGGAGATCCCGCATTACTATGTCAGTCACACCATCGATCTGACACGGGCCAGCGATTGGCTCTCCGCCACCAATGCGGCGCGACCACCCGAGGACCGCGTGTTGATGGGGGCCGTGCTATCGAAAGCCATCGCTCTGGCCGCGAGCGAGGTCAAACCTGTCAACGGGCATTTCGGCGAGAACGGCTTTGAGGCCTCCGATCCGGTCCATCTCGGCGTCGCCATTGCGCTGCGCGGCGGCGGCCTCGTCGCGCCGGCGATCATGGACGCGGACAAGCTTTCGCTCACCGCGTTGATGGCCGCCATGCGCGATGTGACCGCGCGCGCCCGAGCCGGCCGGCTCAAAAGTTCGGAGATGTCCATGGCGACACTCACCTTTTCCGGCCTTGGCGAACGCGGTGTCGATGCGATGGCCGGGATCATCGTGCCGCCGCAGGTCGCCATCGTCACAGCCGGCACGCCGCGCCCGACGGCATTGGTGCGCGACGGGGCTCTGGTGGCCGCTCAGGCCGTCACTCTGACGCTGGCCGCCGATCATCGTGTGAGCGACGGTCGCCTTGGCGCAAAGTTCCTCACAGCCATCGAACATCATCTGCAAACCCCGGAGCTGCTATGACCGAAGACGACATCAGACGCGCCTATCTCGAAGATCTCATCCGCGTGGCCCCGGACCTCGATCCGGCAGAGATTTCTGGCGCGGATCACCTGCAGGACGATCTCGAACTGGACTCGATGGATGTGTTGAATCTGGTGATTGCCCTGTCGAAAAGGTTTTCCATCGAAATCCCCGAGGTCGACTATCCGCAAATTGCCACGCTCGATCTCGCGGCGGCCTATATCGCCGCACAAATATGAGTTGGGCAAACCCGAGCAAAGCGGTTCAGCGCGTCGAACGCTTGAGCACAAAGGCTTCCCGAACCGCTCCAAGTTTGTCGAAGCGGTTCGGGAGTTCGTACCGTGCCTCGGCCGCAAGCGCTTCGCTGAGCGGCGCGCCGACCCCGATCCTAGGCGATGGTACGATAGGCGGGTCCTGACGAATAGTGCAGAATGCACCTCTAAATTTCACAATGAAATCAATGAACCTATAGTTTCTCATAGGTTGCCCGCTCTCTTAAATCTTGGATGATTTTTTCGGATCTCGAGGGATCTGAGAAAAAACGACGCGCAAAGATTTAGGAGAATTATAATGCGGTTTTTTACAATGGCGGCCTTGTCGGCGGCCTCTCTCTCTTTGGCAGCTTGCGGGGGCTCCTCTGTCGATGGGGATATGTCCGGGGTCGACCTTCCCGAGAAATACGACAGCCTTGAGGATCTCGTCTCGAAGGCAGAGAACGGAGAGCTCGAAGAAGCTTCTGAAAGCCTGATGAGCGGCACCGCGACCCTGTCCGGCGCTCTGGCGATCAGCGATGTGGGCGAGAATGAAGACCTCGAAGCCATCGGGGATATGACCCTCACCGCAGATTTCACCGGCGGCACAGTGACCGGTACGGCTGACGGTTTCGGGCTCTACAACGAAGACACGCAAGTGCTTGAAGACGAGCTGACCGGCTCGCTCGCGATCGCCGGCACGATCTCCGGCACGTCCTTGGCCGCCAATGCTGCAGGGACGCTGACAGACGACGAAGACCATATCGTCGATATGGGTATGACCGGCACGTTCTACGATTACGAAGGTGAACTGGCGCTCTACGGCGATCTGGAAGGCACGGTAGACGGCGACTATTACGAAGGTGGTTTTGCCGCGGTCGAGGAGTGAGCCTGCGCCCTCCTTTGTAACGAGAGCGATGGGTAACGATCATCGTGCCGCGAGAGATCGCGGCACGACCACCATAGGTCAGGTGACATGAGACGTACTCCTTCCCGACAAAGATATTTGATCCGACAGGCGCTATACAGAACCCTCCTGTTGATCTTCCTATCCCACGCGCAGGTCGCCTCAGCCGAGGCGACCTTGAGTGTCCCCGAGACGTATGAGCTGCTGATACAAAAGGGGCGTGCGGTCCTGACCGAGGGCGCACCTGCAAAATCCGTCTCGTATTTTGCCAAAGCCTGGCACCTGGCCCCGACCGACCCAACCGCGCAACTCGCGATCGCAGAGGCCTGGGCTCAAGCGGGGCAACAGCGGCGCGCCGAGGCGTTTCTGCGGCATCTCCTGGCGGACCCGACGCAACAAGAGAATGCCGCTCTCTATCTTGCGGCGCTGTCCGAGCTTGCGCGACGCTATCCGCTCCAGTTTTCCGCCTCCTTCGCGCTTTTGCCGAGCACGAATATTAAAAACACCTCGTCTGAACCCTATTTCGACACGCTTTGGGGACGGTTCTTGATTGATGACGGAGGCAAAGAGACCTCTGGGGTTGGCGTAGAGGCAGCGGCTCAGCTGCTCTATCGACGTCCGATTTCACACGGGTTGAGCGTAGAGCTCGGGTCGTCTCTGCGCCGCATTTGGTATCCAGAGCCGGAGCTGCGCTACTGGCGCGGGCGTCTTTCGGTGGATCTGAAATCCGACGTGCAGGCCAGCAGTTTCCGCGCGGGTTTGCATGCTGATAGAGTCTACTATTCCGAAGTGGAAGAGCCCAGTTCTGATCGGCTCTCGACCGGTCTGCATGGCTCATGGTCTCGCCGCCTGTCGGGGGCCGAGACACTGAGTGCGAGCGGGGTGATCGAGTATCGCGACTATCTCGACAAAGACACGCTGTCAGGGCGCTATGGTTCGCTTGGTCTCGGTTGGAGCAAACGGGTCATGGCCACGGGGGGACTGACGCTGGGCGGGACGCTTGAGCGCAGTACGCCTTCGCTCGAGTATCATCGCTACTGGGGGGCGAGCCTGCGGGCGGGGTACAATTTCGATCTGTCCGACACGTTGCGCGCCGGTGTCGATTTCGGCGCGACGCTGCGCCAGTACGACACGGCTTTCCCCTCGGTCGATTTTGCGCGTCGCGACGAGATTTACCGTATCGGTGTGTCACTCTCGAGCAGCCGGATCAAGATTATGGGCAGCACGCCGAAACTGTCCTGCAGCTATAAGGTCCAGACCTCCAATATCGCGCTTTATTCCTCGGAAACGACGGATTGCCGGATCGGCTGGAATTATCGGTTCTAAGGGCCAGAGGCGTATCGGGGAGCCGCCTCTGCTTGGAACTGGTCGCAGATCAGGTGCGAAAGTACACGGTGAATGGCCTCGCTGAAGACGAGATGTCCCGCATTTTCGACAGGTTCGAAGCGTGCTTCGGGAAGCTCTCTGGCGATGGCTTCGGCATCCTCGATCGGGCTGATCGGGTCTTCGCGGCCGTGGAGCAGGACCATCGGACAGCGTGTGGCTAGAAGATCCGCGTGCCAGTCACGTTGCAGGCTGATCATCTCGTCAATCGAGGCGAGGGTCGCGTGATTGGCGATCAAGCGCAACCAGTCGGACAGATGCGCACGCTCGAACAGTGTATCGAGACAGGCACTATCGGCCTCGGACTTTCGAAACATGTGACCAAGCCCCTTTTGCGCAAAGGCGGGCACGCGGCTCAGCGCGTTATAGACCTGTGTGAGCCCAACGAGGACGCGGGCATCCGAGCGGAGCCGGTGCGACATATCGACAAAGATGGTCGGTGAAGCGCTATCCTTCACGGCCTTGAACAGCTGCGGGGTGCCGCAAAGCACAAGCTTTGAGACATGATCCGGATGATGGCGTACGAAATGCGCGGCCCAGGGCACGCCGGCGCTTTCCGCGAGACAAAGAACCGGCTCGTCGATCATATAGTCAACGATCTCGGCCATCGCCTTGGAAAAGCGGGCCATGCGGAGCTCTGGTTCTGCCTCGCGGGTGAAGCTCAGGAAATGCCGTGGGACCAATAACATGCGCAGATTCTGTGCCTTTAGGGGCCGGATCATGTCGTCGTCGAACAGTACGGGCGAGAGCATACTGTGAAAATAGAGCACCGGCTGACCACGACGTGCGCCGAATTCCCAAATCGGAATTTCATCGCTCTCGCCGATCGAGAGGTGATTCACGACCACGGCGCGGCCGAACTGGCGCTTGATCTGGGCGGTCTCGGGGCGACGATCCTTCAGCGGCAAAATCTCGTCGAGCACCGCGGCGGTGATGTCGAGCGAGAGGGCGCGGAGCAAAGCGGTCTGGGTTTTGGCTCCGAACTTGTCGAGTACGGTGCGGATCTGTTTGCGTTTGGTGTCGTAAGAGGCGCCCGTCGCCTCGGCCGCGCCCTGCAAGTCCTTGCCGCTCAAAAGATGTGCCAGAAGCACATATTCCGAAGGTGTGAGCGTCATTGTCGGGGCTTCCGCCGAGAGTGCCGCGAGATGGGAGCCGTCGAGATGCACCGCGAAAAAGGCGATATGATCAGGGACGTCGGGCCAGTGTTCGGCACGGTCATAGAGAAAGAAGAGTTTTTCTTCGATGACGGTAAAGGCACAGCCCGAAACCGACTGGCGTGCCATCCTGAGCTGCGCGGGAAAGATCATCTCGCTATCGGGGGCATAGGTGTTGATCTGCCGTGTGCCAGCAGAGTCATAGAGATTGATCGACAGGCGACATTGGGCGAAATGCCGAAAGAAAAAGCGTTCGCTCTGGGCCTCGTTTCTCGGACTGAGCAGGAGCGCGTCTTCCGAGGGGAGCGCGACAGGCGCTTTCTTGAGCGCGGTCGCGAGGATTTGAATGAATTGCGAGGGGCGCGCCATGGGCTCCGGTCGTGGTTGCTTCTTGGGCTGTCGCATCATGATGTTCCTGAGCGACGACCTCGGGAAGGGGAATGTCCCTAAGCTTCCCCAGAACGTACGGCAAAACAAGAAGAACCATGACTTTAAGCTTCTTTTTCGACCTCTTACCCCCCTTGAGGGGGGCGCGGTCCATTCCGCGGGCAGAGTAACGTCGGATCAATATCGGATCTTTTCTCCACCTGCCGCTTTGGACTTCACATCATGACACGGACCATGACATTGCCCGCGCCGGATGAGGTCGCTCTTTCGCCCGAGACGACCGCGACAGCCTGTCTCGATGTCGATCTCGAGGCGCGGATTCTTTCCTGTGATGCGATGGCGCGGCGGTTTCTTGAACTCCATCCGCGCTATTGCCGTCGCGATGAGGCAGAGCGGCTCCACATTGACCCCGCCGCAGCGTTCGATGCGGCGCTCTGGATCGCAAGCCGCCAGGTTGCTCCCGACTCGACGGTCCTCTTGCCCGAGGTGCCCGCTTCGAACGGGCCCGTGCAGATCAATGTCCTGCCATTTCAGCCTGAGCGGGTGCGCATTGTGGTGTTTTGGCACAATCCCGATGCGACCTTTGTCAGCGAACAGATCCCCTCCCTCACCGCACGCGAACGCGCCGTTCTGGAGCTGGCCGCTGCGGGACTGCGACGCGACCGGATCGGCCACCAGCTTAATATTTCGCTGCCCACGGTCGATCTGCATTGTCGCAATCTAAGACGCAAGCTCTCGGCGCTCACGATGTCCGAGGCCGTCGCCGTGGCCGCGCGGCGCAATATCTTGTCGATATGACCAGACGCACTTCCTCTATCTGGTCGCGACCATGGATTGGGCAACCCGCAAGGTCTTGAGTTGGCGGCGCAGCAACAGCTCGGCATGAGGTCGCCATCGGTCCGATGGACAATGGTCGAGTGGCGTTCCTTGAAACAGGATGCCCTCTATCTCGAGGAAATCACAGATGGTTTCCACACGCGGTGGGTGATCAGCAGATGGATGACCTTCTGCAACACCGAACGCCCCAATCTTCCCTTGAGCATCGAACACCGAGGGAGGCATATTGGCAGGGCCGTGATCAAAAAATGGCAGCATGCCCCGAAGGACAACGAAGAAAACCTAACCCGGATACACCTTGGAAACGCTGCCAACCGGTCCAAAAACTGGGACCGGTTCACTCCCCGGCATGAACGACAGCTATGCGTCAGTCCGTTTCGCAAAGCTGCGGCAATATCCTATCTCCATGCCTCTTCTCCGCCGAAGCGGATGGCGTTGGTGAGTGTGTGAAGGTGACCGACGCTGTCCCTGATTTCCCATGTGAGCCATTCTCCGGAGCCGGCCGTGAAGGTTTCGGTCAGCTCCATGCCCGGGACGCAGGGCGCGCGTGCAATGACGGTACCGCAGTGGATCAAGGACAGGCCAAGCCCGTCAGGCAGATCGCCGTCGCCGAGCACGCAGGTCGCCGCAACGTCCCCCTCGGGCAGGCATCCGCCGAATGTGGCGCTCTCACCTGAGCCACTCGCCCACGCCGAGAGCAACGGACCGCTGGTGACATAGGACGCTCCCGCGCGCAGCCCCTCAAGCAGGGCAGGAAGCGTGTTGTCCGCAGCTCGAATGACATTGAACCCGAAACGCTGTCCCGCGACGGCGCGGCGATGGGTGTCGGTGCCGCAGGTTGCAACCATCCGGTAGCCCTGATTGAGCCATTGGTAAAACAGTGCCACCCCGCCGGGGTTCTGCGGGCAGGATGTCCATGGACCGTTCCAGACCTCGACATGACGGGCGACACCGGGCAGAAGATCGGCGAAAGCCCAGCGACAGCCGGTGCAGAACGGATGCCCCTCGGACTTCGGATGCGCGATGACAAAGACCTTGCCGCCTTCGGCCGCATCACGGGCGCGCGCGCCCATGGTCTGTCCGTCGCGCACGGTCCAGTCGACCCAGTCTGTGGTTCCCAGCAGCAGCGCATGCCCGTTGTAGGTGGTCAGTTCCTCGCCCGGAATAATGGTGATCGCCTCCCCCGCCCGCGCCATCAACTCCGGCAGCGCGGAGGTCGTGTTGTGATCGGTCAGGGCCACGAAGTCGAAGCCACGTTCAAGAGCGTAGTCGAGGTATTCCTCGACGGTCAGGCGGCCATCGGAGTGAAGCGTATGGCCATGCAGATCGCCCTTGTACCACCCGGCGCCGCGTTTGCGCTCTCCGGTGAGAGGCTGCGGTGCTTTCGGGACACGCAGTTCCTCGGTGTCCCATGCGACCTCGATTCTGTAAGTGACACCGCCCGGTGGCAGGATGCGGTGAACGTCGATCTCGACCCGCCACTCCCCTGCCTCGATCGGACCGGGCAGATAACCGGGCGACGCATAATGCGTGGAGATCACGGGGCTCTGGTCGGCATTGTTATGCCGTGTGCCGCGCGCGCCATCGGGCCCGTACACGGAGATCGACAACTGGTGCGGAATATCGCCGCTGCCCGGATGCGCAGGATCATGGGCAAAGCGCAGACGCAGGGTGCCGACCCCCTCGGGCAGGGTGAAACCGTGTGGCACATGCGTGCCCATATGATCAAGGCCAAGCTGGCCGGTGAATGTCAGAGGCATGGTGCTTTCCTATGAATGTGGTTCGGATGGGAGATTGCGCATGCGCGCGACGATGCGTGGTGCGAAGATCGCAACAAAGCCGAGCAGAGGCGATGCGAAGACAATCGCCCAGACAGCGCCGTGGGTTTCGACAATCGTGCCCATGAGCGGAGGAACGGCAAACAGCGCCAAAAGCGAAATGAGTGAATAGGAGGCCATCGTCCGTGTCGCCGAGCGTGTCGGATGGCGCATGGCCAGCGCTGTCGCCACGGGGGCGGCCAGGGCCACACCGGATCCGATCAGACTGAAACCGACATAGAGCAGCCCGGTGGCAAAGTGCGGCCCGAACACCGTGATCGCAACGCCCAACACCACGCAAACCGCCATAAAGCGGATCAGGCGCGGCGTCGGGAGACGATTGCGCAGGTCATCCCCGAGCATGCGCGCGACGAACATCCCGATGGTGAAGGCGGCGTAGATTTTCGCGGCCGTGTTGGCGTCCAGTGCCAAATCCTGTCGAAGGTAGAACATGGACCAGTCGTAGACGACCCCCTCGGTGATGCTGAACCCTGCGATCAGAATGAGAAGACCGATGACAAAGGCATCAGGCTTGGCAAATCGCGGTTCGCTGTCTGATGCAGGTCCCATTGGCTCAGGATCACCAGCCCGGACAAGCAGAAGGCCAACGAGCGGTAGAAAGGCGCAACCGATCCAGAGGAGTTCCTCACCGGTAGAGATGCCCGCTCCCGCCGCCCAGCCGCCCATCAGCGCCCCGACGAAAAGACCGGCAGACCAGAAGCCGTGGCTTTTGGAAATCACGTTTTTACCAGAACGCTCTTCGATCCGCGCGGCGATCAGGTTTTTTGCCACTTCCATGACGGCCATCGCAAAACCATAGAGGCCCAAGGGAATGGCGATCCCCCAAAGCCCCGGACCGATAATGCCGGTTGCGGCGGCAGGCAGAAGGATCATGGCTGCCAGCAGGGTCGCCCCCGCAACGCGCCGCGCTCCGAAACGGTCAATCAACGGCGAGGCAGTTGGGAAGCCAAGCAATGTGCCCGCCGTTTGCGACAAAAGCGCAAGCCCCAGTGCCGACGGCGAACCCCCCTGAGCGCTGCTGACTTCCGGCAGGCGGGAATAGAGTGTCACATAGAGCGTCGCATTGGCAAAGAAGATGCAGGCGGGAAGCAATGTGAGAGGCAAGGAAAGTGGCATTTGACGGTCCGGATGGTAAAGAACGCGCCTGCTCAATCACCATTTCAAGGCCCTGTCAAAGCAGGAATGTTAGCGCTGCCTAAGTTCATATTTGTGTCGTCGAACCATCATCAAACCGTTTTGGTTCGTTTTTATCAGGCTGCGTGATCAATTCGTCGATCTTCCTTTCGACGGAGATATTCCAAGACCAGACAGGATATGTCATGACCTCCCAAATCTCTCGCCGTGGTTTCCTCAAAACAGCCGCAGTCTCCTCCGCGACGCTCGCGATGCCGCGCATCGCCCTTGCCGCCGATGGTTTCGTCAACGTCTACACCGGCTCTGACAGCAATATCTCTGATTTCTGGACCAACGTCATTCTTCCGGGCTTTCGGAATGTGAACGGCGACGCGAAGGTGCGTGTTGTCGATGCGGGGGATGGTGCGGGTCTGCGTGCGATCGCCGATCGTGCAATGGCGGCTCTTGGGACATCCAACGACCCGCAGGTCGATGTTTTCGAAGCCTATACGCCGGACCAGACTACGGGCTCCATCGAAGCCGGTCTCTGGATCAATTTTGCCGCAGCAGACATGGAAGGTTGGGACAAGGTGAACCCTGCCGCGAAACAGACGGATTTCGATCTGCCGTACCGCGGATCTCAGGTTCTGCTCGCCTATGACGCCACCCGCGTGTCCCCGGAAGACGCGCCGAAAACCTGGGACGAAATGACCGCATGGATTCACGCGAACCCGGGGCAATTCGTCTACAACCGCCCGGACAAAGGTGGCTCCGGCGGCAACTTTGTGCGTCGTGCGATCCACGAGGCCAACGGTCGCGATCCGCAGAAATTCACCCTCGACAACTATTCCGAGGCCTATGCGAACGACACGCTGCCGGGCGCTTGGGGACTGTTGAAAGCACTGGCTCCGAGCCTCTATGAAGCAGGCGCTTACACCTCCGGCAATACCCAGTCGATCCAGCTTCTGGCGCAGGGCGTGGTGACCATGACGCCGGTGTGGTCCGATCAGGTGCTTCAGGCGCTCAGCATGGGCGTCCTGCCGGAAACCACGGGTCTCGTTCAGCTTCAGGATCTCGCGCTTTGCGGTGGCTTCAGCCGCATCACCGTGCCGACCAACGCCACACACAAAGATGTTGCGATGCAGCTTGCGAATTACGTTCTGAGCGAAGAGGTTCAGTCCAAGATCATCACCGAGCTTGGCGGTTTCCCGGGCGTATCGTGGGACTATGTCGACACCGCCCTGCGCGAAAAATACAAAGACGTCATTCCGGCCTCGATCCCGACCTTCCCGGGCGGCGATTGGGACGCGGCGATCAACGACGGTTGGTATCGCAACGTCGCTCCGGGCATCTCGCGGGGCTAACAAGAATGACCGACATGGCATCCCCGGACAGCAACGTCCGGAAGGATGGCTTTGCGAAACGTCACGGAAGGGGGCTCACGGGCCTCCTTCTCGTTGCTGCGCCGGTCATTCTTCTGGGTTGGCTCATCATCTACCCGATCTTCAACGCGGTTGCCCGCACCCTGTTCGTCAACAGCGATGCCGGCGCAAGTTTCAGCCTCGACACCTATCAGAGATTTTTCACCGACAGCTATTCGCTCGCCAATCTCTGGCTGACGCTCTGGGTCACGGTGGTCTGCGCAGCATTGCTTATGGCCATTTGCCTGCCGCTGGCTCTGTATCTGCGCTTTGCCAAAAGCCGGATCGCGGCGGTCGTTCAGGGCCTTGCGCTCTTTCCCATGTTCGTACCGTCGGTCATTCTCGCCTATGCGTTGATCCGAACGATCGGCCCGAATGGTGGCGTTGATCTTGTGCTGAATGCAATCGGGCTTCCGAAAATCAACTCACCCTATCTGACCCCTTGGGGGCCGGTGATCGGGTTGGTCTGGGACAATATCCCCCTCACGACCCTGATGCTCGTCGCAGGATTGGGCGGTGTCTCAGACAATGCCGTGGAAGCGGCGCGGGACGCCGGTGCCCGCCATGTCGCCCTGTTGCGCCACATCATCTTGCCACAGATCGGCAATGCGATGCTCGTGGTGCTCTCCTTTACCGTCCTGAGCATTTTCTCGGCCTTCACCCTGCCCTATGTCCTCGGTCCCGCCTCGCCGGAAATGATGGGGCCCTTCATGCAGCGGACGTTCTCGCAGGTTCAGGACACGCGCATGGCCGTCACACAGGCCGTCATCACCTTTGTCATCTGTGCAGGGTTCGGGGCGTTCTACGTCCGCTCCATCGCCAAAAACCGGGAGGCCCGGCAATGACCGCCATAGACCACGCCACCACGTCGCATGCCCCCCATGTGCCAGTCCACAAGACCAAACAGACAGACTGGCTTGGTCTCGGTATCACCGGCGTCCTGGGTCTTGTCGTTGTTGTCCCGCTCATCGTCGTCGCGATCTGGGCCTTTGCCGAGGTTTGGCGTTACCCAAGCCTTTTGCCGCAGAAATTCGGGCTCCGGTTCTGGAACGACACCCTGTCGCGGCCCGATGTCTGGGGCGCCATGTTCCTGTCGATCCGCCTCTCCCTGACGGTGACGATGCTCTCGGCGCTGATCTGTTTGCCTGCGGCCTATGCCTTCGCGCGCCTGGACTTCCCGGGGCGCAACGTGTTGTTCCTCTCCTTTCTCGCCTCGCATGCTTTTCCCAAATTCGGCCTTCTGGTCGCCATCGCCGGGATTTTCCTCAATCTGGGGCTGATCTCCACCTTCTGGGGCGTCGTTCTGATCCAACTCGTCGGCACTCTGATGATGATGATCTGGATTCCCGTGGCGGCTTTTCAAAACGTCGACCGCGCCATGGAAGACGCCGCCAGAGATGCCGGAGCAGGCCCGTTGCGGGTGTTCTGGTCAGTCAGCCTGCCACAGGCCGCCCCAACCATCTTTGCCGCCGTGCTTTTGAGCTTTGTCGGCACGTTTTACGAAACCGAGGGCGCGTGGCTCATCGGTGCGCCGGAAATCCGCACTATGCCCGTTCTCATGATCACTTTCATCAACAACCAGATCGTTGTGCAATATGGCGCGGTGCTGTCGGTCCTCTTGTGGGTCCCCAGCTTCTTCGCGCTGATGTTCACCCGCCGCCTTGTCGGGTCCGCGTCCTTTGCCAAGGGCTTCGGCGTCTGAGGAGAAAACCATGGCTCAACTCACTCTCAAGAATATCGGCAAATCCTTCGATGGAACCGATGTCATCCGCGACACTTCCCTCGATGTCAAAGATGGCGAACTGGTCTGCCTTCTCGGGCCGTCGGGCTCCGGCAAATCCACCATCCTGCGCATGGTCGGCGGGTTTGAAACGCCGGATCGGGGCTCCATCCTGATCGACGGTCAGGATGTGACACGCATTCCGCCGGAGAAACGCCCGACCGGCATGGTGTTCCAAAGCCACGCGCTCTGGTCCCATATGTCCGTTGCGGAGAATATCGCTTTCGGCCTGAAACTGCGCCGGATGCCACGCCGGGACATTCAGGCGAAAGTGGCCGAGGCGCTCGAACTGGTCGGGCTCGCCGACTACGGCAAACGCCGCGTCTGGCAGCTTTCGGGCGGGCAACAACAACGGGTCGCGATCGCCCGGGCCCTTGTGCTCGAGCCCAAAATCCTTTTGCTCGATGAGCCTTTTGCCAGCCTCGACCAGCATCTGCGCGAACATCTGCGCGAAGAACTGCGCGACATCCAGCGCCGCCTCGGCATCACCACGCTTTTCGTGACCCATGGTCAGGACGAAGCCTTGGCGCTGGCCGACCGGATCGTCGTGTTGCAAGGGGGCGAAATCGAACAGGTGGCCAGCCCCGATCACATGTATCGTGCCCCCGAGACGCGGTTTGTCGCGGGGTTCATCGGCTCGATGAACTTCCTCGCCTGCGACATGCGCGGCGGTCGCAGCGATCATCCGCTTTTCCAGATCTCGGCACCGGTCAACGATGGTCCTGTCGAACTGGCGATCCGGCCGGAGGCGATCACGGTCGCCCCCGATGCCAATGCCAGCTCGCGCGTTCACCGGACAACCGACTATGGAACACATATCCTCGTCGACATTGAACTGGAGGACGGAACCCGCCTCAAAGCCATGTGCCCGCCCTCCACGCGCCTTGCGACGGGGGAGCCCGTCGGACTGAAAGCCAGCCATGTTGCCGTGTTTCGTGGCACGGAAAAACTCGCTGATGTGACGCCGTCAGATACGCGTGAGATCGAACATGTCTGACGCGCCCGTTGCTCTGAACCACGCCAAAGGCCGCACTTGGCTCAAATGGCACCGTGGGCGCCGATGTGCCGCTGACATGGAGTTCGATCCGGCGCGGATTGTCGAAGGCATGCAGCTCGGCGCCTCTGTCGAGATCGACATCGTGCGGCATGCTGGCGGCGGGTTTGCCGTTCTGCATGACGACACTCTGGATCGCGCAACAACCGGCACGGGGCCTGTGTCCGCCGCCACAGCGGCAGAGCTCCGGACCCTCACGCGGCGCGACAATGCGGGCCTTGCCACAGAGACTCCGATCGCTCTTCTGGGCGATCTTTGTCAACGCCTTGCCGAGACGCGGATCGGCGCAGGAGCCTTGCTGCAACTCGATCTGAAAGAGACCTCCGAGACGCTCACGGAGACAGACATCCAAGCCTTCGCACGGGATGTCGCACCGGTTCAGCGCCACCTGGTCCTGTCTGGCGGTGACGCAAAAGCGGTCAGGCGGCTGGCACAGGCCTTGCCGGACATGCAGGTCGGACACGATCCCTGTCATTTTGGCATGCGAGACGCGCTGGCCGCGACTGGAGATGATACGGGGTTTGTCGCACATGCGTTGACCGAGGCGGGTCGGGCGACGCTCATTTATCTCGACATCCGGCTCATTTTCGATGCGCTCAGACGCGGTTTCGACATGATCGCGGCGTTCCATGCGGAGGGGCGCCGGATCGACGCCTACACGGTCCAAACCATCACGCCCGAGACAGTGGCGCTCTGCGAACGCCTCATGACGTTGGGGGTAGATCAGATCACGACCGACGATCCGGAAGGACTGTTCGCGGCCTGTCGTTAATCTGAACGAAGAGGTCAGCTCAGTCCGGTATGGATCGGAAGTAACCGTGGGCCAAGATTCGGACCAAAGTCAAATGTGCGGACCTTCTTGCCATTCGCCGCACTCGACAGAAATGGTTGGCATGGGCCGCGAGCTGTCGCGCGGATGCAAAACGACCGAATGCTGCGTTCCCCTAGCATGCGCTCATCCTCTTTCAGGCCCCGAAGCCGCTTGCAGCCACGTGACCAGCGCGGCGACGGGCGGGCGTTGGAATGTCTCCGGCAGGCCCACCGCGTAATAGGCGAATTTCGTGGGCCAGCTCGCATCGAGGGCGCGGACCAGCCGGCCTGCGGCGAGCTCGTCGCGGACATAGACATCATTGAGCAGCGCCACGCCCTGCCCCTTGGTCGCGGCCTTGACGGTCAGGAAATCATCCTTGAACGCCGTGCCGTAGCGCGCCCGCGTCTCGTCGACACCCTGCGCCCTGAGCCAGAGCGGCCAATCCTTGCCGGTCGAGTCTGGCAACAGGGTGAAATTCAGGCAATCAGCGGCACTGCGGATCGGCCCTTTCTCGGCCAGCAGGTCGGGGCTGGCAACGACAATGAGTTCCGGCGCGCAGAGCCAGACCGATTTCAATCCGGGATAGGTGCCGAGACCATGACGGATCGCGAGATCGACGGGTTCTGAGCGCAGATCGACCAACCGGTCTTCTGTCTCAACTGTGAGCCGGATCTTGGGATGCACCGCCTGGAAGGCCCCGAGATCGGAGACCAGCGAAGACCAGGCATAGGTCGGTGCCGCGTTGATGCGAATGAGCGGAGTCGCCGGTCCGGCAAGCTGCGCCGCATGGGCCGCTTCGATCGCTCCGAAAGCCTCGCGGATCTCCGACCAGAAGCTCGCACCGACCTTGGTCAGCGCGATACCCTTGCGGCTGCGGGTGAACAGCCGTGCGCCATATCTGTCCTCTATGGTCTTGATCCGCTGACTGATCGCGCCGGGGGTCACGCCAAGCTCGCGCGCGGCCGCAACCATCGACCCGCAACGGGCGACGACATGGAATGTGTGCAGGTCTCGAATGGGGATGGCCATATCTGACTTTAGCTCAGCTAAAGTCAGTCCGCCAGATCTTCGTTATGCGCGGCGGCCGATCCGGGGCTATCGAAGCCGCATGACACAGATCGACCGCTCCCCCCCGCCCCGCCTGAGCTGGACCATCGTCCTGTTCGGCTTCGCCGCCCTGTCGCTCGCCTTCTCAGCCCGCGCGGCGCTGGGGCTGATCATGCCGGTCTGGCAGGCCGAGTTCGGCTGGTCGAGCCGCTTCATCTCCGGGGTCGGTGCCTCGGCGCTGATCGTGATGGCACTGGTCGCGCCCTTTGCCGGCAGGCTCGTCAATCGCAAGGGGCCGCGTTTCACGCTCAATCTGGGCCTCGGACTGCTTTGCATTGGCTGTGCCCTCGTCGCGGCCATGACTGGCCAGGCGATGTTCATGCTCGGGTTTGCCGGCTTCGCAGCCCTGGGCTTCGGGATCGTCGCCACCCATGTGGTCGCCACGGCGGTGGCGCGGTCCTTCACCGCCCGCGCGGGGCTCGCCACCGGGGTGGCGACCTCGGGTGCGACCGGCGGTCAGTTTCTGATCCTGCCGCTCATCGCCAGCCTCATGGCCATTGCAAGTTGGCGCTGGAGCTTCGCGGTTCTGGCGCTTGCTTGTTTGGTGCTGATCCCCTGTGTGTGTCGGAGCCTGAAAGATGCTGGAGGCGCAAAGGCAATGGGGCGCACCCTGGGCACGGGGCCGGGCCTGACCCACGATCTCCGGACCGTGCTGCGCCGCCCCACCTTTCACCTGCTGTTCTGGAGCTTTCTGATCTGCGGTTTCACCACGACGGGCGTGATCGAAACCCACCTGCTGCCTTTCGCCGCCTTCTGTGGCTTCGGTCCGGTGCCGAGCGCCGGCGCCTACGGGTTGCTGTCGGCGGTGAACCTGATCGGGATGATCGCTGCGGGATGGCTGAGTGACCGGGTCAACCGGGGGCGGCTGCTGGCCGGCATCTATCTGTTGCGCGCGCTGGCCTTCCTCCTGCTGGTCAACATGCCCGGCAGTTCCATCGAGACGCTGTTTCTCTTTGGTATCCTGTTTGGCGCGGTGGATTACGCCACCGTGCCGGTGACCGCGAGCCTGGTGGCCAGCCATGTCGGCCTGCGCAGCATGGGCCTCGCCATGGGTATGATCTCTGCCGGGCACGCCATCGGCGGCGCACTCGGCGCCTATCTCGGGGGCTATGTCTTCGACACGACCATGGGCTATCGCCTGCTCTGGATCGGATCGCTGTGGTTGGCGGTCGTGGCGGGTGTGATGGTGCTGTTTATCGGCGAGGGGCGTGACGCAAAGCCAATTTCCGAAGCTCATGAATAATCCGAAGCCTAGACCGATGAACGTCTGTGTCGCCCGCCCAGCGGAGCTTGGGCGTTAGGAATATTGCTTCTTGCCGAAATGGTCGGCTTGGTGAAACCGCAGCGCAGTGAAGCTCGGTATGATCGATGTCTGGAAGGGCCGAAAGCGTTGGGTTGCCCCGGAACCGCCGCCAATTACAGGCGGCATTGTGAATGCGATCCGTGAAAAAAACGGTGTGAAAGACGTGTGCTCTTTTCGGCGCAAACTCGCGATCCAGGCCCGTGACGCGTTACAAGACACCTGGTCCAAGGCGAACGAACGCACCGCGGTCCTGGCCATCCTGATGCGCCATGCCGTCGATCTGGAATGGATTGACCGCAATCCCGTCACCAACATCGAGAAGCTGACCGGTGGCGAATACGAGCCTTGGCCAGAGCCAAAGCTCAGAGCCTTCGAGAGCGCCTGTGATCCGCACGGCACTGCTCGTGTCGTCTACGAGCTGGCCATTGGAACCGGCCAGCGCCTCGGAGACTGCATTGCCATGAAATGGGATGATTTCGACGGCGAATATGTGAAGGTCGTGCAGGAGAAAAGCGGCGCCAATATCCAAGTCCATTGCCCGTCTCGCCTTCAGGATTTTCTCAAGTCAGAGCCAAAGAATGGCCAATACATTCTCGCAAAGATCCTTACCCAACATATCGGAAAGCGTCAGGTCCAGAAATGTGTTGAGGAGGTGCGCGAGACAATTGGCGTGATGTCCGGCGAGAGCCGTCTGGTTCCGCAGGGATGGCGCGACACAGCGGCCACGCAGCGCGCGGACGCAGGTGTGGGTCTGAGCGACATCCAATCCGTCACCGGGCACAAAACACGCTCGATGGTGCAAAAACATACCGCAAGGGCGAGCCAGAAAGCGGCCTCGAAACGAGCCCAGATGACTCGGGGACAGAACAAAGCGAAACGTGAATGTGCTAACAGACTGCCAAACCCGGTAAAGGCGCGAGTCGAAAGCCCCACCCGAAATCAACTTTTATCAAGAAAAATCAAAGTGGTGCGGGTGGAGGGACTTGAACCCCCACGCCTTGCGGCGCCAGAACCTAAATCTGGTGCGTCTACCAATTTCGCCACACCCGCGTGGCGCTCCGCATAGCAAAACAATCCCGGATCGAAAAGGGGCAATTGGCCACACAGACACGCCGGCCTTCGCCCGCGCCCAAGAAAATTCTACCCGTTAACGAATTCTTGCCATATTCTTAAGAAAATACTGAGGCAGATCCATCTAGAGGCCCTGACATGACCTATAAAGGCAGCGGGCACGGTTTTGAGCATGACGGCGGGCGAAACCCGTCGAAACGGCTCCGCGTGCGAGACATTTTACCCAAGCATGACAAGGGCTTGCCCCTTGGCACCCAGGTCATGACCGCGGATGGCATCCTGCCTGTCGAATATCTCGAGCCGGGGGACCGGGTGATCACGCGCGCCGGCATGCGCACCCTGCGCAACATCGATTCCACCGCACCGAAACACTTCAAACTGGTGTTCGATCGCGAAGAAGTGGTCTATGCTGACGGGATTCAGGTGATGAGCGAGAGCGGATTGCCCTTCGCCGCGTGACATTTGCGCATCGGTCTCGAAAGATGGAACGCCGCCTCACCGGGCGGCTTTTGCATGTGCTGAGAGGCTCGGCTTTGCAGGACGCCGCTGACATTGGCGGCCAGGCACAGAGCCGTGACAAGCCTGCCCCTGGGGTGGTGCTCCGACGATTGTGCGATGCAGTTTATGGTGCCAAATACAACCATCATATGAGCTCAGGACCCGCTCAGAATGCGCCAGCCCGGTCGTGCTGGCAGCACGCCCCCGGCGTGACACGGGCAGGCACAGGCGCGGCGGCGTTGCCTTGCCCCGCGCCCCCAAAGGGGCTCACAGAAGACCTAGATCCCCAGCGCCCGAAACACCTTCGGCAACTCCTCCGGCAGATCCTCGGCAATCAGCCCGGGTCCGAAACTGCGGGCGGCCTCGGTATGAAGCCAGGCGGCGGTCTCGGCGGCGTGATGCGGCGCAAAGCCACGCGCCATCAGCCCGGTGATCAGCCCGGAGAGCACATCGCCGGAGCCGGCCGTGGCCAGCCAGGGCGCGGCACGCTCATAGGTGGCGGCATGGACGGAACAGCGGCCATTGGGCGAGGCGATCACCGTATCCGGGCCTTTGAACAGCACGACACAGCCCGCCCGTTTGGCGGCCTCTCGGGTGGCGTCGACCTTGCTATAGGCCGGGCCTTTGACGGGCGGCTCGGCGAGACGCGCCGCAATGTCCGGGAAAAGCCGTTTGAACTCGCCCGCATGGGGCGTGAGCACGCATTTGTCATGCAGATCGGCAAAGCCCATCTCGCTTTCGGAAAGCGCCGTGAGCGCATCGGCGTCGAGCACGGTGGTGCGTTTGGCAGCGAGCACATCGGGCAGGAATTCCGCCGCGCGCACAACGCCGAAACCGGGACCGATGCAGAGCGCATTGAGGCGTTCGTCGGTGAGCACACGGGATAAGATTTCCGGGGTGTCGATCTCGGTGAGCATCACGGCGGTGATATGGGCCGCAACCTCGGTGACCGCCTCGTGCGGCACACCGAGCGTCACAAGCCCCGCCCCCACGCGCAAAGCCGCCCGAGCGGCGAGACGCGCGGCACCGGTCCTGCCGGAAAGGCCGGAAAGGATCAGAGCGTGGCCGTGAGCGTATTTGTGGGATTTATGAGACGGGAAGAACTTCTCAAGCCCCACGAACAGGCCCGATGTAAACCAACGCAGATCCACGACTTGGTTTTCGCGCTCGACAAGCCTCACCTCGGGACGGCGCAGGACACCTCTGCCGCTGGCAATGAAGTTTAGCGTCTTTGCATTCGCTTTTGCCGGGCTTTGGAGGCAGCGCCAGTTGATCAGACCGATGTCTTTCACAACCAGTTTGCCACAGACCGCCGATCCGTCGGCCAGATAATGTCCAAGCTTGGGTGAATCGAAGGCCACCGTAAGTCTCGCGAAGAGATCCGAAAACGGTGCCGGACCTTCGGCCTTTTGACCGGATATCTCTGCGAGTTTCATGGCAGCTTGCGACGGAGGCTGCCGCAGAACGCGGCCACTGTCGAGACACAGGCCGCTGGGGGCGTCAATGCTGACAAGGCGTTGATCAAAGAAATCGCCATTCCCGGTGGATATGGCGGAGACGATGTCGAACAGCTCCCCCTCCAAGGGGCGCGTCAGCCCGGTTCCGAAAAGCGCATCAACGCAGAGATCGGCGGGGCGAGGTGTCGCCTCTTTCAGAGATTTAAGGGAGAGATTCCGGACCTCCCCCATCCCGCACCACCGCTCATAATTCGCCTTGGCATCTGGCGGCAGTTTGTCGGGGTCGCCATAGAGAAACACCTCTACCTCCCAGCCGCGCTGTTTCAGCAGCCGGGCCACCACGAAACCATCGCCGCCGTTGTTGCCGGGACCGCAAAGCACGACGGCCTTGTAGGAGGATTGCGCCAGCTCGGGCCATTCTTCCATGACGGCTTCGACCACCCCGCGGCCGGCGCGTTCCATCAGCTCAAGCCCGGTGACCTCGCCGCTCGCAATCGCGGCCTGTTCAATGGCGCGCATCTGTGCGGCTGTCAGAAGCTCGCTCATCGTTTTGATCTCCGCTCATCTGTTGCGACCGTGCCCGAAGACGCGGGAGGAATGGCGCGCATTTGTGCACTGGTCAGCAATTCTGCCATGTTTCGCCTCAAAAGTTTTCAAAACGCACTTTTTAAAACCGCATCGCACAAATATTATGCAGACATATGCGAATCCTGTGGGCGTTTGTCACGGCCTCAGGTTAGTCGATTGTGACCCGATAAGAGAAATGATCTCACAGTCAGCAAACAAAGTTTAGGGAGTCGAAGGTCCATGAAAAAGATCGAAGCGATCATCAAACCTTTCAAGCTCGACGAAGTGAAAGAGGCGCTGCAGGAAATTGGCGTGCAAGGGCTTTCCGTCGTCGAGGTCAAGGGCTTCGGCCGTCAAAAAGGCCACACGGAACTGTACCGCGGTGCAGAATATGTCGTGGACTTCCTGCCGAAGGTGAAGATCGAGGTCGTGCTGAGCGACGATCAGGTCGACGGGGCCATCGAGGCCATCGTTGCCGCCGCCAAGACCGACAAGATCGGCGACGGCAAGATCTTCGTCTCCCCGGTCGAACAGGCCATCCGCATTCGGACAGGCGAGTCTGGCGAAGACGCGCTTTAAGGGAGGCGCAGGACGCCGCGGTGGGCCCGCTTCACCGCCGCGTCTTTCGCCAAATGTTAGTTACTTAACCAAAGGGACAAGGTCACAAATGAGCATCCAAGACGTTCTCAAGACCATGAAGGACGAAGACGTCCAATATGTTGACGTGCGGTTCACCGATCCGCGCGGCAAGCTGCAGCACGTGACGCTGCGCCACACCGAAGTGGATGAAGACTTCTTCGAAGAAGGTTTCATGTTCGACGGCTCCTCCATCGCTGGCTGGAAATCCATCGATGAATCCGACATGAAGCTGATCCCGGATGCGTCTTCGGCCTATATCGACCCGTTCTACGCCGAGAAAACCATCTGCGTGCACTGCACCGTGGTCGAGCCCGACACCGGCGAGAGCTACGAGCGTGACCCGCGCGGCTGTGCCCAGCGCGCCGAGGCCTATCTCAAATCCTCCGGCATCGGTGACGCGTTCTACTGTGGTCCGGAAGCCGAATTCTTCCTCTTCGACGACGTGCGCTACTCCGTCGAGATGAACAAAGTGTCCTACCAGGTCGACGCGCTCGACGCCTCCTGGAACACCGACACCGAATACGAAATGGGCAACACCGGCCACCGTCCGGGCGTCAAGGGCGGCTATTTCCCCGTGAACCCGATCGACGACGGTCAGGACATCCGCGGTGAAATGCTCACCACCATGGCCAACATGGGCATGAAAGTGGACAAGCACCACCACGAGGTGGCCTCCTGTCAGCACGAGCTTGGCCTGATCTTCGGCACGCTGACCGAGCAAGCCGACCACCTGCAGAAATACAAATACGTGATCCACAACGTGGCTCAGGCCTATGGCAAATCGGCGACCTTCATGCCGAAGCCGATCGCCGGCGACAACGGCACCGGCATGCACGTGAACATGTCGATCTGGAAAGACGGCAAGCCGCTGTTTGCAGGCGACAAATATGCCGATCTCTCGGATGAGGCCCTGTGGTTCATCGGCGGCATCCTGAAGCACGCGAAAGCGCTCAATGCCTTCACCAACCCGTCCACCAACTCCTACAAGCGTCTGATCCCGGGCTTCGAAGCTCCGGTTCTGCGTGCGTATTCCGCCCGTAACCGCTCTGGCTGCGTGCGTATTCCGTGGGCCGAATCCCCGAAAGCGAAACGTGTGGAAGCCCGCTTCCCCGATCCGTCCTCGAACCCGTACCTGTGCTTCGCCGCCCTGTTGATGGCTGGCCTCGACGGCATCAAGAACAAGATCGATCCGGGCGCCGCTTCCGACAAAGACCTCTACGATCTGCCGCCGGAAGAACTGGCCGAGATCCCGACCGTTTGCGCAAGCTTGCGTGAAGCGCTCGAAGAGCTCGAAAAAGACATGGACTTCCTCACCGCAGGCGACGTGTTCACCAAAGACCAGATCGAGGGCTACATGGACCTCAAATGGGAAGAGGTTTACGCCTACGAGCACACCCCGCACCCGGTGGAATACAAGATGTACTACTCCTGCTAAGCGGCAGAAGTTGCACGACTACGGAAAGGGCGCCTTCGGGGGCCCTTTTCTTTTGTGCGCTCCTTGCCCTTGCTCAGCCCAGGAAGGGCTGGTTTGAGGCCTTTGGGGACATTCGCCTTCCGGTGCGGAACAAGGCGAAGCCGTCGCGCCTACCTATCCCCGCAGGCTTGTCACGGCTACCGCTTCACCAGCCGAACGCCCCTTCGTCCCGCACAGCCGCATTCGGGTCCGACACCAAAAGGATCGCTTCTCCAAGAACAGAGTTCACATGAGCAGCGACATCGAAGACCCGGCCGTTTTCCAAGCGACCGCGACCCAATCCGCAGCCGCGCGCCCCTAGCTGTCCACAACAATCCGCAGAACGCGGTGGTACCCTTGATTCGTCCCGACCGCTGCCCTACGCTGAGCACGAATATTCCAAAGGATTTCCTCTATGCATTTGAGTTTCAAAGCCCTTTCTCCGATTGCGCTCCTGGCGCTGAGCGCCTGCGGCGATGTCACTCCGGATTATGAAAGCTACAAGACCGCAAACCCCTATGCCTCTGGCATCCATCAGGCGGGCGACGGAGATGCGAGCCTGTCCGCGAGCACGCCAGCAAGCACTGGCCCGCTCAATATCATCCCAGCCCCCTACGTGCCCGCCCCGGCGAATCCCGTCACCACCTCAGCCCCCCTGCCCGGCCCGGTCACGGTCTCTGCGCCCCTTCTGGCGCAGGCGGCGCCGACCGCGGCAACGACGACATTTAACATGCTCTATGAGACCAGCCGCTCCGGCGGTACCGCGCGGGTTAATGGTGAGACGGTCGAAATCAAACGCGCCGGCAAGGCAACGACGGGGACAGTGAGCTATCTCGTCTTCTTCATGGGCAAGCGCGGAGCACCGACGACGATCCCGGCAGCACAGCAAGCCGGGCTTGCCGTCAGCCTGGTCCGTGGCATGACCCAATGTCAGATCAATGGTCCGGCCATCGCCCCGGGAAGTGACGTGCTCTCAATGGTCAGCGGTGTTCCCGAGGCACGCTGGACCGTCCAGGCGCAATGTCTGTGATCCGCCCTGCGCTCCAAAGCCCTTCATGACCATCCGCCTCCGCGCCCATCACCTCCTGTGCATGCTCACCTATGTCGGCAAGGGTTATTCCCCCGGCTTCGTGGAGAATTACGACGGGATCACCCCCCGTCTCAACGCCGGCGAGGAGATCGAGATCACCACCGGCCCCGACGACATCTGTGCGCCCATCGCCTGCGATCATCGCGAACATTGCCACGGCGCCTCGGTGCTGTCGCGTGATGCCATGGCGGCGCGTGATGTCGCCGCGCTGCTGGGGCGCGACATTGCCCCTGGCGCCCGGCTGAGCCTGACCGAGGCGTACCTCACCCGGCTTCGAAGCGCCTTCGCCACCGGCGAGATCCGAAACGCCTGTGCCGGGTGCGACTGGGTCGATCTCTGCACCGAGGTGGCCAAGGGGGGATTTCACGGCACACGCCTGACATAAACGCGGTTTCGCCTTCCCAGAGGCATTTACCTTTCTTAACATGGGTCAGATTTCAAAACCGGACCCATTAGATGAAACCCGTCTTTCTCGCGCTCAGCCTGAGCCTGTCTCTCGCCTTGCCCGCCGCGCTCGCCGCCGACGGCACCCCCATCGGACGGGCTCCCGCCGCCGTCCCCACCGATCGCTCGACCGATCTCTGGCAGGCACTCGTCAGTACTTCGAACGGCGACACGCGGCTCTATCTCGCCGCCTGTTGCAAGGTCTGCAAAAAGGGCAAGGCCTGCGGCGACAGCTGCATCAGCCGCAGCTACACCTGCCACAAGGCCCCGGGATGCGCCTGCGACGGCTGAGAACAGCGCGATCGAAAATCATCCCGATCCTGCCCCATTCCCGCCTTGTCCCGCGGTTAACAGTAATCCGTCGGCCCCGGTCGACAGGACACCCCGTTGCCTCGAGACGAGATCGCCATGTTCGGCTTTTCAAAATCCTATCACCCGCTCGACAGCCGCCATCCGGACAATCGCCGGGTCGCGCGCAGCGTGACGCGCCAACGCGAAACATTCCGCACGGCGGAGAAATCGCAATATCTGCGGCATTTCTTCCTGCCGCCAAATGCGCGGCGCACGCGGGCACGGATCGCGGCCCTCAAGGCCAAGCCCCATATCTCGGAAAGCCAGAAACACGAGCTGCGCTATCTCGAAGGCCGGTTCACCGGGCAAGAGCGCGCCCGTATTGAGCGCGAGACCATCAAACGCGTGCCCTTGCCGCTGCGCCTGCTCCTGGGATCGAAGCTGCGGATTTTCGCCATGCTGCGCGGCCAATGGTCCACACGCGGGCGCCGCGAGCAGGACCAGATGAATGTCTTTCATCTCCTGCTGATCGCCGGTGCCCTGGGGCTGATGATTTCATCTGCCGGGGGGATCGCGCCGGCCTGGGACGCACTCCGGGAAGATTTCATCGCGACGGCGCTCGAATTGCGACACCTCATCAGGATCTGAGCCTTGGCACGACAGAGCCCCCCGGAGCATGACGCTCAGCGCGTCCGGACATCCACTTTCGCCCGCTTCATCGACGGGCTTTTCTGGTTTCGCATCGGCGGTCTCGTGGCGCTGCTCCTGGTACTGATCACCAACGATCCGCTCCGCCACGCAGTGATGCGGATGCTGTTCAGCCGCTGAGGTCTCCGAGCTGTTGCGGCGTGTAGCGCGTCCGGCTCACGTACGCCTTGCGCGGACCTTTCACCGTCCACACCGCCGACCAGACCGGCCAGGCGGAGAAATCATAGCGCACGGCATAGCGGTCAGGGGCACAATCGTGCTCGGCCGCCGGATCGGGCCGGTTCGGGTCGAAGCTGTGAAAGACCCGCTCATCCTCGAAAAAAACAGATATGTCAGCGCCTTGCGCCCGCCAGAGATAGCGCCGTTCCGCCGTCACCGGTCGCACAAGCCCCGGCATCTGCAAGAGGCCCTTTTCCTCCTGGATCAGCGTACCCGCGTCCTCCGGATCAGCGGTGAACCGACAGCTGCCCGTGAGCCGCGCCTCGGCCCCGGCCAAAGCATCGTCAATCACCCGGTCCAGCTTCCAAAGCCCGATAAAATCCCGCAGTCCGATCATCGCCTGTCCTTTTTCCGGGCGCACGCCCTCAAAGACAGGCCTATGGCATTGCGTTGCGCCGCTCAAGGGCCAGCGCCTCGAGCTGCGCCGCGGCGACACGGGTCGCCAGGACCTCCGCCTCGGTCCAGTGCCGCCGATGCTGATCGACCACGGAAACGCCACCGAAAGGCCGCCCGTCGAGGCGCGCGGGCACACCGATATAGGCCATGATCCCCATGATCGACACCGCTCCTGAATCCTTGACCAAAGGATGGGTCAGCGTGTCATTGATGACAATCTCGCGGTTCAATTCCATCACCAGATTGCCGATCGTGTTCTCTGGCAAAAGCACATTGTCGAGCCGGTGCGCGACCGGTTGGTTGGTCGCCGCCAGAACCTTGAGCAAGACCCCGGCCTCGCTCGGAATCGCACGGTAGATCAACACGCCGGACGCCGCGACACGGCCATGCAGTTCGAGGGCCATCGACGTTATCTCCGGATCGCCAAAATCGAACACCGGATTTCCTCACCTATGCGGAATGATATTAACCAATATGATCAAACTACCACTTTCCGTTCCTGCTCCAAAGCTTTTTGACGGTTGACCGAGCGGAAGGCTTGGCGGAAGGCCGGGCGTGGCTCAGGCTTGCGCAGCGCCCCCCTTCCCCGTAAGAGAGCCGCGACGCGTTTGTAATCGAAAGGCCTGCCGATGATCCCCCGTTATGCCCGCAAAGAGATGGTCGACATCTGGGAACCCGCCACCAAGTTCAAAATCTGGTACGAGATCGAGGCGCATGCCTGTGACGCCCAGGCCAAGCTTGGCGTGATCCCGCAGGAAAACGCGGATGCGGTCTGGAAAGCCAAGGATGTCGAGTTTGACGTCGCCCGCATCGACGAGATCGAGGCCGTCACCAAACATGACGTCATCGCCTTTCTCACCCATCTGGCCGAGCATGTCGGCTCCGAAGAGGCCCGCTTCGTGCATCAGGGGATGACCAGCTCCGACGTGCTGGACACCTGCCTCAACGTGCAGCTGGTGCGCGCCGCCGACCTCCTTCTGACCGATCTCGACAAGGTTCTGGCCGCGCTGAAAACCCGCGCCATGGAACACAAGATGACCGTGCGCGTCGGCCGCTCCCACGGCATCCACGCAGAGCCGACCACCATGGGGCTGACATTCGCCCGCTTCTATGCCGAAATGGACCGCAACAAGGCGCGTCTCGAGGCCGCCAAGGAAGAGATTGCCACCGGTGCGATCTCCGGCGCGGTCGGCACATTTGCCAATATCGATCCGGCGGTCGAGGAACATGTCTGCGAGAAAATGGGGCTCAAGCCCGAACCGATCTCGACCCAGGTGATCCCGCGCGACCGCCACGCCATGTTCTTTGCCACGCTGGGGGTCATCGCCTCCTCGATCGAGAATATCGCCATCGAGATCCGTCACATGCAGCGTACCGAAGTTCTGGAAGGCGCCGAGTTCTTCTCCATGGGGCAAAAAGGCTCGTCCGCCATGCCGCACAAGAAAAACCCGGTCCTGACCGAAAACCTCACCGGTCTGGCGCGTCTGGTGCGCATGACCGTGATCCCGGCGATGGAAAACGTGGCGCTTTGGCACGAGCGCGACATTTCGCACAGCTCCGTCGAGCGCGGCATCGGGCCGGATGCCACCGTGACCTTGGACTTTGCCCTCAACCGCCTCGCCGGCGTGGTCGAGAAAATGCTGATCTTCCCGGAGAACATGCTCGACAACATGAACAAATTCCCGGGTCTGGTGATGTCGCAACGCGTGCTCCTGGCGCTGACCCAGGCCGGCGTGTCGCGCGAGGACGCCTATTCCATGGTCCAGCGCAACGCTCTCAAGGTCTGGGAAGACCGCGTCGATTTCCAGGAACAGCTGCTGGCCGACAAGGATGTCGTGGCGGCGCTTGGCGAAGACGGGATCAAGGCGAAATTCGACATGGACTATCACACCAAACATGTCGACACGATCTTCAAGCGGGTCTTCGGCGCATAATTGCGCCGGAGCTTCAAGCGGGTCTTCGGCGCAACCACGCCGGCCCGGTGTCTGCTGATGTGTGGCGCATAACTGTGCGCCCCGGGCGAAGACACGCCGCCCGGGGCAGCCGACACTGAGAAATCTCGTGATTCTATGATATGATCTCCTGGAGGCTCATGCTTTCGGGAGATTTTCATGTTGAAACGCACTCTATTCCTCCTCGCCCTCCTCGCCCCGCTGGGCGGCCCTGCTCTGGCTCAGAGCTACACCTGCCCCCATGAACAAAAGACCGCCTCCTGCGCGGATGGCTATACATGGGACAAGGAAACCGGCAGCTGCGTCGAACAGGTGGTGGGCTGAACCCAGCCCGCGCCACCCGGCCGTTCCGCGCAAGCCCGCAAAATTTTTGGTAAATTTCCGGATCATTTCCGCGCGCGAGTCACTTTGCGTTAAGGCTCCTCCGCCATGGTGGGCCCGTTGCGACATGAATCGGTCATGGTGTGAAACGCGCATGATCTGTCGCGACGACATGAGCAACGACATGAATCGTGACGTGATCGCGAAAAGGCATCACGAAAAGGCAAAGAGGCGCGCGTGGACGGGTTACCGCAAATTTCCGACGATATGGGATCTCTGCCCGATCTGGGTGACTTTGGTGGGATGGGCGATTTCGACATGCCCCCGCCGGTCTCGCGCATGCCTGCGCGCCTGCCGAAACGCGCCAAGGCGGCGATCATCGTCAAACTTCTCGCCGCGCAGGAAGTCAAACTGCCGCTGGCCAGCTTCCCCGAGGAAATGCAGGTCGAACTGGCGCATCAGCTCACCGATCTGCGCTATATCGACAAGAACACGCTGACCTCCGTGGTCGAGGAATTCCTCGAAGAGCTCGAAGCCATCGGGCTGTCTTTCCCCGGCGGTCTCGAAGGCGCGCTCAATGTGCTCGACGGCACGATCTCACCCACCACCGCCTCGAAACTGCGTTCCAATGCCGGGTTCTCGCTCACTGGTGATCCGTGGCAGCGCATTGCCGATGTGGACATTCCCCGCCTCCTACCAATCCTGCAGGAGGAAAGCGTGGAAGTGGGCGCGGTTCTGCTGTCGAAACTCAAGGTGGCAAAGGCCGCCCAGCTCATGTCGATGTTGCCGGGCGAGCGCGCCCGCCGCGTCGCCTATGCGATCTCGATGACCGCCTCCGTCTCGCCCGAAGTGGTGCAGCGCATCGGCATCTCTCTGGCGGCCCAGCTCGACTCGCAACCGACCTTTGCCTTCACCGAAGAGCCCCCCGAACGCGTCGGCGCCATCCTCAATTTCTCCTCCTCGGCCACCCGCGAAGGCGTGCTTGAAGGGCTGGATGAAACCGACAAGGATTTCGCCGACGAGGTCCGCCGCAACATTTTCACCTTTGCCAATATCGCCACACGGATCGATCCGCGCGATGTCGCCAAAGTGGTGCGTGGCGTCGAACAGGAACAGCTGATCAAGGCGCTTGCCGGCGCCACCGGCGATGCCGCGAAATCCACCGAGTTCATCCTCTCGAACATGTCCAAACGCATGGCCGAGGGGCTGCGCGAAGAAATGGACAACTTGGGCAAGGTCAAGGAGACCGACGCCGAAGAGGCGATGAACGCCGTGGTGGCCGCGATCCGCGATCTCGAATCCTCCGGCGAGATCTTCCTGTTGACCGGCGACGATTGAGCCCCGATTGCCGTCTGGCATACGACAGCCAGGCATCATCCGTCGTGACAGGCAGGCCAGCCTGCAGATGCCGCTTGCATTTTGACTCTATGGACAAAATGCAGACCCGCCCCTAGCGTCTCGCCATGATTTGGTTTTCCCGCCTGCCCGCGCATTCCCGCGGCATCCTCTACATGCTGGTCTCGGTCACGGTCTTTGCCTCCATGGATATGGTGGCGAAACTGCTGGGCCAGAGAGTCGATCTGTCACAGGTGCTCTGGGCCCGCTATGGCGGTCAGCTCGCGGTGCTCTTGCTGATCTTCGCGCCGCGCTTGCGCCGCGCGCTCCGGACCGAGCACCCGTGGTTGCAACTCGCCCGCGGGTTGATGCAGCTTGCCGCCGCCGCCTGTTTCTTCAAGGCCTTGCAGACCGTCGGCCTGGCCGAGGCCACCGCCGTGGCGGATCTCGCCCCGGTGCTGATCACCCTCGGTGCGGCGCTGATCCTGGGCGAAAAGGTCGGCACGCGCCGCATGGCCGGGATCGCCGCGGCGCTGATCGGCGCGCTGATCATCATCCGCCCGGGCAGTTCGGTGTTTCAGCTCGCCTCGCTCTGGCCGCTGGGCTCGGCCGTCTGTCTGGCCGGATATGCGCTCGCCACCCGCCACATCGGGCTCAAGGAAAGCCCGCTCACCGGACTTTTGTATTCCGGGCTGATCTGCACCGGCATCCTGAGCCTGATCGTGCCGTTCCGCTGGGTCGCCCCGGACGGTCCCGCGCTGGCGCTGATGCTGGTGATCGGCTGTCTCGGCACGATCGGTCAGATGATGATGATCCGCGCCTATGCGGAGGCCGAGGCCTCCTCGATCGCGCCTTTTTCCTATGCCGGTCTGCTGGCTGCCTCGGGCTGGGGGCTGCTGGTCTTCGGCGCCGTGCCGGATCGTTTCACCGTGCTCGGTGCCCTTGTGATCGTGGCGGCCGGGCTCTATGTCTGGCACAGGGAAAACATGGCGCGCGAGACGGTCCCGAAGGGCCGTGACGCCACCTGAAACGGGACGGGAATGAAGATCAAACGCGGAGAGATCGAGGGCAGCCTCGGCCAGTATATCGGCAATCTCGCCACCCGTGGCGTGCTGGCGCTGGCGCTGTCCCTGCCTTATGCCCGCCGGGTGCGCGCCATGGGCTGGTTCATGTCGCGGGTCTTTGCCCCCCTGGCGGGCTATGACAAACGGGTGCGCGACAATCTCGCCCATGTGATGCCGGATCTGCCGGAGGCCGAGGTCAAACGGCTGATGCGCGACGTTGCCGACAATGCCGGGCGCACCCTGATCGAGATCTATTCAGGCTCCGAATTCATCGCCAAGATGAAGGACATCCGCTTTGACGGCCCCGGTGCCGAGATCCTGCGCGAGGCGCGCGACGCGCGACGCCCGGTGATCCTGCATACCGGGCATTTCGGCAATTACGACGTGCCGCGCGCCGCCCTCATTGCCCATGGCTATGATGTCGGCTCGCTCTACAATCCGATGAAGAACAAGTTCTTCAACGAACATTACGTGAAGGCGATCGGCACCATCGGCCAGCCTTTGTTCCCGCGCGGGCGCCGCGGCTATGCGCAATTGCTGAAACATCTGAAATCCGGCGGAATGATCGGCTTTCTCTCGGATGTCTATGTGCATCAGGGCGCGATGCTGACCTATTTCGGCAAGCCGGTGCGCACGGCGCTCTCGGCCGCCGAACTGGCGCTGAAATACGATGCTCTGCTGATCCCGATCTACGGCGTGCGCCTCGAAGACGGGCTGCATTTCAAGGTCCAGGTCGAAGCCCCGGTGCCGCATGGCACGGCAGAAGAAATGGCGCAGGCGCTCAACGACAGTCTCGAGGCGATCACCCGTGATCATATGGAGCAATGGTTCTGGATTCACCGGCGCTGGAAGCCGGAGCGTCTGCCGCCGGAGACGAAGCTCAGCCCCGAACCGGACGAAGAACAACTCTGACATGGAAACGGCGCCGGGCCCCTCCGACGCCGCAGATTTCTGTCGCGGTCAGGTGATCAGCGCTCAGCCGCCCGGGCGATCACATCAGCAGATCGGCAATCACCCCGACGGTGATCGCACCGATCGGCTTGCCGGTGGCCGGATCTGTGATCGTCGCGGAAATCTGCGCCTGGGACACGCCGGTCGAAATGTCGAATTCCGGCTCGCCGATCTCCACCGCACCGACCCCGACACCAAAGGTGTTCTGGAACTTGCCTTCGTCACCTTGCCAGTAATCCGACGTGGCCATGGAGGCGGCGACATTCAGACCCAGCGCATCCATGACGAAAACCTCGGTGATCACCCCGCCGGCGGCGGCCACGACGGAGTTCAGTTTGCGGGGCAGTTTGCCGGAGAGCACCTCATCGACCATCGGGTGGTCATCGGTGTCCACCTGAGCCCGCCAGGCCTTGTCGAGGCTGATGATCTTGTCTTCGCTCAACCCGCTGGTCTTTTCGTTCTGCTGGCGGATGGCGCCGAGCAGCAGCGGGTCGCTCAGCTCCGGCGCGATCACCGTGTCGAAATAGCTGCGCAACGCGTCTGATCCCTCTGCGGCCTGTGCCGACATCACCCCGGAACCGCTGCTCAGAACAGCAAGGGAGAAGGCGACGGCAGTTGCTTTTTCAAAAAGGCGCATATGGGACTCCATGGATCACTACAGGTCAAAACCGGGAGGCTGTCGGCCACAGGGCGCACAACATCCCCCCGGGTTAAGAGTTTCCATGAATAGAAATGATTTCTTTATATGAAATTAAGCTGCACCGCGGCGCCATATCGGAGCACGCTTCGCCGCCGCCCCGACCGCCGCCGCCAACCAGAGGACCAGCCTACCAGACAAGCCCCGCCCCCCGATGACGCGATCAGTCGGCGCGTTGGGCCGCGAGAATGGCGCCCGGTCCGCGCGGGGTCACGGTTTGCAGGATGACGGCGGTATGCGCCGGGCCCGGCAGGCTCACATCGGAGACCACCAGCGGCGCCACCCCGTTCCAGTCGCCCACGGGACGCAATTCGGTGACGATATTGGTGTAATCGATCACCCGCCCGGCATTTTCGCCCCGGTCGATCTCGACCCGCTCATGCGGATCGTAGCGCACCACCAGGAGCCGCATCGCAGAGGGCAGAACGCCGGTCGGGATCGCCTCGATCGACAGGGCCTCGCCCTCGCGCCGCAGCGACAGCGACACCGGCGCCCCGGCGTTTTCCCGATGTCTCAGGATCAGATCCGCCAGGAGCATCGGCTTGGCCCCCACCAGATGATCGATGCCCTGCACCACCATCTGCGGCGTGTAGATCGTGCGCTTGCCCGCGGCATGGGCATAGGCTTTCTGACGCCGGGTGAATTCGGGTTGGGCAAAGGCATCGCGCCAGCCGATATAATCCCAGTAATCGACATGCAGCGACAGCGGCAGCACCCCGTCATGGGTCGCCAGCTCGCCCATCATCTGATCGGCGGGCGGGCAGGACGAACAGCCCTGCGAGGTGAACAGCTCCACCACGATCAGTGGCTCGTCGGCGAATTGCGGCGTCGGGACCGGGGCTCTGCCAGCCTCTGCGACACTCTGGGCGCTCGCCGCTTGCGGGCCGAGGCCAATCGCAAACAGGGTCAGGCTGGCCGCAAAAATCCCTCCTGCAAGACTGCGGGAGGGGGTCATGTGGGTCAGCACTGCCAGAATCTGTCGCATAGAGGCTCCATCGGTTGCTCTACAGATGTAAGCGCTTCGCCCGCGTGAGGCCAATCAAGGATTTGCGAGAAGCTGTTACAGCCGCGTTTGACGTGAATTTGCCGGGAACCTGTGGCGGATTGACATCTCAAATGGAAACGCCCCGCCCGGACCAGCCCGAAAGCGGTCCGTGACGGGGCGCAGATCATCAGATCGCTCTGCCGCCTCTCTCGGTGGTCTCTGTCAGTTGCGCCGCTCGTCTTCCCGCTCCCAGAACATGCCCGGCACGAAACCGACGGTGATCGCGCCGATGGCCTCGCCGGTCTCCGGGTCGGTCACCGTCATCGCCCCCTGCCCCTGAAACACGCCGGTCGAGGTGTCGATGGCCAGATCATCGATATGCACAGCCCCCGGCCCGATCCCATAGGTCTCCTGATGCTTGGCCTCGTCGCCCTGCCAGTAATCCGAGGTCATCTGGGTGGTGGCGACATTGAGGCCCCTGGCATCGGTGAGGATGACCTCGGAGATCAGCCCAGCGCTGCCGGCACTCTTGTTCCGCAGCAGATCGGCGGCCGGATTGTCCAGCACCTGCCGGATCATCGGATCGGCGGACTGGGCCGTGCGCCAGGCCGCGTCCTGGGCCAGGATATCCGTGTCGGACAGGCCGGAGGTCTCGGCATTCTGCGCCCGGATCGCCGCGATCAGCACCGGATCATGGGTCCATTTCTCCACCGTCAGAAGCATATAGACCAGCATCAGCGGCGTATATTCGCTGTCGAGCACCGGTTCGCTGGCCGTGGCGGGCACGCCCGCCAGAGAGCTGGCAACAAGCGCGGCGGTCATAGCGGTGGTCACGGGGGCGGTCACTGGGGCGACCAGCGCAGCGAAGACTTTCAACATGACGGTATTCCATTTCTAAACAGGACAACGAACCTGCGTATCTTGCCGTTCAAATGTTGAATCCCCGGTCAATTCCGAACAATTTTAGACAGTTTTTCATCACCTGCCCGCGCATGAAACAGAGCCAATGGCCCTGCGGCGGAACCGCCCCCGGAACGGAAGGCCGGAACGGAAACGGGGCGACACATGCACTGTGCCGCCCCGATCTCGATGTCAAACGCACGCAGGCTCAGACCTGCGCGGGCCTCAGAAATGGACCGATTTCGCGGTGCCCGGCACTTCCAGCGGCGGGGCGAATTTGGTCAGGTTGATGCCGTCGACCGCATGTTTGTACTCGTCGAGCGTCGGCGTCCGGCCGAGGATCGCAGAGAGCACCACCACCGGGGTCGAAGCCAAGAGGCTTTCGCCCTTCTTCTCGGCGCTGTCTTCCACGACGCGGCCCTGGAACAGGCGGGTCGAAGTGGCCAGAACGGTGTCGCCCTTCTCGGCCTTCTCCTGGTTGCCCATGCAGAGGTTACAGCCCGGACGTTCGAGATAGAGCGTGTTCTCATACTCGGTGCGCGCCTGGGCTTTCGGGAAGAGATCGTCGAACTCGAAGCCGGAGTATTTCTGCAGCACTTCCCAGTCGCCTTCGGCCTTCAACTCATCGATGATGTTGTAGGTCGGGGCAGCGACCACGAGCGGCGCCTTGAATTCGACCTTGCCGGTCTCCTTCTCGAGGTTCTTGAGCATCTGCGCGACGATTTTCATGTCGCCCTTGTGCACCATGCAGGAGCCGACAAAGCCCAGGTCCACCTTCTTCTCGGCACCGTAATAGGAGACCGGGCGGATGGTGTCATGGGTGTAGCGCTTGGACACATCGGCGTTGTTCACGTCCGGGTCGGCGATCATCGGCTCGTCGATCAGGTCGAGATCCACGACAACCTCGGCGAAGTATTTCGCGCCTTGGTCCGGGGTCAGCGCCGGTTTTTCACCGGATTTGATCTCGGCGATGCGCTTGTCGGCCTTGTCAATCAGACCTTGCAACGTGCCGGCCTCGTTCTCCATGCCCTTGTCGATCATCACCTGAATGCGGGATTTCGCCAGTTCCAGCGAGCCGATCAGCGTGTCGTCGTTGGAGATACAGATCGAGGCTTTCGCCTTCATCTCTGCGGTCCAGTCGGTGAAGGTGAAGGCCTGGTCGGCCAGAAGCGTGCCGATATGCACTTCGATCACCCGGCCCTGGAACACGTTGTCGCCGCATTGCTTGAGCATCTGCGCCTGAGTGGCGTGCACCACGTCGCGGAAGTCCATGTAGTCTTTCATCTGACCTTTGAAGGTCACTTTGACGGACTCGGGGATCGGCATGGTCGCCTCACCGGTCGCCAGCGCCAGAGCCACGGTGCCGCTATCGGCACCGAAGGCCACACCTTTCGACATCCGGGTGTGGCTGTCGCCGCCGATGATGACGTCCCAGTCATCCACGGTGATGTCGTTCAGCACCTTGTGGATCACGTCGGTCATGGCGTGATAATGGCTCTCCGGGTCGCGCGCGGTGATCAGGCCGAATTTGTTCATGAAGGACATGAGTTTCGGAATATTGGCCTGGGCCTTCTTGTCCCACACGGAGGCGGTGTGACAACCGGACTGATAGGCACCATCGACCGTGGGCGAGATGACCGTGGCGGCCATGGCCTCGAGCTCCTGGCTGGTCATCAGACCGGTGGTGTCCTGCGAGCCGACGATGTTGACCTTGACGCGCACGTCCGAGCCGGCCAGAAGCGGCGCTTTCGCGGTGACGCCCACGGCGTTCTTGTTGAAGATCTTCTCGACGGCGGTGAGACCCTGCCCTTCGCTGGTGATCTCTTTCGAGGGCGCATAGACCTCAGGCGCTTCGACACCGAGGGTCTCGGCGGCAAATGTCTGGAGCTTCTTGCCAAAGACCACGGCATAGGAGCCACCGGCCTTCATGAACTCGACTTTCTGCGGGGTGAAGGCCGAAGCCACATCGGCCAGCGCCTTGCCGGACTCGTCACAGAGCGTCTTGTCCTTGGAGTTGATCGTCAGAACGGTCCCGGTCGCGACAGAGTATTTCTCTTCGAGGATCGGATCGCCATCGTTGTTCACGATCGGGTTGCCATCGCTGTCGACCTTCTTGACCCAATTCTTGAGATCGAGCCCGATGCCGCCGGTCACGCCCACGGTGGTCAGGAAGATCGGCGAGATGCCGTTGGTGCCGGCGACGACCGGCGCGATGTTGACGAAAGGCACATAGGGGCTGGCCTGTTTGCCGGTCCAGAGCGCGACGTTGTTGACGCCGGACATACGCGACGAACCGACGCCCATGGTGCCTTTTTCGGCGATCAGCATGACGCGGGCGTCCGGGTGCTGTTTCTGCAGCGCCTGGATCTCGGCCTGCGCCTCAGGCGTGATCATGCATTTGCCGTGCAGCTCACGGTCGGAACGCGAGTGCGCCTGGTTACCGGGGCTGAGAAGATCGGTGGAGATATCGCCTTCGGCGGCGATATAGGTGACGACCTTGATCTCTTCCTCGACCTCGGGAAGCTTGGTGAAGAATTCGGCCTTGGCGTAGCTCTCGAGCAGGTCTTTCGCAACGGCATTGCCGACTTTGAAGGCAGACGAGAGACGCTCCATATCGGCTTCGTACAGAAAGACCTGGGTCTTCAGCACTTCGGCGGCCTTCGCGGCCAGAGCGGCGTCATCGCCAAGCGCGATGTCCAGGAGCACTTCGATCGACGGGCCGCCCTTCATGTGGGACAAGAGCTCAAAGGCGAAATCCGGGGTGATTTCGGCCACGGTGACTTCGCCCAAGACGATCTTCTTCAGGAAGGCGGCTTTCACACCAGCCGCCGAGGTGGTGCCCGGGAGGGTGTTGTAGATGAAGAAGTTCAGCGCATCCTTGCGGTGCGCGCTGCCCGCGTCTTCGATCAGGGAAATCAGCTCTGCGACAAGCGCGCCATCATCGATGGGCTTGGGGTGCAGCCCCTCACCTTTGCGCGTTTCGATTTCGGTTAGGTAGTCGGTGTACAAGCTCATGACGATCCCTACATTTGAGTGACTAAAACGCCCGAAATCCGGACCGCTCTCAGAGGCGACGATCCGAGTCTCAGGGCTGTTGTATGCCGTCGTATACCAGACGCATCCCAGTTGCAAGATATTCGGCGGCCGTTGCTGGCATTCTTCTAGCCACGCCGCCCCCGGCTGTCCACTCGCACAGCCCTCGCCATCACCGTTCCCGCCCCGGAAATCCGAAATCGCCGGGCGCGGCCGCAAGACGGCAGAGAGATGATGGAGAGATGATGGACAAAGGTCTGGAATGTACTAAGATTCGACAGGAGCCACGCAGCCGAGACTCTCCTCTCTTCGCCGCGCAGATGAACTCAATCCGGAGGCCTTTTCCATGACCATCACTGTTGGCATCGACACAGCCAAAACCCGCAAAACGCTGACGGTGGGCGATAAAAGCATCGCCTATTACTCCATTCCCGCGGCCCAGGCGGCCGGGTTTGGCGATTTCGCCAATCTGCCCGCCTCCTTGAAAGTGGTGCTCGAGAATATCCTGCGGTTCGAGGATGGCGGGTTCTCGGTCTCCACCGATGACATCAAGGCCTTCGCAGACTGGGGCGCCAATGGCGGCCAGAACCCGCGCGAGATCGCCTATCGCCCGGCCCGCGTGTTGATGCAGGATTTCACCGGCGTGCCCGCCGTGGTGGACCTTGCCGCCATGCGCGACGGCATCAAGGCCTTGGGGGGGGACGCGAAAAAGATCAACCCGCTGGTGCCGGTCGATCTGGTGATCGACCACTCGGTGATGATCGACGAATTCGGCAACCCGCGTGCCTTCCAGATGAACGTGGACCGCGAATACGAGCGCAACATGGAACGCTATCAGTTCCTGAAATGGGGCCAGACCGCGTTCGAGAATTTCCGCGTCGTGCCGCCGGGCACCGGCATCTGTCACCAGGTCAACGTCGAATACCTTGCACAGACCGTCTGGTCCGACACCGATCAGACCGGTGAAGAGGTCGCCTACCCGGATACGCTGGTGGGCACCGACAGCCACACCACCATGGTCAACGGGCTCGCGGTCCTTGGCTGGGGCGTCGGCGGGATCGAGGCGGAGGCCGCCATGCTCGGTCAGCCGATCTCCATGCTGATCCCCGAGGTCGTCGGTTTCAAACTCACCGGCGAGATGGTCGAAGGCACCACCGGCACAGATCTGGTGCTCAAGGTCGTCGAGATGCTCCGCGAACATGGGGTCGTCGGCAAATTCGTCGAATTCTACGGCGATGGGCTCGACAAGCTGCCGCTGGCGCAACGGGCCACCATCGCCAACATGGCGCCGGAATATGGCGCGACCTGCGGTTTCTTCCCGATCGACAATGAGACGCTGCGCTACCTGCGCCAGACCGGCCGGGACGAAGACCGGATCGCCCTGGTCGAAGCCTATGCCAAGGAAAACGGTTTCTGGCGCGGCGCGGACTATGACCCGATCTATTCCTCCAGGCTCGAACTCGACATGGGCACGATCGTGCCGGCGATCTCCGGCCCGAAACGGCCGCAGGACTATGTACCGCTCACCGAAGCGCGTGAGGCCTTTGCCCGTGAAATGGACGAGACTTTTAAACGCGAATGGCGCAAATGCGTCCCGGTCGAGGGCGAAGATTACGAGATGTGCTCCGGCAAGGTGGTGATCGCCTCGATCACGTCCTGCACCAACACCTCGAACCCTTACGTGATGATCGGCGCCGGGCTTGTCGCCCGCAAGGCCAATGAGCTGGGCCTGACCCGCAAGCCCTGGGTCAAGACCTCGCTGGCCCCCGGCTCGCAGGTGGTGACCGAATATCTCGAGGCCGCGGGGCTTCAGGACGATCTCGACGCCATCGGGTTCAACCTCGTGGGCTATGGCTGCACCACCTGTATCGGCAACTCCGGCCCGATCCAGAAGGAGATCTCGGAGGCCATCGCCGAGGGGGACCTCGTCGCCACCGCCGTCCTGTCCGGCAACCGCAACTTCGAGGGCCGGATCTCGCCCGACGTGCGCGCCAACTATCTCGCCTCGCCGCCGCTGGTCGTGGCCTATGCGCTGGCGGGCGACATGAGCATCGATCTGACCTCCGAGCCTCTGGGCCAGGACAAGGATGGCAATGACGTCTACCTGCGCGACATCTGGCCGACCAATGAGGAGATTGCCGAGCTGGTCGAAAAGACCGTGACGCGGGAAGCCTTCCTCAGCAAATATGCCGATGTGTTCAAAGGCGACGAGAAATGGCGCGGCGTCGAGGTCTCGGGCGGCGAGACCTATGATTGGCCGCCGGCCTCGACCTATATCCAGAACCCGCCCTATTTCCAGGGCATGGGCGCGGAACCGGGCACGATCCACAATATCGAAGGCGCAAAAGTGCTGCTGATCCTTGGGGACATGGTCACCACCGACCACATTTCTCCGGCCGGTTCGTTCAAGGAATCGACTCCTGCCGGCAAATATCTGATCGAACATCAGGTGGCGCCGCGCGAGTTCAACTCCTACGGGTCGCGCCGCGGCAACCATGAGATCATGATGCGCGGCACATTCGCCAATATCCGCATCAAGAACGAAATGCTCGATGGGGTCGAGGGCGGCTATACCAAGGGGCCGGATGGCGAACAGACCTCGATCTATGAGGCCTCCATGGCCTATCAGGAGCAAGGCACGCCTCTCGTGGTCTTTGGCGGCGAACAATATGGCGCGGGCTCAAGCCGCGACTGGGCCGCGAAAGGCACCGCGCTTCTGGGCGTCAAGGCGGTGATCGCCGAGAGTTTCGAACGTATCCACCGCTCCAATCTCGTGGGCATGGGCGTCGTGCCCTTCGAGTTCACCGGCGAGGACAATCGCAAGAGCCTCGGCCTCACCGGCGATGAGACAGTGTCCATCACCGGGCTCGACACGGTCAAGCCGCTCGAGATCCTCGACTGTGCGATCACCTATGACGATGGCAGCACGAAGGTGATCAAAGTCAAATGCCGCATCGATACCGCGCCGGAGATCGAATATGTCGAAAACGGCGGCGTGTTGCATTACGTGCTGCGCGATCTGGCGAAAGCGTAAGGTCTCAAAGACACCGGGATCGAACAGATCTTTCTACGGCCTCCCCTCGGGGGAGGCCGTTTTGCTGTTGGCCTGTCTGGTCCGCCGCGCGACGGAGCCCTCTTATTTGGGCGCGTCCGATGTTGCAGACCCGCTCTCGATGGCCCCCGCATCGCCATGCATAGCGACACGCATATCGCCAGTGTTCGCAGAACCAGACCCGACGCGCCCACCACAGCCGATTCGAAAAATCGAATCGATTCTCTTGCATAATGCAAAGATTGGGTGTTTTCCGTGTCCAAAGAGAAACAAATACGACCGAAAAACGGCAGGATGCGAATCCTCGCAACTCCTTATTGCAAAAAGGGTATTTCAAGACATACGACAGCTTTCCCGAAGAATATCCTAAGCTGCGCCATCGGAGCGTTCATCAATTGGTAAATTTTATGTTAATGTGCCGTCACGTGCGATGTTGCGCGAAACATGGATAACTAGTGAAGGGAATGCACAATGAAATTTGAAAAACTGCTCGCAGCGAGCGCCGTCTCGGTCGCGCTGCTGTCGTCTTCGGCCTCGGCGCTGACACTCGACGGTGGCTGGGAGAGCGACACCATCAGCGACGCCGGGACGCCGTCCTCCGGATCGCCTTACGCCGTCAGCCTGACGGACAGCGCATATTTCCGCATCACCGATGCTTTCATCACCGGCGACGTCTTTGACATCTTCATCGATGGTGTTCTGGCGTTCTCGACCACGTTCACCGCTTTCGGCAGCGGCTTCGGCGACAATCCCACCGCGGATTCGGCCTGGACCTCGGCCTCCTATTCCTCGGGCGAATACCTTCTCGCCGCGGGCGACTACTCGATCACCGTCCAGGGCGATGGCGCCGGCGGTCTTCCGGCTGGTTTCTACACCCGCCTCGACTCGGTGTCTGCCGTCCCGCTTCCGGCCGCTGCGCCGCTGCTCCTGGCCGCTCTTGGCGGTCTGGGTTTTGCACGCCGCCGCAAAAACAAGGCCGCCTGACCCCGGGTCTAAGCGCAACAGACGCAAACACATCACGAAAGCCCCGCGAAGACGCGGGGCTTTTTTTTGCTTTGGCCTCTGGCTCAAAGCGGGCTAGGATCGGGCAACCGAGGAGATCCTATGCATTTGAAATTTATGTCTTTCTGCGCGGTTTTCGCCGGAACCCTCATCTCAGCCCAAGCCGTCTCGGCCCAAGCGGCATCCGCGGATTACACCGCCTGTGCCGCGCTCAACGCCAACGCACAGCCTCGGGAAACCATTGCGACCTGTTCCACAGCGTTGCAAAATCGCACTCTGGCCGATTGGCAACGCGCCGATGCGCTGAGCTCGCGCGGCGTGGCCTATCGCCAGATCGGCGAAAACGGCAAATCGCTTCGTGACCTGCGCGCCGCCCGTCATCTCGACGCCACGCCGAACACACGGCGCATGCTGGCTTGGACCTGGCATGAGCTGGGCTATGACAAGACCGCCGAATGGCTCTATACTCGGGTGCTCAAAGACGATGACGCCGCTCAGGGCTGGCTGTCACGCTGCGTTGTGCGGCTCGGGCTCGACAAGGAGGCGCAGGCCATCGAGGATTGCCGCGAAGCCCTCACCCGCGATCCCGAGAGCGAGGATGCCGCCTATTTCGGCTCACTGGCGCTGATCCGGCTCGACCGCCCCATGGAAGCGCTCTCGGTGAGCGAGGCCGGGCTCGCCCATCACGATGACAGCGCGAGACTGCATCTCAACAAGGCCATGGCCCTGGCGCTCATGGGCGAGATCGAGGCGACACGCGACTATAGCCGCAAACAGGCCAAACGCTTTCCCTCCGAACAAGGGTTTCAGAAGCTCCTGAGCGTGCTCGACCCGTCCTGAGATCACCACCGCACAGTTTTTTCTTTTGCGGCGCGGCCCCACCATGCTACATTCCATCTCCCGAATGTGAGCAAGGGAGGAGGCGCACATGGGAGACCCTCAGCACTGGGACAGAATCTACGGCGAGAAAGACCCCAGACAGGTGAGCTGGTATCAAGCGGAACCGCGGGCCTCGCTGGCGCTCATTGACCGGGTCGGAGTGCCCAGGGAAGCCGCCATCATCGACATCGGCGCCGGGGCCGGGTTTCTGATCGATGCGCTGCTGCAGCGGGGCTTCACCAATCTCACCGCGCTCGATCTCTCCGCCCGCGCCCTCGAGGCGCTTCTGGATCGGATCGGCCCGCTGGCCATCCATATCGAGACCGTCGCCACGAACGTGCTCGGCTGGACCGTGCCGCATCCCTTTGCCCTCTGGCACGACCGCGCCGCGTTTCACTTCCTCACCGAGCCCAGCGACCGTGCCCGCTATGTTGCGCGCATGACCGAGGCCCTGCCCTCCGGCGCCCATGCCATCATCGCCACATTCGACCTGCACGGGCCGGAGCGCTGTTCCGGCCTGCCGGTCCAGCGCTACAGCCCGCAATCTCTGGCCAGTGAATTGGGGGAGGATTTCCTCTTGCTCTCGGATATTCGCGAAACCCACGAAACCCCATCGGGCCTGCAACAAGCGTTTCAATACAGCCTGTTTCAGAGGATCTGACGCGGTCGGAACAGATCTTCCTGCCGCGCTCCACGCGCTGACACTTCAGCCCAATCGAGCCCCATCGCCCGGGCAATCATGGTGAAATCCGGCTCCGGCACGGCAAAGGCGCCACGGCGAAACACCATGCCCCAATGCCGCGCATCGGGGATAAAGCTCAGCTCAGCAAGCATCGGCCGGATCGACGCGTCGTGCGCCTCACCGAGATAGGCCACGTCCCGACGATACGGGCAGAACCCCGGGGCCTGTTCGACCTGATAGACCTCGCTCGTCACCTGTCCGAGCGCGACAAACGCCTGAACCGGCGCACCCGCATCCAGGCGCTCTCGGGGCGCGTAATAGGCGATCCAATCACCGATGCCGAGCCGTTTCACCAGCGCGGGTTTGCCGTGGCCCAATTGCGCGAAACCCTCGGCCTTGCCTTTCATGACATGGGCCCGTGCCGCCACGCCGATCCAGTATTTTGTCATTCCGCTCTCCTTTTCAGGAGAGAGTCTGCCAGGGAGTAACTGACAGATACCTGTCGGTAATCTTGACGCTCAGAATTTCAATCTGCCAGACGGATCGGGTTCTCGGCCAAGGCCTGCGCCTGTTCCGGGCTGAGCGCCTCCGGCGTCACCACCTGGGTGTGGATGGTAAAGACCACGGCGCGGCTCTCCGGCAGGCGCACGAGGCTTTGCCGTTCGACGCGGATATATTTCGACGCCGAGGTGCCATGACGATAGTCGCCCTCGGAGCGCGGATCGGCCAAATGCGCATCAGACCGCGAGGCGGTGCCGCGCATCAGCCCCCGGCCCGGCTGCACCCCATCGAGAAGCCTCTGCACCCGGCGGCCAAGCTCCGGGGTATAGACCTCGATCGGTTTGTGAATGCGCATCATCGGCCGCATGAATTTCTCCGGCAGGCGCCAGCCCGAGGGAAAACACAGCACCCCGCCGGTGAGCACGCTCTCTTCACCCGCCCCTGCTCCGGCACCCGAGGGATCGGGCTGCATCAGGCAGATATCGCATTGCAACAGACGCCCCAGGGTCTTGATCGGCTCTTTACGATTGCGCTCTACGGTCACGCCGTCGGGCCGCAGCACCTCTGTCGGCCCGACACGAAACCCGAGATCCGGCAGCAGCTCCATGACCATGTCAAAAAGCTCCTCGGCGGCGGGCCGGGCACTCTCGTCGAGCCCCATCACCTCCTCAGGCTGTGTGGCGATCAGATGGTCGCGCAGCGCCATCTGCGCATTATAGGCCGTATCGACTTCCAACCAGCCCGCCATATCCAGAGGCACCACCCCTGGCAGGCGGTTGGTGCGCGGGTCGGCCCAGGGGGCAAAGCTCAGTTTCGATTGCAGAATCTCTTTCATAACGCCCGTCGTCTCAACTCTCATCCGGCCCGGATGCTGCGCCGTTCCGGCCGCCCCTGAAAGGGGCCACAAGCGCGCAACGATAGGGCCAGATGAGAGGGCGTGTTCAGACCGGTGTCAAGCCGGGATCTGGCCAGTAGTATCAGCTCAGTATCAGGCCGCCGTCAGTCCCAGCTCCGCCGATGCCCTTGCGTCATACGCCAGCGTCGCGGCGACTTCCGGCCGGGCGGCACAGCGCGCCACCCAGGCCTGGATCTCCGGCACCTCGGGCACCGCATCGGGGAGGATCAGAAAGGGCGAGGAGATCAGCAGATCGGCCAGGCTGTAGCGGTCGCCCAACAGATAGTCCCGCCCCGTGAGACCGGCAGCGAGATAGGCCACGGCCTCCGGCCATTGCCGGAAGGTGGCAGTGAGGACCGGATGCGACACACCCGCCACATGATGCAGATAGACGGGTTCCATCACATTGCCATACCAGCTCATCCAGGACAGGAAGGCGCCGCGCCCGCTCTCCCCCGCGGCGGGAGCCAGAGCACTCGGGAAAATCTCGCTCAGATAGAGCATGATGGCCGTGCTCTCGCGGATCTCCTCGCCGCTCTCGGTGACCAGCAACGGCACCTTGCCCTCGGGATGCGGGTTCTGCGGATCGTGCCCGCCCCTGCCGTCCTGACGCGGAATGTCGGTGAGGCGAATATCGACCTGATCGAGCTTGCCCAGGGCGATCAGCTGGGTGATGATCCGCGAACTGCGGGTGTTCGGGGCGTGGTAAAGCGTCAGCATGGTCTCTCCTTTGCGCTTTGTCTTCGGCGGCGACCATGGCAAGCTCCTGCTGACAGTTTCCGTCAGCAGATCTGTGCGACCCTGTCGGCAGGGAACATCCAACTCAAAGGCACCCCATGGCCAAATCCGACCGCCTCTTGCGCCTGATGCATCTGATGCGCAGCCTCTCGCCGCCGATCACCGCGGGAGAACTGGCGCGGGACCTCGCCGTGTCACAACGCACGCTCTATCGCGACATCGAGGCACTGAGGGCGGCGGGCGCGCGGATCGAGGGCGAAGCCGGCTTTGGCTATACGCTGGTCGAGGATTTCGCCCTGCCGCCGCAATCGCTGACGCAACTGGAAATCGAGGCGCTGGTACTGGGTCTCAAAGAGGTGCAACAGCGGGGCGACCCGGCGCTCGCCCGTGCCGCGCAGGATGCGCTGGCCAAGATCACCGCCAGCCTGCCCGAAAGAAAACAAGCACAAATCCGGCATTCCATTGGCTTGGTGCACCGGAATTCACAGAAAAACTTGCATAAAATCGATCTCTCAGAGATCCGTGAGGCCTGTTGGCAAGAACGCGCCCTGCGCATCCGCTATCGGGATCGCGCGGGACAGGTGACCGAGCGCGTGATCTGGCCGCTGGCGCTCGTCTATCTCGACCACGACCTGATGCTCCTGGCCCATTGCACGCTCCGCGGAGACTATCGCAATTTCGTCACTGCCTCGATCGAAGAGATGGAGCTGTTGCAGGAGAGTTTCCGCCCCCGTCGCGTGCCGATGCTGCGGGCCCATATCGCCGAGTTGAGAAAGCGCTATACCCTGTCGCCGGCCTGTGAAGACGGGCGGCGGATCATGGAACAGGAAGCGCTGGAGACGCAAGCGGGATAGATCGGTTTTGAGCCTTTGGGGGACGTTCAGAACTCAGCACCTCGTGCGGAATCAAGGCCAAAGGCCGCCGCACATCGTCATGCTGAAAGCATGCCACCGGCATGACCGCATCCCGGGCATTCACAGCACCGCTTTCACCGCTTCCGGCGGACGGCCCAGGGCCACGCCCTTCTCGGTCTCGACCACCGGTCGTTCCATCAGCCGCGGATGCGTGGCGATGGCGTCGAGGATCGCCTCTGGATCGGAGTTTGCGGTGAGGCCCAGTTCTTTCGCCTCGGCCTCTTTCGCCCGCAGAAAGGCCGCGGCCGGCTGGCCGGAGCGTGCCACCAATTCGGCGAGCTTATCGCGCGACACAGGGGTTTCGAGGTAGAGCACCACCTCGGGGGTGATTCCCGCCTCCTCCAGAAGCTTCAGCGTCTCACGCGATTTGGAGCAGCGCGGATTGTGATAGATTGTGGCCAATTCCGTCCCCTTTTCAGGCATTCCCTTGGTCGATCCGACCGCCGTGGAAAATATCAGCGGACAGGCAGAGAAAACAGAGCGAAATCCGCAGGTTTCTTGATTTTGCCCGGATTGGGTCAGCAAGCGTTAACCCTTCGCCCCTAGCTCTCAGAGTCATGAAAAAGCTGCTCGCATATATCCCGCTGCCCGTCACCGAACTCGCGCTCCTGCTGCCGTTCTTCGCGCTTCTGGCGCTCAAGGGCTGAAACCCTCGCGGCCCGAGCCGATCCGGCTCCGGCTCATCATCTTGATGAATATCTCGCGGTTGATTGCCGCGCCTCCCGCCCGTACTGTCTGCGTGACTTAGCGAATGGGAGGACAGCATGTCCGAGAAAAAACAAGGCTTTGATACTCTGCAAGTGCACGCGGGCACGGAACCCGATCCGGCCACCGGTGCGCGTCAGGTGCCGATCTACCAGACCACCGCCTATGTGTTCAAAGATGCCGATCACGCGGCAAGGCTCTTCAACCTCGAAGAGGTCGGCTATATCTACTCGCGACTGACCAACCCGACCGTGGCGGCGCTGCAAAACCGTATGGCCGCGCTCGAAGGCGGCGCCGGCGCTGTCTGCTGTTCTTCGGGCCACGCGGCGCAGATCATGGCGCTCTTTCCGCTGATGGCGCCGGGCAAGAATGTCGTTGCCTCGACGCGGCTCTACGGCGGCACGCTGACGCAATTCTCCCAGACCTTCAAACGTTTCGGCTGGTCGGCAAAATTCATCGATTTCGACGATTTCGACGCGGTGCGCGATGCCATCGACGAGAACACCCAGGCAATCTTCTGCGAGAGCCTCGCCAACCCGTCGGGCGCGATCATGGATCTCGACGCGCTCTCAGAAATCGCCAATGGCGCCGGTATTCCGCTCATCGTCGACAACACCTCGGCCACACCGTACCTCTGCAACCCGATTGCCCACGGGGCCACGCTGGTGGTGCATTCGATGACCAAATACCTCACCGGCAATGGCACGGTCACCGGTGGCTGCGTCATCGACAGCGGTACGTTCGACTGGTCCGCCTCCGGCAAATTCCCGTCGCTCTCCGAGCCGGAACCCGCCTATCACGGGCTGGATTTCCACGAGACCTTCGGACCGGCGGCCTTCACCTTCCACTCCATCGCCGTGGGGCTGCGCGATCTCGGCATGACGCTCAACCCGCAGGCGGCGCATTACACGCTGATGGGGATCGAGACGCTCAGCCTGCGCATGCAGAAACATGTGCAGAACGCCCGCGAGATCGCCAATTGGCTCGAAGGCGACGACCGGATCGAGGCGGTGACCTATTCTGGCCTGCCCTCGTCCTCCTATTACGACCGGATGACCCGGATCTGCCCGCGCGGCGCCGGCGCGCTGTTCACCGTGGCGCTGAAAGGTGGCTATGACGCCTGCGTCGAGACTGTTTCGAAACTCGAGCTGTTCTCCCATGTGGCGAACCTCGGCGATACGCGCTCGCTGGTGATCCACCCGGCCTCCACCACGCACCGCCAGCTCGCGCCTGAGGAACAGGTCAAAGCCGGTGCCGGCCCCAACATCCTGCGCCTCTCGATCGGCATCGAAGACGCCAACGACCTGATTGCCGATCTGGATCAGGCGCTGAGCTGAGCTGATCCACAAACACAGAAAAGCCCGCCAAATCCGGCGGGCTTTTTAACGCACTCTCTTTTCGATACCACTCTCGAAACAGCGGCTGAAGCACTCACTCACCCGCCTTGGCGATCTCCGGCTTGATATATTTCTCCATGATCTCCACGGTGATCGGCCCGGCGAAACGGTAGGCGATCTTGCCGTCAGAGGTGAGGATATAGGTCTCCGGCACGCCGTAGACGCCCCATTCGAGCGCGGTGCGGCCCGGCTCGTCCTGGCCGATGGCGGCGTAGGGGTTGCCCATCTCGGCGAGGAATTTCTGCGCCGCCGGGGCCTCGTCCTTGTAATTGACGCCATAGATGGTGACACCCTCTTGCGCCAGCGTCTCGAGCTGCGGGTGTTCGACACGACAGGGCGCGCACCACGAGGCCCAGTAATTCACCAGCTTCACACCGCCGGTCCGGAGCATCTCGTCACTGAGCGGCGCCAGATCGCCGAGCGGCGTCACCGCCGCTAGGGACGGCGCATCTCGGCCGATTTGCGAGCTCGGCAACTGCTGGGCGTCCTCGCGCCCCATGCCGAAGATGAAGAGCCCGGCAAGACCGGCGAACAGGATCGGCGGCAGGGCGATAAGCGGATTGATCTTAGCCATGGGTCTTGCGGCGCTCCTCTGCGTCCTTGAGTTGGCGTTTCACCTTGGCAGAGCGCGCCAGCGAGCGCCAGATCAGCAGCACCAAAAGCGCGATGGTGATGCCATAGGCCATGAGCACGTCGCCCGCGTATTTTCCGAGATCCGGCATCATTGTTCCGCCACCCTTTCGCGCATCTCGAGCGCATGAAGTCGCCGTGCCCGGATCTCCGTGCGGGTCCTGAGCAGCACCAGCGTGATGAACAGGAGCACAAAGCCCGCGATCGCCACCAGCGCCGGATACCAATAGACATCGGCGACGTTTTCCTCGGCATCCATCGACAGCGAGGCGCCCTGATGAAGCCCTTGATTCCAGAACAGAACCGCATAGCGCGACAGGATCGCAAAGACCGAGCCGACAAGGCACAGCACCGAGGTCAGATCGGCCGCCGTGTCCGGGTTATCGATCGCTTCCCAAAGCGCCATATAGCCGATGTAGAACAGCAAAAGGATCAGAAACGAGGTCAGCCGCGGGTCCCATTCCCAATAGGTCCCCCACATCGGCTTGCCCCAGATCGCGCCGGTGATCAGCGCGATCAGCGTCATCGTGGCACCGATCCCGGCGGCGGATTTCGCCGCCAGAACAGAGACATGGTGCCGCCGCACGATCCAGATCAGTGAGGTCACCAGCATCATCGCCCAGATGTTGATCGCCATCATGGCGGAGGGCACATGCAGGTAGAAGATCTTCACCGTCGCGCCCTGACGATAGTCATCCGGCGTGAAGAAAAAGCCCCAGACCAGCCCGGCCACGAACATCAAAGCGGCCAGAACCGCGAAGACGGGCAGCGCCCGGTCGGTCCAGCTCATGAATTTGCGCGGGTTTGCCCATTCCCAGAGGGCATTCCAGTTGATCGCCATTCGCGTCTCTCTCCCTATCAACGCCGGCCACCTTAGGGGCAAGCGCACGTGATCTCAACTCACCTTAAAGCGACCCGGATGGCAGCGGCTGCGGCAAAGGGCAGCAAGGCCACCGCCCCCATGGTGATCCCGGCCTGCATCGCCAGAGGTGTGCCGACGAGAAAGCCGCCGGCCCCGCGACGCACCACTTCAGCACCGAAGATCAGCGTCGGGATGTAAAGCGGCAGGATCAGGAGGCTCATGAGCAGCCCGCCACGTTTCAGCCCCACGGTCAGCGCCGCGCCGAATGCACCGATGAAGGACAGGGCCGGCGTGCCGACCAGGAGCGTGATGATCAGCCAACGATAGGCGGCAGAATCGAGATGCAGCAGGAAACCCAGTGCCGGTGCGGCGATCACCAGCGGCAGGCCGGTGGTGATCCAATGCGCCAGCGCTTTCACCGCCACCACCCCTTCCAAGGGGATCGGCGCCGTGGCCAGAAGATCGAGCGAGCCATCCTCGAAATCGAGCGCAAAGATGCGGTCCAGAGACAGCAAGCAGGCCAAAAGCGCGCCAATCCAGAGGATGCCCGGGGCGATGACCTGCAACAGCTCGCTCTCCGGCCCGACCCCGAAAGGAATGAGGGTCACAAGGATCAGGAAGAAGGCGAGGCCAAGCCCGAAGCCGCCGCCGGAGCGAAAGGACAGCGTGATGTCACGCCAGAACAACCGGATCATCGGAAGGCCTCATCGAAACTTTCATCGAAATCGTTGCGCACCACATCATGGCGCGCCTTGTAAGGCGTCACGTCGAACACGGTTTCTTCGAAACCGAGATCGATATGGGTGGCGATGATGGCCGCGCCCCCTGCCCCGACATGGGTCTTCACCGCCTCGGCAAAGATCGCCACGGAAGCCTTGTCCAGCGACACGGTGGGTTCATCGAGCACCCAGACCGGGCGACCGGTGACCATCAGACGCGCCAGTCCCAGTCGCCGCTTCTGCCCCGCCGAGAGATTGCCCGCCGGGCGGGACTTCAGACTTTCGAGGTTGAAATGCGCAAGCGCCGGGGTGATGTCGTGCCCGCCATAGACCCCGGCCCAGAACGCGAGATTCTCGGTGACGGTGAGCGTCGCCTTGAGCCCGTCCGCGTGACCGGCATAGGCCACTGTCTCGGGGTCTGCCACGACCCCGCCGGCATAGGCGGGCTGCAACCCGGCCAAGGTGCGCAACAGCGTGGTCTTGCCCGCGCCATTGGGGCCGCGCAGCACGAGGATCTCGCCTTTTGACACGGCGAGGTTCAGCCCTTCGAGGACTGGCATACCGCCCCGGGAGACGGTCAGATCTTTCACGGAAATCAAGCTCATGCGCGCCACTCTACAAGGGGATGGGTCTCAGGCAAACTGATCCGTATCAATCTGGAGACATCAGATCGGCCCATCAGATCGTCTGATCAAATCGGCAAGAGCGCCACGGCGACGCGACGGCCCTCGGAGGCCAGCACGTTATAGGTACGGGCGGCGGTCGGCGTGGCCATCGGTTCGAGCCCGATTTCTGCGGCCTCGAGAGGGTCGCGGAAGCTCTTCGGCAGATGGGCCATCTCCGGCCCGGTGCCGATGATGATGAAATCGATCTTGTCGCGAATCTCGACCAGGGCCTCGGTGTCGGTATAGCCACCCCAGGGGATCACCCGCTCGCCACAGACCAGCACCGCGCCCTCATAGGCTTTGCCAGCAATACGGAACATGTTCGGCCCGTAACCGTCGACCGGCACGGCATCTTCGAATGGCATTTCGTTGAACTGCATCGCGGGCTCTCCTTTCTATGGAAAAGGCCCGCATCGCGCAGGCCCTTTCGTCTGTTTCCCTCAGGACGTGGCGTGGCTCACACCGCGCTGCCGTCGGCCTGAATGCCCTTGGCGGGCTCTTTCTTTTCCCAGTCACGCTTGACGCCGAGCCACAACAGGATGTTGGAGGCGACAAACACCGAGGACCAGGTGCCGACCACGACGCCCAGCGTCATCGCAAAGACGAAGCCGCGGATCACGTCTCCGCCCAGAACCAGCAGCGCGATCAGCGCGATCAGGGTGGTGCCCGAGGTCATCACGGTCCGCGACAGGGTCTCGTTGATCGACATGTTCAAGACGCCGGCAAGCTCCAGCTTCTTGTATTTGCGCAGGTTCTCACGCACCCGGTCGAACACCACCACGGTGTCGTTGAGCGAGTAACCGACGATGGTCAGAAGCGCGGCGATGATCGTCAGGTCGAACTGGATGCCGAAGAGCGCGAACACCCCGATGGTGATCGCCACGTCATGGACCAGCGCGATCACCGCGCCCAGGGCGAATTGCCATTCGAAACGCAGCCAGATGTAGAACAGCACGGCGGCGATGGCGGCGGCCACGGCTTCGACCGCGGTCCAGATCAGCTCGCCCGAAACCTTCGGCCCGACGCTTTCCACGGAGGGGAAGGTGATCGTCGGATCGACGGTCTTGAGCGCCGCCTCGACCGTGTTGATGGTCTCCGGGGTGATCGCCTCGACCTCGTCCTGGGCCTGAATGCGGACCATGGCGACATGCTGGTTTTCGGCGAAATTCGGATCAAAGACTTCGGTGATCGTGATATCGCCAAGCCCCAGTGTCGACAGCGCATCACGATACTCGCCCACATCCACTGCCGCCTCGGATTGCGTGCGGATGGTGGTGCCGCCTTTGAAATCGATGCCGAAATTCAGCCCGAGGGAGAAGAAGGCCACGAGCGCCACGGTGACCATCACGGCGGAGAAGCCAAAGGTGATCTTGGCGCGTTTGAAGAAATCGATGGCGGTCTCGGCGGGCACAAGATGCACGCCCTTGAGTGTCCAGCCCTTGCGGTTCTTGCGGCCGTACCAGAGCACCACCATGGCGCGGGTCACGTAGATCGCGCTGAACACCGAGGTGATCAGACCGAGCGCCAGCGTCACGGCAAAGCCCTTGACCGGGCCGGAGCCCATGACAAACAGGATCGCGGCGGTGATGAAGGTGGTGATATTGGCGTCGATGATCGCCGACAGCGCCTTTTCATAGCCGAGCTCGATGGCACGGCCAGTGGATTTGGCGTTTTTCAGCTCCTCGCGGATGCGCTCGAAAATCAGCACATTGGCATCCACCGCCATACCGACGGTGAGCACGATCCCGGCGATGCCCGGCAGCGTCAGCGTGGCACCGATGGCCGAGAGAAGCCCAAAGAGCAGCCCGACGTTGATGATCAGCGCGATATTGGCAAACATGCCAAAGAGCCCGTAGGCCGCGCCCATAAAGACCAGCACCGCGACGAAAGCCACCATGGTGGCGATCCGGCCCGCCTCGATCGAATCCGCCCCGAGCTCCGGCCCGATGGTGCGTTCTTCGAGGAAGTTGATCTTGGCCGGCAGGGCACCAGCGCGCAGCAGCACCGCCAGTTCGGTCGATTCATCGACGCTGAAGGAACCGGTGATCTGACCGGACCCGCCGCGGATCGCCTCGTTGATGCGCGGGGCGGAAATCACTTCATTGTCCAGGACGATGGCAAACAGCGCGCCGACATTGGCGGCGGTGTAATCGCCGAATTTGCGCGCCCCCGTCGGGTTGAACCGGAAGGTCACCGACGGCCGGCCGTTCTGATCGAAAGCCGGCTGGCTGTCGGTCAGCTCATCGCCCGACACCACGGCGGTCTGTTCCAGAATGTAATAGATCCCCGGCTCATTGAGAGAGGGCGCGATCATGTTGCGCGCGCCGGGGTTTTCATCCGGGTTCGTGGTCCGGCCCACAACCGGGTTGAAGGTCAGCTTGGCGGTGGTGCCGATCAGCGATTTCAGCTCGGCGGCCGAGCCGATCCCCGGCACCTGAATGAGAATGCGATCCGCGCCCTGACGCTGGATCGTCGGCTCGCGGGTGCCGACCTCGTCGACCCGGCGGCGGATGATTTCCAGCGACTGCTGCATGGTACGATCGTCGGTGGCGGCTTTCTCGGCCTCCGAAAGCTGCACGGTGATCACGTCATTATTGCCGGAGACCGCGATGTCCTTCTCGCCCGCGGCGGTCAGCGACACAACGGCGGTGCCGAGTTTGCGCACGGCGGCCAGAGCGGTTTCCATGCCCGCGGGTTCGGAAATCCGCACCCGCAGCTCCCCCGCCGGCGCGTCGATCCGGCGGATCGTGCCGACCGTGTCCCGCTCATCGCGCAGCGCGTCGCGCACCTCCGGCCAATAGGCATCCATGCGCGCGGCATAGACATCGGCGACCTGCACCTCGCCCAGCAAATGCGCGCCACCGCGCAGATCGAGACCGAGGTTCACCAGCGAAGATGGCAGGAACCCCGGCCAGGCGTCGCGCGCGGCGGCCCGTTCGGGGGTCTCACCGGCTTTCTCGATCGCGGCGATCGCATCGTTATGGCCTTCGACCCTCGGGTAAAAAGCGTTTGGGAGCGCGGCCAGAAGGCCAAGGGCCACGAGACCCCAGATAACGATCCGTTTCCAAAGAGGCATTTGCAACATGTCGGGAGCCTGCGCGAAAGTGTAGTCAGAAAAGCGAAAGGCCCGCGCATCCGCCCGGGCCTAGGATCATGCGCCGATCAGGAGGCGGCAGGTTCGGTCTTGGACACCACGTTGGCGAGCGTCTCTTTCTGGACCTTGACCTTGACGCCCTCGGCGATCTCGACCTCGACGAACCCGTCTTCGCGCACCTTGGCAACCTTGCCCATGATGCCGCCCGCGGTCACCACTTCGTCGCCCCGACGCACGGCGGAGATCATCGCCCGGTGCTCTTTCATTTTCTTCTGCTGCGGCCGGATCATCAGGAAATACATGATCGCGAAGATCAGGATCAGCGGCAGGAATTGCATGATCGGGTTGCCTGCGGCGGCGCCACCGGCGGCCTGCGCATAAGCGGGGGTCACGAGCATTGGGTCGTCCTTTATGGTCTAAATTGGGTCAGCCGGGGCAGCCCCTCGCCACCCCCAAGTCGCCGCGCACCCTATAGCGGGTCTCCCCCCTTGGCAAGCAAACGGCTGAGGCTGATTTACGCACTCACGAGAGCTTTACAAGACCCGATCGGCCTCATTCCCGAGAGCGCTCACAAGAACCGGCCACCGCGCTCGATCACCTCGATCTTGTAGCCATCCGGATCGGAGATGAAAAAGAACTTCGCCAGAAGCGTACCCCCGGGGGCAAATTCGACGATCTTGCCGGGCTCGAGCCCCTCTTTCTCCATACAGGCATGCGCCTCTTCGAGGTTCTCGACCGACACAGCGAAATGACCGTAGCCATCGCCCAGTTCATAGGGCGCCGCGCGATCCTTGTTCACCGTCAGCTCCAGCTCGAAGTCTGACTCGGCATTCGACATGTAGATCAAGGCAAAGCCTTCGAAATCCAGATGATCCTTCACCGAAAGCCCAAAGGCCTTCTCGTAAAAGGCGATGGAATGATCCGGGTTCAGCACACGAATGCAGGAATGAATGGCTTTGGCCATGGGGCGCTCCGTCTTGTGGATGGTGTTTGGGGTTTCAAACGAGGGCATTTGCCGCTCTTATGCACAGGCTACCGCGTTTTCACAGAGCCTTTCCACGATTGATTGCCCATGACCGAATTTGCAAGCCGATTGTCCGCGTTTCTCTCACAGCCCCTCGTGCCATGGCTGATCCTTGGTGTGATCATCACCGGCGTGCTGCTTGGACAGGTGGGGAAACTCGCCCCGGACGACCCGATTGACCGGATGAAGCGGCTGTTCGGCGTTGGGAATGTCCCGCACGGCTTCGCCTTTCTGATCGCCGCGCTCTGGTGCGCCCTGGTCGCGGTGCTCGTCACCGGGCTGTTCATCCTGATCTACGAGATCGTCTGGGGCATAACGTTGGAAGAGGCCCGCAAAGAAGAAAGCGATTTCCGCTTCCTGCTGGCCAAGACCACCGCGCTCACCGCCGTGCTCGGCGCGCTGGTCGCCCTGCCCTTCACCGCGCTGCGCTTGAAGCTGACCACGGAACAGAACCGCCACAGCGAAGACGTGCTCTACAACGACAAGCTGCACAACGCCCTCTACGATCTGCACTCCCGCCGTCAACTGTCGGACGGAAAATGGGAAGACGACATCATCCGCCGCAACGGCGCCATCGACCGGCTGGAGGCCCTGGCCGTTGAACGGCCTTTGATGGCGCCCCGGATCGCGCGCATGCTCTGTGTCTATCTCAAAGAAATGTCGCGGGAGTTTCAGGCGGAAGAAGCACCGGAAGATCTCGGGAAAACCGAGGATTGGGCCCAAGGCCTGATCGTGAAACGCTCAGACATGGAAAACGCCGCACAGGTGCTCGGCCGAATGCACGACAAGACTGGCGTGGCCCCGAAAGAGCTGGCCATCGACCTGTCCGGCACCAACCTGCAAGCGATGAGACTCGAGGGGCTGAATTTTGACCGGGCCATGTTGACCTCGGCCAAAATGGATGGGGCCAAATTGAACGGCGCGAAGCTGAACTGGGCACAGCTAAACTGGGCACAGCTGAACTGGGCACAGCTGAACCGGGTACAACTGAACTGGGCTCAGCTGATCCATGCGGATCTGGGCATGGCAGAGCTGAACGAGGCGGAGCTAAACGAGGCGGATCTGAACGAAGCAAATCTGGGCATGGCGGAGCTGAACCGGACGGAATTGAACGGAGCAAGGCTAAAATTGGCGTGGCTGAACCACGCAATGCTACTCGGGGCGGAGCTGAACGCACAAACAGATCTCCGCACGGTGTATGCATGGGCAACGGCCCTGAGATCTGTCGATCTTTCCATGGTCCGGGATTTGGAAAATCTTATCAGCGAGAGCTTTGGTGACGCCTCCGTGACCCTGCCCGACGCGATCAAACCGCTCGTCGCCGACAGATGGCCGGACCGGATTCTCAATATCGATATCTATTTCGAGGAATGGAACCTCTTCAAAGAAGACCCCTCATCCTACGTCCCGCCGCAACATCGCGCGGCTTCCGACTAACTCCCCGTTGATCCCCCCCGCGCCCTAAGGCATAAGCCTCTTCACGATCAAACAGCTGCAACCCACCCATATTCGAGGGACCAAAGAGATGCATGACATCAAGGCCATTCGCGAAAACCCCGACGCTTTCGACGCCGCCATGGCGCGCCGCGGATTGTCCGGGGTCTCCTCCGAGTTGCTGGCCCTCGATGCCGACCGTCGCGCCAAGATTGCCGCCGCGGAAGAGGCCAAGGCCGAACAGAACAAGGCCTCGAAACTCGTCGGCGCCGCGAAAGCCAAGGGCGATGAGGCCGAATTCGAACGCCTGCGCGCGCTGGTCGCAGACAAGAAGGCCGAGATCGCCCGTCTCAATGACGAGGCAAAAGAGGAGGACGCGCGTCTCACCGAGATGCTGATGTCCCTGCCGAACGTCATGTATGATGATGTGCCCGATGGCGCGGATGAGGACGACAATGTCGAGATTCACCGCTGGGGCACGCCCAGAAGCTTCGATTTCACCCCGAAAGAGCATTACGAGCTCGCCGGTGTCATCGATGGCATGGATTTCGAATCCGGCGCCAAGCTCGCGGGCGCGCGTTTCGTCGTGCTCAAGGGCGCCGTGGCCCGCATCCACCGCGCGCTGGCGCAATTCATGCTCGACACCCATGTCGACAGCCATGGTCTGACCGAGGCGATCACCCCGGTGATGGTGCGCGAAGAGATGATGTACGGCACCGGGCAATTGCCGAAATTCGGCGAGGACAGCTATCAGACCACCAATGGCTGGTGGCTCATCCCCACCGCCGAGGTGACGCTTACCAATCTGGTGAACGGTGAGGTGGTGGACGAGGCCGATCTGCCCTTCCGCTATGCCGCACACACGCAATGTTTCCGCTCGGAGGCCGGGTCCGCCGGGCGCGACACCGCCGGCATGCTGCGTCAGCACCAGTTCGAAAAGGTCGAAATGGTCTCGATCGTCCACCCGGACGAGAGCGAGGCGGAACATGCCCGGATGACCGAACAGGCGCAGAATATTCTCGAAGCCCTCGACCTGCCCTATCGCACGGTGAAACTCTGCTCCGGCGATCAGGGTTTCGGCATGAAGCGCACCCATGATCTCGAGGTCTGGCTGCCCGGTCAGGACAAATATCGCGAGATCTCCTCGGTCTCGACCGCCGGCGATTATCAGGCGCGCCGGATGAACGCCCGGTTCAAACCGAAGGACGGTGGCAAGCCGGAGTTCGTGCATACGCTCAACGGCTCCGGCCTTGCGGTCGGCCGCACCCTGATCGCGGTGCTGGAAAACGGTCAGAACGAAGACGGGTCCGTCACCCTGCCCGACGCGCTGTCGCGCTATCTGGGCGGCAAGCTCACGCTCACGGCTGACGGGCAACTTGCCTGAGGGACCGAGGTCCGAGGATAGACCCGAAAACAGGTCCCAAAACAGAACAGAGATCGAAAAGGCGCCTCCGGGCGCCTTTTTGCTGTCCGGGATCTGGGGTCACACGCATCAGAGCTTACAACAGGCGTTGAAGCGCGGCTTTCTGTTCCTCGACCATCCGTTCGCCGTCGGCAATGGCCTTGTCTGCCTCATGGAAATCAAGAATGGACAGGTCCGACAGATCCGCCGAAAGCATCACCTGTGGCGGCTCGCCGGCCATACGGGCGCGACGAATATGTTCGGTCATGATGTTGATCGAGGTCGAGAGCACCTCGAGATAGCCCGGGGCGGCCGGGGTATCTGCGCTCGTCTTGCCCGGCCAGAGCCCCTGAAGCGCCTCGGGCAGACGCGCCTGCAGGCTGGTGAGACCGGAGGATTTCTGAAGATCCGGCGCCTGCCAGAGCGCGCCGTCGAGCTTGGCATTCGGGTTAACCGCGATGATCACATCCGCCCCCATGGCACGCGCCAGCGACACCGGCACCGGGTTCACCATACCGCCGTCCAGGAGCCATTGCTCCCCATGATAAAGCGGCGAAATGATCCCCGGCAGCGCCGCCGAGGCGCGCACCGCCATATTCAAAGGCCCGTCACGGAGCCAGACCTCGCGCCCGGTTTCCAGATCCGTGGCCACGGTGGCAAAGGGCAGATCCAGTTCCGCGATGGTTTTCGGCAGACCGAGCTTTTCCATCAGGGTGAAAATCTCACGCCCCTCCACAAGGCCACCGCCGGAAAAACGCAGATCGACCAGAGCCAGAAAACTCCGCGGGGTCAGGGCGCGGGCCCATTTTTCAAGCTGGGCGAGCCGACCGCCGGCATAGGCCGCGCCGACCAGCGCCCCCATAGAACAGCCCGCGATCACATCCGGGCGGATGCCCATCTCGTCAAGCGCCCGCAGCACGCCGATATGGCAGTAGCCCCGCGCCCCGCCGGAGCCCAGTGCCAATCCGATCCTGGGTCGTTTCGCCATTCGCCCCTCCGAAGCTTCGCCGCATCATGCCCGGGATATCCTTGGACAGGGCCACGCGAGAGTCAAAAAGTCTTTCAAAAACATCCGCTCCGCCTTGAAAACCGCGGCATCCGGCAAGGGTTCAAACCGTTGCGAGCCCGGTGAATTCGATGTCTCCGAGGCCAAAAGGCGTATCGCTGTAGATCGTCAGGACACTGGTCGCGGCGAGCGCTTCCTCCGTCTCGGCATAGCTCAGCGTGAGCGTGGTGACATAACCGCCCGCTTCGGTCTCTTCCTGCGCCATCTCGACGGAGGTATCCCGATCCTCGGTCCCGGGTCCGCGTTCGATCTCGATGCTGAGCCGATCTTGCGCCGGGTCGAAATCGCCGATCGTGGCGATCCGGCTTTCGAGATGATCATCCGCTTCCAAGGCCAGTTCGCTGTTTTGCAATTCCAGCACAACCTCGAAATCGTCGCTCCCCTCGCCGCCGGTGACAGAGGCGCCACCGCGATCCGGCTGATCGGTTCCGGCTTCGGCGCGGATCTCGATCCGGTCATCGCCCGCGCCACCATCGATGCGGGCGGTCATGTCGTTGAGTTCGGTATCGCTGTTCCAGGTGATGTCATCATTGCCCGCGCCGCCATAAAGATTGGTGGCATCGATCCCGACCAGGGTGTCATCGCCCTCGCCGCCATCAAGCGTGTTGCCAATGGTGCCGGTCAGGGTGTCATTGCCCGCGCCGCCGTAGAGGGTGATATCATAGGGCAGATCGAGCTCCGCCTCATCATCGCCCCCCAGAAGATGGATCTCCGACGGGGCCAGAGCACCCTCCTGCCCCGCGGCCAGACTGTCGTCTCCCTCGCTGCCGGTCAGCACCTCCGAGCCATCAAACAACAGCGTTTCCCCCTCGGCTGTCGCAATCTCGGCAGGATCGGCATCATCGGGCACCGGCGCATCAGCGAGTGCATCAGAGCCAGGCTCAGCCTCCGCCGCCTGCCCCGCCTGCTCCGACCGCTCCTCGTCATGCGTGCTGTCATCGTCATCGAAGGCGTCGTAAATCGCCAGTCCGACCAGTGTCGGCGCAACCAGCCCGAGAAGAATAAGTCCAAACATCTCTCACCCCTGAAAATTTGACCCGGAAAATCTGAAAGCAAAAATCTATCCGGGAAAGGGTCGCACAGCTCAGGCGAGAGTCACGAATTCGTTAACCTTGTTTGCCGTCACGCATGTTTCAGGGCTTTCTCAGCCAGATCCATGACATGATCCGACAGCGACAAGCCGGCCATCTCGGCCAATGTCGCCCAACGCACATCCATGGCGTCGTCATCGGCCTTGGCCAGGCCTCGCGGCTCGAGACAGGCCAGCGCGACCAAAAGGAAATGATGCGCCACGGCGTCCCCGTCCCGCTCGATCAACTCGACATGATCGAGCACAGCACCCGCCCGCGCCGTCACCCCGGTCTCTTCCAAGAGCTCGCGCACCACGGCGTCGCTCAGCCGCTCGCCCAGCTCGACATGACCGCCCGGAAAGCCCCAGAGACCGGCATCCGGCGGGTTACGCCGTTGCACCAGCAACAGCCGGTCGCCTTTGCGACAGACCGCCAGAACCGCGAGTTTCGGAAGCTGGCTCACTCCGCCGCGCTCCGTTTGGCGGCCTTCTCGAGCATCGGCTTGAGATAGCGCCCGGTGTGCGACCCCGCGACCTCAGCCACCTCTTCGGGCGTGCCAGTGGCGACGATCGTACCGCCGCCATCGCCGCCCTCGGGACCGATATCGATGATATGATCGGCGGTCTTGATCACGTCGAGATTGTGCTCGATCACGATCATCGAATTGCCCTGATCCACGAGTTCGTGCAGCACTTCGAGGAGTTTTTTCACATCCTCGAAATGCAGACCCGTGGTGGGTTCGTCGAGAATATAGAGCGTGCGTCCGGTCGAGCGTTTCGACAGCTCTTTCGAGAGCTTCACCCGCTGTGCCTCACCGCCCGAAAGCGTGGTCGCCTGTTGCCCGACCTTGATATAGCCAAGGCCGACACGCATCAGCGCGTCCATCTTTTCCCGGATCGAAGGCACCGCCTTGAAGAACTCCTGCGCATCTTCAACCGTCATATCAAGAACGTCGGCTATACTCTTGCCTTTGAACTGAATTTCCAATGTCTCACGATTGTAGCGCTTGCCCTTGCAGGTTTCGCATTCGACATAGACATCGGGCAGGAAATGCATCTCGATCTTGATCACCCCGTCGCCCTGACAGGCCTCGCAACGCCCGCCCTTGACGTTGAAGCTAAACCTGCCCGGCTTGTAGCCCCGCGCTTTCGCTTCCGGCAGACCGGCGAACCAGTCGCGAATGGGCGTGAAGGCGCCCGTATAAGTCGCGGGGTTCGATCGAGGCGTACGACCGATCGGGCGCTGGTCGATGTCGATCACCTTGTCGAGATGCTCGAAGCCTTTGATGGTCTCGCAGGGCGCCGGCGTCTCGCGTGCGCCGTTGAGTTTCATCGCCGCGTTCTTGTAAAGCGTCTCGATGGTGAGCGTCGACTTGCCGCCGCCCGACACGCCTGAGACACAGATGAACTTGCCGAGCGGAAATTCCGCCGTGACCTCTTTGAGATTGTTGCCGGTGGCCTTGACCACGGTGAGCTTTTTGCCATTGCCCTTGCGACGCTCCGCGGGCACGGCGATTTCGCGCCCCCCCGAGAGATATTGCCCGGTGAGCGAAGCCGCGTCGTGCTCGATCTCCTGCGGGGTGCCTTTTGAGACCACCTGACCGCCATGGACACCGGCCCCCGGCCCCATGTCGAACACGTAATCCGCCTCGCGGATCATGTCCTCGTCATGTTCCACCACGATGACGGTGTTGCCCTGATCGCGCAGGTTCTTCAGCGTGCCGATCAGCCGGTCATTGTCGCGCTGGTGCAGCCCGATGGAGGGTTCGTCGAGCACATAGAGCACGCCCTGAAGGCCAGAGCCGATTTGCGAGGCAAGGCGAATACGCTGGCTCTCCCCGCCCGACAACGTGCCGGCATTGCGCGACATGGTCAGGTACTCGAGCCCGACATTGTTGAGGAACCCCAGACGCTCTCGGATCTCCTTGACGATGGCGCGGGCGATCTCCTGTTTCTGTGGGCTGAGCGCGTCCATCACCCCGTCGATCCACTGGAAGGCTTCCTTGATCGATTTCTCGACCACCTGGCCGACATGCAAGAGCTCGCCATCCTGCGCGGAGCCGATCTTCACCGCCAGCGCCTCGTCCCGAAGACGATAGCCGCCGCAGTGACCACAGGGCCGGTTGTTCTGATAGCGCTCGAATTCCTCGCGCACCCAGTTGCTGTCGGTCTCGCGATAGCGCCGCTCCATATTCGGGATCACCCCTTCGAAGCTGCGCTCGACCTGATAGACCCGGCCACCGTCATCATAGCGGAACAGGATCTCCTCGTCGCCGGAGCCATAGAGGAACATCTTCTGCACCTTGGCCGGTAGGCTTTTCCATGGCGTCGAGGGTTTGAATCCGTAATGTTTCGCCAGCGCCTCGATGGTCTGGAGGAAATACGGCGTCTTGCCCTTGCGCCAGGGCGCGATGGCCCCGTCCGCCACTTTCAATGTCGCATCGGGCACCACGAGACGTTCGTCAAAGAACAGCTCAACCCCCAACCCGTCGCAATGCGGACAGGCCCCGAAAGGCGCGTTGAAGGAAAACAGCCGTGGCTCGATCTCAGGAATGGTGAAACCCGACACCGGACAGGCGAAATTCTCGGAAAACGTGATGCGTTTCGGCTCCCCCTCGCCCTCGCGCGGCGCCGTCTCGAGAATGGCGATGCCTTCGGCCAGGTCGAGCGCTGTGCGCATCGAATCCGCCAGACGGGTCTCCAAGCCCTCGCGCACCACGATCCGGTCCACCACCACATCGATATTATGGCGGAATTTCTTGTCCAAGGCGGGAGGCTCGTCGAGTTCATAAAATTCGCCGTCGACCTTCACCCGCTGGAAGCCCTGCTTCCTAAGCTCAAGAAATTCCTTGCGATATTCACCTTTGCGGTCGCGCACGATCGGCGCCAAAAGGTATCCCCGCGTGCCCTCTTCGAGCCGCATGGTGATATCGACCATATCCTGCACCTGCTGCGCCTCGATCGGATCACCGGTGGCGGGCGAGTACGGCGTGCCGGCACGGGCAAACAAGAGACGCAGATAGTCGTAGATCTCGGTCACCGTGCCGACGGTCGAGCGCGGGTTTTTCGAGGTGGTCTTCTGCTCGATGGAAATCGCCGGGCTGAGGCCGGAGATGTGATCCACATCCGGCTTGCCCATCATGTCGAGAAACTGCCGGGCGTAAGCCGACAGGCTTTCGACATAGCGGCGCTGGCCCTCGGCATAGATCGTGTCAAAGGCCAGAGAGGACTTGCCCGAGCCCGAGAGCCCGGTGATCACCACCAATTCGTCGCGCGGGATGTCGACATCCACGCCCTTGAGATTGTGCTCGCGCGCGCCGCGCACCTCGATCGACTTCAACTCGGCCATGAGACCTCACCCACCCGCTGGAATTACCCGATCATATCTAGTGGATCACTTTCCGGGTTCCAACAAGAAAATGAGAACATAACAAGAACTAGAGGCGTTACCCGCCAATCCCGGTCGATTTTCCGCCGGTTTTTTCAGCAATCACGATTTTGGGACAGCCCCCCTTCCCTTTTTGGTGATTTCATCACAGACTCTGCACCGCGGCATCATGTAGATCGGCATATCGAACCAAGACTGCGAAGGTGAACTGACATGTTTGGATTGTTTGGGGGCGGCCCGAAAATCTCCGTCGAGGACGTAAAGGCCGGGCTGGCCAAGGGCACTCTGGTGCTGGTCGACGTGCGCGACAAGATGGAATTGCACATGTCAGGCACGGCCAAGGGCGCGCTGCATGTGCCGCTGCAGGAGCTGCAGGCGAAATGCGATCCGAAATCGCCCTCCTGCCTGCCGGAATTCAAGGACACCAAGACCACGAAAGTGCTGTTCTGTGCCTCCGGTGCGCGTTCCGCCGGCGGGGTGAACCTGTTGAAGCGTCTGGGCCATGAAGATGTCCAGAACCTCGGCGGGTTGCACAATTGGGTGTCGGGTGGCGGTGAGCTGCACAACGTGTGAGCCCCCGCTCACGACCGAGACGACAAAAGCGGCCCCGAGAGGCCGCTTTTTTTCATGCTGTGACTAAACTTCACGCGACGGATCTTATTCAGCGGCACTCATGCGGCGGCCTCTATTCGGCGACTTGGGTCACCGTGCCTTCGAGCTTGGCCCCGTCGGCCCGCGTCGCGGTATTGGCCGAGCTCTTGTCCGGCCCCATATAGAGCGACCGGCGCGCGGTGAACCGCCCGGCGATGAAGCGCATGAACTCCGTCACCCGCGGCACATGGCGCAGGTCCGGATGGGTCAGCACCCAGATCGGGATATGATCGGCCAGCGCGATCCCCGGCACCCGCACCAGCGCCGGATCGGAGCTGCCCAACAGATGCGAGCTGCGCACCATGCCAACCCCTTGCCGTGCCAGAGCCATGGCGGAGACCATATCGTCGGTCTTGATCGCCGCGCGGCACGGCGGCAATTCCGAGAACAGCCCGGCGGGCGTGGCGGTGAACCAGGTCGAAAAGGCGATATAGGGCAGCGCCGTCTCATTGTCGCGGCCTTCGAGCACCTCACGGTAACGCTCGACGAATTCCGGCGTGGCGAACCAGCCGGCACGTTGCGGCGTCACCATCCGCCCCCAGAGACTCTCCTCCGGCGACTGGGTGACGCGAATGGCGACATCGGCCTCGCGACGGTGCAGGTTCAAGACCTCGGTCGCGCCCAGGAGCTGGATATCGATCCCCGGGTGCAGGGATTTGAACTCCTTGATGTCCTCGGCGAAATGATCGTCGGCCAGAAGCGGCGGGATGGTGATCTTCAGCTCACCTTCCTCGGTCTCGTCACGCGCGGCGAGCGCCATGTCCAAAGCCACCATCCGGGCTTCGACCTCTTCGGCATGGGCGATCGCCACCTGCCCGGCCTCGGTCGGTTGCAGGCCCGACGCGAGACGGGTGAAGAAACGCACGCCGGCGGCATCTTCGGCCTTGGCCAATTGTCGCGACACGGTGGCATGGTTGACACCCAGCACCCGCGCAGCGCCGGAGAGCCCGCCCTCGCGCGCTACGGCCAGAATATATCTCAGAGAATCCCAATCAGTCATGTCGGTCAAAATACATGACCTTCATTTCCGCACAAGAGCCTCGCGTTTTATAGCAGTCATCACACATATTGATATGTCAGCTCACACAGATTTCAGGGATCGATAGGCGGCCTTGCTTGATAGGCGGCCTTGATAGGTGGCATGCCACATCCCGACACGGAAAAGGCCACCCTCTCGGCGGCCTTTCCCAGAACTTCACGAGACTCGCCTCAGATATGGAGCGCGCGACCGTAGGCGGCGAGCACCGCCTCGTGCATCATTTCCGACAGGGTCGGATGCGGGAAGACGGTCTCCATCAGGTCCTCTTCCGTGGTCTCGAGCTGGCGCGAGATCACGTAGCCCTGGATCAGTTCGGTCACCTCCGCACCGACCATATGCGCGCCCAGAAGCTCGCCGGTCTTGGCGTCGAATACGGTTTTCACCAGCCCTTCGGCCTCGCCCAGGGCGACGGCCTTGCCATTGCCGATAAAGGGAAATTTGCCGACCTTGATCTCAAAGCCCGCCTCGCGTGCCTTCTCCTCGGTGAGGCCCACAGAGGCCACCTGGGGCTGGCAATAGGTGCAGCCGGCGATGGAATTGGGCTTGATCGGATGCGGCTTCTGACCGGCGATCAGCTCCGCCACCATCACGCCCTCATGCGAGGCCTTATGCGCCAGCCAGGGCGCGCCGGCGATGTCGCCGATGGCAAACAGGCCATCCACGCCGGTGCGGCAATATTCGTCGGTCACCACATGCGTGCGGTCGAGTTTCACGCCCGCCTCCTCGAGCCCGAGCCCTTCGACATTGCCGACGATGCCGACGGCGGAAATCACCGTGTCGAATTCCATCGTCTCGGTCTTGCCGCCCATCTCGATATGCGCCACGACGCCCTTGCCCGGGGTGCGGTCGAGCTGTTTGACCATGGCCTTTTGCAGGATCTTCATCCCCTGCTTTTCGAACTGTTTCTTGGCGAAGGCGGAGATGTCCTTGTCCTCCACCGGCAGCACCCGGTCCATCACCTCGACCACGGTCGTATCGGCGCCCAAAGTATTGTAGAAGCTCGCGAATTCGATGCCGATCGCGCCCGATCCGATGACCAGAAGTTTCTTCGGCATCCGAACCGGCGCCAGCGCGTGGCGATAGGTCCACACCAGATCGCCATCGGCCTCGAGCCCCGGCAATTCCCGCGCCCGCGCGCCGGTGGCGACGATGATGTTTTTGGCGGTGAGCACCTCGGTGCCCTTGTCAGTCTTGACCTCGACCTTGCCCTTGCCGGCCAGCTTGGCCTCGCCCATGATCGACGTGACCTTGTTCTTCTTGAACAGGCCCTTGATGCCGCCGTTCATCTGCGCCGCCACGCCGCGCGAGCGTTTGACGATGGCGTCGAGATCGAAATCGATCTTTTCGGCGGAGAGCCCGAATTCCTTGGCGCGATGCATCTGATGGAAGATCTCAGAGGAACGCAGCAGCGCCTTGGTCGGAATGCAGCCCCAGTTGAGACAGATCCCGCCCAGGTGTTCGCGCTCGACACAGGCCACCTTCAGCCCCAGCTGAGACGCCCGGATCGCCGCAACATACCCGCCAGGGCCAGCACCGATCACAACAAGATCGAATTGAGTATCAGACATCAAGGGTCCTCCCGAAACCAAAGTGAAACGCTGCCAGCGCGCTCCTCCCAATGATGGGACGGTGCAGCGCGCCGTCAACGCGTCTGGAAAACTGACGTTCCGCGATCTCGGTCGAGATCGGCAAAACACTTTAGTTTGATACTAAACTATCTGGAAAAACTGAGCAACGATCCGCCGCACCCAAAGGGCGAAAGGCTGCATCCCGCCAGGCGCATAGCTCGCGCGCGGGATGCATGGCACTCGGTTTTCAGGCGGGATTACAATCCCTTAGATGCAGATTGCACAGCCGTCAGGCGGCCACAGCCTGCATTTCCTTCAGCACGGAGGCATAGCCGCCGCCGCTGAGAAAGTCGGCTTCGTGCCCGGTTGTGGCCCGGGCGAGCGCATCATTGCGATAGGGAAAACGCCCGAACAGGCGGATCACTTCGCGATGCGCGCGCGCGTGCAAGAGGTTGTTGTCGGCGCCTTTGAGGCGCTCGAACATCAGCCGCACACAGCGCTCCTGATCGTAGAGATTCTCGGAATGCATCATCGGCAGGTAGAAGAACTGCCGCGCCGGTGCATCGATGCGCAGATCCCAGCCCTTGTCGACCGCCGCCTTGGCCGCCGAGAGCGCCGCCAGATCGGAGGCAAAGGCCCGGCCTTCGCCACGGAACATGTTGCGCGGCATCTGATCCATGAGGATGATATAAGCGAGCGCCCCGGTCGGATAGGTCAGCCAGAGCGAATAGGCCCCCTCCTGTGCCCTTTCCCAGGTCGTCAGGAATTCATCGCGAATACGCTGATCGAGCGCCTCATCCGCCACATACCATTGCGACGGGCTCAGCTCGTCGAGCCAGAAGCTCAGAATCTCCTCCGGCGTCTTCTCCGCGTTTGTCTCCGGGACCGTGTTGCTGTGCGCCATCTCTCAATGCTCCTCTTGACGGCAGAACTTTACAGAAACGTCACAAATCAAAGTCCGCCACGCAAGTTAATTATTCGACAAGCTGCAATATTTTTCATTTATTGCTCATATTCAACACATCGCAGGTGAAAATCGGATGAAAAACCGGTCATTCTACCGGGTTTTCCGTCATATTCCGCGTGTCAGCCCTCCTGACTTGCGGCGTCCTGTGCCTCTTCCTCGGCCATTTCGATCGCCACTTCCTGCGCCACCTCGGCCGCCACCGGGGTGGAGGACGGCATCACGGCGACATAAGAGGCGGTATCCTCGACCGAGATCGCGGCACGCCGGGTCATCCGCCAGAGCGCATAGAGCGCCACCCCACCCAGCAGGAAGACCTGAAACAGCCAATAGCCACGCGCCCCCGTCACCCCCATCAGCCAACCGGCGATCAGCGGGCCACCGACGGCGCCGACACCGTTGATGAAGATCAGCCCGCCCGAGGAGGCGGCCATGTCTTCGGGATCGAGATAGTCGTTGGTATGGGCGATGAGCAGAGAATAGAGCGGGCTGGCCATGCCGCCGGCAACGAATCCGGCGCTCAGCACCAAAAGGTAATTCTGGGCGAACATCGTGCCGAGAAGACAGGCCAGAGCGCCGACGCCGGCGGCACCGAGGATCACCAGACGCCGGTCGGAATGATCGGAAATCCACCCGATCGGCAATTGGAACACCAGAGCGCCGACATAGATCGCGGCAACAAAGGCAGAGATCTGGCCGAGAGAGAACCCCGCCTGCCCGCCATAGACCGCAGCCATGGCCATTTGCGAGGCAAAGACCCCGCCCATCAGGAACATGCCAATACAGCCCAGGGGCGAGATCCGGAAAAGCGCCACGAGGCTCAGCGGTTTTGACGTGTCAAACGCCGGCGTCGGCGAGATCGACAGCAGGATCGGGGCGAAGGACACCGACACCAGCACCGAGGGGATGATGAACAACACATAACCCGACGGGTCGCCCTGCGACAGGATCCATTGCGCCACGATGATCCCGACGGTCTGCACCAGCATATAGGCCGAGAGCACCTTGCCGCGCATCTCATTGGTGGTGGAATTGTTGAGCCAGCTTTCCGCCGTCACATAAACGCCCGAGAAACAGAACCCGAGCATCACCCGAAGCGCGGTCCAGACCCAGGGGTCGGTGACCACCGGAAACAGGATCAGCGCCGCCGAGATGAACGAGGCCAGGGCCGCAAAGACCCGCACATGGCCGACCCGGCGAATGAGCAGCGGGGCGGCCTGGGACCCGCCCAGAAACCCCGCGAAATAGCCGGACATGACGATGGAGATCTGCCAGGTGGAAAAGCCTTCGGCGACACCGCGCACACCGAGAAGCGTGCCCTGAAGACCGTTGCCGATCATCAACAACATGATGCCCAGAAGAAGCGGCGAGGAAGACGAGAGTACAGAGCGCATGGCCGGGACCCTAGGGGGATTCGAAGACAGAAGAAAGCGCCAGTCGCCCCGACTTCCCCTGTTGAAAAGCGGGCGACCGGGCGCACGCCGCGCCAGCCCATTCCGGCGGCCCGGCCTGAAATCTCACAGCGGCGCCAGAGATGGCGCCCGGGATGCTGTCTCGACGCATCGCGCCCGACCCGCCCCGGGGCCGCTCCGCCACGCCCCCCGGAGGCAGAAACTCGCGCACTCTCAGGCTTGCCATGCCGCGCTCCGCCCGCTAGGGATCGTGGCTTGAGAAGAGCAAGAATTACCGAGGAAGGTTTCCCGATGATGGACGAAGAAAACAATTCCGGCCCCGCCGATTCCTACCGCGTCACCGCCGATGAGCTGCGCCAGTTTGTCGAACGTTTCGAGCGGCTTGAGCTGGAGAAAAAAGACATCGCCGACCAGCAGAAAGAGGTGATGGCCGAGGCCAAGGGGCGCGGCTATGACACCAAGGCGATGCGCAAGCTGATCGCCCTGCGCAAGAAGAGCGCCGATGAGATCGCCGAGGAAGAGGCCATTCTCGACATGTACAAGGAAGCTCTGGGCATGCGCTGAGCGCATGTCCTGAGAGGCCATGGCCCGGCGCTGGGGTCACCGGATTGGCGTCTCGCTGATCGCGCTTTTTGCGGGTTTCGGCCTGGGGCTTCTGGCCCTGGGCTATTCCCCGGTCCTCGCCGGCGCCTGTCCGGGCTGTTTCGGCTTCAAGCAGATCGCGCCGAACGTCTATTCCGAACTCACCGGTCCCTCCACCTCCGAGGACATGCTGCGCCGGCTGGTGCGCGCCGAGGCCCGGGTTGCCATGGCCTTCGGACCGCAGGAGCGGCCCAAGATCCTGATCTGTTATACCGAGACCTGCAACGGGGTGATGGGCGGCAAGGATGTGCGTGCCATGACCTATGGCCAGCACCTGTTCTACCTGACACCACGGGGCCATGACACGGAAATCATCGCCCATGAGCTCGCCCATGTGGCGTTTCACCGTCAGATCGGCCTCAAGGCGCTGCGGGGTTTTCCGGCCTGGATCGACGAGGGCATCGCCACCTATGTGTCGCGCGATCCACGGTTCGATCTCGATCCGAAAAGCTGCGATCCGGGATCGGGCGATCTGCCCTTTGCCGCCGCGGACTGGCGCCATTCCGAAGGCGCGCGCAATGCCAGCTCCTATGCCTATGCCGGCTGCCGCGTCGCGCGCTGGGTCAAGGCGCATCCGATCTCGGGGTTCGACGATCTGGTCGCGGCGCATCTGCCGCAATAGGCCGGCGGGCCCACGTCAGGCCCCGGGTCACGCCCGACCTCCTCGCCCTGCCCCGTGCGCCTCGCGTTTCTGCCGCACCCCGCCACGCTCTCGCCACGCTCCCGCGACGATCTCACCTAGGGCGCGATGAAATGCACATCTTCCATCGCCTCGATCCGCAGCAGGTCCTCCTCATAAGCCTCGGTCAGGCGATCCACCAGGTCCGCGTCCCAGCCCGGCAGATCGATCTCCTCTTCCAAAGCTGCTTCATCGACGTATTTGTCGAGAAAAGCCTGTAGGATCTTGCGCCTCTGCATCTCGTTTTGCGGCTGGTGGGTATGAAGATAGGTGCGCAGCCGCTTCATGCCTTCGCGCTTCATGATCGTGGCAAGGATATCGAGCCCGCCCGAGAGCGGCACCATCGGCCCGACGCCGGCCATCTCGCGCATGATCTGCGCCCAGGTGATCGGCGTGTCCTCGAAGGCGAAACAGGTGATCCCGACATCCGGACAGGCCTGCCGGATCCGGCCCAGCAATTCCGACCAGCGGATCGCCTCGACATCCATGCCGTTGAGAAACTCGCTGTAGGAAATATTCGGGCCGCAATTGCCGAAGGTCTCGGGGATGAAGGTGGCCGGGTTGCGCATACCGATGAAGAATTCCATCGGATAATCGGCAAAGACATTGCGCAGCCAGGGCAGTTTGAAATTCACCTTGCTGTAGAATTCGGTCTTCTCAAAAATCCGCGGGTTCATACAGATCACGTCCTCGTAGCTCAGGATCATGCGATTGCAATCATCCATGTCGAGCATCTGGTCGAGCAGCATTTCCTGGGTGTCCGGGGTGGCGCGCGAGCTCGTCACCTTTTTCATCACCTTGGGCAACAGGTCGCGGTAATGTGTCGGCGCCGGGATCGCCACGCCCTGTTCGGCGAGCACGGTCTTGTTCTTCAACAGCCCGCGCATCAGCTGCGCACCATAGGTCGCATGCGCGCCGATATGCATGGAAATGATCATGGCTCTGCCCTGTCCTGCCTCATTCAATCCCTCAATCGCTCCGCGGCGCCGACCGACCCGATCATGATCCGGAGCGCCGCACTTTTGCCCGAACGCGCCGTGTCCCGGTTTCGATCATCGGGATATTCCCGAGCACCGCTTTGACCCCGTCTGATGCGGGGCTTGCCTTTGCCATACAATATAAGCGCTTTTCTGGACAGGGAAACCGATTTCGCCTATGCGGAAAGAATGACCGACCAAATGACTCAGACACCTGCCGGACCATCCGCCACAACACAGGGCGCCACAGTACAGGCCCCCACGGCACAGGCCCCCATGACACAGGCATGTTCCGCCACGCCCGTGCCCCATCGCGGGCTGTCGCGTGTTGCGCGCCTGTCGCCCTGGTCGGCCGGCGCCGCGCTGATCGCGGCCATCGTGCTGATGCCGCTCCTCGCCGTGGTCTGGATCGCCTTTCACCCGAGCGACAATATCTGGCCGCATCTGATCTCGACGACCCTGCCGCGCTACCTGCGCAGCACCGCCGTTCTGGCGCTCGGCGTGGCCGCTCTGGCGGCCTGTGTCGGCACCGGCGCGGCCTGGCTTGTCACCATGTATCGCTTTCCGCTGTCGAAAGCGCTCGAATGGCTGCTGCTCCTGCCCCTGGCGATCCCGGCCTACGTCGGGGCCTATGCGCTGGTCGATTTCTTTGAATATGCCGGTCCGGTGCAAGGCACGCTGCGGCAGCTGTTCGGCTGGCAGAGCGCGCGCGACTACTGGTTCCCGGAGATCCGCTCTCTGGGCTCCGCGATCATCGTCTTGGCCGCCGCCCTCACCCCCTATGTCTTCCTGCTGACCCGCGCCGCATTTCGCGAGCAATCCGGCTCTGTCTATGAGACCGCGCGGGCATTGGGCGCCGGCCCGTTTGCGCGCTTCTTCCGTGTCGGCCTGCCCTTGGCGCGCCCGGCCATCGCCGCCGGCACCGCCATCGTGATGATGGAGACCGTGTCGGATTTCGGCACGGTCTCCTATTTTTCGGTCCAGACCCTGACCACCGGTATCTTTTCGACCTGGCTCGAGGGCGGCAACGCCGGCGGTGCGGCGCAGATCGCCTCGGTCGTGCTGATCGTGGTCTTTGCCCTCGTGGCGTTCGAGAAAGGTTCGCGCGGCCGCGGCCGTTTTTACCAGGGCGCACGTCAGGCCCGCCCGGTGACGGCAATCCGCCTCACCGGCTGGCAGGGACTTCTCGCCATGGCGCTCTGTGCCCTGCCCTTCTTGGTCGGTTTCGTCCTGCCGGTCGGGGTGATCACCCATCATGCGATCGGTGAGCCGGAACAATGGCTCGCGCCGGGGCTGGTGACCGCGCTCACCAACACGCTGACCGTGGCGGGCACGGCTGCGGTCCTGACCGTGCTGGCAGCCCTGTTCATGGTCTATGGCGTGCGGCTCACCGGGCGCAGATTGCCGCGTCTGATCCTGCCCTTCACCACCCTGGGCTATGCCGCCCCCGGCGCCGTTTTGGGCATCGGCATCCTGTTTCCGCTGGCAGGCCTCGACCATTGGCTCGCCGATGGGATCGCGGCGCTCACCGGCCACGATCCGGGCCTCCTGCTCACCGGCTCCGCCGTGGCGATCATCCTTGCCTATATGGTGCGCTTCTTTGCCATCGCCCAGGGCGCGACCGATGCCGCCATGGGCCGTGTCGCACCGTCTCTGCCGATGGCGGCGCGCTCGCTGGGACAAACGCTCGGCGGCACCCTGCGCCGCGTCTACGTGCCGCTGATCCGCGGCTCGGTCGGCACGGCGCTGTTGCTGGTCTTCGTCGATTGCGTCAAGGAATTGCCCGCGACCCTGCTGCTCCGGCCGTTCAATTACAACACCTTGGCGACCCGGGTCTATGAGAAGGCCTCGCTCGAACATCTCGAACAGGCCTCGCCGGCAGCCCTTCTGGTGATCGCCGTCGGCCTCCTCGCCGTGCTCCTGATGGCCCGCTCCGAAAATGCCGCGGATCTGAGTTGAACGGCCGTCTTGAACGTGGCGAAAATTGCTTGCGCACACCCATCCCAACGCGTAAATGACCCCGGAGTGCCCCTATAGCTCAGCTGGTAGAGCAACTGATTTGTAATCAGTAGGTCCGCGGTTCGAGTCCGTGTGGGGGCACCATTTTTCCCGAAGGTCATGCCCCATTTGCCCGTCGCTCAGGAGGTCCTGCGCGTGGGCCGGGCAGCATGCCGCCCCCCTGCCCCTCGCCCAATCCACCTGCTCCCTACCTGCGGAAGGAGCCGGCGCGTCAGATCAGAAAGTCGGTGACCAGATCGTTGAAACGTTCGGTCTTTTCGATCTGGGTCCAGTGACCGCAATTTCGGAACAGGTGCAGCTCGGCATTGGGCATGAGTTCGAAAAAGCGTATCGAATTCTCGACCGGGATGACCTGATCCTCTCGCCCGTGGATGATCAGCGCAGGCGCGGCGATCCTGGCGATATCCTGCTCCGGCGAGGCCATCATCCGCACGCTGTCCTGACGCGGGACCGGGAACATGGCGGAGAATTTCTCCATCACGCCGTCGCGCAGCGTGGCGCGGTGGCGCATCTCGGCGAGATCGTCATTCACGAAACCGGTGTCATAGGCAAAGACGCCCAGAAGCTTGCGCATATTGTCCAGGCTGGCCTCGTAGCCCCAGACCAGATCGAGCCCTTCGGTGATCGGAAAATCGATCCCGACCGCGCCCATCAGCACAATCTTGTCGATCTGATCGGGGTGGCGGATCGCATAGGCCAGCGCCAGCGCCCCGCCAAAGGAATTGCCGACGATCGAGAAGCGCTCGAGCCCCAGGGCCTGGGTGAACCCGGACAGGTGCGCGACCCAGCCATCGAGGCTGAAGTTCAGCCCCTCGGGCGCATCGGTATAGCCGAAACCCATCATGTCGGGGGCGATACAGCGCGACCCGCGCTCTGCCAGCACCGGCATGTTCAGCCGCCAATTCGCCCAGGCCGATACGCCGGGGCCGGAGCCATGGATGAAGAGCACGGGGGCGCCCTCCCCCATGTCATGGTAATTGGTCTTGATGCCGTCGATCTCGACCGTCTTACCGATTTCGGGATTGTTGCTCATGGCGTTCACCTCACATCATGTTCGGCAGGAACAGCGCGATGCCGGGGAAGAACAGGAGCAGCGCCACACGCACCAGATCGATGGCGATGAACGGCACCAATCCGCGGTAAATCGTCGTCAACCCGATGTTGCGTTCGACCGAATTGATGACAAAGACGTTCATCCCGATCGGCGGCGTGATCAACCCCAACTCGATGGCCATGACCACCATCACCCCGAACCAGATCGGATCGAAACCGAGACCGGTGACCACCGGGAACAGGATCGGCACGGTCAGCACCACCATCGCCATGGAATCGAGCACACAGCCCAGCACCAGATAGAGCAGAAGGATCAGCACCATGATCATCATCGGCGTGAGCGGCAGAGCCGTCAGGTATTCCGCCACCTGTTGCGGCGCGCGGGTGATCGCGAGGAAATAAGAAAACAGCAATGCGCCGATGAATACGAAGAAGATCGAGATCGAGATCCGAAGGCTGTCGACCAGGCAATATTTGATATCTTCCCAGCTCAGGCGTCTGCGGGCGAGCCCGATGACCAGGGCCCCGACCGCGCCCAGCGCCGCCGCTTCGGTCGGGGTCACGACACCGGCGTAGATCCCGCCGACCACGAGGAGGAACAGAAGCGCAATCGCCCAGACCTCGCGCAGCGATTTGAACCGCTCCGCCCAGCCCTGTTTCTCGCCGACCGGCATTTCCTGCGGACGAAGATAGGAAATCGCCGTCACAGTCAGCATATAGAGCGCCACGGCCAGGATGCCGGGCACCAGACCGGCAATGAACAGTTTGCCGATGTCCTGCTCGGTGATGATACCGTAGACGGCCAAGACAATGGAGGGCGGGATCAGGATCCCGACCGTGCCGCCGGCCGCGATCACGCCGGAGGACACGGAATCGGAATATCCCACCCGGCGCATCTCCGGCAACGCCACCTTCGTCAGCGTAGCAGCCGTGGCGATGGAGGACCCGGAGATGGCGGCGAAGCCAGCACATGAGGCGATGGTCGCCAGCGCCAGCCCGCCGCGCCGGTGACCCAGCCAGGCCCCGGCCGCGCGGAAGAGTTCGTGGCTCATGCCAGAACGTGTCGCGAAAGATCCCATCAGGATGAACATCGGGATCATCCCGAGATGGTAGGTGGTCGCGGTCGACAAGGGCGAGAGCGAGACGAGGCGCAACGCCTGCGTCGGGCCGACCACGGCGGCAAATCCGCCGATGCCGACAAGGCTCATGGCAATCGCGATCGGCACGCGGATGGCCATCATGAGGAACAGGGCGATAAAGCCCACCAGCATAACCGTTTCCCGGTCCATTTTACCCTCTTTAATCTTATTCTTCGGTCACGAGGGCCGATGGCTCCTCATGCGCATGTGGGGTTTCGTTCTTGATGATGAGCCAGAGCCGCAATGCGGTGGTCAGCGTTGCCAATCCGGCACCGATCACCATCAGCCAATAGGCCGGCCAGATTTCAAAACGCAGATCGTAGGAATGCTCGCCCGTTGCGAACACATCCTGCGCGTTCTTCGACATCATCACGGTCAGCACGGCAAAGGACACCAGCACCAGCGCGGTAGATATGAAATCCATCACCCGTCGCCAGGTCTTGCCCAGCAGCTCGTAGAGCAGATCGACGGAAATATGCGTTCCGGTGTAATTCACCGTTGCCACCCCCCAGAAGATCGCCACGCCGAGCGCCAGGCGCCCGATGTCATGACTGTCCGGGATCGGCGCTGAAAAGGCGTAGCGCATGACGGCCGAAACAAAGGCGAGCAGTGTGACGAGCCCCATCAGGAAGGCGGCTGCGAATTCAACCCAAACGGCGAAGCGGCGGAGCCCGAAGGCTCCACCAACAGATGTATCAGAATTTTGCGTCATGAGCTTCGAGCCGTTCGACAAAGGCATCGTAGATCGCATCCGCATCGAGACCTTTCGCGGTCACGTTGGCTTTCCAGTCCTCGAGGAGGAATGCGGAAGCGTCTTTCCACTGCTGGAGCTCATCATCCGTGAGCTCGAGCACATGGTGATCAGGGCTCTCCTGGAACAGACGTTTCCCTTCGGCATCGAATTCAACCCAGCCAGACGCGATCTTGGCCCCCCATTCGGGGGAGCAGTGATCGTCGATCACCTGCTGCTGGTTCTCCGACAGGGACTCGTAGCGATCCTTGTTCATCGCGATGATGAAATTGGTCACATAGAGCGGCATGTCGGGGTGATAATGCACGACATCATCCATGCCGAAGATCGAGATCGACCGCCAGGGGAAGGTAATCCCGTCCGCCGCACCGCGTTCCAGCACTTCGCGCGCTTCCGACGGGCCAACCTGAACCGAAGACCCGCCCATGCTCTGCACCAAACGGCCGATGGTGCCATTGGCGGGGCGAATGGTCTTGCCTTTCATCTCGGCGGGGGTGCGGATCTCTTCGCGGGAATGCAGCGTGCCCGGATCGTGCAAATGCACGACACAGAATTTCACGTCGCCCATCTCCTGATCTTTATACGCGGCATACCATTCATTCATGGCCTCCGTGCCACCGAGGCCGGATTTGATGAAGAATGGCAATTCACCCAGAGCCATGATCGGGAAACGGCCCGGGGTATGGCCGGGGTTGGCCCAGACGAAATCGGCAATGCCGAATTTGGCAATGTCATATTCGTCTTCGGCTTTGCCCAGCTGGCCAGCCGGGAAGAAGTTGATATCGACCGTTCCGTTCGACGCCTCACGGATGCTGTCGGCCCAGACTTGGAACCCCTGCGAATGCAGCGGGTGTTGCGTGGGAAGATCGTGAGAGAACGTCATTTCCACGACCTTGTCTTCCGCAAAAGCGGAAGTACTCAAAAGCGCAGCACCAAGGGCACCGGCAAGCCAGTATTTCATAATAGTCTCCTCCACTGTCGAACCGCTTCGGCCGGTTTTGCCGTAAGCGACTCCTCCTCGTGACAGGGAGCTTACCTCTCAAAAACGATACGTCAAATAAAAAACGATTATTTTTGGTGAGGCCTAAGATTTTCTCAAACCTCGAGATTTTTCGCCGAGCATGACTTCGCCGCCGGTGACACTGCGACGTCCTGCAGAGGCAATCCCGTGAACTTGGCGAAAAGCCGGCTGCGTAACAGCTTCGTCACTTTCGGCATCAGGACATGGGTCATCAACAGCACCCGGGTGATGGCCTACTCAGGGCACGGCTCATGAGGGCGATCTCTTCCCGGCATTTGTCGCCTATGATCCTTCATGATCAAAAAATCGGACCTGAGCGGGTTTGCTGGCCGGGTTTACAAGGCGGGTTTGCAGGGTGAGTTCACAGGGCGATTTTGCTGGGCGGGTCTGAGAGCCTGATCCACGCTGCGGCATATCTCCCGCGGTGTGAGAAACCGCTGTTCCTTGGCAGCGCCCGTGGATAAATTATCGCCATGAGCATCTCTTTCCCCACGGTCTCCGACCTTCTCTCCGCCCCTTTCGACACGATCATCGACGTGCGCGCACCCTCCGAATTCGCCGAGGATCACCTGCCCGGGGCGATCAACCTGCCGGTGCTCGATGACGAGGAACGCGCCCGGGTCGGCACGATTTACACGCAGCAGTCGCCGTTTCTGGCCCGCAAACTCGGTGCCGCGCTGGTGGCGCGCAATGCCGCCAGCCATATCGAGGGGCCTTTGGCCGACAAGGAAGGCGGCTGGCGGCCTCTGGTCTATTGCTGGCGCGGCGGGCAACGGTCGAATTCCTTTGCCGTGATCCTCAAGCAGATCGGCTGGCGGGTCGAGGTGCTCGACGGCGGCTACAAGTCCTGGCGCCGGATGGTCATCGACATGCTGCATGACACGGCCCTGCCGCATCGGCTGGTGCTGATCGACGGCAACACCGGCACGGCCAAGACCGATATCCTCAAACGCGCGGCGGCCCGGGGCGCACAGGTGCTCGACCTCGAAGGGCTGGCCAATCACCGCGGATCAATTTTTGGCGGCATGGGCGATCAGCCGGCGCAGAAAGGCTTCGAGAGCCGTCTGGCCGTGGCGCTCAGCCGGCTCGACCCGGCCCGCCCGGTGCTGGTCGAAGCGGAAAGCTCTCGCATCGGCTCTGTGAGCGTGCCGGCGCGGCTCTGGGAAGCCATGTGTGCCGCCCCACGGATCGAGGTGACGGCCCAGCTCAGCTGTCGCGCCCGCTATCTCTCAGAGGCCTATTCCGATCTGGTCGAGGATCTCTCGATGACCGAAGCGCTGTTGCAGCAGCTCATTCCGCTTCAGGGCTACGAACGGGTCGACGCCTGGTCCGACATGGCCAGGCGCGGTGATTTCGTCGATCTCGCGGGTGCGCTGATGGCGCTGCATTACGATCCGCGCTACGAGAAATCACGGGCCCGGCACGGCGCCGAGGTGATCAAGAGCGTCGATCTCTGCGACATGAGCGCAGCAGCGCTCGATGCAGCCGCGCGGGAGATCGCGGCGGAGCTTGCGGCCCGCTGATCCGGCCCGCTGGCCCAATCCGGGGAGATGGGTGTCAGGCCTCTCCCGGTAAGAGCAGCGAGGCATCACCGTAAGAGAAGAAGCGATAGCCTTCGCTCACCGCGTGCGCGTAGACCTCGCGCATCCGTTCGCGCCCCATCAGGGCTGAGACCAGCATCAACAACGTGCTCTTGGGCAGGTGGAAATTGGTCATCAGCGCGTCTGCGATGCGGAACTCATAGCCCGGTTTGATGAAAATGTCGGTCTCTCCGAGGAAGGGCGCAATCACGCCCGCCGCCGGCGCTGCGCTCTCGATCAGCCGCAGCGCCGTGGTGCCCACCGGGATCACCCGGCCGCCGCGTTGCTTGGTGGCGTTGATCTCGATCGCGGCACCTTCGGAGACCTCGCCCCATTCCGCATGCATCTTGTGCTCGTCGACATTGTCGACCTTGACCGGCAGGAAGGTCCCTGCCCCCACATGCAGCGTCACATAGGTGAATTCGACACCTTTCTCCGACAGCGCCTTCAGGAGCGGCGCGTCGAAATGCAAGGACGCGGTCGGGGCGGCGACGGCGCCCATGTTGCGGGCCCAGACGGTTTGGTAATCTTCCTTGTCCTGCGCATCGGCCTTGCGCTTGGCCTCGATATAGGGCGGCAGCGGCATGGAGCCGGCCTCGGCCAATGCCTTGTCGAAATCCGCACCGGTGAGGTTGAATTCCACGATGGCTTCGCCGTCTTCCTTGGCGATTAGCTTGGCGGAGAGATCGTCGGAAAACCGCACCTCTTCGCCTTCCCTGATCTTTTTCAACGGCTTGATCAAGGCGCGCCATTGGCCAGCAACCGACAGCGGCTCCAGGAGCGTCACCTCGATCCTGGCTTCCTGCCAGCCCTGCGCCGTGTCGCGACCGCGTTTGCCGGTCAGCCGCGCCGGCAGAACCTTGGTGTCATTGAGAACCAGCCGATCCCCCGGCTGAAACCAGTCCAGAAGATCAGTGACATGCCCGTCGACAATCCGCGATGGCGTCGCCACCAGGAGCCGTGCGGAGGAGCGCGGCTTGGCGGGCCGCGTCGCAATCAGCGCCTCGGGCAGGTCGAAATCGAAATCAGACAGTTTCATGCGTTGCGTTCCATTCTCGTTTGGCGCCTGTGCGACACCCTTATTGGTCGCCCGCCGGCTTCTTGCGGAAAATATCCCGCAGCGCGCCGGGGGTCAGGATCGACAGCGGGTTGACCCCGACCGACGGGTCATCCGCCGCTCCGGTGAGCGTATAGGTGACGCCGAACAAGCCCTCGCCGCGGCGCGACACCACCTGTCCCAGCGCGTTGATGAAATAGACCGGCGAGATCACGCCCTGCATATCCACCGTCCCGGCGGCGCTGTCATAGAGCCCTTCCATGGTAATGCCAAGAGACGGGCCTTCGGCCGTGCCGCCCTTGACCGTCAGACGGCCGGGCTTGAGGGTGAAATCCCCCTGCACATGGCTGAACAGGATGCCACCGCCGCCGGTGATCTGTTCGATCAGTCCGACCACGGACATGGCCGAAAGCAATTCTGCCAGCGACGGCGCGGAGAGCACCCGCAGATCATCGATCATCACCCGCCCGTCAAAGCCACCCTCCTCCGGCCGCGCCGTCAGCGCGAGGTTGAGCACCCCGCCGCTGGCTTTCTGCAAAACGCCCGAGGCGGTGACCACGTCCCCCGCCCTGTCCGAGCTGGCTGAGATGGTCGGGCCAAAGGGGCCCGGCCGGATGGTGCCGGTCAGCGGCCCGGAGCCGTTTAACCGCCCGCCAAACGATCCGGTCACCCCGTCGGAACCGGCGGAGAGCCGCGCCGAAAAGCCGCTCAGATAGAGCGTGTCGGTGATCGACAGCCGGTCCAGCTGGACCTCGAGCGGCACTGCCGTCCCGGCCCGCGCGCCACCATCAGCCCCCCCGTCAGAACCGCCAAATGTCGCCCGCGCCAGATCGAGCGTTCCGCCCCCCACCTCGATCTTGACCGGCTGGCCCGCGCCCTGCCCGATCAGTGTGACCGGCACGTCGAGCCAGTCCGAGAGCTGCACCCGGGCAAAGCTGAGCCGGTCAAACGCGCCGCCCGGCGTCAGGCTCAGCCGCCCCTCCTGCGCATGCATCCCCGCGCCGGACATCTCGAATGTGGTGATCTCGGGCTGCGCCCCTGCAGTGCCTCTGAGGATCAGCCCGCCGCGCGTCGCCGCCGGTTTGCGCCAGCCCAGAGGCGCGAAGGCCAGCCGCAACCCGGTAAGATCGGAGCTCAGATCGAACGCCGGCGGCTTGCCGGCGCGCAGGGCGACGCTGAGCGCCCCCGTGGCCTCACCGGCCAGCATGCCATCCGGCAGGGCAATATGGAACGTGTCCAACAGCGCCTGATTGATCTTCGCCCGCCCGGTGATATCGGACATGCCGCGATGCTCCGGGCCGAAATTCTTGCGCCATTGCCCGGACATTTCCGCGGTGCCGATCTTCGCCGCCCCGGCGATCGAAAGACCGGACGGATCGACGGTCAGCCGGAGCTGATCGGCAGAGAGCACCTGCCCCGGCATGAGTTGGTCCGAAGAGACCGCACTCAGCGCGCCGGTCAGCAGGAAATTCACATCCTCGAACATCACCTTCTTGATCAGCGGAAAGCCGATCTGGCCGGTGAGCGCGGCCCGCCCCCGGGCGACATCCGCACCGAAGCTCGCCGCCTTGAGCACGTCAAAGGGCTTTTCCGCCATCAGCGCCAGACCCGCCTCGATCGAGGACTCGGTCTTCAGGCCGATCTCGAGCCGGGCCGGTTTCAGCGTGATATCGGGAATACGCAGCACCGTGCCGGTGACATCGACATCACCGCCCTGCGGCGCCGTGATCGTGCCGCCCGTGAGGCTCACCGTCATGGCATTGCCGAAAATCGCCCCGTATCCACGCCCACCGGTCACCGGCGGTTGCGTTTTCATGAAGCGCATGTCGAGATCGTCGAAACTCCAGTCGAGCGCCAGCACCGGTTGGCTCTGACCGGGATGCAGCCGGAGCGCCAGATCGAGATCGCGATAGGTCGCCTCGGAAATATTCGTCGCCATCCAGCTCCGCGATTTGGTCACCGCCGCCGGCGGCCAGAGCGCCATCAGCTGATCGTTGCTCAACGCGTTCACCGAGAGATCCAGCCCGGCGTCCCAGCCCTCTGCCGTGGCGCGCGCCCGGCCCTTGCCGCGCAGCCAGAGGTCGCCTTGTCTGAGATCGAGCTGACCGATCTCGAGCGCGAAAGGCGCCAGCCTGAGCTTGGCGGAGACCAGCGCCTGATCGAACAGCACCGGCGCATCAAACATGCCCTCCGGGTCGGCCCGCAATTCGGAAAATTGCCATTGCGCGGTGTAGCTTTGCGGCCAGCTGCCTTCGAAATCGCCCAGGAGCACCTGACCGCGGCCCTTCATCTCCAGCGCATCGGTCGCCAGGCTGATCTCCGGGAATGTGATGCGATTATGACCGGGATCGTAATCGAAATAGCCTTTCGCCCCTTCGAATGCGATTGGCTTTGCCCCCTCGCCGGCGACGATCTGTCCGGGATCGATCGACAGCGTGCCGGTATATTGCGCCAATTGGCCATTGCCATCGATCTCGGCCCGCATCGCCGCCGAGATCGGCGCATCGACCACCGAGAGAAAGGACAGCACCGGGCTTTGCAGCGCGAAATCCCGGGTCGGCGCATCCGTCATATTGAGCGAAATCGTGGTCGCCGGAGAGCCCTTGGTCGAGGCAAAGCCCAGCTCGATCTGCGACAGGTTTTCCGTACCGTTGAACAGTTCGAAATTCATCGCGATATCAAGCAGATCCGCACTGTTTTTCAGAGTGACTACGGCCTCGGTCGCCTGCCAGATCCGGTCCGAGCGGGCATCTTCGAGCGAGATGGTGATCTCGCGCGCCTCGACCTTGGTGATGCCGGAGAGCGGAGGGACGGAAAAAGTATGATCAATCGCCTTGAGCACATCGGCGCCGGAACCCGCGAGCCTCTGATCGCCGCCGAAATCGAGCGCGAATGACCCGTCCGCACGGCGCCGCACGGTGATCTGGGCACCCGAGAGCCGGAGCGTGTCGGGCTGCAATCGCCAGGCTTTCAGAGCCTCTTTCGAGAGCACCGCGCGCAAGGTGTTGAAACGGGCAATCTCGGCCCCCGATGCATCGATCAGACCGACATTGCGGGCGGTGACACGCGGCACGAAATGCCGGTCGACGAAAAGATCGATCTCGCCGATGGAAATGCGTGGCCCGTCGAGCTTGCCGTTGATCTGCGCTTCGATCCGCTCCGACACCAGCTCCGGGAAGGTGATCACCCGCCCGGTGATGGCCAGGGCCGCCATGCCCGAAAACAGCGCCAGCAACAGGATCAGCGCCAGCGTCCAGAGCCCGATCCGGTGATGGGTCTTCATGCGCTGGCGCGGCGCGGCGGCCTCAGGCGCCGCCGGGGTCGCGCTCTCTGGCTCGTTCTCGGACGGGCTCTCTGGCAAGCTCTGGTGCGCGCGAGCCTGCTCCTCCCCGGTCGCGGGATCGCGGCTGTCTTGCTCTGGCGTCGGCGCGTTCATCTTTTGCTGCTCAGCTTTTCAGGTCTTCCCGGCCAGCCCCTTGTCGCGCCCTTGTCGTGGAGCGCGCGGAGTCTTCGGTCCGTTTGTTTGGTTTCATCTTGCCGCAAAGCGCCCTAAAACAAAACCGAAAGCCGATGCAACTGACGAATACGTTGATCAGACGTGACGAGAAGGAGATCCCGATGCTCGAGATTGGCACCCCTGCCCCAGATTTCACCCTGCCGCGCGATGGCGGCGAGACGGTCACGCTCTCGGACCTGCGCGGTCAGAAAGTCGTGTTGTATTTCTACCCGAAGGACAACACACCCGGTTGCACCACCGAGGCGCTGGATTTCACCGCTCTGAAGGACGAATTTGCCGCCGCCGGTGTCGCGGTCTTCGGCATTTCCAAGGACAGCGTGAAGAAACACGAGAATTTCTGCGCCAAGCACGATCTCGGCATTCCGCTTTTGTCGGATGCCGAGGGCACGGTCTGCGAAGACTACGGTGTCTGGCAGGAAAAGAAGAACTACGGCAAGACCTATATGGGCATCGTGCGCGCGACATTCCTGATCGCCGAAGACGGGACGATTGCACAGGTCTGGCCGAAGGTGAAAGTCGCGGGCCATGCGGCAGAGGTGCTGGAGGCTGCCAAGGCATGAGCCACGCCGCTGCAGAGCTGACGCTTGCCGGGATGGCGGAGGCCGTGCTGCGCACGGCCGACGGACGTGAAAAGACCGCGCTGTCGCATCGCTATGCCGCCCTGTGGCGCGACAGCCGCGCAGGGGGCGCGCCGATCGAGATCGGCACGGCAACGCCACCGATGCAGCCCGCCCGCCCGGCGCGCCCCGAACTCCTGAACCCGCGCGACGTGCCGCGCCGCAAACCCGGCTCGCCCGAGGGGCGCAAGGCGATCCTGCACGCCATCGCCCATATCGAGCTGAATGCGGTGGACCTGCATTGGGACATCATCGCGCGGTTTACCGATGTCAAAATGCCCATGGGCTTTTACGACGACTGGGTGAAATCCGCCGATGAGGAGAGCAAGCATTTCAACCTGGTCTGTGACCGGCTGGAGGCTCTGGGCTCGTTCTATGGCGATCTGCCGGCCCATGCCGGCATGTGGCGCGCCGCCGAGGATACCGCAGAGGACATCATGGGGCGCCTGGCCGTGGTGCCGATGGTGCTGGAGGCGCGCGGCCTCGATGTCACCCCCGGCATGATCAAGATCTTCCAGAGCGCCAAGGACCCTGAGACGGTTTCGGCACTCGAGGTGATCTATGCCGAAGAGGTCGGACATGTGGCCTATGGCGCCAAATGGTTCAATTTCCTCTGCGGCCGCGACGGCATCGATCCGAAAGAGGAATTTCACAGCCTCGTGCGGCGCTATTTCCCGGGCGGCACCAAGCCGCCGTTCAACGAGGAGAAACGCGCCGAGGCCGGCATGCCGCCGGATTTCTACTGGCCGCTCGCCGATGAGGTGCCGGTGGCCTGGAGTTGAACCGGGAGCGAAACCGGGGCGCAGCGCCCCAGCCTCCCGAAGGGCGCCGTGCCCCCCCTTTCCCTTGCCTGCGGCAGGCGGTCGCGGGCCAGCCCTCGGGGGCGGAAAATCCCGTTCAAAATAGGCAGAAAACCGCCCATAAACAGTGATTTCCCGCCTGCCCCCGGCCGAAACGGGTCGAAACCGTGCAAAGCGATTGCCCCGGCAGGCAAGCTTCGCTAACAGGTTTGCAACCGCTTGCAGGTCTCGGACAAAGCTCCGCTCCAGACGGAAACCTCCGAAAGGGGTAAAGATGACCGCAGCAGCTCAGGCCCGATTGGGCGCGTGCTCTGCGCAGGATCGCAAAGCGGATCGAGGGACGGAATTGAGGACGGTTTTGGCTCAGCCATGTTAAAAAAGCTCAACCATATGCTTGAGCGCAGATTCCCCGAGCGTCGGGTGTTTCTGCGGTCAGATACCGATACGCGTTATCTGCGGATCAGCCCGCTCACCCAGCTTGTCGCCTTTACCGGCACCACGGTCTTTGCCGCCTGGATGATCATCGCCACCGCGATCATTCTGATGGACAGCATCGGATCCGGCAATCTGCGCGATCAGGCCGGGCGCGATCTGGTGTTGTTCGAGAACCGGCTCTCCGAACTGGCGCATGAGCGCGACATGCGGGCCGAAGAGGCCGCCGCCGCGCAGGAACGCTTCACCACCGCCCTGACGCAGATCTCGCAAATGCAGAGCCAGCTTCTGGCCTCCGAGGAACGCGTCCGCGAATTGGAAAAAGGCGTCGACGTGGTGCAGGCCAACCTGCGCGATGCCTTGAAGGCCCGCGACGCGGCCCGGGGCGACAAGGAACGGCTTCTGGCCCAGCTCGAAGGCACCGCAGACGGCGCCGGCGGCATGAGCGCGGAAGAAATCAAGGCGACGGTCGATGTGCTGACCCTGGCGCTGGCCGACACCGCGTCGGAGCGCGACGACATGGTGGTCTCCGCCCATCAGGCGCTGCAGATGGCCGACACGCTCGAGACAGATCTGAAGCTGATGGAAGAGAAGAACGACCGGGTGTTCTCGCAGCTCGAAGATGCGCTCACCATTTCGGTGGCTCCGCTCGACAAGATGTTCAAGGCGGCCAACCTCGACCCGCAACAGCTGATTTCCACGGTGAAAAAAGCCTATTCCGGTCAGGGTGGCCCGCTCACCCCGATCACATTCTCGACCAAGGGCGGCATGATCGATCCGGATTCGATGCGCGCCAATGCGATCATCGACAAGATGGACCGCTTGAACCTCTACCGGATCGCGGCACAGAAGGCCCCCTTCTCGCTGCCGATCAAAGACAGTTTCCGCATGACTTCCGGTTTTGGCCCGCGCTGGGGCCGGATGCATAAAGGGCAGGACTTTGCCTCTGCCTATGGCACCCCGATTTACGCCACCGCTGATGGTGTCGTGACCTTTGCCGGATGGCAATCCGGCTATGGACGGCTGGTGAAAATCCAGCACGAGTTCGGCATCGAAACCCGCTACGCCCACCAATCGCAATTAATGGTGAAAGTCGGGCAAAGGGTCTCGCGCGGCGAGCAAATCGGTGCTATGGGGAATTCTGGCCGCTCCACCGGCACACATCTTCACTACGAAGTTCGTGTAGGTGGCGAGGCCGTCAATCCGATGATCTACATTAAGGCTGGACGCGATGTTTTCTAAAAGCAGGATCAATGAACCGGGCCCGAAACAGGGCGAGGACGTCAAGAAACCCGAAGCTGCGGCCGCCAAGCCCGCCATGCCGAAGAGCCCGGCCCCCGATTTCGCGGCCTCCGCACCGAAGCCGAAACCGCCGGCCTCCGTGCTCTCTTCCGACCTGACCATCACCGGCAATCTCAAGACCACCGGCGACATCCAGATCGAGGGCACCGTCGAGGGCGACATCCGCGCGCATCTTCTGACCGTCGGCGAGACCGCGATGATCCGCGGCGAGGTGATCGCCGATGACGTGGTGGTCAATGGCCGTATCGTCGGCTGTGTCCGTGGCCTGAAAGTCCGCCTGACCTCGACCGCCAAGGTCGAAGGCGACATCATCCACAAGACCATCGCCATCGAAAGCGGCGCCCATTTCGAAGGCTCCGTGCAGCGTGCCGACGATCCGCTGGCCACCGGCAAAGCCGCCCCGGCCGCCCCTGCCGCGGCACAGAGCTCGGCCGCCGTGTCGAAAGCGACCGCTGCCGCCAAGGGTGAATAAGCCACCCCCATGGCAATCTGATTTCGAAAGGCGGTCTTCGGGCCGCCTTTTTCATTGGAGACGACCGATGGCCCCGATCACCCTGAGCTTTGTCTATCTCATCCTCTGCTTTCAGCTCTATCTGGGTCTGCCGCCCTTCTATGGGAAATCTGCGCTGTTGCGGCCACGCGGTCTCCTCCTGCATGAGGGCCCGCCGGTCCCGGGCAAGGCCTTTGTCGCCGTCGGGGCGATCTTTGCCCTCCTGCTCCTCTTCGCTCTGACCCGCATCCCGCTCCTGCCCTGGCTCGCCCTGCCGCTGGCGTTCCTTGGTGGCCAGACCCTCCGGCGGGCACTGATACGCGAGGGCCGCGATCGCACGCTTGTGCTGCTCAACGGCCTCTCTGTCCCTTACCCGCTCTGGCTCTTCGATCTCTGGAGCCTTGGCCTCGCGGTGGGGGCCACGCTGATCATTCACGCTTGAACCCGCCCCGTTTCCCGGCCATCGTGAGCGCGTAACATCCGGAGCCTGCCATGCCCGCCGACGCCCTGCGCCAGCTTGAGAAAGTCAAGAATCTCTACCTGTCCGATTTCCGCATGGGGCGGATGAACGAGCGCCGGCTGACGGTAATCTTCGACGAGGGGATCGAGGGCGAGGCCGATCAGCTCAAGACCGGCAGCTCGGTGATCGACAGCCTTCTGGGCAAGGCCAAAGTGATCGAGGTCCGCCCGGGATCCAAACGCTTCACCCTGCGCTTCGAGGATTACGTCTCCTTCAAGATCACCGACGAGACCTTTTCGAAACCCGAAGAGGTCAAGCCGCTCGATAAGGCAACGCCCGCCAGCCTGTTTCGCGAAAACCCTTCGGCGGTGTTCCTGCGCCATGTGAAAGAATGGACGGTCTATGAGGATTACCATCCCGACAAGATGCATCACTATTGCGTCGCGGCCCTGAACCATGTGCTCGAAGTGGTCACCACCGTGCCGCCGCTGGTCGAGATGCAGGTGCTGACCGAGGCAGATTTCGAAGAGTGAGGGGAAGGTCCGCTTTGCGTAACGGAGCGGACATTGGCGATTTGCCGGACGTGAGGGCGTGCGCCTGACCGCCGGGACGGGTCATGCCGGAGGCATGCTTTCAGCATGACCGCACGCCCGGGCAACTGCGTTGCTATTCCGGGCGGTCACACGAAGTCCCCAATATCCCCTTTGGCCTCACACCCGGCTTGCGCGATCCGCTCTTGCCGAAGCCCCTGCTCTCCGCCATGGTCACGGCTCAATCCGCCCGGAGGCCCCATGACATCTTCCCCAGATCTCGCCACGCTGCGCGCGGGCAACCTCAAGGGCGCGCTCCTGATGGTGCTCGCCATGGGGTGTTTCGCGCTCGAGGACATGGCGATCAAACGCGCCACGGCGCATCTGCCGGTGGGCGAGGTTCTGGTGCTGTTCGGACTCGGCGGCATGGCGGTCTTTTCGATCCTGACGCTGCGCCGACGGGAACGGATCATCCATCCGGTGATGGCCGAAAAGGTAATGATCCTGCGCGCCGGATTCGAGATCATGGGCCGGGTGTTCTTCACCCTGTCGCTCGCACTCACCGCGCTTTCCACCACCTCGGCGATTCTGCAGGCGACGCCGCTGATGGTGGCCGCCGCCGGTGTGGTGTTTTTCCATGAACGTGTCACCCTGACCCGCTGGGCATTGATCGCGCTTGGCTTTCTCGGCGTCTTGCTGGTCATCCGTCCCGGGCTCGACGGGTTCACCCCGCTGTCGATCCTCGCCGTCCTGGGCATGATCGGCTTTGCCGGGCGCGATCTCACCACCCGTGCCGCGCCGACCGTGCTGTCCTACGCCCAGCTTGGCGTGACCGGTTTTGCCGCGCTGGTCGCCTCTGGCCTGCTGCTCACGCTGTTGTACGGCGGTTGGATCTGGCCCTCCGCGCCCGATCTCGGGTTCGTCGCTCTGGCGGTCATCGTCGGTGTCAGCGCCTATACCGCGCTGACCATGGCGATGCGCATGGGCGAGCTCTCCGTGGTCACACCGTTTCGCTATATCCGGTTGCTGTTTGCCATGGCGCTCGGGGCGCTGGTCTTTGGCGAACGCCCGGATGCGCTGGAACTCGCGGGCGGCGCGGTGATCGTCGGAGCCGGCGTGCTGCTGATGCTCACCGCGCGGCGGCGCTAAGCCTCAGTGCAGCGCCCGGCGGTCTGAGATGCTCTGAAGCGGCCCGAGGCGGCGCTCAATGAAGCGCCCGCCGGTACAGATGCCAGGTCGCATGGCCCAGAACCGGCAGGGCGATGAACAGCCCGAGAAACAGAGGAACCATGGCAATCAGCGACAGCCCGGCAATCAGCCCGGCCCAGACCAGCATGACCAACAGGTTCTGCCGCACCACCTGGGTCGAGAGCAGCATGGCGGTGACGAAATCCACCTCCTTGTCCAAAAGATGCGGCAGCGCCGTCACCGTCAGTGAGAACAGGATGAAGGCCAGGATGCCACCGACGCAGAGCTCGACCGCAATCATCGACAGCCCGTTGGTGGTCAGGAAGACGTCATAGGACGAGCTGACATTGGTCATCACCGAGAGCCCCATGAACAGCGCGAAGATCATATGCGCCAGGAACGACCAGAACAGCACGTAGATCACGATGATCGCCCCCATCCAAGGGATCTGCCGGTCCTTTTCGGCCATGACCACGCCGAGCACCTTGTACCAGTCCATCGCGCCGCCGCGATCCAGACGCCGCGACACCTCGTAGAGACCGACGGCGGCGAAGGGCGCGAACAGCGGGAAGGCCAGAGAGAAGGCAAAGGTCCACATCACCGTGCCGGCATGGAAGATCAGAAAGCCGAAGCCGATCAGCACATAGACCGCTGAAAAGAAGATCCCAAAGCTTGGCGCCTTGCGAAAATCGCGCCATCCGAGCGCCAATGCGTCCTTGAGATCCGAAAGCGTCAGCCGTGCCACATCGGGCAACGGCGCCGCCGCAGCCGCCGTTATTTCCGTCATCCATATCCTCCCTGCCGGTCTTCTGCCGGTCCGTGAAGAGAATTGGATGACAAAATGTCGCACCCTGTCAAGCTTGGCGCGCAGGCAAAACATGCCGCAGCGCAGCGTCGAACGCCCTTATTTCATGGGCTTTCGCGCATCTCGACGCCGTTGGAGCGGACGATTAGAGCTGCGAACGGCTCAGCAGATAGGACAGCGGCACCATGGTGACCGTGGCCGCGCGATTTCCCAGGGACCATTCGGCAAGGGCCTGAATCGTATCGGGTTTCGACCGTCCAAGAAGAACCACGGTCTTGCCCGTGCCGGCCTGGAACGCGGCCTGATCGAGGAAGCGCTTCATCGCAGAGACATCCTGATCACGGCCATCGAAATCCCGAAACACCAGCGCCGCCGGCGCCTTGGCCCGCTGCGCTTCCTGTTCCATCGCGTTGAGCCCGCGCGGGAAGGAGACCAGTCCGCGACCGCTTTCCTGCGCCGTGGCCACGACCTGGGCCGCCACCTGGCGCGAGACCTGGAAGGAGCCCGAGGGCACATCGAGAAACCCGATCGAGACCGGCACCAGCGTCTCAGCTTGCTCAAGCGTGACGGCGGCATCCTGCGGCGTTGCGCCTTCGGGCAGGGAAATCATCGACAGGACTTCGAGCCCCTTGTCGCGATAGGCCATGGCGCGCTCCCCCGCTTTCGTGGCCAGCGCATCGACGGCGAAGGTCACCGGGAAGGGCAGATTGGCAAGCGCGGCATCCTCGGGGGAAAGCCGGGCGATATCGACGAGGATCACGCTCATCACCGGTCCGGCGGGCGTCCTGTCGAAATCGGCGGAATAGGCCAGGAGCGCCGGCAGATCATCGGCCGCGACCATCGGCGCCGCCGCATCCCCCGCCAGATCCGAGCCCGACCCGGCGGTGGGCAGGCGCGAGGACAGGCGCGCGTCGGCGCGATCGGTGAAAGAGCCGACTTTCTGGCCCGGCATGGTCTCCGCCACGGGGCCCTCTTCGAGGGTCTCGCCGGGTGCGGCGTCCATCTCGGCACTGCCGGGCTGCGGGTCTTCCGACGCTCTGGGCAGACCCTTGGTCACTTTCGGCAAGGCTGGGGCCTCCGGCGCCAGATCCGCCCCCTCGGGCAGCGGTGCCGGGACCGGCAGGCTCTGTTCCGCCTCGGGCATCTCGTCCGACGCTCCGGCTTCCGGCGCCATCGCCAGCGGCGGGGTCAGGACCGGGCTGGTCTCCGGCGTATTCAGCTCGCCCATCGGCGCCTCGGGTGCCGGGGCCGCAGGCGCCAGGGGAAGCTCGATCTGCGGCGCGGTGGCGGCGGCCATATCGGTCTCAGGCATGGTTTCCGTCTCGGCCTCGGGGGCGGCGACCTCTTCCATCGCCCCGGCGCGGTCGGGCTCTGCCGCCGGCGTCTCGGCCGTCACACCCGCGGTCGGGGCCTCCGCCTCCGGGATCGCCGGAGCTTGCGGCGCCCCCGGCACTTCGGGAGCGGCCTCGGCCATCTCCGCGTCAGGTGCCTCGGCGCCCGTGGTTCCGGCGTCTGGCGCCGTGAGTTCGGGGGCCGTCGGTTCGGGGGCGGTTGCGGCACTCTCGGCTTCGGGCATCACCGTCTCAGGCGCAAGCCCCGACGAGACCTTCACCGGCGCGACAATTTCATTGGCCACGGTCAAGATGCCAAAGCCGACGATCGTACCCCAGATCAACCCTGTGAGAATTCCGCGCCCCATTCGGTGCTCCTTTGCCCTTACCTGTCACCAGGCTGCCTTGCTCTTGCCAGGATCGCCGGTTCCGAGCCTGTGCATCTGTCGTCAGCCCCGTCTGCCGCAGGGCATTTTCCTATGGCGGGGCGTCAACGCGCCCCTTGACCCCTAAGGGCCCTTGTGAACATGTATAACCCGGCTTCAAGGCGGGATCATCCCCCTTTGAAGACTTTGCTGCCCGACCGGTGAAATCTGCCGGTGGCAGCGGAAATTTCCAGCGCAGACCTGCGTGCAAGAGGACCAAACAATGCTGCTCCTGATCGATAATTACGACAGTTTCACCTATAATCTCGTCCATTATATCGGCGAACTGGGGTGGCAAGCCGAGGTCGTGCGCAATGATGCGCTGAACGTGCAGGAAGCCATGGCGCTCAAACCCTCGGGCATCGTGCTCTCGCCCGGGCCCTGTACCCCGTCCGAGGCCGGCATCTGTGTGCCGCTGGTGCATGCCGCCGCCGATGCGGGCATCCCGCTCTTTGGTGTCTGTCTCGGTCATCAGTCGATCGGCGAGGCCTTTGGCGGCGATGTGGTGCGCTGCCACGAGATCGTCCATGGCAAGATGGGCGAGATTTTCCATCACGGCAAAGGCGTGTTCGAAGGCCTGCCCAGCCCGTTGCAAGGCACGCGGTATCACTCGCTCGTGGTGGATCGCGCCACCCTGCCCGACTGTCTCGAAGTGACGGCCGAGCTCAAAGACGGCACGATCATGGGCATGCGCCACAAGACATTGCCGATCGAAGGCGTGCAATTCCACCCGGAAAGCATCCGTTCGGAACACGGGCACGAGATGCTGCGCAATTTCCTCAAACAACTTCCAGTCGCCGAGACAGAGGAGGCCTGAGCCATGAGTGACGTGCAATTTACCGCGCTGAAGGAATACGTGGGCAAGGCCGCCGACCGGCCGCTCACCCGCGAGGAGGCCGAGGCGGCTTTCGACATCCTGTTCAAGGGCGAAGCGACGCCGGTGCAGATCGCGGGACTTCTGGTGGCCCTGCGCACCCGTGGCGAGACCGTCGATGAAATTGCCGCCGCCGCCGCCTCGATGCGCGCCCATTGCGTGCCGGTAAAGGCCCCCGAAGGCGCCATCGACATCGTCGGCACCGGCGGCACCGGCAAGGCGACGCTGCAAATCTCGACGGCCACCGCCTTTTGCGTCGCGGGCGCCGGCGTGCCGGTCGCCAAACACGGCAACCGCAAGCTCTCGTCCAACTCCGGCGCCGCCGACAGTCTCGGCGTCAACGGCATCAATGTCATGGTTGGCCGCGATGTGGTCGAGGAGGCGCTTTCCGAGATCGGCATCGGCTTCATGATGGCGCCGATGCATCATCCGGCGATGAAACATGTCATGCCGGTCAGGATCGACCTGGGCACCCGCACCGTGTTCAACATCCTCGGACCGCTGACCAACCCGGCCGGCGTCAAACGCCAGCTCACCGGCGCCTTTTCGAACGAACTTCTGATGCCGATGGCCGAGACATTGCAAAAACTGGGCTCTGAACGCGCCTGGCTGGTGCATGGCTCGGACGGCACCGATGAGCTCACCATCACCGGCACCTCGAATGTCGTCGCCCTGCACAACGATCACCTGCATGAAGAGGTTGTGCACCCGGAAGACGCGGGCCTGTCCTGCTACCCTTATGAGGAGATCGAAGGCGGCAGCCCGGAAAGCAACGGCAAACGGCTACGCGCGGTTCTGGCGGGCGAGGAAAAAGGCGCTTACCGCGATGCGGTGCTTTTGAACTCCGCCGCCGCGCTGCTGATCGCGGAGCAGGTCGAGACCTTGAAAGACGGGGTCGCCATGGCCGCCGAGAGCCTCGACAGCGGCGCTGCGTTCAAGAAACTCGTCGCTCTGGCGGAACTCACCTCGCGGCATTGAGGCCACGGCCCTAAAGGCGTGGCTTCCCATCGCGGACGCCACGCGCCGGCCCGGTCCCGGCGCAGGTTCCATTTTTCTTCGCAAAACGGGACAGATTGCCGCGCAAAGGCGACATGTTAAAGGGTTCTTGAGAATATCTGCCTCAGAATTGGGCGGAACATGTTCGAACCGCCCCGAGAAAGCTGCGCCATGCCCCGGTCCTCAGGATCAAAGAGCCGATTTTTTTCCCGCACCTACCTCCCGGTCTGGTTCGCGCTTCTGGGGGTATTGATCGCCCTGTTTTATGCCGACCGGCAACAGGAGGTGATCAACGTCCAGAGCGCGCGCGCTCAGGTGCAAAATGATGCCGGCATCATCCGGGCCCGGCTCGAAGGCGTGATCAACGCCGATATGCAGTTGATCCAGGGTCTGGTGGCTGTGCTGTCCATCAATCCCGACATGACCCAACAGGAATTCAGCGCGGTCGCCGGGCATGTGATCGGCGACAAGACCGAGATCATCAACATCGCCGTCGCTCCCGATCTCGTGGTCGATATGGTACATCCCTATGCGCCCAATGCCGCGGTGATCGGGCTCGATTACAACAGGAACCAGGCCCAGCGTGCCGCTGCCTTGCAGACCCGCGACACTGGTGAGCCGGTGCTGGCGGGACCTGTCGAGCTGATCCAGGGCGGGCGCGGTTTTATCGGCCGCTTTCCGATCTTTGTCGACACAGAGTCTGGCAAACGGTTCTGGGGCATCGTCTCGGCGGTGCTCGACACCGATGAAATCTATGCCGCGACCGGGCTCAACGATCCGGATCTGCCGCTCGACATCGCGCTGATCGGCCATGACGGTCAGGGCCTGCACGGGCCGGCCTTTTTTGGCAATCCGGATGTGGTTGGCCAGGATCCGGTGGAAATGGAAATTGCCTTGCCAGCGGGCCGTTGGCACATGGCGGCGATCCCGCGCGGCGGCTGGCCCAGCGGATCGGATTCGCCCTGGCCGCTCAAGGCGATGCTGCTTGCTGCCGGCGTTCTCATTGTCATTCCGACCTTCGCCACCTGCCATCTCTCCGCCATACGGCGTCAGGTGATCGACAAGCTCGCGCGTCAGGAAAAGAACCTCGCCGCGCATCAGATGGAATTGCAGCGCCTCTCTGCCGTCGCCCAGCACGCGTCCGACAGTATCGTGCTGACCGACAACGAGGCCCGGATCATCTGGGTCAACCATGCGTTCACCAAGATGACCGGGTACACGCTCGAGGAGGCGGTCGGCAAGATCCCCGGGGATTTGCTCAACGGGCCGCAGACCAGCATGGAAACCAATGAAGAGATCAACGCCCATCGCGACAATGGCGCGCCCTACCGGGGCGAGATTTGCAACGTCAACAAGGCGGGTGAGGAAATCTGGGTCGATATCCGGCTGGTTCCGGTGAAAGACGAGAATGGCGCGGTCACCATGACCATCGGCATCGAGCGCGACATCACCGAAAAGAAACAGCATGAGCTGGAACTGGCACGCGCCAAGATCGCTGCCGAAACAGCGGATCGCGCCAAATCCGATTTCCTCGCCAATATGAGTCACGAGATCCGCACCCCGATGAACGGTATCATCGGCATGGCGGATCTTCTGGCCGAGGGCGATCTCGATGACGAAGAGCAGCAATGTGTCGAGACCATTCAATCCTCGTCGAAAGCGCTGTTGAAAATCATCAATGACATTCTCGATCTGTCCCGGCTCGAGGCCGGCAAGCTGACCGTGGAGGATAGCGATTTCAACCTTCGGCATTGTGTCGATGCGGTGCTCAGGGTGTTGCGGCCGGTCGCCATGGAAAAGGCGCTCTCGCTGAAGATCGATTATGCTGCCAATCTGCCGGAGACCGTGCGCGCCGATGACGGGCGGTTGCGCCAGATCCTGTTGAACCTCTTGGGCAATGCGGTGAAATTCACCGAAGAGGGCAAGGTCTCTCTGCGGGTTTGGCATGCCGATGGCGATCCCTATCACCTGTTCTTCGAGGTCACGGATACCGGGATCGGGCTGAACGAGGCCCAGGCCAAGCATATTTTCGACCGGTTCTCACAGGCCGATGCCGCAATCACCCGCTCCTACGGCGGCACCGGGCTTGGCTTGACCATCTCGAGCCTTTTGGCCGAGCAGATGGGCGGCAGCATCTCGCTGGCTTCCGAGCCGGGCAAAGGCAGCCAGTTCACCCTCGACATCCATGTCCGTCCGGCCGAGGCCCGCCCCGCCCCCCAAGGCGACAGCCCGGAGGAGGTCGACACGGCTGCGATCCACGGGATGAGGGTGCTGATCGCCGAGGACAACCGCACCAACCGCCTGCTCATTCGCAAATACCTCTCGGGTCTCTCGGTGGAAATCATCGAGGCGGAAAACGGGCTGCGCGCGGTGGACCTGTTCCGCGAACACCGTCCCGATCTGATCCTGATGGACATGTCGATGCCGGAAATGGACGGGCTGCAGGCCGCCCGGACGATCCGCGCCCTGCCCCGGCCGCAGGTCCCGATCGTGGCGCTCACCGCCAATGCCTATGCCAGCGACCGCGAGGCCTGTCTCGCCGCCGGCATGGATGACTTTCTCGCCAAGCCGGTGAACAAGGAAGCGCTGCTGCGCACGCTCATTGCGGCCCTTCAGAAGGCAGCGGTCACGCGGCGCGCCGGGTAAGCGTGGCGGAGCGGGCCATTTCGAGCCCATGTCGGACGTTCAGAACTTCGTGCACCCGCCCGGAACAGCAACGCAGTTGCCCGGGCGTGCGGTCATGCTGAAAGCATGCCTTCGGCATGACCCGTCCCGGCGGTTAGGCGCATTTGTCATCCCCGCGCAACGGATTGATCTTTATCGGATTTGGCTAACATAAAGCGCGGACCACCGAGAGCAGATGCGCCAGCCCACGGTCCGGCGCACGCCCTCATGCCGGTCAAATCGTCGATGTCCGCTCCGTCCGCAACACCGACACAGCCGACATAAAAAGGGCCCCCGATCGGAGGCCCTTCCCATAACGCTCTGCGACGCGCCTAGTTCGTGATAATCTCCGGCCCCATCAGCGCATTCGGCAGGATCGTCGAAATCGCCGGAATATAGGTGATCAGGATCAGGAAGAGGAACAGGATCGCGAGGAAGGGCAGTGCCGCGCGGACCACGGCCATCATCGGCATGCCCGCCACGCCCGAGGTGACGAAGAGATTCAGCCCGACCGGCGGGGTGATCATCCCAATCTCCATGTTCACCACCATGATGACACCGAGGTGGATCGGATCGACGCCCAGTTCGATGGCAATCGGGAAGACCAGCGGCGCAACGATGACAATGAGCCCCGAGGGTTCCATGAACTGGCCGCCAATGAGCAGGATCAGGTTGACCATGACCAGAAACATCACCTTGCCGAAACCGGCCGACAGCATGGCTTCCGCGATCTGCTGCGGGATCTGCTCGTCGGTCAGCACGTGTTTGAGGATCAACGCATTGGCGATGATGAACATCAGCATGATCGTCAGCTTGCCCGCCTCGAACAGCGTGTGACGGGTGTCGCGGTGAAAGAACGCGGTCACGAGCGCATGGGGTTTCTGCAAGAGCGAGCTCGGCGCCGTGCCATCGGTGGCGGCCAGCGGCCCCATGTCACGATAGATGAAAGACGCCACGAGGAAGGCATAGACCGAGGCCACGGCAGCGGCTTCCGTCGGCGTGAAGATCGCGCCGGTCACCCCCGGAATACCATAGATCCCGACCATGATGATGACGATCAGCATCAGCCCCCAGAAGGCCTCGCGGAAGGACGAGGAAATCTCGCCCCAGCCGGCCCATTCGCCCTTCGGCAGGTTCTTGATCCGGGCGATGACATAGATCGCGATCATCAGCATGGTGCCGGCGAGAATGCCCGGGATCACACCCGCGAGGAACATCCGCCCGACCGAGACATCGACCGTGGAGGCATAGACCACCATCACGATCGAGGGCGGGATGAGAATGCCCAGCGTCCCGGCGTTACAGATCACGCCGGCGGCGAAATCCTTGGTATAGCCCATCTGACGCATCGCCGCGATGACGATGGAACCGATGGCCACCACGGTCGCGGGCGAAGACCCGGACAGCGCCGCGAAGATCATGCAGGCAAAGACGCCTGCGATGGCCAGACCGCCGCGGAAATGCCCGACGCAGGCGATGGAAAACCGCACGATGCGTTTGGCCACGCCACCCGTGGACATGAAGGACGAGGCGAGAATGAAGAACGGGATCGCGAGAAGCGTATAATGACCGGCCATGGCCTGATAGAGCGACTGCGCGATCGATGCCAGCGAGGTGTCCGAGAAGACCAGCAGGAAGATCATCGAGGACAGGCCGAGAGAGACCGCGATCGGCACACCGATCAACAGCAGGCCCACGACCATGGCGAAAAGAAGCACGACATCCATTGAATTTATTCCTCGTATTCGCCGTGCGCCACGCGCTCGACCTCGTCTTCGGCCTCATGCGAGACAATCAAAAGCGCCTGTTTGCCGCGAAGGATGCGGACCAAGGCCTGTGACACCCGCAGGAGCAATAGCGCTGCAGAAAACGGAATGATGGCATAGGGGATCACCCGGGGCAGCTTGTCATAGCTGTCGCCATAGTTGATCGCGTCCTCGAGCCAGCGGAACATGCCCAGCATCGGCACCTGATCGGTGACATAGAAGGCCCGGTCGCGCACGCCCTCGGCAAAGCCCAGAGGGAACCAGCGGCCCTCGGTCGGCTGAAACCCGGCAAAGGGCGCCCAATAGTCCCAGGAGCCTTTCATCAACAGAAACGCATAGAGAAGACAGGCCAGCGCCGAGAGCACCGCCATGATCCGTTGTCCACGCGACGGCAGCACGTTGATCAGCGCATCCACGCCGAGATGCGCGGTCTTCTTGAAGCCGTAGGAAATGCCCAGAAGCACCAGCCAGGCAAACAGGATCAGCGTCACTTCCAATCCCCAGATCAGGGAATGGTTGAACATGTAGCGCATCACCACGTTGACGAAGGTGATCATCGTCATCAGCCCGAGCAGGAGCGCGATCAGATTTTCCTCGAACGCGTCCAGAAACCGCGCGAAGGCCGATTTCGGCAGATTGTCTTGATATTGTGTCATGGTGAGTGACCCCTTTTGCCCCTCTTGCGGTCGTCCCCTCACACGGGGGCCGGACCGAAACACCCTCCGTCCCGGTTCCCCCCGGCGGCGGATGCAGGCGCGGCCCCGCCAGAGATCGGCGGGACCGGCCGGTTTCACCCCTGCAAAGGGGTCAGTGTTTGGCGTTGATTTCCTGTGCCAGAGCGATGTTGTCGGCGCCCACGTCGCCTTCGAACTGCGCCCAGACCGGTTTCATCACATCGACCCAATGGGCACGCTGCTCTGCGGTCAGCTCGCGGATCACGCCGCCGGCATCGAGAACGGCCTGACGGTTCTGTGCGTCGACCTCGGCGATCGCGGCGTTGCGCTCCTTGGTCACCTCATCCATGATCGTGGCGAGTTGGTCGCGGACATCGGCATCGAGCCCTTCCCACCAGTCGACAGAGGTCACGACCATGTAGTCGAGAAGCCCGTGGTTGGTCTCGGTGGTGCCATCCTGCACTTCGAAGAATTTCTTGCCATAGATGTTGGACCAGGTGTTTTCCTGACCATCGACAACGCCGGTCTGCAAGGCGCCGTAGACCTCGGAGAAGGCCATCGGCTGCGGGCTGGCCTTGAGCGCGTTCATCTGGGCGACGAGCACGTCGGAGGGCTGCACGCGGAATTTCAGGCCTGCGGCGTCACCCGGCTCCAGAAGCGGCTTGTTGGCAGAGAATTGCTTGAGCCCGTTGTGCCAGAAGCCCAGCCCCAGAAGACCGCGGCGCACCATGGCCTCTTTCATGTTCTGACCAACTTCGGAGTTCTGGAACTCTTCCACGGCGTCCATGTTCTTGAACATGAAGGGCAGATCGAAGATGCGGTAGATCTTGGTGAAGGTCTCGAACTTGGACAGCGACGGCGCCGCCATCTGCACATCGCCCTGCAGCATGGCCTCCAACACCTGGTCATCGTTGTAGAGCGTCGAGTTCGGATAGACCTCGACACAGGCCTTGCCGTCCATCTCGGCGTTGACGCGCTCCATGAACAGGTTGGCGGCGATGCCCTTCGGATGTTTGTCGGTGTTGGTGACATGGCTGAACTTGATCACCATTTCGCCGTCATCACAGCCCGCCGGATCAGCGAAAGCGCCGGTTGCGGTAAGCGCCAGGGCGGCGGCGGTGGTCGCGAGAAATTTCATGTCTGTCCTCCCATCATGAAATCGAATTGTCCAAGGAGAGGGGGCAAAACGCCGCCCATCTCACTCGAGGGAGAAGAAACAAAAGCCCTCACGCGCCATCAAGGGGAGGTGATGATTTTGTGACAATTTCCGAATTACATTGCGATTTCAGAATGATAAGCCGAACCCCGAACGCATGCCTGCCATGCTGCATTTGCATGGTGTGCGATTTCCCGCACGCAAGAAAATTGCGCCTGTGTGAAAAGTCGCACAGACGCGACTCGCCCGCCTCGTTCTCCCACCCTGTCAGTCGTCACACCATGTCGCGCGCAAACCATTGATCACCTCAACGGGCACGGCATCAGAGCTCAGGTATTCCGACTGGGCGAGCCAGGTTGAGAACCGGGGCGTGTCACAGTCGAGGTTCAGAACCCCATGAAACGCGCCGAGTTTGCCCTGACCTTCGACATAGAGGCGGCGCGGTTGCCCCGCGTAAGTGTCCTGCGCGGTCAGCTCTTGCGCCGTCCAATATTGTTCGTACACACCCTCCATCGGCTGGGTGTATGCAAAGCTCCGCCTCTCTGTCGCTTGCGCTGAAAAAGCTGCGAAACATGTGAGTGCCGCGAGAGTATATGCCTTGAAATTCACCATAATATTGTCCGTTCTCTTTCCCAAACACCGGATCAAACCTTGGACCAGACACGGGCCTCAGGCACGATACAATTCCGCCTTCACCCCGTGCCGTGTCAGCTTGTCGTAAAAGGTCTTGCGCGGCAGCTTCAGCCCCTTCGCCGCCTCGGTGGCATTGCCTCCATGGCGCTGAAGTGCTGCGATGAGGAGCGAGCGTTCGACCTGCGCCAATTGCTCGGCCAGTCCCAGTTCCTCCTGCGCCTCGCCCTCGGTCAGCCCCATGGCAAAGCGCATCGCCGCGTTCATCAGCGAGCGGGCATTGCCCGGCCAGTCCTGTGCCATCAGGCGCGAGATCACATCGGGGGTGATCTCCGGCACCGGCAGGTCCGATTGCTCGCAGGCGATATTGACGTAATGCCGGAACAGCACCGGGATGTCCTCGCGCCGCTCACGCAGGGGCGGAATGCGGATCACCGCCGCCTCGAGCCGGTAAAACAGATCGGGGGAAAACCCGCCCTCCTCGGCTTTTCCGCGCAGATCGGCATAGGTGCCGGCGATGAGCCGGGGCCGGTCATGGGTCTCCAACAGCTCGAGAAGCGCGAATTGCGCCGGGCGCGACAGACCCGCGATCTCGTCGAGAAACACCGAGCCGCCACGCGCCTCCTCAAAGGCCGTGGTCAGCGCCTCCGGGCTCATCGCCGAGGCGGAGAATTTCAGAAACGGCGCCATCGAGCCCGCCGACAGGAGATGCACTACCTCGGCCATTTTCGCGGTGCCCACGCCCGGCTCGCCGGTGACCAGCACATCGGCGGCGGAGCGCGCCAGCGCGCGGGCCTCTTCGCGCATCTTGCGGGACAGATCCGAGCTGCCGCGCAACAGCCGTGCGGCCGCGTCGCCCTGTTGCACCTGACGCTTGAGGCGCCGGTTCTCCACCACTAGGGCGCGGGTTTTCAGTGCCTTTTCCACCACGGCTAGGAACTCCTTGGGCGCACAGGGTTTTTCGAGAAAGTCGAAAGCACCGGCGGAAATTCCCCGCACCGCCATCGGCACATCGCCCTCGCCGGTGAGCAAGATCACCGGCAGCTCGGGATCGACGGAGCGGGCATAGTCCAGAAGCGCGAAGCCATCCTTGCCCGGCATGCGAATGTCCGAGACCACAACGCCTGCAAAATCGCGCGAGATATGATCCTTGGCCTCGATATAACTCGCCGCCAGCGTCGGCGTCAGATCGGCAAGCTCCAAGGTCTGGCCCAGCGCCTCGCGCACCGATGCGTCGTCATCGACCAGCAAAACCCGTTCAATATGTGCCATCTGTCTTCGCCCTCATTGCGCACCACGTTCCGCGCGCTATTCCGCCGCCCTATTCCGCAGCCTGTCCGGGCCGCATCTGTGCCCGTTGCAGCTCGATCGTGAACCGCGCGCCCTGCCCCGGGATATTCTCGCCTCGGATACGCCCGCCGAAACTCTGGATCAAGCCATAGGAAATCGACAGGCCGAGCCCCATGCCCTCGGCGGCACCCTGCGCCTTGGTGGTGTAGAACGGATCAAAGATCTTTTCCGGCTCGGCAATCCCCGGCCCGCTGTCGCTCACCGTGAGCCGCACCGGATCGGCGGGGGTCTCACCGGACAGGATCGCGATCCCGATCCGCTTGTCCCCTTCGCTTTCTTTCATCGCATCGACCGCATTGGACAGGAGATTCATCACCACCTGTTGCAGCCGCACCTCGCCACCGCGCACCCAGATCTCGGCCCCGGGCTTCCACGCCACAGTGACCCCATGGGCGGCGATCTTGCCCTGGGTCATCTCAAGCGCCGCCTCGATCACGCCCGTGAGTTCGACATCGACGATGGTCTCCGGCTCCTGTTTGGCAAAGGCACGCAAGTTCTTGATGATCCGCCCCATGCGCCGCGCCAGCTCGGAAATTCGCCCGAGATTCTCGGCGGCGCGCTCCGGCTTGTCGCGGGAAATGAAGGCCTGGGCATTCTCGGCAAAGGAACGGATCGCCATCAGCGGCTGATTGAGTTCATGGCTGATGCCGGCCGACATTTCGCCCAGCGCCGAAAGCTTGCCGGCCTGCACCAGATCCGCCTGGGCGCGTTTCAGCCGCGCTTCCGCCTCCTGACGCTCATGCACCTCATGTTGCAGCTCACGGTTGGCCGCTTCTAGGGCCTCGGTCCGGGCCGCCACCCGCGCCTCCAGCCGCACGTTCGCCAGCGCCAATGTCCGCCGCCGCTCCATGGCAAAGGCCCAGAAGGCCGCAAACACCAGCGCCAGCGCCGCCGCCATCCCGGCCTGTAGCCCGGCAATCGCAATCACCGGCCTGAGATTCATCAGGAGCTCCGCCTCCAGCCCGATCACCGGCAACGGCTGGGTCAGGTGCAGCGCCGGAGACGGGATGTAAGGCCCGGCATCGGGGCGCCAGATGTCGAGCCCGGAAATTTCGTAGCGTGCCGCCACCGGCATCGGCCCGGCGAGCCCGCCGCGCAGCACCAGTTCGGAGCGGTTGGCAATGAACACCACGCCGTAATCGTCGGTGAAATAGATCGCCGACGCCTCGGTCGGCCAGCCCCATTCCAGCGCCCCGATATCGACGCTGACCAGCACCGCCGCCTGTGGCGCGCCCTGCGGGGCAAAGACCGGTGCGGCAAAGACATAACGTCGCCGGCCATCCTGGTCGACGAAATGGCTCACGCCCAGCGCCCCGTCCATGGCGCGGGCAAACCCGGCCTGCACGCCCTTGGGCAGCCGCTGTTCCGCGGCCGCCGCCAGCACCCGCCCGTCCCGCGCCACCAGCATGACCGAGGAGGCCCCGGTCTTGTCGGCCATGCTTTGCAGCAGATCGGACGCCGCCTCGACCGTCGCCGCATCGGTATCTTGCACCAGCGCCAGTGCCAGCACGGTCGGGTGATCGGAGAGCAGCACCGCCAGCTCGCGGTAGCGTTGCAACCCGGTGGTCAGCCGGTCGGAGGCCAGCGTCAGATCGGAGCGCCCGCGCTCGGACGCCTGATCCAACTCGGCGCGAAAGCTCAGCACAAACACCCCGAGGCCAAAGAGCGCCACGGCCAGAAGCCCGCCCAACAGCCAGATCAGCCGGTGGCGGTCGTGAGGCGCGTCAGCCCCCTTCTCTGTGTCGCTGTGCAAAGTCTCGCTGTGCAATTTCATCGCCCCTCTCTTCGCGTCCCAGCGTAGAAAACCCCGCTTGCAAAGGAAAGCACTTCACGCTCAAACAGGGGCCATGAAAAGATTTTCCTGCCCCCCGAGCGACCCCGCCTTTATCCAGAGCCCCTATGCCTTCTACGACCGGCTGCGCGCCGGCGGGCCGATGGTCTGGTGGGAGGAGCTGAACCTGCCGGTGATCGCCGGCTACGATGGCGTGTCGATGGCACTGCGCGATGCGCGCTTTGGCCGCGAGGCGCCCGACGGGTTCGCCCCGGAGATCCCGGAGCATCTGAAAGCCTTCTACGACATCGAGGCGCATTCCATGCTCGAGCTTGAGGAAGATCGCCATCACCGGCTGCGGTCCTTGGTGCTGCGCGCCTTCACCTCGCGACGGATCAGGGCGCTGGTGCCGGATCTGGAAGAGATCGTGGACGATCTTCTGGATCAGTTCCCGGAGGGAGAGTTCGATCTCCTGCCCACCTTCTGCAAAATGGTGCCGGTGCGGATCATCTGTCGGCTTCTGGGCGTGCCAGAGGCGATGTCGGAACAGCTTCTCACCTGGTCCAACGCCATGGTCGCGGTCTACACACCCGGGCGCACCCGCGAGATCGAAGAGGCCGCGTCAAAGGCCGCCACCGAGTTCTCCGATTTCATGCGATCCTATGTCGAGACCCGGCGCAGCCAACCTGCCGACGATCTGATCACCAGCCTGATCGCCGCAGAGGCCGATGGTGAAAAACTCACCACCGATGAGCTGATCTCGACCTGTATCCTTTTGCTCAACGCGGGCCATGAGGCCACCGTGCACAGTCTTGGAATCGCGGTGAAAACCGTGCTCGAACAGGACGTGCCGCGTGATTTCCTTGAAGAGGACAAGATCGACGGGCTGATCGAGGAGCTTCTGCGCTTTGATCCGCCGCTGCACCTGTTTCAGCGCTGGGTCTATGAAGATACCACCTTTCTCGGTCAGGAGCTGAAACGCGGCGACAAGATCGGGCTTCTGCTCGGCGCCGCCAATCGCGATGACGATGCCTGGGACGATCCGAATACCTTCGACCCCACTCGCAAGGTGAAACAGAACACCGCCTTTGGCGCCGGCATCCATTTCTGCGTCGGCGCGCCGCTGGCGCGGCTCGAAATGCGCGTTGCCCTGCCCCGGCTTTTCGCCCGCTACCCCGAGCTGCGCCTCACCGAGACGCCGCCCTATGCCGACACCTGGCATTTTCATGGGCTGGAACGGTTGAAGGTGTCGGTCTGAAATTAGGGAGAGAGCCGCGCCTGCGCCTGTCTGTAGGGTGGCGCTGTCACGATTGTGTGGTGCGCTTTATCACGCAAAATACATCCATCGCCTGACCCCATAGCGCGGCCCCAAATGCGCCAGCCTGCGGGGACAGGCAGGCGCAGGCGCGGCGGCTTCGCCTTGTTCCGCGCCAATGGTGTCTGCAAATACGGGTTTGTCCCGGCACATTCCCATCTTCCCTTGACCGCCAACCCCCTGTATCACTGCCGTCATGTCCAATGTTCTCGATAAAATCAAAGCCTATAAGCTCGAAGAGATCGCCGCGGCGAAACAGACCGTATCGCTGTCTGAGCTTGCCTCCCTTGCCGCCGCTCAAAGCCCGACCCGCGGCTTTGCTTCGGCGCTGCAATCGGCCTCTCAGACCGGCTACGGGCTCATCGCCGAGGTCAAGAAGGCTTCGCCCTCGAAGGGCCTGATCCGTCCGGATTTCGATCCGCCCCGCATCGCCCGGGCCTATGAGGCCGGCGGGGCGACCTGTCTCTCCGTCTTGACCGACACGCCGTCGTTTCAGGGCTCGCCGGAGTTCCTGAAAGCGGCCCGTGCCGAGGTGAGCCTGCCGGTTCTGCGCAAGGATTTCATGTATGACACCTATCAGATGGCCGAGGCCCGGGCCTGGGGCGCGGATGCGATCCTGATCATCATGGCCTCTGTCGAGGACGGTCAAGCCGCCGAGTTGGAAGCCGCCGCCTTCGAGTTGGGCATGGATGTGCTCATTGAAATTCACGATGCCGAGGAGCTGGAGCGCGCGCTCAAGCTCAAATCCCCGCTCATGGGCATCAACAACCGCAACCTGAAGACGTTCGAGACCACGCTCGACACCACCCGGGTGCTGTCGAAACGGGTGCCCTCGGATCGGACACTGGTCTGCGAAAGCGGGCTGTTCACACCCGAAGATCTCGCCGACATGGCCACTTACGGTGCGCGCAGCTTCCTCATTGGCGAGAGCCTGATGCGTCAGGACGATGTCGAGGCGGCCACGAAAGCGCTTCTGGCCAACCCGGTGCCAGCCTGATTTTGGCCTGATTCCGGCCTAACCCTATCCAGTCGGGAGGAGACGACATGGCAGAGCTCACCCATTTCGACGAGGGCGGCAACGCCCATATGGTCGATGTGTCCGGCAAAGCGGTCACCGACCGTCTCGCCACCGCCGAGAGCGCGGTGAAAATGACGCCGGAGACCCTGGCACTCGTCACCGAAGGCACGGCAAAAAAGGGCGATGTTCTGGGCGTCGCGCGTCTGGCCGGGATCATGGGGTCGAAAAAGACCTCCGATCTCATCCCGCTCTGCCATCCGCTGCCGATCACCAAGGTGACGCTCGATCTCACCCCGGACGCAAGCCTGCCCGGCATCCGCATTCGCGCCACCGTCAAGACATCGGGTCAGACCGGGGTCGAGATGGAAGCGCTCACCGCCGCCTCGGTCGCCGCGCTCACCGTCTATGACATGCTGAAAGCCGCCGAAAAGGGCATGGAGATCGTCCAGACCCGGCTGTTGCGCAAGGAAGGCGGCAAATCCGGGGTGTACGATATTTCCGGTGAGGCCCAGTCATGATTTCCGTCGCTGAGGCCCTCGAGAACGTCTTTTCGCTCTGCTCCCCACTGGACACCGAGACCGTGCCGCTGCGCGAATCTTCGGGTCGGACCCTGGCCGAGGATGCGGTGGCCAAGCGCGATCAACCGCCCTTTGCCTCCTCCGCCATGGATGGCTATGGCGTCGCGGCGGATCACCCGCAGATCGGCGACAGCTTCAGCGTGATCGGTGAAAGTGCCGCCGGTCATGGCTATGATGGCCCGATTGGTGCGGGCGAGGCGGTGCGGATTTTCACCGGTGCGCCGGTGCCCAATGGCGTCACAAGGGTGATCATTCAGGAAGATGTCACCCGCGACGGCGATACGATCACCGTCAGCGAAGATCTCTCGGAGAACCGTAACATCCGGCCTCTGGGCGGCGATTTCAAAATCGGCGACCGGATCACGGCGCCGCGTCGCCTCAGCCCGCAGGATATCAACCTTCTGGCGGCGATGAACATCCCCGAGGTCACGGTCCATCGCCGTCCCGTGGTGGCGCTCATCGCCACCGGCGACGAGCTGGTCATGCCGGGCGAGACACCCGGCCCGTCGCAAATCATCGCGTCGAACTCTTTCGGCCTTGCCGCAATGATCGAAGAGGCCGGCGGTGTGGCCCGGATGCTGCCCATCGCTCCCGACGATGAAGAGATGCTGCGCCAGACCTTTGCCCTGGCCGAGGGCGCCGATGTGATCCTCTCGATCGGCGGGGCCTCCGTGGGCGATCATGACCTCGTGGGCAAGGTGGCCACGGATCTCGGCCTCGATCGCGCCTTTTACAAGGTCGCCATGCGCCCCGGCAAACCGCTGATGGCCGGCAAACTCGGCGGCTCCATCATGCTCGGCCTGCCGGGCAATCCGGTCTCCGCCATGGTCACGGCGCGGCTGTTCCTCCTGCCGGCTCTGGCCGCGTTGCAAGGTCTCGCCCCTGCCCCGGCAGCGCGCATCACCACCACGCTTCTGGCCCCCGTTTCCGCCAACGGCCCGCGCGAACATTACATGCGCGCCGAGCTGACCGAGGAGGGCGTCACGCCGTTTGAGCGGCAAGACAGCTCGCTCATGTCGATCCTGTCGCGTGCCAATGCCCTTCTGGTGCGCGCCCCCCAGGACCCGGCCCGCGAGGCCGGCGACACGGTCGAGGTGATCCGGCTCTGAGGCTCAAAACGCTGCCCGTTAAGTCGAGAAAACCACAGCTTCGAGCTTTGCTGCAGCCCCCTGTTGACACATACCGGGAACGCAGGTAGAACATTTTCGGAACATTTTAGTCTTATTCGCTTTCAATCACGCCGATAACGCGCGTGAACGGCGCGAGAAAACAAGACAGGAAGAGGACCGAACGGATGCTGACCAAGAAACAACTTCAGCTGTTGGACTTCATCAACACCCGGATGCAAAGGGATGGCGTGCCGCCCTCTTTCGACGAGATGAAGGAAGCGCTGGACCTGCGCTCCAAATCCGGCATTCACCGGCTGATCACCGCGCTGGAAGAGCGCGGCTTCATCCGCCGTCTGGCGCATCGTGCCCGCGCCATCGAGATCGTCAAACTGCCCGAAAGCCTCGGCGGTGCGCCCACTGCACCGACCACCGGATTTGCCCCGAAGGTGATCGAGGGCGATCGCCCCAATGCGCCACAGCCGGCCGAGGCCATGGGCGTCGAGGCGGTGATCGCCACCAACCTGCCGATCATGGGCAAGATCGCCGCCGGCATCCCGATCGAGGCGGTGCAGGACGGGGCGATGAACGTCGCCGTTCCGGGCTCCATGCTCTCCGGTCACGGCAATCACTATGCGCTTGAGGTCAAAGGCGATTCCATGATCAACGCCGGGATCAACAGCGGCGATATCGTGGTCATCCGCGAGACCAGCCAGGCCAAGGACGGCGATATCGTCGTGGCCATGGTCGAGGGCTATGAGACCACGCTCAAGCGCTATCAGCGCCACGGCAATATGGTCGCGCTCGAGGCGGCCAACCCCGCCTATGAGACCCGCATCCTGCCCGCCGATCAGGTGGAAATTCAGGGCCGTCTCGTCGGGCTGATCCGCAGCTACTGACAGCCAGATTTCTCATCTGAGATGCCTCATCTGGCAGGCCTCATCTGATATTGAAAACTGTCCCCATGACATATGGGGGCAGTTTTTCTTTCACTTCACCTGCCCTGCGCGGCGGGTCCCAACGCAAGGCCGGCGTGTTCCACAGGCGCAGCCCCGAAGCACCATAGGCGCTGGTCAGGCGCAGGGCCCCGCCCCCTGCGCTCGAGGCGCTCAGGGCCAGCGACCCGCTCTTGCACAGAAAGCCCAGATCGATCAACAGGCAGTCCGTGAGCGGCGCCTCCTCCCAGAGTTGGTTGAGAATGACCAGGTCGGCCTCGGCACAGGCCGCACGCGCCGCCTCCTGCCAGCCGCGCCCCGTCACCTGACGGATGCGAAGCCCGCCCAGATCCAGCGGCACGGGCGGACGTGCGGCGGCACGGGCCTGATCCGGGAGATCGCCGTCATTCTCAAGCCAGACCCCGGCGGCAAAGCCCGAGCCCTTGTCCTTGGACAGCCAGCGCCCCTGTGCCGTCATCCGCCCGGTCAGGCTGCCATCGTCGGCGATCAACAGCGCCGGGCGCTCCGCCATCGCCCAGAGCATGAAACCCAGAGCCACCGGCGCAATCCCGATCCCCTGCCAGCGCCCGCGCCAGAGGATCACGAACAGCCCGCCAAACGCGATCAGCGGCAGGCTCGCCCCCGGAGGCGAGGCGATATGCGTCACAGCCCCCTGCCAGGAGGAGACGGTCCCGGCCACCCCGAGTATCCAGCCAATGCCCTGCCCCATTGCCCAGAGCGCGACGCCTTCGGCCCCGATCGGCAGGAGAAGCAGGGCAAAGACCGCCGCCGGGATCACCACGGCCCCCATCAGCGGCACCGCCAGAACATTGGCCAGCAACCCGTAATCGGCGATGCGGTTGAAATGCGCGGCGGCGACCGGCGCCGTCGCGATCCCGGCCACGGCCGAGGAGATGACAACGCTGACGATGACACGGGCCGCGGGGGGCCAGCGCACCATCAGCCGCATCCGGCGCAGGATCGAGAACACCGCGACCAACGCCGTGGTGGCGGCAAAGGACATCTGGAACCCGGGTTCGGGCAGCACCTCGGGTTGAAAGGCGAGGATGATCAGCGCCGCGATGGCGACGGTTCGAAGCGAGATCGCCCGACGATCCAGCAGCACGGCAATGAACATCACCGAGATCATGGTGAAAGCCCGCTCCGTGGCGACATTGAACCCCGAGAGCGCGAGATAGAAGCCCCCGGCCATCAAGGCGCCCATGGCGGCGATTTTCTTGATCGGGTATTTCAGCGCCGCACCGGGAATGAGCGCGAGAACCAGACGCAGCGCGTAGAAGACCACGCCGGTCAGCAATCCCATATGCAGCCCGGAAATCGCCAGCAGATGCGACAGGTTGGCACCTCTGAGCGCCTCTGAGGTCGCGGGCGAGATCCCGGTGCGGTCGCCGGTGAGAATGGCAGCGGCGAAGGCGCCACGTTGACCGGGCAGCCGGGTCTGTAACGCGTCCGACATGGTCTGGCGCAGCCGATGCACGCCGAGCAGCGCATAGGGCTCCGCCGCACCCGCGCGAAGCGCCGGGCTGCGGCTATAGCCAACGGCGCCCAGCCGGTCGAACCAGGCCATGCGCTTGAAATCGAACCCGCCGGGTTCCGCGGGCCCCGGCGGCGGCGAGAGATGCGCGGTGACGGCGAGCCGCATGCCCGGTTCGGGCGTGATGAACTCCTGCGCGGCATGGAGCGAGACACGCACCCGCGCCGGCGTGCGCTCCAGTGAGAAATCCGTCAGCACCACCCGATCGAGCGTCAGCCGCCGCGCGTCACTGGCGGAGCGGTCGATCCTGATCACCCGGCCCTCGACCGGGCCGTAATAGCGAAAACCGAGCACCGGCGCAGCCACCAGATGGGCGCGCAACCCGGCGGCGCCGAAGCCCATCAGAATGACCAGCGCAGCGACCGCAGGCGGGGCAAGTAATGGTGGCAGCCGCGTCAGGGAGATCAGCAGCGCGAGGGCCATGAGTGCAATCCCGATCCAGATGATCGGGCCGGGTTCCAACGGCAGAGCGAAATAGCTGCCGATGCCCGTACCGAACCCCACGGGCAACCACAGGAACAGCCGCCCGCGTTGACCGTCGATCACATCGACACCGGTCCGCGCCATGGAGATGGCCAGAGATGAGAGCGGCCGCACCCTTGAGTCCTTTTCCGCCTTCCCGTATGCCCCTCAGCAACAAGACTTCCGCCATCATGGTTACCAAAGGGTTAATTGCTCCATGTCCGAGATCGCCAACACGCCTGTCGTCACCCGCATCGCTCCCTCGCCCACCGGCGACATGCATATCGGCACCGCCCGCACGGCGCTGTTCTCCTGGCTCTACGCCCGCGGCCGCGGCGGCAAATTCCTCCTGCGCATCGAGGACACCGACCGGGCGCGCTCGACCCCGGAGGCGACCCAGGGGATTCTCGACGGCATGGAATGGCTCGGCCTCGATTACGATGGCGAGGCGGTGAGCCAGTTTGAGCGCGCCGATCGCCACGCCGAGGTGGCGCGCGAGATGTTGGCGGCGGGCAAGGCCTATAAGTGCTTCGCCACCCAGGACGAGATCGAATCCTTCCGCGAAGAGGCCCGCGCCAGGAAGGAAAGCACGCTTTATCGCTCGCCCTGGCGCGATGTCGCCGAGGCGGACCATCCGGACCTGCCCTATGTGATCCGCGTCAAGGCCCCGCGCGAAGGCGCCACGGTGGTGCAGGACAAGGTGCAGGGCGATGTGACCTTCAAGAACGATCAGCTCGATGACATGATCCTGTTACGCTCGGATGGCACACCGACCTACATGCTGGCCGTTGTTGTCGATGACCATGACATGGGCGTGACCCATGTGATCCGGGGGGATGACCATCTGGCCAATGCCGCGCGTCAAATGACCATCTACGAGGCGATGGGCTGGCCGCTGCCGGTCTATGCCCATATCCCGCTGATCTTCGGACCCGACGGCAAGAAAATGTCGAAACGTCACGGCGCGGTGGGCGTCAAGGAATATCAGGCCATGGGCTATCCGGCCGCGGGCATGCGCAATTATCTCGCGCGTCTCGGCTGGTCGCATGGCGATGACGAATTCTTTACCGATGCACAGGCTCAGGAATGGTTCGATCTCGATGGAATCAACAAGGCACCGGCACGATTTGACACCAAGAAACTTGAGAATATCTGTGGTCAGCATATTGCGATCCTGGCGGATGATGAAATCTTGAGCGAAATTGACGGATATCTTGCAGCTTCCGGTGGTACGGCACTCGAACCGGGACAAAAAACCCGGCTCGCAGCGGCTCTGCCCTGCCTCAAAGGCTCGGCCAAGACCTACCCTCAACTTCTTGAAAAAGCACGGTTTGCGCTGGTTTCCCGGCCTGTGGACATGGATGAAAAAGCGCAAAAACAGCTGGTTTCTGTATCCAATGGTATACTGGAAGAATTGACGCCGCACCTGCAAAATGCTAGCTGGGAGCGCGACGCATTGGAGCAGGCGGTCGGCCAGGTGATGGAAGCCATGGAACTCGGGTTCGGGAAAGTTGCCGGACCTTTGAGATCGGCGCTCGCAGGCCGGGCTGCAACCCCCAGTGTGCTCGACATGATGCTCGTCCTCGGACGCGAGGAAAGCCTGGCCCGGATCGAAGATTTCCGGGCGATGGTCAAAGAGCTAGAGGGATAAGGGCCGGTCACTCGGGTGAGAGATACGGCCAGGCAGTGACCAGGACACCTGACGGTCACAACAGGAATTTCACCGCGGCGGCGACGTTGCGGACAGGCCCGTAAAAGGGGTCACAGGCTGATGCGCACGGGGGCAATCCCCGGTGCGGTCCTGTGGTCTTGTGCGGGCCAGATTTGGACCCGTGTCAAACTGGGTCCCGAGCCCCAAAGGTGTCCGGGAACCGCCCGGGCGCCCGCTTTGACCATCAGCGGCCCTTGGCCCCTCACGTGCCCACCACGTGGTGAGAGGGACGCTGTCAACCGAAGGAACCACCATGGCAGATACTCAGAAGACCGCGTCTCTGACGCTTGACGGACAGACTTACGAGCTTCCCGTCTATTCTCCGACCGCAGGCCCGGATGTGCTCGACATCCGCAAGCTTTACGGCCAGGCTGGCGTCTTCACCTATGACCCGGGTTTCACCTCCACCGCCTCCTGCGACAGCGCCATCACCTATATCGACGGCGGCGAAGGCGTGCTCTTGCACCGTGGCTACACGATCGGCGATCTGGCCGAGAAATCGCATTTCCTCGAGGTCTGCTTCCTGCTGCTCTACGGGGAACTGCCGACCGCCGCACAGATGGAAAAATTCGAGGGCCTGGTGACCCGTCACACCATGGTGCACGAGCAGATGCTCAAATTCTTCACCGGTTTCCGTCGTGACGCGCACCCGATGGCGATCATGGTCGGTGTGGTCGGCGCCATGTCCGCCTTCTATCACGACTCCATCGACATCAACGATGCGCATCAGCGCGAAGTGGCGACCATTCGCCTGATCGCGAAAATGCCGACGATTGCCGCCATGGCTTACAAATACACGATCGGCCAGCCTTTCGTGTATCCGCGCAACGATCTCGACTATGCGTCGAACTTCTTGAACATGTGCTTCTCCGTTCCGGCCGAGAAATACGAGGTCAACCCGATCCTGTCGCGCGCCATGGACCGGATCTTCACGCTGCACGCCGACCACGAGCAGAACGCCTCGACCTCGACCGTGCGCCTGGCGTCCTCCTCGGGCGCCAACCCGTTCGCCTGTATCGCCGCGGGTATCGCCTGTCTCTGGGGCCCGGCACACGGCGGTGCCAACCAGGCCTGTCTCGAGATGCTGCGCGAGATTGGCACCGTGGATCGCATCCCGGAATTCATCGCCCGCGCCAAGGACAAGAACGATCCGTTCCGCCTGATGGGCTTTGGTCACCGCGTCTACAAGAACTTCGACCCGCGCGCGAAAGTGATGAAACAGTCGGCCGACGAGGTGCTCGAACTGCTGGGCATCGAGAACAACCCGACGCTTCAGGTCGCGAAAGAGCTCGAAAAACAGGCGCTGCAAGACCCGTATTTCGCCGACAAGAAGCTCTTCCCGAATGTCGATTTCTATTCCGGCATCATCCTCGAGGCCATGGGCTTCCCGACCTCGATGTTCACGCCGATCTTCGCGCTGTCGCGCACCGTCGGCTGGATTTCGCAGTGGAAAGAGATGATCGAGGATCCGGCAATGAAAATCGGCCGTCCGCGTCAGCTTTACACCGGCGCCACCGAGCGCGACTATGTGAATGTCGAAGACCGCGGCTAAGCGCCTTTTCGATCTCTGAAATGACAAAACCCGCCGGCAACGGCGGGTTTTTTGTGCGTTTTGGGCAACCCACGGGATGTTTTTCGAAAATTAAGCCTTTGCGCCCCGCCTCTGCCGTGCCCCTGCCCCGTTTCCGCCCCGGTGTCTTGGTTCTGTGCTCCGACTTTGAAAGACACTCGCAGAATCCGCAGGAGGACAAAATATGGCGACGATGAGCTTTGTGATTGAGGGCGAGGTGAATGTGCAGGTCACGGTCACCGAGGTGAACGGAGATCTGGTCTTTGACCTTCTGGTGCTCGACGACACCGGATCGATCGGCGATCTGAATGCACTGTTCTTCGACGTGCTCGATGACAGCCTGGTCAGCGGCCTCTCGGTCACCGGCGACATGATCACCGATGACAATTTCGACGCCAATTCGGTGACCAAGGTGGACAGCTACACCAATATGAACGGTGAGGTGGTCCAGGAATACGGCAAATTCGACGGCGGCGTGCAATTCGGCACCCAGGGCATCGGCGAGGATGATATTCGCCAGACCTCCTTCACCCTGAGCCATGACAGTCTCGATCTCAGCCTCGAGACCATTGCGCTGCAGGATTTCGGCGTGCGCCTGACCTCGGTCGGCACCGAAGACGGGACCCGCGACGACTCGCTCAAACTCGGCGCCACCGCGCCGGAAGCACCCGCAAGCGCCGTCATCGAAGCCGTCGATGACAGCATCCTGGTGTTCTCCGACAATGCCGACGGCTTCGAGTTTATCGACGGCGGCGCCGAGTCTGTTCTGGCCAATGACACCACCGATGGCACGGCCTATGACGGGGGCATCTATCAGGACGGGGTGGAGATCACCGAGGCGATCACCGTCGCCGGCAGCAATGGCGGCACGCTGACGATCTACCCGGATGGCACCGTGGATTTCAACGCCGGAGGCGATTTCGACACGCTGGGCGCCTTTGAGGAAACCATCACCAGCTTCACCTACGAGATCGAGAATGGCGTCACCGGCACGGTCGACGTCACCGTGATCGGGCTGGCCGATCCGGGCGACATCGGCGGTGGCGGCATCGGCATCGGCTGAGCCTTTCCTCTCACGATCCCCTAGAGAGACAGACCCCGCCAGGCTGGCGGGGTCTTTTGTCTGGTCTGTCTGATCCTGTCTGGCGCGACCGGATCAGGCGACCATGGCGCGCCGTCGCGCCAGTCGCATCCCGTCGCGCATGTTCAGCGCCAAAAGCGTAATATTGGTCGCGCCGGCGGCCAGTTCGATGAGTTGGATGCCATAATAGACCAGCCCGCCCTGCCCCTGCATCGCCAGCGGCAGAAGCGTGAGCGCCGAAGGCACGAGAAAAACGACACCGTTGATGGCGATGATTTTCATCCGCCTCTGTTTCGCGGCGATCACCGGACCGCGCATCGCCCGGGCCAGCCGGTTGCCGCTCAGCCCGGCCAGCAGGAGCATCGGGATCACCCCCAAAAGCCCCCAGGCAATGGTCAGTTTCACCATGGCGATCAGATATTTGTCGCCAATCAGAAGCGTCGTCACCGTGGCGGTCCAGAACCCGGCGATGGTCAAAAGCGCCACCGCCCCTGCGGCGGCATGGAATTTGGGCAGCATAGCGGATCTCCATTTTTAAATAGCTTGCTATATATATTTGCATAGCAAGCTATATTATGAAAGACAAGTCCCATGACGCCGACAGACACAGACCCGCAATTTCATCGCAGCCGCTCCGAAGGCTATCTGGTCAACCACATGGCCCGGCTCTTCGCCCGCGCCATTCAGGACGGGATCAAACCGCTGGGCCTCTCCACCGGCACATTTCCGGTGATGCTGGCCCTGTGGGAAAAGGAGGGGCGTACGCAGCGCGAACTGGTGGCCGAGCTTGGCGTCGAACAGGCGACCATGGCCAATACATTGGCACGGATGGAACGTGACGGGCTGATCACCCGCCGCGCCCATGACCGGGACGCCCGGGTGCAGACCGTCTGGCTCACAGAACAGGCCCGGCAGTTGCAGGCCCCGGCCATTCAGGCCGCCCAGGAGGTCAATATCGCGGCAACACGTGGCATGAGCGCAGCTGAGCGCGCCACACTGATGTCCCTGATCACCCGGGCCATCGACAACCTCTCCGAGAGCTGAGCTGGGCGCAGGTCAGGCAGAAATGCGGGCGGAGCGGACATTGGTTACCGCACTGACATGAGGGCATGCGCCGGACCGTGGGCTGGCGCATCTGCTCTCGGAGGTCCGCGCTTTATGTCAGCCAAATCCGATAAAGATCAATCCGTTGCACGGGGATGACAAATGCGCCTGACCGCCGGGACGGGTCATGCCGGAGGCATGCTTTCAGCCTGACCGCACGCCCGGGCAACTGCGTTGCTGTTCCCGGCGGTTGCGCGATGTTCCGAATGTCCGACATGGGCTCATGTCCCCCTCCGTCTTCCACCTCTCCCCATCGCACGCTCTGATCGGGCAGGCTTAACCTCTTTCTAGGACCCTCTCTCCCGTCACCTTTCGGGAGTGGGGCCTATGAAATCAGTTCAGCAACTCGCCATGGAGATCATCACCCGCGAGGGCGGTTACGTGAACGATCCGGACGATCCGGGCGGCGCGACGAAATACGGGCTGAGCCTTGCGACGCTGAAACGCCTCGGCCTCGATCTCGACGGCAATGGCCGGATCGAGAACCGCGATATCCGGAGGCTCAGCCGCAAACAGGTGTGCGACCTCTATGTCGAACAGTATTTCCACCGGCCCCGGATCGATGAATTGCCGCCGGTGCTTCAGCCGTCGGTCTTTGACATGTATGTCAATGCCGGCGCCAATGCGGTGCGGATCTTGCAACGTCTCTTGACTGACATGGGACAAAGGATCGCGATCGACGGCGCCATCGGGCCGCAGACCATCGAGGCGGCATTCATCGCGCAATCTCTGGCGCCGGCCTATCTCGCCGATGCTTATGGCATTGCCCGGCGCAATTACTATTACGCTTTGGCGGATCGTCGTCCGAGTGCCCGCAAATACGCCCGCCGTCGCGATGGCGGCAAGGGCGGTTGGATCACCCGTGCCGAAGAGTTCATCTCGCTGCGCTATCACCTGACGGAGGCCGAGCATGCCGCCCGGGTGGCGACATGGGGGTGATCGAACGGGTTTTCGCGCTGCTGTTTGGCTCCGGCCAAAATGTGATCAAAGACACGGCGGAGGTCTTTTTCGAAAACTCGGAAAACGCCGGCGCGCGTGAGGCGGCGATGCGGGCAGCGGCGATGCAGCAATTCGCCACCGAATTCGCCGCCCCGCGTCAGGGGGATTTTGATCGGTTCATGGATGCGCTCAACCGGGTGCCGCGGCCGCTGATGGCCTTTGGCACCATCGGGCTTTGTGTCGCGGCCATGGTCGATCCGGTCTGGTTTGCCGCGCGGATGCAGGGGGTCGCTCTGATCCCGGAACCGCTCTGGTGGCTGTTGGGCACCATCGTCTCGTTCTATTTCGGTGCCCGCTATCAGGTGAAATCGCAGGAGTTTCAGCGCTCTGTCGCCTCCACCATGGCCCGGGCCTCGACCGTGACGACGAATATCCGGGCGCTTGAGGCCTTGCGCGCCGGCGCGACGGCAGAGGGGCCGGATCTGCCCGCCCCCCCGGCCTCCGTGCCGGGGAGCGATGCGCTAAACCCGGCTCTGGCGGAGTGGCGGGCCAGCGGGGCGGGAGGGCGCGATGAGTGAGACGTTGATTGCCGCTCTGGCGGAACACGGGCCCTGGGTGCTCATGGTGTTCTACCTGCTGTATCGCGATCTGCAAAAGGATCAGGCGACGCGCGCGGTGCTCGACAAGAACACCCAGATCCTCGTGGAACTGACCACGATGATCCGCGAACGCCTGCCGCACGGGTGAGGGGGATGGGCAAGATCTCGGGGAAACGCGCAGGTTGGATTTGGGCAAAGTTGCGCGGGCTACGGATGAGTCGGGATCTCACGGTCGCGCTCAAACGCCATCAGGCGGCGGCCGATGCGCTCGACGCGGCGGTCAAGGAGATGTTGAAACCATGAAACAGGTCTTCGGTCTTTATGCCCTCGTGGCGGGCGCACTCTGTCTCATGCTCCTGCTCCTCGGGCCGCATCAGGTGCTTGCGTTGAGCTATGGCGCCATCGCCCTGATGGCCCTGATGATCTCCGCCACCTTCCTGTGGCTCTGGTCGCAGCGCGCGACACCGCTGGCGCTGGGCATGGCGCTGTCCTGGGCCGGATCGGGGCTCACCATGGCATTCTGGGCGAGCGGGTGCTGGGCCCGCGTGGCGCGGATTTCCAACGCCTCCGGCGGTGAAACCATCCTGCTTTTGCTCGCGCTCGCGCTGTTGATCGCCGGAGCCGTGCTTCACTTTTCGGTGATTCAGGGCACATTCGGCCTCACGGGGCTGAGCTTTCTCTGGCCGGTCATGGGGGCGTTTTTCCTGTCTTTCGCGGCGGTTTTCCTGCTGTGAAGCGGCAAAATCCGGGAAAAATGCGATAAAACGCATGTGTTTCTCCGGTTTTCGCCGGATCGCTCGGAGCGACCGCGCCCGGGGCGCGACGCCGGCGGCCCGGTTTTCCTTGCGACATGCGCGCGCAGCCCATTGGCGGAACTGCCCGGAGCGGGTAGAACGATTTTAAAAGGGAGGCCACGCATGCTCGTAGAACTTGGACATTTTGCCCTCGTGATGGCGTTTTTTGTCGCCATCGCGCAGACGATCTTGCCGCTTTGGGGGGCGCAGACCCGCAATCGCAGCCTGATGGCGGTGGGCGACCCGGCGGCAATGGTGCAGCTGGTGTTGATCGCCTTTTCCTTCGGCGCGCTGACCTATGCGTTCGTTACCTCGGATTTCTCGCTGAAAGTGGTGGTGGAGAACTCTCACACCCTCAAGCCGATGCTCTACAAGGTCTCGGGCGTCTGGGGCAACCATGAGGGCTCGATGCTCCTCTGGGTGCTGATTCTGGCGCTCTTTGGGGCGGCTGCCGCGCTGTTCGGTTCCAACCTGCCGGAAACCTTGCGCGCTCGGGTGATCGGGGTGCAGGGCTCGATCGGCGTGGCCTTCCTGGCCTTCATCCTGTTCACCTCGAACCCGTTTGCCCGTCTGGCGATGCCGCCGATGAATGGCGATGACCTGAACCCGCTGTTGCAGGACCCGGGGCTGGCCTTCCATCCGCCATTTCTCTACCTCGGCTATGTCGGTCTCTCGATGACCTTCTCCTTCGCCGTGGCCGCGCTTCTCGAGGGCCGGGTCGATGCCGCATGGGGGCGCTGGGTGCGGCCCTGGACGCTCGCCGCCTGGCTGTTCCTGACCATCGGCATCGGGCTTGGCTCCTGGTGGGCCTATTACGAGCTGGGCTGGGGCGGGTTCTGGTTCTGGGACCCGGTCGAGAACGCGTCTTTCATGCCCTGGCTCTTTGCCGCAGCCCTTCTGCATTCCGCCATCGTGGTCGAGAAACGCGAGACGCTGAAAAGCTGGACCATCCTTCTGGCGATCATGGCTTTCGGTTTCTCTCTGATTGGCACTTTCCTGGTGCGTTCCGGCGTGATCACCTCGGTGCATGCCTTTGCCAATGACCCGGAACGTGGTGTGTTCATCCTGTTGATCCTCGCCTTCTTCATGGGCGGGGCGCTGACGCTTTTTACCGCGCGGGCTTCGGTGATGACCGCCAAGGGCGTCTTCTCCATGGTGTCGCGTGAAAGCGCGCTGGTGATGAACAATATCCTGCTGGCCGTCGCCGCACTCGTCGTCTTCACCGGTACGATCTGGCCGCTGGTGGCCGAAGCCTTCTGGGCGCGCAAGCTCTCGGTCGGGGCGCCGTTCTTCAATGCCGCCTTCACGCCGTTCTTCACCGCTCTGGCGGTGATCCTGCCGGTGGGGGCGATCCTGCCGTGGAAACGCGCGCGTCTGGGCGTGGCGGTGAAAAAGCTCGTGCCGTCGATGCTGCTCGCTCTGGCGGTGCTGGGCCTGATCTGGTCGATCCAGACGGAGCGCACGCTCCTCGGTCCGATCGGACTGGCTCTGGGCACCTGGCTCATCGCCGGGGCGGTACAGGACATCCTTTTGCGCCTTGGTCAGAAACGCGACCTGTCGCGTCTTGCGCGCTTGCCGCGGGCCGATTGGGGCCGGCTCTTTGCCCATGGCGGCCTCGGTGTCACCATCGCCGGCATTGCCGGGCTGACCGCCTGGACCGTCGAGGATATCCGCGTGGTGCAGGTTGGCGAGATGTTCGATGTCGCGGGCTACACGATCTCGCTCGACAATGTCGAGCGCGGGCAGGGGCCGAACTATATCACCACCATGGCCACCATGACGGTGTTCGACGGCGACAAGAAGGTCGGCACCTTGCACCCCGAGAAACGCTCCTACCCGGTGGCGCAGATGCCGACCACCGAGGCCGGGATCGACAACGGTTTCCTGCGTGACGTCTATCTGGTGATCGGCGATATCCAGTCGAATGGGGGCTGGGCCGTGCGCACCTATATCAAGCCGCTGGCGAACTGGATCTGGGGTGGCACGATCATCATGGCCTTTGGCGGGCTGCTGTCGCTGTCGGACCGTCGCTACCGCGTCGCTGCGGGCGCGCGCAAAGCCAAGGTGTCGCCGAAAGAGGCGCATAAGGGAGTGCCGGCGGAATGAAAGCGCTTCTGAAACCCCTGTTTCTGGTCCTGGCACTGCTCATTGCCGTCCCCGCGGTGGCCGTGCAGCCCGACGAGGTCCTGCCCGATCCGGCGATGGAATCCCGCGCCCGGGAGATTTCGCAGGGTCTGCGCTGTCTCGTCTGTCGCAACGAGAATATCGACGAGAGCAATGCGAAACTCGCCAAGGACCTGCGGCTTCTGGTGCGCGAACGCCTCGTGGCTGGCGACAGCAACAACGAGACCGTGGCCTATATCGTCGATCGTTACGGCGAATACGTGCTGTTGAAACCGACGCTCACCGGATCGAACAAGATCCTCTGGATCGCCGGGCCGGTGATGCTGATCCTCGCCTTGGGCATCGGCATCAGCTTTATCCGTCGGCGCCAGAGCGAGCCGGAACTCGATGCGCTGTCCGAGGATGAGGAAAAGCGCCTGGCCGCGATCATGAAGGACTGAGCCCTCTCTGGGTAAAGCATGTAAGCCCGTCGTTTTCCCCATCACTGGACAGAAAGCGGCGGGTTTCCTATATCTCGGGCACGGTCCGCAGTTCACCGAGTCGCTGCCAGCCCGCGAGGGCCATGCTGAACCTGCTTTGAAATACGCATCATTTCGGACTTCCGCGCGTCAAATTTCCGCGTGGGCCAAGGGCAGCTCCCCGCACGATACAGGCATGATATGCCAGACGCGATCAACGGAGAAACCCGATGACCCGTGAGATCATTTCACTCACCCTTCCCGATGTGTCCGCCTTTGCGCGGGCGCTCAAAACCGATCTGGCTTCTGATCTGGGCGATCAGACGCCTGGTCACCAGACCATCCTGAATGCCGTGGCCCGCGCCGGCGGTTATCGCAATTTCCAGCATCTCAAGGCCACCCAGGTCGGGATCGAACCGGTGGCGCCGGTCGAAGGCCGGGCCCTGTCGCGGGTGCTGGCGCGGTTTACGCAAGACGGGTTGCTGGACAGCTGGTCGACCAAGCGCAAGATCCGTCAGCTCTGTCTCTGGGCGCTCTGGGCCCAGGTGCCGCCGCGAAAAAACTTCACCGAACGGGAGATTTCCGATCTCTTCGACACGATGACCCGCTTTCGCGACCCGGCACAGATCCGGCGCTCTCTGGCCGAGGACGGGCTGCTGAGCCGCAATCGCGATGGCTCGGTCTATACCCGGGTCGAGGCCAGACCCGACGCCACGGCACAGGCGATCATCCGCGAAGTGACCCGGCGCCGGGAAGCCGCTGCCGAAGCGGCGGGCCGTACGCCGGCGCAGTGAGGGCACCGAAAGCACGCGGCAAGCGCGGGAGAAATCGCCTTTTGACGGAGCGTCTCTCTTCCTTTCTCGGCGGGCCTCCCTATCTTGGGGAGGCACATCGGGAGAGAGACGCATATGCATTACGAGACGATCCGCTTCACGCTTGAAAACGACATCGCGACGGTGACGCTCAATCGCCCCGAGGTGATGAATGCGCTCAACACCCAGATGCGGGCCGAGATCACCCATGCGGTGCGCGATGCCGCGAAATCTGCCCGGGTGATCGTCCTGACCGGCGAGGGCCGGGCCTTTTGCTCCGGTCAGGATCTCGGCGACGGGGTCGATGCCGCCACCGCCGATCTCGAACGCACGCTGCGCGATGAATATGAGCCGATGGTGCATGCCATCCATGACAGCCCGGTGCCGATCATTGCCGCGGTCAATGGCACGGCAGCGGGGGCTGGGGCGTCGCTGGCGCTCAATTGCGACGTGGTGATCGCGACGCAATCGGCGGTGTTTCTGCAGGCCTTCTCCCGGATCGGCCTCATTCCCGATGCCGGGGGCACCTATGTGCTGCCGCGTCTCGTCGGGCTCGCCCGCGCCATGGGCGCTTCGCTCTTTGCCGACGAGATTACGGCGGCGCAGGCGATGCAATGGGGGATGATCTACGAGGCGGTGCCGGACGCGGATTTCGCGGCGCATTGGCAGGCCCGGGCCGCCTATCTCGCCAAGGGGCCGACGGTGTCATACCACCATCTCAAGGAGGCCATGCACGCCTCCTATGACAATTCTCTCAAGGATCAATTGGCGCTCGAGGCCAGGCTGCAGAACCGCTGCGGCCAGACCCGCGATTTCAAGGAAGGCGTGCTGGCTTTCCTTGAGAAGCGCAAACCGCGCTACGAGGGGCGGTAAGGCCGCATCGGCGCGGTCCTGCGGTCTCCGAAAGTGATCGCGTTTGCATGTCGCGGCGAAAGACCGGTTTGAGCTCTTTGCGGACATTGGGAACATCGCACAACCGCCCGGAATAACAACGCAGTTGCCCGGGCGTGCGGTCAGGCTGAAAGCATGCCTCCGGCATGACCGTCCCGACGCCGCGCGGCCTCAGCTCCCGGGTTCCTGATAGACACCCTGCTCTTTCAGCGCGTCCATCACCTCTTTCGGCATATAGGTCTCGTCGTGCTTGGCGAGGATCTCGGTGGCGACGAAGGTGCCCTCGACCATCGAGCCGGTGCCAATCATGCCCTGGTTCTCGCCGAAGAGATCCGGCAGCACACCTTCGAAGGTCACCGGGATGGTCGCCGCACCGTCGGTCACGGAAAAGGTCACATGGGTGCCTTCGCCGCGCACCAGAGTGCCGTCCTCGACCAGCCCGCCCAGGCGGAAAATCTCACCGGCACGCGGCGGATCTTCCATCACCTGCGCCGGCGCCCGGAACAGGTTGATGCCATCGCGGAAGGCGTAGCCAATGAGCGACACCGACAGGACAAGCGCCACCGTGGTGAGCGCGAGCACCTGCACGCGGCGCTTCTTCTTCAGGTTCTTCAAGCCGGCCATGGGATCTCCTCCTCCGAGAACCGCAATTGCATACGGGGACGTTACGGATACTTAGGGATACATGGGCACATTCATAAGACCCTCGGTCTCAGAAAGGCCCAGCATCAGGTTGGCGTTTTGGATGGCCTGACCGGACGAGCCCTTGGTCAGGTTGTCGAGCGTGCCGATGACGATGGTGCGGCCCGGGATGCGGTCCTCCACCACGCCGATATGGCAGAAATTCGAACCGCGCACATGTTTCATCGCGGGGACCTGCCCCAGGGGCAGCACCTGAATGAACGGCTCATTCATGTAAGCGTCGGCCAGCGCGTAATGCACGGCCGCGGCCTCGCCCTGCACGTAAGCGGTGGCGAGAATGCCGCGGGTGGCGGGTACGAGGTGTGGGGTGAACTGGATCTTCACATCGCGACCGGCGATTTTGGAGAATTCCTGATCGAACTCGCCCAGATGCCGGTGCTTGCCGCCGACGGAATAGCCAAAGGCATTGTCCTCGAGCTCGCCGTAAAGCAGATGTTCCTTGAGCGAGCGCCCGGCGCCGGACACGGCGACCTTCAGATCGAGAATGATCTGGTCGAGATCGATCACCCCGGCGGCAATGAGAGGCCGCAGGATGAATTGCCCGGTGGCGGCGTTGCAGCCGGTCCCGGCCACGAGCCGCGCGGTCTTGATCTCGTCACGATAGAATTCGGTCAGGCCATAGACGGCCTCTTTCTGGATCTCGACGGCAGAATGCGGCTTGCCATACCATTTCTCGTATTCGGCCGGATCGCGCAGCCGGAAATCGGCGGAGAGATCCACCACCTTGGTCGTCGGCGGCAGCTCCTTGATCACCGCCTGCGAGGTGGCATGCGGCAGGGCGCAGAAGGCCAGATCGACGGTGGCGAAATCGATATCCTCGATCTTGCACAGCGCCGGCAGATCCATGTGACGCAGATGCGGATAGACCTCATGCATCTCCATGCCGGCCTTGCGATCACCGGAGAGCGCGACGATCTCCATCGACGGATGGGTCGCGATCAGGCGGACAAGTTCGGCCCCGGTATAGCCGGAAGCTCCAAGAATGGCGATTTTATAGCTCATGGTCGTCGTCTCTCACATCGGCCCCGCTCTGCCCTTGATCCGGGTCAACGGATCAGGCGCGGGAACCATCAATTTAGAAGAATTCTGGATCTATCGCAATTGCGACCACTCGGCGCAGGGGCGCGCAGGGCCTCGAAGGGGCGCCGAATGCGATCACGCTTTGATGAACTCGACTTTTCGTCGCAGAAATTGCGTCGCCCCACGCGACACTTTCGCCGGATCACCGGTGGTCAGGAACAGGCTCTGCGTGCCCGGCCCGATCATCTTCGGGTGCCGCGTCAGATAATCGGCGAGGCTCTCGGCCACCAGATTGGCCTGGGAAAACACTTTCACATCCGCACCCAGCGCCTCCTGGAACTCGCGCTCCATGATCGGGTAATGGGTACAGCCCAGAATGGCGGCGTCCGGCGTCGGCATCTTGCGTTTCAAAGCATCGACATGCGAGCGCACCAACGCATCGGCGAGGATCATGTCGCCCTCTTCGATGGCATCGACGACACCGCCGCAGGCCTGGGCCTCGACATCCACCCCGATGGCGCGAAACGCCAGTTCACGCTGGAACGCCCGGCTGGCAACCGTGGCGGGGGTGGCAAAGAGCGCCACATGTTTCACCTCGACCTCGCGCGGCGGGGAATTGTCGCCCCATTGCCGTTCGGTCAGCGCCTCAATCAGCGGCACGAAGACACCCAGCACGCGTTTCTCCGGCGGGATCCAGCTTTCCTGCATCCGGCGCAAGGCCGCGGCGGAGGCGGTGTTACAGGCCAGGATCACCAGATCGCAGCCCGCCTCCCAGAGCCGCTCCACGGCAGCGGTGGTGAGATTATAGACATCATCCGCATCGCGCACCCCGTAAGGCGCATGCGCATTGTCGCCGAAATAGACGAAAGGCACATCCGGAAGACGCTTCGTGACCGCGTCCAACACCGTCAACCCGCCCAATCCACTGTCAAAAATACCGACTGCCATCTCAATACCGGTCCTTCAGACCCTTTCGGGGATATCGCATCCCACCTGTCTCATTCTGCTTCGCGCCAAACGGCGTTTCCTGCCTCGAGCATCGTTTTATCTCGAACGCGTGTTCCAGACTATGCCGGGATTGCGAAGATGAGGATAGGGAATAGGTCTCAATGGTCCGAAAATCCATCACCTTTTTGACATCCTCTCGAAATTCCGCCAATCCCTCCGGCCGCTCGGCGTTGCCCCATCCGCAAGCCAGGCACCCCGGATCACACAGGGATCGGCAAGGGGATTGCAGATCCCTGAGACGTTGTTTTGCGCCGAAACGCGCCGTTCCAACGGCAGCTGTCCGCCGGTCAATTGGCATGTTGCCTGAAAATTTTGCATATCCTTCACGTCACCCTGCCAATTTGTGTTAGCGCAAAGCATTTCCCTTGCGATCTGTGCATAAAAAGAGAATGAAGCGGCCAAAATCCCTCGCGGCGCCCTTATCTTGGGGTATGATTGCCACGAGTAACGCAGCAGGTATCGGGTATGGACTGGGACAAACTGAGAATTTTTCACGCGGTTGCGGATGCCGGATCGCTCACCCATGCTGGCGATACGCTGCATTTGAGCCAGTCTGCCGTCTCCCGTCAGATCCGTGCACTTGAAGAATCACTTTCCACCACGCTGTTCCACCGCCATGCCCGCGGGCTGATTCTGACCGAACAGGGCGAGCTCCTGTTCGAGGCCACCCGCGCCATGGCGAAACGGCTCGATGCCGCCGCCGCCCGCATCCGCGACAGCGAGGAAGAGGTCTATGGCGAGTTGCGGGTGACCACCGCCACCGGTTTCGGCACGCTTTGGCTGGCGCCGCGCCTGTCCAAGCTCTACGACAAATATCCCGAGCTGAAGATCGATCTGATGCTTGAGGAACGTGTCCTCGACCTGCCGATGCGCGAGGCCGATGTGGCGATCCGGATGAAAGAGCCGTCGCAAGCCGATCTGATCCGCAAACGGCTGATGAACATCCGCATGCGGCTCTTTGCGACCCGCAGCTATCTCGACGAACATGGCACGCCGCAGACCATGGACGATCTGTCCAGCCACCGGCTGATCTGCCAAAGCCCGAATGCCAACCAGGTCTCGGCCGGCGCCCGGCTGATCGAGGAGTTGAACGAATATGACATTCGCTCGAAGCTCTTCGTGAACAACTATTTCGGCGTGTTGCAGGCGGTGCTGAACGATCTCGGGATCGGCGTGCTGCCGGACTATCTGGTGGAAAGCGCACCGGATCTGGTGCGGGTGCTGCCGGATCTGCAATCGGGCGAAGTGCCGGTGTTCCTCGCCTATCCCGAAGAGCTGCGCCATTCCAAGCGGATCGAGGTGTTCCGCGACTTCATCACCGAAGAAATCAACGCCCACCGCCGCAACATGCGCGAAGAGGAAGAGACCGAGTAACCCCGGACGCCGGCTCTCTCCGCCCTTCCCCACCCCACCACAAGACACCCTGGGACCGCCGCCGCGCGCCGCGGCCCGGGCCAGAGGCTCGAACAGAGGTTCGAAGCGGAACCCCGAACCAGCAGCTCGGGCCATCCGGCAGGTGAGCCCTGCATCCCAGGGGCGCATTCAGCCAGAAAGCTATGCACTTTCTGCATGGCGGCATTGCGCCGCATGCGCGAAATACACCTTGAACGATTCATAAACTGCCCCTAAATGCAGCATTGAAGCTGCCATTAGAGGAAACTCTTGGCGGTTTTACCTCCCTGTTGGACTTGGGCCGAGCTTTGCTCGGCCTTTTTTTTGTTCTCGCGTATAAACCGCCGATTTTTCACCCGGGGCACGACAGGGCGGGCGTTTTGCGGGCGCAGAAAGCCTCTCAAAACCCTTCTGATCCCGGCCGGAAACCGCCATTCCCCCTTCCCCCACGGGCACAAACAGCCTAATAGGACGCGAAAGACAAAGCTGCCGCTTAGGGGACCCACATGACCGAGCCTGCCATCACCGAGGAAATCATTGCCGCCCATGGTCTCAAACCCGAGGAATACGCCGAAATCCTGCGCATTCTGAACCGGGAGCCGACGTTCACGGAGCTTGGCATTTTCTCGGCGATGTGGAACGAGCATTGCTCCTACAAATCCTCCAAGAAACACCTGCGCGGTCTGCCGACCTCTGGTCCGCAAGTGATCTGTGGCCCGGGCGAGAATGCCGGCATCGTCGATATCGGCGACGGGCAATGCGTGGTGTTCAAGATGGAAAGCCACAACCACCCCTCCTATATCGAGCCCTATCAGGGCGCGGCCACCGGTGTCGGCGGCATCCTGCGCGACGTGTTCACCATGGGCGCGCGTCCGATCGCGGCGATGAACTCGCTGTCCTTCGGCGTCAAGGATCACAAGAAGACCAAACAGCTGGTGCATGGTGTGGTCGAGGGCGTCGGCGGCTACGGCAACTGTTTCGGCGTGCCCACCGTGGGCGGCGAGGTGCGGTTCCACGAAGCCTATAACGGCAACTGTCTGGTGAACGCCTTTGCCGCCGGTCTCGCCGATACCGACAAGATCTTCTATTCGGCCGCCTCCGGCGTCGGCATGCCCGTCGTCTATCTGGGCGCCAAGACCGGTCGCGATGGCGTCGGTGGCGCCACCATGGCCTCGGCGGAATTCGACGACACGATCGAGGACAAGCGTCCCACCGTGCAGGTCGGCGACCCGTTCACCGAGAAATGCCTGATGGAAGCCACGCTCGAGCTGATGCAGACCGGCGCGGTGATCTCGATTCAGGACATGGGCGCCGCCGGGCTGACCTGTTCCGCGGTCGAGATGGGCGACAAGGGCAAGCTCGGCATCCGACTGGACTTGGAAAACGTGCCGCAGCGCGAAGAGAACATGACCGCCTATGAGATGATGCTCTCCGAATCCCAGGAACGCATGCTGATGGTGCTGAAGCCCGAGAAAGAGGCCGAAGCCCGCGCCGTGTTCGAGAAATGGGATCTGGATTTCGCCATCGTCGGCGAGACCATCGCCGAAGACCGATTCCTGATTATGCACAACGGCACCTGCATGGGGGATCTGCCGCTCTCGACGCTGGCCTCCTCGGCGCCGGAATACGACCGTCCCTGGGTGCCGACCCCCGAGGCCGAACAGGTCGCCGATGTGCCGCAGATCGATCCGATCGACGGTCTCAAGGGGCTGATTTCCTCGCCGAACTACGCCTCCAAGGCCTGGGTCTACGAACAGTATGACACCCAGGTCATGGCCGACACGGTGCGTGCGCCGGGCCTGGGCGCCGGTGTGATCCGCGTCCATGACACCGGCAAGATGCTGGCGTTTACCTCGGATGTGACGCCGCGCTACGTCAAGGCCAACCCGGTCGAGGGCGGCAAACAGGCGGTGGCGGAAGCTTACCGCAACCTCTCCGCCGTCGGCGCGAAACCTCTTGCGACCACCGACAACCTGAACTTCGGCAACCCGGAAAAGCCCGAGATCATGGGTCAATTCGTTGGCGCGCTCGATGGCATCGGTCAGGCTGTCGCCTTCCTCGATATGCCGATCGTTTCGGGCAACGTCTCGCTCTACAACGAGACTGACGGTGAGGGCATCCTGCCGACCCCGACCATCGGCGCCGTGGGGCTCATCGCCTCGGAAGAGGATCTGATCTCCGGTCTGGCACAGGAGGGCGACATCGCCCTGCTCATCGGCGAGACCCAGGGCCTTCTGGGCCAATCCGCGCTCTTGTACGAAGTGTTCAACCGTCAGGACGGCGATGCGCCGCATGTCAACCTGGCCGAGGAAAAGCGCAACGGCGACTTCATCCGCGGCAACGGCGCGCTGTTCAACGCCGTGACCGATCTGTCCGACGGCGGTCTGGCACTCGCCGCCTTTGAAATGGCCGACGAGGCCGGTGTGGCCGTGCATCTCGACAGTGACGACACCGCAACGCTCTTTGGCGAGGATCAGGCGCGTTACCTCGTCGCCTGCACCTTTGATCAGGCCGAAGCGCTGATGGCCGCCGCCGCGCAGGCCGGGGTCACCATCACCACGGTGGGCAAGTTCTCCGGCGACACGGTGAAGTTCGGCGCCTCGGAAGCCCCGCTCGCCGATCTTTCCGCCATCTACCGTGGCTCTTTCGGCGAGATCTTCGGCTGATCTTCCTTTTTGTCGGAAACACTCATCCGAAAGGCCCGCGCATCGGCGGGCCTTTTGCTTTGGTGTAAAGTCGGCTTTGTGGATGGAGGGGGCCTTTGCACTTACCGACGCGCGCCGTGACAAGCCTGCCCGTGGGCTGGCGCTTAGACAACGGCGGTCTAAGCTTTATCCCAGCCAAATCCTCAAGAGCTCAATCTCTTGCGCGCGGATGACAATGCGCCAGCCCGGTCGTGCTGGAAGCACGCCTCCGGCGTGACACGGGCAGGCGCAGGCGCGGCGGCCTTTGGCCTTGTTCCGCGCCGAAAGGGCCAATGTCCGCAAAGGCCTCTTTGCGCCCTTGTCATCTTGCACGTCACACGGCATCACGTCTCCATGACCGATCTGCCCACCCTCACCTCCGATTGCGCCCAATGCGCCGCCCTGTGCTGTGTCGGGCTGACCCTGGACAAGGGCGATCTGTTTTCCTTCGACAAACCGGCGGGCACGCCCTGCCCCAACCTGTCGGGTCACCTGTGTGCCTGCCACAGCCAGCTTGAAGAGATCGGCAATCGCGGCTGCGTCCTCTATGATTGCGCCGGCGCCGGGCAGCGGGTGGTGCAGATGCGCTTCAACGGTGAGAGCTGGCGCGACGACCCGACGCTGCTCCCCGCCATGCTCCGCGATTTCGAGCAAATGAAACCGCTGCACGAGCGGATGAAACAGCTCACCGAGGCCGGGGCGCTCGCCCTGCCCCCTGCGCTTGAGACCGAACGCCAAAGGCTCCTCCGGAAATGCGCCCGGCTCTGGGCCGACACACCGGCGCTCGCCCGGGATTTCGAGGCGTTTCTGGACGCGATTGTCCCGCTCTCAGAGGCCTGAGCCCCACCTGAGCGCTTGCAGCACTCCGCGCCAAGCCCTACATTCTCCACCGAATACCGACACGACGCCAAGGAGCGCCCTAAATGGCCATTACCGCCGCCGATATCGAACATCTGATCCGCGAGGCTTTCCCCGACGCCCATATCATCGTGCAAGGCGATGACGGTCAACATTTCGCCGCCGAGGTGGTCGACGCCTCCTTCGCCGGCCAGAACCGGGTGCAACAGCAGCGCGCCGTCAATGCCGCCCTCAAGGAAAAGCTTGCCAGCGGCGAGCTGCACGCGCTGGCGCTGACCACCCGCGCCCCCGAGTAAACGCGGAAACCCGTGGAATTTCTGGCCGGAGCCGCCGAAGCACTCTATATTGTGCTCAACCGCCTGCCCCGGCTTTTCAGATACGGGCTTCGCGGGCTCAGGGAGCAGCCCGCCGAAGACAACCGAAAGGAACAGACATATGTCCGCCAAAGATACCATCCAGACCATCGTCAATGACAACGATGTCGTGCTTTACATGAAAGGCACGAAAATGATGCCGCGTTGCGGTTTCTCGTCGAAAGTTGCCGGCATCCTCAATTTCATGGGCGTCGATTACGCCGATGTCGACGTGCTCGCCGATGAGGAAATCCGTCAGGGGATCAAGGAATTCTCCGACTGGCCGACCATCCCGCAGCTCTACGTCAAAGGCGAATTCGTCGGTGGCTGCGACATCGTGATCGAAATGACGCTCTCGGGCGAGCTTGACCAGATGCTGTCCGACAAGGGCGTCGCTTTCGATCAGGAAAAAGCCGACCAGATCCGCGCCGCGAACGTCTGAGCCTCTCTGGCACGAAAGTTAAGAAGGCGCGTCCCATCCGGGCGCGCCTTTTGCATTTCCAATGGCCTGGAACGGTCTATTCCGTCCCGAAATTCTCCGGCATGAACATGCAGCCCTTTGCCAGCACACGCTGATCGGCGCCTTTTTGCAGGATCAGCCGGGTCTGATCGCCCGGGGCTTCGAAATAGAGGTATTCTTCTTCCTCGCCGACGTAATGGGTGTAAAACGACGATCCGTCCGGCCCCGCGCCTTGCGGATAGAACACCATCAGCTTGTCCTCGGCATAAAGGATCACGAAACTGTCGCCGGTCTCCTCGATCGGCAGGTAGACCCGCGGCAGGACCACCCCGTCTTCGCAGACATAGCGCCCCTCGACGATATCTTCGGCAAGCGCCGCAGAGCCGGTAGCAATCAGAGCTGCGGCCGCGGCCAAGCGCGTGAACCGTCCCGTCATATGGACCTCCCCTTCCCCTCGCCGGGTCGTCAGCTTGTCGTGACGCCCAGACGCTCTTCGAAGGCGGCCGCCATGCTTTCGGCCCGCGCCGCCATTTCCGCCAGCGTGTCGGTGATCTCGGCGGGCACGACAGGCACTTCGAGCTTCTGCGGCTCCGGTTCGGGGCGCGCACGCAGCTCTTCGATCAGGGCTTCCTGCGCTGCCAGCTTGCTTTCGAGCGCCTGCATTTGCTCTTCCATGCCGGCGGTCTTGTCGGCCAGCATCAGCCCGGCCATCAACAGCATCCGTTCGGAGGGCAGACGCCCGATCTGGCTCGCCAGCACCGAGGCCTCATTGTCGAGAAGCTGCGCCGCCGATTTCAGGAAATGTTCCTCGCCCGCCTGACAGGCGACTTCAAACTCGCGTCCGCCGATGGAGATTTTCACTTCGGGCATCTCTTATACCTCCCCTGCGGTCGACGGCAGGGCGCCATTGCGCGCCATCACCGCTCTGAGCTCTGTGACAATGGCGTCGAGCTCGGTCTTCTCGGCCTCGCGCGCCACCCGCAGCGAGTCCAGCTCGACCTTCATCCCGGCATCGATCAGCCCGGCATCCGCGAGCCCTTCGGCATTGGCCGCGCGCAGGGCGGCATTGTTATCGCGCAGCTGAGCCGTCACATGGCGCAGCTTCTGCATCTCCTGGTCGTGATCCATCAATTGCCGACGCAGGGTTTCGATCTCTTCCTCGAGCGAGGCGACATGCCCCTCCTGACGATCATGAATGGCCTTGACCCGGGCTTCGAGCTGGGAATTGGTCGCTTGTTGCACCTCAAGCTCGGCGGTCAGACGGCTGATTTCCGCCTCCGCCGCGGCCTCCGTGGCGTCCTCTGCGGGCTGTGCCGTCTCGGCCCGTTCTTCGGCCACCGCAACCGCGCGCCCGATCCGCTCCAAGGCCGCCGTGATCCGGGCTTCGAAATCTGAAATCTCGCTCATCGCCGTGTTCTCACATTCTGCTCTGTTTCTCGCTGTTTTCTCTCTGGCCTGCTTTGTCACAGACAGGTTTATACAGCTTTATACAGCGTTAGGTGTTCATGAGCCCCGCCGCCGGCGCCCCGTATCCGACATGAAAGCCGAAACTTCCTTTGTCCTCAAGGGCGAAGCGTACAGACCTCATGCTATGCATCTTGATTCGAGAGCCTACCCGATGGCGCGGGAATGTCCAACATGCGACGCATTTACGCGGGAAAACCGCCATCAAGCGCCATTTCGGAGGGGTCGGCGGGCCCCGCATGGCTTGCACATTTCCCTGACATCGTTATCAGGGTCCCGAAAGCCGTCCCCCGCAAGGCGTTGAGAAACACCCGGGGGTTTGGCCGACTATGGGAGCCTAGAGGAGACCTGCTCGTGGATATCGCTACCCTGCGCGAGGCGCACCCCGATCACTGGCTGCGTGCTGCCGCCATCCGTACCCTGACGCTCGATGCTGTCGCCGGTGCGAATTCCGGTCACTCCGGCATGCCGATGGGCATGGCCGACGTCGCCACCGTGCTGTTCGAGAAACACCTGAAGTTCGACGCCTCCGCGCCCACATGGCCGGACCGTGACCGGTTCATCCTGTCGGCGGGCCATGGCTCCATGCTGATCTATTCGCTCTTGTATCTCACCGGCTACAAGGAAATGCCGCTCGAGCAGATCAAGAACTTCCGTCAGATGGGCGCCAAGACCGCCGGTCACCCGGAAAACTTCCTCCTCGATGGTGTCGAGACCACCACCGGCCCGCTGGGTCAGGGCATTTCCAACGCCGTCGGTTTCGCCATGGCCGAAGAGGCGCTGCGCGCCCGTTTCGGTGCCAAGCTGCAGAACCACCACACCTATGTGATGGCCGGTGACGGCTGTCTCATGGAAGGCGTGTCTCAGGAAGCCATCGCGCTGGCCGGGCGTCAGAAGCTCGGCAAGCTCATCGTCTTCTGGGACAACAACAACATCACCATCGACGGCACCGTGGACATCGCCGACCGTACGAACCAACCGATGCGCTTCAAGGCCGCCGGCTGGCATGTGCAGGAAATCGACGGCCATGACCCGGACCAGATCGACGCCGCCATCGCGGCCGCGAAGAAATCCAAGAAACCGTCGATGATCGCCTGCAAGACCCATATCGCTCTCGGCCACGCGGCGCAGGACACCTCGAAAGGCCATGGTGCTCTGACCAACGCCGATCAGCTCGCCGCCGCCAAGGCCGCTTACGGCGTCAACTGGGGCGCCTATGAGGTCGCCGCCGACGTCAAGGCCCAGTGGGAAGAGATCGGTGCCAAAGGCCGCGAAGAGCGTGCCGCCTGGGAAGCCCGGTTCGAAGAACAAAGCGAGCGCCGTCAGGCCGAATTCAACCGCGTCTTCGCCGGCGAAGCCCCGAAGAAACTCTCCGCCACGATCAAGGCGTTCAAGAAACAGATCTCGGACGAGCAGCCGAAAATGGCCACCCGCGCCTCCTCGCAGAAGGTGCTCGAAGTGATCAACCCGATCATGCCCGAGACCATCGGCGGCTCCGCCGATCTCACCGGCTCGAACAACACGCTCACCGGCGACATGGGCGTGTTTGACGAGACCAACCGCAAGGGCCGCTACGTTTACTACGGCATCCGCGAACACGGCATGGCCGCGGCGATGAACGGTATGGCGCTGCATGGCGGTATCCGCCCCTATGGCGGCACCTTCTTCTGCTTCACCGATTACGCCCGCCCGGCGATGCGTCTGTCGGCGCTGATGAAGATCCCGACCACCTATGTCATGACCCACGATTCGATCGGTCTTGGCGAAGACGGTCCGACCCACCAGCCGGTCGAACATCTGGCGATCTGCCGCGCCACGCCCAACACGCTGACCATCCGCCCGGCGGATACGGTGGAAACGGCCGAGGCCTGGGAAATCGCGCTCACCGCGCAACAGACCCCGACCGTTCTGGTGCTGACCCGTCAGGGCGTGCCGACGCTGCGCACCGAGCACAAGAACTCCAACCTCGTGTCGAAAGGCGCTTACGTGCTGGCCGAGGCCGAGGGCAAACGCGAAGCCATCTTGATCGCCACCGGCTCCGAAGTGGCGATTGCCATGGAGGCCCGCGCGCTCTTGCAGGAAAACGGCATCGGCACCCGCGTCGTCTCCATGCCGTCGATGGAGCTTTTCGCCGAACAGGACGAGGCCTATCGCCGCAAGGTGCTGCCGGCCGGTCCGGTGCGCGTCGGCATCGAGGCCGCCATGCGCGCCGGCGGCTGGGATCGCTGGCTCCTGGGCGAGCGCGGTCGCGAGGCCAAGCAGGCTTTCGTCGGCATGGATCGTTTCGGCGCCTCAGCCCCGGCCGAGGAGCTCTACGAGAAATTCGGCATCACCGCGACGAATGTCGTGGCACAGGTCAAGGCGCTGCTGGGCTAAGCCCCGACCGAGCGCATTTTGAACGCCCGCCGTTTCGGCGGGCGTTTTTCTTTGTCCGCGCCCCGGATGCCGCAAAAGCTCCCGTCCTGACACCGATCATGGCGCGCTGGCCCGCCCCGTGCGATACTCCTTTGCGAAGACTGAAAGGAGGATGTCATGCGACTGTTTCTCGTTCTTTTGAGCCTCGGGCTGTTGATCGGCTGCGAGACCATGACCCCGACAGAATATCCGCTCTCCGAAGAGACCTGTGCGCCGGGTGACCCGGTGCAGGATATGTCCTCGAACGACTGTGTTCTACCGGTGACGGGTCTCTAGGATCTAAAGCGTTCCGCCAAAAAACTGAGACACAGCTTTTGGCGGAGCGCAGTACGAAGTCTAAGCCTTGCACGCGCCTCGCCTTTATCTGATGAGGAAGGCTTAAAGGCGTGACGCTTGAAGGCGTCTCCGCGCGATTAGGAAGACGTGCAAGCTCCGTAAATGCGGCAGTATTTGGAGCTGATGTTGAATGCTGCGCAATGTTGGCGCTAACAGGCATGTTTTCGCTAACATGTTGGCGTTAAATGCTTTTCCGCCATAGCACACATTTGTATACCGGCCCGGACTCCCATTCCTGACCTATAGAGAGCCTGGAGACGCACATGACCATCAAACTCGGTATCAACGGTTTCGGCCGGATCGGACGCTGTACCCTTGCCCATATCGCCGAGGCCGGCCTCAACGAGGTCGAGGTCGTCAAGATCAACGCCACCGGCCCGATCGAGACCAACGCGCACCTGTTCAAATACGACTCGGTGCATGGGCGCTTCTCCGGCAATGTGAAGGTCGCCGGCAACACCATGGATCTCGGCCAGGGTCCGATCGAGGTCATGTCCACCTACAATCCCGAAGAGCTGGATTGGGAAGGTGTCGACGTGGTGCTCGAATGTTCCGGCAAGTTCAACGACGGTGAGAAATCCTCGGTGCACCTGCGCAATGGCGCCAAAAAGGTGCTGATCTCTGCGCCCGCCACCAATGTCGCGCGCACCGTGGTCTTCGGCGTCAACCACCGCGACATTCTGGCCGAGGACAAGATCATCTCCAACGGCTCCTGCACCACCAACTGCCTCGCTCCGCTGGCCAAGGTGCTCAATGACGGCATCGGCATCGAGAGCGGCATCATGACCACGATCCACAGCTACACCGGCGATCAGTCGACCCATGACCGTCGTCACAAGGATCTCTACCGGGCGCGTGCCGCCTCGATGGCGATGATCCCGACCTCGACCGGCGCCGCGAAAGCGCTGGGTCTGGTGCTGCCGGAACTCAAGGGCAAGCTCGACGGCACTTCCATTCGCGTCCCGACACCGAACGTCTCCTGTGTCGATCTGACCTTCCAGGCCTCGAAAGACGTCACCGTCGAGGACGTGAACGAGGTGGTGCGCGAAGCCGCCGCCGGTCACATGGGCGCGGTGCTGGGCTATGACCCGGAACCGAAAGTCTCGATCGACTTCAACCACACCACCGAATCCTCGATCTTTGCCCCGGATCAGACCAAGGTCGTCGGCCGCACCGTGCGGGTCTTGGCCTGGTATGACAACGAATGGGGATTCTCGGCGCGCATGGCCGATGTCGCCGCCGCAATGGGGCGTTTGAACTAAGCCAGTCCCAGGCGCGCCTTTCAGGGCGGGGGCGGAGGACCCCCGCCTTGTTCATTTCTCACGAAAACCGAGATCCGGAGGCCAGCCTTCGGATCCTTTTGTGTTTTTTTTGATCTGCCCCCTTTTTTTCTCGCCCCCTCTGACGCATTGTGCGGCCAAGATAGGTGTTGGCACGGAACATGACTGACAAAATCGCCGTCGGGCTCGCCATAGTTATTGCGATTGCACTCGGCCTCGATTTTGGGATGACCGGGGGAGAAGGCACTTTGTTCCTCGCCCGGAAAATTCTCAGGCTGATCCACTGGGTCGCGTTCTGGCGCTGACATTTTCATTTTGCCCGCCGGCAAGACTGTCGGCAATTCGGCGCGAATTTTGATGGTGTTTACGCTAACATCGCGCTAGATCATCGGGCGACATGCTTGTTTCAACCGTGCGTCTCCCTGGAGCTGCACGGGTCATATAAAGGGGGGACATCCTCCGTTCCCTCTCCTGCCAACGCGTCAAGGAGGTGCTGTTATGGCCGTGAAAGTCGCAATCAATGGATTTGGTCGGATCGGACGCAATGTCTTGCGTGCCATTATCGAGTCGGGTCGCACCGATATCGAAGTGGTCGCAATCAACGATCTGGGCCCGGTCGAGACCAATGCCCATCTGCTGCAATTCGACTCGGTGCATGGCCGTTTCCCGTCCGAGGTGAAATTCACCGAAGACACGATCGACGCCGGTCGCGGCCCGATCAAGGTGACCGCCATCCGCAACCCCGAGGAACTGCCCTGGGGCGATGTCGATATCGCGCTCGAGTGCACCGGCATCTTCACCGCCAAGGAAAAAGCCGCGCTGCACCTGAAGAACGGTTCCAAGCGCGTGCTGGTCTCGGCCCCTGCCGCCGGTGCCGACAAGACCGTGGTCTTCGGCGTCAACGATGACGTGCTCACCGCCGATGACATCATCGTCTCCAACGCGTCTTGCACCACCAACTGCCTGTCGCCGGTGGTGAAAGTCCTCAATGACGAGATCGGTATCGTCAAAGGCTTCATGACCACGATCCACAGCTACACCGGCGACCAGCCCACCCTGGATACGATGCACAAGGATCTGTATCGCGCCCGCGCCGCTGCCCTGTCGATGATCCCGACCTCCACCGGTGCTGCGAAAGCCGTGGGGCTGGTGCTGCCGGAACTCGCCGGCAAGCTCGACGGTGTCGCGATCCGCGTGCCGACCCCGAATGTCTCGGTGGTCGACCTGACTTTTGAGGCCGCGCGCGAGACCACCGTGGAAGAGATCAACGATGCGATCCGCAAGGCCGCCGATGGCCCGCTCAAGGGCGTTCTGGGCTATACCGACCGCAAGCTGGTGTCCTCGGACTTCAACCATGACAGCCACAGCTCGATCTTCCACACCGACCAGACCAAGGTCATGGAAGGCACCATGGTCCGTATCCTGACCTGGTACGACAACGAATGGGGCTTCTCGAACCGCATGGGCGATACCGCTGTCGCCATGGCGAAATTCCTCTGACACGGATCGGGCGGGACCATATCCCGCCTGCGCTCATCTGGCCTTGCAAGGCCGAACCTGATACGCTCGCGCACGAAACGCAGTTATCCCGCGCGAACGGGAGAAGGACGCCCCGGAGCTCACGCTTCGGGGCGTTTTGATGTGAAGACGCACCATCAGGCTTGTGACCCGTATCGGGAATGATATGTGAAAGACATCCCTGTCCCGCATTTCCTCTTCACCACGCGCTATTCACAAAGGCCCTCTCAACACAGAAGAGCCCAACACACCCGGTTCCCCCATGCCCAACCTCTCGACACTCCTGAGCGAATTCATCACCCTGTGGGTGGTCATCGACCCGATCGGCACCCTGCCCGTCTTTATCGGTGCCACCGCGAGCTTGTCGCCGAAATACGCCCGCATGGTCGCGGCACGGGCGGTGTTGATCGCCTTTTTCATCCTTCTGGCCTTTATTCTGCTGGGCCAGATCGTGCTTGACGCGCTCGGTCTCGGACTGCCGTCCTTCCAGATCGCGGGCGGGCTCGTCCTCTTCCTGTTCGCGCTCACCATGATCTTCGGCGACGGCAAACCCTCGCACGAGACGGCCCAAGTCGAGAAACCGCTCCGCGACCAACAGATGCAGGCGCGGCGCGTCGCCGTATTTCCGCTGGCCATGCCGTCGATCGCCTCGCCCGGCGCGATGCTGGCGGTGGTGATGCTCACCGACAATGATCGCTTCTCCATCACCCATCAGGCCATGACGGCTTCCATGATGACGGTCGTTCTCCTGATCACGCTGATGATCCTGATCGCTGCGCAACCAATCCTCAGAGTGCTGAAAGAAACCGGGGCCGCCATCGTGTCACGCGTCATGGGCATGATCCTCGCCGCCGTCGCCGTCGATGCGGTGCTCAAAGGCTTTGTCGCCATCGGAGTTATCCCGGAGTTTTGATCAATCCGGGCCGGGCGCAATGCGCCCATGCGCCTTTCGCCCCCCCCATGCGCTGAACGCATATCCAATCTGGCGAACCGGCATTGGTGTTAGCGCCCATACAGGCGCATAACCGGGGCATCGAAACGCTCAAGCCCCGAAAGGATCGGCACGATGAAAACCCTCGTCTCCCTCGCCTCCGCCGCCCGCAAACGGGCCGAATACCGCCGCACACTCGCCGAACTCGACGCCCTGCCCGCCAAGGTCAAGGCAGACCTCGATCTCGATCACGACCGCGCCTGTGCGCTGGCCCGGGATGCGATCTACGGCTGATCGGCACCCGCGCACCGCGACCGGCTTCACGCACAAAGCCCCGCCTCTCCTCCCGGCGGGGCTTTTCATTTTGCAGCAGCCATTTGCGGGAACGCCCTGTGATGAGACCGCCCTAAGGACGGCCCTAGGCTCCCTAAGGCCCCAAGAGGTCAGCCGGTGAACTTTTCCAAAAGCCGTTTCTCCACTTCGGGAGCGACGAATTTCGAGATATCGCCATCGAGCCGGGCAATCTCTTTGACCAGTTTCGAAGCAATCGCCTGATGCCGGGCATCGGCCATCAGGAACACGGTCTCGATCGTATTGTCGAGCGCCCGGTTCATGCCCACCATCTGATATTCATATTCGAAATCCGCCACCGCGCGCAGACCCCGGATGATGATCGTGGCATTGACGTCGCGGGCGCATTGGATGAGCAGGTTCTCGAACGGATGCACCACGATCTCGCAGCCGGTGTCCTCGGCAAGACCGGCGGTGTAATCCTTGAGCATCTCGACCCGCTCTTCGAGGGTGAACATCGGCCCCTTGTCGCGGTTGATCGCCACCCCGATCACCAGACGGTCCACCAGGGCACAGGCCCGGCGAATGATGTCGCCATGGCCATGGGTCACCGGGTCAAACGTCCCAGGGTACAATCCGATGCGCATCTTTGATTGCATGGTGGCGGCTCCTCCTCTTTCTGCAGTGCACGCAACAATATTGCGACTGCGAAATCAAGGGGCTTGCGGCGCAAACGCTCCGTCATCCGTCATAAATGCGTCACCCGAATTGGAGAAAGGCCCCGGGGCCTTCCTCGCCTGCACAAATGCAGCGGTGGTGACACCCGGGCTCAATGCCCCATGATCATGCCTTCGAGCGCATTGTTTTCCATCGCCAGCTCATCGAGCCGGGCCTTGACCACATCGCCGATCGAGACAAGGCCGATCATCTCGCCATTCTCGATCACCGGCATATGGCGGAACCGTCCCGTGCTCATCCGCTCGAGCACCGCCAAGGCGGTATCATCGGATTTGCAGCTGGTCAGTTTGGAGGTCATGAAGTCGGACACTTTATGCACCAGAACCTCGCTGCCGATCTTGCCCAGCTCGCGCACAATGTCGCGTTCGGACAGGATGCCCTCGGGTTTCTTCGGATCTGTCGCGACGATCACCGCACCGATCTTGCGCGACGACAGAAGCTCTGCCGCCTCGCCGACCGTCATATCCGGCCGAATGGTGATGGTTTCCTCAATGGCCTTGGCTTTCAGGATTTGTCCAACAATCATAGTTCCTCCCTAAATGATCAATGCCGTTTCCAGCAGTTACGCGTCTCCCTGACTGTTAGCGTTCACTGACTGCGACAATCTGTCAAGCTCCCTATAAGTCTCGGTTACTCCCCGCTCTCGAGCCCGGCGACCTCCTCGCGCATGATCTGCACCAGAAGCTCGGAAAACCGCGACAGGCGCTCGACCTTGCGATCATCGGCGTGACGCACCAGCCAAAAGGCACGTTTGAGCCGGATGGTCTCGGGCAGAACCCGCTGCAGACCCGGCACGAAGGGCAGGCAGAAATCATGGATGACCCCGAGGCCGAGCCCGGCGCGGATCATGTTGAGCTGCACCGAAACCGAGTTGGAGGAAAAATCCACACGGCCCAGCCCGATCTCCTCGATATAATCGAGCTCCTTGTCGAATATCAGATCCGGCACATAGCCGACCATCTTGTGGCCCTTGAGCCCCCCGGGCGTTTCGATCGGCGCATGTTGGCGCAGATACCAGCGCATCGCCGCCAGCGAGAGGTGATAATCGGTGATCCGCTGCACCAGAAACCGCCCGGATGTCGGCGCCGAGACGCTCACCGCCAGGTCCACCTCGCGTTTCGACAGGTTGAACAGCCGCGGATGGGCAATGATCTGCACTTCGAGCTGCGGATGCTGCTGCGCGATTCGCGCCACCACCCTGGGCAGCACGTAATTGGCACAGCCATCCGGGGCACCGATGCGGATCACCCCCTTGAGCCCTTCGTCACCTTCGCCCGAGACGTCCTCGGCCCCCAGCGACACGGCCTGTTCCGCCGCTTCGGCATGGGCCAGAAGCCGCCCGCCGTCGCGCGTCAGCTCGTAGCCCTGGGGCGATTTGGCGAACAGGGTCACACCGAGCCCCTCTTCCAGCCGGGCGATACGACGCCCGACCGTGGCCGGGTCGATCTTGAGCTGTCGCCCGGCCCCCGACAGGCTTTCGGTCCGCGCCACCGCCAGAAACACCCGCAGATCATCCCAGTTCATCGCCATGCTCGCTTTCGATCCAGTTCCAGGGCTTTGCATGAATGCAAAACGTTTTTGAAATCTTCGCTCTGTTTGACAAAATTTCGCAAGACTAGACTGAGGGCAAGACGTAAATTTCGGTCAGAATCTCGGGGAGAATTCCATGCAAGAGCTGAAACATTTCATCAACGGTGCCTATGTCGCCGGCACCTCCGGGCGCTTCTCCGAAGTGCGCAACCCGGCCACCGGCGAGGTCATCGCCAAAGTGCCGCTTGCGACCCCGGCCGAGCTCGACGCCGCCGTCGAAAAAGCCGCCGCCGCTCAGAAAGAATGGGCTCAGGTGAACCCGCAGCGCCGGGCTCGCATCTTCATGAAATTCGGCGCATTGATCAACGAGAACATGGACCGCCTCGCCGAATGCCTCTCGCGCGAACATGGCAAGACCATCCCGGACGCCAAGGGCGATGTGCAGCGCGGCCTCGAAGTGGTCGAGGTCTGCATGGGCACGCCGTCGCTGATCAAGGGCGAGTTCACCTCGGATGCCGGCACCGGCATCGATCTCTATTCCATGCGCCAGCCGCTTGGCGTCGTCGCTGGCATCACCCCGTTCAACTTCCCGGCGATGATCCCGCTGTGGAAAATGTCGCCGGCGATCGCCTCCGGCAATGCCATGATCCTGAAACCCTCCGAGCGCACGCCGATGACCTCCTTGATGCTCGCCGAGATCTTCAAGGAAGCCGGTCTGCCGGACGGTGTGTTGCAGGTGGTGCATGGCGACAAGGACGCCGTGGACGCAATCCTCGACAATGACACCATTCAGGCCGTCGGCTTCGTCGGCTCCACCCCGATCGCCCAGTACATCTATGGCCGCGCCGCCACCAATGGCAAACGCGCGCAATGTTTCGGCGGCGCCAAGAACCATATGGTGATCATGCCCGATGCCGATATGGACAAGGCCGCTGACGCGCTGGTCGGCGCCGGCTTTGGCGCGGCGGGCGAACGCTGCATGGCGATTTCGGTCGCCGTCCCGGTCGGCGCTGACACTGCAGAGGCGCTGATCGAACGTCTCGTGCCGAAGATCGAGAAACTGAAAGTGGCGCCCTACACCGCCGGCGACGATGTCGATTACGGCCCGGTGATCACCGCCCAGGCAAAAGAACGGATCGAAGGGCTGATCAGCTCCGGCGAAGACGCCGGTGCGACGCTGGTCACCGACGGGCGCGGCCTCAGCATTCAGGGCTATGAGGATGGCTATTTCGTCGGCCCGACCCTGTTCGACAATGTCACCCCGGACATGGAGATCTACAAACAGGAGATCTTCGGCCCGGTGCTCTCGGTGGTGCGCAAGGACAGCTACGAGGATGCTCTCGAGCTGATCCAGGACAACCAATATGGCAATGGTACGGCGATCTACACCGCCGATGGCGATGTCGCCCGCGATTTCGTCAACAAGGTCGAGGTCGGCATGGTCGGCGTCAACTTCCCGATCCCGGTGCCGCTCTCCTATTACTCCTTCGGCGGCTGGAAGAAATCGGCCTTCGGCGATCTCGACCAATACGGTCCCGATGCGTTCAAATTCTACACCAAGACCAAGAAGGTCTCGGCCCGCTGGTTCTCCGGCATCAAGGACGGCGTAGCGCTGAACTTCAAGTCGATCGACTGATCCCCCTGCCCGTGTCGCCGACGGCACAGGGTTTTCGAACAATATCGAGCGGGGTCCAGTTTCTGGGCCCCGCTTTCTTATACATTTCAAGCAATTCCGCCTTCCCCCTTGACCGGGCGCACAAGCTGGCGAGACTGGCCCCATGACAGAGCTTATTCTCCGCAAACAGGGCGTGGCCGGACGGATCACGCTCAACCGCCCCGAGGCCCTGAACGCGCTCACCCCCGGCATGTGCAAAGGCATCCGCGACGCGCTCGCATTGTGGCGCGATGATCCCGAGGTGCATTGCCTGGTGATCGACGGCGCGGGGCCGCGCGCCTTTTGCGCCGGCGGCGATATTGCCGAGGTCTACGCCCATGGCACCCGTGGCGACGCCTCCTTCGCCCAGAATTTCTGGCGCGACGAATATCACCTGAATCTGGCACTGGCCGAGTTCCCAAAACCGGTTGTCGCCCTCATGCACGGGTTCACGCTTGGCGGCGGGGTCGGTATCGGCGGGCATGCGCACAAACGCGTGGTCTGCGAGACCAGCCAGATCGGCCTGCCGGAATGCACCATCGGGCTTGTGACCGATGTCGGCGGCACATTGCTTCTGGCCCGCGCCCCGGGACGCTTGGGCGATTTTCTCGCGCTGACCGCCTGGCGCATGGGGCCATTTGAGGCGATCAGCGCCGGGTTCGCCGACCGCTATGTGCCGCAGGACCTGTGGGAGCCGATGCTGACGCGCCTGTGCGAAAGCGGCAATCTCTGTGTGATCGACGCCTTTGCCAAACCTTTCACCCGGCCAGAGCTCCTCGATGCGGTCGAGGCCCTCTCTCCGGCGCTCGCGCAAGACAGCCTGGCAGAGCTCCGCACCGCACTTTCCGAGGCGCCCGGAGAGCTGGCCGCCAAAGCCCTGCGCCTGATCGACAAGAACGACCCGCTCGCAATGGCCGCCTCACGGAGGCTGATTGCGGAGGCGCGCCAGCATGACAGCCTGAGAGAGGCCTTGGCCGGCGAATTCCGCTATACCGCCCGTGCCATCGGGCAGAGCGATTTCCTCGAAGGCATCCGCGCCCGCGTGATCGACAAGGACGGCGCACCAAACTGGTCGCATCGGATCGAAGAGGTCGAAACCGTCGCGGCATCGCTCCTCGACCCTCTTGGCGAGATGGAGCTTTGGGTCCAGAGCCCGCAGTAATCTCCATGGCGATCTCCGCGCTGCGGCAATTCGGCAAGCGGTGAGTTTGTCACTGACAGGCCGTCCGGAAGCGCCTAATCTGAGGGTGGTTAACAATTCTATCCTGAAGGGAATTCCCATGCTCAAGAAAAATGTCGGCGGGCTGGACCGCATCCTGCGCATCGTTGTGGGCCTCGCCCTGATCGCCGGTTTCTTTGTCAACACCGAGGCCTCGATGCGCTGGCTCTACCTGCTCGGGATCATCCCGCTGGCCACCGGCCTGATGTCCTCGTGCCTGCTCTATACGATCCTCGGGATCAACACCTGCAAGAAATAAGCGAACGCGCGGGCCTCAGGGCCCGCCTCCCCGCGAGGCATGTTTTGTCCCCTTTGCGGGACGAAGGGGACCTTCGAACTTTGCACCACCGCCCGGAATAGCAACGTAGTTGCCCGGGCGTGCGCCGGACCGTCCCGGCGGTCAGGCGCATTGCCATCTTCGTGCAACGCTCGGATCTCTTTTGGGTGTGGCAGACATAAAGCGCAGCGTTCAAGCGTTGCTGCGCCAGCCCACGGTCCAGCGCACGCCCTCGTGACCAATATCTAGTAAGGGATCGAAGCCACGTTCAGCCGGAATGCGCCAGCGCATCAAGCGCCTCGCGATCGGTGAGACGCACCAGCCCGCGTCCGGTTTCCACCCAGCCCCGGCGCTGAAACTCCTGCAATTGCCGTGAGATCACCTCGCGCGCCGTGCCCAGCTCGGCCGCCAATTGCGCATGCGTCGCCTTGAGCTCGCCCGCCCCCAGAGACAATTGCAGAATCTTCTGTGCCAGACGGATATCAACCTTCTGAAAGGCGATTTCCTCGATCACATGGAACAGATCGGTGATCCGGCGCGAATAGGCAGAGAAGACAAAGGTCCGGAAACTCTGGGATTTCGCCACCAGATCATCGAACACCCGACGCGGAATGGCAACCGCTTCGACATCGGTCTCGGCCACGCCTTCGGCCGCGTAATCCTCATAGGCCAACAGGCAGGCGGTGGTCATCACGCAGCTTTCGCCGGCATGCACCCGGTAGAGCACGATCTCGCGCCCGCCCTCGGTGGTCTGCTGCACCCGCACCGTGCCTTCCAGGAGCATCAGGAGATTCTCGGGGCGTTTGCCCGGTCCGAACAGGAGCGTGCCGGGCGTCAGATGGACGATCTGGGACTGCGCGACGAGCCGCTCGCGCACCCTGGGCTCCAGATTTGCCAGCCCTTCAAACCGTTCGATCCAATCCATCCCTTTTCCCTTCGCGCTCGGGGTGCAAGGGGACTATTTAGAAGCTTGTGGCCTCTTCGACAATCTCTGTCAGCAAATCTTCCACCGCCTGCATCGGACCGTCGGGATAATCGTGGAAACCGATGGTGACCTTGCCCGCCTGATCGGCGACGTAGATCGAATAGGGGCAATGCACGATATTCCCCGGATCGGCTTCCATCACCTGACGCGACACGGTGGCCGAACAGAACAGGAAGACATCCGCCGCATCGAACAGCACCACATCGGAGCCGACATCTGAGCGGGTGCGCTCGAGCATCTCACCCGTATGGCTGCGATAGTCGATCACCAGCCCTTTCGAGATGATCGCATCCTCGACGGCAAAGGCCGCATCCTCGAATGAGCCATCATAGTCGAAGGTGATCGCAGCCTCATTGGCAAACGCGGGCGCAGCCAGAAAGGCCCAGAGAACCGTCGCTTTGAACGTTGTTTTCATGTGAAAATCCTCCCTGAATTCACTCTACCCGAGAGTGTCTCCCGACGGTAGCATAGAAAAAGGGCGGCCCCAAAGCCGCCCTTTCGCACATCCGGTTCGCTTATTGCGAGACCGATTTCAGATATTCGATCACCGCAGCGATCTCATCGTCTTTCTTCAGACCGGCAAAGGTCATCTTGGTCTTCTTGTAGACGCCTTTCGGCTTGGCGAGGAATTCGGCCAGATGCGCCTCATCCCAGACCGTGCCGGCATCATGCGCACCCATCATGTCAGAGGAATATTTGAAATCCCCGACATGGGCGACCGGAGCACCGAAGACACCGTTCAGCACCGGACCGGTGCGGTTCTTGGCACCATCGCCGACCTGGTGGCAGGCCTTGCACTTCTTGAAGACCTTTTCGCCTTCGGCGGCGAGATCGGCATCGAAGGCCATGGCGGTCACCACCTCGGCGGGGGCGTCCTCGACCGCGGCCGGGGCCTCAGCCGGTGTCTCGGCGACAGCGGCGACTTCGGTCTCGGTCGCAGCGGCGGGTTCGGCGGCGGCCTGATCGGTGCCCTCCTCTTCCGGCGTCACGTCGAGAACGGTCGCACGCTTGGTGATCTCGACCGTGTCCTTGCAGTCGTGATAACAGGCGTTCGCCTCGGTGAAGATCCCGTATTCCGACTCCCCCCGGTCATCGACGACGAAGCCGCCGGCGTTGGGCATTTCGACGTCGAGGAAATTCTCGTTCGAAAGCACGAAATCGTCTTCGACGATATAGTTCGAATAGAGAATATAGGCGGTGATCGCATAGACGTCGTCATCCGTCATGGTCTGGGCATTGCCAAACGGCATGGAGCGGCGGACATAGTCATAGACGGTCGAAAGATACGGCCAGTAGGAGCCCACGGTCTTCAGCGGGTCCTTGTCGGCCAAGGTGCCGTCGCCGCCTGCGAGTTTCGGCCAGTTGCCCACGCCTTCGGCAAACTCGCCGTGACAGACGGCACAGTTTTCCGAAAAGATCATCTCGCCATCTTCGACAGAACCGGAGCCGACCGGCAGACCATCGCCATTCGGCGACACGTCGAGGTTCCAGGCCGCGATCTCTTCCGGCAGGGCCGGACGACCAAGGCCGAGTTTCTCGGCGAAAGCCGGGGCGGTGAGCGTTGCGACGAGCGCCGTCGCCGTCATCAGTTTAGGAAGAAACTTCGACATTCTCTGCCTCCCCGTTCGTGTTGACATGCCAGGTCTGGATACAGTTGTTGTGATAGACCGAGTTCTCGCCGCGCACTTCGCGCAGCTGCGCCTTGGTCGGCTGGACATAGCCGGTCTCGTCATGAGCGCGCGATTGCAGCAGCATCTCTTCGCCATTCCACTCGGTGTCGAGATAGAAACGCGTGAGCGCCATTTTCTCGCCGGGCTTGGCGAGACGGGCCTTTTCCCAGGTCTTGCCGCCGTCTTTCGACACATCGACACCGGTGATGGCGCCGCGACCGGACCAGGCGAGACCGGTGATCACCAGCGGGCCCTTGCCATGGGTGATCGGCATTTGCGGGCTGGGCGAGGTGACCACGGATTTCGCATCCATGACCCAGGTCCATTTGCGCGAGGTGCCGTCGGCGAGCGTGTCGGTGTATTTCGAGGTTTCCTCGCGAGACTGCACGGCCTGGGCCGTCACTTCGATGCGACGCAGCCATTTCACCCACATGTTGCCTTCCCAACCGGGCACGACGAGACGCACCGGGTAGCCATGCTCCATGCGCAGGGCTTCGCCGTTGGCCTTGAACGCGACGATACAATCGTCGAGCGCTTTCTCCATCGGGATCGAGCGACCGTTCGAGGAGGCATCCGCGCCCTCAACGTAGACCCATTTGTCCTTCAACTCGCCCGCGGCATCGAGACCCGCCTCTTCGAGAAGCGTGCGCAGGGTCACCCCGGAATATTCCATGTTGTGGATCATGCCATGGGTGAATTGCGACCCGTTGAGCTGGGCGCCGGCCCATTCCATGCCGGTGTTCGCAGCACATTCCAGGAAATAGGTGTGGTTCACACGCGGGAAGCGTTCGAGATCCTCATAGGTGAAGACCAGCGGCTGATCGACGAGGCCGTTGATCATCAGGCGGTAGTCTTCTTTCTTCAGCTCGATGGCACCGGAGTGGTGACGTTCGAACGCGCAGCCCTGCGGCGTGATCGTGCCGTCCAGAGCATGGATCGGCGTGAAGTTGATCGAGGAGATCGGATCTGCGGTCAGCCAGGGCACGTTGCGACGGATCACGTCGCCTTCGTATTTGATCGGCAGACCATAGGGTGTCTCATCGACGCCGGCGCCGGTGGACATGGCCCAGTCCTGTTTCTCGGTGATCAGCGGATCGGGGCCGCTCTGTGCTGCGGCACCCGAGGCTGCCAGCCCGACGCCCGTGGCCGCCGCCCCGCGCAGGAAAGCGCGGCGGGAGGGGCCTTCGCCCTGCCCTTGCGAGATGTCATTGGGGGTGTCACTCATTCTTGTGTCTCCCTTTTGAGGTTGTGCGTTCCAGGCCTGTCGGCCCAAGTCTCTTTCAATTGCAGGCGCCGCAACTCAGGCGCCCGTCACTTTCACCGAGGTGTTCGGCTCGATATGCACCGTGCCCTGTTTGCGGATGTGATCCTCGACCACGTCCCAGATCTGCGGCCCTTCGGTGCCCTCGTTGACCGAGGCCCATCCGGCGACCGAATAGGTCTTGGCCGGATCGAGTTTCTCGCCGGTCTTGAGCATCACGATATCGGTGATCCGCTCGCCCTGCGGCTTGGTCACGTCGATGGCGTAGCCAAGCCCGCCCATGCGCACCATGTCGCCGCCCTGCTGGTAATAGGGATCGGGGTTGAACAGGTTGTCGGCCACGTCCTCCATGATCGTATGGATGTATTCGCCGGTCATCTCGGTGCGGTAGGCCTTGCCATAGGTCATCGAGGTGGCGTTCCAGATGTCCTCGCGGGTGATCTTGTCACCCGGCATGATCGAGGGACCCCAGCGCACGCCGGGAGACATGGCGATCTCGGCATCACGTTCGGACATCAGCGCGTCACAGATCAGATCGTCCCAGGTGCCGTTGAAATTGCCGCGACGGTACAAGAGGCTGTCGGTCTCGCCGATCACCTCGGACATGGTGTCCTCATAGGGGGCGCGTTGCTCATCGATGAGCGCACTCACCGCCTTGTCGGGCTCGATCACGTCGGAGAAGATCGGAATGAGCTTGTGACGGAACCCCATCATCCGGCCGTCGCGCACGTCGAGATCGACACGGGAAACGAATTTGCCGTTGGAGCCGGAGGCGATGATGATGGTCTCGCCGACCAGCACCGGTTCCGGCAGCGCGTCATGGGTGTGGCCCGAGAGGACGACATCAATGCCCTTGACGAGCGACGCCATCTTCTTGTCCACGTCGAAGCCGTTATGCGACAGCAGCACCACGAGCTCGGCGCCCTGCCCCTTCACTTCGTCGACCACCTCCTGCATCCGCTCGGTGCGAATGCCAAAAGAGTATTCCGGGAACATCCAGCCCGGGTTGGCGATCGGCATATAGGGGAAGGCCTGACCGATGACGGCGATTTTCACGCCACCGCGCTCAAAGAATTTATAGGGCGCGAAATCCTCCGCCGGTTCATCCCATTCCGCGTCGTAGATATTGGCGCCCAAAGCCGCAAAGGGCAGATCGCCGACGATCTCGCGCACACGCTCAGACCCCAGGGTGAATTCCCAGTGGAAGGTCATGGCATCGGGCTTGAGCGCGTTCATCACATTGACCATGTCCTGGCCCTCGGTGTGATAGCAGGTGTAGGAGCCGTGCCAAGTGTCGCCACCGTCAAGCAAGAGCGCATCGGGCCGCGCCGCGCGGATCGAGTTGATCACGGTCGAGACGCGGTCGAGCCCGCCGACCTTGCCATAGGCTTTGCCCAGGGCGGTGAAGTCATTGTAGGTCAGCGCATAGGCGGAGGGAGAGTTGTCCTCGACGCCGTAGAGCTTGCGGAAATCCGCGCCTGTGACATGCGGCACCGCGCCCTTGTTGCCGCCGACGCCGATGTTGATTTCCGGCTCGCGGAAATAGATCGGCTTGAGCTGCGCATGGATATCGGTGACATGGATCAGCGACACATTCCCGAAAGTATCGAATTCCAGGAGCTGGTCCTGGGTCAGGGCCTGTTGCGCTGCGAGGCGCGCCCAATTGCCAAAGCCGGAGGCGCCCACCATGGCCGAAGCTGCCATGGACACCTGAAGGAAATCACGACGGGAAAGCATGCGTGGAACTCCGTTGTCTGACGCATATCCGCATGGGGGCATGCGGGTTTTATGCGTAAATTTGAATATATTGGGAGGGAGAAGGCCCCGCTCACGGGCACGCAAGCGGGGCCTCGAAAAGGTTAGTTGCGGACAGAGGGGCCTTCGACGGAAAGGCCGTTGCCACGGGACGCCACGTAGAGCTCGAGCGCGAGGAATTCCTCGGACCCCGGCTTGAAGGTCTCGGCGCGGGTATCACGCACACAGCCTTTGAAGCGGCCCTGGGCACTGGTCAGCTTGGTGTCTTTCAGACGATACACCGGGAAACCGTTGACCTGGCCCTGCGACAGGTGATCGGCACGGATCCAGTTGCCATAGTTCTGCTCGTGGCAGCTGGCACAGGACAATTCGAGCTGACCATAGCGGGTATAGTACATCTCTTTGCCCTTTTCCCACATCGGCTGGGCCGGACCGTCGATGGCGACGTTGACCGGGGTACCGCGTGCGACAGAGGCCAGAAGCGCGAGATAGTTCTTCATCAACTGGCTGTCGTATTTCTCTTTCTCGGCGCCCATCCGTTCGGTGAGGCAGTCATTGACCTGCATCTGGATGTTGTAGACCTGTTCCTTGGCGTCGTTCCATTTCGGATAGGTCGGACGCACATTGGCGAGGCTCTCCGGACCGTCATGGCAATCGGCACAGGACTTGCCTTCCGAGCCCATCGGTGTCTCGAACGCCACCATGGCCTCTTCGACGAAGAGCATGGCGGGGTTGTCGAAATCGTCCATTTCCATCGCCTGGGTCTCATCCGAACGGAACACCCAGCCGGACATGATCTCGTCGAGCGCCCCTTCGAGATGCGCCGGAGCCGCGGTCTTGGTCACGATCGGGATCTCGCCGTTGATCACCAGTTCCGCATTCTCATCGGCAAAGGCGGGCATGGTGATGGCAAGCGCCGTCAGAGCCACAGCAGTGCCGAGCATTTTATTGATTTTCATGCGTTTCTCTCCTCCCTGGGGTTGGCATACGCCCCACGCGAATGGCGGGGCGCACACGGGCCTTGGTCAAGCGATCTCAATCGCCTTCGCATCCTCGTAGACGGAACCGTCGTCGTCGTACCAGGTGAATTTGAACTCACCGGCTTCGGGCACGGTGGCATCGAATTCGATGTAAGGGTTGGTCGAGATCGCCGGTTCGAGCGTCACATCGATCACGTTCTGACCGTTAAAGTCACAGGTGAAGCGATTGATGATCGAACGCGGGATGATATTGCCGTCGCTGTCCTTGCGCTGGCCCGATTCCATCGGGTGCGAGATGAGCGTCTTGATCGTGATGACCTCGCCAGCAGATGCCGACTTGGGGACTTTCACGCGGGGTTTGACACCAGATGCCATATTCTTTGTCTCCTAGATAAGTCGGTTGATCAGCCGCCGCAGCCGCCGATGGTGACCTTGACGGTCGAGGACGTTTTCACGAACGAACCATCGGCCATTTTCGCGATCGCAACCACATCCTGGGTGCCGGCGAGGCGGACCCGGGTGGAAGCCATTTGCGAACCGGCCAGCGGGCCGAAGTTGAACACCGCAATGCCCGGGGTCGGGTTGCCGGTGGCATAGACCGCGATGGCCACGGCGCCCGGTGCGTCGACCGAGATCGGAACCGTGTTGCCGTTTTCGGCGATTTCCGGGGCGGTCAGGGTGATGCCACCCTCGCCGGCCTCGGCACCTCCGGTGAATGCGGCGATGGCGTCATCGGCTGCGGCAGAGGCGCGGAGCGGCAGAAGTGCCACTGCCGTCGCCCCGAGACCGAGAGCCATAGCGTCACGTCGTGTGAGATTCATGTAAGTGCTCCTCTTAGAGATCAGGAAGTCGAAAGACGATCACTCGTCTTTCAGCGTCATCAGATAGGCGACCACATCCTCGACCTGCTGGGCCGACAGGATCGGCGGCAGATCGGCCGGCGCGGCCTTGCCCGTGTAAGCGTCACCCGGACGGATGAAGCCATCGACCTTGTAGAAGGCCGGCATAACGGTCCCTTCAAAGGTCATTTTTGCATTGGCCACGAGACCGCGCAGCTCGCCTTCGCTCCAGCGCGAGCCGGCGCCATCGAGGATCGGCCCGATATTGCCCGGGAAAGGCACATCGGCATAGGCCACCGCCTCATGGCAGGAGACACAGTTGCCCATCGATTTCGTGGTCATGATCTTACGACCTTCGTCGGGGTTGCCGGGAGTTCCGGTCAGCGAGGCTTCAACCGCGCCGTACTCGTCGAACTGAATGTCGCCCGGGGCCGTTTCGGCCAGTGCTGCGCCGGTCATCAGACCGAGTGCAACAAGACTGGTTGCGATGCGTTTCATGTCTCCTCCCTAAAAGACTGTGTTTGGATTCCCGCATATCTGCGTTGTTGGTTCTGCATACCGTAGCGTGCGAATTTGTCGCAATGCAAGAACAAATTCAAAAAATCGAATTTTCTGCACTGCCGCGCAGCAGAAAGCCGCTCACCGCAAAAGATGTATTATTCACTTACGTTTAGCTTACCCTGCTCTTGCTGTTTGGCAACCATGCGCGCGTGATATTTCTGAAAGGGCTCATCGCCCTCATAGCCGTGATCCAGCACCCATTGCATCATGTTGTAGGTGGTCAGTTTGCCAAAGGCACCGGGCACGGTCGACACCGCGGCATCCTTGGCCGACACCCCCTCGGCCACCTGTTCCGGGAAGTACATGGAGGTCGGCGTGAACAGCATGCCCCACTTCTGGACCACGTCCTTTTCAGGCAGTGATTCGCCGTCGAAATCGGTTACTTCGACATCCCCGAACATGTTGATCTGAATGACAAAGAAATTGTCCTCGATCATCTTGGTGATTTCCGGGTCCGGGTAGACCTCCTCATGCATTTTCTTGCAGTAGATACAGCCGCGCTGCTCGATCATAATGAGCAGCCGCTTGCCCTCGGCATTGGCCTCGGCGAGATCCTCGCGCAGATCCTTGAACGTGTCGCGCTGCCACTGCGTCTTGTGCAACCCGTCGTCGCCCATCTCCACCGCCAGGCTCGGCGATGCGAGCGTCGTAAGACCGGCGGCCAGGCCGGTCGCGAGACCGGCGGCGATGAAGCTGCGTCGTGCGATATTCAACATGTTACAGGCTCCCTTTTGAACCGATTTTGGTAAAACCGGGGAAAGCGTCGAGCATCCAGGCCGCGATCGCATTCACCGAATTGGTGAGAATCAGAATGGCAAACAGGATGAGGAACAGCCCCATCACTTTTTCCACCTTGGGCAGATGCCGGCGGAACTTTGCCGCAAACCGCAGGAAGGGTTTGATGAACACCGCCGCCACCACGAAGGGCGCGGTCATGCCGATGCCGAACACCACCATCATGATCAGCCCGCGCAGCGCCGTCGCCTCGTTCGAGGCCATCATCACCACGCCGACCAGCACACCGCCGACACAGGGCGTCCAGCCGGCAGCAAAGGCGAGACCGACGATATAGGACGACCAGACGGTCATGTTGCGGGTGTCGCCGGCCTGCATCTGGAACTGCCGGTTGAGAAAACCGATTCGGATGATGCCGAGAAAATGCAGCCCCATGACGAAGACGATCGCCGCCGAGGCGAAGCGGAAAATATCCTGATGGCTGCGGAACGCCTGGCTGAGCGAGAACGCCGCCGCCCCCAACAGAACGAAAACGGTGATGATACCGAGCGAGAACATCACCGAAGAGAGAATCGCGCGCCGGCGCGCCCCGGGGGCCAATTCGCCCTCGGCATTGATTTCCGACATCGATGTGCCGGCCATATAGGACAGGTAAAACGGCACGATCGGCAGGATGCAGGGTGAAAAAAACACCACAAGCCCGCCCAGAAGGGCCGAAATAAAATTCACGTCTAACATTCTTCCTCCCAATGTGAATTCCGGTTTGTGTCCGGACGGGGCTCCTCCCCGACCGCCCCGTTGACACCGCGCTTTGTCGGCGGTTTGAACACGGCGGCTTGTGTCATTCACACATTCAAATTATGTTGATTATGTCGCACCCGTCAATCGGTATACAAATGTTGACAAGAATTACGTCTGTTTTACTCGCCCTATGCGTGCTGATTCTTTCGCCCGCGGGCCCTGCCTCTGCCATGGAACTTGTCATGGTCGAACGCGAGGGCTGTGTCTATTGTGCCCGCTGGAACGAAGAGATCGCACCGATCTATCCCAAAACCCCGGAAGGCCAATACGCGCCGCTGCGCCGGGTCGATCTTTCGGCCCTGTCGCAACAGGCCTTCAAACCCAAGGGGCCGGTGATCTTCACCCCCACTTTCCTGCTGATCGAAGACGGCACGGAACGCGGCCGGATCGAGGGCTATGCCGGCGATGAAATGTTCTGGACGATGCTGACCATCACCCTGCGCGACCATAGCGATTTCGACATCGAGGCGATGAGCGCCCCGGGAGCGGAGGCCCAGGACGCCACCAATTAGATCTGTTTACAAGACTCTGGGAGGAGCGAATGAAATCTTTTAAATTCATGGCCTTGTTGGCCATTTCCGCATTGGCATCGCCAGCGCTCGCCGAGGATGAGGACGCTTTCGTCACCTTTCAGGTCCTGAAACCCGAGGTTGCCCGCACCGCCGCCGTGGCCGCCATGGAAAGCTGCCGCGAGGCCGGCTATCAGGTCGGCGTCATGGTGGTCGACCGCTTCGGCCTCCCCCAGGTTTACGTCCGCGACCGCTATGCCGGCCTGCATGTGTTCGAGACCGCCCAGCGCAAGGCCTGGACCGCCGTCTCCTTTCGCACCGACACGCTGAGCCTCGGCGAGCTGACCGCCCCGGGCGAGATGATGTCGGGGATTCGCCAGCTTTCCGAACCGCTTGCCTTGGGCGGCGGACTTGTGATTGAAGCATCAGGCTCTATAGTGGCCGGGATCGGCGTTTCCGGTGCCCCTGGCCCGGATCTCGACGCGGAATGCGCCCAGGCGGGCATCGATGCGATCATGGACGAGATTGCATTCTGAGGAACGAAACAACTCTTTAAGGACACGTGGGGTGGACAAAGTGAATTCGCCTTTACCGGTCATCACGGAGAACATGTCGGACGAGGACATGGATGTGATGATGTCGAGCGCCTGCGATGCATCGCAGCTTTTGAAAGCCCTTTCGCATGAGGGGCGTCTGATGATCCTCTGTCACCTGGTGACCGGCGAAAAATCCGTCACCGAGCTCGAAGAGCTCCTCTCGGCCCGACAGGCCGCCGTCAGCCAGCAACTCGCCCGGCTCCGCCTCGAGGGGCTCGTCACACCGCGTCGTGAGGGCAAGGCGATCTACTATTCCTTGACGGACGACCGTCCCAAACGCATCCTCGAAGTCATCTACGACATGTTCTGTTCGATAGATGGCGCGAAAGCGGCGCGCAGCGAGTAAACCTCGCGCGCATCGTTCAGGGATTTTGGGAGGAACCCCATGCTGGACATGATGGAACCGGGGCTGCTCGCGGCCCTGATCGGCGGCTTTGGAGGATTGATCCTCGGGCTGGCCGCCCGTTTGGGACGTTTCTGTTCCATGGGCGCCATCGAAGATGCACTCTATCAAGGCTCCGATCTGCGCGCCCGGCAATGGGGCGTGGCGCTCGGCGTGGCGCTCCTCGGCACGTTCACCCTGATCGGGCTCGGCCAGTTCGACCCCGCCATGACCCCCTATCTCGGGCTTGCCTGGTCCCCGCTGGCCTCGATCTTCGGCGGGCTGATCTTTGGCTACGGCATGGCCATGGCCGGCAATTGCGGTTTCGGCGCTCTGGCGCGCCTGGGCGGCGGGGATCTCAGAAATTTCGTCATCGTGCTGGTCATGGGGCTTTCGACCTATGTGACCCTGAACGGTCCTCTGGCCGAGCTGCGGGTGATGCTGTTTCCGCCCCGCCCGGCGGAGGGCACCCTGCCCGGGCTGGCGCATGGGCTGAAACAATGGCTGGGCCTCTCGCCGGTGACCACCGGTATTGCCGCAGGCCTGATCATCCTCGCCCTGTCGCTGTCGTCGCGGGCGTTCCGTGCGGATAAAAAGCTGATCCTCTGGGGGCTCGCCGTCGGTGTCGCGATCGTCTCCGGCTGGGCCGGCACCAGCTGGCTCTCTCTGGCAACCTTCGAGGCCGAACCGGTCTCGTCGCACACATTCGCCGCGCCGATCGGTGATACGTTGTTCTATCTGATGACCTCTTCGGCTGCTTCGCCGAATTTCGGCGTCGGCTCGGTCGTCGGCGTGCTGGCAGGCGCCGCCATCGGCTCGCTCATTCGCGGCCATTTCCGCTGGGAAGCCTGCGAGGACCCGCGCGAGCTGAAACGCCAGATCGGCGGCGCGGCGCTGATGGGCGTCGGTGCGGTTGTGGCCTTCGGGTGTACCGTCGGACAGGGGCTCTCGGCCTTTTCCGTGCTGGCCTACTCTGCACCGGTGACCATCGCCGCGATCGTCGCAGGCGCCGCCCTGGGCCTGCATCAGCTGATCTACGGCTTTTCCTTCGCCCGCAAGGTCTGAGACGAAGGCGACCCTCAGCCCCGGATCATCACCTGAAGATCGGCGACATTGGTGCCGGTCGCACCGATCTGCAACAGATCGTCGGCGGCCTGCAGCCCATGGTAGCTGTCATTGCGCTTGAGCACTTCCAGCGGGTCGAGCCCCACCGCGCGCATGCGATCCAAGGTGCCGCCATCGACCAGCCCGCCCGCCGCATCGGTCGGCCCGTCGCGCCCGTCGGTGCCGCCCGAGAGGAAGACATAGTCCTTCAGCCCCATCTGTTCGGCCAGCATGGCGACACGGAGCGCCAGCTCCTGATTGCGCCCGCCCATGCCGTCGCCGGAGATCTTCACCGTGGTTTCGCCACCAAACAGGAAAATCCCGCTTTCCTTGGCACAATCGAGCACGGTCTCGGCCGCGTCGGCAACATCGCCCTCGAGCGGGATCGGGAAAAGCTGGACCCGGCCCGCTTTGCCCGCCATCTCCGCCTCGAAATGTTCGGTGGCCCGCGCCATGGCGGTAAGCGAGATCTTGTTCGAACCTATGAGCTGCACCTCGCTTTCGGGCAAGGGGCCGAGATCCGGCTGCGGTCGTGCCAGATAGGCGGAGACCGAAGGCGGCAGCCTGTCCCAGAGCCCGAGATCCTGCAACACCTGCGCCGCCTCTTCGCGCGTGCCGATCGGCGAGACCGTCGGCCCGGAGGCAATCGCCCGCAGATCGTCATTCACCACATCGGACAGCAAAAGCGCTGAGACCTTGGCGGGCGCGGCGGCGCGCAACAGCCCGCCCCCCTTGAGCCGCGAAAGCTGTTGCCGGACCAGATTCATCGTCACGATATCGGCGCCTGAGGCCAGAAGAAGCTTGTTCACCTCGGCCTTGTCCTCGAGCGACACGCCGGGCACCGGCGCCGGCAGGAGCGCCGAGCCACCGCCCGAGATCAACGCGATCACATCGCCTTTCGCATGCGACAGCGCCTCTTCGACCCGAAGCGCCGCGCGCGCGCCCTCGGCATCGGGCACCGGATGACCGGCGGCGCGCACCTCCGCGCCCGCCAGCGGCTTGGCATTCTCGTAATTGGTGACCACGATCACCGTGTCGGATTTGACATGGCGCATCGCCGCCTCGGCCATGCTCCGCGCCGCCTTGCCCACGGCAATGATAATCGGATCTTCGAAATGGCGATTTTTCAGCGCCTCTTCAACGGCATGGGCCGGATCGGCGGCCGCCACACCTTGCAGGAATACCTTTCGCGCCAGAGCGCGCGACTCTACGGGATCAAATGCTTCGCGTGTCATGAAGCGAGACTGTCATGTTGCGGCTGCGGCGTCCAGCACCCTTGCCAATCACAGCGCAAAGGGTCAGGTTTCCCGTGACCCCGCGGGCCCGACCTCCCGCAACAGAGACTGGACCCGCCATGCATGAGCTTCCCCTCACCCGAGACCTTGTTCTGATCGGCGGCGGGCACAGCCATGCGCTCCTCTTGAAACGCTGGGGCATGAAGCCCCTGCCCGGCGTGCGCGTCACGGTGATCAACCCCGGTGCCATCGCCGCCTATTCCGGCATGTTGCCCGGCTTCGTCGCCGGGCATTATGATCGCGACGCTCTCGAGCTTGATCTCATGAAACTGGCGCGTTTTGCCGGCGCCCGCGCCATCCTCGGTCGCGCCATGGCGATCGACCGCGAGGCCCGGCTGGTGCACGTCACGGGTCGACCCCCGATCCATTATGACGTCGCCTCCATCGACATCGGCATCACCTCGGACATGCCCGACCTGCCGGGGTTCACGGACTATGGCATCCCGGCCAAGCCGCTCGAGGCCTTTGCCACCCGCTGGGAAACGTTTCGCGACCGCGCGCGCAGCGGTGCGCCGGTCGAGGTGGCGGTGATCGGCGGCGGCGTCGCCGGGGCCGAGCTGGCCATGGCGATGTCGCATGCGCTCAGGAATATCGCCACGGCACAGGTCTGGCTGATCGATCACAGCGAGATCCTGACCGAAATGCGCGCGCCCACGCGTCGCGCCCTGCTCAAGGCGCTCGGACGGGCGGGCGTCCGGCTCCGACCGCAATCGAAAGTGGTCGAGATCCGGCCAGACGGGGTGAGCTTCGCCGATGGCACCACATTGGGCGCCCAGTTCGTGCTGGGGGCGGCCGGGGCACGACCCTATGGCTGGCTCGGGGATACCGGGCTCGAGCTGCACGACGGGTTCATCACCGTCAATCCCAGCCTGCAAAGCTCCGATCCGCGCATTTTCGCCGCCGGCGATTGCGCCCATCTCGCCCATGCGCCGCGGCCCAAGGCCGGCGTCTATGCCGTGCGTCAGGCGCCGATCCTCTACGACAACCTGCGCGCCGTGCTCGCCGACGGGACGGAGAAGGCCGATCTGCTGCCCTATCACCCGCAGCGCGATTATCTCAAGCTGATCTCTCTCGGGGCCAAGGCGGCGCTGGCCGACAAGGCGGGCATCCGCCTCTCGGGCCCCGCCATGTGGCAATGGAAGGATCGGATCGACCGCAACTTCATGCGCAAGCTCAAGGAGTTGACACCGATGGCCCCGCCCCGCCTGCCGGAACGCGTGGCCCAGGGGCTGCGCGAAGAGGTCGAGGGCAAGAAACCGATGTGCGGTGCCTGCGGCGCCAAGGTCGGCGGTGACATCCTGCAACGCGTGCTCTCGGCCACGCCGGACACAGAGCGGCCCGAGCGCCGCGACATCCTGCATCTTGCCGGCGACGACGCGGCGATCCTGACCCATGGCGACACCTGGCAGGTCGCCTCGGTCGATCACCTGCGCGCCTTTGTCGAGGACCCGGTGCTGATGACCCGCATCACCGCCACCCATGCGCTTGGCGATGTCTGGGCCATGGGCGCCTCCCCTCAGGCGGCGCTGGCCACGGTGACCCTGCCGAAAATGAGCGAAGCGCTGCAGGAAAGCTGGCTCGCCGAGATCATGGCGGCGGCCCGCGACCTGTTTGCCGACGAAGGCGCCGAGATCATCGGCGGCCATACGGCGATGGGGGCGGAGTTCTCCATCGGCTTCACCGTCACCGGGCTGGTCGGCAACCCGATCACCCTGAAAGGCGCGCGCCCGGGCGACCGGCTGATCCTCACCAAACCGATCGGCACCGGCGTGATGCTGGCCGCCGAAATGGAGATGAAAGCCAATGGCCGCGATATGGAAGCCGCCTATCGCTCGATGGTGCAAAGCTCCGGTGAGGCCTCGCGCATTCTCGACTTTGCCCATGCGATGACCGATGTCACCGGTTTCGGGCTCGCCGGGCATCTTCTGGGGATCTGCCGCGCCTCGGGAGTCAGCGCCGACATCCGGCTCGACGACATCCCGGTCCTGCCCGGTGCGCTGGACCTGGCGAAACGCGGGCTGCAATCGACGATTTACCCGGCGAACCGGGCCTATGCCGCGGAATACGAGGGGCCCGAAGGGCCGCGTGCCGATCTTCTGTTCGACCCGCAGACCGCCGGTGGGCTTCTGGCGGCGCTGTCGCCGATGCGCACAGAAAAATGCCTCGCGGCCTTGGATGAGGCGGGCTATCAGGCGGCGATCATTGGCGAAATCACCGAGAGCGTAGATGGAGAAACCCGTCTCGTCGTGCGGGAGTGAGTGCAGGCGAGAATGCCACCACGGGGGGCGGTTTGAGGGGCCATGTCGGACGTTCAGAACTCAGCACCTCGTGCGGAATCAAGGCCACAGGCCGCCGCACATCGTCATGCTGAAAGCATGCCTCTGGCATGACCGCGTCCCGCGCGGCGGCGATTTTGTCAGGAAAGCACAATGTATTGAACTTTCTCGGGTTTGGCTGGGATAAATCAAGAGGCTCATCGCTCAGGCTCGCCACCGCCCGCGTCATCGAGGTGCGACTTGCACCAAGACTGCGAACGTCCGCTCCATCCCGCAAACCCGACCTCCGCCCGCTCTGGACGCCCCCCCCGGCCTTTCCCCTTGCCTCACCGTGGCCGAGCCGTTAGGCGATGCCTGAAAGCTGAATGAGCGTGGGAGACAGGCATGGAATGGTTGATCTGGGGCGGTGTGGCGCTGACCTTGGCGGGGGTAGCGCTTTTGGCCTATTGCATCATCGCCGCGCTCAAGGCCAAGAAACTGGGCGGCAGCGACGAAGAAATCCGCGCCCGCCTGCAAAAGGTCGTGGCGCTCAACCTTGTCGCGCTTCTGATTTCGGCCATGGGTCTGGGCGCCGTGACGATCGGCATCATCCTCGGCTGATCCGCATCCGAAGGCCCGTTTTTTCGGACCGCGCCGGTCCCGAGAATCGTCCATTGCAAAGCCGCCGTGTAGCGCACGGATTTCGCCGCAATTCCGGTCTCCTGCGCGCCGAAACTCCCCTCCTCCGGACATCAAAACAGCCAGGATCCGGGCACCGTTTCCCGAATGGCGACAGTCACAGGGAGATCAACGGAATTCCTTTTGCGCGCCGCGAAAACGCCCTATGTGAAGAAGAAGACTGGATAACAAGCGATTAACCATTGTGCCCGTCTATCCCCCGTGTCTCGCAGAATTTTCCTGTGACGGTAACGGAATAGGAAGGGATGTCGGCTTGGGTAGAACGCGAGCTGCGGAGAGCGAAAGAAGATATCATGAACACGCAAGACACAGAGCTGCAAAACGCTTTTCAGGATATCGAAGACATTTCCGACCTGCCGCGTTCGGAATGGCTTGGCTGCGTGCGCTCGCTGGGCGACGAGCTGGGGTATTTCCAAAGCCTCGGGGATCAGTTCAGCGCCGTCTTCCTCGATGAAAAGCCGCGGCTTCTGGTCTCGTTCGACACGTTCGAACGCAGCACGGAACGCACCGACAAGGGCTATCCCCTGGGCATGGAACTGGCCTCGCAACAGGGCTGGTCGTCCCTGACCCTGCTGGCGCATAGCTCCGACGACAATGCCAACTGGTTCCGCTCGAAAAAGATCTACCGCTATTTCGACCGTCTGGTGGATGAGGGCTTCTTTGAAGATTTCGATCAGGTGGTGTTCTACGGCGCCGGGGCCTGTGGCTACGCCGCGGCGGCCTATTCGGTCGTCGCCCCCGGCGCGACCGTGATCACCATCGCCCCGCAGGCCACGCTCGAGAGCCGTCTGGCGAGCTGGGATCGTCGCTTTCCGAAGACCCGGCGGATGGATTTCACCTCCCGCTACGGCTTTGCCCCGGACATGATCGATGGCGCGGAACAGGCCTATGTCTTCTACGATCCGCGCATCGAAGCGGACGCCATGCATGCCGCGCTGTTTCACAAGCCGCATGTCACGAATGTGCCCTGCCGCCTGTTCGGCAGCGATCCGGAATATGAAATGATCGAGATGAAAGCCCTCGCCCCGATCCTCGAGGCCGCGATGCTGGGCACGCTCACCCCCCGTGTGATCACCCGCGCTCTGCGCAACCGGCATTTCAATGGCGGCTATCAGCGACGCCTGTTGTCGGAACTCGCCGCCGGCGCACGCCCCTATCAGACCGCGCTTCTGTGCCGCCATGTGCTGCGCCAGCGCAAACACGCCCCACGCTTCCGCAAAGCCTATGAGCAGGCCGTGGCCACGCTCGACGAAAAGGGCATCCCCCTGGCCGCTCCGCTCAACAAGATGGAACAGGCCTGAGCCGGGAGCGCGACGGTCCGAAGCGGAGCCCGCCTCACCCTGGGTTCAAACACGGCTTTATAGAGGGGCATCATACGGGGGCTGCGGTCAACCGCAGCCCTTATTCTGGCGCCATCAGCATCAGGAGAGGCTCAGGCGAGCCCGCCCTCTTCCTCGACAAAGCGCACCACCTCGGCCACGCCCTGCCCCTGTTTCAGCGCCGCCATGACATAGGCCCCCGCCCCACGGGCGCGCTTGGTGTCTTCTTCCAACAGCTCCGGGTCGACCCCCACATAGGGTGCGAGATCGAGCTTGTTGACGATCAGCATGTCCGAGCGCGTCACCCCGGGGCCGCGTTTGCGCGGAATGTCCTGCCCGGCGGCGGTGTCGATGACATAGAGCGTCAGATCGGCCAGCTCCGGTGAAAAGGTCGCGGCGAGATTGTCGCCGCCACTCTCGATCAGGATCACGTCCAGATCGGGAAATTTTTCGCTGAGATCGGCCACGGCCGCGAGGTTGATCGAGGCGTCTTCGCGAATGGCGGTATGCGGGCAGCCGCCGGTCTCGACACCGCGAATGCGCTCCATCGGCAGGATCTGTTGCCGCATCAGCGCCTCGGCATCCTCGCGGGTGTAAATGTCATTGGTGATCACCGCGATGGAATATTTCTCGACCAGCGCTTTCGCCAGCGCACCGGTCAGCGTCGTCTTGCCTGCGCCCACCGGGCCACCGATACCCACGCGCAAAGGTCCGTTTGGGGATGCCATGTCTTGTCTCCTGTCTCTGTCTTTCGCCCGAGCACACGCCTCAGGTCTTGAATATCCGAACGTCCATGTCTTCGTGCCGCATCGCGGTCAGATCGCCGGCGAATGCGCCGGTGGTGAGGCTGTCGATGGTCGCGCCCAGCGCCTGATCGGCAAGCGCCTCGATCTCACCATGCAGGCGTGCCAGCACGCGCTGCCCCGCCGCCTGACCGAGCGGGATGAAGCGCACACCGGCCGAGACGAGATTCGAGATAAAGCTATGCAAATAAAGGCTAATCACCGTGCGCGGAGGCAGGTCCAGACGGCGAGCGGCCTCGCCCACCGCCACCGGCAGGGCCCGGGGCGGACGCGCCTCACCGCCCATCTGCGCCACAGTTTTCACGAAGGCCGTGCCCTGTTCCAGTGTCTCGGCGAGGCGCTCTTTCGAACCAGCGATGGCTTCCGCCAGATCGGCGATCTCCGCCGCCTCCGCACCTTGCAACACCAGCGACAAAAGCCAGGCATCGACCCGCCCGCCACCCCGTTGCAGGACCGCCCGCAACCATGTTTCCAAACCCTCGGCATCCCGCACGGCGCCCTCGGCCACGGCGAGTTCCAGCCCATGCGAATAGGCGAAGGCGCCCAGCGGAAAGCTCGGGGACAGCCATTGGGTCAGGGTAAGAAGCGCGCGATCGGAGATGGATCTGTCAGTCATGGGAATGATGATGGTGCCCGTGGGAATGGCTATGATCACCCACGTGATCGTGACTGTGGGAATGGTCATGCGCATGGCTGTGCGAATGATCGTGCGAATGATCGTGATCGTGGCTGTGAGCCTGCCCGTGATCATGGGAATGCCCGTGGTCATGCCCCATGGTGCGGCCATGGCCATAGGCCCCGCCTTCCGGGGTAAAGGGCGCAACGATCTCGGACACCTCGGCGCCCAGTTGCACCAGCATGGCTTTCAACACCGGGTCGCGCTGGATCACCAGACGATCCGGCGCGATCTCGCAGGGCGTATGACGGTTGCCGATGTGCCAGGCATAGCGCGTCACCGTCTCGCCGGTCACCTCGTAAAGTTCTTCGGCGGCAGCCGTCACCCCGATCACCGTGCCATCCTCGCAGACAAACCCGTCGCCCTCGGCAATCGACACCGTCTGCGGCAGATCGATGAACACCGAGGCCCCGGATTCCGTGGTCAGCTTCTTGCGCCGCAACAGCCGCTGATCATAGCTCAGCGCCACGAAATCCTCTGCCTCGGTCCCGGCTCCGGGACGCAGCTCATAGGCCTTTGCTCCACTCATTTCCCTGCTCCTTATAGTGAATTGGGACTTTCTTAACCGACTCGGCGGCAAATGAAAGGCAAGGAGACCCTGCCCATGACCTCTATGCCGCAAGACAAGACCCCGCTTGATGCCGTTGACGCGCTGTTTGACCTACGCGCCCAAATCGCGGCGCTGCGTGAACGCGAGGCCGAACTTTGCGATGAAATCCGGACCTTTGCCACCGAAACCGGCACGCAGGACGTTTCCGGCACAAACCGTGTCGCGGTGATCGAGACCCGCCGCCCGACCCGGGTCGATCCCGGCAAGTTGCCAACGGCGATTCTCAATGACCCGCATTTCTTTGCCACCGAAGAACAGACCGTGGTGCTGCTCTGGCCGCGCGCCACGGCCGTCGCACAGAGCGGCGAAGCGGAGCTGGACGATCCGGCAGAGCGCGATCTGCAGGACGAGCTGCGGGATGAATTCGAACTGGGCGACGATCTCGCCCCGGCCTTCGCAGAGGCTGTCGCGGACGCGGGTTTTCCGTCCGACGAAATCGATCTGCCGACCGAGGACCTGCCAACTGAAGACGTGGCTGCCGAAGGAGAGACGACAGCGCCCGAGAATGACGTCGAAATGGAATGGACCGCCGCGCCCGAGCTGGAGACGGCGAAACCGGACACAACGGAACTGGCCGAGCACGACATCCCTGAGGCGGCGCCGGACAGCGGTTTTGAGGCCGAGCTCCTGGACACGCCCGCTTCGTTCGATACAGTTTCGTTTGATGCTGTGGACACCGCAGAAAACACGCCGGAAGTCGCCGAAATGCCCGGGGCCGAACCGGCCCAGCCGCAGATGCGGACCATCGGCGTGCCGCCCGAAGAGGCCGATCCTTTCGCCAGCATGCTTGATAGCGCGTCCGAACCGGTGCTCGACCAACGGATCACGGACACCCCGGTTCCCGATGCCCCGATTGCAGAGGCGTTCGCAGACATGTCCGGCGAGCTGGATGCGGTCGCCCACGAGAACACCCCGTTCGCGACGGACCCTGTGACAGGCGTCATGACCGACACCATGGCCGACACTACGACCGACACCGTGGAAATCGCAGAAGAAGCGGCTCCGGACGCCCCTTCGGACGAGACGGCAGACGAAACAGCGGGCGAGGCGGTGGAGGACCATGCGGACATGGAGGCTTTCACCAGCGCCGAGGACCCGTTCGGCCTGAAACGCGGCCCGCTGCGGGCTGCCAGCCCCGCCATGCCGTTGGTCGATGGATCTGACGCGCCCGAAACCGCCACGCCGCGCGACCTGCGCCCGACCGAGCATGCCGATCTCATGCCGCTCGCTGGCCTGCATGAAGAAGAGATCGCCCAGGTCATGGCCGAGGCCGATGCGCCGCTCGAGGCGGCCACCCTGCCCGATGCGCTCGATCTGAGCCAGTCGCTCGAGGCCGAGGCGGATCGGAAATTCGCCGACGGTTTTGATGAGACAGCCGATTTCGAGGCGCCCGAAAACGACACCTCGGCGCTCGACACCGACGACGATTTCAAACCGACCAGCACGCCCTTCGCCTCGCGCCGGTTCGTCTCCGGCAGCGACATTTGAACACGTTCCGGGGAAACCCCGGAGAGACTGGATCCAGAAGGAGAAATTCGATGTATATGACCCGTTCGCCCGTCGATGAGCTGGCCCGTTTGCGCGGCAAGATCGCCGAGCTGAAAGCCCGCGAAGCCACGCTCGAGGCGCGCTTTCTGCAGGGCAACACTTCCGGACGCTACCCGGGCTTTACCTGCGACGTGGTGGTCAGCCGCACCGCCTATCAGGTCTTCGACATTTCGAAACTGCCGCGCGACATCCTCGACGACGAGCGGTTTTATTCGACCAAACATGTGACCTCGATCCGTCTCGAGGAACATGACGAAGACGATGCGATGACGGTCCTGCCGCGCGCGGTGGGCCGCGACGCGCCCTTCCCCGCCATCGAAGCCCGCTGAGCCGCTGAGCACAGCGTCAGAGCGCCGCGCAAGACGCATGAAGGAGCAAGCACCGAGATCGCTCGGCTTGCTCCCTTTTCCTTTCTCTGGACGGGGCCCCGCCCCGGCAGAGACCCTGTTCAGACCGAAAACAGATCGCGAAACACGTAATGCGGGATGCGCTCGCGTGTGGTGCCCAGCGCCGAAAGCTCCGCATCGCTCATCGCGTCGAGCCGGGCCAGTTCGCCCAGCCGCTTGCGCCTGACGGCATAGGCGTTCACCCCCTGCCCCAGCGTGGCAAAGAACAGATCGAGCCTGTCGCGCAGGCTCGGCGTGAGAATGGCAATATTGGCGACATGCTGCATGTCCGGAAACCTCATCGTTCGTGGGTTTCCTCCCTATGTCCTCACGGTAGCGCATCGGTTTAAACAAACAATTGCCGGGCGCGCGGCCCCTCGCCTTGCGCAACATCTCGCCAAGAAATGCCGCAGACCGGGACCGCGCTGCCACTTCCGTCATCAGAACATGAAATAGCGCTGCGCCATCGGCAGCTCTTTCGCCGGTTCACAGGTTAAGAGCTCGCCATTGGCCCGCACCTCATAGGTCTCGGGGTTCACCTCGATCTGAGGCGTCGCATTGTTCATCACCATCGAGGATTTGCCGATATTGCGGGTGTTCTCTACCGCCACGGTTTGTTTTGCCAGCCCGAGCTGTTTGCCGATGCCATCGGCCTGCGCCGCTTGGCTTACGAACAAAACGGCGGAATTCTCGACCGCGCGCCCCATGGAGCCGAACATCGGGCGGGTGTAGACCGGCTGCGGCGTCGGGATGGAGGCATTCGGATCACCCATCTGCGCCACGGCGATGGAGCCCCCCAAGAGGACCATCTCGGGTTTCACACCAAAGAACGCCGGGTTCCACATCACCAGATCGGCGCGTTTCCCCACCTCGATGGACCCGATCTGGGTCGACATGCCATGAGCAATCGCCGGGTTGATCGTGTATTTCGCGACATAGCGTTTCACCCGCACGTTGTCATTGTCGCCGACCTCCTCGGACAGACGCCCGCGCTGTTTCTTCATCTTGTCGGCGGTCTGCCAGGTGCGGATCAGCACCTCGCCGACGCGCCCCATGGCCTGACTGTCGGAGGCGATGATCGAAAACGCCCCCATATCGTGCAGGATGTCCTCGGCGGCGATGGTTTCCTTGCGAATGCGGCTCTCGGCAAAGGCCACATCCTCCGGGATCGACTTGTCGAGATGGTGACAGACCATCAGCATGTCGAGATGTTCCTCGAGCGTGTTGACGGTATAGGGCCGGGTCGGATTGGTGGAAGACGGGATCACATGCTCCTCGCCGACCACCTTGATGATATCCGGGGCGTGGCCACCGCCCGCGCCCTCGGTGTGAAAGGCGTGGATGGTCCGACCTTTCATCGCAGCCACGGTATTTTCCACGAAACCGCTCTCGTTCAGCGTGTCGGTGTGGATCATCACCTGCACATCCATGTCATCGGCCACGGAAAGGCAGCAATCAATCGCGCCCGGGGTGGTGCCCCAGTCCTCATGCAGCTTCATCGCCGCCGCCCCCGCCTTGATCATCTCGACCAGCGCCTGGGGTTGGCTGGCGTTGCCCTTGCCAGCCAGAGCGATGTTCATCGGCACGCCATCGAGCGCCTGCAACATCCGGCCGATATGCCAGGGCCCCGGCGTACAGGTGGTCGCGAGCGTGCCATGCGCCGGACCGGTGCCGCCGCCCAGCATGGTGGTGAGGCCCGAATGCAGCGCGTCTTCGATCTGTTGCGGACAGATGAAATGGATATGGCTGTCGAAACCGCCGGCGGTGATGATCCGCCCCTCGCCTGCGATGGCTTCGGTGCCGGGTCCGACGATGATCGTGACACCGGGTTGGGTGTCCGGGTTGCCCGCCTTGCCGATGCCCGCGATGCGCCCATCCTTGAGACCGATATCGGCCTTGTAAATGCCGGTGACATCCAGGATCAGCGCATTGGTGATCACCGTGTCGACGGCCCCCTCGGCGCGGCTCTTTTGCGACTGGCCCATGCCGTCGCGGATCACCTTGCCGCCGCCGAATTTGACCTCTTCGCCATAAAGCGGCGCATTCTTGCCCGCCCCGGCCAGCTCGGCGGTCAGGTCGCGCTCGACCTCGATGATCAGATCGGTATCCGCCAGACGGAGCTTGTCACCGGTGGTCGGCCCGAACATATCGGCATAGGTGGCGCGGGAAATTTTTGCAGGCATGTGTCAAACCTCTCAATTCATCTCATAGACGGCGCGCATCTCTTCGGTGCGCTGGCGCGTCAGGTGTTCTTTGCAGGTGAAGAGGATGAGCGGCTGGATCGTGCCCCCCTCAAACATGATCCCTTCGGCCTCGCAGGCGGCGTCGCGATAGGGGATCCAGGCGCGTTGCGCCGTGCGCAGCGCCTCGGCGGTCGCCTCGCTCCGCCCTTTGGCAACACCCATGGCCCAGCCATAGATGTCATTCAGATCTTCGTCCGCGCGCATCCACGCCTCATAAGCGCAAAGGTTCATGTCCCGTTGCGTCATCGCATTCTCGCAATCGGCACCCCAATCCGTGCCCTCGGAAAAGGCCGCCGAAGGCAGAAGAAACGTCAGAGTTATGAGCGCCTTGCGGATCACAGCTCACCCATCACTTTCTGATTGAACCCGTAGACTTCGCGCGCGCCTGAGAGCGGCACGAGATCCACCTCGCGGGTCTGCCCCGGCTCGAAGCGCACGGCGGTGCCGGCGGCGATGTCGAGCCGTTTGCCCCGCGCCGCCTCGCGGTCGAAATCCAAGGCGCTGTTGGTCTCGTAGAAATGGTAATGCGAACCGACCTGCACCGGGCGGTCGCCGGTGTTGGACACGGTGACGGTGGTCACCTCGGCGCCGGCGTTGAGCTCGATCTCGCCCTCTTCGATGAAATATTCTCCGGGGATCATGACAGGCTCCTTAGCGAATGGGATGGTGGACGGTGACGAGTTTCGTGCCATCGGGGAAGGTCGCCTCGACCTGAACCTCGTGGATCATTTCGGGAATGCCCTCCATGCACATGTCTTTCGTCACCACATGGGCCGCCGTCTGCATCAGCTCCGAGACCGCCTTGCCGTCGCGCGCGCCCTCGACCACGAAATCGGTGATCAGCGCGATCGCCTCCGGGTGGTTCAGCTTGACACCGCGCTCCAGACGCCCGCGCGCCACCATGGCGGCGAGCGAGACCAGAAGCTTGTCCTTTTCCCTGGGCGTCAGGTTCATATCATCCCTCGTTCTCTGTCTTGTTTCTGCGTCTTGTCAGACCTGCCAGACCCGCGGCAGATCCGCCTGCCTGATCTGTTTCAAAATACGCGCCACATAGCGGCGCAGCGGATAACCGTCGCCCGCCATGGCACGGATCAGCAGTTTGCCGTTCCAGCCGGAGACCCCGGCGGTGACGCCGTCCTGGGTGATCGGTTTGAGCACCTCGGCCAGCGCCTCGGCGCCTTGTTCGAACAACCCGATGGTGGCAATCGCTCGCGCGCCGTTCAAGGTCACCGGATGCTCGCGCTCTGCCAGCAGCCCGGCGTCGATCTCCAGCGGCTCGAGGAATTCGAGCCGACCCGCCCGGCGGATCTCGCGCCGGTCGGTGAGATGCAGTGTCTCAATCACCTCGCCCATCGCGGCACGCCCGAGCACCAGCGACTCGGTGAACAGAAATCGGGCATCGCCGGCGATCTCGGCCGAGGTGCGGCGCGAGAGGCGCGATGTCTCGAACAGGATGGTCTCCTGCGGCAGCCAGTCGAGCCTCGCGCCCCGGCCCGCCACCAGATCGACCGCGACCTCGGCATCAGCGCCGCCTTTGACCGAGGCATAGGCCCGCTCGGCGGTCTGGGTGGTGCCCAGCAAGGCCCCGCCGTCTTCGACCTCGAGCCGGTAATCCAGCCGATCGCCTGCAGTCAACCCTCCGGACGTGTTGAGAAAAACCACCTCGGGCACTTTCGAATGCACCTTTGGCAACATCGCCTTGGCGGAGCCGGACTGGTGCAGATCCCTGAGCCCCTTTGCCCCCATGACAACATGGGCCCGCCCGCGCACGCGCTGCATCGTCGGGGTCACTGGCATGTCGGGCGCGTCGAGCATCGGGTCCTTACCCTCGGGTCTTTGGATCGCTCCGAGACTAGCGGCACTCTCCGGCGGGCTTCAATCCTGTGCGGCGCATTCCGCCCCGAACCCGTCTCAAAAATCAACCAAACGCTCAAAAAATAAGCGCGATCTGTCCTCTAGCACTTTGCCGATGAAAAGAGTAATCCAAGCCCATGACCGAGACACTCACCATCCGCCGCCCCGACGACTGGCACCTGCATCTGCGCGATGGCGCGATGCTCAAGGCCGTCCTGCCCGAAACCGCGCGCCATTTCGCCCGCGCCATCGTGATGCCGAACCTCGTGCCCCCGGTGGTGACGATGGACGATGCCTCCGCCTATCGCGAACGCATCCTCAAGGCCAATCCCGGACGCGGCACGTTCGAACCGCTGATGACGCTCTATCTCACCGAGGAAACCGACCCCGACGATGTTGCCCTGGCGCATGCTTCGGGTCTGGTGAAAGCGGTGAAACTCTACCCGGCCGGTGCCACGACCAACTCGTCTTCGGGCGTGACGGATTTTGCCAAGGTCAAGCCGGTGCTGGAAAAAATGGCCGAGATCGGCCTGCCGCTCTGCATCCATGGCGAGGTGGTGACCCCCGACGTGGATATTTTCGACCGCGAAAAGGTCTTCATCGACACGGTGCTCGATCCGATCCGCCGCGCCAACCCCGATCTCAAGGTGGTGATGGAACATATCACCACCAAGGACGGTGCCGATTATGCCCGCGAGGGCGGCGACAAGCTCGGCGCGACGATCACCACGCATCATCTGGTGATCAACCGCAACCACATCCTCGTCGGCGGCATCAAACCGCATTACTACTGCCTGCCGGTGGCAAAACGCGAAACGCACCGCCTGGCCCTCGTGGAGGCCGCCACCTCAGGCGACGCGAGCTATTTCCTCGGCACGGATTCGGCCCCGCATCTCGACGGCGCCAAGGAAAACGCCTGTGGCTGCGCCGGCTGTTTCACCGCCACCAACACCATGTCGATCCTCGCCGAAGTGTTCGAGCAGGAGGGCGCTCTGGACAAACTCGAGGCGTTCACCTCGATCAACGGCCCGAGGTTCTACGGGTTGCCGCTCAACGAGGCCTCGATCACCCTCAAAAAGGGCGCCCCGGTGCAATACCCGAGCAAGATTGACACGGAAAACGGTCCTGTGACCGTCTTCGATCCGCAAATGCCGCTCCATTGGAGCGTCGAGGCGTAAGCCGCCAGAGACAGCAGCCAGAGACCGCCATCATCAACGGCAGCCAAAGACCAAAGAGAGACATTCGACAATGATCCCCACCTCCTTTCCCGACGAGACCGAGATCGCCCGGCTGACCGCGCGGATGCTGCTGGAAATCGGCGCGGTGAATTTCCGCCCGGAAGACCCGTTCATCCTCGCCTCCGGTCTGCCCTCGCCGACCTATATCGACTGCCGCAAGCTGATCTCTTATCCGCGCATCCGCTCGACGCTGATGGATTTCATGGCGGTGCAGATCATGCGCGAAGCCGGTTTTGAGGCGTTCGACAACATCGCCGGTGGCGAAACCGCGGGCATTCCCTTCTCGGCACTGGTCGCGGAACGTCTCGGCCTGCCGATGACTTACGTGCGCAAGAAGCCCAAGGGCTACGGCCGCAACGCCCGCATCGAAGGCGAAATGAGCGAGGGCCAGCGCGTGCTCCTGGTCGAGGATCTGACCACCGATGGCGGCTCCAAGCTCTCCTTCGTCGACGCGATCCGCGAGACCGGCGCGAGCTGTAACTGGACCGCGGTGATCTTCTATTACGGCATCTTCCCGGAGACCGAAAAGACGCTGGGCGATCACGGTGTGAAGCTGATTTCGCTCTGCACCTGGTGGGATGTTCTCGAAGAGGCGAAGAAGCAGAAGGTCTTCAATGAGGCCACGCTCTCCGAGGTCGAACATTTCCTCGGCGCGCCGCGCGCCTGGCAGGAAAAGCACAAGAAAGGCTGAGGTACTCGGCGCGGTCCCGCCGCGTCTCCCTGCCGCATTCCACGGTCCGCCAAAAATTTATGCGCCGCCGGTGACCGCTCGTCCCGGCGGCGTTTTTCCTTGTGTCAGGGCGGTTTACGCGCGGCGGGTTCGACCGCTCCGGGCGCCTGTCCGGACGCCTGTGAGTTATCCACAGGATATACATTTTGCCTCCCTGCGCGCGCTTGGTTTAGAACATGCAAATCCGCGGGCACGGCGCGACTCGCGGGATCAAAAACATGAGGCCGGACGGGATGAACGAAGTCGCAAATCTACAAGACAGACGTGAAGACAACGCGGGTGACAACGACGCGTCAAACGAGCCGGCGCAAAGCTCTGTGATCACCTCCTACGTCGGCGCCGTGCCGCATAATATCGAAGCGGAACAACAGCTTCTGGGCGCGCTCCTGACCAATAACGATGTCTTCGACAAGATCGCGTCGATTATTGCGCCGGAACATTTCTATGACCCGGTGCACAAGGATATCTTCGAGAAAGCCGCCGAGCGGATCTCGAAAAACATGCTCGCCTCACCGGTGACCCTCAAGGCCTATATGGAAGATCATGTGGGGTTGCAGGAACTGGGCGGCCCGGCCTATCTGGCGCGTCTGGCGGCCTCGGCCATCTCGACCTATGCGGTGCGCGACTATGCGCAGCTGATCTATGATCTGTTCCTGCGCCGTCAGCTGATCGAGCTGGGCAATGAGATCGCCGGTTCTGCGGCGTCCGGCGCCGACGCGCGCGATCCGGGCGAACAGATCGTCGCCGCCGAACAGCGGCTTTACTCCCTCGCCGAACAGGGCAAGGGCGAGACCGGGTTCACCTCGTTTCTCTCCGCCGTGACGCAGGCCGTTTTGAACGCCAACGCCGCCTATGAGCGAGGCGGCGGCATGGCCGGGGTGGCAACCAAGCTGATCGATCTCGACAAGAAGATGGGCGGGCTACACCCGTCGGATTTGATCATTCTCGCCGGGCGTCCGTCGATGGGGAAAACCTCGCTGGCGACCAACATCGCCTTCAACATCGCCAAGAGCTATAAAAAGGGCACCCTGCCCGATGGCAAACAGGGCGCGGTCGAGGGCGGCGTCGTCGGCTTCTATTCGCTCGAGATGAGCGCCGAACAGCTCGCCGCGCGTATTCTGGCGGAAGCCTCGGAAATCTCCTCGCACAAGATCCGTCAGGGCGACATGACCGAGGAGGAATTCCGCCGCTTCGTCGATGCCGCCAAGACACTCGAGTCCTGCCCGCTCTATATCGACGACACGCCGTCGATCCCGATTTCCCAGCTCGCCGCCCGAGCGCGGCGCCTGCAACGGACCCATGGGCTCGATCTCTTGATCGTCGACTATCTGCAGCTTGTGCGCGGCACCTCGCGGACCGAGGGCAACCGGGTGCAGGAGATCGGCGAGATTTCCATGGGTCTCAAGGCCATCGCCAAGGAGTTGAACATCCCGGTGATCGCGCTGTCGCAGCTCTCCCGGACGGTGGAATCCCGCGACGACAAACGGCCGCAGCTCTCGGATTTGCGCGAATCCGGCTCGATCGAGCAGGACGCCGACGTGGTGATGTTCGTCTACCGTGGCGAATATTACAAAGAGCGTGAAAAGCCCGATGACGACAATCTCGAGGCGATGGAAAAATGGATGGCCGATATGGAGCGTCTGCACGCCAAGGCCGAGGTGATCCTCGGCAAACAGCGCCACGGCCCGATCGGCACGGTGGAGCTCAGCTTTGAGGCGCAATTCACCCGCTTCGGCAACCTCGCGCCCGAGAGCTACAACAATTTCGAAACCGAATAATCATCAACGACACTCCATCACGGCGCTTTGCGCTTGCGACTCTTGCACCGCGCCGTCAGAAACAGCGACATGGCTACTTCTACACTCGATATCGATCTCGGGGCGCTCGCCGGCAACTGGCGCGCCCTTGATGCCCTCTCCGCAGACACGGTGGAAACCGCCGCCGTGGTCAAGGCCGACGCCTATGGGCTGGGGGTCGGCAAGGCCGCCCGCGCGCTGATGAAAGCCGGCGTGAAGAGCTTTTTCGTCGCCGCCGCCGAAGAAGGCGTTGCGCTCCGCGATGCGGTCGGCCCCAGCCCCTGGATCGGCGTCTTCGGGGGCCATATGGCCGGCGACACCGACATGATCGCGGATATGCATCTCACCCCGATGCTCAATTCGCTGGATCAGATCACCCGCCATTTCGAGGCGCTCCCGGGCGCGTCTTTCGGCATTCAGCTCGACACCGGGATGAACCGTCTCGGGCTAGAGCCCGCCGAATGGGACGCGGTCAAGGCGCTGGTGATCAAGGCGAAACCCGATCTGGTGATGAGCCATCTGGCCTGTTCGGACGAGCCGGAGCATCCGATGAACGCGCAGCAGCTTGCCGCGTTTCGCGAGATGACCGACGGGCTCAAGGTCCGCCGGGCGCTGTCGGCCACGGGCGGGCTGCTTTTGGGACCCGACTATCATTTCGATCTGGTGCGTCCCGGGATCGGCCTCTATGGCGGTTTCCCCTTCGAGGCCGGCAAGCCGGTGGTCAAGCTCGAATGCCCGGTGATCCAGACCCGCGACGTCATGCCCGGCGAAACCGTCGGCTATTCCAACAGCTGGACCGCCGAAGTGCCATCGCGCATTGCCACCGTCTCCGCTGGCTATGCCGACGGAATCACAAGGCTGATCTCCAACAAGGCAATGCTGTTTGATGGCGCGACCCCCTGCCCGCTGGTGGGCCGCGTGTCGATGGACCTGATCACCGTCGACATCACCCATCTCAGCCAGGTGCCGCGGTCGCTCGATCTCCTGTGCGAACACCAGACGGTCGACGATCTCGCCGAGATCGGCCAGACCATCGGCTATGAAATCCTCACCTCTCTGGGCGCGCGCTACCATCGCCGCTACCTCGGGTGAGCAGAAGGATGATCCGAGGATGAGCGCGCTGATCACACGCCCCCTGGCCCTGCTCGGTGCGACCGTTCTGGCCGCGCTGGCCACCGTCGGCCGTGTGACCCGTTTCGCGCTCGATGCCTTTCGCCATATTATCACCCCGCCGTTTTACGGTCGTGAATTCTGGCATGCGCTGGTGCATGTCGGCTATCTCTCCTTGCCGGTCGTCGGCCTCACCGCGATTTTCACCGGCGGCGCGCTGGCGCTGCAGATCTATGCCGGTGGCTCGCGTTTCTCCGCCGAACAGGTGGTGCCGCAGATCGTCGCCCTGGGCGTGGTGCGCGAACTGGGCCCGGTGATGGTCGGGCTGATGATGGCGGCACGGGTGACCTCGTCGATCGCCGCCGAAATCGCCACGATGAAAGTTACCGAACAGATCGACGCGCTGGTCACGCTCTCCACCGATCCGATGAAATACCTCACGGCACCGCGGGTCTTTGCCGGTCTCGTCACCGTGCCCGTGCTCGTGGCCGTGGGCGACACGATCGGGGTGTTCGGCGGCTGGTTCGTCTCGACGCAATCCTTGGGCTTCAACCCGGCGACCTATCTGCAGAACACCGTCGATTTTCTGGAACCCCCCGATGTGATTTCCTCGCTCGTCAAAGGCGCGGCCTTCGGCGTGATCGCCACGCTGATGGGCTGTTATTTCGGCATGCACAGCGGCCGTGGCGCCCAGGGCGTGGGCCGGGCGACCAAATCGTCGGTGGTGGCCGCCGCCGTGTTGATCCTCGCCGCCAATTTCGTTCTGACACAGGCGTTTTTCTCCACATGATCGAGCTCAAGAACGTCCACAAAGCCTTTGGCGCGAAACAGATTTTGCGCGGCGTCGATCTCTCGGTCGCGAAGGGCGAAAGCTGTGTCATCATCGGCGGCTCCGGCACCGGAAAATCGGTCACGCTGAAATGCATCCTCGGGCTGATCCGCCCGGATCAGGGCCAGATCAAGGTCGCCGGCGAAGACGTCACGGCGACCGGCGATCGCGACGCCTTTCTGGCACGCTTTGGCATGTTGTTCCAAGGCGCTGCGCTGTTCGACAGCCTGCCGGTCTGGCAAAATGTCGCCTTCCGGCTCTTGCGCGGATCTTTGAAACGCCCGCGCGCGGAGGCCAAGGAGATCGCCATCGCCAAGCTGCGCCGCGTCGGTCTCGGCCCCGATGTCGCCGATCTCTTCCCCGCCGAGCTTTCGGGCGGGATGCAGAAACGTGTGGGCCTCGCCCGCGCCATCGCCGCCGATCCGGAGATCATCTTTTTCGACGAGCCGACCACCGGGCTCGACCCGATCATGGCCGGCGTCATCAACGAGCTCATTCGCGAGATCGTCGTCGAAATGGGCGCCACCGCCGTGACCATCACCCATGACATGTCCTCTGTGCGCGCGATTGCCGACAAGGTCGCCATGCTGCACGGCGGCAAGATCCGCTGGCACGGGCCGGTCGCCGAGATGGACGCGGCGCATGACCCCTATCTCACGCAATTCATCACCGGGTCTCCGGACGGGCCGATCGAGACCCTGCGCTGAGAGCGCTCCCCCACGGGGCTGCGCGCACTCTCACGGCGCAAACATCCCGCCCTTGCAATCCGGCGCCTCTCGGGCCACCTGTTGAGCCATGACCAAGCTGCGCCTCGCCAACATGTCGCTTTTGATCCTGTTTCCCATCGCCTGGGTGGCACCGCTGATGAAAGCGGGGCTTCTGCCGGTGTTCTTCCAATCCGAAATTTCGGTGCTCTCCGGCATCCGCAGCCTCTGGCATACGGATATCTTCCTTGCCCTCGTGGTGGTGTTCTTTGCCCTGATCGCGCCCATTGCCAAGGTGCTGGCGCTCGAGGGGCTGCTGTCAAACCGCCTGCCCGCCCGCATCAAGCCGCTGTTGTTCCAGCTCGGTCGGCTGGCCATGGCCGATGTCTTTCTCATCGCCATCTATATCACCGTCGCCAAGGGCATCGGTGTCGGACGGCTGGAAATGGGCTGGGGATTGTATTTGTTCACCTTTTGCGTGTTGGCGAGTCTCGGGTTGAGCCTTCTGGCCGGAAAAAGACACGTCCCGGCCTGACAGGTCCCCCCTGACGGGCTCTGGTACAAGCTTTGGCTTGAAACCTGCCGGGCGCACAGAGTAGAACGAAGCAAGAACGAGCAGAGAGCCAAGACAGGAAAACGCTATGGCCAAGGTCCAAAAGAATTTCGTCTGCGCCAATTGCGGGGCAGTCACCACCAAATGGTCGGGCCGCTGCGATGGCTGTGGCGAGTGGAACACCATTTCCGAGGAAAAGCCGCTCTCGGCCTCTGGCCCGTCGAAAAAGACCCTGGGCGGCATGCGCGGCAAGGAAATCCCGCTCTCGTCTCTGTCGGCAAAAGAGGCCCCGCCACCACGCACCGCCTCCGGCATGGATGAATTCGACCGGGTGCTGGGCGGCGGTCTGGTGCCGGCCTCGGCCATTCTCGTGGGCGGTGATCCGGGGATCGGCAAATCCACGCTTCTGTTGCAGGCCGCGGCAAAGTTCGCCGGGGCGGGTCTCAAGGTGATCTATATCTCTGGCGAGGAGGCCAGCGCCCAGGTGCGGATGCGGGCTCAACGGCTTGGATTGGCGGAGGCCTCGGTACAGCTCGGGGCCGAAACCAACCTGCGCGACATTCTCACCACGCTTGAGGCGGAACAGCCCGATCTGGTGATCATCGATTCCATCCAGACCATGTGGGCCGACAATGTCGAGAGCGCCCCGGGTTCGGTCAGCCAGGTTCGCGCCGCCGCGCACGAACTTGTGACCTTCGCCAAGACCCGTGGCGTCTCCGTCGTGCTCGTCGGCCATGTCACCAAGGAGGGCCAATTGGCCGGCCCGCGCGTGGTCGAACATATGGTCGATACGGTCCTGTATTTCGAGGGCGAGCGCGGTCATCAGTTCCGCCTGCTCAGAGCGGTAAAGAACCGTTTTGGCCCGGCGCATGAGATCGGTGTGTTCGAGATGACCGGTGACGGGCTGTCCGAAGTCACCAACCCTTCGGCGCTGTTCCTGTCCGAACGCGACGAACCGGTGCCCGGATCGGTGGTTTTCGCCGGGATCGAGGGCACACGGCCGGTTCTGGTGGAGTTTCAGGCGCTTGTCGCCCCCTCACCGCATGCCCAGGCGCGCCGCACCGTGGTCGGCTGGGATGGTTCCCGGCTCGCCATGATCCTCGCGGTGCTGGAAAGCCGCTGTGGCATCCCCTTTGCCGGGCTCGATGTGTATCTCAATGTCGCCGGGGGCATGAAAGTCTCCGAACCCGCCGCCGATCTGGCCGTCGCCGCCGCGCTTCTGTCCGCCCGCGAAGACGCCGCATTGCCGAAAGATTGTGTGGTTTTCGGGGAACTTTCGCTCTCCGGCGGGCTCAGACCCGTCGGTCAGACCGAAAACAGGTTGAAAGAAGCGAAAAAACTTGGTTTTTCCTCTGCCATCGCCCCCTCGCATTCGAAAGCCGGGGAAAAGAGCGGTATGGCATTGCGACAAATGAGCGATCTGATCGGATTTGTCGGAGAAATATTCGGCGCAGGCTAGGCACCGGGAAAACCGGCGCGGGTGGCGCGCACATAACGGCGCGGGTGGCGCGCACATAACAAAGTGAGGCGTCATGGAAGGCTTTACAATCATCGACGGTATCGTCGCATTGGTCATCATTGTCTCGGCCATTCTGGCCTATAGCCGCGGGTTCGTGCGTGAAGGCATGGCCATTGCCGGTTGGATCATCGCCGCCATTCTGGGCTATATCTTCGCCCCGAAAGCGGTGCCGCTGGTGAAAGAGGTCCCTTATCTCGGGGACTATATTTCCGGGTCGTGCGAATTGGCGGTGATCACCGGGTTTTTCGCGGTCTTCGCGCTGGCGCTGATCGTGGTGTCGATCTTCACGCCGCTGTTCTCCTCCGCCGTGCAACGCTCGGCATTGGGCGGCATCGATCAGGGGCTTGGCTTTCTCTTCGGCGTGCTGCGGGGCATCATTCTCGTGGCGATCGCGCTGGTGATCGTCGACCGTGTCTCCACCGGCGACCCGATTGCGGCGCTGGAAAATTCGCGCACCGCGAAAGTCTTTGCCCGCTCTCAAGACAAGATCGACGAGAGCCTGCCGGATTCTGCCCCCGACTGGATCACCCAGCGCTACGAGAGCCTGGTCTCGACCTGCACGCAATAAACGCCGCGTGCACCCAAAAACACGAAAATGTCGTGACATTGCAAGAGATCGGAGGCGGCACGCTTGAATGCGGGGCCGCCTTTTCTTAGCTCTGGGGCAGCCCCTCGTTGCCAGATTGGAACGCCGCATGGCCAGCTCGCCGCTGTTCTGGAATCTCATCGCCAGGAAATACCTCGCCTCGCCGGTTCCCGATGAGGCGGTGTATCAACGCAAGCTCGAGCTGACCCGCGAGAGATTGCGCCCCGATTGGGATCTGCTCGAGATCGGCTGTGGCTCCGGCGCCACCGCGCTCAACCACGCGCCGCATGTCCGCTCGGTCACCGCCTGCGATTTCTCGAAAAAACTTCTGGCGGTCGGAGAGACCCGCGCCGCGGCCGAGCAGATCGACAACGTCACCTTTCACTGCAAAAGCCTCGATGAGATCACCGCCCCGCCCGCCTATGACGCGGTCTTGATGCTGTCGCTCCTGCATCTCCTGCCCGATTGGCGCGGCGCGATTGACAGGGCGGCGGCGCTCACCAAACCCGGCGGCATCTTCGTCTCGTCGACCACCTGCATGGGGCATTCGCGGCTGTTGCGCCTGTTGCAACCGCTCTTGCGTCTCCTGCCGCTTCTGCCCTCGGTCACCGCCTTTACCGAAGAGGCGCTGCGGGCCGAGATCCGCGCCAACGGGTTCGACATCGAGGTGGATTGGAGGCCCGAGGGGGCGGATGCGCTTTTTCTCATCGCGCGCCGTCAGGGCTGAACAGATCTTCCGCACAAAGGCCATACTGGCCCCGCTCACCTGCCGATGTGACAAAAAGCTATGTGATCCTTTCGTGACACTCGGGCCACAAGGGCTTAAAGGAGGGTCGAAAACGCCCGCTACAGGATTCGGAGCCCGGCAATATGCGCACCATGCCCCCGTCTCACCCGTTCGATGATGACAAGCTGAAGGAGGAATGCGGTGTCTTCGGCGCGGTCGGTGTCACCGACGCTGCCTCCTTCATCGCCCTCGGATTGCACGCGCTGCAACACCGCGGCCAGGAAGCCGGCGGCATCGTCACCTATGATCCGGAAGCGAATTTCCAATCGGCCCGCCGGTTCGGTTATGTGCGCGACAATTTCACCTCGCAAAAGGTGATGGAGACCCTGCCCGGCTCGATCGGCATCGGCCATGTCCGCTATTCCACCGCCGGCTCGAAAGGCACCACCGCCATTCGCGATGTACAGCCGTTTTTCGGCGAATTCGCCATGGGGGGCGCGGCAATTGCCCATAACGGCAATATCACCAATGCCGACAGCCTGCGCCGCGAGCTCATTGAACGCGGCTCGATCTTCCAATCCTCCTCGGACAGTGAATGCATCATTCATCTGATGGCGCGGTCCCTGCAGCGCAATATCCCGGAACGGATGAAAGACGCGCTGCGCCGGGTCGAAGGCGCCTTCTCGGTCGTTGCCATGACCCGCACCAAGCTCATCGGCGTGCGCGACCCGCGCGGCGTGCGGCCGCTGGTTCTCGGCAAGATCGGCGAGAAAGGCTATGTGCTCTCCTCTGAAACCTGTGCATTGGACATCATCGGCGCCGAGTTCGTCCGCGAGATCGAGCCTGGTGAAATGGTGGTGATTTCCGACGATGGCAAGCTCACCAGTTCGAAACCGTTCGAGCAGCAGGCCTCGCGCTTCTGCATCTTCGAACATGTGTATTTCTCACGCCCGGATTCGATCCTCGAAGGCCGCTCGGTCTATGAGACCCGCCGTCAGATCGGTGTCGAGCTGGCCAAAGAAGCGCCCGTGGAGGCCGATCTGGTTTGCCCCGTGCCGGACAGCGGCACGCCGGCGGCCATTGGCTTTGCCCATGAGAGCGGCATCCCCTACGGCATGGGCATCATCCGCAACCAATATATGGGCCGGACCTTCATCGAGCCCTCCGAACAGATCCGCAACATGGGCGTGCGTCTCAAGCTGAACGTCAACCGGGCGCTCATTCGCGACAAGCGCATCATCCTCGTCGATGACTCGGTGGTGCGCGGCACCACGTCTCGCAAGATCAAGGATATGCTGCTGGACGCCGGCGCCGCCGAGGTGCATTTCCGCATCGCCTCGCCGCCCACCATGTGGCCGTGCTTCTACGGCGTCGACACGCCGGATCGTGACAAGCTTCTAGCGGCGCAGATGACGGTCGAGGAAATGCGTCAGCATCTCGATGTGGACAGCCTGCAATTCATTTCCCTGGACGGGCTCTACCGCGCCGCCGGCGTCGCCGAGGGCCGCAACAACGCCAAACCGCAATATTGCGACGCGTGCTTCTCCGGTGAATACCCGGTCGCACCCACGGATATGCTCGCCAAGGGCTTCGAGCTGAAACCGGCTGCGGAATAAGTGGCAATGCGGCGTTTGCGCGACATTTTCGGCAAACGCCTTCCCCAAACTTCAGAAACAGATCTCGCCAACTCTCTGGATCAGGACCCGCGCTGGAAGCGTTTCATGGGGGACAACGGCCCTTGCCCCTGCTGCGGAAAGCCCATGCAAGGCGTCTTTGACATTGGCTTTCATGCGCCTACGACATGGTCTCATCCAACCTCCCACGATAACGGCCCCGGCGAATTTCGTTTCGGTGAGGACTTTCTGAACTCCGATACCTGCCTGCATGCCGGCGATTTCTTCGTGCGCTGCGTCTTTCCTCTGCCCATTCGGGGCTGTGATCAGAGCTTTTCATTTGGTTGCTGGGGCAGCCTCAGCGAAGAAAGTTTTCGGCGTCTCATCCAATCCGAGAGCGGAGATGACGACTTTGAGGGCGCATTTTCCTGGCTTTCCAATAGCTTTCCTTGCTTCGATCTTGGCGAGGACGAACACGTCGCTTGTGACCTTATTCCGGGAAAGCGAGGCCAGCGGCCTTCACTGCATGCGCAAGAAGGCCCGCTCTTCAAAGCACAAAAAAGCGGTATCTCCTTCGACCACCTTCTCGACATCTACGCCGCGACCGGAAACGACATGCGGCCCCATTTGGTAGACTGACCATGACTTCCCTCCTCGATCTCGATCCGCGCTGGCGGGCCTTGCAAAGCCAAGGTGGCGTTATTGACATCGGCTTCGATCACCCGTCGGACTGGCCGCATGAGGCCCGTGGAGAAGCCCCCTTTGTCAAGGCGGGCGAGGATCAGCTGGCGTCCGAACTGTGCCGCTTTGCAGATGGGCGCTACCTCTGTGCCACGCTCGCCCTGCCCATTCGCGGCTCCGCCGAGGCGCTGATGGTGGCGCTTTGGGTCGAGGTGCCGCACCCGGTCTTCTACGCCTATCTCGAGCTGTTGGACGGCGGCGCGGTGCCTGGTGACACGCTCGCCACGCTGGCCAATGATCTTTCTCCACTGGCACCTCAGGACAGCCCTGTGACCCTCTCTTTCGGCGACGGAACCGCGCGGCCGTCGGTGACCCTGGAGGCGATACCGGACATCTCGCTCGACCAGCTCATCGATCTCTACGAGGCCAGCGGGACATTGGCGCGCAGCGCGTTCAAACCCTCTTGACGCATCGGCGCACAAGCGCCACACCAAGCCCCATGACAGAGAACACGAAAATCGCCCTGATCACCGGCGCCTCGCGCGGCCTTGGCTTCTTTCTCGCCGAGGCACTGGCGCCCGCCTATCACATCGTCGCCGTGGCCAAGACCACCGGCGCGCTCGAAGAGCTCGATGACCGGATCAAGGCCAAAGGCGGTCAAGCCACGCTGGCCCCGATGGATATCACCAACCCGGATGCCATGGCGCATCTCTGTCGCGGCATCTATGACCGCTGGGGGCATCTCGACCTCTGGGCCCATACCGCGGTCTATGCGCAACTCCTGTCGCCTGCGGACCACATGGACCCGAAAGATTTCGATCGCACGATGAACACCAATGTCATCGCCACCGGCAAGCTCATTCCGATGGTCTCGCCGCTCCTGAACATGGCCGCCGCCCCCGCCGATGTGCTGTTTTTCGAGGACAATCACGCCGGCGAGAAATTCTTTGGCGCTTACGGCGCCTCGAAAGCCGCGCAGATCGCCATGGCGAAAAGCTGGCAGGCCGAAAGCGCCAATGTCGAGACCGCGCCGCGCATCCACATCCTGACGCCCAATCCGATGCCCACCGCCACCCGGGCACGGTTCTTCCCGGGCGAAGAGCGCGAGACACTCACCCACCCGAGTGTCGAGGCAGAGCGTCTGCTGAAGGACATCGCCCTGCTCTGAAGCACGAATAGCCGGACCACGCCTGCGCCGCTGTGGCGCTTGCCCGCGCTCTGTGCTCTCCTCTCTACTCTCTTCTGTGTCCTATGTGCCTTCGGCGCGTCCCCTGCGCATCCCAGCCCATCGCCAAACCCGCCTGCGCGAGATAGAGTCTCCGGAAAACCTCCGCCAGACCGAGGCAATTGCACAGGAAGCCGCCCCGATGCGCCATTTGAGCCAAGCCGAGTTTTCACATCTCTACGACACATATCGCATCCGCTTTTATCCACGCGTGCAAAAGGGACAGGCTCTCTCTGGGGAAGACGTGGCTTTTGAACCGATGTGTCAGCATCCGCAGGAGGGTTTCCTACCTCTCGGGGCGTTCAGCTACAGTCAGAGCTTTATCGAAGGCCTGTCCCATGTCGGTCGGTATTGCTCCATCGGCCGAGGCGTCCACAGGCTGGGCGTGGACCATCCGGCCGACTGGGTGAGCACCAGCCCGATGTTCTACAAGCGTCGGCATTATCAGCGTTATGCCCGTGACGACTCGCCTATGCCCCGCAGTTTCGACAACACGCCGGCCCCGATCAACATCGGCAACGATGTCTGGATCGCCGACAATGCGGCGCTGAAGGGAGGAATCACCATTCATGACGGCGCGATCATCGGCTATGGCGCCGTGGTGACCAAGGATGTCGCCCCCTATACGATTGTTGGCGGCATCCCCGCGAAAAAGATCCGCGACCGGTTCGATATGGACATTGCCGATGCCCTGCAGGCCTCGGAATGGTGGCGCTATGACGCGCGCGATCTCTCAGACCTGAGCATGGAGAACCCACGCGCGTTCCTGAAGGAATTCGAAATGCGCAAACCGGGGCTGCAGCCGCTGCCGGAACACCGCCACCCTCTGCAACACTATCTCGAGAACTCTTCCTGACATAGTGATGTTTTCCCTGAAGGTCTCGGATGCACTCAGGGACATAGGCTCACAAGGGCGCGAACAGGTCCACGCGATAACCATCCGGGTCGGAAACCGTGGCGTAGCGCTGGCCCCAAAAGGCATCCCAGGGCTGGACCAGCACGGAGAAGCCGGCCTCTTCCACCGCTTTCGCCATGCCGTCCACCTCCGCCGGGGTGTCACAGAGAAGCGCAAAGGCCGAGTGATTGGGCGCGCGCGGCGCTTCGCCGGTGAGTTTTTCCATCAAGGCCGCACTGTCGATCATCAGCCGCGGCTCTCCCGGGCGCCGCACCGGCTCGACATGGTCGTCGGAGAGAAAGCCACCCTCGAAATCGAACCCCAACACCGTGTAGAACGCCATCGCGCGTTCGATGTCTTTCGCCGTGACCGCAACGGCATCCAAAACGGGCGTGACCATGGGAGATCTCCTTATTTTTCCGGATTGCTCCGGGTTTTTCCGCGCAGAGGTCGCGGGCGACTTGCCGCGATTCCAAGCCTGCTTTAAGGAATAGGACAACACAAGAGAAAGCAGCCCCATGCGTATCCTGATCACCAATGACGACGGCATCAACGCCCCCGGCCTGAAGACGCTCGAAAAGATCGCATCCGAGGTGGCGGGGCCTGCGGGCGAGATCTGGGTCGTGGCGCCCGCCTTCGAGCAATCCGGGGTCGCCCATTGCATTTCTTATTCGCATCCGACGATGATCACCGAACTCGGACCGCGCCGCTGGGCCGCCGAGGGCTCGCCCGCCGATTGCGTCCTGGCTGGCCTGCACGACATTCTGCCCGAAAAGCCCGATCTGCTGCTCTCCGGCGTCAACCGCGGCAACAATGCGGGCGAAAATGTCATGTATTCCGGCACTATCGGCGGCGCCATGGAGGGTGCGCTGCAAGGGGTGAAATCCATCGCCATGTCGCAGTTCCTCGGCCCGCGCAATTATCAGGCCGAAGACCCGTTCGAGAGCGCCGCCCGGCACGGCGCCGAGGTGGTCCGGCGTCTTCTCGCCGCACCCTGGGACGAGGATCGCGATTACGGGCTGTTCTACAATGTGAATTTCCCGCCGATCCCGGCCGCCGACACCAAATCGCCGCTGATCTGCCGGCAGGGACGGCGCCAGACTGCGGGTTTCGGCATCGAGGGGCAGGTCTCCCCGACCGGTCGGCGCTTCCTCTGGGTGCGCGGCTCCGAACAATCGGTCGACACCGGCCCGGGCACCGACGTGAGCGCCAATCTCGCGGATCATATCTCGGTCACGCCGATGCGCGCCGATCTGACGGCGCATGACCGGCTCGACGCTCTGGAGAGTGCCTTCTGATGGTGATGACGCCCGAAGCCAAGATGCAGTTTCTCTACACGCTGCGCTCCAAGGGCGTCACCGACGGGCGCACGCTTCAGGCGATGGAAAAGATCGACCGCGGCGATTTCGTGCGCGGGATCTTCGCCGAACGCGCCTATGAGGACATGCCGCTGCCGATCGCCTGCGGCCAGACCATTTCGCAACCCTCGGTCGTGGGCCTGATGACCCAGGCGCTCGATGTGCAGCCGCGCGACAAGGTCCTGGAGGTCGGCACAGGCTCGGGCTATCAGGCGGCGGTCCTCAGCCAATTGGCGCGCAGGGTCTACACCGTCGACCGTTATGCCAGGCTGGTGCGCGAGGCGCAAACGGTGTTCGATCGTCTCGGCATCGTCAATATCACCTCCATGTCCTCGGACGGCTCGTTTGGCTTGCCGGAACAAGCGCCCTTTGATCGCATAATTGTCACCGCCGCCGCCGAAGACCCGCCCGGCCCCCTCTTGGCGCAGTTGAAAACAGGCGGTATCATGGTGGTGCCGGTGGGGCAGTCTGACGCGGTTCAGAGCCTCATCAAGGTGACGAAGACCGAGCAGGGTTTCGAATATGAAGAATTGCGCGCCGTGCGTTTCGTCCCACTCGTCGAAGGGATGGGACAGGAATGACGGCGTTTGAAACGATAAGAGTGTAAGCCTTCGCCAAGAAAGGCGATCGGGGCGCCCAAGAGGCCGTCCCCAGGAATTGAGGACAAGAGAGCCATGAGCACCGTGACGATTTCATCCGTACGATCCCCGCGCCTGCGCGCCCTGCAGCTGTTGCTGGCCGGGTCCGCCGCCCTGGCGCTTGCGGCCTGCGACAAGCCGATCGATTTCGACCTGCGCGGGCTGACCGACGGGTTCACCACGGCACCGGCGGCCAGCGAGGCCCAGACCGTGTCGAAACCGGTGCCCGATGCCAACGGTATCATTTCCTATCCGAATTATCAGGTCGCCGTGGCCCAACGCGGCGACACCATTGCCTCGGTGGCCGCCCGCACCGGTATCCCGGCCACCGAGCTGGCGCGCTACAACGGCATCACCGACGATGTCTCGCTGCGCGAAGGCGAGGTCGTGGCCCTGCCGCGCCGCATCGACGGCTCTTCCGCCACGACCAAGGCCGGCACGATTGCCTCCGGCGAGCGAATCGACATCACGGCGCTGACCGACGAGGCGCTGAACAATGCCGCGACCAACACCGGCGGCACCACGCAGAGCGTGACCACCACCACGATGACGCAGGCTCAGGCCTCCGACCCGATCGGCGGCATGGAACCGGTGCGCCACCAGGTCAAACGCGGTGAGACCGCCTATTCCATCGCCCGCAAATATGGCATCTCGGTGCGCGCGCTGGCCGATTGGAACGGACTTGGCGCCAATCTCGAGGTGCAGGAAGGCCGTTACCTGCTGATCCCGGTCAAGGCCTCCGAAGCGCCGGTTCAACAGGTGGCCGAGACCGAGCCGGGGGCCGGCACCCCGACGCCCACCCCGCCCTCGGCGGCAGAGCCCCTGCCCGATCCGGCAGCGGCCGTGCCCGCGCCGAAGGAAACCAAACCCGCCGCCGATCTCGGCGCCACCCAGACCTCGAGCGCGGAAATGGTCAAACCGGTCTCCGGCGCGATCATCCGCGACTATGACAAGACCAAGTCGAAATTCATCCTGTTCTCCGCCAGCTCCGGCACGCCGGTGAAAGCGGCCAAGGACGGCACGGTGAAGCTGATTTCCACCAATGCCGACGGGGTGAAGATCATGGTCGTGGATCACGGCGATGGCTTGCAGACGGCCTACAGCTTCATCGACGGTATCAGCGTCAAGAAGGGCGACAGGGTCAAGAAAGGCCAGACCATCGCCAAGGTGACCGCGAACGAATTCAACGCTTTGCAGTTCATGGTGTTCAAGGGCACCCAGACGGTCGATCCGACGCCCTATCTGAACTGACCCGCAGCGACAGGCAAAACAAAACGGGCGCTCACTGGCGCCCGTTTTTGTTTCCCTATAATCCGCTTTGCTGAAATCACCCCAGCGTAACGCCCATCCGCCCGGCCAGATCGGTGAAATATTGCCAGGCCACACGGCCCGAACGCGAACCGCGTGTGGCCTGCCACTCGATGGCTTCAGCGCGCAGCGTCTCGTCGTCGATCTCGACGCCGTAAGCGTTGCAATAGCCCCGGATCATCTCGAGATACTCGTCCTGCGAGCACGGATGGAAACCGAGCCAGAGCCCGAACCGGTCCGAGAGCGAAACCTTTTCCTCGGTCGCTTCCGACGGGTTGATCGCGGAGCTGCGCTCGTTCTCGATCATGTCGCGCGGCATCAGGTGGCGGCGGTTCGAGGTGGCGTAGAACAGCACATTCTCGGGCCGGCCTTCGATGCCGCCATCCAAAACGGCTTTCAGGGATTTGTAATGCTGGTCATCGTGCGAAAACGACAGATCGTCGCAGAACAACAGGAAGCGATGCTCGGAGCCACGCAGAAGATGCAGGAGCCGTGCCACGGAGGGCAGATCCTCACGCTGCATCTCGACGATCTTCAAGGGCAGGCCTTGCGCGTTCACCGCCGCATGGACGGATTTCACCAGCGAGGACTTGCCCATGCCGCGCGCGCCCCACAAGAGCGCGTTGTTCGCAGGCAGGCCACGGGCGAATTGCAGCGTATTCTCCAGGAGCGTGTCGCGGGCGCGATCGACCCCGATCAGCAGCGAGATATCCACCCGGGCCACCCTGGGCACCGGCTGCAAGGCATCCGGCTCGGTGTGCCAGACATAGGCCTCGGCCGTTTCGAAATCGGGTGCGGCCAGAGGCGCCGGGGCCATCCGCTCCAGCGCCTCTGCAATCCGTGTCAATGTGTCGTCACTCATCGGGATCAGTCGTCCTCGTCGAATTCGGCGAAAATATCGTCATCCTCGTCGAGCACACCGGCGGCACGCAGCTCGTCATTGCGCTTCTTCTCGACCCGGGCAACGAGGAAGATCGAAATCTCATAGAGCCCGTAGACCACGGTGAAGAGGATGAGCTGGGTGGTGACATCCGGCGGCGTCACCAGTGCGGCGACGGTCAGAATGCCGACAACCGCGTATTTGCGGGTGCCGCGCAGACCGGCGGCGGTGGCCAGCCCGGCCTTGCCCATCAGGGTCAGAAGCACCGGCAGCTGGAAACACAGACCGAAGGCCACGATCATTTTCAGCGTGATATCGAGGCTTTCGTTGACCTTGCCGTTGAAGACGATGTCGATACCGCTGTCCGTCGAGGCCGCGGCCACGTCGCCGCCGTTGCTCACCAGAGCGCCAACGAAAGACGGCAGATCCGCAAAGCCCAGGAAGAAGGTCATCGCCAGCGGCACGACCACATATTGCGCGAAGGCCGCGCCCATCAGGAACAGCACCGGCGAGGCGATCAGGAAGGGCAGAAAGGCATTCTTCTCATTGCGGTAAAGACCCGGCGCCACGAAGCGCCAGAGCTGATAGGCGATCACCGGGAAAGACACGGCCAGACCGCCAACCATGGAGATGCGAATGAGGGTAAAGAAATATTCCTGCGGCGCGGTGTATTGCATCACCGGGTTCGGGTTGCCCAGCGCCCGCATGGACTTCTCGATCGGCACCAGAAGGAAATCCAGGATCGGCCCGGCCACGGTGAAACAGATCACCATGCCGACGACAAAGGCCAGAACCGAGCGGATGATACGGGTGCGCAGTTCCGCCAGATGTTCGATCAGCGGCGCGCTGCTGTCATCGATATCGCTGTCGCTCATGCGTTATCCTCGGTCTTCTTGGCAGGTTTTGCAGCCGGTTTCTTCGCGGGTTTGGCCGCGGCTTTCGGGGTTGCTGCCTTTTTGGCTGGCGCTTTCTTGGCTGGGGCCTTCTTGGCGGGAGCTTTCTTTGCTGCCGGCTTTTGCGCGGGGGCTTCCGTCGCGGCCGCCGGAGCCGGTTTGGCCTCCTGCTCTGCCGCGGCTTCCGCCGCCTGTCGCTCTGTCGCCTTCTTGGCCGCCGCATCCGAGATCTTTTGCGCCATTTCCGCGCGATCGGGGCTCAGCTCGTCTTTTTGCAGATCCGTCGTCTTCGGCGCGGCCTTGCCGTCCGCGGCCTTCATCGGGTCCCATTTCTCGAATGTGTCCGCCGCCTCGTTGAGCTTGTCGAGACCGAATTTCTTCGGATTGGCCGCGCCCTTGAGCGCGTCCGCCGCATCCTTCACCCCGGCCTCATCCGCCGCAGATTCCATTGCCCGGGAAAACTCCCGCGCCATGGATTTTGCCCGGGCGGTGAATCGCCCAAGCGTCCGGAACATCCCCGGCAGGTCCTTGGGACCGACCACGATCAGGGCCACCACGCCCACCACCAAGAGTTCTGACATGCCGATGTCAAACATCCCGCACCGCCTTGTCCAATTGCCACATCACATGAGGCAGGTCACCCTGCCCCGCCCGCCGAAGGTCTTCCTTCGAAAGCCAAGCCTTCAGGCCCAAGCCCTCAGGCTTTGTCTTTCTCGTCCTCGGGGGTGATGTCCTTGGCGACAGAGGCGGCTTCGTCCTCGATCTCCTTGGTGCCCTCGGCGACGCCTTTCTTGAACGAGGTGATGCCTTTGCCCACTTCGCCCATGAGGCCGGAAATCTTGCCGCGGCCAAAGAGCACCAGAACCACGACGGCGATGAGCAGAAGACCCGGAAGGCCGATATTGTTGAGCATGTGTCTCTCCATTTTCAGCGGGCCGTGAAAAGACCCGTCACAAATCTCGGGAACAAGGATTAGGACGGCGATCCAGAGAGGAAAAGCGCAAAAACGCGTTTTGGCGGTCGATGCACAACATTGCCGCGGCGCAACAGGCTGGAAAATCTCAACAGACAGGTTTATGTCAGTTGTCGAGCGCCATTCTCAGGTCATCGAAACCTCGAATCGGAGAAAAATGACCATGAATATTCAGATGATTGAAACTGTGATCTTCCAACTGGCCGAAGGCGCCACGGAGACGGATCTCGCGGCGCGCGCGCAGGATCTGGAGGCCTATTTCCTCACCTTCCCCGGCTATCTCGGCCGGGCGCTCTACAAGCGCGAAGACGGCAATTGGGTCGATCAGATCAGCTGGGCCGATCAGGCGACGATGGAGGCCTGTGATGCGGGCTTTCGCGATCACCCGGCGGCGGCGCCCTATATGGCGCTGGTGAAGCCCGAGAGCGTCATCATGCACCGCACCCCGCCGATCTTCGCCAAAGCGGCCGATCTGGAAGCGGCGTAACGTGATGGCAGGCGGTCGCAAGGAAACCGGTATCCGGCGCAGCGACCGCCTGTTCGATCTCATCGGGATCCTGCGCGACGGGCAGCTTCATACCGCCCGCGAACTGGCCGGGCGCGTCGAGGTCTCCGAACGCACGATCTGGCGCGATATGGCGACGCTCAAGGCCTCCGGCGTGCCGGTCGAGGGCGAACGCGGCGTCGGTTACATGATCACCGCGCCGATCACCCTGCCGCCGATGAATCTCACCATGGGCGAGCTCGAGGCACTGCATCTCGCCGTGGCGATCCTCGGCGAGGCCTCCGATCCGGAGCTGGCGGACAGCGCCAGGAGTCTCGCGGAAAAGATCGATGCGGTGCTGCCGGAAAACACCGGCCCGCCGGCGGCCGGCTGGGGCTACGCGGTGCATCCCTTTGCCTTTGCCGACGCCCGGGCGGGCTACAGGCATATGCCGCTCTTGCGACAGGCGGTGCGTGAACAAAAGGTGCTGCGCATCACCTATCTGGCGCTCTCCGGCGAAAGCTCGACGCGCTTGGTGCGCCCCTTGCAGCTCAACTATTGGGGCCGGGTCTGGACCATGAGCGCCTGGTGCGAGGCGCGCGCGGCGTTCCGCACCTTCCGGGTCGACCGGATCGAGAGCGTGATCGACACCGGCGCCACGTTCCACGACGAACCGGGCAAGACGCTCGAGGATTTCATCGCCTATCAACAGGCGCATAAACCGTTTAAAAACCGCGATTAAGTCGCCGGAGCTAGGCTGCAGGCGTGGGGAACACGAAACAGCGGTCCCGGCGCATCATCAGCCACATCGGCGTGCCCGGTTTCGGCAGAAACACCGAGGGCACCGTCGCCTTGAGCACCGAACCGTCGAACTCCATCCTGAATTCCACGAGGCTCTCGCGCCCCATGAACCGCGCCCGCTGCACCGTGGCGCGGGCCGGCGTCCCGTCCTGCGGCGTCGGATTGGGGCCACGCCCGTCGCGGTCGAAATCGATGCGCAGATGCTGCGGCCGGATTACGATCTCCACCTCGGTGCCATCGGGCTGACCGGGACAGAGGAATTCGCCAAAGGCGGTGGTCACGGCAAGTTTTTGAACCGTGCCGCGGATCACATTGATATCGCTGAAAAACGCCGCCGCCTTGCGGTCCACCGGGGCGTTGTAGATATTGTAGGGCGCGCCTTGCTGCACGATCTTGCCGTCGCGCATCAGCGCGATCTCATCGGCCATGCGCATCGCCTCATGCGGCTCATGGGTGACCAGAAGCACGGCGGTGTTCTCGGCCTTGAGCACATCCAGCGTGCTGTCACGGATATCATCCTTGAGCCGCTCGTCGAGCCCGGAAAACGGCTCGTCCATCAGCATGATCGAGGGCTTGGGGGCCAGCGCCCGGGCCAATGCGATCCGTTGCTGCTCGCCGCCCGACAGCTCATGCGGGAACTTGTCGATGGCCGAGAGCAACCCGACCTTGTCCAGAAGCTCTTCGATCCGGGCACGTTTATCGGATTTATGCCCTTTCAAGCCAAAACCCACGTTATCGAAGACCGTCAAATGTGGGAAAAGTGCAAAATCCTGAAACATCAATCCGATCGAGCGCTGCTCTGGCGGCACCCGGAACACGGTGTCACAGACCAATTGCCCGTCGACATAAATTTCGCCTTCGTCCTGCATATCGACGCCGGCAATGATCCGAAGCGTCGTGGATTTGCCGCAGCCCGAAGGCCCCAACAGGCAGGTCACCTGCCCCGGCATCACCTTGAGCGAGACGTCGGAGACCACCTCGCGGCCCTGAAAACGGCGGCGGATGTTGCGAATTTCAAGGCGGGGATCGGTCACGGGGCGGGCTTCATTGTCTTACAAAAACTCTCAAGATCCCTAACAGGGCGCGGAACGCTTAGCAACAGCTGCCGCCCGCCTGCGCCGCGCCGGTCTCGCTCAGACTATCGAACGGGCTCGTCGCACCGCACCCCGCGAACACGCCATAATGGCTGGAGAAATCGCCGATGAACTCGAAATGCGGCGCAAACCGCGTTTCCTTGAGCATCTTGAACGTGTTGCCGCAGACCGGGAACACCCGCCCCGTCTCGATCCTGTGCCCCGCGTCGAGCTCAAACAGATGCGGCGCGCCTTGCATGGTGCCCTTGTAGATCACCGCCTGGCCATAGTCTTCACATTCCGGCTCGAGATCGAGTTTGAACAGACGGTAGGTGGCGGACATGAATTTGATCGGCGCCACTTTCGCCTCGAGCTCCGGGTTCTCGACTGTGAGTTCGCGATGTGTCACCAGACGCGGATCACCAAAGCCGGCGGCACGGGCCATATATTCGAAATCATTCCAATAGAGCGCGCCGGAGAGGCATTCGCCATAGAGCACCGGATCGGAGCGCAGCGCCTCGGGCACCCGCCGGTCGGCATAGACGTCCGAGAAGTACATCTCGCCACCCGGTTTCAGCAAGCGGAAGGCCTCTCGCAGCACGGCGGGTTTGTCCATCGCCAGATTGAGCACGCAATTTGAGACGATGACGTCGAAGGAGCCCTCTTCCAGCGGCAGCGCGTCGAGCTTTTCGATATAGCCCTGATGGAACTCCACATTGGATTTGCCGTAGCCAAAGCGCTCGCGATGCCAGTCCTGATGACGCCGCGCCACCTCCAGCTGTTCCTCGGTCATATCGACGCCCACGACAAAGCCCGCTTCACCAACGAACTGCGCCAGCGCATAGACATCGCGGCCGGAACCAGAGCCGAGATCGAGCACGCGCGCGCCCTCGAGCATCTCCGGCGCGATCAGCCCGCAGCCATAATAGCGCGACAGCACCTCGTCATGGACATTCGAGAGCGCGGATTTGAGAGCGTCGGAGAGATCATCCGGGCTGCAACAGGCGTTGGTCTTCAGATCCTGACTGCCCTGAAGCACCTTGCCGTAATAGTCCTGAACATCCGCGTGGCTCATGCGTGTCTCCTCTGCCTGCCTGGCATCCTGTCGCGTTTCGCGCCCTACTCTTGCGTCAGAACGCCTCTCAGGTCCAGCCGGGATCACGGTAAAGTCAGAGCCTTGCCAGACAGATCGCAATACCGGCCGAATTCAGGCCAAAACAGGGCGGAGCGCGCCCACTAAGCCCGATGTTAACGATTTGATTACCTTTTTCTGGCGCCCAGAGGTCGAATTTTGTTAAAAATCGGGCACAAACCCGGCGAAGCCCGGACATGTCCCGCGTGCCTCCGCGCCGAATGTGCCGAGTGCCCGCTCCTGCGTCCGGTTTCACCATGTTCTCTGTCCAGTTCAGCGCCTCTCCGCTCTCTGCCCTGCTTCATCAGCTGTTCCAACCCTGGCTGTCCGCGACGCCGGCGCAAACGGGCAGCGCCGGCGCGGTGCCCCGCCACACACGCCCGGCGCCCCCGGAGTTTACCGCAGGCCAAACACCGCAGGCCATTGCCGATGGCACGGTGTTCTGGCTGCAAAGCCGGTCGCACCATGGTGCCGGACACGCCGGCGCCTCTCACGACAGCCAACAGGAAACGCTGCCCGAGCCGGCGGTAAAAACCACTCAGGCGGAAAACGCTCCCGAGGAAAACGCTCAGGCGGGCAATGCACAAACGGACACTGCACAAACGGACACTGCGCAGCCCGCCACAGCCAAGACCGACCTGTCGCAGGCCGCATCCTCCGTCACCGCGGCCACCCAAAGCGGGCCATCCCAGGCCCAGAACGGGCTTTCCGTGGCGCTGGAGGCGATCACCCGCATCGCCGACCGGATGGCTCAGGGCGAGGCCGTGACCCAGAGCTTGCTCGACGAGGTGGCGGCCGCGAGCGAACAGGCCGGAGCCACGGACGAGACCGCGGCCCGGGCCGAGAGCCAGTCTCGGGCCGCGGCCGAGGCCTATCGCGAGACCAGCATCATGCTGACCCCATTGAAACGGCTGCAGGACATGGCCGCCGACTGGACCGGCACGGGCAAGCCTGGCGCGGCGCCGGGCCTCACGGTCACAAGCGGCGGTCTTGTCTCGCTCAACCAGACCCAGATCACCGCCCTGCAACAGCGGGTCGACAGCCTTTTCGAGCTGCCTGGACTTTACAGCGCCGCCGATGCCGGAGCGGGACATAGCGCGATGCGCTGAGCCCTTCTCCGGTCCGATTTTCAGGCCCTTCTCCGAATCCCCTTCTCAGGTCCGGTTCTCAGGCGACACAGGTCAGCAGACCCTACATGGTCGAGTTGAACTGACCGCCGTCGAGCAGGATGTTCTGTCCGATCATGAAGCCCGCAAATTGCGAACACATGAAGGCACAGGTGGCGCCGAATTCCTCGGTCGTGCCATAGCGGCCGACGGGGATGCTCTTGGAACGATCCGCCCGGATTTCATCCGGGGTGGTGCCGGCGGCCTCGGCCTGTGTGCGATCCATGCCGACCATCCGGTCGGTGGCGTGGAACCCGGGCAGGAGATTGTTCATCACCACGCCCTGATCGGCGATCTGCCGCGAGGTCCCGGCGACATAGCCGGTGAGCCCGGCGCGTGCCGAGTTCGACAGGCCGAGCACCCCGATCGGCGACTTGACGGAGACCGAGGTGATATTGACCACCCGGCCCCAGCCGCGCTCCATCATCGCCGGCACCAGCGCCTTGATCAGCGCAATCGGCGCCAGCATGTTGGCGTCGAGCGCCTGAATGAAATCCTCGCGATCCCAGTCGGTCCACATGCCCGGCGGCGGGCCGCCGGCGTTATTGACGAGGATGTCGACGCCCTCGGCGGCCTCCAACAGCCTGGCCCGGCCCGCTTCGGTGGTCACATCCGCGGCCACGGTCACGACCTCGACGCCGAAGTCGGTGCGAATATCGGCGGCTGCGGCCTCCAACGCCTCGACGCCCCGGGCGTTCATCACCAGATCGACGCCGGCCTCGGCCAGCGCCCGGGCACAGCCCAGTCCCAGCCCCTTTGACGAAGCACAGACCAATGCCCGCTTGCCTTTGATCCCCAGATCCATATCCCTCTCCTTTGCCTTTGCAGTTATCTTGGCCGTCGCCGCGGCATGTCCTGGCGTGTGACGGCATGTCGACCGGCGCCTGTCGCGCCACCCGAGCCTCAGGACAGGTTGTAGGGCGCGGCACCGGGAAAGTCACCTCCGGCAATGTCTCGGCAGCCTCTGAAGCCGCCCTGCACATCGCGCCTCCGGCCCCCCGGACCGGGGAGCATCGAACGCATCGTGGCCCCAAAATCGTGGCCCCAAAAGTGAGTCGCACTGTAACGGGAAATGGATGCGGGGACTGTCCGCATATGTTTCCCCCGGGCGTTTTTTGCAACTTCGCCACATAATGCACCAGTCTCGCCCAAATCCGGCCACTGTTTCCGCCCATGATCGCAATGTTAAAGCACCGTAGGAGCCGCATAGGCTATGTGTAGCGTTTCTATGTACAAAATGGGGCAAGCCCGGCATACTCGCGGGGCTGGGATGGTGAGTAGATGGCGTTTTCCAAACCGGGCACCGAGGTCGCCCGATCGCAAAAACACCATATTGGGGTATCGGAGAACGAAATGATCGGGGGATCGAACGGAGACACGGCGCAGGCCGGCACAACGGTGGAAACCGGTCTGCCGGTGCAGAGCCTTGCCGTCTATCGGGCCGATGAGTTCCGTGTGATCAATGGCGTCAATCTGGGCGACGGGCTGTGCAATGCCGCCGAGATCGAACTGGCGGATGTCTACCAGCTGCGAAAACAGGCCGAACGCGGCCGCCTGTCGGTGATCGTCTCCGGCGAGGCCTTGCACATCGGCGAAGACACCGAGCTCGGCCACCCGGGCCATGCGCTCCATCTCGATTGTATCGCCACCCTCATGGGCACCTCGGGCACGACCGTCGAGCTTCTTGTGGTGGTCGAAACCGACGACGGCGGCCTGATCGAAGAGGTGTTCTTTCTGCCCTTCGCGCCGCTCGATCCGGACATCGAATATGCGCTCGTCAAGGTCGATCAGGACACCGCCCGCACCCGGCTCTCGGATGTCGCCTGTGTCGCCTTCACCCGTGGCACCCGGATCACCCTGTCGAACGGCATGCAGAAACCGATTGAAGAGATCGCGATCGGCGATCGGGTTCTGACCCGCGATCACGGGCCGCAGGAGGTGCGCTGGATCGGCGCCCAGACCGTGCGTGCCACCGGTGCCTTTGCCCCCATCGTGATCAAGCAGGGCGCGCTCAACAATTCCAAGGATCTGACCGTTTCGCCGCATCACCGGATTTTCATCTACCAGCGCCGCGATGCCATCCATGCCGGTCGCGCCGAGGTGCTGGTCAAGGCCAAACTGCTGGTGAATGGCAAAAGCGTGATCCAGTCGGATGGCGGTTTTGTCGAGTATTTCCAGCTGCTTTTCGACAGCCACGAAATCATCTATGCCGAGGGCATCGCCGCCGAAAGCATGTTCGTCGATAGCCGTGTCCGCCCCTTCCTGCCGGAAGATGTGCAGGCCAGGATCGCCCCGGACCGGATGAGCGCCGAAACGCCCCGCGCCTTCGAGCTGCGCGACGGCATGTTGGAGCCTTCGGTGGCCGCCGACATCCTGCGCAGCGCCTCGGGGAGCTGAGCCACTGGCGGCAGGACGCTTATGCCGCCAAGCGGATCGAATGACACGCTCCCCTTATAGCCTCGCAACGGCCGCTGAAAGTCCTATGGGGAGGTTGGCCCTTCCGGGGCGCGGGACAAGGCGAAGCCGCCGCGCCTGCGCCTGCCTGTCCCCGCAGGCTGGCGCATTTCACCGGAACGCAAACCTCGGATCGTAGATGCATTTTGCGCCATAAAGCGCGCGGAACATGCGTCAGAGCGCCATCCTACAGGCAGGCGTGTCACGGCTCAGCTCCCAGGTGACCAATGTCCGCTTCGTCCACAAAGCGCCCCTGTCGTTTCCCCTCTTTGATCCATTCCCCATTGCCCAGCGTCGCGCCCGCACGTATATGAGCGCCATGTTGGATCGCTCGCATAACGCCCCCGAATTGCCGCCGGAGATTGCCCGTCGCCGGACCTTCGCCATCATCTCGCACCCGGACGCCGGTAAGACGACGTTGACGGAGAAATTCCTGCTGTACGGGGGCGCGATCCAGATGGCCGGTCAAGTGCGCGCCAAGGGCGAGGCGCGGCGCACGCGGTCGGACTTCATGCAGATGGAAAAGGACCGGGGCATCTCGGTCTCCGCCTCGGCCATGTCGTTTGATTTCGACGGGCATCGCTTCAACCTCGTCGACACGCCCGGCCACTCGGATTTCTCCGAGGACACCTATCGGACACTGACGGCGGTAGACGCAGCGATCATGGTGATCGACGGCGCGAAAGGCGTGGAGAGTCAGACCCAGAAACTGTTCGAGGTCTGCCGCCTGCGCGACCTGCCGATCCTGACATTCTGTAACAAGATGGACCGCGAGAGCCGCGATACGCTTGAGATCATTGACGAGATTCAGGAAAACCTGGCGATCGACGTGACGCCCGCATCCTGGCCGATCGGCGTCGGGCGCGATTTCCTGGGGTGTTATGACGTGCTCAATGACCGGCTCGAACTGATGGATCGCGCCGACCGCAACAAGGTCGCCGAGAGCATCAAGATCGAGGGGCTCGATGATCCGAAACTGGCGGACCATGTGCCCGCGCATCTGTTGGAACAGCTCCGCGAAGAGCTCGAAATGGCGCGCGAACTGCTGCCAGCCTTTGACCGCGAGGCCTTTCTCGACGGCACACTGACACCCATTTGGTTCGGTTCCGCGATCAATTCCTTCGGGGTTCAGGAGCTGATGGACGGGATCGCCAAATACGGCCCCGAGCCGCAGCCGCAAAGGGCCACCCCGCGCGCGATCAGCCCGGACGAGAAAAAGGTCATGGGCTATGTCTTCAAGGTGCAGGCCAATATGGACCCGAAACACCGCGACCGCGTGGCCTTCGTGCGTCTCGCCTCGGGGCATTTCAAACGCGGCATGAAACTCACCCATGTGCGCACAAAAAAGCCGATGGCGATCTCCAACCCGGTGCTGTTTCTCGCCTCCGACCGTGAATTGGCGGAAGAGGCCTATGCCGGCGACATCATCGGCATTCCGAACCACGGTCAGCTGCGCATCGGCGACACGCTGACCGAGGGCGAGGACATTCGCGTCACCGGCATCCCGAGCTTTGCGCCCGAGCTGTTGCAAGGCGTGCGGGCGGGCGACCCGATGAAAGCCAAACACCTCGAGAAAGCGCTGATGCAATTTGCCGAGGAAGGCGCTGCGAAAGTCTTCAAACCGGCGATTGGCTCCGGCTTCATCGTCGGCGTCGTCGGCGCACTGCAATTCGAGGTGCTGGCCTCGCGCATCGAGCTCGAATACGGGCTGCCTGTTCGATTTGATGCGTCTCAATTCACCTCTGCGCGCTGGGTGACCGGTCCGAAGTTGGAATTGGACAAGTTTGTCAACGCCAACAAACAGCATATCTCCTACGATCACGACGGCGACCCGGTGTTCCTGACGCGTCTGCAATGGGACATCGACCGGATCGAGCGCGATTACCCGGAGCTGACGCTCTCGGCGACCAAGGAAATGCACGGCGCGTAAGTCACCCGACGCACCCTGCCAAGACAGTGTCACGCCGCCCGGCCGAACCGCCCGGCGGCGTGATGTTTTCTTCCCCCGCTCTGGCGCGCCCCGGAAGGCCACCCTACCCCATATGGGCGATGCGAGATCCGAGAAGACGCTCTTAAACTTGACCACCTGTTAAGCTTAATCGGAGCAATTTTCATGAGTTCACACATCCCACAGGCGACGCGCACAATCGCAATATCAGTCGCCTTCTCGGCCGCTTTCACGCTCTGTGCGGGAGCCGCCTTCGCCAGCACCCTGACCGCCACGATCGCCGACGCCACCCCGGTGGTGATCGACAGCACCTATGACGCGTTCTGGGTCGAAGAGAGTGCCACCTCCACCGGCGGGGCCTACACGATCCACAACAACACCTCGAACCTGACGCTGATCGGTTTTGGCGTCACCAACCCGAACCCCAGCTCGGTGGCCGGCATCGACGGCAGCAGCCTCGGCTTCATCACCGTCTCCAATGACACCGGCGGCTATTCTTCCGGCGATCCCTATACCGGCGATTTCTGGGAGGCCTTCAATCTGAGCAGCAGCAACTGGAACGACAACCTGCTCTGGGATGACTATTACAGCAACACCAGCAGCGCACAGGCATTGTTTGGCGATTTCGGCGATGCGCTCGGCAGCGATGGCTATGCCAACTATTACCAGATGCTCGATGCCACCGGCATTCTGGCAGGCGAGAGCGCCTGGGATTTCATGTTCAGCCATGCTGCGCCGGCCTCTTCGCTGTTTGGCGTCGCCGTGGATGACAACAACAACACCTACGCGTTCATCAGCGGAACCGTGACCGGCGGCATCCCGGCCGTCCCCCTGCCCGCCGGGATGCCGCTCATCCTGACCGGACTTGGCGCCTTGGGCCTGTTCAAACGCAAGCGCCGCGACCACGGGATGTCAAAGCTGATCGCGGCCTGATCGCCAAGTCCGACATCCGCAGGTCCGATACCCGCCGACCTGCCCGCCCCGAAAAGGACACGTCGCCCCTGCACGGTTGCAGCCGGGCGGCGTGACGTTCTAAGCTGTCTCAAAATCATTGATTTAGACCGAGAGATTAGAACCAAGACGATGTCCACCCCGCCGACAGAGCCCCCCGCGCCAGAGCCGGACAGCACCTATCCGCAGGGCTATGACGCGATCACGGCCCAGCTCGAGGCGGAGCGTGTCGCCTTTGTCGATCTGGACGGGAATTTGCCCGATCCGGAGATGGATTTTGCGCCGCTGAAAACCCGCATCCTGCCGCCGCGCGGGGATTGCGAGCTGCGCAAACCGGCGCCGGAGCGCTATCGTGAGAATGTCGAATGGATGGCCTACCGGCTGGCCAATCAGCCGGAGCTGTTCCATCTCACTGCCGTCTTGATCATGCTGTCGCGCCGCCGGCCCTTTGATCCTCAGATGCAGCGCCTCTGGCACCGGCTCTGGGACGAGGAGGCCGAATTTCTCACCAAACTGCTGAGCCCGCGCTGGAAAATCTCGGCGCTCCGGACCTTTGGCGATTTCGGACGGACCGAGGCAGAGCGTCGGCTGGGCCGGGACATGTTCCTGGTCACCGGGATGATGAAACTCGCGGATAGCGAGCGCAATTTCTCCGGTCTCTCCGCGGCGGAACATTTCCCCCTGGGCAAGCGCAAGAATGACGCGGTGTCCCTGGGGCTTGAGCCCTATTCCGTGAGCGGCGGCGATCTCGACATCCATATCATCCACCACCTGCATGAAAGCGTGACAGCGCTCGACGGGACCGGCGCCGGGCTGTTGGGACAAAGCCTGCTCGACGAGATCAACGCCAGCCCGCGCACGGTCTTTCGCCGCCTGATGGTGATCCGCGACAAATTCCGCCGGGCACGCGCCAGACGCGCCGCGAAACAAAGCTAAACCTCTGCACACCTGCGTTTTTTCGCCGAAGACCGGAAAAAACTCCGACACGGGGATTCCCAATTCCGATAAGATCGCTAAGCTGTGGCCAACGACAGCACACGCACCAGGATTGCACATGACCCTCACCTACAGCAGCCGCCTCGCCCTCACCGCCGGGCTCACCGCCTCTGCGACCACACTGTCTTCTGCCGCCTTCGCCGATGCCCCGGGCTGGGACGATCTCAAGGGGATCAGCATCGAAGAAATCGTCACCGAGACCAGCTATGAGGTGAAAAAGGGCTTTCCCGAGCGGCTCAAGAACGGCGTCGACGGGATGGAGCTCACCGGCTATGCCGTGCCGCTCACCCCGGGCGCCGATGTCTCCCAGTTGATCCTGGTGTCCGACATGGGGCTCTGCCCGTTCTGCGGCTCCGGCGAGCACGGCGCCTCGATTCAGGTCAATCTCGACCAGCCGATCATCGGGCTGGAAGAGGGCACGCGGATCACCCTGCGCGGCGATATGCGGCCGATGCTCGACCCGGAGACCTGGCAGGCGGCCACACTGGAAAACGCGGTGATCGTCGGCGGCTGAGCCCACGGCTTCGCCGCAGGGAACCGGGCTCGGCCAGCTCCGAGGCCTCCCGAACCTGCTTTTCGCGGCTTTTCTTGACCTTTGTGCCCGTGCGGCGTAGAAGGCGGTCCAAAGACGTACCGGCAATCTGGCCGGGCGGGCCGCGCGGGTATTTGCGGCCATTTAACAGCCGTACATCGCGAAAGGCACAATTTGACCAAGTTCACCGATCTCAATCTCGCCCCGAAAGTTCTCAAAGCCATCGAAGATGTCGGCTACGAGAGCCCGACCCCCATTCAGGCCGGCGCCATTCCGCCCGCTCTGGAGGGCAAGGACGTTCTGGGCATCGCCCAGACCGGGACCGGCAAGACCGCTTCTTTCGTGCTGCCGATGATCACCAACTTGGCGCGTGGCCGGGCGCGTGCGCGCATGCCGCGCTCGCTGGTGCTCTGCCCGACCCGCGAACTGGCGGCGCAGGTGGCGGAGAACTTCGACACGTACACCAAGTACATGAAACTCACCAAGGCGCTGCTGATCGGCGGCGTGAGCTTCAAGGAACAGGATGCGCTCATTGACAAGGGCGTCGATGTGCTGATCGCCACCCCGGGCCGGCTTCTCGATCATTTCGAACGTGGCAAGCTCATTCTCTCCGATGTGAAGGTCATGGTGGTGGACGAGGCCGACCGGATGCTCGACATGGGGTTCATCCCCGACATCGAACGCATTTTCGGCCTGACGCCCTTCACCCGCCAGACCCTGTTCTTCTCGGCCACCATGGCGCCCGAGATCGAACGCATCACCAACACCTTCCTCTCTGCGCCTGCGCGGATCGAGATCGCCCGCCAGGCCACCTCGGGCGAGAATATCGAACAGCATGTGGTGATGTTCAAAGGCTCGCGCCGCGACCGTGCCGCCTCCGAGAAACGTCAGTTGCTGCGCGCGTTGATCGACGCCGAGGGTGAGAAGCTGAAAAACGGCATCATCTTCTGTAACCGCAAGACCGATGTGGATATCGTCTCGAAATCGCTGAACAAATACGGCTATCAGGCCTCGCCGATCCATGGCGACCTGGACCAGTCGCAGCGCAACGCGACGCTGGAGAAGTTCCGCAATGGCGAGATCAAGATCCTCGTGGCCTCCGATGTGGCGGCGCGCGGTCTCGACGTCGCCTCGATCACCCATGTGTTCAACTTCGACGTGCCCGGCCATGCCGAGGATTATGTCCACCGCATCGGCCGCACCGGGCGTGCCGGTCGCGACGGCAAGGCGATCATGATCTGCGAGCCCCGCGATGAAAAGAATTTCGCCGATGTCGAAGCCCTGATCGCGAAAGAGATCCCGCGTCTCGAGAACCCGCTGGGCCAGCCGAGCGAAGAGGCGTCCGAGGCAGAAGCGGTCAAGTCCGAGAAACCGAAGCGGACGCGGACCCGCAAGCGCAAGAGTGACAAGCCAGCCGAAGAGAAGACCGCGGTCGAGTCCGGCTCGGCCGACGCCGGGCAAGACACCCGCAGCGAAGAGCCCCCGAAAGAGGCGAGACAAGAGCGCCGCCAGGACCGTCAGGACAAGCCCGAGGGCAAATCCCGCCGTGGCCGGGGCCGCAAGGATGATGACACCAAGGTCATCGGTCTCGGCGACCACCTGCCCTCTTTCATCGCCCTGAGCTTTGACGAGCGTCAGGCGGGCTAAGCGGCCCCCGTTCTCCACCAAGAGCGACGCACAGACCACAACACCCGCGCCATGGCGCGGGTGTCTGCGTTTACGAGGGATGTGTTTACGACGGATGTGTGTGCGGGGGATGTCGAAGCGGATCGGTCAGCCGCGGCTCGCGCTGCGACGGCGCATCAGACCAAGGCCACCGAGCGCCCCGACCAGAAGCGGCAGACCCGCCGGAACCGGCACGGGCGAGAGATCGCGGATCGCGAAGGTCTCGTACCAGCTGTCGCCGCTGATGTTCCAGACATATCCGTTGTACCCATCGTTGACATCGCACCAGTCATAGGGGTTGAACCAGCCCGCGGCACAGGCATAGGACGCGCCATAGGTGCCGGTATATCGGCTCTCCAACCCCGCGGGCGTTTTGAACGCGTCGATGAAGGCCGTGACATCGGACACGATATTGGCCCACACCTCCTCATTGCTCGGAAGCCGCCAGCCATAGGTCGCCTGCTCGGACATATCGAAAGCGGAGCAGCCATCGACCGCACCGCAGGGCGAGGCCCAGACCCATTCGTACCCGCCATAGGTGACGATCTGTGAGGCGTCGATTTCGCCAGTTCTGGCCGTGGCCGCCTCGGTCGCGCCGCTCAGGCCCAGCAGCAGGGCGACAGACGCAAGTGCAGAAGATGTAAACAAGAAACGCATGGGCTTCTCCCAAATGATGATGAACACGATTGAGATTACCACATGTCGAGGAAATCTCAGAATCGTGATTGGCCTCGAAACAGGGCACCAGCACAGGGCACAGAAAAACCCGCGCCGTGGCGCGGGTTCTTTATTTGCGGGTGATGTCAAAGCGGTTCAGCCTTGAAGCATTCAGCGGGCGCGGCAAACGGGCCTCCCCCCAACACATTGGGGGAAAGCACGGCTCAGCTCGAGAGGCGCGAGATGATGATCTGCACCTCGGGCTTCTTGCCGACCTCTTCCTGCGTGGTCTTGCGGATGATCCGGCGCATGTCCTCTTCGAGCTTGTCATCGTCTGAGAGCGTCTTCGGTTTGGCGCGCATCAGGAATTGGTTCACATCCTCTTCCAGTACATCGACGAGCGGCGCACGCGACACACCGGTTTCCGGCAGGCCACGCAATTCGCACCAGCAATCGCCCAGCGGCTCGTCATCCTCGATAATCACGGTGGCGACCACCAGACCGTTCAGAGCGATGCGAATGCGATCGCGGACGATGCCGTCCATGGCACCGATCTGGATCGAGCCATCGAGATAGGTGCGCCCGGTCTCGACATATTCGGTCACCCGCGGCGCATTGCCGGAGAGATCGACACCGACGCCATTGGGCGCCACGATGGATTGGAACCCGTTGCTCTCGGCCAGTCTCGCATGTTCGCTCAGATGGCGGTGTTCACCATGCATCGGGATCACCACCTGCGGTTTGACGATCTCATGCATCATCGCCAGATCGGGCCGGTTGGCATGGCCGGAGACATGGATCTCGTCGCGGCCGGAGATCGTCTCCACCCCCATTTCCGAGAAACTGTTGAGGATGCGCGAGACCGAAACCTCATTGCCCGGAATGGTCTTCGAAGAGAAGATCATCGTGTCGCCCTCGGCCATCTTGAGCCCGAGGTATTTGCCCCGCGACAGCTGTGCGGTGGCGGCGCGATGTTCGCCCTGCGACCCGGTGGTCAGCAGCATCAGGTTCTCGCGCGGGATATCGCCGGCGTTTTCAGGCGAGACCGTCTTGGGGAAATCCGAAATGATCCCGGTCTCGATCGCCGCCGTGATCATCCGGCGCATGGCGCGGCCCAGAAGCACGACCGAGCGCCCGGCTTTCGAGCCGGCTTCGGCCAGGGTTTTCACCCGCGCAATGTTCGAGGCAAAGGTGGTCGCGGCGACCATGCCATCGAGCCCGGCGATAAGTTCGGTCAAGGGTTCGATGACTTCGGATTCGGAACGGCCCGGATGGGCGGAGAACACGTTGGTCGAGTCGCAGACCAACGCTTTCACCCCATCTTTCGAGATCTCTTCGAACAGGGCGCGGTCGAAGGGCTCGCCCACCACCGGGTTTTCATCGGCCTTGAAGTCACCAGTGTGGATCACCCGCCCTGCCGGGCTGTCGATGACCAGCGCAGAAGATTCCGGGATGGAATGCGAGATCGGCACAAAGCCGACGGTAAACGGCCCGACAGTGATCTGTTCCGGCCAGGCGGAAACGGTCTTGATCTGCAGCTCGTCATGGCCGTGCTCTTCGAACTTGAGACGCGCCAGATGGGCGGTAAAGGCCCGGGCATAGATCGGCGCATCGAGACGCGGCCAGAGATGACCGACGGCGCCGATATGGTCCTCATGCGCATGGGTGATGAAAATCGCCTCGATCCGCTCCTTGCGTTCTTCGAGCCAGGCGACATCGGCAAAGATCAGATCGACACCGGGCGTGCCATCCATCGAGGGGAAGGTCACCCCGAGATCCACGACGATATAACGCTCGTTCTCCACCGGGCCGTAGCCGTAGACGTAGCAGTTCATGCCGATCTCGCCGGCGCCCCCGAGGGGAAGATAAAGAAGACGGTCGCTCATAGGGTGCCCCGATCCTTATTATATTGATGAATGACCACGAGGCCGTGAATGGTCAGGAATTCGTCGAAAGCGTCAAACAGCTTGTGGCCCTGATTGAACAGCGGCGCAAGGCCCCCGGTGGCGATCACCCGCATCGGACGGCCATATTCGTCCTTGATCCGGTTGCAGGTCTCGCGCACGAGGCCGACATAGCCCCAGAACACGCCCGATTGCATGCAGGCCACCGTATTGGTGCCGATCACCTTTTCCGGCATGGTCACATCGACATGCGGCAGAGCGGCGGCCTTGAGGTGCAGGCTCTCGAGCGAGGTGTTCACCCCCGGGGAGATCACGCCACCGACATAGGCGCCGTCTTCCGCCACCACATCGAATGTGGTCGCGGTGCCGAAATCCACCACGATCAAGTCGCCGCCGAACCGGTCAAACGCCCCTGCCGAGTTCACGAGACGGTCCGGGCCAACGGTTGTGCCCTCGTCGACGCGCGGATCATGCGGCAAAAGGCATTCCGGTTTGCCCACCACCAATGGCCGGCAATCGAAATAGCGGTTGGCCAGAACCCGCAGGTTGAACACCACGCGCGGCACGGTCGAGGAAATGATCACCTCGGTGATATCCGCCTCGATCTTCTGAAAATTCATCAGGGTGGAGAGCCAGACGTAATACTGATCCGCCGTACGCTGATGCTCGGTCGAGGTGCGCCATGTGGCGATGAACTCGGCCCCGTTCCAGATGGAAAACACGGTGTTGGTATTGCCGGTGTCGATACAGAGAAGCATCAGAAATAGACCTCTGCGGCTGGGATGGAAAGCTTGCCCTTCGGAGTGGCGAGAACGAGGTTGCCGAAAGCGTCCACGGTCTCGAAGGTCCCGTGATGGGTCTCGGCCATGGTGCGCGCCCGGATCGGTTCGCCCAGACGCGCCGCGCGGGCGAGCCAGGCGGTGCGGATGGGGGCAAACCCGTAGGTGGTGAATTGCGCCTCCCAATGGGCAAAGGCCGGGGCGAGCTGATCGAGGAATTCCTCGGGCTGGACCAGGGCCCCGGTCTCATGGGCAAGGCTGACGGGGGCTGCTGCCCCCTCTTCGACCGCGGCCCGCTCCGGCGCTTCGGCGAGGTTCACGCCGATGCCGATCGCCAGATGCGATGACCCGCGTTCCAAGAGGATGCCGGCCACCTTGCCGCCATTGAGCAACACGTCATTCGGCCATTTCAGCGCGAACGGATCGGTGCGGCCGGTGACCGCCACGAATGCATCGTAAAGCGCCAGCGAGGCGACGAAGCTTCGAAGCGCCACAAGCTCGGGCGGCTCTGTCGGGAACATCAGCAGCGTGGCGGAGAAATTCCCCACCGGGTTGACCCAGGGCCGGCCACGGCGGCCATGGGCAGCAGTTTGGCTGTGCGCCAAAATCCATTGCGGAAATGTGGAAGAGGCCGCGACACGCGCGGCCTCCGACATGGTGCTGTCCACAGAGGGGAGGACGGTGCGCCCTACCCCATCGGGCCATATATACATCTTATCCGGCACGGGTGCGCGTCACTTGACCAGAGCATCCGCAGCCAGCGCGGCCATGCCCTCGACACCGAACATATTGACGATCCCGACGAGCATGATCAGCGCCGAGGCGATCAGCAGCACATAGGCGACCGGATTGGAAACCTGATCGAGCGGATCGGTCTCGGTGCCGAAATACATGTAGTAGACGATGCGCAGGTAGTAGAAGGCCCCGATCACCGAAGCGATCACACCGAAGACGGCGAGATAGACCAGCCCGGCGCCCCAGGCGGCTTGCAGCACGGCCAGTTTCCCGAAGAACCCGAGCATCGGCGGCACCCCCGCCAAGGAGAACATCAGCACCAGAAGCGCCAGCGCCTTGGTCGGCGAATTGCGCCAGTAGAGGTTCAGCGCAGAGATGTCGGTGACCGGCTTGCCGTCGCGCTCCATCGTCATGATGAAGGCAAAAGTGCCGATGTTCATCGCCACGTAGATCGCCATGTAGATGAGCGCCGATTGCACGCCCTGGGCATTGCCGGCAGCGAGGCCCATGAGTGCGAAGCCCATGTGGGAGATCGAGGAGTAAGCCATCAGACGTTTGATGTTCTTCTGGCCGATCCCGGCCACGGCGCCAAGGAACATGGAGGCCACGGCGATCACCGCGAGCACCTGTTGCCAATCGCCGACGATGCCGCCGAACGCGTCATGCAGCACCCGGGCAAAGAGCCCCATCGCGGCCAGTTTCGGCGCGGTGGCGAAGAAGGCGGTCGTGGGCGTCGGCGCCCCCTCGTAGACATCCGGGGTCCACATGTGGAACGGCACGGCGGACACTTTGAACGCCAGACCGGTCATCACGAAGACCAGGCCGAAGAGCACGCCCACCGGCACCTCGTTCTGCACCACGGAGATGATGCCGGCGAAAGAGGTGGTGCCGGAGAACCCGTACACGAGCGAAGAGCCATAAAGCAGCAGCCCCGAGGAGAGCGAGCCCAGCACGAAATACTTCAGACCGGCCTCGGTGGATTTCACGCTGTCACGACGGAAGGACGCGATGACGTAAAGCGCCAGCGACATCAGTTCGAGCCCGAGATAGAGCGCCATCAGGTCGCCAGCGGAGACCATCACCATCATGCCGATGGTCGAGAACAGCACCAAGATCGGGTATTCGAACTTCGCAAAGCCGCGCTTTTCGAGGAAGTCATAGGACATCACCAGCACGGCGGCGCCGGCGAGCAGGATACCCACCTTGCCGAAGCGCGAGAAGGCGTCGTCGATGAACATGCCGCCAAAGGCCGTGTTGGCCCCCTCGCCGCCCAGCCCGATCATCAGCGCGATGATCACGAAGACCGCAGCTGTGAGCCAGGTGATCACGCCTGCGAGCTTATCCTTGCCGGTATAGACGGCAAAGAGCAGCGCGGCCATGCCGTAGATGGCGAGGAGCACTTCCGGCAGGACGATGGAAAAGTCGTTAGAGGTCATATCCAGTGTCCCTTAATGCGTTGCGACATCTGCCACCATCGGCAGAGCAGCGTGGTAGTTTTCGACGAGCGCCGTAACCGACGGCCCGATCAGATCGAGCACCAGCGACGGATAGACACCCAGCAGGAGCGTCATGACCACCAGCGGTGCGAAAATCCATTTCTCGCGCGGGGTCATGTCCTTGATGGTCTTCAGGCTCTCCTTGATCAGATCCCCCAGGACGACCCGGCGGTAGAGCCAGAGCGCATAGGAGGCCGAGAAGATCACGCCAGAGGCGGCAACGAGAGCGACCCAGGTGTTGGCTTGGAAGATGCCCAGAAGCGTCAGGAATTCACCGATGAACCCGGAAGTGCCCGGCAGGCCGACGTTGGCCATGGTGAAGAACATGAATACCAGCGCATAGGCGGGCATGCGGTTCTGCAGACCACCGAAGGCGGCGATGTCGCGGGTGTGCATCCGGTCATAGATCACGCCAACACAAAGGAAGAGCGCGCCGGAGACAAACCCGTGCGAGATCATCTGGAAGATCGCGCCATCGAGACCCTGTTGGTTGAAGGTGAAGATACCGGCGGTGACATAGCCCATGTGGGCGACAGAGGAATAAGCGATCAGCTTTTTCATATCTTCCTGCACCAGCGCGACGAGCGAGGCATAGACGATGGCGATCACCGAGAGCCAGAGCACGAAGTTGGCGAGATGGTCGGAGGCGACCGGGAACATCGGCAGCGAGAAGCGCAGGAAGCCGTAGCCGCCCATCTTCAACAGGATCGCGGCCAGAACCACGGAACCGGCGGTCGGCGCCTGAACGTGGGCGTCGGGCAACCAGGTGTGCACCGGCCACATCGGCATTTTCACCGCGAAAGAGGCGAAGAAGGCCAGGAACGCCAGCGTCTGGAACCCGCCGATGATGTTGAAGCCCAGCACCTGAATGGTCTCGGAAGAGAACTCATGGGTCAGAAGTTGCGCAATATCGGTGGTGCCTGCGTCGACATACATGGCGATCATCGCCACCAGCATCAGCACGGAGCCCAAGAAGGTGTAGAGGAAGAACTTGAACGCCGCGTAGATCCGGTTCTTGCCGCCCCAGATGCCGATGATCAGGAACATCGGAATGAGACCGGCTTCGAAGAACAGGTAGAAGAGCACCAGATCCAGCGCCGTGAACACGCCGAGCATCAGCGTTTCCAGGAGCAGGAAGGCGATCATGTATTCCTTGACCCGGGTGTTCACGTCCCAGGCGGACCAGATCACCAGCGGCATCAGCGCGGTGGTGAGCATCACGAAGAGCACCGAGATGCCGTCGACGCCCATCTTGTATTTGAGCCCCATGATCCAGTCGGCCTCTTCGACCATCTGGAACCCGGTGTCTTCGGGATCAAAGCCGAACAGGATGAACAGAGAGATCACAAAGGTGATCACGGTCGCGAAGAGCGCGAGCCTCTTGGCGTTGAGTTGCGCCACCTTGTCGTCGCCGCGCAAAAACAGCGCGAGGACAAGGGCGGCCACCGTCGGAAGGAAGGTGACGAAAGTCAGCACGTTATCCATTACTGTGCTCCTCCGCCGATCGACATCCAGGTAATCAAGATCACAATCCCCAGAACCATGCTAAATGCATATGTAAAGATGAAGCCCGACTGCGCCCGGCCGGCAAGGCGGGTGAAGAAGGGCACGATGCCCATGGCGAGACCGTTGATCGCGCCATCGATGGTGCCCTCGTCGCCGCGCTTCCACAGGAAGCGGCCAAATGCGAGCAGCGGACGAACGATGATCGCGTCGTAGATCTCGTCGAAATACCATTTGTTCAACAGGAACTGGTAGGCGACGGGCTGGCTCTCGGCCAACCTCTTCGGCGTTTCCGGTTTCCAGATGTAGAACCAGATGGCGACGAGGAAACCCAGAACCATGGCGACGAAGGGCGAGACCTTCACCCAGGTCGGCGAATGGTGCGCGTCATCCATGACGGTGTTATCCGCGGCCAGGTAAAGCGCGCCCTGCGGGGCCATGCCGGCCTCGCCATGCGCGGCAGCGGCCTCACCGTGGCCCTCTTCCGCCGTGGCGACAGCGGCGCCATGGCCATCGGCCGCGGCTTCGCCCTCGGCCATGGCCGCAACCTCATGCTGCGGCATGCCGAAGAACTCGAGGAATTTCTCGTGATCGCCGAAGAAGCTGTTGTACCAGAGCATACCGCCGAAGATCGCGCCCAGGGACAGGGTGCCGATCGGCACCAGCATCACAAGCGGGCTCTCATGGGCATGGTCATGCGCATGATGATCGCCACGGGCCTTGCCAAAGAAGGTCATGAAGATCAGACGCCAGGAGTAGAAAGAGGTGAACAGCGCCGCAATCACCAGCATCCAGAAGGCATAGCCGACACCGGAAGCATAGGCGCTCTCGATGATCGAGTCTTTCGACAGGAAGCCGGCAAAGCCGATGGTGGTGAGCGGGATACCGACACCGGTGATGGCCAGCGTGCCGATGATCATCATCCAATAGGTGAACGGGATCTTTTTACGCAGACCGCCGTAGTTGCGCATGTCCTGCTCGTGGTGCATCGCGGTGATGACCGAGCCGGCGCCCAAGAACAGCATGGCCTTGAAGAAAGCATGCGTCAGCAGGTGGAACATCGCCGGGCCGTAAGCGCCGACACCGGCGGCTACGAACATGTACCCGAGCTGCGAACAGGTCGAATAGGCGATGACGCGTTTGATGTCGTTCTGCACCAGACCGACGGTGGCGGCGAAAAACGCCGTCGTCGCGCCGATATAGACGATGAACATCTGGGCCTGCGGCGCGTATTCGAAGATCGGCGACATGCGGCAAACGAGGAAGACGCCCGCGGTCACCATGGTGGCGGCGTGAATGAGCGCCGACACCGGCGTCGGGCCTTCCATCGCATCGGGCAGCCAGGTGTGCAGGAAGAGCTGCGCCGATTTGCCCATGGCACCGATGAACAGCAGGAAGGCCAGAAGGTTAGCGGCGTTCCATTCGGTCCAGAGGAAATGCAGCTGCGTATCCGCCAGCATCGCGCCCGAGGCGAAGACATCGTCGAGACGAATGCTGTCGGTGAGGAAGAACAGCCCCATGATGCCGAGCACGAAACCGAAGTCACCGACGCGGTTGACGATGAAGGCTTTCATCGAAGCGGCACCGGCCGAAGGTTTCTTGAAATAGAAACCGATGAGCAGATAGGAGGCGAGACCCACGCCTTCCCAGCCGAAGAACATCTGGGCCAGGTTGTCCGAGGTCACCAGCATCAGCATGGCAAAGGTGAAGAGCGACAGATAGGCAAAGAAACGGGCGCGGTAGGGCTCGTTATCGCCGAAGTTTTCGTCATGCGCCATGTATCCGAGAGAGTAGAGATGCACGAGCGCCGACACCGTGTTGACCACGATCAGCATGATGGTGGTGAGCCGGTCGAGGCGGATGCCCCAGTCGACCGACAGAGACCCGCTTTCGATCCAGCGCAGCACGGTGACATGCTCGGTGGTGCCGTCGAAGGTGAGGAACACGACCCAGGACAGGATCGCGGCGAGGAACAACAGGCCCGTCGTCAGATATTGCGCGCCCTTCTCGCCGATCACACGCCAGCCGAAGCCGCCGATGATGGCACCGACAAGCGGCGCAAAGAGGATGATCGTTTCCATATGCCCTTACCCTTTCATCACGTTGACGTCTTCGACGTCGATCGTGCCGCGGTTGCGGAAGAAGCTCACGAGGATGGCAAGCCCGATGGCGGCCTCGGCGGCGGCCACGGTCAGCACCAGCATCGTGAAAATCTGTCCCGTCAGATCCCCCAGGAAGGAGGAGAAGGCGACAAGGTTGATATTGACCGACAGCAGGATCATCTCGATGGACATCAGGATGATGATGATGTTCTTCCGGTTCAAAAAGAGCCCGAAAATGCCGATGACAAACAGCGCCGCTGCGACTGTCAGGTAATGTTCAAGTCCGACCATGTCGTCCCTCAGTTCTTTCTCTCTCGCCGCACGTCCGGCGGCCTTTGGTTCGGGGCGGGCTGCACTCGCCCCGGCATTTTTCGCGAGGAGGCGGCTTAGAGCCCCTGCCCCGGTTTGACGTCCTTGATCTCGATCGCCGTGTTCGGGTCGCGATACATCTGGAACAGCACGTTCTGACGTTTCACATCCGAGCGGTGGCGCAGCGTGAGGACGATGGCGCCGATCATGGCGACCAGCAGGATCAGGCCGGCCAGTTGGAACAGCATCAGGTAGTCGTCATACATGAGCATGCCCAGAGCGGCGGTGTTCTGCACTTCGGTGAGATCCGGCGTCACCGAACGGCGCAGCGCCTCGGCCCCTTCGGCCGTGGTCCAGTCGCCAAAGGCGAAGGCCATTTGCAGGATCAGCACCACGCCGATCAACAGCCCGAAGGGCAGGTATTTCGCCATCCCCGCCTTGAGCTCGGCAAAGTCGACATCGAGCATCATCACCACGAACAGGAACAGAACCATGACCGCGCCGACATAGACGATGACCAGCAGCATGGCGACGAATTCCGCGCCCAGAAGGACGAAGAGACCCGAGGCCGACAGGAAGGTCAGGATCAGCCAGAGCACAGAGTGCACCGGGCTTTTGGAGACCACCGTAAAGGTCGCCGCCACCAGCATGGTGATGGAGAAAAGATAAAATGCGTAATCCGCGACAGTCATTCACTGTCCTCCTGCGTCTCGGAGAAGACGGCCTGCGCCAACTCCAGTGCTTTTGACATAGCGGGCACACCGCCCAGCATTGACATTTGATAGATCACTTCCGCGATCTCTTTCTGGCTCGCGCCCGCCTCAAGCGCATGGCGAACCGTCATCTTGAACGGCGCCTCCGCCTGGGCCCCCAGAACCGTCTGCCCCGCCAGAACCACCAGAAGCCGGGTCTTGGCGTCCAACCCGTCCTTGTTGAAGGTGTTGCCCCAGAACATCTCCATCTGTTCCTTCGACATGGTCGGGAACAGCTTGTCGAGAGAGGGCATCTGGAAGCTCTCCAGCGCCGGGTTGAACGAGGCGGCCATCTTCTGGCTCTGCTCGATCATCTCTGCGAAAAGTTTGGCGAAATCGTTCATCGGGGCTCCTTCGGGGGCCAGTCGGGCGGCGGGGTTTGGGCTCCTTAGCGGTAGGGCGCGTCCAGTTCGAGGTTGCGGGCGATCTCCGCCTCCCACATGGCGCCGTTCTCAAGGAGTTTCTCCTTGTCGTAGAACAGTTCCTCACGGGTTTCGGTGGCGAATTCGAAATTCGGACCTTCGACGATCGCATCCACCGGACAGGCTTCCTGACAGAAGCCGCAATAGATGCATTTCGTCATGTCGATGTCGTAGCGCGTGGTGCGGCGCGAGCCATCCTCACGCGGTTCGGCATCGATGGTGATGGCCTGCGCCGGGCAGATCGCTTCGCAAAGCTTACAGGCAATGCAACGTTCCTCACCGTTCGGATAGCGCCGCAGCGCGTGCTCGCCCCGGAAACGCGGGGAAAGCGGCCCCTTTTCATGCGGGTAGTTGATCGTCGCCTTGGGCGCGAAGAAATACCGCAGACCGATTTTGAAGCCGGCCCAGATGTCCATCATCAGGAAATACTTGGCGGCGCGGGTGTAATCGAGAGCCATGGGTTAGCCTCCTACCGTCCAGCGCGCGTAGGTTCCCCAAAGCGCACCGTATTGAGCAAAGAAAGCGACCAGAACGACCCAGGCCAGCGACAGCGGCAGGAAGACTTTCCAACCGATGCGCATCAGCTGGTCGTAGCGGTAGCGGGGCACGATGGCTTTCACCATCGAGAAGACGAAGAATGCCAGCAGCATCTTGATCACGAGCCAGAGGATACCGTCGGGCAAGAATTCCACCGGAGAGTTCCAGCCGCCGAAGAACAGGATCGACACCAGCGCGCACATCAGCACCACGGCCATCAGCTCGCCCATCATGAACAAGAGGAACGGCGTGGAGGAATATTCCACCTGATACCCGGCGACGAGTTCCGATTCCGCTTCCGGCAGATCAAACGGCGGTCGGTTGGTTTCCGCGAGCGCCGAGACGAAGAACAGGAAGACCATCGGGAAATGCGGCAGCCAGTACCAGGAGAAGATCCCCTTGCCGTCCTGGGCTGCGACGATGTCACCGAAGTTCATCGAACCGGTGGAGATGATCACACCGATGATGATCAGACCGATCGAGACCTCATAAGAGATCATCTGTGCCGCAGAGCGCAGGGAGCCCAAGAACGGGTACTTGGAGTTCGACGCCCAACCGCCCATGATCACGCCGTAAACTTCCAGAGACGAGACCGCGAAGACATAGAGGATCGCGACGTTGATGTCGGCAATGACCCAGCCATCATTCCACGGGATCACGGCCCAGGCGATACAGGCGGTGATAAAGGTGATCATCGGCGCCAGGTAGAAGACGAATTTATCCGCCCCTGCCGGCACCACCACCTCTTTCACAATGTATTTGATAAAGTCCGCAAAAGACTGCAGCAGACCGAAAACACCAACGATGTTCGGACCTTTGCGCATCTGGACAGCCGCCCAGATTTTGCGGTCGCCATACATCAGGAAGGCGAGTGCCACGAAGAGCGGCACGAGGACCAGCAAGATTTGCCCAAGCGTGAGCAATGCGATCCCAAGATTTGTTGTCGTGAAAAATTCGACCATGTCCTAGCCTTTCACACCGTCGGTATTCCGTTGTCCCGACAATTTGCGACCACGACCTCAGCGTCGAGCTGGCGCAAACCATCGGGGAGCGCTGGCGAGATGGTGTAAACAGCATCCGCGCTCCAAATTCCAGCCTCTTGTGCGACATTTGTGCGCACGTGACGCGCAAACCCGAAACCCCGGATCAGCGCATATTGCGCGGCGGCACAGTCAGCATAGGCCACCACGTTCGTTTTTGCCTCTGTCCCCTTGGCGGAGACGAAGAAATTCACCAGATCGCCGTCCAGAAGACGGGTCTCGACACCGAGATAATCGGTGGCCGGCGCCGCACGTCCCACTTCCGCCCCCGTATCGGGCGCGGTGCAGCATGGCCGGGGCGAACAGCCCGCGAGCACTGCCACAGCCAGCCCGAGAGCGGCAGGATATGCGACGCCTGCGATCATTATTCCGCCGCCACCGGGGCCTCGGCGCGGGCCTTGGCCATGGTCGAAAGCTCGGCCATCAGCACGGACGCGCGCGCGATCGGGTTGGTGAGGTAGAAATCCTTCACCGCATTGCGGAAGGTCGCCTTGCCGAGTTTCTTCTCGGGCAGAGCTTTGAGTTCATTTTCCGGCACGTCACCGATCTGTGCCAGATGCGGCACCTCGGCGATCAGCGCGTTGCGCAGCTGCGCCAGCGAATCAAACGGCAGGGTCGCGCCGAGTTCCGCGGAGAGCGCCCGCAGAATCGCCCAGTTCTCTTTCGCCTCGCCCGGCGGGAAGGCCGCGCGCAAAGCCAATTGAGGCCGGCCTTCGGTGTTGACGAAGAGACCGTTTTCCTCGGTATAGGCCGCGCCCGGCAGGATCACGTCGGCGCGGTGTGCACCGCGGTCGCCATGGCTGCCCTGATAGATCACGAAAGCCCCCTCGCCCACTTCGACCTCATCGGCACCGAGGTTGTAGATCACCTCGGCCCCATCGAGCGCGGCGTCGAGCCCACCTTCGGTCACGGCAGCGACATCCATTGCACCGACGCGCGACGCGGCACTGTGCAGGATCATCAGTTTCGATTTGGTCGCCTCGGCGAGTTTCTGCGCGGCGGCCAGAACGGCGGCACCATCGGCCTCGTTGATCGCACCGGCACCGACGATGATGAGCGACGGCTGGTCGACAACATCGCCGTAGCTCTTGTCCAGAAGGCTCTCCAGCGCGGCACGGTCGGTGCCCACATGGGCGTAATCATAGGTCAGATCGACGGCCTCGCCGACCAAACCCACTTTCGCGCCTTTCGCCCAGGCCTTGCGGATACGGGCATTCAGCACCGGCGCCTCATCGCGCGGGTTGGTGCCGATCAGCTGAATGAATTTCGCATCGTCGATATCGGCGATGGAGGCGGTGCCAGCATAGGCACCGCGGTTGCCGGCGGGCAATTTCGCGCCATCGATGCGGCATTCGACGTTGCCGCCGAGGCCTTCAACCAGTTGCTTGAGCGCGAAAGCCGCTTCGACCGGGGCGAGATCGCCGATCAGGCCGGTGACTTTCTTGCCCTTCATCGCCGTGGCCGCAGCAGAGAGCGCCTCGGCCCAGCTGGCCTTGGTCAGCTTGCCATCCTTGCGCACATAGGGCGTGTCGAGGCGCTGGCGCTTCAACCCGTCCCAGATGAAGCGGGTCTTGTCGGAAATCCATTCCTCGTTCACGCCATCGTGGTTGCGCGGCAGGATGCGCATCACTTCGCGACCCTTGGTATCGACACGGATGTTCGAACCGAGCGCATCCATCACATCGATGGTCTCGGTCTTGGTCAGCTCCCAGGGGCGCGCGGTGAACGCATAGGGTTTGCTGGTCAGCGCACCAACCGGGCAGAGATCGATGATATTGCCCTGCATGTTGGAGGCGAGTGTTTCGTTGAGATAGCTGGTGATCTCGCTGTCTTCGCCACGCCCGGTCTGACCCATCTGGGTGATGCCGGCGACCTCGGTGGTGAAGCGCACGCAACGGGTGCAGGAGATACAGCGCGTCATCGCGGTGGAGACAAGCGGCCCGAGGTTCAGCTCTTCGGTGGCGCGTTTCGGTTCGCGGTAGCGCGAGAAATCGACACCGTAAGCCATAGCCTGGTCCTGCAGGTCGCATTCGCCACCCTGGTCACAGATCGGGCAGTCGAGCGGGTGGTTGATCAGGAGGAATTCCATCACCCCTTCGCGCGCCTTCTTGACCATCGGCGAATTGGTTTTCACCACCGGCGGCTGGCCTTCCGGCCCCGGGCGCATGTCTTTGACCTGCATCGCGCAAGAGGCCGCCGGTTTCGGCGGGCCGCCCACGACCTCGACCAGACACATGCGGCAGTTGCCCGCGATGGACAGCCGTTCGTGATAGCAGAACCGCGGCACTTCGACCCCGGCCACTTCACAGGCCTGGAGGATCGTCATGGCCGGATCGACTTCGACCTCGGTCCCGTCAATGATGATTTTGCGCTTGTCTGCCATACTGCATCACCTGTTCTTCATGAGTTTGCCAAGCGGCGTCCGCTTCGCAATCTGCGCTTTGCCGAAGGCGCACATCGCCTCCGTATCCCGTTTTTCAATGCCGTTGGCGGCAAAGAAGCGTTCCGATTTCGCGGCAAGCGTGGCGAGAAACGCCGGGTCTTGCAGCGATTGAATGTCGCGGGCGCCATAGCCCTTGGCCGTGATCGTGCCCATCATCTCTTTGGCCTGCCGGTTCACACGCACCGTGCGCGGGGCCAGTTTGGGGCAGATCGTCGTTAGTTCCGTGACAATCATATTGTCCACCAGCACGGCGGTGATCTCCGCATCCGCCGCGATGCCCTGCCCCGCAATGTCCTGCGCCACCACCGGCGTGGCCAAAAGCCCGAGCAGAGCGGCATATGTGGTGCGACGGATCATTTCGTGCTCCTCAGGAAAGAGCCGATGATCGAGCCGCGCGCGATCTCCGCCTCGCCAAAGGCACAGAGCCCCTCGGGGGTTTTCGGATCGAAGCCGGCGGCACGGACATAGTCCTCGCCCAGACGGCGAATGCGCAGCTCTTCGCTGTCGCTCTCGACATAGGCGCGGATCTCATCGTCGCTGTAGCCGAGATCAGACGCGCGGTTCTTGAGCCCCCAGAGGAACGACAGGCCTTTGATCTTCTTCACGTCGATGGTCGGACATTCATCGCCCACCTCGACCGCCAGACCGGCCCAGAGCATATTGCGGTCGATCTCTGCGACCTCTCTGAGCGGCGGCAATTCGGCCGCCGCGGCGGCGCCGGAGACCAGCGCCAGGGCAAGCGGGATATGTTTCATATTCAGTGTCATAGGGGTGCTCCTTGAACCGAAGCCGGCTCATGCGGGCGACAAGCTTTGGTCATGTAAAGCCGCGCCTCCTTGATGAACGACCAGCCAAAGGCATGATCGCTGTCCCCATGTTTCTGTTTGTAGGCAAGACGTTCGAGCGCCTCGTCCAAGGTGGGCTTGTGCCCCGGCTCCACGTGCCACATCACGAAATGCTGGTCGGCCATCAGCTCGAACCACTCTTCGCGGCGGTCGTAGAATTGCTTGTGTACCGTGTTGAAGACGAAATGCTCGAGGCTTTCGACATCTTCCCAAACGGTGAGATTGGCGACAAACTGCGGGTCATCGCCAATGTGGTTCTCGGTGTTTCCTGTGCCCGGCTCGCCCGACCCCTCGGCCATCCAGACAAAGCCCGGCATGCGCTTGCCCATGCCGTTGATCTTGTCGAGCGCGCCCATGAACTCGGCCACGCGGGCGTCCCCCGGTTCGGCCACAAGCCGTCCGATGTTCAGCTCCGCGAGATGTCGGATCGGGAAAGAGGTCATTGCGGCCGGCCCTCCCTCAATGTCGCGCCCAGAGGCGTCATCGCTTTCATCTCGACCCGCGCCGCGGCACAGAAGGCTTTCTCATCGGCCTGACCATGGATGCCGTGGCGTTCCGAAAAGCCGGTCAGCGCCGTCTCAAACCGCGTGCGGTTGACCGCCGGATCGCTGAACGGCTGGCGTTCGACCCGTGACGACAGGAAGGTCCGAACCTGGCCGTGGATCTCGATCCCGTCGCAGACATCGGCGATGTCCTTTGACAACAGAAGCATCCCGGCCAGTTCTTCGCTACCCATGTCACGAAACGCCGCCCGCGCCACCACCATCCGGTCTTGCGACATGCCACGCATCGCCTCATTCGCCTGATCCATCTGGCAGGCGGTGAGCACCGTGAGCGGCAATATGGCGGCCATGGACTTCATCGGTCAGCTTTACTCCGCCGCGTAAGCCGCTGTGACGCGGCCGGTTTTCTTGGCTTTGATACGGTCTTCGATCTCGTCGCGGAAGTGACGGATCAGGCCCTGGATCGGCCAGGCGGCGGCGTCGCCCAGCGCACAGATGGTGTGGCCTTCGACCTGTTTGGTCACGTCCAGCAGCATGTCGATCTCTTCGATCTCCGCATCGCCGGTGACCAGACGGTCCATCACGCGCATCATCCAGCCGGTGCCTTCGCGGCACGGCGTACACTGGCCGCAGCTCTCGTGTTTGAAGAACGAGGACAGGCGCCAAACGGCTTTCACCACGTCCACCGAATTGTCCATGATGATCATGCAGCCGGTGCCAAACGAGGACTTGTTCTCGCGCATCCAGTCGAAATCGAAAATCGCGTCTTCCAGCGCATCTTTCGGCAGCACCGGGCAGGAGGCGCCGCCGGGGATGATCGCCTTGAGATTGTCCCAGCCGCCGCGAATGCCGCCACCGTGTTTCTCGATGATCTCACGCACCGACATCGACATCTCTTCCTCGAAGACGCAGGGCGTGTTGACGTGGCCGGTGAGCGCCATCAGCTTGGTGCCGGAGTTGTTCGGACGGCCAAACGAAGCGAACCAATCGGCGCCGCGCCGCAGGATCGTCGGCACGACGGCGATGGATTCGACATTGTTCACCGTGGTCGGGCAGCCATAGAGGCCAGCGCCGGCCGGGAACGGCGGCTTCATCCGCGGCATGCCCTTCTTGCCCTCGAGGGACTCAATGAGCGCGGTTTCCTCGCCACAGATATAGGCCCCTGCCCCGTGGTGCAGGTAGACGTCGAAATTATAGCCGGATTTGCAGGCGTTCTTGCCGATGAGACCGGCATCATAGGCCTCGTCGATCGCGGCCTGAAGCGCCTCTTTCTCGCGGATGTACTCGCCGCGAATGTAGATGTAGGCCGCCACCGCATTCATCGCGAAACCGGCAATCAGCGCGCCCTCGACCAGCGTATGCGGGTCGTGGCGCATGATCTCGCGGTCCTTGCAGGTCGCGGGTTCGGATTCATCGGCGTTGATCACCAGATAGGCCGGGCGACCGTCGCTTTCTTTCGGCATGAAGGACCATTTGAGACCGGTCGGGAAGCCCGCCCCGCCACGGCCACGCAGACCGGAGGCTTTCATCTGATCGATGATCCAGTCGCGCCCATTGGCGAGAATGCCCGCCGTGCCATCCCAATGCCCGCGCTTTTTCGCGCCCGCGAGGCTACGGTCATTCATGCCGTAGAGGTTGGTAAAGATCCGATCCTGATCCTTGAGCATCGCTCTTATCCCTTCAGTCCTGCTGACGCGCTTTGCGCCAGATCTGATAAATCACCACAAGCGCCCACACGAAGGCGGCGAGCGCCGAGAGGTCGAGCAGGAACGCGTAGCGCAGTGGCATACCGAGTTTCCCGCCCAGCCATTGGGCCCCGAGCCAGACCAACATAGTCAAAGCGATGACAACCGCGACCATGCGCGCCTTTTTCGCCAGATGTCGGTCCTTGTCGGGAACCATGTCGTTCACTCCTTAATACACGTCGCCATCCTTGACGCGTTTGGAGAATTCCGTGTCCCCGCCTTCTGCGAGGATCCTGGCCTGTTCGGCCCATTTCGTCAGCTGCGCCGCCGAAGTGCCCTTGAGCGCGGCGCCGAGCTCTTCGATCTCCGACGCGGTGAGCGCGGCGATCTGGGCAAAGGTCGTGAGGCCGCGCTCTTCGAGCTGGACCTGAATTTTCGGCCCGACCCCCTTGATCGCTTTCAGATCATCGGGTGCGGCGGCCACTGCGGCAAAAGCCGCCGGTGCGCTTTCCAGTGTGCTTTCCGGCGTCGCTTCGACTTCGGCAACCGGCTCAACAACCGGTTCCGGCGTTTCCGCAACCTCTTCCACAACCGTCTCCTCGGCCACCGGATGCGCCTCGGGAGCTGCGGCCGCGGCGGCGGAGCGCAGTTCGCGCGTGTCGGCGGCATGCGGCTCCGCGGCGATCTCTTCGGCGGCCGAAATCGGCTCATCCCCGATCCCGGAGGTGGCCATCAGACCGGCGGCGCTGACATCGGCTTCGGGATGCCCCTCGGCCAGATCCGCGCTGTCTTCATACCAGCCGATCCACAACAGGATGGCGACCAGCAAGGCGACCAGAACGCCGACGATCACCGAGGCCGCGGTCGAATAGCCCGCGATCCACAAAAGCGCCACGAAGGCCAGAATCCCGCAAATGGCCGAAATCAGCCAGATCTTCACGGTCTTTCCCGATTGTTCCTCACTCACTCGCCGTCTCCTTTACCAATCCCTGTTGTCCGATCTGCGGGTCTTTTGACCTCTGTCGGTCTATTGATCTTCAGTATTTCGCACGTTTCGAGAATTCGGTTTCGCCGCCTTCGGCGAGAATCTTGGCCTGTTCGATCCAGCCATCACGCTCGATCCGGCCTTTGAATTTCAGCCGGTTGTCGACCCAGGCGATCTCTTCCGGTCCCCATTTGGCGACCTGATCGTAATGCCAGAAGCCCAATTCGTTGAGCGTTTGCTCGAGCTTCGGCCCGACGCCCTTGAGCATCTTGAGATCATCGGCGCCCGCCTTGCGCGGGGCTTTCATGGTGCGCGGTTTCTTCTCCGCCACCTCGCCCGCCGCAGCGGGAGCCGGTTTCGCCTCGGCCTTCGGAGCAGCGGCTTTCTTCGGAGCCGCAGCCTTTTTCGCCGGAGCCTTTTTCGCTGCGGCCTGCTGCACGGCGGATTTCGCAGCTGCCGGCGCGGCCGGCACAGAACCGTGGCCGGCGCCTTTCGAGATCCACGGGGTCAACAGCGGCACTTCAGTGCCGTCAATACGTTTCAGCGTGTCGCCGATGTCGGCAGCAAGCTGTACCGAGCCGTTATACTGGGCACCGGTGCCTTTGTACTCGGCCAGAACCACCGGACCACCGGCAGGCTCAGAGGAGTAACGCCCGGCCTGCGAGCCCGGCAGCGGCACATTGCCCGCTTCCATCTGATCGAGAAGTTTCTCGAAATTCTCGGCGGTCAGGTCCTCAAAGTAGTCCTTGCCGATCTGGGCCATCGGCGCGTTGGCGCAGGCGCCAAGGCATTCGACCTCTTCCCAGCTGAACTTGCCATCGGCGGAGAGCGTGTGCGGCTTCTCAGCGATACGGCGTTTGCACACTTCGATGATGTCGCCGGAGCCGCAGATCATGCAGGTGGTGGTGCCACAGACCTGAATATGGGCCACGGAGCCAACCGGTTGCAGCTGGAACATGAAGTAGAAGGTCGCCACTTCGAGCACACGGATATAGGGCATGCCGAGCATGTCGCCGACATATTCGATGGCGGGCTTGGTCAGCCAGCCCTCTTGTTCCTGTGCCCGCCACAGAAGCGGGATCACAGCGGATTGCGCCCGGCCTTCCGGGTATTTGGCGATCTGCCCCTCGGCCCAGGCGAGGTTCGCCGGGGTGTATTCAAAGGAGGCGGGTTGTTCAGAATAAAGACGGCGCAGCATTAGCGGTCGACCTCCCCGAAAACGATGTCCATGGTGGCGATGAGGGCGGAAACGTCGGCCAGTTGGTGACCTTTCGCCATGTGATCCATCGCCTGCAAGTGAAGGTAGCCCGGCGCACGCAGCTTGGCGCGGTAGGGTTTGTTCGACCCGTCCGAGTTGAGGTAGACGCCAAACTCGCCTTTCGGCGCTTCCACGGCGGCATAGACCTCGCCCTCGGGCAGTTTGAACCCTTCGGTGTAAAGCTTGAAGTGGTGGATGAGCGCCTCCATCGAGGTCTTCATATCCCCACGTTTCGGCGGCGTCAGCTTGCCACGGGCCAGCACGTCGCCCTGGTTTTCCGGCAGGCGCAGGAGCGCGATCGCCTGTTTGATGATCTTGGTCGCCTCGTACATTTCCTGCATGCGGCAGAGATACCGATCATAACAGTCGCCATTGGTGCCGACCGGCACCTGGAAGTCGAACTCGTCGTAACATTCGTAAGGCTGGGCGCGCCGCAGGTCCCAGGCAAGCCCAGAACCACGCACCATGACGCCGGAGAAGCCCCAGTCCTGCACCTCTTCTTCGGAGATCACACCGATATCGACGGTGCGTTGTTTGAAGATACGGTTGTCGGACAGGAGGTAATGGATGTCGTCGAGGACATTCGGGAAATGGTCGGCCCATGCGTCGATGTCGTCGAGCAGCTCCGGCGGCAGGTCCTGATGGACGCCACCCGGACGGAAATAGGCGGAGTGCAGACGAGCGCCACAGGCGCGCTCGTAGAAGATCATGAGTTTCTCACGTTCTTCAAAGCCCCAGAGCGGCGGCGTCAGCGCGCCGACGTCCATGGCGCCGGTGGTGACGTTCAACAGATGGTTCAAGACCCGGCCGATCTCGGAATAGAGCACGCGGATCAGAGAGGCACGGCGCGGGATCTCGACGCCTGCGAGTTTCTCGATCGCCAGACACCATGCATGTTCCTGGTTCATCGGCGCCACGTAATCGAGGCGGTCGAGATAGGGCAGGTTCTGCAGATAGGTGCGGTTCTCCATCAGCTTCTCGGTGCCACGGTGCAGCAGACCGATATGCGGGTCGGCACGTTCCACGATCTCGCCGTCCAGCTCGAGAACCATCCGCAACACACCGTGGGCCGCAGGGTGCTGGGGCCCGAAGTTGATGTTGAAGTTGCGGATCTTCTGTTCGCCGTCGGTGGCGTCCCGCGAGCCGTCATCATAGGTGTTTTGCCGGATGTCGCCGTCCATCATTCAGATCCTCGCCATGTTCGCCTGCCACCGCGCGGGCAGCGGGCCAAAGCTTTTTTCCACATAGGCGTATTGCGGGGCCAGGAATTGCGCCGCCTCGCGCCTTTGCTTGTCACTCAGTTGCAGTTTCACGCCCTCATGGGCATGGGGTTCCGTCTCGACGGGCCGTTCCGAGATCCCGAGAAAGGCACAGAGGCGTTTGAGCCCCTCGCCGGTCAGCAGTTCCTCGGTGAAGCCGATGAGGAGTTTGTTCTCCGGCACCGCCCGTTTCAGTTTTTCCACGATCGCCGCGTAGTCCCCCCGCGGCGCGATATGTTTTTCCAGGTCGCGATTGACCACGCGGTTCATGATCCGCTTGGCCTTGACCGCCACCTCTTCGCCCTCGCGGCGCTGGCGCTTGGCCTGCATGCGCACATGCGACCAGAGCCGATCCACCGGATCGCGCATCAGGAAGACAAAGCGCACGTCCGGCGCCATATGCGCCATCTCGCAGAGCCGCTCTTCCGTCAGAAGCCCGTAGCCCGGCGTGATGTCGCCGGCGAGTTTCTTGTCGCCGATCCCGTCCAGCAGGTAGAACAGGTAGTCGGAGACGCCCTCTTCCTTCATCTCGAGAATGCGCACGATCTCGTCCACATCGGTGATCTGCCGCTGCAGATTGGCGACCTTCCAGATGTTCTCGTTGCGCCGCGCGATGTCCTGACGCCGGATCAGATCCGCCTTGAGACGCGCGAAGACATCGAACTGGAACGCGTAATCGTCGGTGTCCACCGTGTCGAAATAGTGGATCTCCTTGATCGAGCGCAGGTGGCACTCCGGGTGATCGTGCAAATAGCGGTAAAGCGAGCTGGTGCCCGCTTTCGTCGCGCCAACGCAGATCATGATCGCCGGATCGCCACTCACCTCGCTTACGCCCCCTTCTCGTCGCCGGGAAGGATGTATTTTGCGCCCTCCCAGGGGGAGAGATTGTCGAACTGACGGTATTCCTGAACCAGTTTCACCGGCTCGTAGACCACGCGCTTGAGCTCTTCGTCATAGCGCACTTCGGTGTAGCCGGTGGCCGGGAAGTCCTTGCGCAGCGGGTAGCCGCGGAACCCGTAGTCCGTCAGCAGGCGCCGCAGATCCGGATGCCCCGAGAAGATGATCCCGAACATGTCGAAGACCTCGCGCTCGAACCAGCCGGCCGAGGGGTGCACGGAGATGATCGAGGGGATCGTTTCCTCTTCGCGCACCGCCGCGATCACGCGGATACGATGGTTCCGGTACATCGACAGGAAGTGATAGACCACATCGAAGCGCTGTTCGCGGGTCGGGTAATCCACCGCCGTGATATCCACCAGCGAGCTGAACTTGCAGGTGCCGTCGCTTTTCAGGAAGTCGATGAAATCGACGATCCCCGAGGGCGTCACGGTCACGGTCAGCTCGCCAAAGGCCACCTCCGCCTTCAACACGTCATTCGGGCGTTTCAGCTCGATATGGGCGGCGAGTTCCTTGAGGGCTTCTTCGCTCATCATCGCTCTCCTTAGCGGGCAATCGTGCCGGTGCGGCGGATTTTGCGGGACAGTTGCAGAATGCCGTACATCAGCGCCTCTGCGGTCGGCGGGCAGCCCGGGACATAGACGTCCACCGGCACGATGCGGTCACAGCCGCGCACCACCGAATAGCTGTAGTGATAATAGCCGCCGCCATTGGCGCAGGAGCCCATGGAGATCACATAGCGCGGCTCCGGCATCTGGTCGTAGACCTTGCGCAGTGCGGGCGCCATCTTGTTGGTCAGCGTACCGGCGACGATCATCAGGTCGGACTGGCGCGGCGAGGCCCGCGGCGCGGTGCCGTAGCGTTCGATGTCATAGCGCGGCATCGAGGTGTGCATCATCTCGACGGCGCAGCAGGCGAGACCAAAGGTCATCCAGTGCAGCGAGCCGGTGCGCGCCCAGTTGATGATGTCCTCGGTCGTGGTGAGCAGAAAGCCCTTGTCCTGCAGCTCGGTATTGAGCGCCTGGGTGGCGACTTCCTTATCGACGCCCGCGGTATTCGCTCCGGTCATCACGCCCATTCCAGCGCCCCTTTCTTCCATTCATAGGCAAAGCCCACGGTCAGCACAGCGAGGAACACCATCATCGACCAGAAGCCCACCAGCCCGATGTCCTTGAACGCGACGGCCCAGGGGAACAGGAAAGCGATTTCGAGATCGAAAATGATGAACAGGATCGACACGAGGTAGAACCGCACGTCGAATTTCATCCGCGCATCGTCGAATGCGTTGAACCCGCACTCATAGGCCGAGACCTTTTCAGGGTCGGGATTGCGAACGGCGAGGATGAGAGCTGCGAAGATGAACACGAGGCCCAGCGCGATGGCGAGGCCGAGGAAAATGACAATGGGGAGATATTCCCGAAGCAAGTCTTCCACGAGCGGCTCCTTGAGTAGGCGCGCTCATCGGGGAAACTCAATCGCGAGCAACCTCGGGCGCGCTGCTTTGCTAGCTTTGGCTGGTTTAGCCCCCTGCGGCAATATGGTCAACCAACGCAGGCGTGAGAAAGCCCTTGGTTTCAAGGGGGCGGGAAAGTTTTTTGCTGTCGTGATCACAATTTGCCCGATCTTCACCAGATTTCCGGAACCGGTTTGATTCGAGAATTAATTCCTACAGTTTTAATCAGAATTTAGTGCCGTTCTGAGGGACCACACCAACAATGAGATGGCGCGGTCTCTCTCCGGGAATGACAAATTCCAAACGGTGAAGAAGCCCCAAAAACGGCACTTTTCCCAACCAACCTCGGTGACGGATTTTTGGCGACACCTCGCCCCTCGGACCACGCTGTTCAACCGGATCGTCGCGCAGCACAATCCACTTCAATCCACTTCAACCTGCCGGACACGACGGGGATGAACCTCTCACGCCCCACCCCACTCAAAAGGTAGACACCCGCACGGGTCAAGCTCGCGGGGCAAGCGCCCCGCGCGGATGGCAGGCCATGTACGGCTGATTGGACGCAGGTCTGGATGATAACAAATTGAAAATAAATATCAAAAATAGTCGACAACGGATCACGGAGATCATATCTAACGGGCGCTTTGCACCTCATCGCGAATGATCCGCGCCAACATCGCGCAAGCCTCAAGACTGAAGGTCAGCGGCAGACGCATATCCATGATCGCGCGCAGCACCCGGTCGCTGTCGGGCAGGCTCTGCGGCTCGGCGTAGCGCCAGCTCTCGTAGCGCGAGGTAAAGGCCGTGGGTTCCGGTGCACCGAACCATTTCAGCTCGACGCCGCGTTTCAGGCATCCCGCGACCAGCGCTTCAATCTTGGCGTCCGGCCAATCCAGCAGCAGGAACTGAATGGAGGAGCCGACATAATGCTCGGCCTGCGGTCGCTCGATCAGGGTGAGGCCGGGCGTGTCGCGCAGCCCGTCCTCGACCACACGATAGCGCGCGTTCCAATTCTCCACCTGTTGGCTCAGGTTCCGGAGCTGCACCCGCAGGATCGCGGCCCTGAGATGATCCATCCGGCCGGAGACATTCGGGGTCACGTATTTGATCTTTTCGAACACCTCGGGGGCCGGCCCCGCGGTATGCTTGCCATAGAGCATATACGATCCCGACAACATCACCGCCCGCGCGGCCACCTCCTCATCATCGGTGATCAGGAACCCGCCCTCGCCCGAGTTGATATGTTTGTAGGTCTGGGTCGAATAACAGCCGATCACCCCGTACCGCCCGGACGGCACCCCGTCCCAGCTGGCCCCCATCGTATGGGCACAGTCTTCGATCACCGCGACACCGGCGCCGTTACAGATATACATGAGCGCATCCATGTCGACGATATGGCCGCGCATATGGCTGAGCATCAGCACCTTGGCGCCGCTTTCGGAAATTTTCACCTGAAGATCGTCGAGATCGATCACCAGTCCTTCGGTCACCCCGACAAACACCGGCTTGGCCCCCACCGCAGCAATCGCCCCCGGCACTGGCGCCAGCGTGAACGCATTGGTCAGAACCGGCTCGCCCGGCTGCACTTCCAGAGCCCGCAGCGCACAGCCCAAGGCATAGCCGCCCGAGGCCACGGCGAGGCAATATTTCGCCCCGGTGAAAGCGGCAAATTCCTCTTCGAGAAGCGCCACTTCGCCCGTCTCTCCCGGCAATGTATTATAGCGGTGCAGCCGCCCGGAACGCATCACCGCCACCGCCGCCTCGATCGCCGCCTCGGGGATCGGCTCCTGCTGGGTGAAATTGCCGGTGAACACCTCTTTCAAACTCTCGCTCATCCGATCAGCTCCTTGGTGATCTGCATCAGCTCATTATAATGGCTGAGCAACGCCTCGGGGACGAGCCCCGCCACCCCGTCGCCATCCGGCCCGAAGGTCACCAGCGCACAGGGCACCCCGGCGGCCCTGGCCGTGTTGCGGTCGGTCTCCGTATCCCCCACGAGGAAACTCTGCGCCAGAATGCCCCCGGCCTCCTCGACGGCGGCCAGATAGGGTTTCGGATCGGGTTTCGACACGCCAACGGTCTTGGCCCCGATCATCGAGCCGAAGAGATCGCGCACGCCCAGTCGCGTGAGCAGCCGGTCGGCAAGATCCTCGGGCTTGTTGGTACAGACACCGACGGCATAGCCCGCGCCCCGAAGCGCCTCGACCGCCTCGGCGGCGCCCTCATAGAGACGCGTATGCGTGTCGATGTCCTGGGCATAGGCCTCAAGCAACACCGGATATTGCGCCATCACGTCTTCCTCGGTGAAGCCGGGCCGCACCCGCGAGAAGCCGAGGCTCAGCATCGCCTTGCCGCCGCGGAACGCCGTATGCGCATCCCCGAGAGGGTCCAGCACATCACCATAGCCCAGCCCGCGAAAACACGCGTTGGCCGAGGCGATGAGATCGGCGGATGTGTCCGCCAGCGTGCCGTCGAGATCGAAAATCACCGTCTTCATGGATGCGCCTGCTCCTTGCGCCAGCTGTCCGGCGACCCACCGCTGAGGCGCCACATGGCAATCCCCCGCGCATCGCTGTAACCTGGCGTTAAAATATGTGAAGCCGTGACAAGCCATCTGACCCTTGCGGCCCTGCCAGACATGGGTAAAACGGCAAAGAGATAAAGAAAAGAGCAGATCGGGATCGACCACATGGCAACAGCCCTCCTCCTATTGGCCGCCGGCCAAGGCACGCGGATGAATTCCGAGCTGCCGAAAGTGCTGCATCAGATCGGCAATGCGCCGATGTTTGCCCATGCTCTGGCCTCCGGCGCCGCCTTGGAGCCCGAACGCACGGTTCTGGTCGTCGGCCATGGCGGCGATCAGGTCGCGGCGGAAGCGGCCAAGATCGATGACGGCATCGTGATCGCCCGCCAGGACGAACAGCTCGGCACGGCCCACGCGGTGTTGCAGGCGAAAGCGGCGCTCGACGGCTTCGACGGCGATGTCTTCATCCTCTACGGCGACACGCCTTTCGTATCTGAGGACACCATTCTGCGCATGGCCGAGGCCCGCAAACGTGCCGATGTCGTCGTGCTGGGTTTCGAGGCCGCCGATCCCGGGCGCTATGGCCGGTTGGTGATGGAGGGTGACAAGCTCACCCGCATCGTCGAATTCAAGGACGCGAGCGAGGCCGAACGCGCCATCACGCTCTGCAATTCCGGGCTGGTCGCCGCCGATGCCAAGACCCTGTTCGAGCTTCTCGCGCAGGTCGGCAATGACAATGCTGCCGGCGAATACTACCTGCCGGATATCGTTGAGATTGCTTGGGCAACCGGCCGGTCCGCCACCGCTGTCGCCTGTGACGAAGCCGAAACGCTCGGCGTGAACACCCGCGCCGAACTGGCCCGCGCCGAGGCGATTTTCCAAGAGATGAAGCGCGCCGAAGCGCTGGAGAACGGCGTCACGCTCACCGCGCCCGAAACCGTCTATTTCTCGCTCGACACCTATGTGGGCCGCGACACTGTGGTGGAACCGAATGTCATTTTCGGCCCCGGTGTCACGGTCGAGAGCGGCACGCGCATTCGCGCGTTTAGCCATTTCGAGGGCTGTCATGTGTCGATGGGCTCGACGGTCGGTCCCTTTGCCCGGCTGCGCCCCGGCGCCGAACTGGCGAACAACGCCCATATCGGCAACTTCGTCGAGGTGAAAAACGCCCAGATCGGCGAAGGCGCCAAGGTCAACCACCTGACTTACATCGGTGACGCGGAGATCGGCGACGGCACCAACGTGGGCGCCGGCACGATCACCTGCAATTACGACGGCGTGTTCAAACACCGCACCGTAGTGGGCCGCAACGCGTTCATCGGCTCGAACACCATGCTGGTGGCGCCGGTCACGGTGGGCGATGAGGCGATGACGGCCTCCGGCTCGGTGATCACATCGGACATCGAGCCGGGGGCTCTGGCGATTGCGCGCGCGAAACAGGTGAACAAGCCGATGCTCGCGGTGCGAATGTTCGATAAGTTAAAGTCTCTCAAAGCTAAAAAGCAAAAAGGTCAGTAAAATGTGCGGTATTGTAGGGATTTTGGGAAATCACGAAGCGGCTCCGATCCTCGTTGAATCGCTGAAAAAGCTCGAATACCGCGGCTATGACAGTGCCGGGATCGCCACTGTGTCCAACGGTAAGCTCGACCGCCGCCGCGCCGTCGGCAAACTGGTCAACCTGTCGGATCTCCTAGTGCATGAACCGCTGTCCGGCAAGGCCGGGATCGGCCATATCCGCTGGGCCACCCATGGCGCCGCGACCACCGGCAATGCCCATCCGCATCTCTCCGGCCCGGTCGCGGTGGTGCACAACGGCATCATCGAGAATTTCCGCGAGCTGCGGGCCGAACTGGCCGAGGCCGGCATCCACCCGGAGACCCAGACCGACTCGGAAACCGTGGCGCTGATGACGCGACTGCATATGGATCGCGGCCTCGGCCCGCGCGAAGCCGCCGTGGCCACGCTCAGGAAGCTCGAAGGCGCCTTTGCGCTGCTGTGGCTGTTCGACGGCGAAGACGATCTGATGGTCGCCGCCCGCAACGGCGCGCCGCTGGCGATCGGCCATGGCGAGGGCGAAATGTTCGCCGGCTCCGACGCCATCGCGCTGGCGCCGATGACCGACCGCATCACCTATCTCGATCAGGGCGACTATGCGTTCGTCACCCGCCAGGGCGCGGAAATCTACGACGCAGAGGACCGTCTGGCGAACCGCGAAGAGGTCCGCATCGATCTCGGCGCGACCCAGGTCGAAAAAGGCGGCTACAAACATTTCATGGCCAAGGAAATCGCCGAGCAACCGGTGGTGCTGGCCGATGCCTCGCGCCATTATCTGAGCGAAGACGGGCTGAACCTGCCCGAGGATCTGGACTTCTCGAAGATTTCCCGGCTGACGCTGGTGGCCTGCGGCACCGCCTTCTACGCCTGTTCGGTGGCGAAATACTGGTTCGAACAGCTGGCGCGCATTCCGGTCGAAATCGACGTCGCCTCGGAATTCCGCTACCGCGAGCCGCCGCTGCCCGAGGACAGCTACGCGATTTTCGTCAGCCAGTCGGGCGAAACCGCCGACACGCTGGCGGCGCTGCGCTATTGTCATGAGAAGGTGGCCAAGACCGTGGCCGTGGTCAACGTTCCGACCTCGTCTATCGCGCGGGAATGCGATGTCGCCCTGCCGATCCTCGCCGGCGTCGAGGTCGGCGTCGCCTCGACCAAGGCCTTCACCTGTCAGCTTCTGGTTCTCGCGACCCTGGCGCTCAAGGCGGCACGCGATCGCGGCCATATGAGCGAGGCGGAGCTGGCCCGGCATATGGACGCGCTACAATCCTTGCCCGCTCTGATGAACCATGCGCTGGCGCTGGACGACACGCTGAACGAGGTCTCCAACGAGCTCTCAGAGGCCCGCGACGTGCTCTTCCTCGGGCGCGGCGCAATGTATCCTCTGGCCCTCGAAGGCGCATTGAAGCTCAAGGAAATCAGCTACATCCATGCCGAAGGCTATGCTTCGGGCGAGTTGAAACACGGCCCCATCGCCCTGATCGACAGCCACACGCCGGTGATTGTCTTTGCGCCGCATGACGCGCTTTTCGACAAGACCGTGTCGAATATGCAGGAGGTCATGGCGCGTGGCGGCAAGGTGTTGCTCGTCTCGGACAAGAAAGGGCTCGATGTGGCCTCCGACGGGGTCTGGCAGACGGTCCAGATGCCCGAGGTGCCCGATCTCTTCGCGCCGCTCCTTTATGCCATCCCGGCCCAGCTCATCGCCTATCACACGGCGGTGGCCAAAGGCACGGATGTCGACCAGCCGCGCAACCTCGCGAAATCGGTGACCGTGGAATGAGCCATAAAGAAACCGCCCCGAATGGGGCGGCTTCGACGTGGATTTCCCAGAGAATGACCTGAGAACGGCGATCAGACGCCGAGTTTCGCCTTGGCGTAGTCGAGCATCTCCGGCGTAACGTCATCCGCCGTGATCGGAGTATTGCCCGTGGCATTGGCCGCAGACACGATAGCATCGACCAAGGATTCGTCCGAGATCGCCGCTTCGGCCAATGCCAGATCGTCGACCGCCGCATCGAGAACGGCCTTGTCCGCCAGCGCCCGATCCAACTCAACCTCGGCCTTTTCGACAGCCGCAAGCTGATCGAGATACTCCTGATAGCCCGGCTCTCCTTCCGCCACCGGATTCGCCGCCAGATCGGCGCTCAACTGGTCGATTTCCGACGCCCAGTCGGCCGGGGTGGAGGACAGACCGAGCGCCGCAGCGGAGGCCGCCAGATCGGCATAGCTGTCGGCATAGGCCGATCCCGCCGCATCTGCCGCACCCTGTGCGTCGTCATAGGCGGCGACCGCACCAAAATAATCCTTGATCGGTGCCATTTTCGGATCGGAAGAATTCATGATGCCATTCGGATTGCGCCCGAGCGAATTCAACGATTTGAGCGCCGCGGCAAGCGGTTTACCCCCCGGATTTCCGGCATTGGCAGAATTGCCGCGCGTGCCGGCTGTCGCCGCATTGGCCGAATTCCCCCCGGCATTGCCGGCGCTCGACGAGTTGCCGCGATTGCCTGAATGTCCAGAGTTCCCGCCATTACCCGAATTGCCGCCATTGGCCTTGTCACTGCGCGCTTCTGCGGTGTTCAGGCCCGCAAGGTCGGCGGTCACAACGGGCATCGCATAGGCAAGGGCGGAAGCGGTCAGCAGAAGTTTGACGAGTTTTTTCATTGTTCCTGTGGCTCTCTTGTGGTTTTGGCTGAGGTAGCGTTACGGCAACATAAGGGCAGAAAAATGTCGATCACTGCAGAAATGGCCATGGCAACCCTTCGTCTTTGCGCCGCCCCGGCGCAGCTCATCGCCTATCACACGGCGGTGGCCAAAGGCACGGATGTCGACCAGCCGCGCAACCTCGCGAAATCGGTGACCGTGGAATGAGCGGCAAAACGAGCTGGGCCGGCGACCGCCCCGTCCCCGTCACGCTGGCGGGCGATCATGTCCGGCTCGAACCGCTCACACAGGCGCATGCCGAGCGGCTGAAAGATGCCGTGGGCGATCTGCATCAGCTCTGGTATACGGCAGTCCCCGCGCCCGAGGCGCTTGAGGCCGAGATCGACCGGCGTCTGGGCCTGCAAGCGGCGGGCAGCATGGTTCCCTTTGCCACCTGTCTGCCCGATGGCAGGCCCGTAGGCATGACCACCTATATGCGGATTGATGCGGCGAACAAACGCGTCGAGATCGGCTCGACCTGGATTTCCCGCGATGTCCAGCGCGGACCGCTCAACACCGAGGCGAAATACCTCTTGTTGCGGCACGCGTTCGAAGCGCTGGACTGTATCGCCGTGGAATTCCGCACCCATCGGCTCAACAGCCAGAGCCGCCGTGCCATCGAACGTCTCGGCGCCCAGCTCGACGGGATTTTGCGGTCGCATCAGGTGATGCCCAATGGTACCCTGCGCGACACTGCGGTCTATTCGATCACCGCGCATGAATGGCCTGCCGTGAAAGCCGGGCTGGAAGGAAAACTGTCGCAATGACTTTTGACGAGGCGCTCAGCGCATTGACCGCCCATGCCGACGCCACCCGCGCGGCGGAACTCGAAACCCGTTTCGGGGCGGGGGCCTATCTCGGCGTGGCACCACAGGAGCTCGAGACCCTGGCACGAGACTGGCGTCAGGCGATGGACGCCCCTGCCCGACTGGAGCTGGCCCGTAGCCTTTGGCCCGACGGACCGCATGAGGCCCGGCTGATGGCTGCCAAGCTTCTGACCCAGGCGCGGATCAAGGGGGATGGCGAGATCTGGGACCAGATCTGCAGCTGGATCGCGGAAGCCCGCAATTGGGCAGAGCTGGATGCGCTCGCCGGCGCCGGGGCGCGGCGGATCGCCGCCGAGCTCTCGCGCATGGCTGTCGTCCACGATCTGGCAAAATCGAACCGCGCGCTCGACCGGCGCGCCGCTCTGGGCCTGTCCCTGCCGCTCGCCAAACTGGCGCATCCGGATGAGGCGGAGAAAAATGCCATCGACGACGTGCTCTATTGGCTGACCTATGCCTTGGAAGATGCCGACAAGGACGTGTCGCGCATGGCCGACAGCTGGCTCAAGAGCCTCGGCAAACACGACCGCAAACGCGCCGCCATGGTGCGGCGTGTGGTGAAAAGCCGGGGCAACCCCGACTGAATCGCTTGGCATAGCTGACGCGCCGCCCTAGATTACCCGTCATGTCCGATGCACCGAGCCTGAATACCCCCCGTCTGATCGACCCTTTTGCCCGCACGATTTCCTATCTGCGGCTCTCGGTCACCGATCGCTGTGATTTCCGCTGTGTCTATTGCATGGCGGAGAACATGACGTTCCTGCCGAAAAAGGATCTGCTCACGCTCGAAGAGCTGGACCGGATGTGTTCGGCCTTCATCAGCCTCGGCATCGAGAAACTGCGGATCACCGGCGGCGAGCCTCTGGTGCGGCGCGGCATCATGACGTTTTTCAATGCCATGAGCCGGCATCTCGAAAGCGGTGCGCTGAAAGAGCTGACACTGACCACCAATGGCTCGCAGCTCGCCCGGTTTGCCACGGATCTCCATGCCGCCGGCGTGCGGCGGATCAACGTCTCGCTCGACACGCTCGATGCGGAGAAATTCGCCCGTGTGACCCGTTGGGGCCGGCTCGATCAGGTGCTCAAGGGCATCGAAGCCGCCCGCAATGCCGGGCTGAGGGTCAAGATCAACACCGTGGCGCTCAAGGGCTTCAACGAGGACGAGCTGTTTGCCCTCACCGACTGGTGCGCCCGCGAGGATATGGATCTGACCTTTATCGAGGTGATGCCGATGGGCGATCTCGGCGAGGAACAGGACCGGATCGGGCAATATTGGTCGTTGGAAGACCTGCGCGCCCAGCTCGAAGACCGTTTTACCCTCACCGATCTGTCGGAAAGCACCGGCGGCCCCGCGCGCTATGTCCGCGTCGCCGAGACCGGGCAGAAAATCGGTATGATCACACCGCTGTCTCACAATTTCTGCTCGAGCTGCAACCGGGTGCGAATGAATTGCACCGGTGAGCTCTACATGTGCCTCGGGCAAGAGGACAACATGAGCCTGCGCGACATCCTGCGCGCACATCCCGACGATGACGCACCGCTGCACGCCGCGATCCGCCGCGCCATCGGCCAGAAACCGGAAGAACACAGTTTCGACTATTCTGACGATCAGATCGCCGGCCAGATGTCGCGGCACATGAGCCATACCGGCGGCTAGTAACAGGCCGATCGGCCTCCCTGCCCGCCCCTCTTGTGCCTGCGATGATCTTGCGGCATCTTCCCGCCGTCAGGTGCCCTCCCCCGGAGGGATAATCGGGAAGTCGGGTCAGAGCCGACGCGGGCCCGCCGCTGTAAGAGGGACGAATTGGCACAGGCCACTGGAGCGATCCGGGAAGGCGCCATCTTCGGAAGATCTCAAGCCAGAAGACCGGCCTGACGACATTGCGCGCGCTGTATGGACGGCATCGCGGCAATCACCGAAGCTTGAGGAGGCTGCCATGCCCACCCCGTCCACATCTGTGCCCCAACCTGCATCCGCACCTGCGCCCTCGCCCGCGCGCGTCTTTTCCGAGGCCGAAAGACAGGCGGTCTATGACGCGATTTTCCACCGCCGCGATGTACGCAACGAATTCAAGCCTGACGCCGTAGAGCCGGAAGCGCTTGAGCGGGTGTTGCGCGCGGCCCATGCCGCCCCCTCTGTCGGATTATCGCAACCGTGGAATTTCATCCTGATCCGCGACGAGACCCGGCGCAGCGAGATCGAACAGGCGTTTTCCCGCGCCAATGCGGAAGCGCTGGAGATGTTTCCCGATCACCGGCGCGCCGACTACGCCGCGCTCAAGCTGCAAGGCATCCGCAAGGCACCGCTGAACATCTGCGTCACCTGTGATCGCAGCCGCGGCGGTGAGGTCGTGCTGGGGCGGACCCATAATCGCGACATGGATCTCTATTCGACGGTCTGCGCGGTGCAGAACCTGTGGCTTGCCGCCCGTGCCGAGGGCATCGGCGTCGGATGGGTGAGCATTTTTCACGAAAGCGATCTGAAGCGCATCCTCAACCTGCCGGAGCATGTCAGCGTCGTGGCCTATCTCTGTGTCGGCTATGTCGATGAGCTCTACGACCGGCCGGAACTGGCCCTGCGCCGTTGGGCCGAGGTGGCAGATCTGCGGGAGGTGGTGCTGGAAGAGACCTGGCCGGAGGCTACAGCCGACCTCTGACCCCGGTGGAGCGCCCACACAGGCGCCCCATTTTTTTCAGCTCAAAGCGACGGCAGGCAGCGCGAGCGCGCCGGACCGGTCTGAATGTGGATAGAGGATCTTGCGGGCGGAGGTGTGCGGGCGGTGGTGGCAGCGTCATACGGCCCCGCCACAGCCACACAGCCCTGCCACAGAACTCAGAAAGAAACCGCCACATCGATCCTCTGGCCGATCGGGACCGAGACCAGCCCGGCAGCCAGAACCCCCTTATAGAGCTCCTGATTACCTGCGAGCGCCTGGTGTCGCGGGCATACTCCTTGCCCAGACCAAAGCAGGCGCGGGTGGCGGGGCCTCCCAGGCAAACATCTCCATTTAGAGAATATGGAGATGCAGCAGGGCGATGGCCCCGATCCCGTGACATGGCGATTTCCAGCACTTCTCGGCGCTTAGGCCGCCGGCAGGCGGCTTTCGATCATTTCGGCGTACCAGGAACAGCCCGCCGGCAGGGTCTCGTCGTTGAAATTGTATTTCGGATGGTGCACCGGCGCGCCGGGACCGTTGCCGACGATGATATAGGCGCCGGGACGTTCCTCGAGCATATAGGCGAAATCCTCGCCGCCCATCACCAGCGGATATTCCTCGCAGCCGCCCGCGACCCTGGTCGCCGCCTCGATGGCATATTCGGTTTCCTGATCGTGGTTCACCATCACCGGGTAACCGCGATGATAATCCACTTCGACTTCAGCGCCGTAAGTTGCGCCGACGCCGGCACAGATCGCCTCGAGACGTTCCTGGGCCTGATCGCGCACCTCGGCATCGAGCGTGCGCACCGTGCCTTTGAGCAAGACCGTGGCGGGCAGGACGTTATGGGCTTTCGAAGAGGATTCGACGGTGCAGACCGAGACCACCACCTGTTTCGTCGGATCGACATTGCGCGAGGCGATGGTCTGAAGCGCCACCACCAGATGCGCAGCGGTCACCGTGCTGTCGACGGCCTCTTGCGGTTTCGCCGCGTGGCCACCCTTGCCGCGCACCACGATGTCGAACTCGTCGGCAGCGGCAAAGAACGGGCCGGAGCGAATCGCGAATTTGCCGGTCTCGAGATTGGGCCAGTTGTGCATGCCGTAGACCTCATCGATGCCGAAGCGGTCCATCAGCCCCTCTTCGCACATGACCCGGCCACCACCGCCGCCCTCTTCGGCAGGTTGGAAGATCACCACGGCCGTGCCGTCGAAATTGCGGGTCTCGCAGAGATATTTCGCCGCCCCCAGAAGCATGGAAGTGTGACCGTCATGGCCACAGGCATGCATGACGCCCGGGTTTTTCGAAGCATATTCGACGCCGGTTTCCTCCAGGATCGGCAGGGCATCCATATCGGCCCGCAGGCCCACGGTGCGGCCCTTGCTGTCGGTCTTGCCCTTGATCACACCGACAACGCCGGTCTTGGCCATGCCTTCGACCACCTCGTCACAGCCGAATTCGCGCAACAATTCCGCGACCTTTTTCGCGGTACGCGGCAATTCGAATTGCAGCTCAGGGTTTTCGTGAATGTCTCGTCGCCATGCGGTGATTTCAGGAAGCATTTCTGCGAGGCGGTTCTTAACAGGCATTGGTCTCTCCGAGGGTGTTTGGGTCCGGACTGGCGCCAGTGCGCCGCGAGCTCCGGAAGTCGGCTCAGGGGACGCCGCAAGCGCGCCCCTGACAAGGTGCGATTTGGCACACCCCCCTGTGAGGTTCGCTTTTCGGCATTCTCAGACCAAAGGTGATCGTCCAGTGATCATTGGTCAAGCAGATCTGCCTCACAATTTATCCATTGGTAAAAAAATTTGCACAAAACCTCACGTAAACTCTTGCGGCGCGCAAATGAGGTGATACCGTTTCCTCGAGACCGATCCCGGATCAACCGGGGCGGAAGGTCAAAAATAAATAAAACCAACAGCTTGGGGGTCAAAGCATGGCCGATGGGGCCGCACCCGTACTCGATGTCCGGGACCTGAAGACCGTTTTCAAAACGCGGGCCGGGTCCGTTCATGCCGTGAATTCCGTTTCTTTCTCACTCAAGCCTGGTGAATTATTAGGCGTTGTCGGCGAGTCCGGCTCCGGCAAATCGGTGACCATGATGTCGCTGATTGGCCTGATCCCCTCGCCGCCGGCGCAGGTCACCGGCGACGGTGTCAATTTCGGCGGGATCGATCTGTTGAAAGCCTCGGATGACGAGCTGCGCAGCATTCGCGGCGCCCGCATCGGCTTTGTGTTTCAGGACCCGATGACCTCGCTGAACCCGGTGTTCACGGTCGGCTACCAGATCATGGAGCCGCTCCGCAAACACATGGGCATGGACAAGCGCGCGGCGCGCAAGCGTGCGGTCGAGCTTCTGGAACTCGTCGGCATCCCCGATGCCGAACGGCGTCTCAAGGATTTCCCACATCAGTTTTCCGGCGGCATGCGCCAGCGGGTGATGATCGCCATCGCGCTGGCCTGTGACCCGGAAGTGCTGATCGCCGACGAACCGACGACCGCACTCGATGTCACCATTCAGGCGCAGATCCTCGAGCTGATGCACGAGCTGCGCGAGAAGCTCGGCATGGCGGTGATCTGGATCACCCATGACCTGGGCGTGATCGCCGGCATCGCCGATCGGGTGCTCGTCATGTATGGCGGTCAGATCGTCGAACATGCCCCGGTGCGCGAGCTGTTCAAACATCCGCGTCACCCCTATACCCGGGCGCTTTTGAAGACCGTGCCTTCGGTGCGCGGCGAACGCGAAGAGCGGCTCGAGGTGATCGAAGGCCAGCCGCCGATCCTGCGGGCGGAACCGTCCTCCTGTTCCTTTGCCCCGCGCTGCCCCTTTGCCTTCGAGCATTGCCTGCGGGAAAACCCGCCGCGCTTCGACATCGGCGCCGGGCATGACGCCGCCTGTTTCTATGATTTCGAGACCGGGGCGCCCCGCAGTTCCGCAACCGCGATGGCCAAAGAAGAGGCACAGCTCGATGCTGGATGACACCAAGTCGAACAAGGTTCTGGTCGAGGTCAAAGACCTGAAAATGCATTTCCCGATCCATGCCGGGATTTTCAAGAAACGCGTCGGCGAGGTGAAAGCCGTCGATGGCATCAGCTTCGACATTTACGAGGGGGAGACGCTCGGTCTCGTGGGCGAGAGCGGCTGTGGCAAATCCACCGCCGGGCGCGCGATCCTCAGGCTCTATGACATCACCGAAGGCTCGGTGAAGATCGACGGGGTGGAGATCGGCGACACACCGCAGCCCAACCTGCGCAAGATGCGCCCGACCATGCAGATGGTGTTCCAGGACCCGCAGGCGTCCCTGAACCCGCGCATGTCGGTGGCCGCGATCATCGGCGAGCCGCTCAATGAGCACTCGGACATGTCGAAGGCCGAAAAGCGCGAGAAAGTCCTGTCCCTGATGGATCAGGTGGGGCTGAACCGCGATTTCGCCAATCGCTATCCGCATGAGTTTTCCGGCGGTCAGCGGCAAAGGATCGGCATCGCCCGGGCGCTTGCGCTCAACCCGAAATTCATCGTCTGTGACGAACCGATTGCGGCTCTGGACGTATCGATCCAGGCGCAGGTGGTGAACCTGCTGGAAGATCTGCAGGAAGAGTTCGGCCTGACCTATCTGTTCATCTCCCATGACCTGTCGATGGTGCGCCATATCGCGGACCGGGTGGCGGTGATGTATCTCGGCCGGGTGGTCGAACTGGCCTCGCGCGAGACGCTGTTTTCGGACCCGAAACACCCCTATACCCAGGCGCTTCTCTCGGCCGTGCCGGAGCCGGACCCCTGGCTCGAGGAAAAGGTGGACCGCATTCTTTTGGAGGGCGACGTGCCCTCGCCGTCGAACCCGCCCAAGGGCTGCAATTTCTGCACCCGCTGCCCGCAGGTGATGGAGATTTGCAAAACCGAGGAACCACCCACGGTGGAGATCGCGCCGGGCCATATCGCGGCCTGCCATCTGTATTCCTGACCGTCATAGCAAGCAGAGCGCCGCAAAGGCGCCACCCATGAGGACAAGAGCATCCAACTAGGAGAGGTTATCAAAATGAATATCAAGACTGCCCTGAAGGGCACCGTTTGGGGCGCTGTCGCCGGTCTCGCACTGGCTCCGGCAGCCTTCGCGGAACGCGGCGCCGACGGCCATGTGAATATTATCTATTGGCAAGCGCCCTCGACGATGAACCCCTATCTGTCGGGCGGCACGAAAGAGCTCGAAGTCGGCTCGCTCGTGCTCGAACCGCTGGCCCGCTACGACGAGACCGGTGCCATGGTGCCGTTCCTGGCCGAGAGCGTGCCGACCGTGGAAAACGGCGGTGTCTCCGCCGACCTGACCACCGTCACCTGGAAGCTGAAAGAAGGCCTGAAATGGTCCGATGGTTCCGATCTGACCTCTGAAGACGTGAAATTCACCTGGGAATACTGCACCTCCGAAGGCGGCGGCTGCGCCCAGTCCGAGAAATACAATGACGTGGTCTCCGTCGAGACCCCGGACGATCTGACCGTGATCGTGACCTTCGGCGTGCCGAAGCCCTTCCCCTACGGTCCTTTCGTCGGCGCTCAGGCTCCGATCATCCAGAAGGCCCAGTTCGCCAATTGCACCGGTGAAGCCATGGCGTCCTGCACCGAGCAGAACTTTGCCCCGATCGGCACCGGCCCCTTCGTGGTCGACGAGTTCAAGACCAATGACGTGGTCTCCATGTCCGCCAACCCGAACTATCGCGACCCGATGAAACCGGCGTTCGCGACCGCGACCGTCAAGGGCGGTGGCGATGCCGCTGCGGCGGGTCGTTCGGTGCTCGAGACCGGTGAATTCGACTACGCCTGGAACCTGCAGCTCGCCCCCGATGTGCTCGCCGATATGGAAGCCAAGGGCAAAGGCCATCTCGAAGTCTCCTTCGGCACGCTGGTCGAGCGCATCATGGTGAACTTCACCGATCCGAACCCGGCTCTGGGTGACGAGCGCGCCACCGCCGCGCATCCGCACCCGTTCCTCTCGGACATCAACGTGCGCAAGGCGCTTTCCATGGCGATCGACCGTGAGCTTCTGGTCGAGATCGGCTATGGCGCCGCGGGCACCGTGACCTGCAACGTGCTGCCGGCCCCGGCGATCTACGCCTCGACCGCCAATGATGGCTGCATGACCCAGGACATCGAAGGCGCGAAGGCGCTTCTGGATGAGGCCGGCTGGGTGCCGGGTGCCGATGGCATCCGCGAAAAGGACGGCGTGAAACTGTCGCTCCTGTACCAGACCTCGACCAACGCCGTGCGTCAGGATTTCCAGGCGATCATCAAACAGTGGTGGAACGAGATCGGCGTTGAAGTCGAACTGCGCAACATCGACAGCTCGGTGTTCTTCGGCGGCGATGCCGGTTCCCCGGACACCTTCCAGAAGTTCTACGCGGATCTCGAGATGTACGCGAACAACTTCGACGGCACCGACCCGGAAGCCTATATGGCCAACTGGGAATGCAAACAGGCGCCGCGTCCGGAAACCCAGTGGCAGGGCAACAACATGCCGCGCTACTGCTCCGAAGAGTATGACGCGCTGGTCGCCGAAATGGCCAAGACCGGTGAGCTCAACAAACGCGCCGAGCTGGCGAAAGCCATGAACGACATGCTGATGCAGGACTATGCGATCATCCCGCTGGTCTATCGCGGTCGTGTCTCCGCCGCTTCCAACACCTTGGGTGGCGTGGTCATGAACTCCTGGGATTCCGAACTCTGGAATGCCGCGGACTGGTATCGCGAGAAGTAATCTCGCCCCGGGCGTCCCCTTTCGGGGGCGCCCACTTCCCTCTTCTTCAAAGACAAAAGACCTGAACCGAGGCGCCGCCCTATGCTCCATTACACGATCCGTCGTCTGCTCATCTCCATCCCGACGCTTCTGTTCATCTCTTTGGTGATCTTCCTGCTTCTGGATCTCGCCCCCGGCGATCCGATGGCCTCGATCCCTCTGACCGTGCCGCCCGAGGTAAAAGAAAAGATGCGCGAAGCGCTGGGTCTCGGCGAACCGGTGCATATCCGCTTCCTGAACTGGATGTACCAGTTCTTCGTCGTCGAACCGCAGGTGCTGATCGACCATATCTTCGGTACGGGTTTTGCCGAGGGCAAACAGCGGATCATCTCGTTCCAGTCGCGCTCGCCGGTGATGGCGGTGGTTGCCGAACGCATGCCGCAGACGCTCTGGGTGGTCGGCCTGTCCTATATTTTCGCGACGCTGATCGCCGTGCCGATCGGCATCGTCTCCGCCTATCGCCAATATAGCTGGTTCGACCAGCTCGGCACATTCATCTCGATGATCGGCTTTTCGATCCCGACCTTCTTCTCCGGCGTTTTGCTGATCGTGGTCTTCTCGGTGATCCTCGGCTGGTTCCCGTCGATCTATGACACCACGCTCGAGGTGACCGACTGGTCCTCCTTCCTGCAACAGGTGAAGCAGATGGCGATGCCGGTCTTTGTGCTCACGCTCTACAACGCCGCCCAGGTCAGCCGCTTCATGCGCGCCTCGATGCTCGACAATCTCAATCAGGACTATGTCCGCACCGCCCGCGCCAAGGGCATGTCCGAGCGTGTCGTGGTGCTGATGCATGTGCTGCGAAACTCGATGATCCCGGTGGTCACCGTGATCGCACTTGGCGTGCCGAACATCTTCGGCGGCGCCATCATCACCGAGCAGGTGTTTCAGGTGAACGGTCTGGGTCAGATGCTGATCACCGCGATCTACGCCTCGGACGCGCCGATGGTGCAGACGCTGACCTTCATCTTCGCCGTGCTCATCGTTCTCTTCAACCTCATCGCGGATATCCTCTATGGCATTCTCGATCCGCGCATTCGCTACGACTAAGGGAGGTTGACCATGACTGACGCAACCGCATCCACAAACGTTCAGGCCCCCCGCCCGCCGCGCAATCAATGGTGGGATGTCTGGGACCAGTTCAAGACCCATAAAGGCGCGATGGCCGGGCTGATCTTTTTCGTCTTCATCGTCGCCGCCGTCTATCTCGGCCCCTATGTCTGGACCCTCGATCCGACCTATATCGACATCCGGGCCCGCAATTCCGGCCCGTCGCTGGCGCATCCCTTTGGCGCCGACCAGCTGGGCCGCGATATCCTTGCGCGCATGTTGCAGGGCGGTCAGGTCTCGATCTCCGTCGGGCTCACCGCCATGGGGCTGTCGCTGGTGCTCGGCACATTCGTCGGCGTGCTGGCGGGCTATTGGAAACGTCTCGACGGGCTGTTGATGCGCCTGACCGACCTGTTTCTCGCCCTGCCGCTGCTGCCGCTGCTGCTGGTCATCATCATGCTGTTCCGCGATCCGCTCCGCGCCATGTTCGGGCTGGAGACCGGGATTTTCATCCTGATCGTCTTCGTCATCGGCATCACCTCCTGGATGCAGACCGCCCGCATTGTCCGCGGCGATGTGCTGGCCCTGAAAGAGCGCGAATATGTGCTCGCGGCCCGTTCCATCGGCACGCCGTCGCAACGCGTGGTGATGCGGCATATCCTGCCCAACATCATGTCGCCGATCATGGTCTCGGCCACGTTGGGCATTGCCAATGCGATCATCACCGAATCTGCGCTGTCCTTCCTCGGTCTCGGCTTCCCGCCGGATTACCCGACCTGGGGGCGGCTGCTGTTCGATGCCAAGGACATGATCCAGCAATATCCCGAACGCGTCATCTGGCCGGGTCTGGCGATCTCGCTCACGGTTCTGGCAGTGAACTATATCGGTGACGGGCTGCGCGACGCTCTGGACCCGCGCATTCGCGGCCGGTAAGCGCATCGACCCCGGCATCTTCAAATAAAAACGAAAACGCGCCGCTCGCCCCGGCGCGTTTTTCTTTGTTCATCGTCGTGAGCGACCGCGCCGACAGGCGTTTGCACATGGGCGGCCACGTCAGAATATTATTCTCACCTTTCACCATCACACCGCCGCCCCGAGGATTGATCGACCGGGCAAATGCGCTTTATCCGGGAGATCATTCTCAGATCTCGGAGACGGCACGATGTATGAAACACTCGGACTGGACATGGGCCCGCGTCAGGCGGCGGTGATCCTCGGGCTCATTCTGGGCCTCGGCTTTGGCGCTCTGGCCGAGGTCTCGCGGTTTTGTTTCCGCCGCGCCGTCGCCGGCCCCAAGGGCGAACGCGGCGGAGCCGCGAGCACATGGCTCGCCGGTCTCGCCACGGCCCTGATCGGCACACAGATCGCCGTTTCGCAGGGGTTGATCAGCTTTGCCGATCACCGCTTCATGGCCACCGACCTGCCCTGGCTCGCCATCACCCTCGGCGGGCTGATGTTCGGCGCCGGCATGGTGCTGACCCGTGGCTGTGTCTCGCGCCTCACCGTGTTGACCGGCTCCGGCAACCTGCGTGCTGGCCTCGTCCTCGTGGTCTTCGCCGTGGTGGCCCATGCCACGCTCAAAGGCGTGTTGGCCCCGCTCCGCAGCGCGCTTGGCGCGGTCACCCTGCCGCTCGGGAGCGCCGCCCTGCCCGGCTCTCCCCTGATCTGGACCGTGCTTCTCGCGGGCGGTGCGGCGCTCTTTGCCCTCAGGGCCTCGACCTCGCGGCGCGACATCCTCCTCGGCGCACTGATCGGGCTTCTGGTGCCCGCGGCCTGGGTCGGCACGGGCTATGTGCTGTTCGACGAATTCGATCCGATTGCGCTCGAAAGCCTGTCCTTCACCTCGCCTTCGGCAGAGACCCTGTTCTGGTCCATCGCCGCCTCTTCCATTCCTGCGGGATTTGGCACCGGCCTTGTGGGCGGTGTCATCTCGGGGGCTCTCGTCTCGTCGCTGTTGTCTGACCGCTTCCGGTGGCAGAGTTTCGAGAGCCCTCGTCAGACCGGGCGCTACATGGCCGGTGCGGCGCTGATGGGCGTCGGGGGCGTGCTCGCGGGCGGTTGCACCGTCGGGGCAGGCCTCTCGGGCGTGCCGAGCCTCTCCATCGCCGCGATTCTGGCCCTCCTGGCCATCGGCACGGGCGGCGCCTTGACCGCCCGGCTTATCCGAGATGATGTTTCTTTATCCGCCGTAGACCAAGCCAGACCGCAAGCACAACCAGCGGAGTGACCATCGCCAGCGCCAGCCCTTTCGACAGACCCAGAGGCTCCAGAAATGGGTAGACCAGATAGCCGACGAGGCTCACCGCGTAATAGCTGATCGCCACCACCGACAGGCCTTCGACGGTTTCCTGCAACCGAAGCTGCAGATCGGCGCGCTTGTCCATGCTTTCCAGAAGCTTCTGGTTCTGCTCCTGACGCCCGACATCGACCTTCGTCCGCAGAAGGTTCGCCGCCCGCGCCGTTCGTTCGGCGAGGCTTTCCAGCTGTCCCTTGGCGGCCTTCACCGTGCGCATCGCCGGATCATAGCGCCGCATCATGAATTCGGAGAACAGCTGGCGCGCCTGAAACCGGCTTTCCCGCAGCACTTCGATCCGCTGATGCACGATGGCCTCATAGGCACCGGTGGCGCCAAAACGGAAATTGCTCCGGGTGACCAATGTCTCGATCCGGGTCGAGAGCCCGAGAATATCGTCCAGAAGCGCCTCGACCGGCACTTCGGCGGGCCCGGTGAGCGTGCTCATCAGCTCGGAGAGCTCCTTTTCGATATCGGCCAGATCGCGCACCACGCCACGCGCCTGCACGAGACCCAGCATCGACATCGCCTTGTAGGTCTCGATCTCGCAAAGACGCTGCACCACCCGCCCGATCCGGCGCATGCCACAATCGGCCCCGGGGAAAAGCGCAAAGCGCATATGCCCGGCCTCATCGATCCGGAAATCCCCGGCGACCACCATCGCCCCGTCGAGCACACGCGCCACGGCGAGGCTCTCGCGCTCGAACCACTGATCGATCCGGCTGACGATGGCCGCGTCGTCCTCGACGGTTTCCACCCGCAAAAGCGCCGAGGTGATCCGCTGCCCGGGCGCCTCGTCGAGCCAGTCCTCGGGGAACAGATCGAACGTGCCCTTGTCAAAGGCACGCTCCGCCACCCCCTCGGCAAAGATCGTGTAAGTCACGAATTCCGTGTGACTTTCCCATTTCAGCCGGAATTTTCCCAAGGGCCCGGTGTAATGGGTTGCGCCGGGCGCCGGATGCGCCGCACCATAGCGATCCAGAAGCGCCAGAAGATGCGCCCGATCGAGATCGCGATCGCGCCGCGCCGCATCGCCCGAGGCCCGGATCGCGAGGTAAGCGACACGGGCGTTGGAATTCACCTCCGGAAACGGCCGGGCGTGAAGTTCATTGGCCAGCTCGTAGCGGCGGGGATGGTCAGTCAGCGGGGCCATGGGGGCTCTCTTTGAAACGGGCTGCGATGTCGCGCGACTATAGAGGGAGATGCCGTCAGGTCAAACAATATATTGACGCATTATCAAAGACTTATCGGAATGCAACGGTATACTTTCGTCGCATGCCGCCGATGTTCGCACCGCGTTTTTCCCTGTTCACAGGCAAACTTCGCCTTAAACTGGGGCAAACCGACGAGACCTCCGGCCGGATAAAAAGAGAGAAAGCGCACATGTTCACAGTCCTTTACGTCACCCTCGGCGCGGTGGCCCTGCTGCTCACGGCACTGATCACGATCTGGCTCTGGCGCCGCCCCGGCTGGACCGGGTTCGAGGGCCGGACGCTCTGGGACTGGATGGGCATCCTGACCATCCCCGCCTATCTCGGCTTCGGCTCGCTGGTGCTCGGGCTGGTGCAACTGGAGATCGCCGAGCTGCGCGCCGAGGAAGCGGCGTTCCAGACCTATCTCGACCGGATCTCGGCGCTGGATCTCGCAGAGCCGCAAAGCCAGGCCATCGCCCGGGCCCAGACCGGCGCGGTGATGACCCAGGTCACCGGGCCGCGTGCCGCCCGCGTGCTGCAGTTCCTTTCCGATTTGGGCGCCCTGAAAACCATCCGCCCCGATCTCGACGGGCATGATCTGCGCAGCGCCGAGCTCAAGGGGCTCGACCTGAGCGGGTTCAGTTTCGAGGAGGCGGATCTGCGCGGGGTGGATTTCGAGGGCGCCCGGCTCTGGAACACCAGTTTCGAAGACGCCAATCTCAAGGGCGCGGATTTCAAGTCGGCGGATCTCTCCGGCACGGATTTCACCGGCGCCAACATGCGGGGCGTGACCCTGTCCCATGCGCTGCTGTCCGGCACCGTGCTCTCCGGGGCGCGTCATTTGTCCGCCGCTGAGCTGGCCCGTGCCTGTGCCGCGGAACGCGCCTGTCGCGAGGCCGAAGAGGAAGAGGACGATGAGGACGACGATTGAGCCGCGCCCTCACCAGACATCCGGTGTGATCCCCTGTTTCTCCAGTTCCGAGAACTTGCCCTGCAGGAAACGCTGAAACGCTTCGCGCTCATAGGCGCCCGTGGCGACATATTCGAGGGCAGCGAGATGATGGAACGGTTTGAAATAGCCCGGCATGGTAAAGGCGGGCGCCGTCCCTGTGGCCGGGTAGATCACCTGTGTCGGGGTGAAATTCACCCCCCATTTCATCGCCAGCCTGCGTTCCTCGAGGTTCTCGCCGTCGAGATCGACGACCTCGCGCGCGCCCCAGAGATCGAGCTGCACCACGTTGAAATGTGCTTTCAGGTACGCGGTGATCTCCGGGCGTTGGAAATTCACCAGATGCAATTCCCGGCAATAGGGGCACCCGCGCTGCTCGAACAGCACGATGAGCCCCTTGCCCGCGGCCTGCGCCTCTTCGAGATCGGGCCCCAGTTCGAGAAAACTGTCCAAAAGGAACGGTTGGTCATACAGCCCGTCCTCGCCCAGAACCGGCGCACCGAACATAGGCGGCGCGAACGGCAGGAGACAGGCAGCGGTGAGAAAGAGACGGCGTTTCATGGCAGGTCCTCCCGCCATGATCATAGCATATCCGGGCCTCAGCCCCTATGCGCAGCGCAGCACCGGGGCACGCGCGCGGGTCAGGCCACGCTCAGCTCGCCCCCCAATTCTTCCGCGACGACATTCATCCAATAGGCCACGCCAATGGGAATGAGCGCATCGTTGAAATCGAATTTCGGCGTGTGGACAAAGGCCGACCCCGGCCCGTCGCCATTGCCGATCGACACGTAAGCCCCGGGGATCTTTTCGAGGTAATAGGCGAAATCCTCGCTCGCGCCGATTGCGGGGGCGTCGGTCACGGTCAGAGCCGCACCGACAGAGGCGGCATGCGCCCGGCCCGCCAGCGCCACCTCGTCTTCGCTGTTCACCAGCGGCGGATAGCCGCGATCATAGGTGACACGCGCCTCGACGCCGGCGGCGATGGCACAGCCCTCGGCCAAGCGCCCGATCTCGCGCTCCAAGGCATCGCGCACCTCCGGACGATAGCTGCGCGCCGTGCCCGCCACCACGACCTCGGAGGGGATGATGTTCGGGCTGGCGCGCTCGCCCCCTGCGACATGGCCGATCGAGACCACAGCCCAATCGGTGAGCGCCACCTTGCGCGACACCACGTTGGAGAGCGCCACCATGAAATGCCCGGCGGCCACAGTGGGATCGGTGGCCTTTTCCGGCGAGGCGCCATGCCCGCCGGTGCCCACGAACGCGACCTCCCAATCGTCGGAGGCCGATGTATAGGGCCCGACACGGGTGGTGAGTTCCCCCAGCGGCTCCATCGGCCCGTTATGGACGCCATAGATCGCATCGGTCGGGAAGCGCTCGAACAGCCCGTCCTTGATCATCTCATCGGCGCCGCCCCCGCCCTCTTCGGCGGGTTGAAAGACGAAACGCACAGTGCCGGCGAAATCCGGATTCTTGCTGAGTTTTTCGGCCGCCCCCAGGAGCATGGTGGTATGTCCGTCATGGCCACAGGCGTGCATCTTGCCGGGCACGGTCGATGTGTAGGGCACGCCTGTGTCTTCGGTGATATGCAGCGCGTCCATATCGGCGCGCAGAGCGATCGCCTTTTGCCCCGGACGCTTGCCCGTGAGCGAGGCGACCACCCCGGTCTTGCCCAGACCGCGATGCACCTCGAGCCCCAGCCCCTCGAGAAACCCGGCGACGATCCCGGCGGTCCGCACCTCTTCAAAGGCGGTTTCGGGATGGGCGTGGATGTCGTGGCGGATCGCCTCCATCCGGGTGATGAAATCCTGATCTTCGGCGATCCTGTCCGGGGTCATATGCTGCATGGGAAACTCCTTTGTGCGCAGCATGCCCCCGTCGGGGCGGGTTGAAAAGCGCCCTGCGCCGCAACCCGCCTGTGCAGGGCCTCTTCCGCGCGCTCAGGCCGCCTGGAACACCTCTTTCGCGGCATTCAGCCCGTTGATCGCCGCGGGCATGCCGCCATAGACCGCCATTTGCCAGATGATCTCGACGATCTCGCGCTCGCTGGCCCCAGCCGCCAGCGTGTGTTCGATGTTGATCTTGAGCTGCGGCGTGGTCTGGCCCCCCAAAGCGGTCAGCGCCGCGATGGTACAAAGCTGACGCGTTTTCATATCGACGCCGCCGCGGGTGTAATGCCGCCCATAGGCCCATTCGATCAGGGTTTCCGCCATCTCGGGCACCAAATCGTCATAGCGCTCGGAGAGCACCTGTTCCAATGTCGGGTTCATCTCGGCCACCCATGCGCGGCCCTTTTCCAATGCGGTGCTCATTCTTCGTTCTCCTGTGCGATCAACGCGTTGCTTTCCAAATCTCTGTAAATTTCGACCTTGCGATCCATCAGCGCCATGGTGTCCTGCAAAAGCGCCAACCGTTCGCGGATCACCTCGCGATGAGCTTCGAGCAGTTCGCGTCGCTCGGTGTAGGTCTCGGCGCCCCGACGGCGCAGTTTGGCGTAGCGGATGCGCTCGCTCTGCGGCATGCCGGTGGCATTGAGCTGCCCGAGAAAGCCGATCCAACCGATCACATCCTCGGGGTAGTCGCGCCGTCCGGCATCGTCGCGCGGCGGCGGATCGATCAGGCCGATCTTCTCGTAAAAGCGCAGCGTGTCAATGCTGAGCCCGGTGGCCTCGGAAAGGGTGGAAATCTTCATCTGCGAACCTCATTTCATCTGAGTCGCATAGAGCTTACGGGCTGGAGCGCACTCCAGCTCAAGAGGTTTTTCAAAAAACTCAAATGCTCAAAAAGAAAGGGCGACCCGAGGGCCGCCCTGTCATGATGTCCTCTTGTCCTGAAACTCAGTCGAGTTTCGGCAGGAGCGCGTTCATCGAATCCTTGGCGTCGCCGTAGAACATGCGGGTGTTCTCTTTGTAGAACAGCGGGTTCTCGATGCCGGAATAGCCGGTGCCCTGACCGCGTTTGGAGACGAACACCTGTTTCGCTTTCCAGACTTCCAGAACCGGCATGCCGGCGATCGGCGAGTTCGGATCTTCCTGCGCCGCCGGGTTCACGATGTCGTTCGAGCCGATCACGATGACCACATCGGTCTCCGGGAAGTCCTCGTTGATCTCGTCCATCTCGAGCACGATGTCGTAAGGCACCTTTGCTTCGGCCAGGAGCACGTTCATGTGCCCCGGCAGACGCCCAGCGACCGGGTGAATGGCGAAACGCACGTTCTTGCCCTTGCCGCGCAGCTTGTTGGTCAGCTCGGACACCGCCGCCTGCGCCTGTGCCACCGCCATGCCGTAGCCCGGCACAATGATGATGCTGTCGGCCTCGTTGAGCGCCGTGGCAACACCGTCGGCATCGATGGCGATCTGTTCGCCCTCGACTTCCATCGCCGGGCCGGTGGTGCCACCGAAACCGCCGAGGATCACCGAGATGAAGCTGCGGTTCATCGCCTTACACATGATGTAGGAGAGGATCGCACCCGAGGAGCCCACCAGCGCACCGACCACGATCAGCAGATCGTTGCCAAGCGAGAAACCGATCGCCGCCGCGGCCCAGCCCGAGTAGGAGTTGAGCATCGAGACCACCACCGGCATATCGGCACCGCCGATGCCCATGATCAGGTGATAGCCGATGAACAGCGCCATCAGCGTCATCAGGAAGAGCGGGAAAAGCCCACCGGTGTTGAAGTACCAGATCAGCGCCAGAAGCGAGATCGCGGCAGCCCCGGCATTGAGCGCATGACCGCCCGGCAGTTTCGTGGCTTTCGAGGTCACCTTGCCGGCGAGCTTGCCAAAGGCCACGACGGAGCCGGTGAAGGTCACCGCCCCGATGAAGATGCCGAGGAAGAGCTCAACCTTGAGAATATTGAGCTCCACCGGCGTCTTATGCGCGATCAGCGCGGCAAAGGTGCCGAGGTGCTGATCGTGCAGCCAGGCTTGCACACCATTGGCATTGAGCGACTCGGGCGCCGAGGCCAGAAGACCGGCCACGTGACCCATTTCGAAATGCGCGTTGAAGCCGACGAACACCGCGGCCAGACCGACCAGCGAGTGCATCGCGGCGACGAGCTGCGGCATCTCGGTCATTTCGACCTTCTTGGCGACATACCAGCCGATGAGACCGCCGCCGGCGATCAGGATGAGCGATAGGAGCCAGAGCCCCGCGCCCGGTCCGATCAGCGTTGCGAACACCGCCAGCGCCATGCCGGCGATGCCGTACCACACCGCACGTTTGGCGCTTTCCTGACCGGAGAGCCCCCCCAGAGAGAGGATGAAGAGAACAGCCGCGACCACATAGGCCGCCGTCGTAAATCCGAATTCCATTGCCTCTACTCCTTACGATTTCTGGAACATGGCGAGCATGCGCCGCGTGACGAGGAAGCCACCGAAAATATTGATCCCGGCCATGAAGACCGACAGCGCCGCAAGCAGGATCACGATCCAGCTGCCCGAACCGATCTGCATCAGCGCGCCCAAGATGATGATCGAGGAGATCGCATTGGTCACGGCCATCAGCGGCGTGTGCAGCGAGTGCGACACGTTCCAGATCACCTGGAAGCCAATGAAGACGGAGAGCACGAAGACGATGAAATGCTGCATGAAGGAGGCAGGCGCCACCAGGCCCACGCCCAGCAGAAGCGCTGCGCCGACGGCGATCAGCGTCACCTGCTGTTTGGTCTGCGCCTTGAACGCGGCCACTTCGGCGGCGCGTTTTTCCTCGGGCGTCAGCTCGACCACCGGGGCTTTCGGCTTCGCCGCGATCGCGGCCACTTTCGGCGGCGGCGGCGGGAAGGTGATCTCGCCCTCATGGGTCACGGTGGCACCGCGAATGACGTCATCTTCCATGTTGTGGTTGATCTGACCGTCCTTCTCGGGCGTCAGGTCGGACATCATGTGACGAATATTCGTTGCGTAGAGCGTCGAGGCCTGGGTCGCCATGCGCGACGGGAAATCGGTGTAGCCGATGATGGTCACGCCATTCTCGGTGACGATCTTCTCATCCGCCTTGGTCAGCTTGCAGTTGCCGCCTTTCTCAGCCGCGAGATCGACGATCACCGAGCCGGGTTTCATCGCCGCGACCATGTCCTCGGTCCAAAGCTCCGGGGCTTCGCGGTTCGGGATCAGCGCAGTGGTGATGACGATGTCCATCTCCGGCGCCAGCTCGCGGAACTTCGCCAGCTGGGCTTCGCGGAACTCGGGCGAAGACACAGAGGCATAGCCCCCGGTGGCGGCGCCGTCCTGTTGTTCTTCCTCGAAGTCGAGATAGACGAACTCGGCGCCCATCGACTCGACCTGTTCGGCCACTTCCGGACGCACGTCGAAGGCGTAGGTCACGGCACCCAAAGAGGTCGAGGTGCCGATGGCGGCGAGGCCCGCAACCCCTGCGCCGACCACGAGCACTTTCGCCGGCGGCACCTTGCCCGCGGCGGTGATCTGACCGGTGAAGAACCGGCCAAAGTTGTTGCCAGCCTCGATCACGGCGCGATAGCCCGCGATATTGGCCATCGACGAGAGCGCGTCCATCTTCTGCGCCCGGCTGATCCGCGGCACCATTTCCATGGCGATGACATTGGCACCGGATTTCTTGGCGGCTTCCATGCCGGCCTCGTTGCCGCCCGGATTGAAGAAGGAAATCAGGGTCTGACCCTTTTTCAGCCGCTTCATCTCGGTGGCGTCGGGCTGACGCACCTTGGCCACGATGTCAGAGGCTTTCCACAGCGCCGCAGCGGTCTTGACGACCTCGACACCGGCCTCTTCATACGCCTTGTCCGAGAACCCGGCGAGCACGCCCGCCCCCGCCTCGATTGCACATTCATAGCCAAGCTTCTGAAGCTGCTTGGCACTCTCAGGCGTCAACGCAACCCGCGCTTCGCCCTCGAAAACTTCCTTAGGAACACCGAATTTCACGTGTTGATCCTCTTTTCCCCAGTCCTACAACGATTGCTGACACCTTCCTTACCCAATTGCGGCGGCGCAGCGCAACAATATTGCGTACACACCACAACAATTATGACAAGAAGTCACAACCAACGTCGCGTTCTTTCGGCCCAGCTTTGAAATTCAGAAGCAAATTTCGTGCCAAGCCATTTCTCTTCCTCGGCAATAAAACGTCTTTGTATCACCGCCATAAAGACGGGGATCAGCAAAACGCCTGCCGGGCTGCCGTACAGTAATGAAAAGCCCAAGAGAGTAAAGACATCGCCCAGATAAATCGGGTTTCTCGTAAATCTGTAAATTCCGTCGGTGACGATGTCGGAGGGCACGCGATGCGGGATCACCGTGGTATGGTGGCGCCACATGGCAAAGACCGCGGCGATCATCAGCGCAACACCCAGCGCGACCAGCCCGCCGCCGATCCCCTTGAGCCAGAGCGGCGGCGCAAACCCCAGCCCCGCCCCGGCCAAAGCCCAGGCCAGTGTCAGAAATCCCAAAAGCCAGATCGGCGGATAGTCGAGTGTTTTCGCAAGAAATGTCATAGCGGAAAGCTAGCCCGAGACAGAGGGTTCGGCTAGAAGCCAGATCATGAAATTTCCCGTGACACTTCGCCCCCTGAAACTCAGAACCTTGTCCGAGGCGGATGCGGACGCCTGCTATGCGCTGTTTCACCGCACCGTACATGGCGGAACGGGTGCCTTTTACGAGGCCGAACAGCGTGCCGCCTGGGCGCCCGACCGGCCCCATGCGCCAGAGACCTGGCCCGCGCGACTGACCGAAGGCTTTTCTATCTGCGCCACCCGTGGCAGCAGGATCGTAGGCTTTTTCACCATGGGCCATGACGGTCATATCGATTTCGCCTATGTCGCATTGGAAGAAATGGGCAAGGGCACGGCCGCGCGGCTCTATGAGGCCTGCGAGACCGAAGCGCGACGTCTCGGACTGCAGCACATGGAGACCGAGGCCAGCCATCTCGCCCGCCGCTTCTTCGAGAAACGCGGCTGGCGCGTCGTAGCGCGGCAGACAGTCATCAGAGATAGCGTCGGGATCGAGAATTTCCGGATGGAGAAGCGGCTGTGATCCGCAAGAAGACGGTGTAAGCTTAAGAGAGCAAGAAGCGCGACAACACCTTGGGCATTCATATGAAATTCACTTGGCCTCTCATTTCGCTGGGCCTTTTCACGGCCAGCGCAGGCGCAAACTATCTCACTCAGATCTATGGCGCCCCGAGAGTATTCGTTCTGGCGACCGGCGGCGTGGCCATGCTTGCCTTGCTGTCAGTCATGGCATGGATTTGGGTTTCGATATCCAAATTCCTTGAGAAGATCAGCACCGGCACGAGCATTCCGATGTACAAGGATCTCTATGGTCGTAACGATGACGAAGGCGAGTGATAAAGACCAGCGATGTAGACCAGTGTTTCCTCGGTCGACCGCCCTTTCGAAGCAGCCGCCAAGAGCTTTACGCCACTTCCGAGACCCGACCCCGCCGGGCTTCGGCGAAATCGCGGACGGCAACGCCGAAAGCTTCGAACAGAGGCCGCGAGACCGGGTCTTCGCCGGCGCGGTATTCCGGGTGCCATTGCACGGCCATGGCAAAGCCCGGCGCGTCTTTGACATAGATCGCCTCGGGCGTGCCATCGGGGGCATAGCCCTCGATCACGATGCGGGCGCCGGGCCGTTTGATCCCCTGCCCGTGCAGCGTGTTGGTCATCACCTCATCGGTGCCAAAGAGTTTCTCGAACATCCCGCCCTTCGACAGCCGCACCGGGTGGCGCAGGGCGAATTTTTCCTCAAGCGAGCCATCCGGGGGCATGCGGTGGTTCATCCGCCCCGGCAGGTCCCGGATCTCCGGGTAGAGCGTGCCCCCCATGGCCACGTTCACCTCCTGAAAGCCGCGGCAGATGCCAAAGAAAGGTTGGCCGGCCTCGACGCAGGCGCGAATGAGCGGCAGGGTGATGGCGTCACGGCACCGGTCAAAGGCACCATGCGCCTCGGTTTCCTCTTCGCCATATTCCTCGGGATGGACATTCGGTCGCCCGCCGGTGAACAGGAAGCCGTCGCAGGTCTCCATCAGCTCGTCGACGGAGACGAAATTCGGATGGGCCGGGATCAGCAGCGGCATGCAATGCGACACTTCGGCGACAGCCTCGGCATTCATGCGCCCTCCGGTATAGGCCGGGTAGGTTCCATTGAGCATGTCTGTATTGCCGATGATGCCGACGACGGGTCGTGTCATGATTTGCCTTTCCTTTTCGCCAAAGATAGCGGCTTTCGCAGGTGAGAAAAGACTTAGCCGCGCGCAGTCCCTCTGCATCAGCGCGCGGCTCGCATGCTTTGCTGTGAAAATCTGCGCAGAACGCACAGAAAGCCTCATTTGAGGGCTCTCCTGTAAGAGATGCCCCCCTCATCTCGGCGCTTCAGCGCTGCGCCTTGAGCTCCAGCCGCCGCGCATGCAGCACCGGTTCGGTATAGCCCGAGGGTTGCACCCGGCCCTTGAACACCAGATCGCAGGCCGCTTTGAAGGCAATCGTGTCATAGGACGGCGCCATCGGCAGATAGGCCGGATCACCGGCATTCTGACGGTCCACCACCAGAGCCATCTTTTTCATCGCCTCCATCACACGCTCTTGCGAGACCACGCCGTGATGCAACCAGTTGGCCAGCCCTTGCGAGGAAATCCGGCAGGTGGCGCGGTCTTCCATCAGACCGACGTCATGGATATCCGGCACTTTTGAGCAGCCGACGCCCTGATCGACCCAACGCACCACATAGCCGAGGATGCCCTGGGCGTTGTTTTCGATCTCATCGGTGATCTCACCCTCGGACCAGTTCACGCCTTTCGCCACCGGGATGGTCAGCAACTCGCCGAGCGTGCCACGGGCACCGCCTTTCGCGATCTCGTCCTGTACGGCAAAGACATCGACCAGATGATAATGGGTGGCATGCAGCGTCGCGGCCGTGGGGCTTGGCACCCAGGCACAGGTCGCGCCCGCCTTCGGATGGCCGATCTTGGCCTCCAGCATAGCGTTCATCAGGTCCGGCATGGCCCACATGCCCTTGCCGATCTGCGCCCGGCCCTTGAGCCCGCAGGCCAGACCGATATCGACATTGCGCTCCTCATAGCTCTTGATCCAGGGCTGATCCTTCATCTCCCCCTTGCGGATCATCGGCCCCGCTTCCATCGAGGTGTGGATCTCGTCGCCTGTGCGGTCGAGAAAGCCGGTATTGATGAAGGCCACACGATGTTTCGCGGCGCGGATGCATTCCTTGAGATTGGCCGAGGTCCGGCGTTCCTCATCCATGATGCCAAGTTTCACCGTATATTGGTCGAGCCCGAGGATCTCTTCGACGCGGGAGAAGATCTCATCGGCAAAGGCGACTTCCTCCGGTCCGTGCATCTTCGGCTTGACGATATAGACGGAGCCCTCGCGCGAGTTCTTCGGACCTTCGGCCTTTTGCAGATCGTGCAGCGCAATCATCACCGTCACCAGCGCATCCATGATCCCTTCGCCGATCTCGCGGCCTTCAGCGTCGAGGATCGCCGGGTTGGTCATCAGATGGCCGACGTTCCGGACCAGCATCATCGCCCGGCCTTGCAAGGTGAGATCGGAGCCATCCGGCGCAACATAGCTGCGATCCGGGTTCAGCGCGCGGGTGAAGGTTGCACCGCCCTTCGAGACCTCTTCGGTGAGATCGCCTTTCATCAGGCCGAGCCAGTTGCGATAGGCGCCGAGCTTCTCCTCGGCGTCGACCGCAGCGACGGAATCCTCGCAATCCATGATCGCGGAAACGGCGGCCTCCAAAAGAATGTCGGAAATCCCCGCCTTGTCCTGCGCCCCCACGGGCGTCGAGGGATCGATCACGATGTCGATATAGAGCCCGTTCTTGCTGAGCAGGATATGACCGTCGGAAGATCCCGCGAATTGCGACGGATCGGCCAGACCGGTTTCCCCCATGGCACCCGAGATCAGCAGGAGATCGCCCTTGACCGAGAGCCCGATGACATCGGCCCAGGACCCGCCCGCCAGCGGCGCGACCTTGTCGAGATGCGCCTTGGCCCAGGCGATCACCCGGGCGCCACGGGCGGCATCGTACCCCTTGCCACCCCCATTTTGGCCCGGCAGATCGCCCAGCGCATCGGTGCCGTAAAGCCCGTCATAGAGCGAACCCCAGCGCGCATTGGCGGCATTCAAGGCATAGCGCGCATTGGTGATCGGCACCACCAATTGCGGTCCCGGCTTGGTGGCGAATTCCGCGTCGATCTTGGAGGTCTCGACGGTGAAATCCTCGCCCTCGGGCAGGAGATATCCGATCTCGGTCAGAAACGCCGTATAAGCCTCTGCGTCGTGATCCTGGCCCTTGCGCGCCAGATGCCATTCATCGATCTGGCTCTGAATCGCCTCGCGTTTCTCCAAAAGCGCCCGGTTCTTCGTCCCGAAATCACGCACCATACCGGCGAGCCCGTCCCAGAACGCCTCCGCACTCACCCCGGTGCCCGGCAGGGCCTCGGCGTCGATGAATTGGGCAAGCTCCTGGGCGACCTTCAGGCCGGATTTGTCGATGCGGGTCATATGGGAATCACCTGATTTTCGGAAAGATCAGGTCAAACTAGCGTGTTTCCGATCGGAAACAACCTCTCACCCCAATCACTTAGGCATAAGGCTAAGTTTTTCTTGCCTCAGCGCCATTGCCACTCAATACTTAGCCACATGGCTAAGCATGATTCCCAACTCGACATCCTCTTCACCGCCCTTGGCGATCCGACCCGGCGCGAGATCCTCACCCGTCTCGCCCGCGGCCCCGCCACGGTCTCGGAATTGCACAACGCCCATGACGGCTCCAAAGACATGGCCCTGCCCTCGTTCATGGGACATCTGAAGAAACTGGAAGAGGCCGGGTTGATCACCTCGGAAAAACGAGGCCGCGTGCGCAGCTGTCGGCTCAACCCCGGCGCGTTCAGCCCGGTACAAAGCTGGCTCGAGACCCAGCGCACCCTCTGGTCGGAACGGCTCGACCGGTTCGACGACTATGTCACAAATCTGATGAAGGAACGCAAAAATGGAACTGGACCCAAAGACTGATCTCAGCTTTACCCGCACCCTGCCGGTGCCCCGTGCCCTGATCTGGGAATGCTGGACCTCGCCCGAACATATTCCGCAGTTTTTCATCCCGCGGCCCCACCGGGTGACCAGCTGCGACATCGATTTGCGGGTCGGCGGACGGTTCAACACCACATTCGAGGTCGAAGGCAATATGATGGACAACAAAGGTGTCTATCTCGAACTGATCCCCGAGAAAAAGCTTGTCTTCACCGACAGCTACGCCGAGGGCTGGAAACCCGCGCCCGATCCGTTCATGACCGCGATCCTCGAACTCTCTGACTGTGCGGAAGGCGGCACGATCTATACCGCCACGGCGCGGCACCGTTCGCCCGAAGCCAGACAGACCCATGAGGACATGGGGTTTTACGGCGGCTGGGGCATCGTCGCCGATCAGCTCGTGGAATACATTCGAGGACTGATGTGATGGAAAACACCGCAAGCCGCACCATGACGCTGTCGCGCGAGATCGCCGCACCAGTTGAGCTGGCCTGGACGGCCTGGACCGACCCGGAGGCCCTGCCGCAATGGTGGGGGCCAGACGGGTTCAGCTGTCGCACCACGCGGATCGATCTGCGCGAGGGCGGTGAATGGGTGTTCGACATGATCGGCCCGGACGGGACGGTGTTTCCCAACCATCACCGCTACACCCGCGTGATCCCGCTCGAACGGATCGACTACGACTTGCTTTGGGGTGAAAACGGCCCGAAACACGCGGATGCCAGCGCCATATTCGAAGATCTGGGAACCGGCTGCCGGATCACGCTCGAAATGGTTTTCGTCACCGAAGCGGAATATCAAGAGGCCAAGGGCTTTGGCGCGGTCGAACTGGGACTGCAGACGCTGGGCAAGCTTGCGGTCTTCATTGGGGCCGACTGACCATCCCGACATCACGCACCTCCCGGGGGCGCAGTGCCTGCGGCTTTGCGCCCAATCCCCTTTGCGTTACCGCCGGTTGCAGCCCCCGCGGCGGCAAACTAACGTTTCCCCCAAACGAGGTTTCAACCGCAAAGGCATCCCGATGAAAGACGCAGCTCCCCAGACCATCCATCTCAAGGATTACACGCCTTTCGGCTATGAGATCGAGAGCGTCCATCTGACCTTCCGGCTCGCTCCCGGGGCGACACGGGTGATCTCAAAGATCGCGTTCGCCCCGACCCCGGCGGCAGCCGATAAACGCTTTTTCCTGCATGGCGAGGAGCTGAAGCTGCTCTCGGCCAAGATCGACGGGGCGGAGATCACGCCCCGCATGGTCGAAGGTGGGCTCGAGGCCGATGTGCCCGACGTGCCCTTCACCTGGGAGGCCGAGGTGGAGATCGCGCCGGAGAGCAACACCGCGCTCGAGGGGCTTTACATGTCCAACGGCATGTATTGCACGCAGTGTGAGGCCGAGGGCTTCCGCAAGATCACCTTCTATCCCGACCGCCCCGATGTCATGGCGGTCTTCACCGTTCGGATCGAGGGTGATTTGCCGGTGCTGCTGTCCAATGGCAACCCGGTGACCAAGGGGGACGGTTTTGCCGAATGGCACGATCCCTGGCCGAAACCCTCCTATCTCTTTGCCCTGGTGGCGGGCGAGCTGATCAACCACCCCGGGTTTTTCACCACAAAGTCGGGCCGTGAGGTCGAGCTGAACATCTGGGTCCGGCCGGGTGACGAGGGCAAATGCGCCTTTGGCATGCAGGCGCTCAAGGACTCGATGAAATGGGACGAGGACACCTACGGGCGCGAATATGATTTGGACATTTTCAACATCGTCGCCGTCGATGATTTCAACATGGGCGCGATGGAGAACAAGGGGCTGAACATTTTCAACTCGTCCTGTGTGCTCGCGTCCAAGGAAACCTCGACCGACGCCAATTTCGAACGTATCGAAGGCATCATCGCCCATGAGTATTTCCACAACTGGACCGGCAACCGCATCACCTGCCGCGACTGGTTCCAGCTCTGCCTGAAAGAAGGCCTCACCGTCTATCGCGACCAGATGTTCTCCGGCGACATGCGCAGCCATGCGGTGAAACGGATTGAAGAAGTTCTGACGCTCCGCGCCCGCCAGTTCCGCGAGGACAATGGCCCGTTGGCCCATCCGGTGCGGCCCGAGAGCTTTGTCGAGATCAACAATTTCTACACTGCGACCGTCTATGAGAAAGGCGCCGAAATCATCGGCATGCTGCGCCGCCTTGTCGGCGACGAAGATTATAAGAAAGGCTGCGAGCTTTATTTCGCCCGCCACGACGGACAGGCCGTGACCATCGAGGATTGGCTCAAGGCCTTCGAGGATGCCACGGGCCGCGATCTTGCACATTTCAAACAATGGTACAGCCAGGCTGGCACGCCGCGCCTCAAGATGAGCGAGACCTGGGAAGACGGAACGTTGACCCTCAGCTTCTCGCAATCGACCCCGCCGACCCCGGGCCAGAGCGAGAAGAAGCCCCAGCTCATCCCGATCGCTGTCGGCCTGATCGGACCGAATGGCGACGAGGTCGTGCCGACCACCGTTCTGGAGATGACCGAAGCGGAACAAAGCTTCACCTTCGAGGGCCTCGGCGCCCGCCCCGTGGCCTCGGTGCTGCGCGACTTCTCCGCCCCGGTGATTTTGGAGCGCGAGATCGATGCCAAGACCCGCGCCTTCCTCCTGGCCCATGACACCGACCCGTTCCAGAAATGGGAGATGGGCCGGACGCTGGCCAAGGATACGCTTCTGGCGATGATCGTCAAAGGCACCGACCCGAGCCACGCCTATCTCGACGCGATCAAATCCGTGGTCACGGATGAAAGCCTCGATCCGGCCTTCCGCGCCCTGAGCCTCGGCTTGCCGTCGCAGGACGATCTGGCGCAATCGCTGCACGACGCCGGGATCATCCCGAACCCGCAGAAGATCTATGAGGCGCGCGAAAGCCTGCGCCATATCCTCTCGGATCATCTGCGCGAGGTGATCCCCGCGCTCTATGCCGAAAACGATGCCGGCGCCTTTACCCCCGATGCGGAGGGCTCCGGCAAGCGCAGCCTGCGGCTGGCGATCCTGGCGCTCCTGAGCCTGCGCGACGAGGGCGTCACGGCGCGGGCACTCTACAAACGTGCCGATAACATGACCGAACAGGCCGGTGCGCTGCAGGCGCTGCTGGCGGCGGGCCATGGCAAAGAGGAACTCGCCGCCTTTGCCGAACGCTGGAAAGACGACCGGTTGGTGATGGACAAATGGTTCATGATGCAGGTCGCCGCCGCGGCCCCGGACAGGGCGGCGACGGTCGCGAAGTCCCTCTCCGAACATGCTGATTTCACCATGAAAAACCCGAACCGCTTCCGGGCGGTCTTTGGCGCGCTCGCGGGCAACCATGCCGGGTTCCATCATGAGAGCGGCGCCGCCTACCGGCTTCTGGCCGATCAGTTGATCACGCTCGACGCCCTGAACCCGCAGACCACGGCGCGGATGAGCGGTGCCTTCGAGACTTGGAAACGCTATGATGCGGATCGCCAACAGCTGATCCGGGCCGAGCTCGAGCGCATTCTCGCCACCCCCGGCCTGTCGCGCGACACCACCGAAATGGTGACACGAATCCTCTCGGCCTGAGCCGCTCAGCGTCGGGATCGAAGGTCGGACCGAGATCCGAGCCAACGGGGCTTTCGCCCCGTTGGCGCTATCATAACGCAATAATAACAAAGATTTGATCCCAAGTTCGCCGGTCTCGCCCCCTTCCCCGCCGAACTGGAAAGATTGTCACATTCAAACCCCGCAATCTTATGTCATGATGCCTCTTATCGCGCGGGCGACACGCCTAACTTTTTACGATCAAACAGGGACAACACCCCATGAAAAAGCTTCTTATTTCGACAGTGATCGCAGCCACGGCTGCCACCGGCGCATTTGCACAATCGCCATCCGACACCGCCAAGGCGCGCCGCGCCTTCTACACGCTCGTCGGCTATGAAATGGCCTCTCTGGGCGCGATGGCACAGGGCAAAATGGACTATGACGCCGAAGCCGCCAGCCAGTCAGCCAAGGACCTGATGACCCTCGCCGGTCTGCACACCGCCGATTACTACGTCCCGGGCACCTCGAACGCGGATCTGCCGGGCGAGACCCGCGCCAAGCCCGAGATCTGGTCCGACATGGCCGGCGTTCAGGAAAAAGGCATGGCCTTCTACGAAGCCGTGGTCGCGCTCAACGAGGTGGCTGGCAACGGTCTCGACGCGCTGCGTCCGGCCGTCGGCCAGCTGGGCGGCACCTGCAAAGCCTGCCACGACGACTACCGCGCCAAAGATTTCTGATCTGAACATCAAGGCGTACCATGTCGGAACAGCTTGAAAAAACCTATCTCTGGGACCCGGTTGTCCGGGTCCTGCACTGGGCATTGGTGATCGCGTTTTTCACCGCATTCGGTCTCGGCAAATTCGGCCCGGACCAGATGACCTTGCATTTCTATGCCGGCTACGCGGTGGCCGGGATCGTGGTGCTGCGGGTGCTCTGGGGGATCTTCGGCTTCTATACGGCACGGTTTTCCAACTTCGTCAAAGGTCCGGGCAAGGTCATCGCCTATGCCCGGACCCTGCCGTCCCAAACACCGTCGCGCAGCTACGGCCACAACCCTGTGGGCGCGCTTTTCGTCGTCGGTGTGTTGCTTGTTCTGGCGATGCAGGTGGCGAGCGGGCTCTTTGCCGACCCGGAAGACTACATCAATGTCGGACCGCTGGCGCAATATGTCTCCTCGGACATCACCCGCAAGGCGCTCTCGCTGCACGAGCCTCTGTCGTTTCTGCTCCTGATCATGGTGCTGGGCCATATCGGCGCAATCTTCTGGTACAAGAAACGCAAGGGCGAGAACCTCGTGAAACCGATGATCACCGGCTATGCCGATCTGCCACCGGGAAAGGTTCCGGGCGAGTAACGAGCTGAGACCGAAGCTGAAAACAGAAATGAAAAGGGCGCCGATCTGGCGCCCTTTTTTTTAAACCCGGGACCCGCGATCGGATCAGAGTGCAATCGGAATGGCACAGCGCCCCGACAGGCCATCTGCCGCGCCGGACGACAGCGCCGTCGAAAGCGCAATCGTCTGCTGCGCCAGTTCCGCGGCGCTGTTGTTGCGAAAGATCCCGTCGCGCGACAAGGGGCTGCGGCTGAGATTGCGCACCGAAGCGCCATAGCGCGCCCTGTCCGCCTCATAGATCGCGGCGATTTCACCCTCTGGCAAGGCGAGCTGGGAGGTCAGGAGCGGCTTTGCGCCGGAGACCGCCGCCTCGGCGCTTTCGAAAACTTCGAAATGGATATGCGGCCAGCGCCCGGGATAACAGCCCGGCACGATGGTCTCGAATGTCACCCTGCCCTCGGCATCGGCCACGCCAAGACCGCGCAACCAATTGGCCTCAGGAACATTATACATCGAATAGGCGCCGTCGGCGTCACAATGCCAGATATAGATCGCCGCGCCCTGGAGCGGCTGACACCCCGGGTGATCCTGCAAGCTCAGCTCCAGCGTCAAAGCCGTGCCGGCGACCTGGCCCCGATAATCGCCAAAGGAGGCGGTGACATCGCGACGGATCACACCGGATTGGCGCAAGACATTGATGACAGTGCCGCTTCGACGATTGCTGCCATCCGCCGGGAACGGCCCGGCGGTCTCCCATGGCAGGGCCACACAGTCGAGCGCCAACGCTGGCGCGCCCGCCACCGAGGCAATCCCCAGACCGCTCATCAGCTGGAGCAGGCGTCTGCGCCCCAGCATCCTCGGCAAATCATGCTGAAATCCCAGATCGTGGTCGTCGTCGGAATGGTCATGCGGCATCGCTCAGATCCTTATGTGCGTTTTCATTGCAAGATTAACGCACAGGGACGCGAACTCCGTCATGACAGGCCATAACATGCGCGTGAGCATAGCGCCGCCGCCTCCGGCCAGCGCGGCCTCTCAGATCGGCCCGGGCAGCCGCTCTTCGGAGAGCACGACATTGGCCTCGACATTGCCGACCCCCGGCAATGTCATGATCCGGCGCCGGAGCACGCGTTCGAAATCCGGCAGATCCTGCGCCACCACCCGCAGGCGATAATCGAACAGACCCAACACGTGCTGCACCGTCTGCACCTCCGGAATGGCGCGCACGGCGCGCTCGAAATCCTCGAGGCTGACACGACCCTTGGTGGCAAGTTTTACACCGAGAAACACGGTGACGCCAAAGCCCAAGGCCTCGAGGTCGAGATCGACCCGGCGCGGACCGAAAATGCCCGCTTCCCGAAGCCGCTTGATCCGCCGCCAGGTGGCGGGCTGGCTCAGGCCGAATGCCCGCCCCAGCGCGCCCGCCGATTGCGTCGCATCCTCGCAAAGCGCCCGGATGAGCTTGCGGTCGATGTCATCGAGATCGATCATTATTGCCTCCCCCGGCGGTCAAATCCTCCTGCGGAATCAAGGCGAAGCCGCTGCAGGATCGGCCTTGCTGGAAGCATGCGATTGCAGGACCCGTCCCCCGGTCAGGTAATCCTGCGGCTATTCCAAACCTCATCCTCACAACGGCACCGACTGGCTGTCCTTGATCGTCGCCACCTGCATCAGCGCCTCGATATCCGTCATATGCGGCAGTGTGAGGATCTTCTCGCGATAGATCCGCTGATAATCCGCCATGTCGCGGGCGATCACCAACAGCCGCGCATCGACCCGGCCCAGAAATGTCCCAATCGAGATCACCTCCGGCACCTCGCGCGCCGCCGCGATGAATTCGTCGAAGGCGCGCGGCTCGGTCTTGTCCAAGGTCACCCGCAGAGACACCTCGACACCATAGCCCAGCGCCCGCCAGTCGACCTCTTCGCGGATCGCTTTCACCACGCCGGCGGCGCGCATCCGCTCCAGCCGCCGCGCGAATGTCGCTGCGGTCACACCCGCGCGCTCGGCGAGATCGGAGGGCAGCGCCGCCGGTTCCGCCTGAATCTGGCGCAGTATTCGGCGATCGGTGTCGTCAACTTGCATGATTTTTTCAACTTAGGATTATATAGAGAATGATTTCATCTCATAAATCTGATTTCAGGTCAAACTTTGTCATCAAATCGCGGGTTTCATGCGCGATAAAGCTGCCAGACATATTTCGGGCCCAAATGGTCCGGCTGACAGCAAAAAGGAGCGCCCCATGCGCGTGTATTACGATCGCGATTGCGATGTGAACATCATCAAAGACAAAAAAGTCGCCATCCTCGGCTACGGTTCGCAGGGCCACGCCCACGCGCTGAACCTGCGCGACTCCGGCGCGAAAAACCTCGTCGTCGCGCTGCGCGAAGGCTCGCCGTCCGCCAAGAAAGCCGAAGCCGAAGGCCTTCAGGTCATGGGCATCGCCGAAGCTGCCGCCTGGTGTGACGTGATCATGTTCACCATGCCCGACGAACTGCAGGCCGAGACCTACAAGAAATACGTCCACGACAACCTCAAAGAAGGCTCCGCGATTGCTTTCGCCCACGGCCTCAACGTGCATTTCGGCCTGATCGAGCCGAAGCCGGGCGTCGACGTGATCATGATGGCGCCGAAAGGCCCGGGCCATACCGTGCGCGGCGAATACACCAAAGGCGGCGGCGTGCCCTGCCTCGTGGCCGTTGACACCGACGCCACCGGCAAAGCGCTCGAAATCGGTCTGTCCTATTGCTCCGCCATCGGTGGCGGCCGCTCCGGCATCATCGAGACCAACTTCCGCGAAGAGTGCGAAACCGACCTCTTCGGCGAACAGGCCGTGCTCTGCGGCGGTCTCGTCGAGCTGATCCGCTGCGGTTTCGAGACTCTGGTCGAAGCCGGTTACGCCCCGGAAATGGCCTATTTCGAATGTCTGCATGAGGTGAAACTCATCGTCGACCTGATCTACGAAGGCGGCATCGCCAACATGGATTACTCGATCTCCAACACCGCCGAATATGGCCAGTACGTCACCGGCCCGCGCATCCTGCCCTACGAGCAGACCAAGAAAGCGATGAAAGAGGTTCTCTCCGACATCCAGGCCGGCAAATTCGTGCGTGACTTCATGCTCGAAAACCAGGTTGGCCAGCCCTTCCTCAAAGCCTCGCGTCGCGCCAATGACGAGCACCTGATCGAGGAAACCGGCGCCAAACTGCGCGGCATGATGCCCTGGATCACCGCCGGCAAAATGGTGGACAAAGAGCGCAACTAAGCGTCTCGCATAGGTTGAAAAGCCCCGCTTCGGCGGGGCTTTTTTATGCGCATTCAGAGGTCCCGGACGTTGCCCGAGCCGGAGAAAACCCAAGCGATCTTGACTCGAATCAATTTCCTCTCGGACACTGCTTTCATCTTTTGTTAACCAGTCTTGCGGTCATTCCGGGGGGATCTACGATGAAAATCAACATGCTCAAAGCCGCGTTCGCGGCCCTGTTTCTGTATTCAACACCTGCTTTCGCCACCATCATAACCGGCGCCGTGACGACAGGAAGCGGCAGTTTCGTCAATCTGAGCGGCACCAGCGGCTTTTCGGTCGGCCAGAACAACTTCGACGACCTCAACCTCTATGCGTTCGATGAACAGCAAAACGTTGTCCTGACCGAGGATGTCAGCGTGAACATCGGCTCCGGCATCAGCGCCGGAAGCTACATCTCCAGTCATTATCTCGCCTTCGATCCGCTCAACACCGCGCACCAGGTCGGCTGGGTCCAGTTCGACAGCGCCATCTATGGCGTTGCCACCACTTCCGCACTGGTCTCGGCCAGCGCGTTTCTCGGGGCGCCCGGCGTCACCTATCTCTCGCCCAGCCTGCTCGGGCTCGAAGGCGGTGATTCCGTTTGGGTCGACTCGAATGACAACACCAAACTCTGGGTTGATTGGACCGCCAGCAACCCCGGCGATTACGTCCGCGTTTTCACCGATTACAGCCCGGCCGCCGCCGTGCCTCTCCCGGCCAGTGCACCTTTGCTCCTGGCGGCGCTCGGCCTGTTCGCAGGGGTCAAGCGCCGTCGCAAAATCAGCTGAGCAATGCCCCTCCGACGGGGTAAGTGGCTGGACAAGACGCCTCCCCCGCCCCTATCACTCTCTGGACGAGAGGCCCCGACCCGCGTCGGGGCCTTTTCTTTTGATCACGTATTTCAGGATCATCATGCCCAAATTCACCCCGACAACCGTGCGCAGGGACAGCGGCGCAACCGCCGCCTGCGGCCCCTATGAAGCACTTTTGTTCAGCGACAGCGGGGGGCTCTCGCAATTCGGCGCTTTCGAGGAAATCCTGCCGCCCGGCTCCGCCTCTTCGATCAAACATTGGCACGCGGCCGAGGACGAGATGGTCTATATGATCGAGGGCACGGCCACGGTCATCGAGGGCGACGAGACCTATCTGCTCCATGCGGGCGAGGCCGCCACGTTCAAGGCCGGGGTCGCGACCGGGCACTGCCTGCGCAACGACACGCCGGCCCCGATCCGCTATCTGGTGATCGGTACCCGCTCGACCGGCGACACGGTCACCTATCCGGATCACGACCGCATCCTGCGCTTCACCCGCGCTCCCGGCGCGACCGAGGTCTCGGAACGGCGCTACAGCACACTCGACGGCACGCCTGCGACGACCTCCCCCTATGACGCGCCCGATGAACGCTAGACTCTCGCCCCTCCCCGAGATCACCCGCGCCTCCTGGGTCATGGTCGGCATCCTGGGCTTTGTCTGGGGCTCCACCTTCATGGTGATCGAGATCGCACTCACGGGCGTGACGCCCTTCTGGCTCGCCACCTTCCGGCTCACCATCGCGGCGATGGTCATGGCGGTGTTTTGGGGGCGCGAGGGGTTTCGCATGGGCACGGACCCCGGCAACCGCCCGCATCCGCTGTCGCTGATCTGGGCCGGCGCGGTGTCCTCCGGCATTCCCTTTCTGCTGCTGAACTGGGGTCAGCAATATGTCACCTCCGGCTTTGCCGGGACCTCGATGGCCGCCGTGCCCTTGGTGGTGCTGCCGATGGCGCATTTCATGGTGGCAGGCGAACGGCTGAGCCTGCGTTCGGTGATCGGCGTGACACTCGGCTTCTTCGGCGTTTTCCTTCTGGTCGGTCAGGACGCGCTGCACAGTTCCGGTGCCGATCTCGAAGTCTGGGGTCGCCTGGCCTGTCTCACCGTTGCCTTTTGCTACGCCCTCAATTCGATCACCGTGCGGCGCATCCCGCCGATCAATTCCACCGCATTGACCACGATCATGATGGCCAGCGGCGCGCTCATCACCCTGCCCTTCTCGATCGCCGCCGAAGGCGCCCCTGGCCTGCCGCCACTCAAGGCCTTTGTCGCGCTGATCTTTCTCGGCGTCATCTCTACGGCGGCGATGAACCAACTCAGGGTGCTGGTGATCCGCTCCGCCGGGCCGACCTTCATGACATTGGTGAATTATCAGGTGCCGGTCTGGTCGGTGGTTCTGGGGGCACTGGTCCTGAGCGAACCTTTGCCGCCGAGCCTTCTGATCGCCCTGGCGCTGATCTTGGGCGGTATGGCGATCTCGCAATGGCCGGTGGTGCGCCGGATCTTTGTGCGCGGATAGCGGGGTCGCCCTGCGCGAGCGTTATATTGTAACCATATCGGCGCTCCCCATATTCCCGCCATGACCTACCCTGTAAACAAAAGACAGGGGTTGCCCGAAGAGATGCAGCTCCTGCTTCGGGATTATCCGCGCGATACATGGCCGGATCACCCGAATTTCACCCGCTCCGTCCAGAAATGGATGAGCGCTCATGACATGTTCCGGGCTCTGTCCTCCTATCTCCGGGAGGACACGGAGGCCTTTCTGGACAAAAGGATGGAGGATCAGATCTATGCGCAGAAACTCGCGAAATACGGGCATATCCTGCTCCAGAGCCTGCATGGCCACCACACATGGGAAGATCGCAGGTTCTTCCCGGAGCTGGGGCATGCGGAAAGCCGGCTGATCGCCGGGCTCGACATGCTGGAGACCGATCACGAGGCGCTCGACGGCACGCTCGAGACCTTCAAGCGCGGCGCCAACCGGATCGTTCAACTGGCGCATCTGTCGCCCGCCGACATGTATGACGAGGCCGGGGCGATCCATGCCCATGTCGACAAGATCGGCTCGATCCTTGACCGTCACCTGGCGGATGAGGAGGATCTGGTGGTGCCGATCATCCTGCATCACAAGCTGCGCGGCTGATGTGGCGCTGAAATGCCACAGGAAACCGCCAACAAGACTGAAAGGGTGCCTTGCGGGGCGCCCTTTTTCATGCGCAGGATGCGGCCAAAGGAGACCCAGATGACCGATCCGAAAGCCCCGCAAGATCCGCAACATGACGCGCATATCCCCGCCGATCTGACGCCGGAACATGAGGCCGATATCCGCGAGGAGCGCGCCCGCATGTTCACATTAGGCTTCTGGAAAAGCCTTCTGATGGGGCGCGAGGGGCTGGGCGACACGTTCTGGGCCGGCAATTACCTCGCCGCGCTGTTCTTCGTTCCGGTCTATGTGCTGCTCCTGGCGATCCCGCCGCTCTACGGGCTGATCCCGGTGGTGTTCATCCTCTTCGGCATCTACCTTCTGGCCGTGGCCCGCGCCGTCTGGCTCGCCAAGCCCAAGGGCGATTCCGGCAAAGGGATGAAACTCCTTGGCGTGATCTGGACCCTGATGAATGCCGCCATGTCGCTGGCCTATACGCCGTTCACCGGCGGCAGCTGACACGAGAGACATCATCGATGCAAATCAGGAGCTTGTTCACTGCACTGGCGCTCTCTCTGGCGCCCCCCGCGCTCGCCGACGGGCGCGCCCCCGACTATCTGTCTATCCCGCTGGCCTCGCATCATTATGGCGATTGGGGCGACAAGACCGGGGACAGGTTCAACGAATTCAATCCCGGCCTGATGCTCACCTGGGCGGAACGCGCGGGCGGGTTGAATTACACCGTGGGGGCCTATCGCGACAGCGAGGCCGACCTGTCGGTGCATCTCTCGGCTGCCAGGATGTGGGACATCGGAGATCAGGCGCAGGCCGGGATCGTCGGCGCCTACATCCATTCCTTCGGCGATGGCTACCGTGGCTTTGCCCCCTCGCTTCAGCTCAATTACAAATATCTCTTCGTCAATCTCGCCAATGGCTATGACAATGGCGTCTACGGCGTGGTCTCGACCGGGATCACCCTGCCGCTGGGCCACTAAAACGCGCAGCAGAGCAAGTAGAAATCCGATATCAAATATAAAAAGGCGGCCATATCAGCCGCCTTTCTTATCATTTTCGAACATATCGCCCTTGAGACAACTCAGGTGGCACTTGCCGCCTTCTCCGCTTCGAACCGTGCCCGCGCCGCCAGAATATCCGGCACATGCGCCTCGCCCCAGTCCCGCAGGCTGGACATCAGCGCAGCCAGTTCCTCGCCCAGCGGGGTCAGTTCATATTCGACCCGTGGCGGCACCACCGGATAGACCTCGCGCAGCACCAGCCCGTCGCGCTCCAGCGCCCGCAGGGTCTGGGTCAGCATTTTCGGGCTGACGCCTTCGAGCCGTCTTTGCATCTCGGAATAGCGATGCCGTCCGCGTTTGAGCGCCATCACTGCCAGATAGGCCCATTTGTTGCTCAACAGTTCCAGCACCGTATGCGACGGGCAGGTGCGACGAAACATATCGTAAGAAATGTGATCCATGCTTTCCATAAGGATAGTATATATCAAAAAGGTTCATACTTCACAATATATAGTGACTTCTTAGATTGGCCATATACACACAATCGAATGGAGACACTCCAATGAAACGCATCACCCAATCAACCACCGGCCCCGCCGATGTCCTGACGCTTGAAGACGTCACCCTGCCCGCTCCGGGTCCGGGCGAGCTTCATATCCGCGTCCATGCGGCGGGGATCAACCCCGTCGATCTGATGGTTCGCAACGGCGACGTGCCGCTTCTGGGCGAACCGCCCTTCACCATCGGCTGGGATCTCGCCGGCACGGTATTGGCCGTGGGGCCCGAGGTGAGCGGCTTTACCCCCGGTGACCGGGTCTTTGGCATGCCCACCTTCCCGGCGCCGGCAAATGCCTATGCCGAAGAGGCGCTTGCCGCCGCCCATGAGCTCGCCAAAACCCCGGAGGCGCTCTCTGACGCCGAGGCCGGCGCCCTGCCCCTGGCCGGTCTGACCGCCTGGCAGGGGCTGGTCACCCATGGCGGCCTCAAAGCCGGGGAAAAAGTGCTGATCCATGCCGGTGCCGGCGGGGTCGGACATCTCGCCGTACAAATCGCCAAGGCGCTTGGCGCCGAGGTCTGGACCACGGTGAGTGCGGCCAAGGCGGAGATTGCTCGCGATCTGGGCGCCGATCACGTGATCGACTACAAGACCGAGGATTTCACCGATTTCGGGCCGTTCGATCTGATCTTCGATCATGCTGGCGGGGATCAGGCGGATCGCGGCGTCACGGCTTTGGCGCCAAGCGGCCGGCTGATCACTCTCCTGCCGCTCTCGGAAGGGGCCGAGGCCCGGGCCGCAACCGAGGGCAAAAGCGTCGCCCGGATCATGGTCGCGCCGAGTGCCGCAGATCTCACGGAACTGGCCGGGCTTGCAGAACGTGGCGCCTTGCGCCCGATCGTGGCCGGGAGCTTTCCGCTGGCCCAAGCCCCCGCAGCGCATGAGGCGCTGATGCAACGCCCGGCGGGCAAGATCGTGCTCCTGCCCTAGATCAGGCCTTCAGGTGGCGGTGCTCAGCGCGTCGCCGCCTGCACCGCCGCCACGACCGTGTCCACCGCGCCGGTCATGATGGTCTCCTCGACGCTTTCGGCCATGACGCGGATGAGCGGCTCGGTGCCGGATTTGCGGATGAGCAGACGACCATTGCCCATGAGCTTGGCCTCGGCGTCCCGGATCGCGGCCTGCACCTGTGCATCGTCGAGCGGTTTCTGCCCGGTGCCGTAGCGGACATTTTTCAGCAGCTGCGGCACCGGTTCGAACACCTGCGCCAGTTCCGAGGCTTTCTTGCCGGTCTCGACCATGGCCGCCAGGAATTGCAGCCCGGCGAGCAGACCGTCGCCGGTGGTGGCATAGTCCGTCATCACGATATGGCCGGACTGCTCGCCACCGAGGTTGAAACCGCCCTGGCGCATCCGTTCGACCACATAGCGGTCGCCCACCGAGGTGCGTTCGAGCCGCAGGCCGGAGGCTTCGAGATAGCGCTCCAGACCGAGGTTCGACATCACGGTGGCGACCAGCGCCCCGCCAGTGAGACGCTCCTGATCGGCCCAGGCCTTGGCCATCAGCCCCATCAGCTGATCGCCATCGGCGACCTGACCGTTCTCGTCCAGGATCATCACGCGATCGGCATCGCCGTCGAGGCAGATCCCGACATCGGCGCCATGGGCCACCACGGCCTCGGCGGCGGTCTGGACATAGGTGGAGCCGCAATGATCGTTGATATTACGGCCATTCGGGGCGGTGCCGACCGGGATCACCTCGGCCCCCAGCTCCCAGAGCACCTCGGGCGCGGTGCGATAGGCGGCGCCATTGGCACAGTCGATCACCACTTTCAGCCCCTGAAGCGTCATGCCGCGCGGCAGGGTGGATTTCACCCGCTCGTTATAGCGGAACCGCCCGTCGTCGATGCGCTTGGCGCGGCCGATATTCGAGGCCTGCGCCGCCTCGACCCCCTCTTCCATCAGCCGCTCGATCTCGCTCTCGGCCTCGTCCGACAATTTGAACCCGTCGGGGCCGAAAAACTTGATGCCGTTGTCCTCGGCGGGATTGTGCGAGGCGGAGATCATCACGCCGACATCCGCACGCATCGAGGTGGTCATCATCCCCACCGCCGGCGTCGGCACCGGACCGAGCAGGAAGACATTCATGCCGGTCGAGGTGAAACCCGCGGTCATCGCGGTTTCGAACATATAGCCAGAGAGCCGCGTGTCCTTGCCGATCACCACCCGGTGTTCGCGGCCCTTGTCACGGCGAAAATAGCGCCCGGCGGCGGCCCCCAGTTTGAGCGCCATTTCGGCGGTCATCGGATGGGAATTGGCGCGCCCGCGCACCCCGTCGGTGCCAAAGAATTTCCGTGTCATGCCATATCTCCTGTACCCGCCTGTCCTGTCACTACCTGTTCTGTCACGGCCTGCCAGAGCGCCAGCGCCTGTTTCATCTCCGCGACATCATGGACGCGGTGGACCTGAATCCCCTGTGCCAGCCCGGCGAGCGTCACCGCGATCGAACCGGGTGCCCGGTCTTTTGCCTCGGACGCCTGGCCGATCCGGCCGATGAAGCCTTTGCGTGATATGCCCAGAAGCACACCGCATCCAAGGCTGTGGAACAAGGACATGCGCTGCAAAAGCGCCAGATTATGCGCCTGCGACTTGCCGAAACCGATGCCCGGATCGACGAGAATGCGCGACCGCGGAATGCCCGCCGCCTCGGCCACGGCGATACGCACCTCGAGAAAATCATACACGTCCAAAAGCACATCGTCATAATGCGGATCGTGTTGCATGTCTTCCGGATCGCCCTGGGCATGCATCAGACAGACCGGGGCATCGGAATTGGCCACGACGCGCATCACCTCGGGATCATGGGTGAACGCGTAGACATCATTGACCAGCGAAGCGCCGGCCTCGAGCGCGGCTTCGGCCACCGGCGCCTTGCGCGTGTCGATCGAGATCGGGACATCGCTCTCGCCCCGGATCGCGGCAATCACCGGTGCCGTGCGGTTGATCTCCGTGTCGACCGGCACATAGGTCGCGCCCGGACGGGTGCTCTCGCCGCCGATGTCGATGATCCCGACACCAAGCGCGATCATCTCGCGGGCGGCCGAGAGCGCGGCATCCCTTTCAGAGAAATCGCCGCCATCGGAGAAACTGTCCGGGGTAACATTGAGAATGCCCATGAGATTGGGGCGCGACAGGTCCATGCCGGCGATCTCCGCCCGCGGTTGGGTCAGGCGCGCCCGGAGCGTCTCCGGCAGCTCCGAGACCGGCAGCACCTCTGGTGGTCCGGAGCGGCTCAGACGCTCGACATGGGTGAACCAGCACCAGCCGCCAGCAAGCGAGAGCGCGCCCTCCGGGCGGGCCGTATCAAACTGCGGGATTGGACGATAATAGGGCTTGCGCAACATGGTCTCTCTCGGCTCAGCTCCCGGCCAGATCAACGGGACCATCGGGGGCGTAGATCTTCGCGCCCTCGATCCCGGCATTGCCAAGGCTGATCACCGCCGCGGCAGAAAGCTCCGCGGCCAGCCACTGGACCATTTCGGCAATCCCGCCCCTCGGACCATGCACCGCGTCGAGCACCAGTTTCGACGGCGCCCAGAGCGAAAGCTCGCCCTGTTTCATCGCCCAGTCGAGTTCGGTGCGCGAGGCGCGCACGACACAGCGCGGATCACGCGCGGCGAGCGTCCAGGCGTTTTGTTCGATCGCCAAAAGGTCGATCCGGCGTTGCGCCGCCTTATGGCCCGCCTTGGGCCATTCGCCCTCGGGCAGACCGACGGTGAGGATCACCGGGCGCGGATCATCTGCGAGCGCATCGATCCAGGCGCTGAGCTGCGGGCTCTCCAGCGCCTCTTGGGACAAATGCACGATCAGCGGATGGGGCGCCATCTGCATCGCCGTTGCCCCCATCGCGGCCGCGGCAGGATCGTCGAGCTGATCGACACTGCGCACGATCTCGACCCCCAAGGCGCCGGGGCCACGATCGAGCTTCTCGACCCGGACGAAGACCCGGAAGGCCCGCGGCTCCAGCAGAATGCGATCCGCGATCCGCTCGGCGAGCGTTTCCAGCAGATTGAGCCGCTCGGCCTCCAGCTCGATATGGATCGCCTCCGTGAGACGGTCATAGGACAGGATGCGATCGACATCGTCCTCGATCGGGCCGGAGATCGGCGTCAATTCCACCACGATGTTGAAAGACACCCTCTGGGTGGTGCCGCGCTCGGCCTGAAAGGCGCCGATTTCCACATCCACCACGTGATCCCTGAGCGAGATCCGGTCGAGCGGCAACGCCGCAGCGGTGGCGGCGGCGCGGGTTTCAGGATGCTCGAAAGCCTGTCGAATTTCGGACATTTCCGCCCCTTTTGATCAGTTTGGCATTAGCTACCGCTTTGGTCGCCCGGGGCCAAGGCCAAACTGTCCCGCGCGGGTTGCCCTCCCGCGAATGGCAAAACCCCGCCGTTTTCACGACGGGGCTTGAAACATTTCCGTGATCATCGGGCGCGACCCCGCGGCGGATCAGGCCAAAGTGCAGGCCAGAACTCAGGCCTGCGGCATCCGGTAGAACATGTGCACACCGATCTGCGCGGTCTTGGCGAATTGCCGGGCCCAGCGCGGGTTCACGGCGCGGGTGTGGTAATGGGTGGCGCCCTGGGTGAGCGCGCGCGGGGCGCCATCGATCATCAGCCGCGCCACCTTGCCGACCTGCGTGAAAGCGGCCGGTTCGTGGATCGCTTCGGCATGACCATCACAGGTGTAGGTGAACTGGCACTGATATTTCTTGCCGGTGCCCTGATGGACCACGCCGCAGATCGTGTTCGGGAACGCGCCCGACTTGACGCGGTTGAGGATCACCTCGGCGACAGCAAACTGACCTTTGACGCTTTCACCACGGGCTTCGAAATACAAGGCTTCGGACAGGCATTGCCATTCGGCATCGCCAGAAGCCTTGGGCAGGCTCTCGAGGAAGCTTTTGCTATACTCGAGGGTTTTCGGCGCCTTGGCCGCGGAGGTCTTGGGTTTGGGCTTGAAGCTGGCGAGCAGACGTTCGATCGCGTCGGCATCGGCATGTTCAAACCCAGCACGCTCCTGGTTCAAAAGCGCCGTCAGCTCAAAACCGAGCGCCTGCTCCGGATCATTCGAATGGCTCAGCGTCACCTCGGCCAGAGACGGGCTCGGCAGCGAAAAAACGCAAAGCGAAGCCAGAAGCGCGAACGCTTTGAGCCTTGCTAGGGGTATCATAGGGTCTTCCCTCCATTGTCCCCGGGGGCGGGGCGTCACGGGTGGTTGTTGCGGCGGGACATAGGTCAAAACGCCGTTCAGGTCCAGCCTACCTGCCCGATAGAGGTTTTCAATTCGTCAACACGAAAGCGTAACCGTGCCCGCGCCGGTCGCAAAAACACCCTCACAACGCCTTTGAATTCAGCAGCTTGTCATAAATCTGTGATTATTTTGCATCTGCAACAACAAGCTGCGCCGCAGCAAGACGGGCGACCGGCACCCGGAAGGGCGAACAGGAGACATAGTCGAAGCCGGCGGCCCTACAAAAGGCGATTGATTCGGGGTTACCGCCATGTTCACCACAAACCGCGACGGTCAGATCTGGGCGCGCCGCCCGGCCCCGCTCGGCCCCGATCTTCAAGAGTTCCCCCACGCCTTCGAAATCGAGCATGTGGAACGGATCTTCCGGGAAGACGCCCTGTTGCACATAGGCGTTCATGAACCGGCCCGCATCGTCACGCGACAGCCCGTAGGCCATCTGAGTCAGGTCATTGGTGCCGAAGGACAGAAACGCCGCATTCTGGGCAATGTCGCCAGCGCGCAGGGCGGCACGCGGGGTCTCGACCATGACGCCCAGACGATAGGTGAAATTGGCGCCGGTCTCGTTGCGCACGGCGGCGGCCACCGCATCGATCTGGGTCTTGACCAGCTCGACCTCGCGCTGCGCCGAAACCAGCGGGATCATGATCTCGGGGACCACCGGATCGCCATGTTTGCTGGCCTCGATCGTGGCTTCAAAGATGGCCCGGGCCTGCATCGCGTAGATTTCCGGGAAGGTGATACCGAGACGCACGCCGCGCATCCCCAGCATCGGGTTAAACTCGGAGAGCCATTCGATCCGGCGGGTGACGTCGGAGAGCGGCAGGTCGAGCGCCTCGGCGAGCTCCTTGGCGCCTTCGCGGGTCGAGGGCAGGAATTCGTGCAAGGGCGGGTCGAACAGGCGGATACAGACCGGCAGACCCTCCATGATCCGGAACAATTCGATGAAATCCGAACGCTGCATCGGCAGGAGCCGGGCGATCGCCTCCATCCGGTCTTCCTGTTTCGCGGCGAAAATCATCTCGCGCATCACCGTCAGCCGGTCGCCTTCGAAGAACATGTGCTCGGTGCGGCACAACCCGATGCCCTGGGCCTTGAAATCGCGGGCCATGGCGGCATCCATCGGCGTGTCGGCATTGGCCCGCACCCCGATGTCACGAATGCCATCGGCCCAGTCCATCAATTGCAGATACCAATGATCCTTGACCGGCGGCAGCATCTTGGCCGCGCCAAGAAGCGCCTCGCCCGCCGAGCCGTCCAGCGTCAGCACCTCGCCCTCTTCGAGCTTGCGCCCATCCGCGAGTTCCAGCGTCTTTTCGCGGATATTGATCCGGATCGAGGCGCCGACGACACAGGGCACGCCCATGCCGCGGGCGATCACCGCCGCATGCGAGGTCACCCCGCCGCGTTCGGTCAGGATACCGACCGAAGAATGCATGCCGCGAATATCCTCGGGCGTGGTCTCGCGCCGCACCAGAATGCAGGGTTCACCCCGGGCTTCGTAGCTCTGCGCCACGGTGGAGTTGAACACGATCCGCCCCATGGCCCCGCCGGGCGAGGCGGCAATGCCCTTGGCGATGACCTCGCGCTTGCCGGAAGGGTCGACCTGTTGGTGCAACAATTCCGTGAGCGAGCGCGCCGGCACCCGCAGGATCGCCTCTTCGCGCGGGATGATCCCGTCCTCGGCCAGTTGCACGGCGATGCGCAATGCGGCGCGTGAGCTGCGCGGCACGCGCACTGCATCCAAGATCGCCAGCTTGCCCCCGGCGATGGTGAATTCGACCTGCATTTCCTCGCGCAGCCGTGTGCGACAGAGCCGCGACATTTCCACGAGGGTCTCGAAAATCTTCGGCTGCGCCTCTTCCAGCGACGTGCCACGCGCGTCACGGGTCAGATACATGACCTCGTCCGCAGCGGCCCCGGTCGGGGCACTGAGCGCCTCGCGCCCCTGCGCCTGACGTTTGTAGCGGCCCTTGACCTGCGGCGCGCCAGTGCCCGGATCGACCAGCTGAATCACGCCGGCGCCGCTTTCGCCCGGCCCGAGACCGAGCGACATGGCCTGAACGATGAGGCCGAGCCCGGCATCCGCCGGCGCCCCCTTGGCCTGCCGCAACAGCCGCGCCGTGGTGCCCTCCCAGGCCCGCGCCATGGAGCGCAGCACCTGGCCGAGCTGATGCGCGGGGTCCTGCGGAAATCCTTCGCCGGTTTCGTCCTCATGGGCATCGAGCGCGGCTTTCAACGCCTCGCCGACCGGCATATCCGTATCGAATTCGAACAATTCCGGGTCGAGCCGCTCGACATGTACCGCATAAGATTGCACAAAACGCAGATAGAGCTGATCGGCCGCGTCCGGGCCATGGGTCTGGGTCAGCTCCGCATGGCGGGCATCGTTCATGCCGATATTGAGAATGGCCCCCGGCCCGCCCCAATCCGGGTCTTCCGACGAGGGGCGCACCGACAAGAGAGGCGCCTCGCCGAACACCCGCAAAAGCGACTTTTTATCAAAGCTTTGCCCCTCGGCCAGACGATGCACCGCATCGAATGACAGGGCCACGGTTTCGGGCACGGGCAGGTCGAGGCGAATGAGCCGCTGCAGACATTTCGCGCGACCGCCATGGGTATTGACCGCGATCGGCGCGACACGCCGGATCCGGGTAAAACCGAGGATATCGCTCTCTTGCTGCATTGCGGCACTCCCTTTGCGCCAAAGCCTACGCCCCGGGGGCGCAGCCGCGCAACCTCAAAGCTCTGATCCGCGAAAATGACCCACAGAGAGTTGCAGAAAGGCTAAGAGACCGGCCTTGGCCAGGCTCAGCTTTCCACTTTCGTCAGATCGGCCACAGAGAGACAGATGTCGCGAATGCGCCCCAGCAGGTTGAGACGATTGCGCCGCACGATGTCGTTCTCGGCATTCACCTGAACCGCTTCAAAGAAGGCATCGACCGCCGGACGCATTTCCGCCATGGCTTCCATCGCCGCGGTGAAATCCTCCTCCGCCATCGCCGGTTTGATCTTGGCTTCCGCCCCGTCGAGCGCGGCAAACAGCGCCTTTTCCTCGTCGGTCTCGGCGAATTTCAGATCGGGTCCGAAGCTGTATTCGACCCCGTCCTTCTCCTCGGCTTGGGTCAGGATATTGTTGGCGCGCTTGAACCCCTGAATGAGGTTGGTGCCGTCCTCGGTGTCGAGCATCGCCTGCAACGCACGGGCGCGTTTGACCAACAGCGTGATGTCGTCGGAGCCCGCCATGGCGAGGCAGGCGTCGATAACATCATGACGAATGCCCTCGTCGCGCAGGAAGACTTTCAACCGGTCGTGGAAGAAGCTCAGAAGGTCGTCGGAGGTGTCGGGCACATCGCCCGCCGCATGTTTGACCGCATCTTTCTCGTCATCGGAGAGCCGGTCGGCGATGGCCTCGAAGGCGGCGCCGAAGACGCCATGTTCGGCGATCTCGTCGATGATCTCCTTGAGCGTGTCGATCACCCCGTCATTCTCATCGGCCACGGCGATTTTCTGACGCAGCAGCTGGGCATCGATGAAGCGGTCGAGATTGAGCCGCACATCATTGGTGATCAACAGGCGGATCACACCAAGCGCCGCGCGACGCAGCGCGAACGGGTCCTTGGAGCCGGTGGGTTTCTCGTCGATCGCCCAGAAGCCCGACAGCGTGTCGAGCTTGTCGGCCAGCGCCACCGCCACGGACACAGGTTCGGTCGGGACATCGTCCGACGGGCCAAGCGGGCTGTAGTGATCACGGCAGGCATCGGCCACGGCATCCGAAAGCCCGGCTTTCTTGGCGTAGTAGCGCCCCATGATGCCCTGCAACTCGGGGAATTCGTAGACCATTTCGGAGGACAGGTCAGCCTTGGCCACCTTGGCCGCCAGCACCGCCTCCTCCACATCGGCGCCGAGGATCGGCGCGATCTCGCCCGCGAGCTTGGCGATCCGACCGATACGGGCCGCCTGGCTGCCGAGCTTGTTGTGAAAGGTCACATGGGCCAGAGGCGCCGACAGCACTTCCATGCCGTCACGCTCGACCATGCGCACATCGTTTTCCCAGAAGAATTTCGCATCCGAGAGCCGCGCCGCCAGAACCTTTTGATTGCCGGCCAGAATGGTCGCGCCATTGTCGGCGGTCTCGCGGTTGGCAACGGTGACGAATTTCTCGATGCGCCCGGTCTTCGGATTGCGCACGGAGAAGAATTTCTGATGCTCTTTCATCGAGGTTTGCAGCACTTCCGGCGGCAGACCGAGGAAGGCGTCATCGATATTGCCCATCAGCACGACCGGCCATTCCACAAGCCCGGCGACCTCAGAGAGAAGCCCCTTGTCCTCGACCACCTCAAGGCCCTGGGCAAACGCCTGATTGGTGGCGTCGTGCCAGATGTGTTCGGCGCGCTCCTCCGGGTCGAGAATGACGAAATTCTTCTTCAACTTGCTGGCATAATCTTCAAAGCCCGTGACCTTGAAACTGCCCTGGGACATGAAGCGATGGCCCCAGACCGTGTTGCCCGCGGTGATCCCGTCGATCTCGAGCGGCACCACCTCGGCACCGTCCTCTTTCGTGAGAATACAGGTGATCGCATGCAGCGGGCGCACCCATTTCAGGCTGCCGGCGCCCCAGCGCATCGATTTGGGCCAGGGGAAATTGCGCACCGTGGCCTCGAGCACTTCGGCGACGATCTCGGCCGCCGGGCGCCCCGGCTTGGTGATCTTGGCAAAATACACCTGGCCCTTTTTCTCGTCGCGGATTTCCAGATCGTCTTTCGTCACCCCTGCCCCGCGCAGGAAGCCCTCGATGGCTTTCTCCGGTGCGTCAACGCGCGGCCCCTTGCGCTCCTCGACCGTGGTCGGCGAGGCGTCGAGCAGGCCCTCGACCGACAGCGCCAGACGCCGCGGCGTCGCGAAAGCCCCGGCGGAGGCATAGGTCAGACCCGCTTCGACCAGACCGTCGGTCATCATCTTTTTCAGATCCTCGGAGGCACGTTTCTGCATCCGGGCCGGGATTTCCTCGGAAAAGAGTTCAATGAGCAAATCAGACATGGTCAGTTTCCTTCGGGCGCGGGCGGGCAGCCCATGGGGGCAGGATCACCGTCGAACACGGCCTTGCCGCAGCGGTTGATCTGGTTCCAGGCATAGCCGCGGCCATCCGGGTAGACGGCGACAACGCGGTCGATGCCATATTCAAAATTTTCCTCTCCGAGAAAGGCGACGGCCTCCCCGGCTTCGAGATCGGCGCCGATGCGTTTGGCGTCGAAACAGCCGAACCATTTCGGCGCGATCAGCGGTTCGGGGCGCACGTAGGGCTGGAAGGTCTCGCTCATCATCGCCACCGACAGCGGCGTGATGAAACAGGCGCGAAACCGGATCGGCGAGGTCTCGGCATCGATCCCCTCGAAATTCTCGGCCAGCAGGTCCTCGGTCACCCCCTCGAACGTGGTCGCACGGATATCGGCAGCCGGCGCCGAGGCGTCCAGCCGATCATAATAGGCATAGACCTGCGAATAATAGAGGCCGGCGCCAAAGACGAGTGCGAGTACCACGATAAACCCTGCGATCAGTTTGCCGTTCATTTATTCTGCCGCCTCGGGCGTGTAGCCACCCGCCGTGGTCAGAACAAACGCGTCGGCACAGGCCTTGGCCAGCGTGCGCACCCGGCCGATATAGGCCTGGCGTTCGGTGACCGAGATCACGCCGCGCGCGTCCAAGAGGTTGAAGATATGGCTGGCCTTGATGCATTGATCATAGGCCGGATGGGCCATGATGATGCGTTTGCCGGTTTTCGGATCGATATGCTCCTGATCGAGAATGGCGTGGCATTCCTTCTCGGCATTCTCGAAATCCGAGAGCAGTTTCTCGGTATTGGCCACGTCGAAATTGTGCCGGGAATATTCTTCCTCGGTCTGTTGGAACACATCGCCGTATTTCAGCGCGATCGGCGCCTGCGGATCGTTGAACGGCATGTCCATGACGTGATCGATGCCCAGGACATACATGGCGAGGCGTTCGAGACCATAGGTCAGCTCGCCCGAGACCGGGTGGCAATCGTGGCCCCCGACCTGTTGGAAATAGGTGAACTGGCTGACTTCCATGCCATCGCACCAGACCTCCCAGCCGAGGCCCCAGGCCCCCAGCGTCGGACTTTCCCAGTCGTCCTCGACAAAGCGGATGTCGTGCAGATCGGTGTCGATGCCGATGGCCTTCAAGGAGCCGAGGTACAGATCCTGAAGATCCGGCGGGGAGGGTTTGATCAGCACCTGATACTGGTAGTAATGCTGCAACCGGTTCGGGTTCTCGCCATAGCGCCCGTCGGTCGGGCGGCGCGAGGGTTGAACATAGGCCGCGGCCCAGGGCGTCGAGCCCAGAGAGCGCAGCGTCGTGGCCGGGTGAAAGGTCCCCGCCCCCACTTCCATGTCATAGGGCTGCAGCACGGCACAGCCTTTGCCGGCCCAATAGGCCTGCAGCCGCAGGATGATCTCCTGAAAGCTGCGCGGTTTTTCGACGGTTTGGGACATGTCGGACATCGTGGGGTCTTTCGCCTCTGGAGCCAGTAAAACGCGGGACTTCAATAGGCAAGGCCGCGAGGGGCGTCAATCGAAAGGCTCCGGCGCGCGCCGCATTCCGGCGAATTTAGATCACAACCGCGCCATTTCGCCCCTAAGATCACGTCCCCGTGTTGACCTTGGCGCGAAACCTGTTTTCTCTGCCAGATGAGAAAGACATGCGAAGAACAAGGGCAAAAGCCCGTTCGACAGGAAGTAAGGGTTTTCATGAAAAGGTATCTCGCCGTTGCCCCGATCGGGGTTGCCGCCACGTTGTTGCTCACCACCGCGCTTCACGCCGAGCAATGGATTCAGATCGAAGCGCAGCCGACGCTGACACAGGCCACCGAAGCGGCTCAGGGCTATGCCGCGAGCCTGCCCAATGTGGTCGGCTTTGCCCTTCCCGGCCGCTGGCATGCCATCGCGCTTGGCCCCTATGCCACCGAGGTCGAGGCCGAAAGCGCCCGTCAGGCCCTGCGCGCCGATCGTCAGATCCCCGGCGACAGCTACATCACCGACGGCGCCCGCTTCCAGAGCCCGTTCTGGCCGGTGGGGGCCAATCTGGCGGTGTTGAGCGCCGCCACCACCGCGCCGGACACGCCCCCCGCCGCGCTGAGCGAAGAGGCCGCCGATCAGGTGACCGAAGCCGCGATGACGCCGGGAGAAACGCTCGAACAGCCGCCGGTCGTATTGGATGAAACCCCGGCCGAGGCGCGCGCTTCCGAACGGCAGCTGGACCGCTCTGAGCGCGAGGCGCTGCAGATCGCTCTGCGCTTTGCCGGGACCTATAATTCCGGCATCGACGGCGCGTTTGGCCCCGGCACGCGGCGCGCCATGTCGGAGTGGCAGACGCTCAAGGGCTATGAGCCCACCGGCGTCTTGACCAGCCGTCAGCGCGGCGAAGTGCTCGCCGCCTATCGCAACGCGATCGACAGTCTCGGCATGCGCCCCGTGGTCGATGAGGTGGCAGGGATCGCCATCGAACTGCCGATGGGTCTGGTGAAATTCGACAGCTACGCCCCGCCCTTTGCCAAATACAGCGCCACCGATGGCTCCGACGCCCAGGTGCTGCTGATCTCCCAGACCGGCGACGAGGCCACGCTCGGCGGGCTCTACGAGATCATGCAGACGCTCGAGATCGTGCCGATGGACGGCCCGCGGTCGCGCGACAAGAACAGCTTTACCCTGACCGGCAGCAACGCAAGGATCACCTCGCACACCGAGGCGCGTCTGGTGAACGGCACGGTCAAGGGCTGGACCCTGATCTGGCCCGCCGGCAAAGGTCCCTCTGACGAGAAACGTCACCAGATGGCCCTCGACGCAATGAAAGCCTCCTTCGCGCCGACCGACGGCATCTTGCCCGATGCCTATGGTGACGGTGCCGAACAGGATATCGATCTGATGGCCGGGCTCGACATTCGCCGCCCGGAGAAAGCCGGCAGCGGCTTTTACGTCGATGACACGGGCACGGTGCTGACCTCGGCCGATCTGGTGGCGCAATGCGCCCGGATCACCCTCACCGATGGTAACGAGGCCACGGTGTCCGCCACCGAAGATGGCCTGGCGCTTCTCACCCCGTCGGAACCGCTGGCGCCGCTGGCCGTCGCCGCCTTCGACAGCCATCTGCCGCGTCTGCAATCCGAGGTTTCGGTTGCCGGCTTTGCCTATGCCGACCGTCTCGACGCGCCGACGCTCAATTACGGGCTGATGGCCGAGCACAAGGGGCTTTCGGGCGAAGAGGACCTGCTGCGTCTGGCGATGAACACGCTGCCGGGCGAGGCCGGCGGGCCGCTGATGAACACTGCCGGTGCGGTGATCGGCATGCTCCTGCCGACGAGCGCCATCCCCGAGGCCCAGGGCCGCAGCCTGCCCGAGGATGTCGCCTTTGCCTATGACATGGAAAAGCTCGTGGGCTTTCTGTCCGCCAATGGCGTGACCGCGACCGCCTCCGACATGGCCAGCACCGGTGACGCCGATCTGGTCACCATCGGCCGCGACCTGACGGTTCTGGTGAATTGCTGGAACTGATCCGGGCGACAGCTTGCCAGACGACAGGCTGAAAAACCGAAACCCCGCCTTGCCGGCGGGGTTTTTCTTTGGGTTCCCGCCGGCCCCAACCCTGCCGCCAGCCCGGCCCTTGGCCGCCGCATGGCCGCCGTGTCGCCACCGCGTCAGGCGCGCCAGAACCGGATGGTGAACAGGGCGAAGACCGACATGACTTCGAGCCGCCCGATCAGCATGGCGATGGCCAATATCCATTTTGCCGGAGCATTCAGCGTCTCGAAATTTCCCGAGGGCCCGATGATATCGCCAAGCCCCGGCCCGACACAGGCCAGCGCCGTCGCTGCACCCGACACTGCGGTGATGAAATCGAGCCCGGTGGCCGCCAGAAGCACCGAGGTGATGCCCAATGTCACGATGAAGAACGAGAAAAACGCCATCACCGAGGACAGCACGTCTTCGCCCACCGGCTGGCCCTGATAGCGCGGGGTAAAGACGCCGTTGGGGCTGTGGATCTTGCGGATCTGCGCCCGCATCGAGGCCCACAAAAGCTGATAACGGAACACTTTCACCGAACAGGCCGTCGAGCCGGCACAGCCACCGATCAGGCCGATGAAGAAAAACGCCACCGCCGGAAACGCGCCCCAGAGCTGATAATCGACCGAGGCATAGCCGGTGCCGGAGATGATCGAGGTGACATTGAACAGGCCTTCACGGAAGGAATGTTCAAAATGGTCCTGATTGACCAGCAGACGATAGACGGCGAAACACAGGGTGAGCGCGAAAATGATCGCCAGATAGGCGTGGATCTGGGTGTCGCGCCAAAGCGGTCTGGCGGTGCCCGCGATCAACTGCACATAGCGCACGAACGGCAGGCTGGCGAGGATCATGAACAGCGACGAGACATATTCGGCCGGCCCTTGAAAGGCCCCGAAAGAGGCATCCCGGGTCGAGAATCCGCCGGTTGACAGGGTCGTGAGCGCATGGTTCAGCGCATCGAAAACAGTCATGCCGACAAGCAGATAGCCCAGAAAGCACAGGAATGTCAGCGCCACGTAGATCACCGAAATGCGCGAGGCGATCTCCCCCGCGCGCGGCAGCACCTTGCCATCGGTGTCGAAAGCCTCGGAGCGGAACACCTGCATGCCACCGACCTTGAGTTCGGGCAGGAACACCATCGCCACGACGATGATCCCGACACCGCCGAACCATTGCAGCATCGAGCGCCACAGAAGCACGCCCTCGGGCAGATCATCGAGCCCGGAAAACACCGTCGAGCCGGTGGTGGTCATCCCCGACATCGCCTCGAAAAACGCATCCGTCAGGCTCGCCTCGGTGGCCCCGAGCATGAAGGGGATACCGCCGAACAACGGCAGGATCAGCCAGATCAGCGTGGTCAGAAGAAACATCTGCTGGATCGACAGCCCCTGTTGCTGGGCGTTCTGCGTCGACAGGGTCAAAGCCGCCCCGAACACGAAGGTGATCACCCCGGCTCTGAAGAACACATGCCATTCGCCCGACCCGAAATACAGGTCCACCGCCATCGGGATCGCCATCGTCAGCCCCAACAGGGCGACGAGCGTGCCGATCACATATCCAACAGGTCTCAAATCCGTCATGAGGAGAAGGCTTGGCTGGCGCGGAAAGCCAAGTCAAGCACGCCTTTGCGGCAGCGGTTCCGGTGCGGCTCAACCGATGTGGAAAAGCGTCGAAAACAGTTTCGGATCGAGACTTTGCGCGGCAAAGGTCTCGCCCTCGGTCAGGACCGAGACCGCGTCATGGGAATGCAGGCTCTCCTGATGGCTCGCCACCACCCGGAAATCGCCGACACGCGGCTCGCCCTCGAGCGCCTCGGCAAAGAGCCTTGCCGCATCCTCGACGAAAATCGGGTTGGCGGCATTCAGCTCGGCAAAGGCCTGCTCATCCTCGCGCTTGACCATGACCTGGGTCTCGGTCGGCACCGCTTTGCGGCAGAGATCGATCAGATCCTCGAACCAGAGCGTGTTTTCGCGCTGTTTCACCTCGACCGAGATACGCGCCACCGAACGTTGCGAATGCGGCGTCGCCAATTGATGCCGCGTCCGGCGCGCATGTTCGGAAAGTTCAAGAGAACACGGGCAGGTGGAGCTATACACATAGTCCAGATGCATGATTTCTTTCATTTTCCCGCCCTGCTCCACCAATTCGAGCGCGATGTCGTAATACTGGTAACCTTCGAGGCCAGAACGCAGGGAGGCGCGTTTCACCGGGAAGGAAAAGCGCATCTGGATGCGCGCATCGAAGCTTTCGAGATCGCTTTGATAGTCGCGCAGCGCCGCCTCGATCACATCGAAGGAAAAGCTGCGCTCGGCATGCCGGTAAAACGACCGCATGATCCGGGACATGTTGATGCCCTTTTTCTCGGCCTCGAGGCTCACCGTGCCGGTCACCGAGGTCTCGAGCGAAAGATCGCCGTCATCGCGGGTCTTGAAGCGGATCGGCAGGCGGAAATTCGAAATGCCGACATGCTGGATCTGCCGCTTGGCGCCCTTGATCAGGCTCTCCGGCCCGTTCTGCAGATCCGGCAGGCTGTCCTTGTAGCCCTCGGAAACCTCGAAATCCTCGGGGTAAGCGCGGCGCAGCGCCGGGTAATTGGCGAAATCATCCGCCTCGGGCAGGAGCCGGGCAATCGCCGGATCGAGCTCCGCCACTTCCGTCGGCGTCGCCTGTGCCGCCCAGTCGCGCAGGGTCTCCAGAGCGGCGCTGGCCTTGCGCAGGCTGACTTTCTCAGAGGGTTTCAAATTGTCCGGCACATTCATGTGGCGCCTCCTGCAACGTTTCCACACTGATATAGGAGGCGCCAGCGCAAAAGGCCAACCCTGTCTTACGGCATGTCGCGCGCATCCTCCCGATCTGTCGTCACCCGAATGCCGAACCCCGGCTGCCCCGGCACATAGAGCCGCCGCAGCAGTACCAGCGTCACGCAGAGCACCACGAGATCCGCGACCGCCTGGGCCGGCCAGATCGCATGTTCGCCAAACATGAGCGCCCCCGAGATCACCAGCATCGGCGCGATGACATAGGGTTTGAGCAGGCTCAGAAGCGCGGTGAGCCCCGGCGCGCCGATGGCCTGGAAATAGAGCGCCAGCGCCAGGGTCGGCCCGACCACCGCAAACAACAGCGAAACATTGCGCAGGATCAGCGCGGCATAGGCGATCACCACCGGATCATCGGTGAAAATCCGCGCCAGAGCGCCGCCGAAGCCGACAAAAAGCAGCTCGAGCGCCAGACAATAGGCAAAGGCCAGCCCGAGCGCGACCCGCAGCACCGCATCCGAGCGGCGATAGAGCCGCGCGCCCACATTGTTGCCGACAATGCTCTGCATCCCCATGGCCAGCCCCATCAGCGGCATGAAGGCAAACCCGTAGAGCCGGGTCACGATGCCATAGGCGGCGGCTTTCTCCGGATAACCGGTGAGCGCGGTCGCCCCGAGGGCAGAGATCACCACCGCCGAGGACAGCGCCAGCCCGATCATCGACAGGCTCATCGGCGCGCCGAGCTTGAGCACATTGCCCCAGCCGCGATGCCAGGGATGGGCAAACAGCGTCGGCAGGCGCAGCATGGCCTCCGGATGCAGGCGCATCACGACGAGCGCGACCACGGCGATCAGCTGCGCCAGAATCGTGCCCAGCGCCACCCCGGCAACGCCGTAGCCCAGGGGCACGACAAAGACATAGTCGAACAGCATATTCGCGAGCGTCACCGCGACGGCGGTCACCGCGATCATCGGCGCCTTGCCCTCGTTTCGGAACCCGTCGGAATGCAGAGACAATAGGAATTGTACCGGCGTCGCCAGCATCAGGAGCCGCGTGTAAGTGCCGGCCATGGCGGCAATCTCTGCATCGCCTTGTGCCAGCGTCAGGATGAGCCGCGGCCCGATCGCGGCATAGAGCAGGTTGATCGCCAAGGCGATGAACATGGCGAGACCATGGGCGCTCGCCATCACCTGCGCCGCGCGATGGCGATTTCCGGCGCCGAGATGCCGGGCATAGAGGCTCGACAGCCCGCCGCCCAACAGGCTCGACAGCGCGATGGTCACGATCAGGATCGGAAAGACGACACTGACGGCGGAAAGCGCCCTGGTGCCGACGAAATGGCCGAGAAAGATCGCATCGACGATGGAGAGCAGCCCCTGCATCACCATCATGAAGACAACGGGCAGAGCGTTGACGATAAACAGCCGTGTGACCGGCGCGGTCAGGAACGGATTGGAGACAGGCATGCCGTCAGGAGAGCTGTCACCTTGCGTGACGGGGGTCTTTTGGTCCATGGGAAATGATCCTCATTGGCACCGTAATCGCAATGGAAACTGCCCTTGCCCAAGCGGGTGCCTGAAGCCAGAAGACGCCGAAAATGTCAAACGTCAGAAATAGGAAGAGACGCAGGTTCAGCATATCCCCGTTTCGGAGACGGCAGTGACTTGGTGAGCTGCGGACCAATATGGCCTCTATAGGCAACCCGCCCCTCGCCCGCAAGGGCTTTGAAAGGCGGGTTGCAAAACCGGGTCGTCCCGGACGCGGGGTGTCCCGAACCTCAGAGTGCGTCCAGTGCAGAGGTGATATCCGCGATGATGTCCTCGGGCGCCTCGAGCCCGATGGAGAGCCGCACCAGCCCGTCGGTCAGGCCCAGTTCCGGGCGTTTCTCCACCGGCACGTTCTTATGCGTGGTGGTGCAGGGATGTGTGGCGATCGACTTCGCATCGGCGAAATTGTTCGAGAGCGTAAACACCTGGAGCGCGTTGAGGAATTTGAACGCCGCCTCCTTGCCGCCCTTGAGATCCACGGTGATCACCGTGCCCGCGGCCTCGGATTGCGACACGGCCAACTCGTATTGCGGATGCGATTTGTAGGCCGGGTAGCGCACGGAAGTGAGCGCCGGATGGCCGTCCACTGCCGCGCAGAGCTTCATCGCCGTCTCCGCCTGACGCCGCACGCGCAGATCGAGCGTGTCGAGGGATTTCAACTGCACCCAGGCGTTGAACGGCGAAATCGCCCCGCCGGTATGTTTGATATACATCTCGACCGGACCGCGGATTAGCTCCTTGTCACCGGCGATGATTCCGCCGAGGCACCGCCCCTGCCCGTCCACATGTTTGGTGGTCGAATAGATGATCAGATCGGCACCGCATTTCTTGGCATAGGAGAAGATCGGCGTGCACATGGCATTGTCCACCACCACGAGCGCGCCGACCGCATGGGCGAGATCCGCCACGGCCTTGAGATCGATCACCTCAAGCGTCGGGTTGGAAATGCTCTCGAGGAACACCGCCTTGGTGTCGGGCCGGATCGCGGCCTTCCATTCATCGAGGTCTTTGCCATCGACCAAGGTGGTCTCGACGCCGAACTTGGGCAGCACCTCGGTGACGATGTAAAGGCAGGAGCCGAACAGCGCTTTCGAGGAGACGAGGTGATCGCCGGCCTTCAGCACCGACATCAGCGCGCCGGCGACCGCGGCCATGCCCGAGGCGGTGGCAAAAGCATCTTCACAGCCCTCGATCGCGGCCATGCGGTCCTCGAACATCCGCGTTGTCGGGTTGCCGTAGCGGGCATAGATGAACTCGTCTTCGCCCTGATTGACAAACCGCGCCTCGGCCGCCTCGGCGGTGTCATAGACAAAGCCCTGGGTCAGGAACAGCGCCTCGGACACCTCGCCATATTGCGAACGGCGAATGCCGTCATGAATGAGTTTCGTCTGGGTTTGCCAGTGGCTGTTCGAGTTTTTGCGATCCATCGTGCGATCCCTTTCGCCAAATAAAAAAGCCCCCTCTCGATCAAGAGCGGGGGCGCGGCGGGTTCTGACCAACCCAGCGTCTCGTCCTGACCTCTTTAGCGGCATGTTTATCGTGGCCCGCAATCCGGAGAACAAATCGCCACGTCGTCAGTCTTGGTACAGGCGGGGTACAAATCCTGCGACATTCTGTCAAGCCGATGACCATGACGGAGGCAGGCGTTAACAAAGATTCACCTGGCCGTCGCAGCATCGTGACATTGCGCGCGCATATCAGCACGCGGAATGACACCGACAGTTGCGATGCGGGGGTGGCAGGCGATGCCCCAGTTGAAGATCAACAGCGATGGACCGTTTCTGCCCCCGGGTGCACGCCGCGACCTGCGCCGGGCCCTGAGGGACACGCCCCGTGACGCACCGGTGATCATCTGTGTCCACGGGTTCAAATTCTCGCCGAAAATCCCGCGTCACGATCCGCATGATCATATCCTCGCGCTCGACCCCGGCAGTCCATGCAGAAAGGCACGGAGCTGGCCGCGCGCGCTCGGTTTCGGTTCTGGCACGGCGAAGGAAGGTCTGTGCATCGGCCTCGGCTGGGAGGCGCGTGGCTCGATCTGGCAGGCTTACGCCCGTGCGCGCCAGACCGGAGAGGCCCTGGCGCGGCTGATCTGGAAACTCGACCGGCCGGTGCAAGTGATCGGCCACAGCCTCGGCGCCCGCGTGATCCTCTCGGCCCTGCCGCATCTGCCCGCAGGAACCGTCGAACGCGCGGTGTTGCTGGCGGCGGCAGAGTTCCGCAGCACGGCGCTCCATGCGCTCGACAGCGAGGCCGGTCGCGCCGCTCAGATCCTCAATGTCACCTCGCGGGAGAACGATCTCTTCGATCTGATGGTCGAACTGGCGCTGCGTCCCGACCATGGCCCTTCGCGTTCGCTCGGATCGGGGCTTGGCGAGATTCGGCGCGGCTGGTGCGACATGCAGATCGACGATCCGGCCACCCGCGCCGCCTTTCGGCATCTGGGCCATGACATTCCGGCGCCGGACCGCCGGATCTGTCATTGGTCGCCCTATCTGCGCGACGGGCTGTTCGAGATCTACCGCACGGTGCTGCGCCATCCCGAACGTCTGCCGATCCCGTTGTTGCAGGAGCTGCTGCCACAGCCCGCCGAGCGCGGCCACACCCGGTTTTTGTCGGCCCTGTCGCGCCCTGCCCCCTTGCCCTTTTCGCGCAATGCATCATCTTGAGACAGAACCTGTCCTTAGGACACAGCCTCGAAATCTTGCACGAAAGCAGACCGATGACCGACGCCCCGATCACGCTTTATTACTGGCCCACGCCGAATGGCTGGAAAATTTCCATCGCCCTCGAGGAGATGGACCTGCCCTATGAGGTCAAGCTGGTGAATATCGGCGCCGGCGAACAGTTCGACCCGGAGTTTCTCAAGATCGCACCGAACAACCGCATGCCGGCCATTGTCGATCCCGAGGGCCCCGGCGGGCGTGAGATCTCGATCTTTGAATCGGGGGCGATCCTGCAATATCTCGCGCGCAAATCCGGCCAGTTCTATGGCGGTGGCGAGCGCGATCGGGTGGCGGTGGACCAATGGCTGATGTGGCAGATGGGTGGCCTCGGGCCGATGGCCGGACAGGCGCATCATTTCCTGAAATACGCGCCCAATATGGAGCCGCCCAACGACCTGCCCTATGCCAAGGATCGCTACCGCAGCGAGGTCGCGCGACTTTACGGCGTGCTGGATCGGCGTCTGGCCGAAGAGGAATTCGTCGCCGGTGACTTTTTCTCCATCGCCGATATGGCGATCTGGCCCTGGGCGTCCTTGTGGGAAGGTCAGGAACAGACATTGGACGACAAGCCGCATCTGGCGCGTTGGCTGGCGCGCATCGCCTCGCGCCCGGCGGTACAGCGCGGTCGCGCCTTGGCCGCCGAAAAACGCACCAACGCCGCACAAGACAAGGATGCCCAGAAAGTCCTGTTCGGACGGCGCTGAGCCGATGCGGCTCAGCCGGCGCGATATGGTCTTGGGGGCGACGGCACTCGGCGGGGCCATGGCCCTAAGCGGTTGTGCCGCGCCCCGGATCAACTCACCGGCCGCGGTCGATGGCATCGAGATCGCGCGGCGGCGGGATATCCTCGCCGTCACCAATCGCAGGATTTCCCCGGATCCCGGACTGGAATTCGAAAGCCTGCGGTCCGACAGCCGGTTTTTCTGCGATTACGAAATTTCCGTGCCCGAGAACCGCAAGCCCGGGGAATTCTCCTTTCCGCGCATCCCGCTCGATCCTGAAAGGCAGTTTTTCGTGGCGCAAAGCGCGCATTTCGAGGCGGAAAGGGATTTCGGTCGTGTGCTCAACCACCGCATCTCCAGGCTGCCCAGGGGCGAACGCGGGGTGGTGCTCTTCGTGCATGGCTACAATGTCTCCTACCCCGGCGCAGTGTTCCGGGCGGCGCAGATCGCCACGGATTTCCAGCTCGACCAGCCGATGGTGCTGTTTTCTTGGCCCTCCGCCGGGCGGGCCTCGCGCTATGCCTATGACCGGGATTCGGTGCTGTTTGCCCGCAAGGCGCTGGCCCGGACGCTGCAGGATCTGGCCGCCACGCAAGCCGAACAGATCACCATTCTGGCCCATTCCATGGGCGGGCTTCTGACCATGGAGGCATTGAAACGTCTGGCCCTGATCGGGGATCGCAAGACGCTCGACCGGCTCAATGGCGTGGTGCTGGTCCAGGCCGATATCGATGTCGATGTGTTCCGGGCGCAGCTCACGGATCTCAAGCCTTTCGACGTCGAACTGGCGGTCTTCGCCTCACGCCGCGACCGGGCGTTGAAACTCTCCTCGGTGCTGACCGGCGGCCATCCGCGGATTGGCGAGGCCGAAAACATCGAGGAGTTGCGGCGGCTGGGCGTGCTCGTTGTGGACACATCGACGGCGCCCCGCCCCGGACCGCTTGGGCATTCCGGCTTGATGCATTCGCCGGAGCTTCTGGCGATGATCGCCTCGCGCAGCTTTGTCGACCGGATCGTCGCCGGCGCGCCCGGTCAGGATATCCTGATCGAAGGGCTGAGCCTCACCGGATCTGCGGCGCTGGCGATTGCCTATCTGCCCTATACGATCACCGGAACCTGAGGCCGCAACGCTATTCGGTGGCGTCTTTTTCCTCGGGTTCTTCGGTCGAATGCCGGGCCATCAGCCCGCTTTGCGACATGAAGAATGCCAGCATGGCAATGGGCAGGCCAAAGGTCTTGAACTTCACCCACGTATCGGTGGTCATCGTCCGCCAGATCGCCTCATTGGCGACCGCCAGCCCGAAGAAGAACAGCATCATGCGGAATTCGAGCTTGCGCCAGCCGTCGGCATCCAGCGGCATGACCTCACCCAGAACCAGCGACAGGTAGCTTTTCGAGCGCAAAAGCCCGAGGCCAAGGATCGCACCGAACATGATGTAAATCATCGTCGGCTTCATTTTGAAGAAACGTTCGTCATTGAGCCAGATCGTGAGCCCGCCGAACACCACCACCAGCACCAGCGTCATGATCTGCATCGCCGACAGCTTGCCGGTCAGGCGCCAGAGCGCGAAGGTCGAGAGCGCCAGAAGCGGGATGAACAGCGCGGTCATCACGATGAAGCCGGAATATTCCGTACCGGCGATCTGGAACATCTTGTCCCGGAGCGCGATATAGCCCGCGAAAAACGCCAGGATCGGCCCCATTTCCAGCGCCGGTTTCAGCCAGGGTTTCATCTGTTTTTCAGGTTGCTCGGACATGCGTTTCCTCTCAGCTACCCATCTCAACTATGACCGCGCCCGCCGCAATCAAGGCCATCAGCCCCAAACGGCGCGGCCCGACCTTTTCGCCCAGGACGATCCAGCCGATCAGTGCGGCGAAAACGGTCGAGGTCTCACGCAGCACGGCGGCCTCGCCGACATTGTCCAGACGGGTCGCCAGCATGATACAGCCGAATGAGAAATAGGCGACGATACCGCCGAAGAAGCCTTTGACGGCCAGAGGGCCAAGCTCCGGTTTGAATTCCATCTGGCGGTAGCGCAGGAAGGCCACCACCGGCATCACCCAGCCATCGAGGAAGAAGAACCACGCCAGAAAGGTGAACGGATCGGCGGTGGAACGGATACCGAAGGCGTCATAGGTGGTGTAGAGCGCGACAAAGCCGCCGGTGAGCACGGCCAGCATCAGGGCCGGCACCATGGTCTCGCGCCCGACGGTGATGGTGCGCAGATTGTAGATCGCCAGGCCAAAGATGCCGGCCAGAAGCACCAGAACCCCCAGCCATTGGATCAGGGTAAAATGTTCGCCAAAGACAAACCCGGCACCGATCACCGCAAACAGCGGACCGGAGCCGCGCACCACCGGGTAGACCACGGTATAGGCGCCCTTGGTGTAGGTGTAGCCCTGGGCGATCTTGTAGCCCAGATGAATGAGAAACATGCCGGCGAAGATGATCCACATATGCGGCTCGGGCCAGGGCACGACGAAGAGCGCGAAAGGTGCGGCGATGATGCCGTAGAAGAAATCCATGGCGCCGCGGGACAGCCACGGATCGTGCCGCCCCTTTTGCAGGGCCCCGAACAGCGCATGCAGAAACGCCGCCATCAGCGCCAGAATCAGCGCCGCCTGATGGCCGGTCTCGGTGCCTTCCAAGGAAAGAATGAACTCGCTCATGCGCTTCTGCTACCTGTCGCGCCCTGAAAGGTCCAGAGCATGATTTTGCACAGGCTGATTGGCAAATTCCCGCGAAGAGCAGATGGCCTTGCCCCCGGGGGAGCTCAACCGGGCCTGGCCGTGCGGTCGCGAAGTGCCCTTTGGGGGCATTCACCTCCTGGCGCGGAACAAGGCTGAAGGCGCCACAGGTCCTGCGATGCGCTCAGACCGCGCGGGGATCTCCGACCTGGATCAGCCCCGGCATATCGGAGTAGGGATTGGGCACCAGCATGCCGTCGGTCGCCTCGATAAAGGCATAGGCCGGATCGAGGTAGCCGGCGGTGATCAGCGCTTCCTCGAGAGTGCGAATGACGAATTCCGTGCGATATTCCGGCAGAACCCCCATGCCCCAGATCCGGGCCGGACGATCTTCGCGCTCCGGGTCGACCACCAGCATGGCGGTGCCGACGAGGCGGTTTCCATCAACGATGACCATCTCGGAATAGAGCTCGCGATCCTCGGGCCAGTCCTCGCCGGTTTCCTCCGGACAGACCGGATGATCGAAGAACAGCTCCTGCATGGCTTCGCGGCGCGCCACCGGATCGTGGGACGCAACCCAGCTGTTGGGACCGATGGCGTGTAGAATTTCGAGCATCAAACCTCCAGACCCGTCAGGGCCGCGGCAAATTCTTCGGGATCGAACGGCGCCAGATCGTCGATCTGCTCGCCCACGCCAATGGCATGGATCGGCAGACCGAACTTGTCGGCCAGGCTCACGAGCACCCCGCCGCGCGCCGTCCCATCGAGTTTCGTCATCACAAGACCGGAGACATCCGCGATTTTCTGGAAGATCTCGACCTGCGAAACCGCGTTCTGCCCTGTTGTGGCGTCGAGCACAAGCAGAGTGTTATGCGGCGCGCTCTCGTCTTTCTTGCGGATCACCCGGACGATTTTCGCCAGCTCTTCCATCAGGTCCTGACGGTTCTGCAACCGCCCCGCCGTGTCGATCATCAACAGATCGGCACCGCTCTCCTGCGCCTTGGTCATCGCATCAAAGGCCAGAGAGGCCGGATCAGAGCCCTCGGGCGCGGTCAGCACCGGCACACCGGCGCGCTCGCCCCAGACCTGCAACTGCTCGACCGCGGCGGCGCGGAACGTGTCGCCGGCGGCGATCACCACGGATTTGCCGGCGGCTTTGAACTGGCTGGCCAGTTTGCCGATGGTGGTGGTCTTGCCGGAGCCGTTGACTCCGACCACCAGCACCACTTGCGGGGTCTTGGGGTAAAGCGGCATGGGTTTCGCCACCGGCTCCATGATCCGGGCGATCTCACGCGCCATCAGGCGCTTGATTTCCTCGACCGAGAGCTTCTTGCCATAGCGGCCTTCGGCCATGGCGGCGGTCACGCGCATCGAGGTCTCGACCCCCATATCGGCGGTGATCAACAGCTCCTCGAGTTGCTCGAGCATATCGTCGTCAAGCGTGCGGCGGGTGACAGTTTTCGTTTCCTTGCGACCAAGAAGACGGCCCAGGAACCCCGGTTTGACCGGCGCCGCTTCGATCCCATCCTCAACCGGCGGAATTTCCATCGGTGTCGGCATGGCCGGCATCTCGACCGGGGTCTCTGCGGGCATTTCTGCCGGAATATCCACGGGGGTCTCGACCGGCGCTTCGACGGGCATCTCCGCCGGGGTCTCGGCAGGGATTTCGGCAGGAATTTCGACGGGCGCTTCCGGCACGTCCGCCGGGCTGGGCTCGGGGGTCGGTTGCGGGATCGGCTGCGGTTCAGGTGTAGGCTCCGGGACAGGTTCCGGCGCAGGCTCGGGCTGCGGGGCCGGAGCGGGCTCGGGCTCAGGCTCGGGGTGTGGCTCAGGTGCGGGCACAGGGTCCGGCTCTGGCACAGGCTCGGGCGTCACCTCTGGCTCGGGCGCGGCCTGCTCCATCACCTCTTCGACGAAAGCTTCGGCTTCCGTGCTTTTCTCGCCACCGTCCTCGACGATGGCTTCCAACCCCTCATCGAGTTTCGACGAGGTTTTCAACAGGCGGGATTTCAGTTTCGAAAAAAGCGACATGGGGCCTCCGTTCCTTCGTCACTTAATCGGTTCTGCGGCCTTATGAAAGCCCCCAAGCCCCGGTGCCGCGTGGCAAAAACGCCCAAAAGATCGCCATTTGCCCGGCAATATAGAGGCCCCAGAGCGCGTAACCCGCGATCCGCGCTCTTTGCGTGCCCTCCTTCATCCGAAACAGCTGCAGCGACAGGATCAGATCGGAGACCAGAAACATCACCGCGCCGAGCGTGGCGAGATGCAACCCGGCGGGCAGGCTCAGCGCCGCGATCACCATGGCACAGATCAGCATCACATAGACCCGGACCGGCCAGCGCAGCGCCCCCGTATAGGGGCTGAGCCAGCGCTCGGACGAGAGCGCGAACAGCGCAAGCCCGAGCGCGCCGGGCCAATAAACCGCCTCGACCGCACCCCAAAACAGCAGCAGGTAACAGACATGTGCCAGCGCGAAACTCACCAGCCCCATGAGAAAGGCGCGCTCACCGGGGCGCGACAGGGCAAGGTCTCCCAGTGCCGAGAGGGCCAGACCGACCCCGAGCAACAGCGGCGCGCCCAAGGCAAAGCCGCACAGGGCCAGAAGCGCCAAAGGCACGGTTTTGATCGCCGTGCGCCGCAGGCTTTCGGCTGCGGATGTCAGCGGCAGATAGGCCAGTGCGAAAAGCCCCGCCAGCCCGGTTACTCCAACGGCCATCTGTGCCCCGCTCATCCGCCTCTCCCCACCTGTGTCTGTCGCGGCATTAGCTTTTGCATGATATTGCCGCGCTGCCTATAGTCCTGCCTATCAGACAGGCGCGGACATGGCTCGTAAAACCTCTCATATCATTCGATTCTTTGCGGTTTCCACCATGGCCCCGGTGGCGCTCCTGGCGCTCGGGGCCCTGTTCGGCGGTGTCTTTGCCCTGGCCGGGTTTCTCTACATGACCGCGCTGGCCTACTCATTGGACCAGCTGGTCAATCTGGCGCGAGACCCGGACGACCCGGAGGCGGAATTCCCGGACGCAAACGCGCTATCGGTGGTCCTGGCCTTGGCGCATTTCGCGCTTTTGCCGCTGGGGGTCTGGGCGCTTTCCAATGGTCAGCTCGCCTTTTGGGAGCGGCTTTTGGTCTTTTTCGGCATGGGCTTGTTTTTCGGACAGGTGTCGAACTCCAACGCCCATGAGCTGGTGCATCGCTCCGACCGGACGCTGCGCCGGCTCGGCACCTGGGTCTATATCACACTGCTGTTCGGCCATCATGCCACGGCGCATGTCCGTGTGCATCACCGCTATGCCGCCTCAGCGACGGACCCGAATTCCGCGCCATTCGGCATGAGCTATTACCGCTTTTTGCCGCGGGCCTGGCTGGGTTCGTTCAAAGCCGGGCTGCGCGAGGAAAACGCGATGCGCGCCCGCGCCGGATCGACCGATCTGCACCCCTATGCGCTCTATATCGGCGGCGCCATCGCCTGTCTCATCCTGGCCTTTCTGATCGGCGGCGTCACGGGCGTGATCAAATATGTGCTGCTCGCGGGCTATGCCTCGGCCCAGCTGATGCTCTCGGATTACGTGCAGCATTACGGGCTCAGACGGCGCGAGATTTCCGAGGGGAAATTCGAGCCGGTCGGTCCGGCACACAGCTGGAACAGCCCGCAATGGTTCACATCCTTTCTGATGTTGAACGCGCCGCGCCATTCCGATCATCACGCCCACCCGATGAAACCCTATGTCGCGCTCGAGTTGACCGAAGAGATGCCGCAACTGCCGCGCTCGCTGCCGGCGATGGCGACGCTGGCACTCATCCCGCCGCTGTGGCGCCGGGTGATGGACAAACGCGTGGAACGGCTCCTGGCCGCGCAGCAGATGGACGGCACGGTCGGCAGGTAACCAGCTGTTAAGAATGTGAGTGGAGCGACTCACCGCGCTCGGATATGATTGTCACATGATGAAGACCTGCGTCCTCCCCCGTTTTCTGCCCTGTGCCGCCCTTCTGGCACTTGCCGCGCCCGCGTTGGCCGATCCGCTCTCGGGCGAGGAATTCGGCGCCTATGCCACCGGCAAGACGCTGACCTTTGCCGAGGATGGCCAGCCCTATGGCGCCGAGCAATATTTGCCGGGCAACCGGGTGCGTTGGGCCTTCGATCAGGACACCTGCAAGGAAGGGTTCTGGTACGAAAAGGAGAGCAACATCTGCTTCGTCTATGAGGACGGCACGGAGCCGCAATGCTGGCAGTTCTTCGTCGAGAGCGACAAGCTCAAGGCGGTGTTCCAGGGCGACAGCGGCACCGAGCTTTACGAAGCCTGGACCTCGGACGGGCCGCTGGCCTGCATGGGACCGCAAGTGGGCGTCTGAGCCCCTCTTCCCGACTTAGAACAGACTGCCCTGCCCGCCGTCCTCCGACGGTGGTTTGGCTTTTGGCTTGGGTCTGGGCTTCGCGGGAACAGCCACCGCCCCACCGCCGATCTGAACTTTGCCGTCGGCGAATTCCACCTCATGCATACGCGCCGCGTCCTGCGCCGAGCGCACCACCCCGCCGGAGGCATCCCGCACCACCGCATAGCCGCGTTTGAGCGTTTCCTTGTAGGACAGCGCAGTGAGAAGACTGGCCCGGCGGTCGAGATCGGAGCGCCAGCGCTCGACCTGTGTTTGCGCCGCCCGGTCGAACCGGTCGGAAAGCTGCGTCAGCCTTCCCCGTGCCTCGAGCGTGTTGCGCGACACCGTGGTGGGCGACAGCCGCGCTGACAGGCGGGTCAAATCGCGCCGATGATCGGCAATCCCGCGCGACAGAGCGGGCGACAACCGCCCCGACAAGGCCGCGACCCGCTCGCCCCCGCTCTCCAGCCGGCCTTGCAACAGCCGTGGCCGGAGCACCGAGGAGGCCTCTGAAAGTTTCAGCCGCCGGTTGCGCACGCCATTGATCAGCCCCTGGGTCAGCCGCAGATCCATCTGATCGACCCGCTGGCGCGGCCCATCGAGCAGGCGTTCCTTCTGCGGCAAGGCGCGGGCAAGATCGGTGAGCCGCTGACGCCGGTACTCCACCCCGCCGGTCAGCGCCCGTTCCATCCGGGCGCGCATTTCCTGAATGGTGACCCAGAGCTCGCGTCGCACCGGCACCGCCAGCTCGGCGGCCGCCGTCGGCGTCGGCGCCCGCTTGTCAGAGGCAAAATCGATCAGCGTGGTGTCGGTCTCGTGCCCCACGGCGGAGATCAGCGGGATCGCGGACTCTGCCGCCGCGCGCACCACCACCTCTTCGTTGAAGCCCCAGAGATCCTCGACCGAGCCACCGCCGCGCGCGACGATGATCAGATCGGGACGTGGGATCGCCCCGCCTTCGGGCAGGGCATTGAAGCCTTTGATGCCATTTGCCACCTCGGCGGCACTTTTCGCGCCTTGCACGGCCACGGGCCAGATCAGCACATGACGCGGAAAGCGGTCACGCAGCCGATGCAGGATGTCGCGGATCACCGCGCCCGAGGGCGAGGTCACCACACCGATCACCTCCGGCAGATAGGGGATCGGACGTTTGCGGCCCGCATCGAACAGGCCCTCGGCGGCAAGCTCCTTCTTGCGCTTCTCGAGCATGGCCATCAGCGCACCGGCGCCCGCCGGCTCCACCGTGTCGACGATAAGCTGATAGCGCGAGCCACCGGGGAAGGTGGTCATCCGGCCCGTGGCCACCACCTCCATCCCCTCTTCCGGCTGGACTTCCATGCGCGCGACCTGGCCTTTCCAGCTCACCGCATTGATCACCGCCCGGTCGTCTTTCAGATCGAAATACATGTGACCCGAGCGCGGGCGCGACACCCGGCCGACTTCCGCGCGCACCCGGACATAGCCGAACTCGCCCTCGATCAGCTTTTTCACCGCGCCCGACAGTTCGGAAACGGAAAATTCGGGGGCGTTGGAGGCGCCATTGCCGGTCCCGGCAGGGCCGTCATCCTCGAAAAGCTCAGACATATGGTGGCTCGTGCTTGTGTCAGGGTCGCGCTGACCTTAGAACGCCCGCAAGCAAAGGTGAAGCGGAGAGCCATCATGAATATTCTGATCCTTGGCAGCGGCGGTCGCGAACATGCGCTCGCCTGGGCGGTGATGCAGAACCCGAAATGCGACAAGCTGATTGTCGCCCCGGGCAATGCCGGGATCGCGATGATCGCCGAATGCGCCAGTTTCGACATCAATGACGGCGCGGCGGTGGCCTCTTTCGTCGAGGAGAACGCCATCGATTTCGTCATCATCGGCCCGGAAGCCCCCTTGGCCGCCGGGGTTGCCGACGATCTGCGCGCCGCCGGCGTGCTGACCTTCGGCCCCTCCAAGGCAGCGGCACAGCTCGAGGCCTCGAAAAGCTTTACCAAGGACATCTGCGATGCCTCCGGCGCGCCCACCGCGGGCTATGCGCATTTCACCGAGGCCGAGGCGGCCAAAGCCTACATCCGCGAACAGGGCGCACCGATCGTGGTCAAGGCCGACGGTCTGGCCGCCGGCAAGGGCGTGATCGTCGCCATGGATGAGGCCACCGCTCTGGATGCCATCGACGACATGTTCGGCGGTGAATTTGGCGCAGCTGGCGCCGAGGTGGTGATCGAGGAGTTCATGGAAGGCGAAGAGGCCTCCTGGTTCATCCTCTGCGACGGTGAAAACGTGCTGCCCGTGGGCACGGCGCAGGACCACAAACGTGTGGGCGATGGCGACACCGGGCTCAACACCGGTGGCATGGGGGCTTACTCGCCGGCGCCGGTGATGACGGATGCGGTGATCGACAAGGCGATGAGTGAGATCATCAAGCCGACGGTTGCGGAAATGGCAAAGCGCGGCATGCCGTACCAAGGCGTGCTCTATGCCGGTTTCATGATCAAGGACGGCCAGCCGCGGCTGGTCGAATACAATTGCCGCTTCGGTGATCCGGAATGTCAGGTGCTGATGATGCGTCTGGGCGCACAGGCCTTGGATCTGATGCTCGCCACCGCCGAGGGCACGCTCGATCAGGCCCGGGTCAACTGGGCCGACGATCACGCGATGACCGTGGTCATGGCGGCAAATGGCTATCCGGGCGCCTATGAGAAAGGTTCCGTGATCCGCGGCCTCGATGCCCTGCCCGAGGACAGCAAGAACATGGTGTTCCACGCCGGCACATCCGAGAAAGACGGCCAGATCGTCGCCACCGGCGGGCGGGTTTTGAACGTCACGGCGCGCGGCGACAGCCTCAAGGACGCCCGTGACCGCGCCTATGCGATGATCAATGAAATCGACTGGCCCGAAGGGTTCAACCGCACCGATATCGGCTGGCGCGCGCTATCCTAAGCCGGGCGCACCTTCATGTCAGCTCTGGTTACAGGCGCGTGTCGCCCGTAACCCTCTGACACGAAAGCGGCTTTTCTTCTGCCCCATCAGGGCCTCAAGCTGCCGTCAGGCAAGGCCCTTTGCCACGCCTCGAGTTACATAGATTTTTAACTGCATTGTTCCTATTTCTCACTTCAGAAACCAATTTTAATTAATTGCCTTTTAACCCTGCTCGCCGACAAAGAACGGGCGAAAGGCACCATCGGCTCGAATGGCCCTCCGGCATGGAAATGTCGATTTGGTACTTTGGTGTAAAAGCCCAGGAGGATCGATCCTTCAAGAGGCTGTCGCGACAGAATGAGGCGTGCTCGAACGGCACGCCTTTCCTTTGTCCGGATCCTGTGTCCAGGCCCTTTGCTCGGGCTCTTTGATCGCGGGCGATTTTCCAGAGGTTTCAAACCTGTCGGCGACGATCTTCCCAAAGACACCGGGCTTCCCAAAGACATCGAGTCCCGAAAACCGTCACTCACATCTCAGATAGGCAGAGAAACTGTCGGCGCCAGCATAGGGCGCCACGACGGTCGCGTGTAAGTCCCCGCCCTCATAGCGGGTCTCGACGATATTCTGCCACTCCGCATCGGCGGTCAGGATCACCGGCAGCTCGCCCGGACAGTCCCGGACCCCGCCCTCGATCTCCTCGGCGCCGAGATGGTGATTGGTCAGCCCCTGCGCACGGGCCGAGGCCACCAGCATGCCCTCGCGCGCCAGTTCGACCGGCATCAGCACCAATTCCTTGGCAAGATGCGGACGATCGACATAGGCGATCTCGTCCACCCCGTCCCCATCGAAATCGGCAATGCCGGCAATGGCGAGCCAGCGGTGACGCTGACCGATCGGAGCCGAAGCCTTGGCCGGCACCAGACGGGCCTCAGCATCGAGAGACCAGACCTGAACCCAGGACCCGGTGGCAAAGCCGCTGACCACGGTGACGATCTCCGGCGCACCATCGCCGTTGAAATCGTGAAGCCGTGGCGCGGTGTCCTCGAAAATGCTTTTCTTGAAGGAAACCTCGCGGGTGCTGCCGTCATCGAGCGCCACCACCATCTTGGCGTTTTCACCGCCCTTCACCGCGCCATGGCCATAGACCTCGGTCGGTTCGGCATAAGAGGCCCCGGTAATCCGCGCAGCGCCCTCACCAGCGGCAAGCGGGCTGGCCACCATTGCGAAAATTGCGGCCAGCTTCAGCATCAGATCTGCTTTTCGGGCATGTTGACCAGAAGCCCGTCAAGCGCCTCGGTCACCTTGATCTGACAGGTCAGGCGCGAGCGCACCGGATCGGGTTCAAAGGCGAAGTCGAGCATATCCTCTTCCATGTCGTCCCGGGGCGGGAGTTTCTCGACCCACTCCGGCGCCACATAGACATGGCAGGTGGAACAGGCACAGGCCCCGCCGCAATCGGCATCGATGCCGGGGATGCCATTGTCACGGGCGCCTTCCATCACGGTGCGGCCCACGGGAACGTCCACGACATGCTCGGTGCCGCCGAATTCGACATAGGTGATCTTGACCATCGTTTGTCCTTCTCATCGCTCTTTTCGCGTCGGGAACAGGCTTAGCCTGCCGCTCCGCCGGAGAAAAGAGCCATTCCGTCGCGACTCCCCGTCCGATGCCCATACGAGGCCTTATTTTGTGGCAGTCCCAAGGGCCGCCCCCAATTTTTGGGCACCGCGCCGCGGGGGCGCAGAAAAACTTCCCGCATTGCCGCTTTGGAAATCCCCCATATGAGAGTAGTGTTGGGCAAAGGCCGTGCAAAACAGGCCCAGATGAAACAGGCCAGCGACAACAGGCAAACGAGCAGATGAGACGACAGCACGCCCGCGCGGGCTTTCCCCTGGTTCTATCGATCGCGCTTCTGAGCGCCTGTCAGATGAGTGCGCCGTCTTCCGAGATCCTGCGCGCCTCCGAGACCCCCGGCGCGCCGCCCGGCGCAGATCCCGATGCCTGTTACGGCCGCCATGTCACCCCCGCGATCATCGAGACCGTGACCGAACAGGTTCTGGTGCAACCGCCACAGATCGATGCCAGCGGTGCGGTCAGCTACCCGGCCGTCTATCGCACGGAAACCCGGCAGGAGATCGTGCGCGAACGCAAGGAGCTCTGGTTCGAGACACTCTGTACCGAAGAGCTGACGCCGGAGTTCGTAGCCTCGGTGCAGCGCGCCCTGGCCGTGCGCGGCTATTACAACGGTGCGGCCAATGGCCGGATGGACCATGCCACCAAACGCGCAATCCGTGCCTATCAGGTGGAACAGGGGGTCGACAGCGACATCCTCTCGCTCGCCGCCGCGCGTCAACTGGGTCTCAAGGAAGTGCCGCGCGACAACGGCTGATTGTCCTCGCCCCTCGCGATCGCAAAGAAAAAAGGCGGCCCGGAGGCCGCCTTTCTGCGTTGCTGAACCTTCTGGTGCGGGGATCAGTCCTCCGCCACACCCAGTGCCACGAAACGCGGCTCGCCGGCGCGACGCACCAGCAGCAGCACGGTCTTGCGACCGGCCTCGCGTGCCTCATCGATCCGCGATTGCAGATCCTCGACGGAGGCCACCTTCTGCTGCCCGGCTTCGGTGATCACATCACCGGCACGCAGGCCCTTGGTGAAGGCTTCGGTGCTCTCGTCCACCTCGACCACCGCAAGACCGGTGGTGCCGGCGGTAACCCCCAGCTCTTCGCGCAGCGTGTCATCCAGCGGCTGCAGCGTCAGGCCGAGCATCTCGGTGGTCTCGGGGGCTTCCGGCTGGGCCGGAGCCTCGGTCGGGAAGGCGACATTCTCGGCCTCTTCACGACGGCCCAGAGTGACCATCAGCGTTTGGGTCTTGCCATCGCGGAACACCACGACGCGCACCGCCTTGCCGACCTCGGTCTCGCCGACCGTGCGCACCAGCGCGCGAGTGTCGGTCACTTCGGTGCCGTCAAAGCTCAGGATCACGTCACCGGATTCGATGCCGGCGTCCTTCGACGGACCGTCCGGCACATCGGTCACCAGCGCGCCCTTGGCACCGTCGAGCCCCATGGCCTCGGCCACGTCGGCGGTGACGTCCTGAATCCGCACGCCGAGCCAACCGCGGCGGGTCTCGCCGAATTCCTTGAGCTGGCCGACGACTTTCGAGACGACATTGGACGCCATGGAGAAGCCGATGCCGATCGAGCCGCCGTTGGGCGACAGGATCGCGGTGTTCACGCCGATCACTTCGCCCGCCATGTCGAACAGCGGACCGCCGGAATTGCCGCGGTTGATGGCGGCGTCGGTCTGAATGTAATCGTCATAAGCCCCCGACAAGGCCCGGCCGCGTTGCGACACGATACCGGCGGAGACCGAAAAACCCTGGCCGAGCGGGTTGCCCATGGCCATGACCCAATCGCCGACACGGGCGGCATCGCTGTCGCCGAAGGGCACATAGGTCAGCGGCTTGTCGCTTTCGACTTTCAAAAGCGCGATATCGGTCTTGGGATCGGTGCCCACGAGTTTCGCCGGCAGGGTGAAGCCTTCGTAGAACTCGATCTCGATCTCGTCGGCGCCCTCGATGACATGGTTGTTGGTGACGATATAGCCATCCTCGGAAATCACGAAACCGGAGCCCAGCGCCTGCGAGCGACGCGGACCTTGCGGGCCTTGCCCGTTGCGATCCATGAAATCGCGGAAGAAATCCTCGAAGGGCGAGCCCTCGGGGACGATCGGCTGCTGATCGGTCGCAGCCTCGACCACGGTGGTGGTGGTGATATTGACCACGGCCGGGCTGACCTTTTCGGCGAGATCGGCAAAGCTTTCCGGCGCGCCCCGCGCCTCGGCCGCCATGGTCTGGAACATGAGCGCCATCGCCCCGATCAGGGCAATGAACAAGGTGCGCAAATCCACGCGGGCGCCTCGCAGGGGCTCCCTCAGGGCGATTGATGCGGCGCGAGCCTGTGTCATCGGTACAAAATCCTCCGTATGATGCGCCTTTGGGCAAAAGGCCATGTTGGCGCTGACAACTGTCCACAGGGCTACATTTAGGCCCGTCCCAGCACAATTCAAAGTCGGTCGCATCCAGTCAACAGCATGTGAGGGCCGTGTGACAAGGAGAAACCCCGGTGCATTGGCGGGGAAATTTTCCGGCCGCGCGCCAGAGCGCTCACTGCCGAAAAAACATCCGCCGGCTGCCGGCCAGATGCCGGCAAAAAGACAGGGCCGGTGCGATGCCCGGCCCTGTCGAATACTCTGCGTCAAAGCTTCTGCGCGCCTAGTGGCGCTCAGCGTCCGGCGTCGGATTTCAGGTAGTCGAAGAACTCGCTGTCCGGCGACATCACCATGGTGGTGTTGGAGCCCTTGAGACCCTGACGATAGGCGTCGAGCGAGCGGTAGAACTGGAAGAAATCCGGGTCGGCGCCATAGGCATCGGCGTAGATCTTGTTCTTCGCCGCATCGGCCTCACCGCGGGTGATCTCGGCCTGACGGCGGGCGTCGGATTCGAGTTCGACCACGGTCCGGTCGGCCTGTGCCCGCACGCGCTGTGCGGCCTCTTCACCACGGGCCCGCTCATCGGCGGCCTCCCGTTCGCGCTCGGCCCGCATCCGGGCAAAGGTGGCATCGAGGTTCTGATCCGGCAGGAAGGTCTGTTTCAGACGCACGTCCACGATATCGACGCCGAGAGACGCCGCTTCGGCACGGGACTGATCGCGGATACGCAGCGCGAGATCGCCGCGATCTGCGGAGATGATCGTGTTCGAGGTCACCGTATCGGCACCCAGAACTTCGCGCAGCTGCGCGTTCAGGATGCCTTTGAGACGATCTTCGGCCAGACGCACACCGCCGGTGGACACGGCCTGGCGGAACCGCACCACATCGGAAATCCGGTAGCGGGCGAAAGCATCGACCAGAAGACGACGGTCATCCGACGGCGTGACCTCGATCTCCGGGGTCTCGAGCGACAGGATACGGTCGTCGTAATAGACCACTTCCTGAATGAACGGGATCTTGAAGGCGAGACCCGGGTCTTCCTTCACCGATTTGATCTGACCGAATTGCAGAACAAGCGCTTTCTGGCGCTCGTCGACGATGAACAGCGACGACATCACCAGCACCACGGCGAGGAACAGGACGCCGAAAAGAATGGGAAGTTTCTTCATCAGTTCGCTCCCTCGGTGGTGGTGGATTTCTTCAGTTCATTCAAAGGCAGGTAGGGCACGACGCCCTGACCGCCACCGGCATTGTCGTCGAGAATGATCTTGTCCATGCCGCCATAGACCTCTTCGATCGCTTCGAGATAGAGCCGCTTGCGCGTCACTTCCGGCGCGTTTTTATATTCTTCGAGAACGGCGGTGAAACGGCTGGCCTCACCCTCGGCGGCATTGATCACCTGCGCGCGATAGCCTTCGGCCTCCTCGAGGATCTGTGCCGCAGAACCGCGGGCGCCTGCGAGCACGGTATTCGCGTAGGCGTCGGCCTGACGCTCAAGACGGTCACGCTCCTGCTCTGCTGCCTGCACGTCGCGGAAGGCGTCGATCACCTCACCGGGCGGGTCGGCCTTGTCGAGGTTGACGCGGATCACGGTGATGCCGCTGTCATAGCTGTCGAGGGTCGACTGGATCAGGGTCATCGCATTGTCGGCAATCAGACCACGATCGCGGTTGAGGATCGGCGCGAGCGTCGAGGCGGCGATGATCTCGCGCATCGAGGCTTCCGACACCGCCTGCACCGTCTGGCGCGGATCGCTCAGATTGAACAGATATTTCGCCGGGTCGTTGATGTTCCAGACCACCTGGAAATCGATGTCGACGATATTGGCGTCGGTTGTCAGCATCATGCCGGTGTTGCCCTGTCCGACGCCGCCGACCGTTTCGGTCCGCTCACCGGTCACCACGACTTTCTCGTAGGACACCAGGGGCCAGGGGGCAAAGTTCAGACCCGGCTGACCGATTTTGTAGAATTCGCCGAGGAACAGTTCGACCGACTGTTCTTCCGGTTTCACGGTATAGAAAGAGGAATAGGCCCAAATCGCAACTGCGCCCAAAACGGCCAGTCCGATCATGCCCTTGGACACGCCGGGACCTTCGCCACCGGGGCCGCCGAAACGACCATTGCCGCCGCCTTTGCCGCCCATCAGCACTTTCAGGTACTCGTTGCCCTTGTTGAGCATCTCGTCGATTTCGGGGATTTGCGGCTGGTCGCCGGGACGGCGCCCGTTGTTGTCACGGTCTCCCCCGCGCCCGTTTCCGCGTTCGTCTCCTCCGGTCGGGCGATTGCCACCGCCTCCCCCCCAGGGTCCGCCATTGTTGCTGGCCATTAAGGTCAAGTCCTCTCTCGTATGGGTCTGACCCGGCAGGCGGCACCTGTCGGGTCAAGGCTCGTGTGTAACCTGTTCGTTCCAGGACCGAGTTTCAAGGGTGCGCGACTGTCGCACCCCGCTTTTCCCCCGGCTTTTTGCTCAGTCGTGAACCCGCACCGGCTCTTTCATCAGCACGATTTCCTCGGCCATGGTCGGGTGCACCGCCACGGTGGCATCGAAATCTTCCTTGGTGGCGCCCATTTTCACCGCCACGCCCGCGAGTTGGATCATCTCGCCGGCATGCGGTGCGATGATGTGACAGCCCAGAACCTTGCGGGTATCGGCGCAGACGATGAGCTTGAACATCACACGCTCGTTCTTTTCGATGAACGAGTTCTGCATCGGCCGGAAGGCGGCGGAATAGACCTCGACCGGGCCTTCGTCGCGGGCCTGTTCCTCGGTCAGCCCGACCGCGCCATATTCCGGCTGGGTGAAGATCGCCGAAGGCACATTGGCATGGTCCGGCTTCATCGGATTGCCCTTGAACACGGTCTCGTGGAAGGCCACCGCTTCGCGGATCGCCACCGGCGTCAACTGGATGCGGTCGGTCACGTCCCCCACGGCAAAGATCGAGGGAATGTTGGTCTGGCTGTACTCATCCACCTTGACCTCGCCATGACGGCCGAGCGCGACGCCGGCCTCCTCGAGACCGAGGCCCTTGGTGTTGGGTTTGCGCCCCGTGGCGTAGAGCACCACGTCAAAGGTCGCCTCGCGCCCGTCGGTGGTCTTGACCCAGATGCCGTCGTCGCGCTTTTCCAGCCGCTCGATATCGGTGCCCACGTGCAGGGTCACCCCCTGCCCTTCGATCAGTTCGGCGATATGGCCGCGCGCCTCGTCGTCGAACCCGCGCAGGATCTGCGCGCCGCGGTAGACCTGCGTCACTTCGGACCCGAGCCCGTTGAAGATGCAGGCAAACTCACAGGCGATATAGCCGCCGCCGACGATCAGGATGCGTTTCGGCAGTTCCGGGATGTCGAAAATCTCGTTCGAGGTGATCGCATGTTCGATCCCCGGCGTGTGCTCCGGCACGAAGGGGGTACCGCCCACGGCAATGAGGATATGCTTCGCGGTCTTCTCACTGCCATCGGCCAGAACCACAGTGTGCGGGTCCTTGACGGTGGCGCGCTGCGCCAGGATCTCGACGCCCGCATTGCCGGCGTTCTTGGTGTAAATGCCCTCGAGCCGGGAGAGTTCCGCTTTCAGCTTGTCCTGAAACGACGACCAGTTGAAATCGCCGAGCTTGACGTCCCAGCCGTATTTCCACGCCTCATCGGCCGCCGCCGCATATTGCGACGCAAAGACCATCAGTTTTTTCGGCACACAGCCGCGAATGACACAGGTGCCGCCCATGCGGTATTCCTCTGCCATCGCCACCTTCTGGCCGCCCGCCGCCGTCAGACGCGCCGCCCGCACGCCGCCCGAGCCACCACCGATCACGAAAAGATCATAGTCGAAATCCATAAGTTCCGCCTTTGGAAGAATTCTAAGTCGCCGGTAGATGTAGGGGAGTTGCCGCAAAAGGAAAACCCTCAGGCATCTGCACAGGGGCCTTTGCGGTTTTCACCCAGAAGATCGGTTCACCCCAGATCGGCGAAAATATTCTCGCTCTCGGCAAATTCGACCTGATCTTCGCTCTCTTCGCCGGAGAGGATGTCCCTGGTCGTCACCCGGCCGTCACCGTGGCCGATGATCACCCGGTCGCAAATATCGATGAAAAGTCCGTTTTCCACCACGCCGGGGATCTGATTGAGCACCAGGGCAAGTTGGCGGGCATTGCCGATGCGTTGCAGATGAAGGTCGATGATATGATTGCCCTCATCGGTGACATAGGCGGCCTCGCCATTCATCCGGAGCGTCGCCTGCTGCCCCAGCACATCCATGGCGACCAGCGTTTCCTCAACGAGCGCCTTGGTGGTCTGCCAGCCAAAGGGGATCACCTCGACCGGCAGCGGGAAATGCCCGAGCGTGTCGACCTGTTTCGAGACATCCGAGATCACGATCATCTGATCGGAGGCCGTGGCGACGATCTTTTCCTGCAAAAGCGCCCCGCCGCCGCCCTTGATCAGGTTCAGCTCCGGGTCGAACTCGTCGGCGCCGTCGATGGTCAGGTCGAGCCATTTCGCCTCATCGAGAGAAATCACCTTGATCCCCTGCTGGCGCGCCAGTTCGGCGGTGCGGGTCGAGGTCGGCACCCCCACGATGTTGAGCCCTTCCTCGCGCACCATCTCGCCCAGACAGCGCACCATCCAGGCCGCGGTCGAGCCGGTGCCAAGCCCGAGCTTCATCCCATCCTCGACATATTCCACCGCTTTTTTCGCGGCGACGAATTTGGCGGTATCGATCGGCGACAGCGTGTCGGACATGGCTGGGTCCTCCCCGAAGATTCGGCAGAAACATGGTCAATATCGGTACCTTGGCTTATAGGCGGAACCCCATCCGAAGAACAGGAAAATCAATCCCGGCGCCCTGTGCGGCTCCTGTGCGACACCCTCTGCGACAAGCCCTCTGGACAGGGCGACACATTGCCGTAGATGTTTTCCTGAGACAGATATGTCAGGCTTGCCCCATGACCGACCGGATCATCAGATATATCCACCTGACCCTCGGCGTGTTCTGCGTCGCGCTGGGGTTCATCGGTGTGTTCCTGCCCGTGATGCCAACCACGATCTTCCTGATTCTGGCGGCATTCTTCTTCACCAAGGGCTCGCCGCGCCTGCGGCAATGGCTGTTGGATCATGCGCATTTCGGACCGGGCATCCGCGCCTGGGAAAAAACCGGGGCGATTCCACGGCGGATCAAGGCGATCTCGATCACGATGATGATGATGAGCTTTATCCCGACGCTCCTGCTGGCGGTGCCGCCGATCTATCTCGGGCTACAGGCCGCCCTGATCGGCGCCGGCGCGCTCTATATCCTGACCCGACCGGACGGGTAACAGACAGGGCTATGAGACCGGGCTGAGCGCAGGCGAACAGCGCCCCGCATCCCTGCACAGCCACAAGACTTGCATCCCCCAGAGCGGACCGCGACAAAGGCGCATGTCGCAACCTTCCCTCACCCAGGATCGCCCGCTCTTTGGCATGGGCATGATGCTCGTCTATTGCGCCGTGGCGCCGATGATCGACGCTTTCGCGAAACTGGCCGCCTCCGAGCATCCGGTGGGCCAGATCACCGCCGCACGCTTTCTCGTGCAGGGGGCTTTGCTGCTGCCGATCGCGCTCGTCTTGCGGCAAAACCTCGTTGCCAATTGGCGCGACGCCGGGCTGATCTTTCTGCGCGGGATTCTGACGCTGGCCGCCACATTCGCCTTTGTCTGGGCTGTCTCGATCATGCCACTGGCCGATGCGTTGGCGATCACCTTTGTCGAACCCTTCATCATCCTGTTTCTCGGCTGGGCCCTGTTCGGCGAAGAGGTCGGACCGCGCCGGATCATCGCCGCCATCGTCGGCTTTCTCGGTGTGCTGCTCGTGGTTCGCCCGGGGCTTCTGGCCTTTGGCCCGGCCGCCCTTCTGCCGCTGGCCGCCGGGTTCTTTTTCGCCTGCTACATGTTGGTGACCCGGGCGCTCAGACGCTATCAACCGGTGGCGCTTCAGGCCTCCACCGCCGTGGCGGCGCTGAGCGTCGCCCTGCCGCTCTTGCTCCTGTTCGACGGCTCCGGCCCCGATATCCTGGGCGGTGCGCTCGATCCGGTGATGCCCAAAGGCATCATGTGGCTCTGGCTCGCCGGCGTCGGCGTTGCCGCCACCCTGTCGCATCAGGGGCTGACCCTGGCGCTCCGGCTGGCGCCCTCGGCCACGCTTGCGCCACTGGCCTATCTCGAACTGGCCTTTTCCACCCTCGTGGGTTTCGTCGTCTTCGGCGACTTCCCGGCCCCCATGGTCTGGCTCGGCATCGTGGTGATCGTCGCGGCGGGGCTCTACCTCATTCACCGCGAGCGGGTGAACCTGCGCAAACCCGCCCTGCCCGGTGATCCGACCGCGCTTTGAGGCGCGCTCAGACCTCCTGCGGCCAGCCCGGCGCGTCGATCAGCCGCCGGATCAAATCCGCGCTCAGCATCTGGCGCGGCAGAATCATCAGCATTCCGGGCGCATCGAACCTGAGCCGAATCTCTTCACCATCGGCCGTGTTCGAGGTGCCGATCCGCCTGTCGGGCGCGAAATCCAACCCGTCGATCGGCCAGTGAAGCCCCTCGGAGCACCCGCGCACCGGTCGCATCGGGAAAAGCGACACCCGCTGCCCCGGTTCGACCGCCAGGCTGAGCACCGGCGGGGCGATGAAACAAATGTCCTCTTCCCCGAGGACGATACAGCGCCGATGGGCAAGGCGGGTAAGCGCGGCATAGACCGCCAGCTCGTGATCGATCCGCGCGCCGGTAAAGCCCACGGCCAGCACCATCGGCGCCTCGACCCGGGTCAGGCATTTCTCGAAATCCGTGCTGTCCTGTTCCGGCACATGGCACAGCCGGTCCGGGGGAATCACCCGACGCATGTCATCGGTGAGAGAATCGAAATCCCCGATCACCCGTTCCGGCATATGCCCGAAAGAAAGTGCAGTGCCCGCCGCCCCATCCGCGGCAACTAGATGCGGTGCCAAAGTGAGCGCCAACAACAAATCCTCGTGGCAAGCCCTTCCGCCCCCTAGAAAAGTCGCATTTTTCTCAACAATCATAAGGGGTTGAATCTCTGCGCTACGCATTTTGTTAACCTCTTTGCCACATTTAGGACAGGAAAAGATCACGACCATATCCTTGTTCTGTTCCGATTTGCGAACCAATTCATGGTAAACAAGAGAGGCTGAGCAAGGCGAGAAAGCGAGTTAAGGCATGGTGAGTGACAGTAAAATCCTGACGGTCTCTTATGGGACCTTCTCCTGTACGTTGGAAGGGTTCGACGACCCGTTCTCCACGATGCGATCCATCGCGGAGTATTTCCGCGACCTTGCGGCCGATGACCGCTATTTCGGGGCGGAACCGCCGACCCCGGACCCGCAGATGCTGCATTCCATCGCCGAAAAGGAGATCCAGCGCCGGGTCGAGGCCCGGGTGCAGGACGACGGTCTGGTGTTGCGTCAATTGGACGAGGACAAACAGCCCGCCCCGGTGGTGACAGATGCCCCGCCGCAGGATGTGCCCGCTCAGCACGCCGCCGCTCAGCCCGCGACTCAGGACACCCCGGAAACCGAGGCTCCGAAAAAGGCCCCTGTCACCAAGGTGAAGCGTCAGGACGCGAAAGCCGCTCCGGAACAAACGACCGCAACGCCGACGGCCCCGAAACGCGCCGAAACCGCCGCTGCCGCCGCGCCGCTCGCCGGCAACTCGATTGCCGACAAGCTCGAGCGCATCCGCGCCGCCGTGGCACAGCGCAACCAGGCCGAGTTCACCGAGGATCAGACCGAAGATCAGGGCGCAGCCATGAGCTTCGCCGCCACATCGCAACCGATCCCGATGGACGTCGAAGACGAGCCCGAGGTTGATGTTGAGGTTGCGGTTGAAGAGATCGCCGTCGAAGAGACTGTCGAGGACATCGTAGAGACCACTCCGGAATCGCCTGTCGCCGAAGCCGAAGCCGAAGCCGAAGCCGAAGCCGAAG
>NZ_FORH01000001.1:1810-178384 GCF_900113955.1 Celeribacter neptunius | reverse complement strand
GCCGAAGCCGAAGCCGAAGCCGAAGCCGAAGCCGAAGAAGAGATCATCGCCGCGACCGAACCGCAAGAGATCGAGACCGCAGAAACCGAGGTCCCCGAGTTCGAAACTGCCGCGCTCGAAACCGCAGAGCTTGCCACGGAGCGCGCCGAAGCCCTCACCGACACCGACGAGGATGCAGGCGAACTGGTTGCGGATGCCGATGTCGATCTCGATGAGACCGAATCTGACGCGACCGTCGTCGCCATGGTCGAGGCACCTGCCCCGGAGATCGCGCAGGACGACACCGCCGAGGAAGATGAAAACGACAGCAATGACGTCAAGCTGGGCAATATCCTCGCCTCGCTGACCGGCCAGGTCACGCCGCCGGAAGCCACCGAATCTGAGGACGAAGCTGAGGCTGAGACGGAAATCGGGGCCGAGCTTGCCGAAGACGCGCACGATGGCGCGATGGCCGAGCCCGAGATGGACCCGAACCTCGCCGCCGATATTGCGGAGGCCACCGGCACCGCCACTGAGGCCGCCGAGGATGAGCTCAACGCCGCGCCCGAAGCGGCACATCAGGACCCGATGCGCCGCGTGCGCGCCCGGGTCGTCAAAATGCGCCGTTCGGATTACGACGCCGAGGGCGAAAAGATCGACCTTGCCGAACAGGTCGCGGAAAACGAAGACAGCACCACCGAAGATCAGCCGGCCATCACCTCCGAGGACACCGCCAAGGACACCTCCGATTGGGATATCACCGAATCCCTGCGTCGCGAGCTTGGCGCCTCGAGCCTCGATGCCGAGGACGAAGACGAGCTGATGCGCGAGCTGGCGCAGGTGACCGCAGGTGGGGACACCGCACCGGAAATCGCCGCGGATATCTCCGAAGACGACACCGATGAAGACGATGTGGATGAAGTGATCGCCGCCGAAATCGCCACTGATCTTACTGCCGATCGGGACGAAGACGAGGAAGACGACGAACGCACGCTGAACCTTCTCGCAGAGATCGAAAGTGACATCGACGGCGACGAAGAGGACGACAGCCGCGAGACGACCCGCAACCTGTTCGACGCCTCGGATGCCGCCATGTCGCGGCTTCTCGTTGAAACCGACCGAGAGATGGCCAAGGATGAAAACACCCGCCGCCGCAACGCGATCCAGCATCTGAAAGCCGCCGTCGGCGCCGTTCGCGCGGACAAGGAGCAGAAGAAGCTGGAGATCCAGGAAGACGAGGCCGCCGAGGTCTACAAGGAAGATCTCGCGCGGGTCGTGCGCCCGCGCCGTCCCGAACATGCGCCCAACCGGCAGCGGCAATTGCCGCCCTTGATGCTGGTCTCGGAACAGCGGATCGACACGCCGACGGATTTGCCGAGCGGCGCCAATATTTCTCCGGTCCGACCCCGTCGCATTTCCCGCACCGCTCTGGCGGTGCAGGAAAACGAACAGTTCGAAGCCACCGAGGAATTCGCGCAGCCGGTCATCTCCGAGACCGGCCTTACCTTTGCCGATTTCGCCGAGGCCCAGGGCGCCGAGAGCCTGCCCGAACTGCTGGAAGCCGCCACGGCATTCTCCAATTTCGTGCAGGGCCGCGAGACCGTGACCCGGCCGCAGATCATGCAGCTCGCGGTCGACACGATCCCCGAAGAGGTGCCGGTGGAAGAACGCCTGCGCTCCTTCGGTCAGCTCTTGCGCCAGGGCAAGATCCGCAAAATGAGCCGTGGCCAGTTCGCGGTGGCGGACAACACCCGGTTCAAACCGAACTGAGGTGATCACGCCCGCAGTTAATGCTGTACAAATCGAACAATCCACGCAAAAGGCCGCCCATGAGGCGGCCTTTTCTTATGCATTTCTGTCAATTTAGGGAGTTACTCTTCCTGTGACGGCGTCTCGGGACCGGCCTCGGGATCAGCCTGTCCAATGCCCTTGAACACCGCTTTCAGCGGGATCGCCCAGAGCACGCCCAGACCGATATAGACCAGCAGCTCGACCCAGATCGACGGGCGTTCGATCCAGTTCATCACCGTCACGGCCATGACGATATAGGCCGGCAGACCCAGAACCAGGATCAAAAGCGCCAGACGACGCCGGGTCTTGTAGCTCAGAGCCATCCGGGACCTCAGTCCGCGAAAGGATCGGTCACGAGGATCGTGTCATCGCGCTCCGGCGAGGTCGACAAAAGCGCCACCGGACATTCGATCAGTTCCTCGACACGACGGACATATTTGATCGCCGCCGCCGGCAGATCGGCCCAGCTGCGCGCGCCTTCGGTCGACTCGGACCAGCCCGGCATCTCCTCATAGACCGGGGTGCAGCGCGCCTGTTCCTCGGCCGCGGTCGGCAGGTAATCAAGCATCTTGCCATCGAGCTCATAGCCGACGCAGATTTTCAGCGTCTCGAACCCGTCGAGCACGTCGAGCTTGGTCAGCGAAATCCCGGTGACACCAGAGGTGGCGCAGGTCTGACGCACCAGAGCGGCGTCGAACCAGCCACAGCGACGTTTGCGGCCCGTCACGGTGCCGAATTCATGGCCACGCTCGCCCAGACGCTGACCATCCTCATCATCGAGCTCGGTCGGGAACGGGCCTTCGCCCACGCGGGTGGTATAGGCTTTGACGATGCCCAGCACATAATCGATGGCGCCCGGCCCCATGCCAACGCCCGTCGCCGCCTGACCGGCGATGACATTCGAGGAGGTCACAAAGGGATAGGTGCCGAAATCGATGTCGAGAAGTGCGCCCTGCGCCCCTTCAAACAGGATACGCTTGCCGGCTTTGCGCTTCTCGTTGAGCACTTTCCAGACCGGAGCGGCATAGGGCAGGATCTCGGAGGCGATCTCTTTCAGATCGTTGATCAGACGCTCGCGATCGACCGGCTCGATGCCCAGGCCCTTGCGCAGCGGATCGTGGTGCTGAAGCGCCCGGTCGACGCGGGCAATCAACGTCTCCTCATCGGCGAGATCGGCGACGCGGACGGAACGACGGCCCACCTTGTCTTCGTAGGCCGGGCCGATGCCGCGACCGGTGGTGCCGATCTTGGTGCCTTTCGAGGCGGCCTCTTCGCGGGCGCGGTCCAGCTCGCCGTGAATCGGCAGAATGAGCGGCGTGTTCTCGGCGATCATCAAGGTCTCCGGGGTGATCTCCACCCCCTGCTCGCGGATCTTGGCGATCTCGGCCACCAGATGCCACGGGTCGAGCACGACCCCGTTGCCGATGACCGAAAGCTTGCCACCGCGCACCACGCCCGAAGGCAGCGCATTGAGCTTGTAGACCTTGCCGTCGATGACGAGCGTATGGCCCGCGTTATGCCCGCCCTGGAACCGCGCGATGATATCCGCGCGCTCCGAGAGCCAGTCCACGATCTTGCCTTTTCCCTCGTCACCCCATTGGGCGCCGACAACGACGACGTTAGCCATAGTGAGTCCTTATGATCGGATGAAACCCGTCGCTGTATAGCGATCCGGACCGGGCGATGAAACCATTAATTCGGGAGGGCGCCGAAGCTGCGGAAATCAACGCCGCTTTCCCGGCGGACAAGCCGCGCCGCCTGCGCTAGGGTTGCGCCATGACCCTGTTCGATCTTCCCGATGCCGCCACGCTCTATACCGCGCTGCTGACCCGCGACGCTTCTTACGAAGGTCGCGCCTGGGTCGGTGTCACCTCGACCGGCGTGTTCTGTCGCCTCACCTGCCCGGCGCGCAAACCCAAGCCCGAGAACTGCCGTTGGTTCGACAGCTTGGGCGCCTGTCTCGAGGCCGGGTTCCGCCCCTGCAAACGCTGTCAGCCGCTGAAAGCCGCAACGCAGGCCGAACCGGTGATCGAAGAGTTGCTCGCGGCGCTCAGCGCCCGGCCGGATCATCGCTGGTGCGAGGCGGATCTCAGTGCCATGGGCTATGAGCGCGGCACGGTGCGACGGGCCTTCAAACGGCATTTCGGCATGAGCTTTCTCGAACTGGCCCGGCTCGACCGGCTCAGACGCGGCTTTGAAGTGATCGGCGATGGCGGCACGGTGTTAGAGGCCGGACTGGAAGCCGGCTTTTCCTCCGCGTCGGCCTTTCGCGCCCGGGTCGGTCAGATTCTGGGCCTGGCGCCCGCGGATTTCAGCCCTGAGGCCCTGCTCAAGATCGACTGGATCGACACGCCATTGGGGCCGATGATCGCCGTGGCAGACGCCCGGGCGCTGCATCTGTTGGAATTCATGGACCGCAAGGCCCTGCCCACGGAACTCAAGAAACTCACGCAGGCGGCGAAAGGCCTGCTCGGCTTCGGACGCACGGCGATCCATGATCAGACGGCGTCGGAACTGGCGCGGTATTTCGACGGTGAGCGCGCAGAATTCACCGTGCCACTCGTCTATCACGGCTCCGGCTTCACCTGCCGGGTCTGGGACGCGCTGCGGCAGATCCCGGTGGGCGAGACCCGCTCCTACGGCCAGCTCGCGCAGGAAATCGGCCAGCCCACGGCGACCCGCGCGGTGGCCCGGGCCAATGGCGCCAACCAGATCGCCATCCTGATCCCCTGTCACCGGGTGATCGGCGCCGACGGATCGCTCACCGGCTATGGCGGCGGGCTCTGGCGCAAACAGCGGCTGATCGAGATCGAAGCGGGCTATGCGTCCGTGCCCCCTCTGCCGCACCCGGAAGGCCCCCCGGCGCGGCACTCCACCACAACAGCAGCTTCCGAGCGGTGAAAATGCACCAACCGGAGCGAAACCCGAGCGGCTCACGGGAATGTCGCGCCATTCGGGGTTGCGCGATTGGATGAGAGCTTTTAAGTAGCCCCATCGAACGACCCCAAAGGCCTGATCCATGGAAAATGTCATCCTCGTCATCCACCTGATCCTCGCGCTCTGCCTCATCGGCATCGTGTTGCTGCAGCGTTCCGAAGGTGGCGGCCTTGGCATGGGCGGTGGCGGCGACGTCATGACGGGTCGTGCGGCGGCAACCGCTCTGGGCAAGTTGACCTGGATCTTTGCCATCGGTTTCATCATCACCTCGATCACCCTGACCGTCCTGGCGCGCCAGCAAGCCGCCTCGTCTTCGGTCATGGATGGGGTGAGCGCGACGGAAACCGTGCCGGCCGAAGAGACCACCACGACCCCGGCCCTGCCGACGGGTTCGGACCTTCTGCCGCCCGCTGCAACGGATGCCCCGGCCTCGACGCCGCGCGCCGACTAATTCGCGAACCTTAACAAGACTTTGGGAGTTGAGGGGAAAATCCCCTCAACATGTTGCGGTTTGGTTGCGCGGGACAACCGAATCTGATAACCCTTAAATCCCGTGAAGCGTGGTATTTCGATGTGCTTTCGAATGCTGCGACATGACTTATTTCTGGACTATCACGGGAGCCCCTCCAGCCATGGCACGTTACGTATTTATCACCGGCGGTGTGGTTTCTTCGCTTGGTAAAGGCCTCGCATCTGCCGCTCTGGGCGCATTGTTGCAGGCCCGCGGCTATTCGGTGCGCCTGCGCAAGCTCGATCCTTACCTGAACGTCGATCCGGGCACGATGTCGCCCTTTGAACATGGCGAGGTCTTCGTCACCGACGATGGCGCCGAGACCGATCTCGATCTCGGCCATTACGAACGCTTCACCGGCGTTGCCGCCCGGATGACCGATTCCGTGTCCTCGGGCCGGATCTACACCAATGTGCTCGAGAAAGAGCGCCGCGGTGACTATCTCGGCAAGACCATCCAGGTCATTCCGCACGTGACCAACGAGATCAAGGATTTCATCGAGATCGGCGATGACGAGGTCGATTTCATGCTCTGCGAGATCGGGGGCACCGTGGGCGACATCGAAGGCCTGCCCTTCTTCGAAGCCATTCGCCAGTTCGCCCAGGACCGCCCGCGTGGCCAGTGCATTTTCATGCACCTGACGCTGCTGCCCTATATCGCGGCCTCCGGCGAGCTGAAAACCAAACCGACCCAGCACTCCGTCAAGGAGCTGCGCACCATCGGGTTGCAGCCGAATGTTCTCGTGTGCCGCTCCGAGCATCCGATCCCGGAAAAGGAACGCGAGAAGATCGCGCTGTTCTGTAACGTCCGCAAAGAGGATGTGATCGCCGCCCCGGATCTCAAATCGATCTATGAGGCCCCGCTCGCCTACCACCGCGAAGGGCTCGATCAGGCGGTGCTGGATGCGTTCAACATCGCGCCGGCGCCGAAGCCCGATCTGTCGGTCTGGCATGATGTCGCGGACCGGGTGTTCAACCCCGAAGGCGAGGTCAAGGTCGCCATCGTCGGCAAATATGTCCAGCTCGAAGACGCTTACAAATCCATTGCCGAGGCGCTCACCCATGGCGGCATGGCCAACCGGGTGAAGGTCAATGTCGAATGGGTCGACGCCGAGATTTTCGATCGCGAGGATGCCGCCCCCTATCTCGAAGGCTATGACGCCATTCTGGTCCCCGGCGGCTTTGGCGAACGCGGCACCGAGGGCAAGATCAAGGCGGCGCAATTCGCCCGCGAGCGCAAGGTCCCCTATCTCGGCATCTGCCTCGGCATGCAGATGGCGGTGATCGAGGCCGCGCGCAACCTCGCCGGCATCGAGACTGCGGGCTCCGAGGAATTCGACCATGAGGCCGGCAAGAAACGTTTCGAGCCGGTGGTCTACCACCTCAAGGAATGGGTGCAGGGCAACCACACGGTGCGCCGCAAATCCACCGATGACAAGGGCGGCACCATGCGCCTGGGCGCCTATACGGCAGCGCTGCAAGAGGGCTCGAAAGTGGCCGGGATCTATGGCGCCACCGAGATCGAGGAACGTCACCGTCACCGCTATGAGGTGGACACCAAGTATCGCGAACAGCTCGAGAGCTGCGGTCTGATCTTCTCCGGCATGTCGCCGGACGGCCGCCTGCCGGAGATTGTCGAGGCCAAGGATCACCCCTGGTACATCGGCGTGCAATATCACCCGGAGCTGAAATCGAAACCCTTCGCGCCGGCGCCCCTGTTCAAGGATTTCATCCGCGCCGCGAAAGAAAACTCGCGTCTCGTCTGAGACGCGTCAGGGAGGATCTATCTCATGAGCGACAACAAACGCATCGCGCTTTCATCCGATCACGCCGCCATCGAACTGCGTCAGGCCATCGCGGCGCATATCACCAGCCTTGGCTGGGAAGCGGTCGACATCGGCCCGACCAGCCCCGAGAGCACGCATTACCCGAAACACGGGGAAGCCGCGGCCAATCTCGTGGCCTCGGGCGACTGCCGCTATGGCATCATCCTCTGCGGCACCGGTCAGGGCATCATGATGGCGGCCAACAAGGTCAAGGGCATCCGCTGCGGCGTCTGTGCCGAGGAATTCTCTGCCCGGATGATCCGCCAGCACAATGACGCCAATATGATGTCGATCGGCGCGCGGGTGACCGGCGAAGGTCTGGCGCTTAGCATCGTCGAAGCCTTCCTCGCGACCGAGTTCGAAGGCGGCCGCCACGGCACGCGAGTTGACATGATCACCGAGATCGAAGGCTGAGAGCTTCGGTCAAACCGGATTGAAAGGCGCCCCACGGGGCGCCTTTTGTTTTGAGCTGTTTGGAGGCCATATCAGACGTTCAGAACTTAGCACCTCGTGCGGAATCAAGGCCGCAGGCCGCCGCACATCGCTGACGCGTCCCGCGCGGCGGCGATTTTGTCAGGGAAGCGCAACGTATTGAACTTCTGCGGATTTGGCTGGGGTAAATCGAAAGGTTCAGCCGACAGACTCGCCACCGCCCGCGTCATCGAGGTGCGGCTTGCGCCAAGACTGCGAAAGTCCGCTCCGTCCGCACGACGGACCTTTGCCCCTCACTCCGTCGCCGAAAAACTCGCCAGCGCCTGGGCCAGATCCACGCCTTGCTCGCCCGCGCCCATCAGCCCCTCATAGGTGCCGCGCTGGTCCTCCGGGCTTTTGTGCTGGTTGACCTTCCATTTGCCTTCGAGCCGCTCGACCACCATCCGGAGCCCGACGATGCCGCGTTTCAGCGCCGCGATATAGGGCACCGGGGCGTCCGCGACGGTCCAGGGCTCCGCCCGCCTCGTCTCATGACGATCGGTCAGCGCATTCAGATGCGCGCCCAGCGCCTCGGAACTGTTGAAGGTCTCGAAACTGCCATGGGCATGGGTGACGATATAGGCCCAGGTCGGCACGACTTTGCCATCCACCTGTTTCGACGGGTAGAACGAGGGCGAGACATAGGCCTGCGGCCCCTGGAAGATCACCGCCGAGGGCGTGCCCTCGAGCTTCCAATGCGGATTGGCGCGGGCGACATGGGTCTCGAGAACGGTCTGGCCGTCTTCGTCACGCACCACGAAGGGCAGATGGCTGATCTCGATCCCGCCCTCATGCGGGGTGACCAGCGCGGCAAAGCCGATCTCCGCCATCACATGGCGCAACGTGGCGGGATCATCGATGGCGGAATTGTTCGGTCGGTACATATGCGCGTTCCCCTCTGGTTGGCTCCCGCCTACCATGCCGCCGGGCGCATCGCACCTGTTTTCGCACGCACCGTGCGACAAGGCGGCGCGTTTCCGCGGGTCGCGGAACATCGGCTCAGCCGCGCAGATCCTTGGGGCTTTCCATCACGATGTAAGAGGTGATCGCGGCGACATTGGGCACCGTGCCCAGCACCTCGGTGTGAAAGCGCTTGTAACTGTGCAGATCGGCGGCCTCGACCCGCAGCAGATATTCGAAAGCGCCCGCGATATTGTGGCATTCCTTGACCTCGGGCGCCGCTTCCATGGCCCGTTCAAAGCCCTTCTGCGACGCCTTGTTATGCATCGAGAGCCCGACCGAGATATAGGCGAGAAAACCATGGCCGGTGCGATCCCGGTCGATCACCGCGCGGTAGCCGCGAATGACACCGCTGCGTTCCAATTCGCTGACCCGCCGCGAGCTGGCCGAGGGCGAAAGCCCGACGCGCTCGGCAAGCTCGAGATTGCTCAGCCGGCCGTCGCGCTCAAGCGCGTGCAATATCTTTTCGTCAATCGCATCCAAAACCGTGAATCCTTGCAAATTTCATGGCGCCGGACAGATGTTTGCACAAACATTGCGCAAGAGAAATGCCAATCTCACCACCATGGACATGACACTCTTTCTCGCGCTTCTGGGCTTCGGCCTGGTCTCTTCGATCACTCCCGGACCGAACAACCTGATGCTTCTGGCCTCGGGCGCCAATTTCGGCATGCGCCGGACCCTGCCGCATATGATCGGCGTGTCTCTGGGCTTTTGCTTCATGGTCTTTGTCGTCGGCCTGGGGCTGGCGCAGGTGTTTCAGCATTTCCCGCCCTTGCGGCAGGCGATGATGGTCGTCGCCGTCGCCTATATGCTCTGGCTGGCCTGGAAAATCGCCCATGCCGGCGCCCCCAAGGAAGGCGCCGCCGGCGGCAAACCGATCACCTTCCTGCAGGCGGTGGCTTTTCAATGGGTCAACCCGAAGGCCTGGATCATGGCGGTCGGCGCCCAGACCACCTATGCCCAGGGTGCGAGCTGGACCGCCGCCGCCTTTGTCGGCCTCGGCTTTCTCATCGTCAATTTCCCGGCGATCACGCTCTGGGCCCTGCTCGGCACGGAACTGCGCCGTTTTTTGACCAATCCGCAGCGATTGAGGATCTTCAACTGGACCATGGCATCACTTTTGGTTGCCTCTTTGATCCCGATCCTTTTTCATTAGAGCGTTTCGATTTATACCCGAGGCACGACGATAAGTCGAAACGCGCGCAACATGCGAGGATTGAACGCGCTTCGGGAGATTTCCTGTCTTCGGCATTCGCTGTCTGGGACATTTCTCGAACCGCCTCACGAAACCGTCATGTATGCGTGCTCTAAGCCGTCCCAGGTCTCTGATCCGGAACGGTTCAGTATCGGTATGAAATTTGACGAAAGGATGGAGCGCATTATGAGCTTTGACAAGGAAGCCCAGGACTGGCTGGAAGCGGAACTCGCGGACACGCTGGACGAAGAATGGGAAATCGAGCTTGAAGACTCCATCCTGTCGCGCGAAATCAAGAAGATCTATCAGAAAGAGCATCCCGACATGCTCGAACGCTCGATCTATTTCCGCGAGCTGTTGCGATTGCAGGCGGAGCTGATCAAGCTGCACGACTGGGTGGAACAGACCGGCCAGAAGATCGTCGTGCTCTTCGAGGGGCGCGACTCGGCCGGCAAGGGGGGCGTGATCAAGCGCATCACCCAGCGGCTCAACCCGCGTGTGGTGCGCGTCGTCGCCCTCCCCGCGCCGTCGGATCGCGAGAAATCGCAATGGTATTTCCAGCGCTACGTGCCGCACCTGCCGGCAGCCGGCGAAATGGTGCTGTTTGATCGCAGCTGGTACAACCGGTCCGGCGTCGAACGCGTCATGGGCTTTGCCGATGAGGATCAGGTCGAACAGTTTTTCCAGGACGTTCCGGAATTCGAACGCATGCTGGTGCGCTCCGGCATCAAGGTGGTGAAATACTGGTTCTCGATCACCGACGAGGAACAACAGATGCGCTTCCTGATGCGCATTCACGACCCGATGAAACAATGGAAACTCTCGCCGATGGACCTGCAGTCGCGGATCCGCTGGGAGGATTACACCAAGGCCAAGGAAGACACGTTCTTCCGCACCAATATCCCGGAAGCACCGTGGTATATCGTCGAGGGCAATGACAAGAAACGCGCGCGTCTCAATTGCATGGATCACCTGCTGTCGCTCTTCGATTACGAAGAGATGGACCATGATGAGGTCTACCTGCCCGAGCGGATCTACAAGAAGGATTACGAACGCGCCGTGCTGCCGCCGGAGCTTTACGTGCCGCGGAAATACTGAGGCGAAAATTCTCGCGCGCCAGAGCCGCCGCTCTGGCCGCTCATCTGACCTCTGAGCAGACCGCGCTGAGCCTCCCCGCGCCGCATGGCCACCCGGATCTTGCCAACAGAGCAACGGCGCGATGCTCATGGGAGCAAGAGGGCCGCTGGGTGTTTTGGGGTTCGGATGAGCCCAGAGGGGACATTGGGTCCTGAGGGCGCGCGCCGGGCGCCTTCGGCTTGGCTCCGGGCGCGTGCACTTCGCTCGAGCGGCAGCAAGCTCCGCAAAACGCCCCTCCTGCCCCCGAGATTTCGCATGCCTACACGAATGTGAAGACCGCAGAGCCTTCCCCTCGCCGCCGCTCTCGCCTATATCGACCCCATGTTCGGTGATTTTCTCAAAACCCTGCTGCAGCCCGAGCCGCAGCCTCTGCAAGACACGGATGCCCGCCGGGCCATGGCGGCGCTTCTGGTGCGCGTGGCGCGTTCCGACGGCACGTACGCCCCGGAAGAGGCGCGGCGGATCGAAAGCCTGCTGATGACGCGCTATCAGCTCGGACCGTTCGAGGCCGCCAGTCTGCGCGCCGAGGCCGAGCAGCTCGAGGCCGAAGCCCCCGACACGGTGCGTTTCACCCGCGCGCTCAAGGATGCCGTGCCTTATGAGGAACGCATCCATGTGATCGAAGGTCTCTGGTCGGTGGTTCTGGCCGACGGGGTGCGCGATCAGGACGAGGATGCGCTGTTGCGTCTGGTCGCCAATCTGCTGGGCGTCCGCGATCAGGACAGCGCCCTGGCCCGCCGACGGGTCGAAAAGGGCCTCGCCTGAGCCGATGACCTGAGCCCCACGAACTGACATGATGATCGCCCAGCTGCCGATGTATCTCCGCCCGGGCAATCGCGATGCCCATCTGGCCCTTTGGGAGCTGATCCGCGCGGGGCTGCGCCTGCGGGGTATCGAGGCGCCGGAACATCTCGATGACATGCTGGCCTATGACGCGGCCTGGGAACACCCGGAGCTTTGCCTGTCGCAAATCTGCAACCTGCCGCTCAGAGGGCCGCTCAAGGACAAGGTGACCCGGATCGGCGCCTGCGACTTTGGCCTACCCGGCTGCGCGCCGGGCTATTACAACAGCCTGTTCGTCGTCCATGAGGATCACCCGGCGCAGAAGGCCGAAGATCTGCAGGACGCCACCATGGCCTATAATGACGCGCTGTCGCATTCCGGCTGGGGCGCGCCCTGGCTCTGGGCCGAAAACCGCGGATTGCGCTTTCGCCCGGTGTTGCGCAGCGGCGCCCATGTCGCCTCGATCGCCGCCGTCGCGGAAGGCCGGGTGGAGTTTGCCACCATCGACGCCCAGAGTTTTCGCGTTCTGTTGCGTGAAGATCCCAACATCATCCGGCTCAAGGTGATCGGCATGACCGACTGTTCGCCGGGCCAGACCTTCTGCACCCGCGCGGGCGTTGATCCGGCGCCCTATTTCGCGGCCATCGACGCGGCCATCGAGACCCTGCCCCGGCGGTATCGCGATCGGCTCGGGCTCAGGGGAATCGTTGCCTTGCCGGACGCAAGCTATGATCTGCCCCTGCCCCCCGAGCCTGGCACTTACGCCCGGGGATGAGACGTCAGTTCCGGCGCCTCATGCCTGTCCCCTGCCTGTTTCCCGCCCAAGCCCTGAGCGCAGCGCGGGCATTTGATCAAAAATAAGGCGCGACGTTGCGGAAGCGTGCTGATCGGCGTTGCATCCGCTTAAATTTTCGCCCTTACTCTGGGGGATGTTGACCAAAGACTCAAAATCCGAGATATCCGCCGACCAGCCCGTGATCGAGATCCGTGATTTGCACAAATCCTACGGCGATCTCGAGGTGCTCAAAGGCGTCTCGATGACCGCCCCGCGTGGCCATGTCACCTCGCTCATTGGGTCCTCCGGCTCCGGCAAATCGACGCTGTTGCGCTGTGCCAACTTGCTCGAGGACAGCCAGCGCGGCGAGATCCTGTTCAATGGCGAGCCGATCCTGTGGAAGGGCGACGGGCCGCACCGCCGCCCGGCCGACCGCAAACAGGTGACGCGTATCCGCACCAACCTGTCGATGGTGTTCCAGCAATTCAACCTCTGGGCCCATATGACCATTCTCGAGAATGTCATGGAGGCGCCGGTGACGGTCCTCGGCCGCGACCGCAAGGAGGTCGAAGAGAAAGCCCGGATCTATCTCGACAAGGTCGGCATCGGCGACAAGTGCGACGTCTACCCGGCACAGATGTCCGGCGGCCAGCAACAGCGCGCCGCCATCGCCCGCGCGCTCTGCATGGAGCCGCAGGCGCTTTTGTTCGACGAACCGACCTCGGCGCTCGATCCCGAGCTCGAACAAGAGGTGATCAAGGTGATCAAGGCGCTGGCCGAAGAGGGCCGGACGATGATCATCGTCACCCATGACATGCGCATGGCCTCGGATATTTCCGACCATGTCGTGTTCCTCCACAAGGGGCTGATCGAAGAGGAAGGACATCCGTCCGAGCTTTTCGGCAAGCCCAAATCCGAACGCCTGAAACAGTTCCTGAGCGCGACTGTTCCGGCCTAACCATATGAAGCGCTGACTCTGGGGAGTATCACATGAACAAACTCATTCTTTCCGCAGCCGCCCTCGCCCTGATGGCGGGTGCCGCAACGGCCGAGACCGTGCGTCTGGGCACCGAGGGCGCCTACCCTCCGTACAACTACATCGACGATGACGGCGAAGTGGCCGGTTTCGAGCGCGTGCTGGGCGATGAGCTTTGCAAACGCGCCGAGCTGACCTGCGAATGGGTCACCAACGATTGGGATTCGATCATCCCGAACCTGCTGTCCGGCAACTACGACACCATCATCGCCGGCATGTCGATCACCGACGAGCGCAAGGAGAAGGTCGACTTCTCGCAAAACTACACCCCGCCGTCGGCCTCCGCCTATGCGGCCCTGTCCGAAGGTGTCGACCTTGAGGGCGGCGTGATCGCGGCTCAGGCCTCGACCATCCAGTCCGCCCATGTGGTGGAAACCGGCGCGACGCTGCTCGAGTTCCCGAACTTCGAAGACACTATCGCCGCCGTGACCTCTGGCGAGGCCGATGCGGTTCTGGCCGACAAGGACACGCTGGTGCCGGTCGTGGCCGAAGGCGAAATGATGTTCGTCGGCGACGATGTTCCGCTCGGCGGTGGCATCGGCATGGCCTTCCGCAAATCCGATCCGGAACTGCGCGGCAAGTTCGACGCGGCGATCCAGTCGATGAAAGACGATGGCTCGCTCAATGCGCTGATCAAGGAATGGCTCGAAGACAGCCCGACCTTCTGATCCGATCATCTGGCGGGGCGCTCACGCGGGCGCCCCGCCGCCTTGCTGCTTGCCGACAGGTGTCCCATCTTTTCCTATTGCGCCGATCCTGACACGCTCGAGGGCCTGACCTGGCTCTCCTGCTACATGACCACGGGAAAGCATCTGGCTTTCTACACCTCCTTCGGGACGGTGCTCTTGCTTCTGGCCATCACCGCCCCTCTGGCGCTATCTTTCGGTTTTTTCGCCGCCATGGGATCGCGCGCCCATCTGCCGCCCGTCCGCTGGCTGGCCAATCTCTACATGGCGGTGGTGCGCGGCGTGCCCGACATCGCCTTTTTCCTGTTTTTCGTCATTGCCCTCGACCAGGGGTTTGAATGGATGCGCCATCAGGTGCTCTGTCCCGACTGGGATCAGCCGATCCGCCAGGGCAATGATTTCATCGTCTGTCAGGCCGCCAAGCTGCCGCAGAATTCCGCCCCGGAACTGGTGCATCAGATCTACGGCTTCGGCCTTGCGGTGCTGACCTTTGCCATCGTCTTCGGCGCCTTTGCCGGCAATGTCCTGGCCGGCGCCTTCAAGGCCGTGCCGCATGGCCAGATCGAGACCGCCGAGGCCTATGGCATGACCCATCGTCAGGCCTTCTGGCGGATCATGGTGCCGCAGATGTGGACCTATGCCCTGCCGGGTCTGTCGAACCTGTGGATGGTGCTGATCAAGGCCACGCCGCTGCTGTTCCTTCTGGGCGTCGAGGACGTGGTCTATTGGGCCAAGGAGCTGGGCGGCACCAAGACCGCGCGTTTCACCGATTACCCGCATGGCGACTGGCGCATGTGGTATTTTGCAGGCCTTCTGATCTTCTATCTGCTGTTCACCAAACTGTCCGAAGTGGTGCTGTCGCGGATCACCCGCCGCCTCTCGCACGGTCAGGCCACCGCCGCCGGTGAGGCGCTGCGCAAGGCGGGAGCAGGCGCATGAGCTGTACCGACACAATCTCGTCCTATGCTTTCCGCTCCATCGGTCTGGGCGAACGGCGCCTGCCGACCACGGATATCACCGTCTGCGATCAGGTCACCCTGATCGGCTCGGGCATGCTCTGGAACATCTATTTCGGCATCCTGGCGATCATCTTCGGTTTTTTCGCAGCGCAGGCGGTGGCGCTGGCCAAGGCCTCGCCCAACAAGGCGGTCCGCAAACCCGCCGAATGGTTCATCTTCCTGTTCCGCGGCTCGCCGCTCTTCATCCAGTTCTTCTTCGGCTACTTCCTGTTCCTGAGCCTGAAACGCGCCTTTCCGGTGTTCGACAGTTTCACCGATGCCTGGCTCGGCGCCGCGATCGTGTTGTGGCTCAACACCACCGCCTATTCCGCCGAGATCTTCTTTGGTGCGCTGATGGCCGTGCCCAAGGGCGATCTGGAAAGCGCCGATGCCTATGGGTTTTCCGGTTTCCCGCGCTTTCGCCGCATCGTCTGGCCGACCATGCTGCGGCTGGCCTGGCCCGCCTATACCAATGAGGCGATCTTCATCTTCCACTCCACCACGCTGGTGTTCTTCTCAGGTTTCCCGGCGCTGCAGCAAAAGGGCGACGCGCTCTATTACGCCTCCTATTTTGCCGACAAGACCTTCAACCCGTTCATCCCCTACCCGATCCTGGCGGGCTATTTCGTGCTGGTGACGCTCTGCATCATCACCGTCTTCGGCCTGATCGGCAAACGGCTGAACCGCCACTTGCCACAGGCCAAGCGCCGCAGCAAACGGCCGCGGCTGATGGCCCAGATGTTCAGATAACAGCTTTCAGACAACGGTACCCTCATGATCACCCCCCACAGCTGGCTCGCTCAAAACCCTCATGTCAAAACCATCCGCGTCGCGGCGGCGGATTTGAACGGACAGGCGCGCGGCAAACGCATGTCGGCGCGCTATGCCGACAAGGTGGAACATGAAGGCACCCGGTTTCCGCTCTCGGTTCTGAACCTCGACATCTGGGGCGAGGATATCGAGGACAGCCCGCTGGTCTTCGAGAGCGGCGATCAGGACGGCGTGCTCCTGCCCACCGAACGCGGTTTTGTCCCGATGCCCTGGCTGCAGGGGGCACCCACTGCGCTTTTGCCGATGTGGATGTTCCACGAGGATGGCCGGCCGTTCGACGGCGACCCGCGTCAGGCGCTCGCGCGCGTGCTCGATCGTTACAAGGCCAAGGGGCTGACCCCGGTGGTGGCGACCGAGCTCGAATTCTACCTGATCGATGACAGCTCGCGTCAGCTTCGCGTGCCCCGCTCGCCACGCTCCGGCAAGCGCCGCCCCGGTGCCGAGACCCTGGCGCTCCGCGCACTCGACGCTTTCGACATCTTCTTCTCGGAGCTCTACGAGGCCTGCGAAGCCATGGACATCCCGGCGGATACGGCGATTTCCGAGGCGGGTCTCGGCCAGTTCGAGATCAACCTCGTCTACTCGCCCGACGCGTTGAAAGCCGCCGATGATGCCTGGCTGTTCAAGCTTCTGGTCAAGGGGCTGGCGCGCAAACACGGGTTTGCCGCCTCTTTCATGGCGAAACCCTATGACGACTATGCCGGCAACGGCATGCACACGCATTTCTCCATGCTCGACGAGAGCGGCGACAATATCTTTGACGATGGCTCCACCGCCGGCACCGACATGATGCGTCACGCCATCGCCGGCTGTCTTCATGCCATCCCCGACTCCACCATCCTGTTTGCACCGCATGGCAATTCCTATGACCGGCTGGTGCCCGGCGCGCATGCGCCCACACGGATCTGCTGGGGCTATGACAACCGCACGGCGGCGGTGCGCGTGCCCGGCGGCTCGCACAAGGCGCGGCGCATTGAGCACCGGGTCTCTGGCGGCGATGTGAACCCACACCTGATGATCGCCGCCATCCTCGGCGCGGCCTTGATCGGCATGGAGGACGAGATGACAGCGCCGCCGCCGATCACCGGCAATGCCTATGCCCAGACCCTGCCGGAAATGCCCGGCGACTGGGGCACGGCGATCGACACCTTTGCCGCCTCCCCGCTGATGAAACGCATCTTCCCCGATGAGATGATCCGCAACCTGACGCTGACCAAACGTCAGGAGCTCAGGGATTGGACCGAACTGACCCCGGAAGAGCAGGTCGAGCTCTATCTCGACACGGTTTAGGCACGCGCGAAAATTTTTGATCAAATTTTGGCACATCCACCGCGTGGCCCCTTGCCGGGCCATCCGGGACCGGCTACCGTCACGCCAATCCAACCCTATTTGGTGACTTATGAAACTCGGCATTCTGCAATGCGGACACGCGCCTGACCCGGTGGCGGCAAAACACGGGGATTTCGATCAGATGTTTGCGCGGCTCTTCGCCGCCACGGATGAGAGCCCCGATTTCGACTATCGGGTTTGGAACGTGGTCGATCTGGACTTCCCCGCCGGGCCCGAAGAGGCCGATGCCTGGCTTCTCACCGGCTCGAAACACGGCGCCTATGAGGATCACCCCTTCATCCCGCCGCTCGAGGATCTGATCCGCGCCATCCATGGCTCAGGCCGGCGCATGCTCGGCATCTGTTTCGGCCATCAGATCATCGCCAAGGCGCTTGGCGGCACGGTGGAAAAATTCAAGGGCGGCTGGGCGCTCGGACGTCAGGCTTATGAGATCGCGCCCCTGGGACCGATCCATCTCAACGCCTGGCATCAGGATCAGGTCACAACCCTGCCGGCAGGGGCCGAGGTCCTGGGCGGCAATGATTTTTGCCAGAACGCGGCGCTGGTCTATGATGACTCGATCCTGACCATTCAGCCGCATCCTGAACTGCGCCCGAATATCATTGGCGATTACCTCGCCGCCCGCGCGGGCGATCCGGCCTATCCGGAGGCGCTGATCGCGCGCGCCAAAGACGAGAATGACAAGCCGACCGATGACACGCGTTTCGCGGGGGTGATGGCGGCATTTCTACAGCACGGGCGGGAGGCGCTCAGATGACGGATTTCATGGACCAGATCCCGGAAGCAGCGGCCGATTATCTCGAAGGCCGGCGGCTCGACGAGGTCGAATGTATCGTCGCCGATCTCTCGGGCATCGCCCGTGGCAAGGCCATGCCGGCGGCAAAATTCGCCAAGCAGAAGCATTTCTACCTGCCGAACTCGATCTTTCTGCAAACCATCAACGGCGATTGGGTCGATGATGCGGATGCGCCTTTCACCGAACCCGACATGGTGCTGGTGCCGGACTTCGAGACCGCCACGGCGGCGCCCTGGACCGGCGACTGGACACTACAGGTGATCCATGACGTGCTGGATCAGAATGGCGACATGGTGCCGGTGGCGCCGCGCAATGTGTTGAAACGCGTGGTCGAACTTTATCGCAAACAGGGTTGGGAGCCGATCGTCGCCCCCGAGATGGAATTCTTTCTCGTCGCCCGCAACATCGATCCGAACCAGCCGGTGGAGCCGCCGATCGGCCGCACCGGGCGCCGCGCGGCGCAGCGGCAGGCCTATTCCATGTCGGCGGTGGACGAATACGGACCGATCATTGACGACATCTACGACTTTGCCGAAGCGCAAGGCCTCGAGATCGACGGCATCCTGCAGGAAGGCGGCGCCGGTCAGATCGAAATGAACCTGCGCCATGGCGATCCGGTGAAACTGGCCGATGAGATGTTCTTTTTCAAACGGCTGATCCGCGAGGCCGCCCTGCGTCACGATTGCTTTGCCACCTTCATGGCGAAACCGATCCAGGACGAGCCGGGCTCGGCCATGCATATCCACCATTCGGTGGTCGATATCTCGACCGGAGAGAATATCTTCTCCAACCCGGATGGTTCGGAATCCGAAGCCTTCCTGCATTTCATCGCCGGGCTGCAGAACCATCTGGCATCAACGATTGCGATTCATGCGCCCTATGTGAACAGCTATCGCCGTTACGTCCGCGATTTCGCCGCCCCGATCAATCTCGAATGGGGCCGCGACAACCGCACCACCGGGCTGCGCGTGCCGGTCTCCGGCCCCGAGGCACGACGGATCGAGAACCGTCTGCCGGGCATGGATGTGAACCCCTACCTGTCGATTGCCGCCTCGCTGGCCTGTGGCTATCTCGGCCTCATCGAACGTCGTGAACCGCGCGCGGAATATATTGGCGACGCCTATGCCTCGGCCGATGGCATTCCCGAAACCTTGGGGGCGGCGCTGGATCTGCTCGAGGCCGCACCCCAGATCCACGATGTGCTGGGCCCCGAATTCGTACGGGTCTATCAACAGGTCAAACGCGCCGAGAATGACGCTTATCTGCAAGTGATCACACCTTGGGAGCGCGAGCATCTGCTGTTGAACGTCTGAGGCGTCACATTTCAAAGGTCATTTCGAAAGGGCTTCTCGATCTCGGGGAGCCCTTTTCGCATCCCGATCCACAATGTGAATTTTTTGCAAAAAACCGCTGATCGCAAAACGCGAGAGTAGATTTTATGCCGACCAACACTTACAGTAATTCCGAAAACAGAATTTAAAAAAGGCGAACATCATGTCTCAGGCAAGCGCAACGGCCCCCAATGTCTATGACGCCGAACCGATCCCGGAAGAGGCGCGTGAGATTGTCGAACGTCTGCTGAAAAGCGGCGATCTGTTCCGCTACACCGCGCCTTCCGAGGCCCCTGTGACGCTTCTGGAACAGGAATTCGCCCAGATGCTCGGCGCCAAATACGCGCTCGCGGTGGCCTCCTGCTCCGCCGCCCTCTTCCTGTCGTTGAAAGCGCTGAACCTGCCGCGCGACGCGCGCGTTCTGATCCCGGCCTTCACCTTTGCCGCCGTGCCCTCGTCGATCGTGCACGCCGATTGCAAACCGGTTCTGGTCGAATGCGGCGACAATTACCGCATCGATCTCGAGGATTTCCACGCCAAGATCGAGGATGCCGACGCGGTGATGATCTCGCATATGCGCGGTCACACCTCCGACATGGACGCGATCAAGGCCGCCTGTGACGCCAAGGGCATTCCGCTGATCGAGGACGCCGCGCACAGCCTCGGCACCGTCTGGGACGGGCAGAACATCGGCACGATCGGCAAGATCGGCTGTTTCTCCTTCCAGTCCTACAAGCTGCTGAACGCCGGTGAAGGCGGCATCATGATCACCGACGATCCGGAGATCATGGCCCGTGCGGTGATCATGTCCGGCGCCTATGAGCACAATTGGGGCAAGCACAATCCGCAGCGCGACAATGCGCTGGCCGAGGCCTTTGGCAGATGGCAGAATCAGCTGCCGCTCTACAACACCCGCCTGTCGAACATGTCCGCCACTCTGGTCCGCCCGCAGATCAAGGAAGTGCCGCGCCGTGTCGCCGATGGCCGCCGCAACCACGATTATACTGCCGCGCGCCTCGAGGCCTCGCCCTATCTGACCGTGCCGGCCAAACTCGACAAGGAAGTCCGCGCCCCCGACAGCCTGCAATTCAACCTGGTGGATTTCACCCGCGAGGAAGCAATCGCCTTCCAGGCGGCGGCGAAAGCCCGCGGCGTCTCGGTGCAGGTCTTTGGCCTTTCGACCGACAATGCCCGGGCGTTCTGGAACTGGCAGTTCCTGGGCGAGACGCCTGAGCTGCCGAAAACCCGCGAAATGCTGTCGAAAGCCTGCGACACCCGGCTGCCGGCGCGCCTCACCGAAGAAGATTGCGACTTCATCGCCGAGGCGCTGATCTCGGCCGCCGAAGAGGCCAAGGGCGTACGTATCGCCGCCGAGTGATCCCGGATCACATGTGAGGAACCTGTGTGCAGCACCTCTGGCAAGCCCTTGCCGGAGGTGTTGTCGCAAGCAGGCCCCTCGTGAGAGGGCAACCATGTCAGTTGTCGGCTGTACGGGGCGGAGCGGACATCCGCGCTTGCCGAGCTGAGCCATGACAAGCCAGCCCTCCGGAACGGGCAGGCGCAGGTGCGGCGGCCTTCGGCCTCGTTCCGCGCCCAGAACGCCAATGTCAGACATGGGCTAAACGCACACCTCTCCCGGTGCACCAATCTGCCCGCGGCGCCCCTACAACAGTTTGAGATAGCCCCCAAGCCACGGGTAGCGCGCCACCACCGCCTCGACCACATGGGTGTTCAGAAGCGGCCTGAGCTGATCCTCGATCTCCTGGGCGATCTCCGACATGCCGTCTTGCCGCACGGTGAGCGAGATCCGTCGCGACAGCGGCGCGGTGGGCAGCGGGATGACCTCGATCTCCGTGGCATAGCGCCCCGCGTTCAACACCCCCAGCGACGACAGGATGGTCCAGCCGGAGCCCCCCGCCACCATGGCGATCATCGCCCGGTAACTGTCGAGTTCAAAGCGATGGGTGAGCGGCATCCCCTGCTCCGACAAATGCTCCGCCAGCATCCGCCCCATGGCATGGCGCCGGGTATACTGAATGAGCGGCAGGGCCGTGATCGCCTCATGCCGGCCTTTCGGCACCACGGCGACAAACGGGTCCTGCAACAGCGGATGGCTTTCCGACCAATCGAGCCCATCCTTGATCTCGGCGGCAACAATGACATCGAGGGCACGATGTTCCAGACGATCCAGCAGCCGGTGCGACGGGCCGGTTTCCAACTCGAACCGGGTCCCGGTCAGCCGATCCGCCATCTGCGCGATCAACAGCGGTGTCACCGAAGATTCGAAATCCTCGACCATGCCAAGCCGCAAATGTCCGAGATGATTGAGATCCAGCCCGGCAATTTCGGAGCGTGCCCGCGCCGCCTCCAAGAGGATAGTCTGAGCCCGCCTTCTGAGCACCCGCCCCGCCTGGGTCAGGGTCATCGGGCGTTCGCGCCGGTTCATCAGCTCGGAGCCCAGCGCGGTTTCCAGATTGGAAATCTGTTGCGACACCGCCGAGGGCGAGGCCCCCAGGCGTTTCGCCGCGGCGGAAACCGATCCCTCTTCGGCCACGGCGAGAAACACTTCCACCCCCCAAAGAGTCAATTTCCCGACCTTGTCACTCATCCGCAGCCCCCGAGGTTTCGTTTGGTCCCTGAATAGGGGAAAAGCTTGTCAGAAAAAAGAAAACCCCGACGCGACAGCCGGGGTTTCTGATCTTCGTCGTCAGGGACGCCTCACTGCATCTTCGACAGTTTGTCCTGCAGCTCGGCCAGCTGTTTCTTGATCTCGCCAAGGTCTTCCTTTCCCTCGGCCGGCTCCTTCGTCGGCGCGGACCAGCCCGCACCCATACCACCCATGCCGCCGGTCATGGCTTTCAAAAAGGCTTCCTGTTGCGCTTGCAGGGCTTCGAAGCCCGGCAGTTGCGTGCCGATATTCTGCATCATCTGCTCCTGTCCCTGACGCAGCATTTCGAAGCTCTGGGCCAGGAATTGCGGCACGACGGATTGAATATCGGTGGTGTAGCTGCGCACCAGATCGGTCAGCACGTCCAGCGGCAACACGCTTTCACCGCGGCTTTCATGTTCGGCGATGATCTGCAGCAGATATTGCCGCGTCAGGTCGTCGCCGGATTTGAGATCGACGATCTGCACATCGCGGCCCTCGCGGATGAAACCGGAAATATCTTCCAGCGTCACATAATCCGAAGTCTCGGTGTTGTAGAGACGACGCGAGGCGTAGCGCTTGATCAGCAACGGAGCGTTCTTGTCAGTCGTTTTCTTGTCAGCGGCCATGTTGGGCTCCCCTCCCTTAGGCGCGTTTCGTGCGACCGTACACCGAGGCCAGACCCACGCCGCGCAATCTACAGTTGCGCTGCAGCGCTTCACGGTCATCCCGGATGGTGCGTTTCCCACGAAACCTTATTGGCAATGCAGCAAGCCTAAGCGAGGCCCCGGACAAAAGCAAAAGAAATCCGGGGGCTTGCTGCGCAGCATATCAGGGCAATGCTGTTGCGGCATAAACCGCCCGACAAGCGACACGAAAAACGGGCCCCCTCTCGGGAGCCCGTCTCAAGATCCACGCTTTCAGGGAGGAGGAAAAGCGGGGAGAGGTTCGAAATATCGATGCAGCGCCGGATCAGGCGGTGGCTTTTTTCGCGGCTTTGGTCACTTCGTCGGTGGCTTTTTTCGCGGCGGCGGTGAGATCCTCACCCATGTCCTTGCCGGCGGCGAGCATCAGCTCGACGGTTTCCATCTGAACCTTTTTGGCGACCTCGGCGAAAGCGGCCATGTTCTCGGCGGCCATTTCAGCCTGCGACGAGGCAAACTCGGTCAGCGCCTTGGAGTAATCGGTCGGCTCTTCTTTCACCGCGGTGATCTCGGTCACTTTGGAAAGCGTGTCCTTGGTCCATTTGGAAGAAATCTCGGTGGATTTCTCAGCGGCTTCGATCGCCACTTTGGACATTTTCTCGGCGAAGGACGCCTGGGTTTTGAAGCTTTCCTGCATCGCCGACATGTCGAGCGGGAAGTTGCCCATCATGTCTTTCATCATCTTGGTGAAATCGTCGGTCTTGGCCATGTCACATAGTCCTTTTGGTATCACAGTGCGAAGTCGGCCCCTACCAAAACAACGGCTGCGGGGTTTCGCTCATTACTGCAGGGCGGACCGGGTGGGAGATTGCCCGGGTTTTCTGCCTCTGCACAATGAATATGCATGCTGCGGCGCAGAAAATCAAGAGATTTATGCTGCACCGCAGAAATATACCCAAAACTACGGAAATTCAGAGAGTTGCCCGTGACGCCACGTAAGTGCCCGGGGCCGGCGCGAGAATCTCCCGCCCCGAATCGCCCGGGGTCCGCGCCGGAATCATTTTGCCCGACTTTTGTGACAGCCATTTTTCCCAACGCGGCCACCAGGAGCCCTCATGGAAGGTCGCCCCCGCGCGCCATTCCTGCGGCGAAAGCGTCAGATCCTTGTTGGTATAATGCCCGTATTTCTTCTTCGACGGCGGGTTGACGATCCCGGCGATATGACCGGATTGCGACAGGATGAAAGTCTTGTTTTGCGACCCCATCTTGCGAATACCGTTGTAGGAGGCATCCCAGGCGGCGATGTGATCGGTCTCGCACCCGATGGCGCAGAGCGGCACATCGACATCCGCGAGCTGCACCTTGGTGCCGCAGATCGGGAAACCGGTGGTGGCCAGCTCGTCGCGCTGGCACAAGCCGCGCAGATATTCCACCGCCATCTTGCCCGGCAGATCGGTGGCATCGCCATTCCAGTACAGAAGATCGAAGGCCGGCGGGGTCTGGCCCAGCATGTAGCTGCGGATCGCCGGCTGATAGATCAGATCGTTCGAGCGCAGATAGGAGAATGTCCGGCTCATGTAGAGCGAACTCATGATGCCGGTGCGTTTGGCCTCTGCCTCGATCCCGTCGACGAAATCATCATCGAGAAAGACCCCGACCTCGCCCTGATCCGAGAAATCGGTGAGGGTGGTGAAAAACGTCGCGGATTTCACCGAAGCATCGCCCCGCTGTTTCATCAAGGCGAGCGTGATCGACAGGGTGGTGCCGGCGATGCAATAGCCGATGACATTGATCTTCGGCTCACCGGTGATCTGTTTCACCTGATCGATCGCAGTCAGGAAGCCTTCTTCGACATACTCGTCCATGCCGACATCGGCATAGGCCGCGTTCGGGTTGACCCAGGACACGACGAAGACCGTATAGCCCTGTTCCACGATCCATTTGATCAGGGAATTATGCTCGCGCAGGTCGAGGATGTAGAATTTGTTGATCCAGGGCGGGAACAGCAAAAGCGGCGTCTTGTGCACCTCTTCGGTGCGCGGCGCATATTGAATCAGCTCGAACATGCGGTTGCGGTAGACCACGGAGCCCTCGGAAGCACCGAGATTCTCCCCCACCTTGAACGCGCTCTTGTCGACCAGATTCACCACCGGCTCGCCATGGTGATCCTCGAGATCGCGCACCAGATTCTCAAGCCCCTGAACGAGGCTCTCACCGTCGGTTTCGAGCGCGCGCTGAAGCGCATCCGGATTGGTGGCGAGAAAATTGGTCGGCGCCATCATGTCGATGATCTGCCGGGTGAAATACCCGACCCGCTTGCGATCCCGCTCCTCGAGCCCCTCGAGCCCGGAGACGGAACTCTCGATCGCCTCGGCATTCATCATGTATTGCTGTTTGAGAAAGTTGAAATAGGGGTTGGTGTCCCACAATTCATTCGAGAACCGCCGATCCTTCGGTCGGTCATCCGGCGGCGGGGTCAGATCGCCCTGCCCGAGCCGGTGCTGCGCCTCGACATAATGTTTGAGCGTCTTGCCCCAATGGCCGATCTGATGTTCGATGATCCGCGCCGGGTTGTTCATCATCTCGGCCATATAGGCGCTCGCCGCCTTCATGAACAATTCCTGACCGGGCCCCTGCAAGGATTGCGGAATCGGTTTTTTCTGCGCAAGCGCGGCGGCCAGGCGGCTGGAAAGCTCCTCGATCTTCACGATATTCGTGTTGAGCTTCTCCAGATCCTGTTGTTTTTCGCGCGTTTTGACCTCTCCGTCCCCAGTCATCTCGCCGCCTCCCATTTTTTTGCACTTGCAGCATCGCAAAATGCTGTAAGAATATGCTAAAGCGTTTCGCAACAATCTTGCGCTATGAGTTGACTGCGGAACGCCCGAAACATCAACCCGTTGCACGGCGTTCTCAAAAATCTGCGTTCAGTTTTTTCGAGACGCTTGAGTTACGATAACGGTAGACCTGCCCCGTGGGAAGGTGCTTCGCGCAGGCAAAGCACGGCACTTTCGCAAAAGGTACAAGGGGCACAGCCCAAGGAGGCGCACATGCGATTCATGGCCACCTATGACATGATGGAAACGATCCGCAACACCAACCAATGGCTGGGCGCCTCGGCGCAGGCTCTTGGCTCCTATCCTGCGGTCGCCATGATGCCCAACCCGGCTTTCGGCTGGCTGGCCGCCTGGGGTCAGGTCACCGAACGCGCCTTTTCCCGCATGGTCGCGAAACCCGACTGGGGCATCGGCTCCGTCGTCGGCGAAGACGGGCGCGACCATCTGGTCGAGGTCAAGGTCGAGGTGAACAAAGCCTTTGGCGATCTCATCCATTTCAAGGTGCAGGGCCGTGAAGAGATGAAGCGCCGCGTGCTGCTGGTCGCGCCGATGTCGGGCCATTACGCGACGCTGTTGCGCTCGACGGTGATTTCTCTGCTGCCCGATTGCGAGGTCTATATCACCGATTGGCACAATGCCCGCGACATCCCGGTCTCCGAAGGCAAGTTCGACGTCGAGGATTACACGCTCTACCTCGTCGACTTCATGAAATATCTGGGCCCCAACACCCATGTCATCGCGGTCTGCCAGCCGGCCCCGCTGACGCTCGCCGCCACCGCCTATCTCGCCGAGGAAGACCCCAAGGCCCAGCCGCGCTCGCTGACCCTCATCGGCGGGCCGATCGACCCGGATGCCACCCCGACGGAGGTCACCGATTTCGGCAATCGCGTCACCATGGGGCAGCTCGAGCAATCGATGATCCAGCGTGTCGGCTACAAATACAAGGGCGTCGGCCGCAAGGTCTACCCGGGCCTGTTGCAGCTCACCTCGTTTATCACCATGAATGCCGAGAACCATGCCAAGGCATTCAGCGATCAGATCAGCCGCGTCGCCAAGGGCGAGGCCTCGGATCACGACCGCCACAACAAGTTCTACGACGAATATCTTGCCGTCATGGACATGACCGGCGAATTCTACCTCTCCACCGTCGAACGCATTTTCAAAGGCCTCGAGGTGGCGCAGAACCGCTTCACCATCAACGGCAAACAGGTCGATATCGGCAAGATCACCGATGTCGCGGTGAAAACCGTCGAAGGCGAAGAGGATGATATTTCCGCCCCCGGCCAATGCGTCGCCGCGCTGGACCTCTGCACCGGCCTGCCCGACAGCAAGAAAGCCTCGCATCTCGAACCCGGCGCCGGGCACTACGGGATTTTCGCCGGCAAGAGCTGGCGCAACAACATCCGTCCGCTGGTGCTCGAGTTCATCGACCAGAATTCCGGTCCGCGAGTCGTCGGAGGCAAGGATGTCGTGGCACCGGAAAGCGAGGCCAAGGCCGGGTAATCCGGCCCGCGCCCGCCCGCCTGCCCGATCCTGACTTAGCGCAGCACGAAGGGCGCCTCGGCCCTGAGCCAGGCCTGGAGCGCCCGCGACACGGTGGCGGGCGCTTCCAGCATCGGCAGGTGCCCGGCCTTTTCGATCAGCACGAGCTCGGCGCGCGGCATCAGCTGGGCGATGAAATCCTGCCGCCGGGGCGGCGCGATCGTGTCGGCCTTGCCGCCGATCACCAACCCCGGGATGCGGGCCCGGCGCAGCACGTTCTGATGGTCCGGGCGGCGTTGCAGGATGCGCGATTGCGCCAGATAGGTCTCGAGCCCCGCCTCCATCGCCATATCGATCCAATGGTCGCGAATGGCGCCGCGATGCGGCCCGTCATAAAGCGTGGTCGAGGGCAGTTCTTCGAGCAACACCTCGCCATAGCGCCCGGTCTTGGCCTTGATCATCCGTGGTTCGCGGGCGGCGGCCAGATTGGGCGGCTCGGCCTGAGCCGAGCCGGAAATTAGCGCAATCCGGGTGACCCGCCCCGGCGCCCGGCGCAGCATCTCGGTGGCCACCGAGGCCCCGAGATCATGGCCGGCAAGCGCAAATTTCGGCGGCGCCTGCGCCAGAACCCGGTCGGCCATCTCCACCAGGCTCTCGCCCAGAAGCGGCGCCACCATCACCGCACTCTCCCGGCTCAGATCCGTGATCTGATCGGCAAAGACCCGGCCATCGGCCAGAAAACCGGGGAGAAGCACCAGGCTCTCGGTCATGACTGCGCACCCTGTTAAAAATCGAACCCTCCTGACATGGCGCGCCGACGGCGAGGCGTCAAGGCGGGATGAGAGCACCTTTCGGGAGAGGTGCGAAATATGCAATTTCTTGCCGCCAAGACAGGCGCTCACCCCTCGAAAGGTTCGCTTTGTCCGGGTGTCAAATCCGCGCCAGCACCTCGAAAATCGCCGCTTCAACGGTCTTGAGACAATCCGGCGTCGAGAAGGAATGATCCGCGCCCTTGACCAGCGTCAGCCGGATATCCCCGCCCTGGGCATGCGCCAGAAGGGCATTCGCGGTCTCGACCGAAACCGATGTGTCCGCCGTGCCTTGCAGGAAACGCACCGGGAAGGGCAACGCCAGCGGGCTGCGCATAATCAAGTGATCCCGCCCGTCCTCGATCAGGCGGCGGGTGATCGGATAGGGCGCCGCGTAGTCCGAGGGCACCATGACGACGCCCTCTTGCATCAATGTCTGGCGCTCGCCGTCATCAAACCCGGCCCAGAACCCGTCCTCGGTGAAATCCGGCGCCGCAGCGATGGTGACGAGCCCGGCGACCCGGGTATGGAGGCGCTTGCACATCAGAAGCGAGATCCAGCCGCCCATCGACGAGCCGACGAGGATCTGTGGCCCCTCCGTGAGGCTTTCGATCGCAGCCTGGGCATCCTCGGCCCAATCCCCAATGCAACCGTCCCTGAATTCCCCCGAACTCACCCCATGACCGGAATAATCGAAGCGCAGGAAAGGCCGCCCCTGCATCTTCGCCCAGGCCTCGAGTGCCGTGGCTTTCGAACCTTCCATATCCGACATGAACCCGCCCAGGAACACCACACCGGTGCCCTCGCCCTCGAGACGGTTGTAGGCGATGCGGCGCCCGGAGGGCGTGTCGAGAAAATCGGTCATGGGGGGCTCCTGTCGGTTTGGTCACATATTGGGTGTCTTCGAGACGTAGCGGCGCGGGGTTGGAGAAGCAATGTGTGTCGGGCGGTCAGAGAGCTGATGAGCGGGGCAGACAATCGGGCTCCAGGCGCAAACCGCAGATCGCCGCCGCGCGGCGCGAACACCTTCTGCCCCGCCTCACCCGTCGATACTCTGCGCCAACACGCTCGAAATCGTGTTGAACGTCTCGCCGCTCTCGGCGCGCCAGCTGTTGAACGCCTCCTGCACGGCACGTTTTGCGGGCTTGGATGTCGGCGCTTTGTCGATGATCCCTTCGGCAATCAACCGCGCCACCACATCCTTGCTCAGCATGAAGCCATCGCGCCCCATCATCCGCAGCGTATAGGCGCCGGTATTGCCGCCCAGACGCGCGCCATTGTCCTTCAGCCAATCCAGAAGACCGAAATAGTCCTCCGCCGGCCATTGGGCGATCTTACGGGCGAAACCGCCCTCCTCGGCATCGACACGGGCGATGAATTCGGCATTCTCCTGAATCGCCCGCAGCTTGGCCCCGGAGCGGATGATCCGCGTGTCTTTCAACAGCGCATCAAACCAGTCCTCGGACATATGCGCGATCCGGGTCACGTCAAAGCCCTCGAACGCCGCCTCGATCCCGGGCCATTTCGCCTCGACGACTTTCCAGGACATGCCGGTCTGAAAGATATGCCGCGCCATTTCGGCGAGCCAGCGATCTCCGGGAATGGCCGCCAGCGCCTCGGGCGTTTTCGGCACCCGCACATGGTCCAGCACCGCCGCCACCCCGCCCTTGCGCGCGGCGGCAATGTCGAGAATCTCCTGATAGCTGCGCATTTTGTCCTCCGCGCTGTCTTTGGCCGCAGACTGCCCGAGCCACCACAACCGATCAAGCACGCTGATCCATCCCCCCACAGATGTTGCGTTGACAAGCCCGCCCCCCGGGGGCAAAACACCCCGTGAAACCATACCCGCAACCGGGCGTTCCGTGGGCGCCAAACTGACGAGGAGTGCCAAGATGGCCCAAGTCTCCCTTACCTTTCCCGATGGCAATTCGCGCAATTTCGACAAGGGCATAACCGCCGCCGAAGTTGCCGCGTCGATTTCCACCTCGCTTGGCAAAAAGGCCATCTCTGCCACCGTGAACGGCGCGCATTGGGACCTGCAATGGCCGATCGAGGCCGATGCCGCCATCGCCATTCACACCATGCAGGACGACGCACAGGCGCTCGAGCTCATTCGTCACGATCTGGCCCATATCATGGCCCGCGCGGTGCAGGAGCTCTGGCCCGATGTCAAAGTCACCATCGGCCCGGTGATCAAGGACGGCTGGTATTACGATTTCGACCGCGAAGAGCCGTTTACGCCCGAGGATCTCGGCGAGATCGAAGCGAAGATGAAAGAGATCATCAATCGCCGCGATCCGGTGACCACCGAGGTCTGGGAGCGCGACCGCGCCATTGCCTATTACGAGGCCAATAACGAGCCCTATAAGGTCGAGCTCGTGAACGCGATCCCCGATGACGGTCAGCCGATCCGCATGTATTGGCACGGCCATTGGCAGGATCTCTGCCGCGGCCCGCATTTGCAGAACACCGGTCAGGTGCCCGGCAACGGCTTCAAACTGATGTCGGTCGCCGGCGCCTATTGGCGTGGCAACAGCGACAACGCCATGTTGCAGCGGATCTACGGCGTCGGCTTCAAGGACCCGAAGGCTCTGAAGGCGCATCTGACCATGCTCGAGGAGGCCGCCAAACGCGACCACCGCAAGCTGGGCCGCGAGATGGACCTGTTCCACATGCAGGAAGAGGCGCCGGGCCAGATCTTCTGGCATCCGAACGGCTGGAAAATCTACACCACGCTACAGGATTACATGCGTCGTCAGCAGGACCGCGACGGCTATGTCGAGGTGAACACGCCGCAGGTGGTGAACCGCAAGCTCTGGGAAGCTTCCGGTCACTGGGACAATTATCAGGAAAACATGTTCATCGTCGAAGTGGACGAGGAACATGCCCGCGAAAAGACCGTCAACGCGCTGAAGCCGATGAACTGCCCCTGCCACGTCCAGGTGTTCAATCAGGGTCTCAAGTCCTATCGCGACCTGCCGCTGCGGATGGCCGAGTTCGGCTCGTGTAACCGCTACGAACCCTCGGGCGCGCTGCACGGGATCATGCGGGTGCGCGGCTTTACCCAGGACGATGCGCATATCTTCTGCGAAGAGAAGCATATCGAGGCGGAGACCAAGAAATTCATCGAATTCCTCGCGGGGATCTACGCCGATCTCGGCTTCCACGACTGGTCGATCAAACTCTCGACCCGGCCGGAAAAGCGCATCGGCTCGGAAGAAAGCTGGGATCACTCCGAGGAATCTCTCGGCAACGCCTGTAAGGCCGCCGGTTACGACTATGAGATTCAGGAGGGCGAAGGCGCCTTCTACGGTCCGAAACTCGAGTTTGTGCTGACCGACGCCATCGGTCGCGAATGGCAATGCGGCACGCTGCAAGTCGACCCGAACCTGCCGGAGCGTCTGGATGCCAGCTACATCGGTCAGGACGGTGCGAAACACCGGCCGATCATGCTGCACCGGGCGGTCGTCGGCTCGTTCGAGCGCTTCATCGGCATTCTGATCGAAGAGCACGCCGGCAAGCTGCCGTTCTGGCTCGCCCCGCGTCAGGTCGTGGTCACCACCATCGTGTCCGAGGCCGATGATTATGCGCAAGAGGTCGTCGCGGCACTGAAAGCCGCCGGCGTGCGCGCCGAGGCCGACATCCGCAACGAGAAGATCAACTACAAGGTCCGCGAACACAGCCTCGCAAAAGTACCGGTGATCCTCGCCGTGGGCGCCCGCGAGGTCGAGGAAAAGACCGTCTCGGTGCGCCGTCTGGGCGAAAAGCAGACCTCGGTCATGTCACTTTCCGAGATTACCACCGAGTTGAAAGACGCCGCTTTGGCACCGGATCTCAAGTGATCCTGAAATAATTCAAAGAATACAATATGAAAAGGCCCCCATCCCGGGGGCCTTTTGCGTTGCGGCACACGCGTGACCGGCAAATGCGTGAGGAATGTTACAGGCGGATTTTTGCCTATTCCCGCTGGGATTTGCGCCAAAACCGGCCCATCGGATTGCGTCACTCTTCACGTTTTCGCGCGCATTCCCCCGTCTCGCTTTCGGTTTCAACTCACAAATCCGTTTGTTTCATCGCCTGACAGGCGCGTCAGCTGACGCCCCCGTGAATGGCCTGTGAAGCCCCTGTGGCCCACATTCACCTCACCGCCAATGACGGCGGGAACGCATGACACAAACGGGAGACACACCCAATGAGCACTCAATCGAAGACCCTCGCCCTTCTCGGCGCCATGACCGCTGCCCTTTCCATCGCGGGCGCCGCACATGCCGAGGAACAGGAAAAATGCTTCGGCGTCGCACTGGCCGGTGAAAACGGCTGTGCGGCGGGTCCGGGCACGACCTGCGCTGGCACCTCGAAGGTCGATTATCAAGGCAACGCCTGGACGCTGGTGCCCGCCGGCACCTGCGCGGACATCGAACTGCCGGCGATGATGGACGGCACCGCGCGCATGGGCTCTCTCGAGGCCCTCGACCGCGACTTGCCGATGGACAGCTAAGCGCCATCCCGCAGACCCGGCGCAGAACATGCGCCGGGTCATGTCTCATCAGGAGGATGTTTCGATGCTCGACACCAGTCCGAACGACCCCGGCACAACCCTGCCTCACGCCGCCGGCGTCGGCTTCAAACCCCAGCATTTTTCAGAGATTTCCACCGGCGATCACCCGGTGAAATGGCTCGAAATCCATGCCGAAAACTACATGGTCGAGGGAGGCCGGCCGCTGGCCCAGCTGCGTGCGCTGGCCGAGCGCTTTCCGATCTCGGTGCATGGCGTCGGCCTGTCGATCGGCGGCGAGACCCGGCTCGATCCCGATCATCTGGCACGGCTGAAACATCTCGTCACCTGGCTGAACCCGGCCTCCTTCTCCGAACATCTGGCCTGGTCCACACACGGGAGCGACTATTTCAACGACCTGTTGCCCTTGCCCTATACCGAGGCCACGCTCAGCCGCGTCTGCGACCATATCGACGAAGTGCAAGACGTGCTGGGCCGCCGGATGCTCCTGGAAAACCCCTCCTCCTATCTGGCCTTCGAAGAGAGCACGATGGATGAGGTCGAGTTCCTGCGCGCGGTGGTCAAACGCACCGGCTGCGGCCTGTTGCTCGATGTGAACAATGTCTTTGTCTCCGCCAACAACCTGCGGCTCGACGCCTATGACTATATCGACCGCTATCCCCATGAGGCCGTGGGCGAGATCCATCTCGGCGGCCATGACGAGGATGAGGACGAGATGGGCGCACCGCTCCTGATCGACAGCCACGGGCGCGAGACCGCAGATCCGGTCTGGGCGCTCTATGCCCATACGCTCACCAAAGGCGGGACGAAACCGACCCTGATCGAATGGGACACGGATGTGCCCGACTGGCCCGTGCTCGCCGCCGAGGCCGGGCGTGCCGCCGCCATGCTCGAAAGCCTTTTTGCGGAGGTCAGATCATGAGACAGACCGTGAGACAAGCCATGACACAACAGACTTTCATCACCGCGGCGCTCACCCCGGAGCAGCCGGTCCCGGATGGGCTCATCACTCCCGATGGCAGGCCCGCGAGCAAGCGTTTCGATGTCTATCGCAACAATGTCGTGGTGAGTCTGAAAGAGGCGTTGGAACAGGGGTTCCCGGCGGTGCAATCGCTGGTCGGTCCGGTGTTTTTCGCGGCGATGGCCGGCGAATACCTCCGCGCCCACCCGCCGAAACATCCGGTCATCGCCCTCTATGGGGCTGATTTTGCGGAATTTATCGACAATTTCGCTCCGGCCCGCGCGATCCCCTATCTCGCCGACATTGCCCGGCTCGAATATGCGCTGCGTCAGAGCTATCACGCGGCGGACAGCCAGCCCGTGACGCAATCGGCGCTCTCCGATCCGCTCTTGTTCACCCGTGCGGTGCGGCTGGCGCCTGCCTTCGCATGGCTCCCGAGCGCCTATCCGGTCACCGCGATCCACCGTCTGGCGACCGGCACCTGCCGCGATGGCAAAACCGTGCAAGGCGGCGCCGAAGACGTGGTGATCACCCGTCCGGCCTATGATCCGATCGCGACCGCCTTTCCCGCCGGCACCGGGGCCGTGCTCGACGCGCTGGCCAGCGGAGAGGCGCTTGGCGATGCTGCCGAACTGGCGCCGCCGCGGCTCGACCTGACCCGCTTTCTGACCACGCTTCTGAGCGGCGGCGCCATCGTCGCCATCAACGAGATTTGACTCGATCTGACGAGGAGACCCCACCCATGCGCCCGATTGACCGCATTCCGCCCCTGCTCCTGCCGCTCCTGGCACGGTTCATCTTTGCCGCCGTTCTACTGCGCTATTTCTGGAGCTCGGCCCTGACCAAATTCGACGGTCCCCTGATGCCGAGCCTGAATGGGTATGCCCAGATCTTTCCGCGCCAGATGGAGGCCCTCGGCTATGACGTTTCGAGCCTCGGCCCGTTTCACTGGGCCGTGGTGATGGCCGGCGGGCTGGCAGAGCTCCTCCTGCCGCTGCTCATCGTGCTGGGCCTTGCCACAAGGCTCGCGGCCCTTGGCATGACCGGATTTGTCCTCGTGCAGTCGCTGACGGATGTGATCGGTCACGGGGCGATGGGGGCGACGCTCGGGCGCTGGTTCGACCCGGCCTCGGATGCGCTGATCCTCGATCAACGCGCGCTCTGGGCCCTGTTGTTCCTGATCCTGATCGGCCTGGGCGGCGGCGCCCTGTCCTTCGATCAGGTGATCAGAAACCGCTTCGAGGCCAGACAGGCAGGCGCGGCCTGACCGGGACCCGGCTCAGAAATGTGCTTTCGGCTCGTCGGGTTTGCCCGCTGCCACGGCGAGTATCCCGCCCAGAAGGCAAAGCCCCAGCGGGAACATGGTAAAGACGTTGAAGCCGAAGCCATTGTACATCAGACCGGCGGCCAGAAGCATCAGCACCCCGCCCCAAAGGGCGCGGGCGCGGGCCATGGCGCCACCGGCAATCGCCAGGATCGGCGCCAGAAAGCTGGTGAGACGGATCAGGTCGACATTGCCGACCTGTTCGAACAGACCCTCGACCTCGCCCAGACGGTCGATCGCCTCGGTATAGCCGTAGCTGAAAAAGCCGATCGCCATGGCGATCACGCCCCCGAGAATGCCCAGCACCAAAGCCGCATTGCGCATATCCGTCTCCTTTAAGCCCCTGTTCCGGCAACAGCTCCCGTTACATAGGACAGCGGGCGCGGCGATTAAAGGCGGGTCTCACAACAGAGCGGCCTGCACATCCTTGCCCCAACCGAGATAGAGCGCGCCGTCCTTTTCGATCACCGGACGCTTCATCAAAGTCGGGTGATCCATCAGCAGATCCAGCGCCGGACGGTCACGTTCCGCCGCATCGAGCCCGCGCCATGTGGTCGAGCGCGTGTTCAACAGCGCATCGCCGAATGCGCCATGGAATCGCTCGAAATCCGCCCGGGAAAGCGGATTTTCGCGGATATCGGTCAAGGCAATACCCAGCGTTTTCACCGCTTTTCGGCAGGTATCGCAGCTCTTGATCCCGTAAATTACCGTCATTTTGACCTCCTCAGTGGTGGTTTTGGGGGCAACGCGCCCAAATTTCGCTCCAAGCTCAAATGTTACGATTTTGTCGCTTGCCTTTATTCCGACTTGCGGCACACTCGAAGGTGTGACTGCTGACTTTCTGGAATGACCGCTCCTTCATACGGGGCAGCTGAATGACTTGGAAGACCTGGCTGCACCGCCCGCCGCATGTTGCGCTGGGTGAAACTGAAGGAGAGACTTGAGATGCCCACCGGGACCGTAAAATGGTTCAACACCACCAAAGGCTACGGCTTTATCGCCCCTGATGATGGCGGCAAAGACGTTTTCGTTCACATTTCTGCAGTCGAGCGTGCTGGCATGACCGGCCTCGCCGACAACATGAAAATCGGCTACGAGCTGCGCGAAGGCCGCGACGGACGCTCTTCCGCTTCCGATCTGCAAGCTCTTTAAGACCTTTACGGCTTGATTTTCAGCGGCTCCGGGGGCATTCCGGGGCCGCTTTTCTTGTTCTCACCCCACGCGGAGCCGCCCATGCCGACCATCCTGACCTTTGGCGACAGCAACACCCACGGCACACAGCCGATGCGGAGCCGGTCTTCGGATCTGCCGCGCCATGCGCGGCGCTGGCCGGTGATCCTCGGCGAGGAACTGGGCTGGGATGTCGTCGAAGAGGGGCTGCCGGGCCGAACCTTCGCCTTTCCCGACGCGGAAATGGGGCCGCATATGGACGGCCGGATCGGATTGTTCATCGCACTCGAAAGCCACGGGCCGATCGACGCGCTGACCCTCATGCTCGGCACCAATGATCTGAAAGCGCAATTCGGCGCTTCGCCCGGGGAGATCGCGCAGGCCGCCGGGTTCCACCTCGACGTCGCGCTCTCCGACGAGATGCAGGACCGTCACGGCGGGTTCGAGCCCTTCCTGATCCTGCCGCCGAAACCCTTTGCCGCCGGCTGTCTCGCCGAGATTTACGAGGGCGCTGCGGAAAAAGCCCAGGCGGTTCAGGATGCGATCAGGGCGCAGGCCGACGCCCGGGATGTCGCCGTTTTCGATGCAAATTCCGTGGTGTCCGTCTCCGACATCGACGGGGTGCATCTCGACACGTCGTCCCATGAGACATTGGGCCGGGCCGTGGCCGAGTTCATCGTCGCGGAAATCGTCGAAGCGTGATCGGAGCGAAAGCGAGGCAGCCTCAGCCCGCGGTCCCCGCGCTCTCATCCGGCGCGGGGGTGATCATCTCCCAATACTCGCCCATGGCCAGGATACAGGTGCGTCCCCCGGCATAGCTTTGCACCAGGGTCCAGTCGCCGGATTTCGGGTTGGTCCAGATTTCCAGCATGGCATCAGGGTCGCGCAGCCCCTCGCCCGCCTTCACCGCGCCGAATTGGCGGGTCAGCTTGGCATGGATCTCCTCCTCTGTGCCACAGAGGACCTCACCGATCAGATTTTGTGCCTGTGTGCCCGATCCGAGCGCGATCAGCATCGCGCTCAGGAGCACCTGTGTCGAAATGCTCATGGGGTTCAATGTAACACAAACATGACATCCAATCTACGCCGCTCTGCACAGATGCGCGACGAGCCCGACCTTCCCTGCTTTGGGACATGCCAAAGAAAAAGCCCCGCAGAGCGAGGCTTTCATCGGCATTGCGAACAGCTCGAAACGGGCGGCATATGCACGGGCGTCAGTTTCCCGGCGTTAATTACCTGTCGTCAATTGCCCGACATGGAAATCGTTTCCGGTACATAGTTCGGCGATTTCGGATCGGTGGTGTTCCGGGCCGCGGCTGCGGTGTAGGCGCGTTTGCGCACCGCCGGGGCATCGCCATAGCCGGTGGCATTGGGCGTGCCGCAGCAGACGATGCCGTTGTAGCGGATCGGCTGGGTCCCGGCCGGGCAGAAATTGTCGACAGTCTTCTCATAGGCGAAAAGCTTGACCGACGGATCATAGGGCTGGGTCTCCGCCGCGAGAACGGGGGCGGCGCCGAGCATCAGAACCACGGCAGAAAAAGCAGCTTTCATCATCACAAAACTCCCGGATGGCGGACCGATTGTCCTTTCCCCAAGGGTAACCGAGCACCCGCCCTGCGGCAAGGTTTGGTTGATTTTGGGTAAATATTGCTGCCTACTCTGCGACAATCTATGCGAATTTACAGGATTGATGAAAGTTCGTCACCGCACCCATTCCACCGCCTCGCAGCGCGGTGCCGCGTCGCGGAGCGGGATGCGGGAGGTCTCTCGCCAGTCCTTGGGATCGAAGTCCGGGAACCAGGTGTCGGCCCCCTCGACCTCTGTGTCGATCTCGGTGATCAACAGCCGGTCGGCCAGCGGCAGCATCGCCTTGTAGATGCCATACCCGCCCATGGCATAGATCCGCGCCCGGCCCGCGGCGCGGGCGAAAGCCACGGCCTCTTCCACCGTCGCAAAGACATGCTCGTGATCGACGCCTTGCGAGGAGACCACGAGGTTGAGACGGTTTTTCAACGGTTTGGCAAAGCCCGGCAGGCTGTCCCAGGTGTGCCGCCCCATGATCACCGCGCCGCCCATGGTTTCGCGCATGAAGAACTTCATATCCTCGGGCGCATCCCAGGGGATGGTGTTGTCCTTGCCGATGGCGCCATTCCGATCGCGGGCTGCGATGAGCGTGATCATGCCTTGTCCCCCTGCCCGTCAGACCGCCACCGGCGCCTTGATCGCGCCATCCGGGGCATAGTCAACGATCTCGATATCCTCGAATTTGAAATCGAACAGGCTTTTCACATCCGGATTGAGCCGCAGCTTCGGCAGGGCTTTCGGTGTCCGCGAGAGCTGCAGCTCCACCTGTTCCATGTGGTTGGAATAGATATGCGCATCGCCGATCGAATGGACGAATGTGCCCGGCTCATAGCCCGTGACCTGCGCCAGCATGGCGAGCAGGAGCGCATAGGAGGCGATGTTGAACGGCACGCCCAAAAACATGTCGGCGGAGCGTTGATAGAGCTGGAGATGCATCTTGCCGCCGAGGATTTTCACCTGCCAGAGCGTGTGGCACGGCGGCAGCGCCATATGGTCCACCTCGGCCGGGTTCCAGGCGGAGACGATCAGACGGCGCGAATCCGGGCTCTTTTCGATCGCGTTCAGCAGGTTCTGGATCTGATCGATGGCGCCACGGTCCGAGCCGGGCCACTTGCGCCATTGCGCGCCGTAAACCGGCCCGAGATCGCCATTCTCATCGGCCCATTCGTCCCAGATCGAGACACCGTTGTCCTTCAGGTAACGGATATTGGTGTCGCCGGCGAGGAACCACAGCAACTCGTGGATGATCGAGCGCAGGTGCAGTTTTTTCGTGGTGACCATCGGGAAACCATCGGCGAGATCATAGCGCGCCTGCAGACCGAAATAGGAGCGCGTTCCGGTGCCGGTGCGGTCGGTCGTGTCGACCCCATGGGCGAGAATGGTCTTCAACTGATCATGGTATTGCTGCACGGGCGCCTCCCCAAGATATGGTGGTATCCACCCCTCTATACAGAGGTCACAGGGGGATTCGCAAAGACACATATGCGAAACGGTGGCATTCACCGCACAAAAGGCTAGAGTCCCGGCAAGCGGCCCCGTCGGGCCGGCATAACAGGAGGGATCGCATGAAATATCTGCACACGATGGTCCGGGTCAAGGATCTGGAAAAGAGCATGGCGTTTTTCGAGCTTCTGGGGCTGAAAGAGACCCGGCGGCATGAGAGCGAAGGCGGGCGGTTTAGCCTGATCTTCATGGCCGCCCCGGGCAATGAGGATTGCCCCGTGGAACTGACCTATAACTGGGACGGCGACGAGGGTCTGCCCTCGGACGGACGGCATTTCGGCCATCTCGCCTATGAGGTCGAGGATATCTACGCGCTGTGCCAGCATCTGATGGACAATGGCGTGACGATCAACCGGCCGCCGCGCGACGGTCATATGGCCTTTGTGCGCTCGCCCGACAATATCTCGATCGAGTTGCTGCAAAAGGGCGCAAGCCTGGCACCCGCCGAACCCTGGGCCTCGATGGAGAACACGGGTCATTGGTAAAAGCCGCCGCGATACTCGCAGCAACGCTGTTCTCGGCCGCCGCGGTCCAGGCCGAGACCTGCCGTCAGGCGCTGGCCTTGGGCCTCGATGTCTCGGGCTCGGTCGATGCCCAGGAATGGCAGCTGCAGGTCGAGGGACTGGCCCGCGCGCTCAATGCCCCAGAGGTGCAACAGGCATTCCTGGCCATGGAGGGCGCGCCAGTCTCGCTCGCCGTCTATGAATGGGCCGGGGATGCCTCGCCGCGCACACTCATCGGCTGGACCGCGATCCGCAGCCGCGACGATCTCGCCGATGTGCAGGCACAACTGAGGACGCAGATCCGTGTCCCGCATGGTCCCGGCACCGCCATGGGTGAGGCGATGCGCTACGGTGGGGCGCTTTTGGCCCAGAAGCCCGAGTGCTGGCGCTATACGCTCGATATTTCCGCCGACGGAAAATCCAACATGGGACCACGCCCGGAACGCGTCCGGTTCGATGCCGCACTGGCGGATGTGACGATCAACGGGTTGATCGTCTCGACGGGTTCCGACATGGCCGATCCGGCGGCGGTGGCCCGCGAGCTCGACATGCTCGAGCGCTATTTCCACGGCGCGGTGATCAAGGGCTTTGGTGCCTTCGTCGAGCGGGCCCGGAATTACAGCGATTACGAACGCGCCATGACCCGGAAATTGCTCAAGGAATTGCAGACGGTGACGGTGGGATGGCTGGACATGCCCGATCAGGCAACATGGAACACGCCGCACTAAATCGCATAGAAAAAGGCAGAGGGACCGGAGTGTGCCCCTCTGCCTTCAAAAGCTCTGAAAAAGCGAAAAACTCAATAAATATAGCGGATCTGGTCAGCCCAGTAGCGTTCGACGCGGCGCAGAGACGTGTTGATATCCTCGATCCCTTCCGAGGAAATCACGCCCTTGCCCTGCAGCCCTTCGGCATGACGGGCAAACAACTCGGACACGATGATGCGCACCCGGTCGCCCTTGTCGGTGAGTTTCACCCGCACCGAGCGGCGATCGATCTCGCAGCGCTGATGGTGCATATAGCCCATGTCCACCAGTTTCTTGAGATTATAGGACACGTTCGAGCCCTGATAATAGCCGCGCGATTTCAATTCGCCGGCGGTCACTTCGTTTTCGCCAACGTTGAACAGCAACAGCGCCTGAACCGCGTTGATTTCGAGAATTCCGACCCGTTCGAATTCATCCTTGATCACATCGAGAAGCAGCCGGTGCAGCCGCTCCACCAGAGATAGCGCCTCAAGATATTGAGACATGAAGGACGAATCCGTCGTTTTAATAAAGCTTGAATGCATGCTCATCTGTCACTCCGCCAAAGGCTCATCGAGGGGCAGATTGCCGGGAATTTCCCAAAATTCAGTTAAACAGCGGAAATTTTTGCAATCGATGCAAATTGAAGGGAAATTCACAGGGCTTCGCAAACCATAAAGGAGGCCCCCAGGCCGCGCTCAGCCCTTGAGCCCCCAGGACGCCTGATCGGCATCAGCAATCAGTTTCTCGAGCATCGGCTTGAGATGGGTCGGCACCGGTTTCAACCCGGTGGCATAGGACAGAAGGTCCTGATCGTGCTCGTCCATCAGCTGTTCGAACTCGTCGAGCTGGACCTGATCCATGTGCGCGAGATGGGCATCGGCATAGCCGCCGATCAGCAAGTCCATCTCCTTGATGCCGCGGCGCCAGGCCCGGATTTTCAGACGTTTGCGACGGATTTCGATCGTTTCGTTTGCGGTCTCGCTCATGGCATATCTCCCTGATCGCGAGCTTTTTGCACCCAACGCCGGATTATCGCAAGGGACGTCTTGGCGAGCGGGGAGATTTGGCGCTATCACTGGCACGAACATGATTAACACGGATCCTTCCCATGCCCTTTCTGTCCGACACACTCTCCCGCGTGAAACCTTCGCCGACCATCGCCGTCACCAACAAGGCGCGTGAGCTGAAAGCCGCGGGCAAGGATGTGATCGGGCTCGGTGCCGGCGAGCCGGATTTCGACACGCCGGAAAACATCAAGGCGGCGGGCATCCGCGCCATCGAGGAAGGCAAGACGAAATACACCGCTGTCGATGGCATTCCCGAGTTGAAAGAGGCGATCTGTGCCAAGTTCAAACGCGACAACGGGCTCGATTACACCCCGGCGCAGGTCTCCGTCTCGGGCGGCGGCAAACAGGTGCTGTTCAACGCGCTGGTGGCGACCTTGAACCCGGGCGACGAGGTGATCATCCCGGCGCCCTATTGGGTCTCCTATCCGGATATGGTCATGCTGGCGGGCGGCACGCCGGTGGCGATCGAAGGCAAGCTCGAGAACAGTTTCAAGATCACCGCCGCACAGCTCGACGCCGCGATCACGCCCAAGACCAAATGGCTGATCTTCAACTCGCCGTCGAACCCGACGGGTGCCGGCTATTCGAAGGCGGAACTCAAGGCGCTCACCGATGTCTTGATGAAACACCCGCATGTCTGGGTGATGACCGACGACATGTACGAACATCTGGCTTTTGACGGGTTCGAATTCTGCACCCCGGCCGAGATCGAACCCGGCCTCTATGAGCGCACGCTGACGGTCAATGGCGTCTCGAAAGCCTATGCCATGACCGGCTGGCGCATCGGCTATGCCGCGGGCCCGGTGGAGTTGATTGCCGCCATGCGCAAAGTCCAATCCCAGTCCACCTCGAACCCCTGTTCGATCTCGCAATATGCCGCGGTCGAGGCCTTGAACGGGCCGCAGGACTTCATCGCCACGAACAACGAGGCCTTCGTGCGCCGCCGCAACATGGTGGTCGAGATGCTCAACGCCGCAGAGGGCATCACCTGCCCCACGCCCGAGGGCGCGTTTTACGTCTATCCGGATATTGCGGGCTGTTTGGGCAAGACCTCGGCGGGTGGCGCCAGGATCACCAATGACGAAGAGTTCGCCACCGCCCTTCTGGAAGAGACCGGCGTGGCCGTGGTGTTTGGCGCGGCCTTCGGCCTCTCGCCCAACTTCCGCGTGTCCTATGCCACATCGGACGAGGCGCTCAAGGAAGCCTGCACCCGCATCCAGAGTTTCTGCGCGGGGCTCTCGTGACCGAGACCATCACCGCCAACCTGCCCTCATCGGATTTCGACCGAACCGAAGCGTTTTATCATGCGCTTGGGTTTGAGACCCGGTTCAAATCCGCGCATTGGATGATCCAGGGCTTTGGCGGGACACAGGTGAAGTTCTTTCCACACCCGGAGATCGAGGCCAAGGAAAGCTGGTTTTCCGCCTGCCTGCGCAGCGATGACATCGAGACCCTGCATGCGCGGTTTGCGCAGGCAGGGCTATCAACCGAGAATGATGCCATCCCGCGCCTGACCGGGATTTTCAAACTGGAGAATGCGCCGCGCATGTTCGCCCTGGTGGATGAGGACGGATCGCTGTGGCGGGTGCTCGATGAAACGGACCTGATGATATGAGCGTCGATCTGCCCGAATATTATTTCCGCGTGCGCGAGAATGGCGCTTTCGTGTTCCGCGTGGACACGGAAAACCGCCAGCGCCGGATCGAGATGGATCAGATCGCGGTGATCAACATCAAGAACGGTGAGATCAAACCCCATGGCGGGCGCGAGCTCTCGTCCGGGGATATGAAGGTCATCGAAGACTGGATGGCAGACCGTCTGGCGCTTCTGGCCCAGCGCGATATCGACGACATTCACCGGGCGGTGGATTATCTCAATCTCACCGCGCATTGGGCGCAGACCCGGGCGACCGACGATCAGCTCGAAAATGTCACCGATGCGCTTTTGCTGGCCATGCATGACCTGCGCACGGTGCTGGTGCGCAAGAAAGCCGATCGGCTGCTCAAAGGCCAGGACTGACCTGTCGAAACTGACCTGTCGGGACTGATCTGTCAGGGCCGCGCTGACGGCCCGCTCAGCCCCGCCGCCCGCCCGAGATGTGCGATTTATTGCGCCAGAAGCGATAGCTCATCGTCCACCAGGCGGTGGTCAGTCCGAAGACAAATCCCATCCAGACCCCCGTCGCGCCCCAGTCCAGCACAAAGCCGAAGATATAGGCCGCCGGCATGCCGAGCCCCCAATAGCTCAGGGCCGCGAGCCACATCGGCACCGCCGTGTCATGCAGGCCGCGGAGCAGTGAGAGCGCCACCACCTGACCGCCATCGGAGAATTGCAGCGCCGCCGCGATCACGATCAGCATGCCGCCGATGGCCAGCACCTGGTCGCGCGCCGGCTCATCCGGGGCGATGAACAGGCCGATGAGGAAATCCGGGAACAACAGGAACAGCGCCGAGGAAATCGCCGCCATCACCGCCGAGAGGACGACGACGACCAGCGCACCCTTGCGCAGATCCGCCTCATCCTCGCGCCCCATGGCGTTGCCCACCCGGATGGTGCCGGCCTGCGACAGGCCGATCTGGGTCATGAAAGCGATGGCGGTGAGCTGCAGGACGATGCCGTGGGCGGCGAGCGTGGCGGTGCCGATCCAACCCATCATCAGGGCTGCGGCGTTGAACAGGCCGACTTCCGCCAGAGAGGTGATGCCGATCGGCACGCCCATGCGAAACACCGTGGCGAACATCGCCCAATCGGGTTTCAGAGGGTTGCGGAACAGGTCGTTCTCCGGCGTTGCCTTGGCGGCATAGAGCGCCAGCACGATCATCATCACCGTATGCACGATGAGCGAGGCAATGGCCGAGCCCAGCACGCCAAGCTCCGGGGCGCCGAGATTGCCGAAGATGAACATGTAATTCAGCCCGGCATTGAGCATCACCGCACCGATCACCACGAAGAGCACCACCCGGGTGCGCTCCAAGGCCGAGAAATAGCTGCGGAACACCGCGACGATCAGCGCCGGCGCCATTTCGAACCCCGCGACCGCCAGATAGGGCCGGGCCTGGGCGGCGATATGCGGCTGTTGTCCGAGCGCCATCAGGATGTCATCTGAATAGCCGAAGATCGGATAGATCAGCACCGCGGCCAGAAGCGACAGCCAGATCGCCATGCGGGTGGCACGGCGAATGGTGGTGCTGTCGCCCTTGCCCGCGGCGGTCGCCACCAGCGGCACCACGGCAAAGGCAAACCCGGCCATCAGAATGAACAGCACGAACCAGAAACCGGAGGCCAGCACGAGGGCGGCGAGCTCGTCGAGCCCGTACCAGCCCATCATGATGACATCGGTCATATGCACGGAAAATTGCGCAATCTGACTGCCCGCCAGAGGCAGGCCCAGCACGAGGATCTTTTTCGCGTGCTCAAGATATGTCCGTTCCATGATCATCCCCGGCCTATACGCGGCAATATCCGGACCGCCTAGTCAAAAAATTTTTGCAGGCCCATCACAGGATGTGAAGCGGAGAAATTTCGCTTATTTCCGGCGCGCCGGACGCAACCGGCTGATGTCATAGCCATTCCAGTCAAGAATGCCCTCGACCGCCTGTCTGCGATCCGGCGGCAGGCTCAGATCGCGCGACAGCACATGCGCCTGCCCCGAGGGAGAGCCGATCACCGCCGTATGATAGGTGGCATCGACCCAGAGGACCCAAAACTCATCGCCGGCAAAGGCATAACGCCCGGGCCCGATGCGCCGCGCCAGACCGCGACGCGGGGCGCCGTCGGCACAGGGCCCTTCGGTGATCATCAGATCGCCGCTTTTCTGCAGGGCGACGGTCATCGCCCCGATGACACAGCTGGCCCCTTCGGGCACGAATGCGGCGACCTCGTACCAGCGCCCGGCAAATTGCGCCGCATCGAGTGCGGCGATCGAGGACATCGGCACCTCCGGATCGCGCAGCCCCCTGGCGCTCTGAGTTGGGGCCATGCAGCCCGCCAGAAGCGCCAGAGACAGCCCGGCGAGGATGTGCCGCAAACTCAATCCACGCACAGGCTCACCACCCGCCCTTCGGCGTCCAACACCTCGTTGCAGCCAAAGAGCGGCGTGATCGGCGAACAACTGCGCGAGCGGGCCAGACATTGCCCGGTGCTGCAATCGCCTGATTTACCACAGCTCTTGCCCGCATCCTTGGGCGTTTCGAAACAGGTCATCAACCCGGCCAGACCGGCGGGACGGAAGGTGCCGCCGCGCGCCTCGCAGGCGGTTTTCTCGGTCTGCGTGGTGTTGGGATCTATGGTCGAGACGCCATAGCCCGACACGTCCCGGGGCTGTTCCTGCTGGCAGGCCGACAAGCCCAGCGCAGAGAGAAGGATCAACAGGGGGATACGCATCGGGCTCTCCTTTGGGGTGCTCCCGCACCCGCCGTCCTCAGAACGGCAGCGGGTGGGCCTTGTTCACTGTATCGAGGTCCTTGATGAGCTCCTCGCTGAGCGCAACATCGCGCGCGTCGAGCGATTTTTCAAGCTGCTCGAGCGAGGTCGCCCCGATGATCGGCATGGTGTCGAAGGGTCGCGTCAGGGTCCAGGCCACCGACATCGTCGTGGGATCGATCCCGTGCTTCTTTGCCAACTCGACATAGGCCGCCACCGCAGGCCAGGCACGCTCCGTCACGCGACCGCCCAGATTGCCGTTGATATCCATGCGCGAGCCTTTCGGCACCACGGACCCGCCCTTGTACTTGTCGGTCAGCAGACCGGCGGCCAGAGGCGAATAGGCCAGAAGCGTGATATCCTCATGCACGGCGAGCTCCGCCAAATCGGTGTCATAGAGCCGGTACATCAGAGAATATTCGTTCTGGATCGACTGCATCCGCGGCGCGCCCATCTCGTCGGCCAGGCGCAGCCATTGCGCCATGCCCCATGCGCTCTCGTTCGAGGTGCCGAATTCACGCACCTTGCCCTTTTTCTGCAACGCGCTCATGACCTCGAGCACACCGCGCATATTGTCCTCGATCTCGGCTTTCGACGGCTGTTTCATCGGGTCGTAATTCCAGTTCTGCCGGAAACAGTAGGAGCCGCGATTGGGCCAGTGCAGCTGGTAGAGATCGAGATAATCGGTGTTCAACCGCTTCAGCGAGGCATCGAGACGGGCCTCGAAATTCGAGGCCAGGATACCCTCTTCGTTGATTTCGCCCTGACCGGCGATCTTTGAGGCAATCACCCAATCCTCGCGCCCACCGCGCGCGGCAAGGTAGCTGCCAATGATGTCCTCGGTCTTGCCCGCAGTTTCTTTGCGCATCGGGTTGACCGGGTAGACCTCCGCCGTGTCGATAAAATTGATCCCGACCTCTTTGGCCCGGTCGATCTGGGCGTGGCCCTCGCTCTCGGTGTTTTGCGACCCCCAGGTCATTGTGCCGAGGCAGATCTCGGAAACCAAAAGCTCGCTACGACCGATTTTGCGCATTTTCATCCTGAATTATCCTTCGTCTGTCCCACCTGGGGCGCGTGGCCTGCCCGACCGGGCATTTTCATGTCGGCGCATACAGTAACGCCGCATCGCGGCGTGGCAAGGTGTTCACAAAAACGTGCCGCTTTCATTCCTGCAAGGCAAAGGTGCACAAATGCCCCTCGAAATTCTCCGCCTGGGCCCCTACCTGACAGATGTGGTCACAAACGATCCTGATCGCTTGCTGACCCTCTCCCTGTTGGACTTGGCGCGCATTCTCCCCGATTGCGCGCCTTTTTTCGCGGCGGCCACGGCTTACCGGTGCTTTGCCCACTGGTTCTTTGGCAAGAGGCGCGATAGAGAGGCAAAAGATTTCTCGAAACCGACGACCGGACGACCCTATGGCACGCACGCTCATCACCTCCGCCCTGCCCTATATCAACGGCATCAAGCATCTCGGCAATCTCGTCGGCTCGCAATTGCCCGCCGATCTCTATGCCCGCTACCGCCGCGCCCGGGGCGACGAGGTTCTGTTCCTCTGCGCCACCGACGAACATGGCACACCCGCCGAGATCGCGGCGCAGAAAGCCGGCAAGCCGGTGGCGGAATATTGCGCCGAGCTGCATGACGTTCAGGCCGAAATCGCCAAAGGCTTCCGCCTGTCGTTCGATCATTTCGGGCGGTCCTCGTCGGAGCAGAACCGCAAGCTGACCCAGCATCTCGCCAAACGCCTGTTCGAAGAGGGGCTGATCGAAGAGGTGGAAGAGACCCAGGTGTACTCTGAAACCGACGGGCGCTTCCTGCCGGACCGCTATATCGAGGGCACCTGCCCGAACTGCGGTTATGACAGCGCGCGCGGCGATCAATGCGACAATTGCACCAAACAGCTCGACCCGACCGACCTGATCAATCCGCATTCGACCATCTCGGGTGCCACCGATCTCGAAGAGCGCAAGACCAAGCATCTCTATCTGAAACAGTCGAAGATGCGCGATGCATTGAATGACTGGATCGACAGCAAAGCTGACTGGCCGATCCTCACCACCTCGATCGCCAAGAAATGGCTCAACGATGGTGACGGGCTGCAGGACCGCGGCATCACCCGCGACCTGTCCTGGGGTGTGCCGGTGCAAAAGGGCGACGCGCCTTGGGAAGGCATGGAGGGCAAGGTCTTCTACGTCTGGTTCGACGCACCGATTGAATATATCGCCTGCGGTGGCGAATGGGCCGAGAAACACGGTCTGGATGACGCCGCCTGGGAACGCTGGTGGCGCACCGACAAGGGCGCCGATGATGTGCGGTATGTGCAATTCATGGGCAAGGACAACGTGCCCTTCCACACCCTGTCCTTCCCGGTCACCATGCTCGGCTCCAATGAACCGTGGAAGATGGTCGATTACATCAAATCGTTCAACTATCTGAACTATGATGGCGGGCAATTCTCCACCTCGCGCGGGCGCGGCGTGTTCATGGATCAGGCGCTCTCCATCCTGCCGGCGGATTACTGGCGCTGGTGGCTGCTCTCGCACGCTCCGGAAAGCTCGGACAGCGAGTTCACCTGGGAAAATTTCCAAGCCTCGGTGAACAAGGATCTCGCCGATGTTCTCGGCAACTTCGTGTCCCGCATCACCAAATTCTGCCGTTCCAAGTTCTCCGAGGCCGTGCCGGAAGGCGGCAGTTACGGCGAACAGGAAGCGGCGCTGATCAAGGATCTGACCGAGAAAGTCGCTGAATATCAGTCGCATATGGATGCAATCGATGTCCGCAAAGGCGCCAACGCGCTGCGCGCCATCTGGGTCGCCGGCAATGAATACCTGCAATCTGCAGCGCCTTGGGCCACATTCAAGGAAGATCCGGACAAGGCCGCAGCCCAGGTACGCCTCGGCCTCAACCTGATCGGGCTTTACGCGCGTCTTTCCAGCCCCTTCATCCCCGACACCTGTGGCAAGCTGCAGACCGCACTGGCGCTGCCGGATCTCGACTGGCCGGAAGATGTCGAAGCCGCGCTCAATGCTCTGGCCCCGGGCCATGGCTTTGCGGTGCCGGACAATCTCTTCGCCAAGATCAGTGACGAGCAGCGCGAGGAATGGCAGGAAAAATTCGCCGGCACGCGGAGCTGAGGCACACCCGCCCGAATGTTCGAAATGATCTGGAATGCCCCGCCCACACGCGGGGCGTTTTCACATTTGAAATGTGCCAAAACACCCCAGGATGGAGATGCAAAACTCCGCGACCGTCTCAAGGGGGTGGAGATGCCTTCTCAGTTCTAATTCCGAAAACTGAGGGGGAACCGTCTCAAAGGGATGGCATCGCCTTCTTCGCTTCACACCGAAAACGAAGGGTGGTACCCGCGGCCGGACTCGAACCGGCACGGCCTATACGGCCTAAGGATTTTAAGTCCTCTGTGTCTACCATTCCACCACGCGGGCACGCGATTTGCTGCGCCGACCATAGCCATCGCGCGGGCGGTGTAAAGGCAGGTTTCACTTGACCTTAGCCGCCCGCTCCCCACATTGATCCCATGTTCCCAATTCGCGATCATAACCCGTCCCGCCGCCCTGCGCTCGTCACCTATGCGCTGATCGCGCTCAACCTGGCGGTGTTTCTCGCCATGCTGCCCGCCTACGGTGATGAACGCGCGCTTCTGTCGATCTACTCGGACTGGGCGCTCTTGCCGGCCCGGATCAGCGCCGGCAGCGGCTATGACACGTTTTTCACCTCGATGTTCATGCACGGCGGGTTCATGCATATCGCTGGCAACATGCTGTTTCTGTGGATTTTCGGCGACAATCTCGAAGATGAGATGGGGCATGTCCGCTATCTCCTCTTCTACCTGTTGTGCGGGATCGCCGCCGGCATGTCGCAATATCTTGCCGCCCCCACATCCCGCGTACCGATGGTCGGGGCCTCCGGCGCGATCGCCGGTGTCATGGGCGGCTATCTGCTGATGTTCCCCAAGGCCCGGGTCGATGTGCTGTTCATCTTCATCATCATCTTCAAGGTCTTCCCGATGCCGGCCTGGGTCATGCTCGGGCTCTGGTTCGCGCTGCAGCTCGTCGCCGAGCTGGGCTCCACCGCCGGCACGGGGGGCGTGGCGCATCTGGCGCATCTCGGCGGCTTCGTGGCCGGGGTTCTGCTGACCTATCCGCTGTGGCGCCGGCGCGGTGGCCCGGCGTTCTGGTCCCGCACCCAGGGGCACCCGGCCCATGCCGCAGCGCGCTATCGGTTCGCCCAAAGCTCCGTTCCCACCGTGCGGCGGCGCAGATAAACCGCGCCAAAAGACCTCCTGAAAGGCACAGGACCTTGAGGCGACAAGACAAAACCCGCCGGAAGTCGCCTTCCTGCGGGTCTTATGTTTTCGACGGATTGGCCTGACGGGCCCGCTCGGAGCATCGTGACATCGCACTGTGTCACCGCACTATGTTTCCGCACGGTGTCTCCACCCTGCAGCACCAAACTGCATCGCTGCGCCGAACTGGACTCAGTAGCGGGTGACACTCATCGTCGCAATGGTATCGTTGATATTGCCTGCGGCCACATCCATACCATCGTAGATCATCGCGACAATCGGGATCGAAAGCCCGACAACCGCCGACACCAGCACAACCCAATCCACGGTCACGGCGCCCTCGTCCCGGGTCCAAAAGCGACGTGCGGTTTTCTTCAAATTCATCATCACACCTATCCCTCCGATGATCCTCCGCAATTTCCATGAGGAAAAAGACATATTTGCGGCGGATAGAGGGAAATCTCATGCAAGACGTAAATGATGCATTAAGGCTGATCCCAAAAGAGGGCAGCCAGATCAGGCCGAGCGGATGATCCCGGCGAAGCGTTCGAACAGCGCCTCGTTGCCACAGACGACTTCACCGCTTTCGACCGGGTTGTCCTCGGGGTGCAGCCCCTCGACAAAGCCGCCGGCCTCTTTCACCAGAAGCACACCCGCCGCCATGTCCCAGGCGTTGAGCCGGCGCTCCCAGAAACCGTCGTAGCGGCCCGCTGCGACATAGGCGAGGTCGAGCGCGGCGGCGCCCCAGCGGCGCACCCCGGCGGTGGCGGGCAGAAGCCGCGCCAGATCGCGCAGCGTCTCCGGCAGATCGCCCCGACCGCCAAAGGGCAGCCCGGTGGCAAAGATCGACTCGATCATCTTGGTGCGGCCCGAAACCCGGATACGCATGTCGTTCATCCAGGCGCCATTGCCTTTTTCGGCCCAAAAGAGCTCGCCCTTGGCCGGGTCGAACACCACGGCGGAGACGATCTCGCCCTTGTGCTCGAGCGCGATCGAAACCGCCCAATGCGGCAGACCGTGCAGGAAATTGGTGGTGCCATCCAGGGGATCGACGATCCAGCGCCGGGTCGGGTCCTTGCCCTCGACCGGTTTGCTTTCCTCGCCCAGCCAGCCGTAGTTCGGGCGGGCTTCCATCAGCGTCTCGCGAATGATCTCTTCGGCCCGGATATCGGCTTTCGAGACGAAATCACCGGCGCCTTTCGAGGAGACCTGAAGGTTCTCGACCTCGCGGAAATCCTTGACGAGGGAGCGGCCAGCGGCGCGGGCAGCTTTGATCATAACGTTGAGATTGGCACTGCCTTGCATGGTCCGGACTCCGGGGCGGTAAAATGTCGAGTAAGATGTTCAGACCGGGCGTATACGCCGCCAAACCCGCCCTGCCAAGGGTTTCGAGGCAAAGAAATGCCCGGTTCACCATGATTTTCACGGCAATCCGTGCGAGACTGCATGCGCCGGGCCCCTCTCGGCACCCATGTCCGAAAGGACCTTCACGAGGAAGGAAGCGCATATGTCCTATTTTCAGATCGCCGTTTTCCCGGTGCCGTCGGGCAATCGGGACGCGTACCAAAGCTTCACCACGAAAATGTCACCGCTATTCAAGGAGTATGGCGCCCTTCAAATCTTTGAAGGCTGGGGCAGCATGGTGCCGGAGGGCGACCTGACCTCGCTGCCGCTGGCCGTGAAGCTCGAAGAGGGCGAAACGGTCTGCACCTCCTTCATAGAATGGCCCGACGCGGCGACCGCAGAGGCCTGTATGGCGGCAATGGCGTCGGATGCGCGTTTCGCCGAAGCCGGCGATATGCCCTTTGACGGCAAGCGAATGATCTTCGGCGGGTTTGAAACCTTGTTGAAGCTGTAGCCGCGCCGGGATCAGCGCTGCAGTTTCACCGCCTCGGTTTTCGCAATCCTGAGCACATGCGCCATATAGGGTTTGGTCACGTCATCGTCGCGCACCGCGGCATACATGCGCCGCGTGACGCCCGTCTCGGTCAGCGGCCGCACGGCATAGTCGGGGTGGTTGCGAATGTCGCGCATCACCCAATCGGGCAGCACCGCGATCCCCCGCCCCGCCGCGACCAGCATCAGGATCACATCGGTGAGCTCGACCTGGCGCTGCACGGCGGGCTCGACACCCGCAGGCGTCAAGAGATCTTTGAACACATCGAGCCTTGTGCGGTCCATCGGATAGGTGATCAGGGTCTGGTCGCGGAAATCCTCGGCCACGACGTATGATTTCTCCGAAAGCGGCGATTTCGACGACATGACACACATCGGCGCATAGTCGAACAGCGGCACGAAGGTGATGCCCGGGATCTCTTCGGGGTCCGACGAAATGACGAAATCCACCTCTTCGCGCTCGAGCGCGGGAAGCGCACCAAAGGCGAGGCGCTGACGAATGTCGACATCCACCTCGGGCCAGGCCTTGCGGAACTGATTGAGCACCGGGAAAAGCCAGTCGAAACAGGCATGACATTCCATGGCGATGTGGAGCCGCCCTGTCGTGCCCTCCTCGATTCCGCGAAACTCGGCTTCCAAGGCCTCGACCTTCGGCAGCACATCCTCCGCCAGCGCCAGGAGCCGCATCCCGGCGGCCGAAAGCTTCAACGGTTTTGAACGGCGCACGAACAACTCCACCCCGGCCTGATCCTCGAGCCCCTTGACCTGATGGCTGAGCGCCGATTGGGTGATGTTGAGCCGGTCGGCCGCGCGCGCCAGCCCGCCCTCCTCATGGATGGCCTTGATCGTGCGCAGGTGGCGGAATTCGAGATGCATCTTGAACGATACTCATGTTGATCTTGAGAATTATGAATTTGTCTCACAGAGCCACCCGTGAGACAAGGCCCGCCAGACAGACTGGAGACGACCATGACCACAGCACCGAAAATCTCTTTCGAGTTCTTCCCGCCGAAGAATATCGAAGCCTGTTTCAGCCTCTTCGAGACGCTGCAGGTGCTGGGCGACATGGCACCGGAATTTGCCTCGGTCACCTATGGCGCCGGCGGCACCACCCGCGAGCTGACCCATGACGCGGTGGCGCTCCTGCATCGCAAATACGGCTGGAACGTCGCGGCGCATCTCACCTGTGTCAACGCGACCCGCGAAGAAACCCTCGCGATTGCCCAGAGTTACAAGGAGGTTGGCGTCAACGAGATCGTCGCGCTGCGGGGCGATCCGCCAAAGGGCGCGGGCACGTTCACCCCGGCCGAGGGCGGCTTTGCCAATTCCGTCGAGCTGATCGAAGCGCTGAAGGCCACCGGGGATTTCAAGATCCGCGTCGGCGCCTATCCGGACCCGCATCCGGAGGCACAAGACGGGCATTCCGACATCACCTGGCTCAAGCGCAAATTCGAAGCCGGGGCCGACTCGGCGATCACCCAGTTCTTTTTTGATCCGGAGAGCTTTTTCCGTTTCCGCGACCGCTGCGAGAAAGAGGGCATCACCGGAACGATTATTCCCGGCATCCTGCCGATCACCAGCTGGAAAGGCGTGCAGAAATTCGCCTCGGCCTGTGGCACGCCGGTGCCGGCGCGCTATGGCGAGGAATTCGATGCCAGCGACGATCACGCCGCGCTGGCCGTGGATCTCTGCACCGGGCTGTGCGAATCCCTGATCGAGAACGGTGTCGAGGATCTGCATTTCTACACGCTGAACCGGCCAACCCTGACCAAGGCGGTCTGCAGCAATCTCGGCGCCGCCTGATACGCTGGCCTGACGCTCTGGCCAAAGCTTGGAGCGGAGTTCGGGCCGAACGCCGCGCGGCCTCTCAGTATTTCAGCGACGGGTGCAGCACCTCGGACGGATCTGCCCCCACCTTGCGCTTGTTGCGCAGCCAGAAGAACTTGCCCCAGCCCCTGTTCATGCCGATCGACGGCCCATGCGGATCGGCGAGAAAGCGCATGCGCCAGCCCTCGGGCAATTGCAGCCCGGCGCCCTCGGCCTTGTCGAGCATCCAGACCAGCGTCGCGTTGGAAATCCGCCGCTCCGGATTATAGCCAGAGAGCTGCCCACCGATATCGCCATGGCTACCCGGGAACCACATTTGTTGCAGCTTCTGCCCCGGCAGATCGGGGTTGGTCCTGAACAGCACCGGGGCGTAGGCGCTGCGCGCCTCGTGATAGGCCAGCGCGTGATAGACCCGTTTGACATTGGTCGCCGGCATATAGTCGTGAAAGATGTGAAACACCGAGGAATAGCGCCAGACGATCGGCATATGCAGCCCCACGGCAGAGACCGTGTCCCAGACGCCGAGGAATTCGATCTCGGTCTTGTCATAGCAATGCGCCTTGGAAAACGCCCTCGCCGCTTCGGAATGCGGCGCGGTCTGATAGTGGCGATAGGCATCGCGGATATTGCGCTCGGTCGCCTCCTCGTCACGCAACAGCCCGATCATGTCGATCAGCCCCGAGAGCGAACGCACCGCATAGGCGCCGCGGGAATAACCGAAGAGATAGATCCTGTCGCCGGGCCGATAGCGCGAGGCGAGCGCACCGTAGACGCGCTGGATCTGCCGGTTGATGCCGCGCCCCTCGATCACATCCATGGTGTCGCGCCAGCTATCCCATTGAATCCCCGCCTCGTACCGCACCAGCATATTGGCCTCTTGCGCCACTTCGGAGAGCAGCTTGTAGCTCAGCCCGGTGTTGGTCTCGAGCCCGGGCGTCAACGAGGACAGAGTGCCGTCCATCAGGATCACATGGGTGAGCGGGCCACGCCTGTGATGCCCGCCCGAGGTCTTGATGCGCCGGCGGAATTTGAACAAGGGGCCAAGATGGCTCAGAATACTCTTTCTCTGTTCCATTCCAGAGATTTAGCACAGAATCATGAAAAATCCCCTCCTCGGTTTTCGAGGAGGGGTTTCGCATGAGGAACGACTCTCAGGCGTATTCCGGGGCCTGTTCGGCGCGCGCGCTCAGGCGACTTGCAATTGACGGGCTTCCGCCTGCACCTCAAGGTGACGCGCCACGGTTTCCACCGTGATCTGGCCGAACCCGTTGAACTTCGTCGCCGTGGCCACCGAATAGGCGCCGAGACCGTAGAAGATCACGTGATCCTCCTCTTCCATCGTCTCCGGAAAGGCCAGTTCGGAGGGCAGCTTGTCGAGACTGTCGCAGGTCGGGCCGAAGACGGTACGGTTGACGGTCTCGCCCTCGCGCTTCACCCCTTCCGGGCCGAACACGGCGATGCGATCGATCACACCGACGAGGTGCAGCTCGGAGAGGGCGCCGTAAACGCCGTCGTTGAGGAAGACATGCGCGTCGTCCCGGATCGCTTTCACCCGGGTCACCAGCGAGTAGCTCTCGGCCACGAGCCCGCGGCCCGGCTCACACACCAGCGCCGGCAGATCGTCCCCGAACGCCTCTTTCGCCACGCGACCGATCAGCTCGAACGTGGTCTCGAGCTGCGGGTTCACCTCGTTCAGGCGATGCGACGGGAAACCGCCGCCGACATTGAGGCGGGCGATTTTCACATCGGCGCGCTGCGCGATCTCGGCCGCGGCACGGATGTATTTGTCCCAGGCGTGCGGATCGGTGCATTGCGTGCCCGGGTGGAAGGTCAGCGACGGGGTGAACCCGAGCTGCGAAGCGAGCGTCAGAAGCTCGACCGCGTCCTCGACCCTGGCGCCGAATTTCGCGCCAAAATTATAGGCCGCGCCTTCGACCGGCAGTTTGAAACGCACGGAGATCTCGACCCCGTCGGCCGGCACCAACTCGCCCAGTTTGACGAGCTCGGAATGGCTGTCCACCGAATAGGATTTCACCCCCATCTCGACGGCATGCGCGATCTCGGTGCGCGAACGCACCGGGTTGTTGTAATGCATGGCGGCGCCGGGCGCGATACGGGCGATCGTGTCCATCTCGACGGGCGAGGCCACGTCGAAGCCTTTGATCCCGGCAGCGACCAGATTGGCCAGGACTTCCTCATCCGGGTTGGATTTGACCGCATAGGTCACCAGCCCCGGAAAACCTTTGAGGAACCGGCGTGCGGTGGCCTGCAGGATGGCGGGAGAGAAGAACAGCACCGGATGCTCGGGTGCATGATTGCGCAGGTATTCGCTGGGCGTTGCCCAGATGGTTTTAGAGAGCCCCATTGGTGTCGTCCTTTACCAACAGAGCGCAGCCACATCTTGCCCGGGATTTTGTCCGGTTGGGATTGCGCTTACGCGGTTAATCCTAACCAGGCCAGGTGCGATTTGAGGGGTTGATCCGGCCCTCTCGCCGTCCTGTGTTCCTGTCATTTCGTAAGCGCTATATGCGTGTTGAATTTGCCGATGAAAAGGGTAAAATCGTGCGGCAAGCCGGTCAAATTGACGAAAATATCGGTCAATCTGACATCGCAAGCCAAGCTGCAAATCCGAGACACTCCCAGAGGCCCCGAAATGGACGAACTTGATCAAAAAATCCTGACGGCACTGGCCGCCGATTCATCGACCTCGGTGTCGCGTCTGGCGCGGCGCTTCAAGGTGGCGCGCTCGACGGTGCAGGCCCGGCTCGAACGGATGGAGACCAATGGCACGATCGCCGGTTACACGATCAAACTCGGCGATGTCGCGCTGGCACGGCGGATCAAGGCGACCGTGCTCATTCAGGTGGAACCGCGCACATCGGCCTCGGTGGTGACCCGGCTCAAATCCCTGCCGGAGGTGGAAATGGTCGCCACATCGACGGGACGCGTCGATCTGATCGCACAGATCGCCTGTGACAGCACCGAGGAAATCGACGGCACGCTGGATCAGATCAACGCCATTACCGGGGTTCAGGACATCGAGAGCCTGATCCACCTGTCAACGAAATTCGACCGTTCGATCTGAGGCGGCCATCCGGTCGGGACAGGCCGGTTTCGATGGCGGCATGTCAAAGCTTTGCCCGGGCAGGCTTTGTGCCAGCACGCCGAACTGTTCCGGGCGGATCTCGTAGCGCAGCGTATCAAAGGCATGAACGGCAAGCGCCACGGCACGCGCCGGATCGCTGAGCTGATTCACCGTGCCCGAGACATAAGCCCGGACATCCGGCGCATAATAGGCAAAGCTGCCGCCAATCCCGACATTGCCGATCATCCGTGGCACCGGTTTGAGCAAGAATTTCGGCTTGTAGCCCAGCCGATGCGGGATGGTCATCCACCAAGGGGGCTGGACCTGTGTGAGACCGGTTCCGAAGACCACCGGATAGAAGATCGGGCGCCAGGTGTAGAGATGCGGCAGGATCCGCTTGTCAAACAGATAACCCTCGAAGAACCCGCGCAAGAAGGTCACCGCCTCGCGTGCGGTGGTGACGATGCCGCCATCGGCCTGCAGCGACGCCATGGTGCGCGGCACATGGATCTGGCGACTGCGCGACATCAGGTCGAGCGGACGATGATCGGAGGGGTCGCAATAGACATAGGTGGAATACAGCCCGAGCCGGTCGATCACCCTGTCGCGCACGACATCGGCATAGCTTTTGCCTTCGACGGTCTCAATCACTCGGCCGAGCAGATGGAAATTCGAATCCGCATAGCGCGCGCGGCGACCGACGCCCGGCGCGGCCACGGCGCCATGCGAGCGGGTGCGCTGAAGCACCTCGTCGAAACCCCAGGCACTGTCCACCCCATTGGCAAAATCGTGATGCACGGTCCGGGCCAGGTTCTTGAACAGAAAGAAATCGCCGAAGCCCGACCGGTGCGACATCAGATGACGCAGCGTGATCCGGTCGGTGCGATCGATGCCGTCCTTGACGTGCAGCTCAGCAACCTGGCCGGGAAAGCTCATATAGCGCTGAAACGGGTGATCGAGATCGATTTTTCCTTCTTCGCGCAACTGCAGCAGGATGGCACTGGTGACGAGGATCGACAGGGCCGGCGCGAAATAGGGGCTGCGGGTGCTGAGCGCCCCGGCCCCGACATGGGTTTCCTTGCCGGTTTCACAGTCATACAGGCACAGCGTGACACCATTGTGCCACTTGCTGGCGAGCAACCTGTCAGCCAGCTTCTGTATCGACGCCGTGGCGCTGCTCATGAAACGCTCCTCTGAAATTCGAAATCGTCATGACATGGAAAGACTTAATACGAGGTCAACAACCGCACGCCACGGACCATGCATCGCGCCGTCGGGCACGCGTCATGATCACATCCCGGCCACTTCTCAGCCGCCTCTTTCTCGCATCACGGTCGCCTCTCAGTCACGCCTCTTCGACTTGTCGCGCCTATTCTGCCAGGCCAATCGCTGGCTGCGCGGAAATGCCTTTTTCACCGTAGACTTCGTGACGCCCGTAGCGCGCGACCTCTTCGATGGCGCGGAGCGCCAGCGAAACGCTGCGTTCCGGATCGACCAGCTGGTTGGCCGTCCCCGAAATATAGACGCCTTCGTCGGGCGCATAGAGGAACACGGCATTGCCCAGACCGACGGTGCCGAGGCACAGCGGCGGGCGTTTGAAAATATGGCGGGTATGCATCCGCAGCCGGTGGCGCAGCGCCATCCACCGGGGCACTTGCAGCTCCAGCAGCCCAACCCCGAAGCGCGCCGGGAAAAACAGCGGGCGCCAGTCATAGAGCAACGGCAGCGCCGCCTTGTCGAAGAGATAGCCTTCGAAAAACGCCCGGATGAAAATCAGCCCTTCGCGCGCCGTGGTGACCACCCCGCCGTCGGCCTGGAACGAGGCCATGGCCCGCGGGATATAGACCTCGCGATTGCGCGACATCAGGTTGAGCGGGCGATGATCCGACGGGTCGCAATAGAGATAGGTCGAGCTGAGCCCCAGCGGCCCGGCGATCCGGTCCCGGATCACCTCGGCGAGGCTCTTGCCCTCAATATTTTCGATGATCCGGCCCAACAGCTGATAATTGGATTCGGTGTAGGTGGCCTTCTTGCTCTCGCCCGGGATCGCGATGCCGCCATGGCTGCGGGCGCGCTGCATCACCTCTTCGAAACTCCAGGAACTGTCGATGCCGTCGATCATGCTGTGGCGCAACGAACGCGCCTGCATCTTGAACAGGAAGAAGTCGCCCAGCCCGGAAGTGTGAGACATCAGGTGACGAATGGTGATCTGGTCGGTGTAATCGACCCCGTCGATCACATGCAGCTCCTTGCAATGCGAACAATAGCCGATGTGATCGATCATCTTGTCCTCGAGCGAGAGCCGATTCTCGGTGACGAATTGCAGGATGATCGCGGAGACGAAGAGCTTGGTGATATGGGTGGCGAAGAACGGCGTGCGAGTATCGAGCTCGCCCGAGCCGATGTGAAGCTCCGCACCGGTGGCCTGATCGAAAATCGATATGGCGACACCATTGTGCCAATCCGTCGCCGTCAGTTTGTCCGCCAGTCTTTGCAGCCGGGCCGTTGCCTTGCGCATGTCGCTCTCCTCGCGCTCCTGATTTTTGATGCACGAGAAGGTTTAAGACAGGGTCAATATGTGAGCGCCCGCCCAGCACTGATGGCGGACTGTCAGGAATTTGCAGCCCGGTGAGCCGCCATTCGCCCTTTTCCTAGCCCCGCGCAACGGCTACATAGCCGGGGACCCTTGTGCCACCGCATGGCGCAGAGCACGGGACCAGAGATCTGACGAGACGGGAAAAGACACGATGGCATTGGAAAAGACGTTCGACGCGCAGGAAGCGGAAGCCCGCATCTACAAGGCCTGGGAAGAGGCCGGTGCCTTCAAGGCGGGTGCCAACAAGCGCCGCGATGAGACCTTTACCATCATGATCCCGCCGCCCAACGTCACGGGCGCGCTGCATGTCGGCCATGCCTTCAACAACACCATCCAGGACATCCTCGTGCGCTGGCACCGGATGCGCGGGTTCGACACGCTGTGGCAGCCGGGTCAGGACCACGCCGGCATCGCCACGCAGCTGATGGTCGAGAAAGAGCTTGCCAAGACCCAGCAACCGTCCCGCGCCGAACTGGGCCGCGAGGCTTTCCTCGAGAAGGTCTGGGAGTGGAAACAGCAATACGGCTCCACCATCATCAACCAGTTGAAACGCCTCGGTTCGTCGTGTGACTGGTCGCGCAACGCCTTCACCATGTCCGGCGCACCGAATGCGCCCGCGGGCGAAGATGGCAATTTCCACGATGCGGTGATCAAGGTCTTCGTCGATATGTATGAGAAAGGTCTCATCTATCGCGGCAAACGCCTTGTGAACTGGGACCCGCATTTCGAAACCGCGATCTCGGATCTCGAGGTTGAGAATATCGAAGTCGCCGGCCATATGTGGCATTTCAAATACCCGCTCGCCGGCGGCGAGACCTACACCTATGTCGAGAAGGACGAGGACGGCAATGTCACCTTCTCGGAAGAGCGCGACTATATCTCCATCGCCACGACCCGGCCCGAGACCATGCTCGGCGACGGCGCGGTCGCGGTGCACCCGGATGACGAACGCTACGCGCCCATCGTCGGCAAGCTCTGCGAAATCCCGGTCGGCCCGAAAGAGCACCGCCGTCTGATCCCGATCATCACCGACGAATACCCGGATATGACTTTCGGCTCGGGTGCCGTGAAGATCACCGGCGCGCATGATTTCAACGACTACCAGGTCGCCAAGCGCGGCAACCTGCCGATGTACCGATTGATGGACACCAAGGGCGCGATGCGTGAAAACGGCCTGTCCTACGAGGACAGCGCCATTCTCGCCGCCGAGATCCTCGCGGGCCGTCCTTTCACCGAGCAGGAAGTCGACACGATCAACCTCGTGCCCGATCATCTGCGCGGCCTCGACCGGTTCGAGGCCCGCAAGAAGGTGATCGAAGAGATCAACGCCGAGGGCCTCGCCGTCACCACCACGGTGACCCGCAAAGTGACCGACGAAGACGGCAATGAGACGGAAGTCTCCGAGACCGTCCCCTATGTCGAAGACAAGCCGATCATGCAGCCTTTCGGCGACCGCTCCAAGGTGGTGATCGAACCGATGCTGACCGACCAATGGTATGTCGATGCCGAAAAGGTCGTCGGCCCGGCCTTGGACGCCGTGCGCTCTGGTAAGACCAGGATCATGCCGGAAAGCGGTGAGAAGACCTATTACCACTGGCTCGAGAATATCGAACCCTGGTGCATCTCGCGTCAGCTCTGGTGGGGCCACCAGATCCCGGTCTGGTACGGGCTCGACCTCTCCGCCCCGGATTTCACCGATGACGAGGGCGACGGCGCCCTCGATGAAGTGGAACTGATCAAGCTTCTGACCGAGGGCGGTATGTTGCATCGTGGCACGGTGCATCACTGCGCCGCCAATTTCGACGATGTGCATGGCAAGTTCTTCGGCGACATGGCCGACCTGCCGACGCCGCTGAACCATTGCCGCGTCGTCGAGGTGGCGGACCGTCAGGAGGCCAACGAGACCTTCGCGAGCGCACTGGCCGAGTACAATGTCACGCAGGACCCGACCAAGCTCGTCTACCCGGTCTGGCGCGATGCCGATGTCTTGGACACCTGGTTCTCCTCGGGGCTCTGGCCGATCGGCACACTGGGCTGGCCCAACTGGGACGAGAGCACGTCGAAGTATTTCCCGACCGATGTCCTTGTGACCGGTTTCGACATCCTGTTCTTCTGGGTCGCCCGGATGATGATGATGCAGCTCGCGGTGACCGGCGAAGTGCCGTTCCACACCGTCTATCTGCACCAGCTCGTCCGCGACGAGAAGGGCAAGAAAATGTCGAAGACCACCGGCAATGTCATCGACCCGCTGGAAATCATCGACGAATACGGCGCCGACGCGCTGCGCTTCACCAATGCCTCCATGGCCTCGATCGGCGGCGTGCTGAAACTCTCGGTCGACCGGATCAAGGGCTATCGCAACTTCACCACGAAGATCTGGAACGCCGCGCGCTTTGCCGAGATGAACGAGGTGTTCGAGGCCTATGAGCCGGGCACCCTGCCGACGCCCACCGCCACGGTGAACAAATGGATCGTCGGTGAGACCGCCAAGGTTCTGGCCGAGGTCGATCAGGCCTTTGAAGACTACCGGTTCAATGACGCCGCAAACGCGCTCTACGCCTTTGTCTGGGGCAAGTTCTGCGACTGGTATGTCGAGCTGTCGAAACCGCTGTTCTACGATGGCGACGAGGCGACCAAAGCCGAGACCCGTCAGACCATGGGCTGGGTGCTGGACCAGGCGCTGATCATGCTGCACCCGATCATGCCCTTCATCACCGAAGAGCTTTGGGGCACGATCAAACCGGGCCGTGGCATGCTGGCGCTGACCGATTGGCCGGAGCTGTCGATGGATCTCGTCGATGCCGAGGCCGATACCGAGATGAACTGGGTCATCGATCTGATCGAAACCATCCGCTCCTCGCGTGCCGAGGTGCATGTGCCCGCCGGGTTGAAAATCCCGATGGTACAGGTCGAGCTGGACGCGGCCGGCAAGACCGCCTGGGCCAATAACGAGGCGCTGATCATGAAACTCGCGCGTCTCGACAGCCTCTCCGAAGGCCCGATGCCGAAAGGCGCGATCACCATTTCGGTCGCGGGCGGCACTTTCGCCCTGCCGCTCGAAGGGGTGATCGACATTGCCGAGGAAAAGGCCCGTCTGGAAAAAGCGCTTGGCAAGCTGGCCAAGGAGTTGGGGGGCCTGCGCGGCCGGTTGAACAACCCGAAATTCGTGGAAAGCGCCCCCGAAGAGGTGGTCGCCGAGGCGCAGGAAAACCTGAGCGCCCGCGAAGAGGAAGAGGCCAAGCTCAAGGCCGCCGTAGCGCGGCTCTCCGAGATCGGCTGAAATCGCTCCCAGAGACATGAAAAGGCCCGCCAGATCGGCGGGCTTTTTTTATGGCAAACAGCCGCGTTTCCCTGTGATCGGCCGGATCGGCAAGACGAACCGCAGAACGCGCGGCAAGACGCGCGGAGCGGCAAAGCAAAACCGCCGCGAGGTCTCCCCCACGACGGTTTCATCAAACGCGTTTGCGGCGCAATCAGGCGGCGCGGCTCACCAGAACATCGCTGACTTTCTTCTGGGCATCCGCCTCGTCGGAGCCGGAAACGGCGGCGACTTCGCGGGTCAGCCGGTCGAGCGCGGCTTCGTAGAGCTGACGCTCGGAATAGCTCTGCTCGCGCTGATCGTCGCTGCGATGCAGGTCACGCACCACTTCGGCAATGGCGATGAGATCGCCGGAGTTGATCTTCTGCTCATATTCCTGAGCCCGGCGGGACCACATGGCGCGCTTCACCTTGGCCTTGCCCTTGAGCGTCTTCATCGCGTCCTGCACCACATCGGGCGACGACAGCGAGCGCAGCCCGGACTCCACCGCCTTGTTGGTCGGCACACGCAGGGTCATCTTGTCCTTTTCGAACGCGATGACGAAAAGTTCGAGGGACATGCCCGCGATTTCCTGTTCTTCGATCGACATGATCTTGCCAACCCCATGGGCCGGGTAAACAACGAAATCATTGGGGCGGAATTCGGATTTCTTGGTCTTGCTCATTTGCAGCTTTTTTCCTCACACGGGGCGAACCGTTTATACGCGATACAGTCAGTCGCATCCCGACTTTCTCGGCCTTCTTTCTCAGCCTCCGCCGCCTTTCTCAACCTTCTCTCAGGCACACACAAAACCTGCGAGAAACGCCGCAAAACACCTTTTCAAAAGCGCTTACGACCGGAAATTTGGCGCGAAAAACTCAATCCCCGGAAAAGCGCAGCTTAAGGGGCTTGAGGTCGATATGTCCTGTCATGGTTTCCCCATCATAGCACAAAAAACGCCCCAAAGAAAGCACAGCGCCTTACCGGAGGCGATAAGCCTCCGTTTTTCAGGGGCTTAATGAGATTCCAACGGTTTAACATCACTCCGCCCGCCGGCAAACATGACAAAGGCCCCCGAAAGGGCCCTTTTCAAACTGCGAATCAGTGCCACCGGCCTGTGCAGTTGCAGCGAGACTCGGTGGGCTCAGGACCCTTCGCCCGGCGTCTCGGAGAAGTATTTCGTCAGCTTGTCGCTCTCGCCGTCGCGCTCCTCGGCCTCGGGCAGCTGATCCTTTTTCTCGAGGATCACCGGCCAAAGCTCCGCGTATTTGCGGTTGAGCTCGACCCATTTCTCCATATCCGGCTCGGTATCCGGGCGGATCGCATCGGCCGGGCATTCCGGTTCGCAGACGCCACAGTCGATACATTCATCCGGGTGGATCACCAGCATGTTCTCACCCTCGTAGAAACAATCCACGGGGCAGACTTCCACACAGTCGGTGTATTTGCAGGCGATGCAGTTATCGATAACGACGTAGGTCATGTCGGCTCATCCAAATCCAAACTCTGGCGCCTTTGCTAAAGGCATGTGACAGATCAATCAAGCATGTCTGGGCGGGAAAGGAGGCCGGTGCGACGATCTTTCTTGGTCGGACGACCTTTTCCCTCATACTTCGGCGCAGGAGGAACATAGTCCTCGCTGGCCTGTTTCTCCGCTTGTGACACGGGCGGGCTTAAATCCTCATAAAGCCCCTGCGCCTCGGGCGCCGGGCCGCGGCGCGTGCCACAGACGGAAATTTTGACCACACGTATGTCACGCGCTTGCGGAAAGGTGAGCACATCACCCGGCCCCACCGAGGTCGCGGCTTTCGCGACCTTGGCCGAGTTCACCCGCACATGGCCGCCGGTGACGACTTTCGCCGCCAGCCCGCGGGTTTTGAAAAAGCGGGCATACCACAGCCACTTGTCGAGACGGATGGTCTCCCGCTTTTCCACTTACTTCTTGTCCTTCAGCCCCATGAGCGCGGCGGCGAAGGGGTTGTCCGGATCGATCGGCTTTTCCTTGCGCGGCGGTTTGGCGGAGAAGGTCTTGGGCTGGTTGCCGCCCTGCCCCTTGCCGCCATCCCGGCCACCGTCACGACGCGGCTTGCCGCCTTTCTTGCCCTGCGGTTTGCCGCCGCCTTTCTTGCCCTGCGGACGATCCCCGCCCTCACGACGCGGGCCACGACCGGCATTCCGATTGCCGCCCCGGTTGCCCCCCCAGGTGAAGGTGTAGAACACCTCCATCTCGGTCTCGTTCAGACCGGCATCCGCGGCCTGACCCTCGGGAGTCTCGGTCTCGGCAAACTGCGCGGCTTCATCCTCGCTCGGCGCCGGCTCGGCGATCTCGGCAGACGGCGCTTCGCCCTCATCCGGGATCTCGGCGGCAACGCCGGAAAGATCGGCAGCGGCCTCGTCGGGGGTCTCGGACGGCGCAGCCTCCGCTTCGATCACCTGATCGACGGCTTTGACTTTGACGCGCTCGCCCTTCTCACCCTTGTAGCCCATGCCGCCCATCAGGTCGGCAAATTGCTCGAGCGTCATGCCGGTGATCGACAGCATGTCCGGGTTGGCCTCAAACCCACCACGGCTGTCCTGAGAGCGCAGCAGGTCGGCGAGACGTTCCAGCATGTCGATGCGGATCGCGCGCTGACCGGACAGGCGATAACCGGACATGGCGTAATAGCCTTCCGGCGCATCCACCATGGCCGGAATGGTCACCAGACCCGGCGGCGGGCTGTCGGGGAAGGTGTCGAACTTGGCGTTCAGCGCCCACAAGAGCAGACGCAGACGGGTCGGCGCCGGCTTCAACAGAAGCGGCATGAAAATCGTGTACTGACCGAAGCGCACGCCATGTTTGCGCAGCGCGCCACGGGCGTCCTGATCCAGTTCCTTGACCTCATGGGCCACTTGATCGCGCGGGATCACCCCGAGGTTCTCGACCAGACGGAAGGCAAAGCCCCGCGCCAGCCCGGTCAGGGTCTCGTCCCGCGACATGTTCAGCAGCGGTTCGAACAAGGTTGCGATCTTGCGGTCGATGAAATGCTGCAGACGGCGCTGGACCTTGTCCACCACATCCTGAGCGACGCCATCGTCGACAAAGGCCACGGCGCGCGGTTTCAGAGCGTCATCGCCCGCCACCAGCTTGCCCACGGCATGCTCACCCCACATCAGACCACCCTGTTCGGTGAAATCCATCTCGGTGTCCGGTGCGTTGTAGAACCGGTCTGCGCGCAGGCTGAATTCCGGCGCCAGAGCCGCCATCGCCGCCTGAGCCAGCGTCTTGGCCTCATCGGGAGTCGCGGATTTGTCCTGCTGAAAGCGGAACCCTTCAAGACGGCCGACGAATTCGCCCTCAACCGTCACTTCACCTTTGTCGTTCACAATGGCCACAAGGCCCTCCTTCTGCTTGAGCCGCCGAAGGAGCACGCTCGTCCGCCGGTCAACAAATCTCTGCGTCAGAGCACCATGCAGCGCATCCGACAGTCGGTCTTCTACAGCGCGGGTCGCGCCGCGCCAATGGCTTTCGTCATCGACCCAGTTTTCTCGCTGCGCAACATAAGTCCAAGTGCGGATATAGGCGAGTCTTTTAGACAGGGTATCGATATTGCCCTGGGTATGATCGATGCGCTTGATCTGCTGGGCCAGCCAATCGTCCGGCACCCGGCCATATTCATGCAGGAACTCGAAAATCCGTTCCAGAAGCGATGTATGTTCGCCGTGGCTGATTCCCCGAAAATCGGGAATGCGGCAGACATCCCACAACAGCCGGACATCCTTGGCGCCCCTGAGCCGAGGCCGCACGGATTTCAGATCCGAGAGCGTCTTCAGCGCCTGCAGATCGTCGGCCTCGCGCGCCTTGACCAGATTGGCATCCTTGGGCGCCATCTCGAGCGAGGCGATCAGCCGGTCAACAGAACCGAATTCGAGCCGGGAATTGCGCCAGTTGAGTTTCTTCAGCGGGGTGAAGCGATGCTCTTCAATGGCTTCGATCACCTCTTCCTCGAAAGGTTCCGCCTCGCCGGTCACACCAAATGTGCCATCGGTCTGATAGCGCCCTGCCCGGCCGGCGATCTGGGCCAGCTCATTGGGCGCAAGATAGCGCATCCGGCGGCCGTCGAATTTCACCGTCGAGGAAAAGGCAACGTGGGTGACGTCGAGATTGAGCCCCATGCCGATGGCATCGGTGGCGACGAGATAATCGACATCGCCGTTTTGATACATTTCGACCTGAGCGTTGCGGGTGCGCGGGCTGAGCGCACCCATGACCACCGCCGCACCACCTTTTTGGCGCCGCAAAAGCTCGGCGATGGCATAGACATCATCAACAGAAAACCCGACGATTGCCGCGCGTGGCGGCATACGGCTTATCTTTTTCGAACCTGCATAGGTCAGCCGCGAAAAGCGATCGCGCTGCATGAACTGCGCCTTGGGCACCAGCTGGGCGATCACGCCCCGCATCGAATCCGAGCCCATGAACAGGGTCTCATGGGTGCCGCGGGCATGGAGCAGCCGGTCGGTAAAGACATGGCCGCGCTCCGGATCCGCGCAGAGCTGAATTTCGTCGACCGCGAGAAAATCCGCGCCCATGCCGGTGGGCATGGCCTCGACGGTGCAGACCCAATATTGCGCGCGCGGCGGCACGATCCGCTCTTCGCCGGTCACCAGCGCCACCACCGACGGCCCGCGCGCGGCCACAATGCGGTCATAGACCTCGCGCGCCAGAAGCCGCAAAGGCAGGCCGATGACGCCGGTGCGATAGGCCAGCATCCGCTCGATCGCGTAATGGGTTTTGCCGGTATTGGTGGGGCCGAGCACCGCCGTGATCCGACCGGTCATGCCCGTCATCAGCTTCGCCTTCTTGGTCTTTTCGAGTCGCTTTGAGAGTTTTAGAGCGCCGTGCCCTCGAGCGCCAGTTGAAGACGCGCGATGCGGTCCGCGAGGCCTTCCATATTCGGATGGATCTCCTGAATTTTCAAAAGCACCTCGAGCGCGCGGGGCGCATCCCCCGTGTCCTCGAGAATCAGCGCCAGGCCCGAAAGCGCGCCGAAATGGCGCGGCTCACGGGTCAGCACCTGGCCGATATCCTTGAGCGCGGGCCCGTAGAGACCGGCCATGAAATAGGCGGTGGCGCGGGTGTTATAGGCTTCGGTAAACTCGGGCGCATGATCCACGAGCGCGGTGAGATGGCCGATCGCACCAGAGATATCGCCGGCCTCGAGCGCCATGCGACCGCGTTCCAACAACAGATCCATGGAATCCGAGCCTGAGCGCGCCATTTCCAGCGCGATCTCGCTTTCGATCCGCCCGGCATCGAAAGGATCAGCCCCGGACAATTGCCCGAACAGCTCATCAAGCCGCGCGTTCGACCCCGCAAAAGCGGTGGTTCCGGCAAAAATCAGCCCGAACGTAACGGCACATTTGAGAAACTGTCGCAATCCTTTCATAACACTCTGGATTGTAGCCAGATGGCCCCCATGTTCATAGTCACAAATGCGTGGCACCCGTTCGGAGCGTTTTCGGACAATATGGCGGCCAGACAACCGGAGAAAACACATGAGCGATATCATCACCAAAGCCGTCGAGGCCCTGTCCGAAAAAATCGAAGGTGGCTTTGCCGCCGGCGTGGCGAAATTCGTGATCGAAGGCGAAGGCGCCATCGTCGTCGATGGCGACGGCGTGCGTGCGGCCGATGATGAGGCCGATGTCACGCTCACCGCCGATCTCGAGACCTTCCAGGGCATGATCGAGGGCGAGATCAACCCGACCGCCGCCTTCATGCAGGGCAAGCTCTCGGTCGATGGCGACATGGGCATGGCGATGCAGCTGGGTTCAGCGCTGGCTTGATTCCCAACCAAGAGAGCCTAGGGTAAGTCGGAATTTAACCGATTTCATCGAAAGACTTTTCTTATGACCGAACGCGCCCCCTATTTCGCCGATATTGCCGATGGCCCCGACACGGGTGAAGCCTATTGGCTGACGACAACGGACGGGGTGCGCATTCGTGCGGGGCTCTGGCCGAAAGAGGGCGCCAAAGGCACGGTGTTCATCCTGCCCGGACGCACCGAATGCGTTGAAAAATACGGCCGTGGGGCGGCGGATTTCGCCGCCCGCGGCTTTGCCAGCCTCGCCATCGACTGGCGCGGACAGGGCATCGCGGATCGCTTGCTCAAAGACCGCCGGATCGGCCATGTCGAGGATTTCGCCGATTATCAGAAAGATCTGGACGCGGTGATTGCGCTGGCCGAGGCCAGGGCGATGCCGAAACCCTGGTTCATCATCGGTCACTCGATGGGCGGCGCCATCGGCATCCGCGCCCTGATCGAGGGCAAGCCGTTCCTCGCCGCGGGATTTTCCGCGCCGATGTGGGGCATCGGCCTCTCTCCCCTCCAAAAGCTGCTGGTGCGTTTCGTCTCGCCGGTGTTTCACGCGCTGGGACTGCAGAACACGCGGGCGCCCGGCACCAAAGCCGAAAGCTACATGATCTGGCACGGGTTCGAGGACAATCTTCTGACCTCTGATCGTGACATGTTCGATTACATGACCGATCAGGTGCTGGCCCAGCCCGACCTGTCGCTGGGCGGGCCATCGTCGCATTGGGTGACCGAGGCGATCGCGGAAAACGACTGGGCCCATGCCCATCCCCTGCCCGATGTGCCGGTGCTGTGTTTTCTCGGGCGCGACGAGAAAATCGTCAACACCAATGCCGTGCGCGATCTCGCCGCCCGCTGGCCGAGCTGCGAGCTGGTCGAGGTGGCGGGCGCAAGGCACGAGATCCCGATGGAAACACCGGCAACGCGGCGCATGTTCTACGACCGTCTCGCCGGGCTGTTCGCGGCGCAAATTCAATCACGATCCGCCTGAATCCGCCTGAGGCTTTGCATCCGCCGGGATAAGCCCCTATCTGTTCTTAACCGAAGGAATTTAGGAGAGATCAGATGCGGTTCAGCATGCCGGGCTTTGGCCCCAAACCGGTTTTCGACGCAGCCCCGGCGAGCGGTGGCGGAGAGTTCGGGGACCTGCCGGACTGGGACCTCACCGATCTCTACCCTGCCACCGATGCACCCGAGGTCAAACGCGATCTCGACTGGCTCGAAGAGGCCTGCAACAGCTTTGCCCATGACTACGAGGGCAAGCTCGCCGATCTCGATGGCGACGGCATGTATGAATGCATCCTGCGCAATGAGCGGATTTCCCAGGTCGCCGGGCGTCTCGGTTCCTTTGCCGGGCTTCTCTACTACCAGAACACGGTCGATGGCGAGCGGGCGAAATTCTATTCCGACATTCAGGACAAGATCACCAATTTCACAGCACCCCTGGTATTTTTCTCGCTCGAGGTGAACCGCATCCCGGAGGAGAAGATCGAACAGGTGCTCACCCACCCGGATCTTTCGCGCTACCGGCCGATCTTTGAACGCATGCGCAAGATGCGCCCCTATCAGCTCTCCGACGAGCTCGAGCGCTACGAACACGACATGTCGGTGGTCGGCGCCTCGGCCTGGAACAAACTGTTTGACGAGACCGTCGCGGACCTGAAATTCGAGGTGAATGGCGAAGAGCTCGGGATCGAGGCCGCGACCACCTTGATGACCGAACCGGACCGCGCGGTCCGCGAAGCCGCGGCCCGCGAGATCGGCAAGGTTCTGGGCGAGAACAAGAAGATTTTCGCCCGTGTGCACAACACCCTGGCGAAGATGGGCGAGATCGAGGACAAATGGCGCGGCATGCCGACGCCGCAGACCGGGCGCCACCTCTCGAATGACGTGGAACCCGAGGTGGTGCAGGCGCTCAGAGATGCCGTGGTCGCCGCCTATCCGAAGCTCTCGCACCGCTATTACGAGCTGAAACGCGGCTGGCTGGGCCTCGACAAGCTGCAGGTCTGGGACCGCAACGCGCCGCTGCCCCTGGAGGAAAAGCGCGTGATCGGCTGGGACGAAGCGAAAGAGACCGTGCTCGAGGCCTATGCGGGCTTTGACGAGCGCATGGCCGGGATCGCCGCGCCCTTCTTTGATTGCGGCTGGATCGACGCCGGCGTGAAACCGGGCAAGGCCCCGGGCGCCTTTGCCCATCCGACCGTCACCGACGCGCATCCATATGTCATGCTCAACTATCTGGGCAAACAGCGCGATGTGATGACACTGGCGCATGAGCTGGGCCACGGGGTGCATCAGGTGCTGGCCGCCGATCAGGGCGAGCTTCTCTCCTCCACGCCGCTGACGCTGGCTGAAACCGCGTCTGTCTTTGGCGAGATGCTGACCTTCCAGAAACTCCTGAAGGGAGCGTCGAGCCAGGCCGAGCGCAAGGTGCTTCTGGCCGGCAAGGTCGAGGACATGATCAACACCGTGGTGCGCCAGATCGCCTTTTACGACTTCGAATGCAAGTTGCACGAGGCGCGCAAAGGTGGCGAGCTGCCGCCCGAGGCGATCAACGAGATCTGGATGTCGGTACAGGGCGAGAGCCTCGGCCCGGCGTTCGAATTCATGCCGGAATACGAGACCTATTGGTCCTATATCCCGCATTTCGTGCATTCGCCCTTCTACGTCTATGCCTATGCCTTTGGCGACGGTCTGGTGAACGCGCTCTATGCGGCTTTCGAGGAAAGCCCCGAGGGCTTCCAGGAGAAATATTTCGACATGCTCAAGGCCGGCGGCTCCAAGCATCACACCGAGCTGTTGAAACCCTTCGGCCTGGACGCCTCCGATCCCAAGTTCTGGGACAAGGGGCTCAGCATGATCTCCGGCTTCATCGACGAGCTGGAAGCGATGGAGTGAGGCGCAGCCCTGCCCTGACAATCAACAAGGCCCCGCTGATCCGGCGGGGCTTTTGCTTTGCAGACATCTCCGGGCGCAGACCTGTCGCGGCCTGCCCCATCGCTCACTTCAACTGACTGTCTTTCGACCCGCGCCGGTTGATGCCACCGCGCGGTTTGTAACGGTGGTCGCGTTCGTTCTGGCAGTCGATGCAAAGCTTGACGCCGGGCACCGCCTTGCGCCGGGCTTCGGGGATTTCCTCGCCACATTCGGCGCATTCTACAAAGCTCTCCCCCACGGGGACCCGCCCCTGTTTCATCCGCGCCAGCTCGTCACTGATCGAGGCTTCGATCTGTTCGCTCACCGCGCCATCTTTTGCCCAGCCTCCGGCCATCGCGGTCGCCCCCTTAATCCAGCTCGGTCCAGGGCCAGGGTTTCACCTCGCTGTCGCCGGTGATGTAGCGAGTCGCCTTGGCATACCAGATGCCGACATCGGTGCCGGCATTGGCGACACGTTCATTGGGTTTCTTGCCATTCACGATCAGGATGATCGTTTGCAGGATCGCCAGAACGCCGATGATCGTCGAGGCGAGATTCATCATGATCCAGATGATGATCGAAAACAGGATCCGCCCGCCGATGTTCTCGGAAATTTCCTCGGGCGTCTTTTTCGTTTCGCCCCCAAGATCGGGCATCACGTGATCGAATTCATGCGGGTCGGCCATGGTCTGTCCTCTGTCTCTCTCAAGGCGCAGTCTAGCGCGTTTGTCACAGAGGGAAACCCTCCTCTCACACGCAGTGCGACGTAGGGTTTCGCTTTGCCCAAAATATCGCTGCCCCTAGGCTATCTGGGTAAACTGGGAGGATTTTCAATGATCAAATGGATTGGACGTGGCATCGGGCTTTTGCTCGTTCTGGGCGCGGTGGTGTTTTTCGGCATCCTGCCCGGCATTGTCGAAAAGGGACAGAACCCGGTGGTGGCGCATGCGCCCTACCCGGTGTCGGCAGAGGCACAGGCCTTGCACGACACATTGCGGATCGGCGATTGGCATGCCGACAGCCTGTTGTGGAATCGCAATCTCTTGCAGCGCGGCGATCGCGGCCAGGTCGATTTTCCGCGCCTGCGCGAGGGCAATGTCGCGGTGCAGGTGCTGACCACGGTGACCAAGAGCCCGGCCGGGCAGAATTACGAACAAAATTCGGCGGACGCGCGCGACAACATCACGCTTTTGGCCCTGGCCGAGCTCTGGCCGGTCAAAAGCTGGTTCAACCTCACCGAACGCGGGCTCTACATGGCCGACCGGCTCGAAGGCTACGAGACCAAGGCCCCGGATCAGGTGAAACGCGTGCTGGACAAAGACGATCTCGAGGCGGTGCTCGCGGCCCGCGCCGGCGGCAGCGATCTGACCGGCGTGATCCTCGGCTCGGAAGGTGGCCATGTGCTCGAGGGCGATCTGGACAATCTCGACCGGATCTATGACGCCGGGTTCCGGCTGATGGGACTCACGCATTTCTTCGACAATGCGCTCGGTGGCTCGCTGCATGGCGAGGGCAATGAGGGGCTGACCGAGTTTGGTCGTGCCGTGGTCCGGGAGATGATCGAGAAACAAATGGTGATCGATCTGGCCCATGCCTCGCCGAAAATGGCCCGCGACGTGCTGGAGATGACCGCCGAGAGCGGCGTGCCCGTGGTGGTGTCGCATTCCGGCATCCATTCCCATTGTCAGGTGAAACGCAATTTCGACGATGATCTGATGCGCGAGATCGCCGCCAGCGGCGGGGTGATCGGCATCGGCTATTGGGAGGACGTCACCTGTGACGCCACGCCCCGGGGCATTGCCAGGGCGATCAAGGCCGGGATTGACGCCATCGGCATCGAATCGATCTCGCTCGGATCGGATTTTGACGGCTCGGTGGAGACACAGTTCGACGCCTCCGAACTGGCTGCCCTCACCCAGGCATTGATGGATGAGGGGCTGTCAGAGGCGCAGATCCGCGCCGTCATGGGCGAGAACATGTTGCGGGTTCTCGGGCAGATCCTGCCGCAATAGGCCCGCAACAGGTCGGACTACGGCTCCAACCCGAGCCGAACCAGCCGTCTGAGCGCCTCTGCGGCGCTCAGATCGGGGTCAAAGGCCCCATGGTCCAGAAAGCCGAGGGTCTGCAGGATCACCTGCGGGTTCTGCATCATGAATGTATGGGTCACCGGCAGGGTGAGATGCGCCTGCATCCCCGCCACTTTCGTACTCTCGATCGAGACCTTGCCATCGTCCTCCCCCGGCACAACGGCCGACAGGAGCGGGTTCAGAGACCGGGTTCCGGCAATGACACCGGCCTCGAAGGGCACTGGCGGCAACGCCTCGGGCAATCCAGCGGTGCCAAGCTGCAAGCCGGCCGGACCATTGGCCGCGGCAAACCCGGCATATGCCCCAAAGACATCGACGATTTCCGAGCCATGGTTGGGCGGACCGAGCATCACCACCCTGCCCCAGTCGAGATCGGGGTGATCCGCGGCGAAACTGCGCAACAGAATCGCCCCCATCGAATGGGTCACCACATCGGGTGCCGGATCGGCCGCACAGCCCGCCCGCGCAGCACGCAGCGCCGGATCGGCCAGAAGCGCCACCGGGGCATCGCGGGACGGGTAGGCCTGATTGATCACCCGATACCCGACCGCGCCGAGTGCACGCGCCATCACCAGCATCGAAGCGTCGGTACGGGCCAGCCCGTGCAACAGGATGACGCAACGCGCGTCCTCCGGTTCAACCGGCGTGGCCAATCTCTCCGTGGCCGCTCTCTCCGCCGCCGCGGGCTGGCTCATGGTCAACAGGACAAAGATATAAGAAAACAGGATAAGGAACCGCGTCATCCGCTTGATATGGAGGTCATGAGGCCTCGCGGCAAGACATCCGCATGGCCTTGCTCTCATCGGACCGTCTCACATCGAGAGCCCGACATTTACGCGCCAGCCCCGTGGCAGAGCTATCTGTGGGATTACACCTGCCCAAAAAACATGGGCGCCCGATCAGGGCGCCCTTACCTCTTACCTCCCAGAAGGACTTGCCTCCATAGTCCCCTCCGCGATGGGTGTCGGCCCTTTGAGCGAGGGGGCACATGCTCCTCCGTCTCGCTTCATCCGGGGTCTCATCAGCCTCAATCGGCGGCACCCATGCGGCGGTTCCTTTCACCTCTGCCTCGACCCTGTGTCCAAACATCCCTCCACGGATCCGGATCACCTAAGTCAGAGGCCGCGATGAATCGGCGGTTCCTCCTCGTTGTTCTGGCCGGAGCGCTGTGACATTCTCATGTCGACCTCCCTTCCTTGCCTTTCCAACACCTAAAGCCTAGCCCGAGTCGCAGGGCCCAACCTTGATCCGTGTCAAATGCGGGTCCTGTCAGCCCCGGCTTTTCGCGAACACCTGATCGATGAACGCCTGCGTGCCCCTGGCATCCTCGAGCGTCCACGGATAGGCCACGCCCCGGCGCACGGAGGCCACGAAATTCTCCACCTGACAGACATATTGGCGCACGGTCGGAAAGGCCTCGCACCGCATCACGCCATCGGCATCGGTGATCTCGAGCGCCGCCATGCCCGCGACACCGGCGTTGAACGGCACAGCCACCTTGATCACGCCCTTGCGGCCATGGAACCGCGCCTCCTGAAACGGCGCCATGCGCATCGAGACATAGCCATGGTAATCGAAAGAGGGAAAGCGCGCCGAGACTTCGGCCGTGACATCAACGCCATTCTCATAGGTGATATCCGCATGGGTCACCTCGCGCGGCTCCTCACCGCTGGCATAGCGCACGCAGCCCAGGGCATAGACGCCGATATCTCCCATGGCCCCGCCGGCGGTCTCCGGCCGGTTGCGGATATTGTCGGCATCGGCGGAATTGTCGAAGGAAAACCCGACCTCGACCCGGCACAGCTCGCCAATGGCACCGGATGCCAGAAGCGCCTTCACCCGCTGCCATTGCGGATGATGCACGATCATATAGGCCTCGGCGCAGACCAGCCCGGTTTCGTCGCGCTTGGCGATGAGCGCGTCAATTTCCCCCGCTGTCGCGGCCAGCGGCTTTTCACAAAGCACATGTTTGCCGGCCTCGAGCGCCCTCAGGCTCCAGTGTACATGGAGGTGGTTGGGCAGCGGGATATAGACCGCATCGATGGCATTCGAGGCGAGCATCGCCTGATAGTCGAGAAACACCTCGAGATCCGGGGCAAAGGCCTGAAACGGCGCCGCCTTTTCCAGCGAGGATGTCGCCAGAGCGGCCAGCACCGCCCCCTCGGCCTCATGAATGGCCCGTGCCATATGTTCGAGCGCGAAATGCGATGCGCCCAGCACGCCAATGCGCAGCGGGCCGGCATCTGTCCCGGTTTGCGGGTCTGTGGGGGATTGTGTCATGTGTACCTCCTCTTCCTCGTCCCCAACATGGCGCAGTCGCGGGGAAAGGCAAAGAGGCAGGATGAAAAGCCCGGCGCAATCACCCGCGACCCTGTCCTTTGGGGCTTTTAACGGGGGCGCCAAACGGCAACGGGGCGCCTCGGTGGCGCCCCGTCAGAAAACCATATGAACCCGGAGGTCAGACTGCCGGTCGTTCACCGTCCGGCCTGCGGCTTCGCGCGACACGGCACCGGGGTCATTCCCCGGCGGTTTCGAGGATGCCCTGCTCTTTCGCGAGCTCCTGCATGCGCTTTTGCAGTTTCTCGAAAGCCCGCACTTCGATCTGACGAATGCGTTCGCGCGAGACCTCGTATTTGCCCGACAATTCCTCGAGCGTCACCGGCTGATCTTTCAGACGACGCTCCATCAGAATGTCCTTTTCGCGCTCGTTGAGCACATCCATGGCGCTGGCGAGAAGCGCGCGGCGCGTGTCCATCTCGTCCTTGGCCTCATAATCGGCGGCCTGGTTGGCGCTTTCATCCTCGAGCCAGTCCTGCCATTGCGCAGCGCCCTCTTCGTCGCTGCCGACCGTGGCATTCAAGGAGGCATCGCCGCCCGACATGCGCCGGTTCATCGAGATCACCTCATCCTCGGTCACCCCAAGATCCGTGGCGATGCGTTTGACATTTTCCGGGCGCAGGTCGCCCTCTTCAAACGCGCCGATCCGGGCTTTCGCCTTGCGCAGGTTAAAGAACAGCTTCTTCTGCGCCGAAGTCGTACCGAGTTTCACGAGCGACCAGGACCGCAGGATATATTCCTGGATCGAGGCGCGAATCCACCACATGGCATAGGTCGCGAGACGAAAGCCCTTTTCCGGGTCAAACCGTTTCACCGCCTGCATCAGGCCGACATTGGCTTCAGAGATCACCTCGGCCTGCGGCAACCCGTAGCCGCGATAGCCCATGGCGATCTTGGCGGCCAGCCGCAGATGCGAGGTCACCATCTTATGGGCGGCGCGGCTGTCCTCGTGATCGACCCAGCGCTTGGCCAGCATATATTCTTCCTCGGGTTCCAGCATCGGGAACTTGCGGATTTCCTGAAGATAACGATTGAGCCCCTGTTCCGGACTGGGGGCCGGCAAATTTGCGTAATTACTCATCTTTCACGTCTCTCCCGCGTCTAGGCGCCAATGTAATAAGGCTTAACATCCATCTGGGGATGGCTGAAAGCCTTTTCAAGGCCCGTCGCGCATTTCATGCTCTTCAAGGTCTGAACGAATGGTGCGGCTTTCTCCGGCGCTCTGCCAGAATATTTCACCGCTCTCACGCCAATGTGGCGAAGGTTACAGAGCTGCCGCCTCCGTTACGACGTTATATTTTGCACCAATGCATCAAACAACACCCGTATGCGTGCAGAGGTGCGCAACTCATGGTGCGCGACCGCCCAGAGCGCGTGCGAAAGCGGCGGATAGGAACCGACACGGACCAAATCCCCGTCCCGCGCCGCCACGCGATCAGGCAGGATACCAACGCCAAGCCCCGCGCGCACCAGATCCATCACCACCAGATGCGAGTTCGACAGGGTCAGGAACCGCTCCGGCGCCACATCGAGCCCGAGTGCGGCGAGCGCCTGACGCAACCGTGGCCCGGTGTCATAGCCGATGAACGCGGCATTCGAAAGATCCGGGGCGAGCCCTTCGGCATAGTCTTTCTCGGCATAGAGATGCACCTCTTCCTCGCAGAGCTTGCGGGCAATGAGATCCGGCTGGGTCGGGCGAAAGCTGCGGATCGCCACATCCGCCTCGCGCCGGCGCAGATCGGACGGGTCGTTGGTGACGACCAGTTCGACCTGCAATTGCGGCGCGGTCTCCCGCAGGGCCTTGAGCACCGGCGGCATGTAATTGGCCGCGACCAGTTCGGAGACCGAGACCGACACCAGCCCGTCGAGAGCCTGGGCCTGACCGGAGGCGGTGAGCGTCACTTCCAATGCCGCCTCGCCCATGCGCCGCATATGTTCCAACAGCGCCAGCCCGGTGGGCGTGAGGCTGAGCCCGCGCGGGCCGCGATCGAACAGGGTGACGCCCAGCTCCTCTTCGAACCCCGTGACCTGCCGTCCGAGCGTCGGCTGGCTCATCTTGAGCGCCCGCGCCGCGGCAGAGAGCGAGCCCTCCTCGGCGGTGACCAGAAAGGCCCGCGCCCGGTTCCAGTCGAAAGCGATGGCCGACCAGTCGCGCCCGGTTCGTGTGGTGTGCTCGGAGCTATCCATGCATTTATGTATATCTGATAGAGAGAATTAGGCAATTTATATCACAGTTCAGCATGGGTATCAGGCGACAGATACCAGTGAAGGAGTTTCCCCATGCAGGCCTCCCTGCCTCTGCCCCCCCGACATACCACCCGTGAAGACCGTTCCGGGCATTCCCAGCCGAACGCCAAACTCACCCTGAGCTTCGAAGAGGACCTGCGCCTGCGATGGGCCGGTGTGGCCTATCTCGGGATCATCCTTGCCGGCATCAACTCCGACATGATGTTCCGTCCGATGGCGCTCTCGGCCAGCGACACCTCGGCACAGGCGCTGGCGCTCCGGGTCAGCCTGATCCTCGACAGCCTGATGCTGATGGCCGATGTCATCCTGGCGCTTCTGCTGTTTTCCGTGTTCCGCGCGGTCAATAGCGGGCTCGCGGGCGCCGCCATGGTGTTCCGCCTGATTCAGGCGGTGGTGATCGGCGCCTCGCTGATGCTGCAACTCGTGGCGTTGCAATTGCCGGACATGGTCGCCCCGCTTCTGGCGGCACAGGGCGATGGTTACGATCTCGGTCTCTTGTTCTTTGCCGTGAACACCGGACTGATGGCCCATCTTCTGTGCCATTCGGGCCGCGCACCGAAAGCCCTGCCGATGTTGTTGATGGCTTCCGCTGCCGTCTATCTCACCGGCTCCCTCGCGACGCTTCTCGCCCCCGGCCTCGCCGAGGCGATCCAACCGGCCTACGCGATCCCGCTTCTGGCCGAGCTGTGGTTCTGCCTCTGGCTGTTGTTCGGTCACAGGTCCCAAAGCGCCTGAGCGCATCGCCATATCGGCTCGGGACCTGTCCCCCCATCCCCCTAGAGCTGATCGATGAGGCGTCGCATGTCTTCGGGCAGCGGCGCCTCGAACCGCATCTCCTCCCGGCTCACCGGATGGATGAACCCCAAGACGGCGGCATGCAGCGCCTGACGGGGAAAGGCATCGACCGCGGCGCGCGCCGCATCCGAGAGCGCCTTGTGATTAAGCTTGCGGCGCCCGCCATAGGTCTGATCGCCGACCAGCCCGTGGCCGGCATGGGCCATATGCACGCGGATCTGATGGGTGCGCCCGGTCTCGAGCCAGCATTCGACCAGGGCGAGCTGCGGCGGCGTGCCATAGAGCTCGACCACCCGCGCCCGGGTCACCGCATGGCGCCCTTCGGAAAAGGATACCGCCTGTTTCTGACGATCAGTCTTGTGACGACCCAAAAGCGTAGTGATACGCAGAATATTGGAGCCTTCGAAGCCGACGCCCTTCACACCCCTGAGACGCGGGTCCATCGGGTCCGGCGCGCCATAGACCAGCGCGTAATATTTGCGCTCGACCGTGTGTTTCTCGAATTGCTTGGCCAGCCCCTGATGCGCCTTGTCGGATTTGGCGACCACCAGCAGGCCGGAGGTATCCTTGTCGATCCGATGGACGATACCGGGGCGTTTCTCGCCTCCGATGCCCGAGAGGCTGTCGCCACAATGATGCATCAGAGCGTTCACCAGCGTGCCCGAAGGCGAGCCGGGCGCCGGGTGCACCACCATGCCGACGGGTTTGTTGATGACGATCAGATCCTCATCCTCATAGATCACCTCGAGCGGGATATCCTCGGCCACAAGCGCGATCTCGGCGGCTTCCTCGACCGTGATCTCGACCCGGTCGCCCTCCGCGACCTTGGCCTTCTGATCGGTCACCACCGCATCGTTGATCTTTACCGCGCCCTCGGCCAGCAGTTTCGTCAATCGCGAGCGCGACAGGGTGGCTTCTTCTGGCACATCGCGGGCAATCGCCTTATCAAGGCGTTTAGGCGGGTTCTCCGCGATCACGAATGCGACTTTGGTGACAGGTTTGGAAGCCATGAACGATCCGATTGAGATTGATCCGAAAGACGCGGCCCGGCTGACGCTCTTGCGCCGGCTGGTGACCACGTTGCTGGTGGTGATGATTGGCGGGTTTCTAGTGCTCATTGGCCTGCTTGTCACGCGCTTCCCGGATCTGAAGGGGGAAAGCGCGGCGATCAGCTTCGATCTGCCGGAAAATCTCGCCCTGCCCGAAGGGCTCGCGCCCGAGGCCTTCACGCGCGGTTCTGACTGGGTCGCCATCGTCGCACGGGACGCGGCGGGCGGAAGTGATGAGGAAATCCTGATTTTCGATGCGGCCACCGGGGCCCTGCGACAGCGGATCGGGATCGACTGATCTTCGATCGGCTATTCGAAACCGGCCAGTCGACCCCGGCCAGTCGACCCCGGCCAGTCAAACCCGGCCAATGAAGGCCGGCCAGTAGAGACCGACCAGTCGACCAACGGGGAAAGCCGCCCCCCCCCCTACGGGCTTCCCACCCTGCGCGTGTAATAAAAAAGCGGCTCTCGCGCCCGAGAGCCGCTTCTTGTGTCCGCGGGCCGAAACCGGTCAACTCCTCCCACCGGCCTCAACCATGCGAACGGGTCAGGATGGGAAATACCACGACGCCTGCGCCATCACCGGAACAGCGTCACGGTTCTCGTCCAGGACTTCACGGTAAGCGAGCTGTCGCGCGTCCGAATCCGCTTTCAATGTCCGGGCCGCGAATACGACAAAGAGCAATGGCGCCATGGCAAATGCGCCGTAGGTAAAACCTACGAAATAAAGATGCATATAGTCCTCCCTTTTTGAAAGGATAGCATCGATTCCCATTTGGCGCTACATTTTGTCGCACCCCTTTGTTCGTCGCTGACCGCTCAGGGTGCCGATCCAGGTTTGGCCCCGGGGGCGAGACAATCCGTCCGGAAATGGAAGGACGGCTTTGCGGACGGAGGGGACGTTTACAGTCTTGGCACAAGCCGCACCTCGATGACGCGGGCGGTGGCGAGCCTGAGCTATGAGCCTCTTGATTTACCCCAGCCAAATCCGAAAAAGTTCAACACATTGTGCTGTCCTGACAAAATCGCCGCCGCGCGGGACGCGTCAGCGATGTGCGGCGGCCTGCGGCCTTGATTCCGCACGAGGTGCTAAGTTCTGAACGTCCGACATGGGCTCATTCCGGCCCAGTCTCACCCACCGATCACAAAGCGCTCTTCCGTCCCGGTCCCCGCCGCATGCCGCACCGTCGCGGCCTTTGTCGCGAAATCCACGGAGAGCACGGCGCGGGCCTCGCCATTCTCCCAGACCAGCTCCAGCACCGACGAGGACAGCACGTTGAGCGTGAACTCGCCCTCGAAAGCCGGGTGGGTATTGCGGAAGCGGATCAGATCGCAAAGCTCCGCAACCATCGGCGTGGCCAGCGCCGCCTCGACCTCACCCGCACCATAATAATGCCGGTTGATGTCGCGACCGACATCGGTCCGCCGCAACAGCTCCATGTCATTGGTGCCGCCCAGAAGTCCGACGTAATAGACCTGCGGGATGCCGGGGACAAAGAATTGCACGGCGCGGGCGATGAGATACGCCGCCTCGTTCTGGCCGAGCACATCGAAATAGGTGGAATTGACCTGATAGAGGTCCATGTTCGACGCCTTGGCCCCGGTGGCCTCGCGGCTGGTGCCACCGCTCTTTTCGTGCATGGTCTCAACCAGGTTGTCGATCTGCGACGGGGTTAAAAGCCCCGGCCGGCCATCGGTTGCCGCGCCCGCATCAATCACCCCGATCCCGTCATGGGTGTCGAGAACGGTGATCGCATTGCGTGGACTGATCTCGAGCCAATTTGCCAGCGGCGCGGCATCGCCGGTGTAAAGCGCATGCAGGACGAGCGGCGGCAGCGCGAAATCATAGACCCGGTCGACGCGTTTCGCGATGTCGATCTGGTCCTGATAATAGCTGTGAATCTCGACCAGAACGTCCATGTCGCGCGCCTTGGCTTTTTGCGCCAGCTCGCCCAGGAATTCATAGGTCTCGGGGATCATGAAACAGCTCGTTCCGGGCTTCTTGATCGCATAGCCCGCCGCATCGAGGCGGATGGAGGAGACCCCACCCGCCTTGAACGCATCGAAAATGCGGTCGAGGTAGGCCGCCCCCTGGGTACTTTTCACATCGATATCGATCTGCATCTCCGTGAAAGAGGTCCAGACCAGATGCTGGGTGCCATCGCCAAACCGCATCTTGGTGAAGGGAAAGCCCGGGCGCGGGCGATAGATCGCCATCAGATCCGCCTCTGTCGCGCCCTCCGGAAAGACCTTGCCATAGGTCAGAAACATCTCGGCAAATTCGGACGCGGCGCCTTTTTCGAGAAAATCCTGAAACGGGGCGGATTGCGCCGAGATGTGGTTGACGATCATGTCCGCCATCACATCCGTGCCTGTCGAGAGAGTTTTCACATCCGCCCAATCGCCGAGGCGGCGATCCACCGTAGTGTGATCGATGGCGTCAAAGCCGGCATCCGCCCCGTCGATCGGGGGGAAGAAGGGCAGCGCATGCACCGTACCGAAGAGCCCCTGCATCGGACCTTCGAGCATCGCCTTCAACGCGTTGAAACCGCCGCCGGTGAGCCGGTCGACATAGGTGATGAGCTGAACCTTGTTTTTCATGGGATGTCACTCCGAACGGGATTGAACATGGGAGGAAACGACCGGCCGGGCACGCCGGTATGCGCAGCATCAAGCCAGTGGGAAGAGGATCATGCCACCGGCATCTTGCCTCCCGGTCTACCGGGCACCAGAACCTGCCGCAAGTGCCCGCAGGAGACCGCAAGCCACACAAACGACATACGGTAGAGGCAACAGCGATGTGGGGAAGGGTGGTACCACCTCCCCGGCTCGAACGGGGGACCTCCTGATCCACAATCAGGCGCTCTAACCAACTGAGCTAAGGCGGCACTGACGGGGGATTTACTGTCCCCGGCCGCTGAATGCAAGAGGCAGTTTGCGCAAAAATCGCCTCAGGGCAAAAGGTTTTTTTGCCAAATCTGATCGACCACCTTGGCGCCAAAGGCCTCTGCCGGCTGCGAGGAGACGAGCGAGAACCCGGCGCGCGCATACATGGCGCAGGCGGCAACATGGCTTTCATGGGTCCAGAGCACCATCTCATGACAGCCCGAAGCGCGGGCATGCTCGAGCGCCATGTCGAGAAGCCTCTTGCCGAGCCCCCGGCCCCGCGCCTGTGGTTCCAGCAGCACCAGCCGGAGCCGGGCGACACCGGGGCTCTCCTCGACCACGAAGGTACTGCCCAGACGCTGACCATGGGAATCGACGGCAATAAAGGCCCGATCCAGCGCCTTGGTAGATCTGGCGAACTCCGCGAGGATCTGCGCAACCACGGCTTCGAACTCCTGATTGTAGCCCTCGTCCCTTGCATAGAGCCTGGCATGGGCTTCGAGGACCCAGCCGAGATCGCCACTCTCCGGCCCGCGTATCGTGATCTCGCCGGCGGGGGGAGCGAACAGGCTCTGCACCTCGGTGAGCGCCGCACAAATCCGGTCCCGTCCCGCCTCGGTCACCGGCGACAAAAGCTGTTCCATCATGGCTTTCGAGGCGGCCTCCAGAGGCGCGAAAGCCGCCCGGCCGGCTTGGGTCGGCCAGAGCCGTTTGCGCCGCGCGTCCTGCGGGTCCTGTTGGCGCCGCACCCAGCCCCTGGCCTCGAACCCCGCGATGATGCGGCTCAAATAACCCTCATCCGTGCCGATCCGGCTGGCGATGTCGCGCGCGCTGGTGCCGTCCTCGCCGGCAAGGGCGATTTCCTGCAACACCCGCACCTGTGTGAGGCTCAGCCCGGAACCGAGATAGGACCGGTCAAGAAGGCCGAGTTTGACCGTGTAGTCGCGGTTGAAAGCGCGCAGGTGAGAAACGTGATCCATGAGGACACGCTGGCGCATATACTTGACTCAGTCAACCATATTGACACCCCCTTGCCTCACCATCGCCAAAGCCTTAAACGCTTTGCAGCCATAAAGGAGCCGGACCCCATGGGCATCAACTCGGAAAAAGACATCGAAGCCAATCTGCAGATCGGCCCCACCTCGCTCGGCATGGTGCGCATGTTCATCGAGGCCACGGGTGGCATCGAGATTCCGATGGATTTCGAACCGGAAGAGGCCGAGGAAATCGCCGAGGAACTGCGCGCCGCCGCCGCTCAGGCCCGCAAGATCAAGTAAGCGCCAAGCGCCCTACCCCTCTCCCCCGAACATTGCCGCCACACCCGGATCGCGGCCCCCCTGCAACCGCAGCGCTGCGGTGCGGGCGAATTTCAGCGTCAGGGCCTTGCGCCGCGCCGCCGGCAGTTTATCCTCCGCAGGCATACGAATGATCTCGGCCTGATAGCCATCGGCGAGGATCAGCCCGGCCTCCTCAGGCAGGATCTCCACCGGAAATTCCGTATCCACGGCAAAGAAATAACGATCGCACCAATCCAAATAGCCCTGCCATTTCTGATCGGTCCTGAAATCGGCACGCGAGGATTTGCATTCGACCACCCAGATCTCGCCCTTGGACCCCAGCGCCATGACATCGACACGCAGACCCCGGGTCGGCACGAATTCCTCGACACAGGCGAAATCATGCGTCCGCAGGTGGCGCGACACGCCCCGGGCGAGGATCTGACCGGGCTGGGCGGAGCTGTAAAACGGATCAATGGACTCGGGCATGCAGAGAAAGTGATCGAGAGCGCGCAGGATTTCAATGCCTGCCCCCTTGCCCTCCTGCCGCGCAAACCCTATCTCCGAGCGAGGCGGGATCTGCTCGTTACGTACACATGGGCGCAAGTCTCCGGAGGCCTTACGCAACCGAATGGGGGCTGGCTCTGTCCGGGCCGTGGTCCGATTACCTGGCACCCACCTGATATATCAGGCATCGGGAGCATCGCGCTGCTACGGATGCTGTGGTCCCCCGCCGCCTTTCTTTGAAAAGACAAACGCGCCTCCGATACGGGGCGCGTTTGTCTTTTCAGCATCTGCATCTCAGCAATCTGATCTCAGCGGCGTTCGGCAACTTTCACCGGAATGGGCTCAAGCGCGGTCATCGGGATCTCGTCACGCTTGCCGCCCTGATCCTCGTCATCCGCCCCGGCCATGCGCATGATGGTGATGGCGAATTGCACACCGGAAAACACGATGCCATTGGCGAACCAGAGGATGATCACGGCGATGATCCCGGCCTCATTATGGGTCACCAGATGCCAGAGATTGGCAACGTTGAAATACATGAGCGCGCCCACGAAAGCCGCAGCGATGGCAAAGCCGATCAGCACCTGGGTAATATAGAGTTTGACGAGCTTGGGCATCGAATCCGACATGTCAGCGCTCCTGCATCCGAAACATATTCAAAAACTGTAGCAGAATCTGAGAGATTTTCTAGGTCCATAGCGTCGCATCCAGCCGGTGCCGAGCGCGCGGAACCCGTCACGCAAAACGCCCCGACAAAGCGGGGCGTTGATAAAAGTCACACTGTGCAAACTGTGCGCGCTCGCCTGAAACGGCCTCCGGGCCTGCTTCACAGGTTCGAATTGCTCGCTCGCCCTCTGGCCTCAAAAGGCCTCCGGGCGCGCTTCACAAATCCAATAGGCTCGCTCGCCCTCTGGCCTCAAAAGGCCTCCGGGCGCGCTTCGCGGGCCATATGATCGAGCACCGCGTTGACGAATTTCGGCTCACGCCCGTCGGGGAAGAAGGCTTTCGCCACATCGACGAATTCGACAATCACCACTTTCGGCGGCGTGCGCCCCGAGAGCAGCTCGGCACCGGCAGCCCGGAACAGCGCCCGCAGCGTCGAGTCGATCCGCGCGATCGGCCATTTCGCCACCAGCGCCCGGTCGGTCATCTGGTCGATCCTGGCCTGATCGTTCACCGCGATCTCGGTGATCTCGTGAAACAGATCGCTGTCGCCGTCGATGAACAGCCCCTCTTCCTCGGTCTCGAGACCAAAGAAGTGATCGTAGAACTGGCGGCGGACCTTATCCACCGTCATGTCCGAGGCCTCCATCTGAAACAAGGCCTGCACGGCATAGAGCCGGGCGGCGGATTTCATCTCGCGCTTCGACGGCGGTTTCAGATGTTCGTTCTCGGTGGACTCGTTGGCGGTCATGTGTTCGGCTTTCGTCAGGCGGGCTTTGTCTCGCCGGCAAGCTTGATCGCGTCGGTATGGAATCCCACGCCCTTGCTCGGATTTGCCCATTTGCGCGAAAGCGCGATGAGATGCAAGGCCGCAGCGGCGGCACCGCCGCCTTTATTTTGACCTTTGCTTTCGGCGCGCACCACCGCCTGATCGCGGTTTTCCACCGTCAGGATGCCATTGCCGATGCAGAGGCCCTGAAGCCCCATGAGCTGCAGCGCCCGCGAGCTGTCGTTGCAGACGGTGTCATAATGGGTGGTCTCGCCCCGGATGACACAGCCCAGCGCCACGTAGCCGTCGAAGTTGGACAGCTTGTCGGCAATCGAGATCGCGGTCGGCACTTCGAGCGCACCGGGCACCTCGACGAGATCCCAGGTGCCCCCCGCCTCTTCGATGGTGGCCTTGGCGCCGGCCACGAGTTCATCGGCGATGTCCTTGTAATAGGGCGCAACGACGATCAGGAGCTTCACCGGTTGTTCGAACTTCGGCAGGTCGAGAATGTGATGCTGTTCAGCGGCGGCCATGGCTCAGGCTCCTTCGGTGATTTTGCGCGTTCCGGTGATCGTGAGGCCGAAGGCATCGAGCCCCGGCACTTTCGGTTGCGGGCTGTTGGTCACGAGGATCAGCTCATGCAGGCCAAGTGCTGCAAGGATCTCGGCCCCCAGGCCGTAGCGGCGCAGCGTCTGCGGCGAGGCCGCGTCTTCCTCGATCATTTTCATGCGGGTGTCGCGCAGCAGCACGACGACGCCGCGGCCCTCTTCGGCGATCAGCTCCATCGCGCCTTCGATCTCGCGCGAGGTCTTGCCGATGCCCAGCACATCTTCCAGCGGATTGAGGTTATGCACCCGCACCAGAACCGGCTTGCCATCGGTGATATCGCCCTTGGAGAGCACGATATGTTCGGCCCCGTGCAGATCGTCGGTGTAGATCTGCATCGCCCACTCGCCACCGAAGGCCGAGGTGATGGTCCGTTCGGCGCTCTTGGTCACAAGGTTGTCGTGGCGACGACGATAGGCGATCAGATCGGAAATCGTGCCGATCTTGAGATTGTGCATCTGCGCGAAGCTCACCAGATCCGGCAGCCGCGACATGGTGCCGTCCTCGTTCATGATTTCGCAGATCACCGAGCTGGGCATCAGCCCCGCCAGACGGGCGACATCGACACCGGCCTCGGTGTGACCGGCACGGACCAGGACACCGCCCTCACGGGCGCGCAGCGGAAAGATATGGCCGGGGGTGGCGATGTCTTCGGCGGTCTTCGACGGGTCGATCGCCACGGCGACGGTGCGGGCCCGATCATGGGCGGAAATGCCGGTCGACACCCCCTCTTTCGCCTCGATCGAGACGGTGAAAGCGGTTTCGTGGCGCGAGGAATTCGAAGAGGCCATCATCGGCAGGCCCAGCGCATCGATCCGTTCGCCGGTCAAGGTCACGCAGATCAAACCCCGGCCATAGGTCGCCATGAAGTTGATCGCCTCGGGCGTGGCCATTTGCGACGGGATCACCAGATCGCCTTCGTTCTCGCGATCCTCATGATCGACAAGGATGAACATCCGGCCGTTGCGGGCATCCTCGATGATCTCCTCGATCGGGGAAATCGCGGCTTCGTAGCTGTCTTGGGTCGTCGCTGTGGTATCGGACATGTCTCGGGCGGGCCTTTAAGATCTTCGGGTCGCCCTTGCCTACAGGTTTGGCGGCCCAAAGGCCAGTACATCCCACCCCGGAACACAGGAGAATTGGGCACATCCGTCTGTCAATTTGCGCGCAATTGCCTCAATCGCCGAAAAAGACCGGGGCCGGGATCGCCCCCGCAAGCTTGCCAGAGGCACACCATTCCGCTTCAAAGGCGGCCTCCGAGATCAGCACCACCGCATCCCGCGGCAGCTTGTCCCCCAAAATCTCTTTCAAACCAGCCCGTTGCACCGACCAGTCGGCAAAGGCGCGCGGCGCGTCCCCGGCCCGGTCGATCTCGTCCAAAGCGGCAATTGCACCCGGATCGAGCGGGGCATGCACCGCCGCCAGCCGCGCCGCCTTCAGCCGCGCCAGCTTGTCGGCATATTGCACCGGCAGGCGGTCGCCCTGACGAATGAGCCGCAGCGCATTGGTGGAAAACAGAAAGCCCAGCACATCACGGCCGGTCGCGGCGCGAATCGAGGCATAGGAGCGGTAGGGCAGCCCGAGCTCCTCGGCCCGGCGCACCCGACGCCGGATCACCTCCACAGGCAGGCGCTCGCCCAACAGCCCCTTGCGGGCCTGTTGCCAGGCAAACCGGCGAAAGCTCACCCCGCCATCCATCGAAGGACCACCGTTGTGGCCGACGCCAAAGCGGCTCATGCCTGCCATTCCTGCAGACGCGCGACATAGCGTGCCAGCGTGTCGATCTCGAGATTGATCTTGTCACCGACCCTGGCCGCGCCCCAAGTGGTCACCTCCTGCGTATGCGGGATGACATTGATGCCAAAGGAGGTGCCATCGACCTCGTTCACCGTCAGCGAGGTGCCATTCAGTGCCACCGAGCCCTTGGGCGCAATGAATTTTGCCAGCGCTTCGGGGGCCGCAAAGGTGATCCGCGTGCTGTCGCCCTCCTCCACCATGGCGGTGATCTCCGCCACGCCATCGACATGGCCGGACACGATATGCCCGCCCAGTTCATCGCCGAGCTTCAGAGCGCGTTCGAGGTTGAGCCGCTTGCCCTCCACCCAGTTGCCGATATTGGTTTTGGAGATGCTCTCGGCAGAAATTTCCACATCGAACCAGTTCTGAGGGTCTGTTCCCAGCGCGATCACCGTCAGGCAGACCCCGTCACAGGCGATCGAGGCGCCGATCTCGATCCCGTCCACGTCATAGGCACAGCCGATCCGGGCGCGCAGGTCGCCGCGTTTCTCGAGCTCGAGAACCGTCCCGACATCGGTGATAATTCCTGTGAACATATGGGGCTCCTGTTGCTGTCAGAGGGACGGATGAGCCTTGCCACGCAAGCGGTTCATTCGTCACCCGAAAAGAGGTAGCGCCCCGCGGCGGGCACCGCAAGAGACCGCGCTCAGGGAATATTCACCTTTCTGCACCAAGATCTGCGCCATGGTCAGTGCGAGCATCGGGACCAGAGAGGCCGCACTCCTCTGCCCACCGCCTCGAAAACCCGGCCTTACCATGCGTCAGCAGAGCCACAAATCCGCCCGATTTTCTGAGTAAACAGCTTTTAACCATGACAAGCGCGCGCCCATGTCACACAACACAGAAATGAAACACCTCAGCCCGTCAGACCCACCGGCCAGCCGTGTCTTCCTGATGCTTCAGGGACCGCACGGGCCATATTTCTGGGGTCTGGGCAAGATGTTGCGCGCCGCCGGTGCCGCGGTCTGGCGCGTCGGCTTCAACGCCGGCGACCGGGCGTTCTGGTTCTCGAGCAAAAGCTTTCTGCCCTATACCGGCACGCCGGAAGCCTGGCCCGAGACCTTTGCAGAGATCGTCGCGAACAAGGGCGTCACCGATATCGTGCTCTATGGCGACACCCGCCCGGTCCATGCGCTGGCCATCGAGAAAGCCCGCGCACTGGGCCTGACCATCCATGTGTTCGAAGAGGGCTACATCCGCCCCTATTGGGTGTCTTACGAGCGCGATGGCTCGAACGGAAATTCGAGCCTGATGGGCCTTTCCGTCGAGGATATGCGCGTCGCACTCGACAAGATCGATCAGGACAATATCGAACCGCCGGCGCAATGGGGCGACATGCGCCAGCATATCTTCTACGGCGCGCTCTATCATTGGTTCGTGCTGTTCCGGAACGGCGCATTCAAACATTTCAAGGGCCATCGCGAATTGCCGGTGACCCGCGAATTCCTCCTGTATTTCAAGCGCCTGATCCTGATGCCGCAACACTACCTGTCGCGCGGCTGGCACACGCGGCGCATCCTCAATGCCGGGCATCCGTTCCATATCGCGCTGTTGCAGCTCGAACATGATACCAGCTTTCAGGTCCATAGCCCCTATTCCACCATGCCCGAATTTATCGCCGATGTGATCCAGGGTTTCGCCACGGGCGCGCCCGCGCATCATCATCTGGTGTTCAAGGCGCATCCGCTGGAAAACGACCGGCGCAATCTCCGCCATGAAATTCGCCGCATCTCCGCCGAATATGGCGTCGAGCACCGGGTGCATTACGTGCGCGGCGGCAAGTTGCAACGGCTGTTGCACAGTGCGCGGTCCGCCGTCACGGTCAATTCCACCGCCGGTCAACAGGTCCTGTCGCTCGGCATCCCGCTGCGCATTCTCGGCCAGGCGGTCTATGACAAGCCGGAATTCGTCTCGCATCAGCCGCTCGAAGAGTTTTTCTCCCATCCCGACCGGCCGGACACCCGCGCCTATCGCGATTTTCGTCAGTTTCTGCTCGAGACCTCGCAAGTGCCCGGCGGTTTCTACTCCAAACGCGGACGGCAACAGCTCCTGCGTCTCGTCGTCGATCTGATGCTGTCGCAAGATGCGCCCGATGTGGCGCTGCTGTCCGGCACCGCGCCGCCGCGACAGCCGCTCAGACTGGTGAAATAGCAAAGATTTCCGTCGATTGGCCGCGCCTTTCCCCCTACATACAGGGGGTGAAATGTGCCGACACACAGATCCTGCGATGGTCGCGACCTCTGCGCAACACCCCTGCGACAGCGTGCCGGCGGCACGGCCCGCTTGCTGGATTTTTGACTCGCTATTGGCTAAGCTTCTATCTAAACCCGATAAAAATATGGGGCAGAGGAGATCGAGCTGTGAATATCCTGACATCGCGCGTTACCCGCGCCGTGGCCGTGCTTGCCATGACCGCCAGCTTGACAGCCTGTGGCCTGCCCCGCTCCGGCCCCAACAAGAAAGAAATTTTCGCGGGTTCCGTGATGGAGCAAGGTGATTCCTTTGTCGTCTCGGTCAATGACCGGGTCAATGCGATCACCGCGATCAATCAGGAACTCGGCTTCTCGACGGCCTTCCAGAACGCCGGCGTGATCGGCTCCGACACGATCTCTCCGGGCGACGTGCTGTCGCTGACGATCTGGGAAAACGTCGATGACGGGCTTCTCGCCGGTCAGGGCGCCAATGCCACGGTCCTCTCTGAAGTTCAGGTCGATGGCGCGGGCTTCATCTTTGTGCCCTATGCCGGTCGCATCAAGGCCGCCGGCAACAGCCCGGAAGCAATCCGCCGCATCATCACCGAGAAACTCGACGCCCAGACCCCCGATCCGCAGGTCATGGTGGCGCGCGCCGCCGGCGATGGCGCCACCGTCACCATCACCGGCAAGATCTCCGGCCAGGGCGTCTACCCGATCGAACGTCCGACCCGTCGTCTGACCGCCATGCTGGCGCATGCCGGCGGCCTCGCGGTCGAACCCGATGTCGCCCAGGTCAAAGTGATCCGCGGCTCGAAGAGCGGCAGCGTCTGGTTCCAGGATCTCTACGACAACCCGAAATACGACATCCCGCTGCGCGACGGCGACCGCATCCTAGTCGAGGCCGATCCGCGCACCTACACCGCGCTCGGCGCCACCGGCGGCCAGAGCGTGATCTCTTTCGAGACCCGCAACCTGTCGGCGCTCGAGGCCATCGCGCAAGTGGGTGGGCTGCAAACCAATTCCGCCGACCCGACCGGCGTCTTCGTGTTCCGCAACGAACCCGAAGAAATCGCCCGCCAGGTGCTCGGTCGTGACGACATCACGGGCACACAGCGCCTGATCTACGTGCTCGACCTGACCCAGCCCAATGGGCTGTTCCTGGCCCGCGACTTCCTGATCCGCGATGGCGACACGCTCTATGTCACCGAAGCGCCCTTCGTCCAATGGCAGAAAACCCTGGGTGCGATCACCGGCGTCACCGCCTCGGCCAATCAGCTGAGCAACGTCGCCAGCAATTGACGCTGAATATGGTCACGAATGGCCCATCACAAACCGCCGCCCCAGCCGCCCCGCTGGGGCGGCCTGCGTTTGAGCCCCCCCTGCTCCTTGACCGCGTCGCACAGGAACCGGATCTCAGCGGCACATCGCGACAAGACTGGGCCGATGTGATCGCCAACGACCCGCTGGACATGAGCGCCGAGCTCGACCGCGCCCGCGATGCGATCGATTGGCTGGTCGCGTTGAAACTGTCCAAGTCTGCGACCTCGATCGACGCAAACAGGCTTCCGAATGGGCCATATGTGCTGGTTCTGGATCAGCCGAAAAGCGTGGATGGCGCCCCGCCGGACACCGATATGCTGGAAATGCTGGTGTTCGCCCAGACCGAGCTGCTGAACGCCCAGGTGGCGGTGCTCTGCTGTGCCGACGGCTATTTCACCAGCCATGCCGATCCGCGGATCAGCCTCTTGCCGCCGGAGAGCAATCTCTACGCCCTGCTGGAAAGCGCCACCGCGGTCTACACCCATAGCGCCGGCTTTGGCGCCGATGCGATTTTCGCCGGTCACCGCCCCCGGGTCTTCGGTCAGCCCTGGTACGGTGGCCTCGGATTGAGCCAGGATGAACGCCCCGATCCGCATGCCACGCGGCGGCTCACCCGGGCGCAGCTGTTCCACGCCGCCTTCATGCGCGCGACGCAATGGCACGCCGGAGAGACCGCGCTGGAGATCGAGGCCGTTCTGGCCCGGCTCGAGACCCGCGAGCGCGCCCTGCGCGAAGATGCCTCGGGCTATGTCGCCAGCAATATCCTGCGCTGGAAACACGGGTTTCTGAAGAGCTATCTCGGGCGCGGCGGGATCACCGTGACCGACGCCCCGGAGGAGATCGCGACCGAGAAAGCCAGGGGGCGCCGCCATCTTGTCTGGGGCAATGATCCCGCGGCCGATCTGCGACTCGAGGACGGTTTCCTGCGCTCGCGGGGCCTGGGCGCGGCGCTGGTGCGGCCATTGTCTCTGGTGCTCGATGACATCGGGATCTATTTCGATCCGACCCGCCCGTCGCGGCTCGAACAGATGATCGCGGAACGCGCCTCGCTCAGCCCGGCGCAATCCCGGCGGATCGATACATTCCTCACCCGGCTTCGCGCGCTCAACCTGAGCAAATACAATGTCGGAACCGGGGTGCCGCCCCTGCCCGAGGGGCATCGCATCCTCGTGGCCGGACAGGTCGAAGATGACGCCTCGATCACCCTGGGCGCGGGCGAGATTGCCAGCAACCGCGCCCTGCTGGAGGCGGCCCGCGCGGCGCACCCGCAGGCGGTGATCGTCTACAAGCCACATCCGGATGTCGAGGCAGGCCTGCGCAAGGGCAAGCTCGGCGACGCGGAAAAGCGCGCCGATGTCGTCGCCCATGAGGCCGATCCATTGGCGCTCATCGAGGCCTGCGATGAGGTCTGGACCATGACCTCGCTGATCGGGTTTGAGGCGCTGTTGCGCGACAGGCCCGTCACCTGCACCGGCGCGCCGTTCTACGCCGGCTGGGGGCTGACCACGGATCTCGGCAAGGTGCCGGCCCGGCGCGGGGCGCATCCGACACTTTTGGGGCTCGCCCATGCCGTGCTCATCGATTACCCGCGCTATTTCGACCCGAAAACCGGCGCCCCGCTGTCACCGGAAGAGGCGCTGGAGTATCTCTCCACGGCACCGCAAGGACGCAGTCGCCTGACACAGGCGCTCCTCGCGAAACTGCGCCAGGCCCGGGCGGCGTTTCTGGGTCTCAGCTAGGTTTTCTCAACAGATCCGCTGCCAAAGCGTCAAGGCATCCGGGCCGACCTGTTCCATCCTGGCCAGGGCAAAGCGCTTGGCCTGCGCCAACCGGTCGAGCCCCAGCACCCCCAGGCCCGGAAGGCCCTCGGCGCCGAGCCCGAGCCCGGCGGTGAACAGCGCCACATGATCCACAACATCCGCGCTCAGAAGCGAGGCGGAGAGCGCACCGCCGCCTTCGCAAAACACCCGAGTGAGCCCATGTTCGGCCAAGGCCTGCATCGCCGCCCCGGGGGCGAGCTGACCATAGGTGACCGGCACCTCGATCAGCGTCGCACCGAGCCCCTGCCAGACCGAAATCAATTCCGGCGCGGCGTCCGGGCCATGCAGGATCCAGACCGGGATCTCGCCCGCGGTCCGCGCCAGATTGCCGGTCTGTGGCAGATCGAGCCTGCGCGACATGACCACACGCACCGGCTGGTAATCGACCCCGAGACCGCGCACGGTCAGGGTCGGATCGTCGATCCGCGCCGTGCCGCCGCCGACCAGAACCGCATCGTGTCCCGCCCGCATGGCATGGACCCGACGCCGGGCCTCCGGCCCGGTGATCCATTGGCTTTCGCCGGTCGCCGTGGCAATCCGCCCGTCCCAGGACATGGCGAGTTTGAGCGTCAGCATCGGGCGCGCGTTCACGACCTTCGACAGGAACCCCTGTTGCTGTTCCCGGGCCTCGCGCTCACAGACGCCGGTGAGAACGTCGATGCCGGCGCTTTGCAGCATTGCAATGCCGCGCCCGTTCACCCGCGGATCGGGATCGCCCAGCGCCACAACGACGCGAGAGACACCGGAGGCGACCAAAGCCTCGGCACAGGGCGGGGTCTTGCCATGATGGGAACAGGGTTCGAGCGTCACATAGGCGGTCGCGCCGCGAGCGGCGTCACCAGCCTGCGCCAGCGCCATGGTCTCGGCATGAGGACGTCCTCCGGGCTGGGTCCAGCCCCGCCCGACGATCCGGCCTTGGTGCAGGATGACACAGCCCACCGCCGGGTTCGGCCAGGTCCGGCCAAGCCCGCGCGCCGCCAGCGACAGCGCGTGGCGCATATGGCGAACATCGGTGTCGCGGCTCATTCGTCTGCTTTAGGGTCCGGGCGCAACTCGCTGACGAATTTATCGAAATCGTCGGCAGCCTGGAAATTCTTATAGACCGAAGCAAAGCGCACATAGGCCACCGTGTCGATCCGCGCCAGGCTCTCCATGACGATCTCGCCAATGGTTTTCGACGGGATATCCGTCTCGCCCATGCTCTCGAGACGCCGCACGATGCCGGAAATCATCTGATCCAGACGCTCCGGCTCTATCGGACGTTTCTGGGCCGCGATGCGGATCGAGCGTTCGAGCTTGTCGCGATCGAAATCCTCGCGCCGCCCGTTCGATTTGACCACCACGAGATCGCGCAGCTGCACGCGTTCATAAGTGGTGAAACGACCCCCACAGGCGGAACAGAAGCGGCGGCGCCGGATCGCGACATGATCCTCGGCCGGGCGGCTATCTTTCACCTGGGTATCGACATTTCCGCAAAATGGACAACGCATAAGCGCCCCCTTATCTCATCTCTGCCTCGTCAATCTGGGCTCTCTGTCCCAGTTATCCACAGGCACTATAGGGGGCCGCCTAGAATTTGGGTAGTTTAAATTTTAATCCCAAGATGTAGTGGCATCGGTTTTATCCCCGCTCTCGACCGCCCCGCCTAACGCATGAGGGCCAGCACGCGTCTTTGGTGTGGCCGGGTGCGATGTTCGAAAAGGTATACTCCTTGCCAAGTTCCGAGCGCCATACGCCCGGAAATGACAGGAATGGTCATGGTTGTCGGCAACAGTGCCGACTTGATATGGGCCGGCATATCGTCCGGCCCCTCATAGGTATGGGTCAGATAGGCCATCGAGGGATCGGTGCTGGGCGGCACTAGGCGATGGAAATAGGCGCGCAGGTCGCTTTGCACTTCCGGGTCGGCATTCTCCTGAATGACGAGCGAGGCCGAGGTGTGCTGCACCATCAAGGTCAGCGCCGCCTCCATCGGCCCCTCGCCCGCCACCCAGCGTGCCAGATCCCGCGTGAACTCGTAGAGGCCGGGCCCGTGGGTGTCGATCTCGAACAGGCGGTGGCTCATGGACAGCTCCCCGCCTCGTCGCGGCGCCAGCTCTCATGCTCGAAATCCCAGCAGTAGCCCGCCTCCGCATAGGTGTCGGCAAAGCTGAACACCGTGTAGCTGACACTCTCGGGCAGGCAGTCGAGCCTTGCGATCTCGTGCTCCCCCTGCTCGACGATCACCCCGCCGGCAAGCGCATCCGCCGCCTCCTCGACCGCTTTCTCCTTGTCCAGACTGCCCCAGATCCGATAGCTATAATCGCCGTTCGTGAGGCTGAGATCCTCCCAGATGCTGCGGCCGACACCGGGCCAGGGGGTGACCCGGACCTCTTCATAGGGGCGGAACACTTCCAGCTCCGGCATTTTGCCGGGACGACCGAACCGGTAGCGCAGCCCCTCTAGTCCGGCACCGTCTATTCCGGCATCGAGCGTGACGCTCTTGCCATTGGCGAAACCGCAGTGGAACAGCGGCACCTCTTCGGTCGAGCCTGGTTCGGCCTGAACGGGCTGAGCCAGGCTCACATGGACCAGACAAGCGCCCAGCAGCGCCGCATAAGACAGTCGTTTCACTGGCACCTCCGCATCATCGCACCGGAAGGATTGTAGCCCGACGGGGCGGCGATGGGAAAGCGTTAAGCGGCCCTCACCCCGCTTCGCAGCGGACGATGGGTCCGACGTTTTCGGGGCTCAGAGAGACGCTTTGCACCTCCGCCGCCTCGATCGGGGACAGGAAGACCTGATCAAGCGTCTCGATGCAGCGCGCAAGATCTGCCACCGGCACCCTGATCACGACGACCTCCGGCGCCTCCGCACTGACCGGCGCAACATCGACCACTTCTCGTAGCGGATCGGGCGAGACGATCGCCTCGGCCATGCGGATGATCGGGCGCACAACGGGCGCAATTACCATGCTCTCACCCGCGTCCGTCCGGGACAGAAAGGGCGCGGCACCGGCCATCGCAACAAGCCCAAGAGCAAGACCTGTGATCCGTGACTTCATGCGACGATCCCCCGTGCGTTCCGATACCTCTCTGCAAGAGAACAGGGGAATGCTTAACGAAGCCTCAGGGCCGGATCAGAAATCTGTGGATAAGTCGATCAATTGTCGTCGAAGACCAGACGTGCCTCAGAAATCACCGGCATCGCCTCGCTGGCCCAGTCGATCAGCCCGTGCAGCGGCGTCAGAAAGGAGGCCCCGAGATCGGTGAGACTGTAGCTCACCGAGGGCGGCTTGGTGTCAAAGACCTCGCGCCGGACAAGCCCGTCGCGCTCCAGATCGCGCAAGGACTGGGTCAGCATGCGCTTGGAAATATCCGGCAAGGCGCGCCCCAGCGCGTTGAACCGCTGCGGGCCGTTTTCCAGCTCCAACAGGATGAGCGAGGTCCATTTCGCCGCGACATGGTCGAGCACCTGCCGCACCGGGCAGGCCTGAAAATCGAACCCCTGGGCTTTCCAGGCTTCAAGACGGGTTTGGGCGGCATCTCGCATCTCCACGCTCCCTCCGGGTGGTTCCCTTGCTGTTACCTTGGACCGGAAAAGTGCCTCCTTTTCAGATCGACAAAAGGTCTCTAATTGAGACCTGTATCCGAAATGAACCCAAAAGGGAATAGACATGACCACATATCTCGTCACCGGCGCCTCCGGCCAGCTCGGCCAGCGTGTCGTCGATCATCTCGCCACGCTGGTCGCCAAGGATGACATCCTTGCCCTCGTGCGCTCCGACAAAGCCGCCGAAAGCTTTGCCGCAAAAGGCATCGCCACCCGTCGCGGTGACTACACCGATGCGACCGCGCTCGCGGCGGCGTTTGCCGGCGTCGACCGCCTGCTGCTGATCTCGTCGTCGGAAGTCGGCCAGCGCGCCGTGCAACATGGCAATGTCATCAAGGCCGCCAAGGCCGCGGGCGTGGCGTTCATCGCCTACACGTCGATCCTCAAGGCCGACACCGGCGATATGGCGCTGGCCGAGGAGCATCTCGCCACCGAGACGGCCCTCGTCGAGAGCGGCATCCCTCATACGCTCCTGCGCAATGGCTGGTATTCCGAGAATATAACCATGACACTGGCGCAGGATCTGGAGCTCGGTCAGCATTTCGGCGCCGCAGGCGACGGGACGTTCGCCACCGCCTCGCGTCAGGACTTTGCCGAAGCCGCCGCCATCGTGCTGGCCGGCGGTCATGATGGTGAGGTGCTGGAACTGGCGGGAGACGCTGCTTTCAGCCTCGCCGACTATGCCGGCATCGTCACCGACCTGTCCGGCAAGGAAGTGTCCTACACCGACATGCCCGAAGCCGCCTTTGCCGAAGCGCTGGTCGGCGCGGGCCTGCCCGCCCCCTTCGCCGCAATCCTGGCGGATTCGGATGCGAAAGCCGCCAAGGGCGCGCTGTTCGATGACAGCCACACGCTTTCGAAACTGATCGGTCACCCGACCGAGCCGATTGCCGAGACGGTGAAAGCGGCGCTCTGAGCGCAAGACCCCGGCGGGGCGGTCAGTCGAACATCGCCTCGCCCATCTGATCGATGAACATCTGTGCCTTCATCAGGCTCCCCTGTTCCGCATCTTCCTTTGAGGCCATGGTGTCGGCCCGGATCATCTCATGCACTTTCACCTCGCCATCGATCTCCTTCTCGATCCGGGCGGCGACGCGGTAGCCGCTCGCCTCCTTGATCGGCTCCGGGAAGATCAGGAAATCATCGCCATAGAGGACGGGTTCGGCAGTCGGCTTGGAGGCGGCGTCTGAACCGGATGTGTCAGCGGATTTACCACCGAAGAGTTTGGAAAAGAGCGACATGGGGGCCTCCTGTTTGGGAGGCCAGTGTGGAACGAGAGCGATGGGAGTGCAAGGTGGGGATCGCCGACCCTTTCCTCTTTCGAGACTGGAGCGAAGCCGCGCAACGCCTGACCGGGGGATGGCGACGAAACGGATGAACGGGGCAGTTTATGCCCACCAAATCCGTCGGACGTTTGAAATAGGCTGTGCCCCATCAAAATCGCCAGACCGTCACGCCAAAGGCGTGCCGACTATTTGTGGCGCACCTTTGGTGCGACGGACGGGTCATGCCGGAGGCATGCTTTCAGCATGACCGATGCGCGGCGGCCTACGGCCTTGTTCCGCGCAAGAGACCATTCAATCCAGTTTTTCTATTGCTGTATCAATTGCGTCTATGGCAACCGCCCCATCACCTTCCGGGTTACCCGCCTCCTCGATCAATTCTCTCGCTTCCAGCAGAACTTCTTTAATTTCAAAGACCGTTTTTGCCCCAACATAAGACCCCGGCGGGGGGAGCTTAGCCTCTGGAAAAGGTTGCGCATTGGGATAATCGCACTTCCCTGTGGAAACCTCAGCAACTCTCCCACCATTCACCCCGAAATACGACGCGATGTCATGTTGCTTATCTCCTCGATCAAGCATCCCTTTAACAATTTGGGTTTCCCGATATGTAAAAGCCATATTTCCCTCCAATAAAATAAGGGAATTATGCCTCAGCACCTCACAAAAGCGAGAAAAATAAAAGGCGCTCCTCAGAGCGCCTATTAAATTACTGATCCAGGAAACTCCGCAGCTTCCGGCTCCGCGAGGGGTGCTTCAGCTTCCTGAGCGCCTTCGCCTCGATCTGACGGATCCGTTCGCGGGTCACGGAGAACTGTTGGCCGACCTCTTCGAGCGTGTGGTCGGTGTTCATGCCGATGCCGAAGCGCATCCGCAGCACGCGTTCTTCGCGCGGAGTGAGCGAGGCCAAGACCCGGGTGGTGGTCTCCTTGAGGTTTTCCTGAATGGCGGCATCCAGGGGCAGAACCGCGTTCTTGTCCTCGATGAAATCGCCCAGCTGGCTGTCTTCCTCGTCGCCGATCGGCGTCTCCAAGGAGATCGGTTCCTTGGCGATCTTCATCACCTTGCGGACCTTCTCGAGCGGCATTTGCAGCTTTTCGGCCAATTCTTCCGGCGTCGGTTCGCGGCCGATCTCGTGCAGCATCTGACGACCGGTCCGCACCAGCTTGTTGATCGTCTCGATCATATGCACAGGAATCCGAATGGTGCGGGCCTGATCCGCGATGGATCGCGTGATCGCCTGACGGATCCACCAGGTGGCGTAGGTCGAGAATTTATAACCGCGACGGTATTCGAACTTATCGACCGCCTTCATCAGGCCGATGTTGCCTTCCTGAATGAGATCGAGGAATTGCAGACCACGGTTGGTGTATTTCTTGGCGATCGAGATCACCAGACGCAGGTTGGCCTCGACCATTTCCTTCTTGGCCTGACGGGCCTCTTTCTCGCCCTTCTGCACCTGTTGCACGATGCGGCGGAATTCGGAAATGTCGACACCGACATATTGCCCGACCATCGCCATCTCGGAGCGCAGCTCGTCGACCTTCTCGGAATGGCGTTCGATGAACATCTGCCAGCCGCGACCGGATTTCTCGCCCATACGGTCAAGCCAGTTCGGGTCCAGTTCGGAGCCGCGATATTCCTCGATGAACTCGCGACGGTTGATCCGCGCCTGGTCGGCCAGTTTCACCATCGAGCTGTCGATCGACATGATGCGCTTGTTGATGCCGTAGAGCTGGTCGATCAGCGCCTCGATCCGGTTGTTATGCAGGTGAAGCGAGTTCACCAGCACCACAATCTCGGAGCGGAGCTGTTGATATTGCGCCTCTTCCGCCGCCGAAAACGAGCCATCCTCGTTCAAGGTCGCCGACATCCTGAGATCCTGCATCTCGGAGAGATGGGCAAAATCTTCGGAAATCCGGGCGAGTGTCTCGAGGACCTGCGGCTTGAGCGCCGCTTCCATCGCGGCCAAGGACATGTTGGCCTGCTCGTCGTCATCCTCGTCATCGTCATCCGAGGAGATCGGATTGCCGTCGGCGTCGTATTCCTGTTCCTTTTCCTTGGACTCGCCGGCATTGGCCTCGGCGTTGAGCCCTTCGACGACATTCTCCTCTTCCTCATCCTCATCGACGCCACCGCCAAAGGTGGCCTCGAGATCGATGACGTCGCGCAGGAGAATATCCTCGGACAGAAGTTCGTCATGCCAGATGGTGATCGCCTGGAAGGTCAGCGGGCTTTCGCAGAGCCCGGCGATCATGGTGTTGCGCCCGGCCTCGATGCGTTTGGCGATGGCAATCTCGCCCTCGCGCGACAGAAGCTCGACCGAGCCCATCTCACGCAGATACATGCGCACCGGGTCGTCGGTGCGGTCGAGCTTTTCGGTGTCCGAAGAGGCGGTCGCCAGTTCGCGCGAGCCGGAGGTGGCAACAAGCTCACCGCCCTTGGCATCGCCCTTCTGGTCCTCGTCCTCGACTTCCTCGTCCTCGATGATGTTGATGCCCATCTCCGAGAGCATCGACATCACGTCTTCGATCTGTTCCGAACTGACCTGTTCCGGCGGCAGGACCTTGTTGAGCTGATCATAGGTGATATAGCCCTTTTCGCGCGCCTCCGAGATCATCTTCTTGACCGCGGCCTGGCTCACGTCGAGCATCACGTCCTGGTCCTGATCGTCGGTCTTGGCGTCGTCGTTGTCCTTTGCGGCCATGCGGCTCTCTCCTCATTTCACGTCACGGGAACGGTGCCTTGGCCGTGGCCAGGGGAGCCCCCATTCCGATCTTGGTCGATCTTGCTCGATCCGGCCCCAGCGCCGGTTTTACGACCGCATGCGGCCGATCGAACGAATCATGTCATGCGAATCGGCGATTCGCCACCCGAATACCCATATTTCCTTACCACTTGCTGCGCCAGTGTCACGCTTCTGTCGCATAGGGCGCACGCAGGGCGGGTGATTCACTTGCCGCGCCCGGGCGCGATTCGGTCCAGAAGCGCGCGGAAGGCGTCGCGTTCACTGCGCGACAATTCCAATCCATTGTCTGCCGTGTCGAACTCGGTCTTGTCCTCGGCCTCCGCCTTCGTCGCCTTGTTGCGGGCCTCGGCGGCCTGTCTCAGCCGCCAGGTCACCATTTCATCCTCGGCCGCGAGCATATCCGCGAGCCCTTCGTCGAGCTCCGCCTGATAGCCGCGTCGCGCCTTGAGCTTGGCCAGCTCCTCGGTCAGGCACATCTGCGCCACCTCGCGGTCGGGTCGCCGCACCGGGGGCGTGATCTGCACATGGGGATGCGACATCAGCCGGTCAAGGGCCGGACGCCCCGCCAGGGCGATCACATTTTCCCGCAAGGTCTCCGTATCCTCCTCCTCGGCATGGGTGAGGATCGCATGCAGGAGCACCGCATGGTCTTCGGTGCGCGGGTGCAGCGCCTCGAGCTGGGTCAGGAACTCCATCGCCAGACCGGGATTGGCGATCAGCACCGCCAGAACCACCGCCTCGCGCATCAGATCCGCCTGCGCCTCATCGCCGGCGACGATCATCGACGCCTTGGCGCCCTCGGTCGGCACGGCGATCTGTTTGCCGAAGCGTCCACCGCGACCCGCGGGGTTCCATGGCGGGCGCACGCTGCCGCCTTGCCGCCCGCCGCCCTGAAACCTTCCCTCCTGAAAACCGCCATCCTGAAAGCCACCCTGCTCACCGTCGCTGCGCTTGCCGCGGAACAGTTCGAAGCGCATGTCCTTGAGGATCTCGCCGTAATGGCGCTTGATCGAAGCATCGGTGATCGGACGGATGGTGTTGCGCAGGCTCTTGTCGAGCGCGGCGCGGCGTTCGGGACTGTCAAAGACCTTGCCCTCGGTCTCGCGCCGCCACAGGAGCGCGACCATCGGCAGGGCGCCATCCAGCACCTCCTGCATCGCCTCGCGGCCCTTCTCCTTGATCAGCTCGTCCGGGTCCTGCCCCTCCGGCAGAATGGCAAAGCGCAGCCCCTTGCCGGCTTCGAGCAATGGCATGGCGAGATCGATCACGCGATACGCGGCGCGCAAGCCCGCCTTGTCACCATCGAGCGCAATCACCGGCTCATCCGACATGCGCCACATCAGCTGCAATTGCCGCTCGGTGATGGCGGTGCCCAGCGGCGCCACGGTGGCGTCAAAGCCCGCTTCGGCCATGGCGATCACATCCATATAGCCCTCGGCCACCACAAGCGTCTGGCCCTTGCCACAGCCGGCGCGGGCCGGTCCGTGGTTGTAGAGCGCATTGCCCTTGTCGAACAAAAGCCGCTCGGGACCGTTCAGGTATTTCGCCCGGGCGTTCGGGTCCATCGCCCGCCCCCCAAAGGAGATCAGCCGCCCACGCGCATCGCGGATCGGAAAGGTGATGCGGTCGCGGAAGAAATCATAGGGGCTGCGGCCATCGTCGGGCCGTGCCGCGACACCGGCCTCGATCGCCAGATCCTCGGAAATCCCCTGATCCTTCAGCGCGCGCAAAAGCGCGTTGCCGGAGGGGGCAAAGCCGATCTCGAAACGTTCGCGGGTCTCGGGCTTCATCCCGCGCTTGTCGAGATAGGCGCGGGCCTGCGCGCCGCCCTGTTGGCTGAGACACAGCCGGAAGAACCGGTTCGCCGCCTCGTTGACCTCGGCCAGCTCGGCGCGCTTGTCGGACTTTTCCTGCGCCTTCGGGTCGCCTTTCGGCACCGGCATGCCGGCTTCCTGAGCGAGGATCTCGATCGCCTCCATGAAACCGACATTCTCGGTCTCGCGCACGAAGGTGATCGCATCGCCCTTGGCGTGGCAGCCGAAACAATAATAATAGCCATCCTTGTCATTGACATGGAAGGAGGCCGATTTTTCATGGTGGAACGGGCATGGCGCCCACATGTCGCCCTTGCCGGGGTTGGACTTGCGCTGATCCCACATGACCTTTCGGCCGACCACATCGGTCAGCGACAGGCGATTGCGCAGCTCATCCAAGAATCCCGGGGGTAGTGACATGAAGGCAAGTATTCTCCCAAATCCGGACCAAGGTCCAGAGGCGGCAAACGGCAGAAGGTCCCGAAAGCCCCCATGCCCGCCGCTGCGCCTCCGCCACCAGCCCCCGGCCGCTCGCCTTCTGCCTCCGACCTCCTGTCTCTGGGCGCTCCTCTCCTGTCCGGCGCGCGATGCATCGCCCCCCGCGACAGAGCGCAAAATGCCCTCGGCAGCTCGGCGATTTCGCTTCAGACGAATCGGATTGCGGCAGGAGTCGTTCGAAATGATGGCTTTTTCAGGGCCTGATGTGGCGAAATCATGGTGCCTGAGACGCTTTGGACAGACGTTCCCCGCCTCCGCTGCGGAGAATATGACCATTTCGAGGCCGCCACTGCGGACACTTTACCGATGGTAAATCCACAGTCAAAATAGGCCTGTGTGAAGGGTGTAAGCACGGGGTAACTCCGGCCATCTGACGCATAACTGGGGAATATGGGGGCACCACTCATACAGTGAGACGGTGTCATGTTGGGTACAGATTTCAGCTGCAAAGCGGCGAATGAAAAGGGCATGCATGCCCGGGACGCGAAGCGTTCGAAAGCCAGGCCCGCCTTGTGGCGCCTGCGGCAGCGCTACATCCGTGACGAACGGGGGTCGCTGACGGTTTTCGGCCTCTTCACGTTCGTGATCATCCTCCTGCTCGCGGGCATGGGGATCGACATCATGCGCCAGGAAACCCTGCGCGCCGAGCTACAGAACACGCTGGACCGATCGGTCCTGGCCGCTGCCAATCTCGACAGCACCCTCGATGCGGAAGCCGTGGTCACCGATTACTTCGCCAAGGCCGGCCTGCTCGACTATCTGGCCTCGGTCGAGACCGTCACCTCCGGGGACGGACGGTCCGTGACCGCACGGGTATCTGCCGATCTGCCGACCTATTTCATGCGCTACGCCGGCATCAACGATCTGAGTTTCAAGAGCCATGGCACCGCCGAACAGGGGCTCGCCAATCTCGAGATCTCTCTCGTGCTCGACGTCTCGAACTCGATGAACAGCAATAACAAGTTCTACAACCTGACGATCGCGGCCGAGGATTTCGCCGATACGATCTTTGCCAATTCCGCCGAAGGGGCGGTCTCGGTCTCGGTCGTGCCCTATTCGACCCAGGTGAACGCCGGTGCGACCATCCTGGGCGAATTCAACATCGCGGACCGGCATGACACCTCCTACTGCATCAATTTCGGCGCGACCGATTTCAGCACGACCGCGATCGACACGGCCACGCTCTACCATCAGACGATGCATTTTGATCCCTGGTATTACACCGGGTTCGACAATGGCCTCCGGCTGCAAGTCTGCGACCCGGACAGCGGCAACAACATCCTGCCCCTGTCGGATTCCCTGGACACGATCAAATCGAAAATCGCCGGGCTTTCGGCCGATGGCAACACCTCGATCGATCTCGGGGTGAAATGGGGCGCCGCGCTGCTGGATTCCTCTGCCCAGACCCTGACCTCTGCCCTGGTCACCTCCGGCGAAGTCTCGGCCGGCATGAGCGATCGCCCCTATGACAGTTCCAATTCGTCGCTCAAGGTGATGGTGGTGATGACCGATGGTGTGAACACCACGCAATATTACATGCCCGACAGCTACCGCACCGGCTATTCCGACATCTATCAGGCCGCAGATGGCAAACTCTCCTTCGAGACCCGCTCGAGCGCCTGTTACTACTCGCACTGCTGGTACGTCCCGTCGACCGGCAGCTACGTCTCCTCGGTCTGGGGCGGCAACAATGCCGTACAGCTGACCTGGGAGGAAGTCTGGAGCCGGATCACCGTCGAGAACCATGCCTACACGCGCTATCAGGCGTCGCGCTACTCCAGCGACTACTATTTCTGGACCGGCGCGACCCGGGTCGGCGTCAACAATGCCACCAAGAACGCGCGGCTGGACGCCATTTGCTCGGCCGCCAAGGAGAAAGGCATTCTGGTCTTCACCATCGGCTTCGAGGCCCCGACCGATGCAGAAGCGGCGCTCAAATCCTGCGCCTCCTCGGATGCGCATTACTATGATGTCGATGGCTTGGAAATTGCCGACGCCTTCTCGGCCATTGCCACGAAGGTGACGGAACTGAGGCTGGTCGAATGACGATATTCTCCCGCCTGCACCAGCTCTTCCGGCGTCACGGATGTGACGAAGAGGGCTCCGCCACGGTCGAATTCGCGATGGTCTTTCCGATCTTCGCCTACATGATCATGGGCGGCTACGAGATCGGCTATTACACCGTTTCGGCCTCCATGCTCGATCGCGGCCTCGATCTCGCCGTGCGCGATGTGCGTCTGGGGAACATGCCCAATGTGACCCTGACAAACCTGAAATCCGCAACCTGCGAATATGCCCGCTATGTGCGCAATTGCGAGGAAAACATTCACATCGCCCTCGAACCCGTGGATGCGAATAATTTCCAGCATCCGACCCATATCGCGGTCTGTCTGGACCGCACCGCCGATGTCACCCCGGCGACGACCTTTACCGATGGTGGCGAAAACGAACTGATGCTGGTCCGGGCCTGCGTCAATGTCGACCCGATCTTCCCGACCACATGGCTCGGTTCGACGCTCCAGAAAACCCCGGGCTCCGGCTATGCCCTGATCTCCACCAGCGGCTTCGTCAACGAGCCGAACACATGATGAGACAGTCGATGGCACAGATCCTTTCTTCCTTCCGTCAGAGCCTGCGGCGATACCGCGAGGCCGAGGCTGGCTCAATGTCGCTCGAAGCCATGCTGATCGCGCCGTTCCTCCTGGTCATGCTGATGTTCTGCTACATGTTCTTCGGCGCGTTCGAGGCCAAGGCCCGCGCCAATAAGGCCAATTACACGATTTCCGACTACCTGTCGCGCCAGACCGACGCGATCGACGCCACCTTTCTCGACGGGCTGGCCGATGTCTATCGCTTCCTGAACAACCAAGGCGATATCGACATGCGCACCTCCGCCATCCAGTATACGGTCGACACGGATGGCAACGGCTCGCACAAGCTGATCTGGTCCTATGCGACCGGTGACTACCTCGCCCTCACGGACGAGACATTGGCGACGGTCGAGCAGCGCGTGCCGATCCTCGCGGACGGCGAAGAGGTCCTGCTGATCGAAACCGTCCGCCCCTGGACCGCGCCGTTCAGCGTGCTCGGCATCGATCCCAACTTCGAATTCCTCGATATTGTCGCCACCAAACCGCGTTTTGCCACACAGGTTCCGTTCGACGACGGCACCTCGGACACGACCTCGGAGTCGACCAGCGACACGACGACCGATGAATCCACCCTGACGCCGACCTACGACTGGCAATATTACTGAGGCGCCCCCGGGACCGGGATCAGGACGGTCACGTCTCAGTCGATCCGCCCCATTCCGGCAACCCGTGCAGCAATGACATCGGCCATGGCCTTGCCCTGCCCCGCAGGCGTCACACCGCCGACGCCGATGCGCTTGCCGAGCCGCCACCAGAGCCCCGGCGCCCAGCCGCGCGGCGCACGGGTTTTCAACCGGATGACGAAACCATTCGAAGGTTTGAAGGCAAAGGTACCGCGTTCGACACCGGCGACATCTTCGATCCGGCACAAGACCGGGCCATTCTCCTGGCGCAACTCGTCCTCGGTCAGAATGAGGCGTTGCCCGGTCACCACCCAGAGCTTCCAGGCCAGAAACAGCGCCCCCGCCGCCATCGCGACGAGCATCGCACTCCAGCCAAGCCCGAGGCCTTCGGGTCGGCTCACCACCCAGACCAGAATCAGGGCCAGCAGGACCAGCATGGCCGCCGCGCTGAAACGCCGGGCGGGCGAAGGGGTCAGGGTCAGATCTGACGCGTTCAATTCCGTCATGGCAGCTCTCCTGCATTTGCGCATGGTGGGGTCAACACGCTCTATCCTCTGGCGCCGCAAAGGGAAAGCTCGCTCTGCGCAGCCGCCCGCCGAAACCCCGCCCTTCCCCCGCGCAAAGACCTCAGCAGAGGCCTCAGCGGAAGCTCGGCAGAAAGATCGACAGCAAAGTCCGATTGTCCCCGCAGGCCGCCCGTATTAGGGTCTGGCGAGTGCCCCGCGCAAACCGCCCCAGGGCCATCCTTTTGGAATTTATGTACCCATGATGCGCCCTTCTGCCTCTCTCCGGATACCCCGCATGTTTGCCGTGGCGACAGTTCTGGCTGGTTTACTGGCCGGTCTGAGCGGTTGCGCGGATCGGCCGGACCTGTCGGGGCGCACCACGCCACTGGACCCTGATCTGCCCTGGCCCAGCCTGATCGACATCTCGGAGGTCGCGACAACGGCCGAGGCTGCGACGGATCCTGCGGACACCGAATCCGACACGCTCAGCCGGGCGGAGCAACTGGCCGCCCGCGCCAATGCCCTGCAATCGCGGGCCAGACGCCTCTCGACCCGGCCGGTGCTCACCACGGACGACCGCAACAGGTTGCTCGCGGCCATCGACCGGCATTTCTAGCCGCAACTTTCCCGGTCTCCCCGCACGACAGAGCGCCATTCGCAGAGTTGCACATCGCCCCGTTCAGCGCTATCAGGACGGTCAGTTTTCACGCATCCCATGCCTACTCCGGAGCCTTTCCATGTCCAAAGCCCCGTCTTCCCAAGCCCCCCTGCGTCTCGGCATTGCTGGACTTGGCACCGTCGGCACCGGCGTGATCAAGATCGTGCAGCGCAAGGCCAATCTTCTGGCCCAGCGTTCCGGCCGCCCGGTAGTGATCACCGCCGTCTCGGCGCGCTCGCGCGACAAGGACCGCGGCGTCGACATTTCCGGCTATGCCTGGGAAGACGATCCGGTGGCCCTGGCGCTGCGCGAGGATGTCGATCTTTTCGTCGAACTCATGGGCGGCTCTGACGGCCCCGCCAAGGCCGCGACCGAGGCCGCGCTTTCCGCCGGCAAGGATGTCGTGACCGCCAACAAGGCGATGCTCGCCCATCATGGTCAGGAACTGGCGCTCCGCGCCGAGGCGAAAGGCGCCGTGCTGCGCTTCGAGGCCGCCGTCGCCGGTGGCATCCCGGTGATCAAGGCGCTGACCGAAGGGCTCGCGGGCAACCGCATCGAGCGCATCGCCGGCGTGATGAACGGCACCTGCAATTACATTCTGACCCGGATGGAGAACGAGGGCCTGTCCTATGACGAGGTGTTCGAGGCCGCCAAGGCATTGGGCTATCTCGAGGCCGATCCGACGCTCGATGTCGGCGGCATCGACGCCGGGCACAAACTGGCCATCCTCGCTGCCATCGGCTTTGGCACCCAGGTGGATTTCGACAATATGGTGCTCGAAGGCATCGAGAAAATCACCATCGAAGACATCCACCACGCCGCCGACATGGGCTACCGCATCAAACTGTTGGGCGTGGCGCAGATGACCGGTCGCGGCTTGGAACAGCGCATGACACCGTGCCTTGTGCCGGCGCTCTCGCCGCTGGGCCAGTTGGAGAATGCCACCAACATGACCGTGCTCGAAGGCGACGAAGTCGGCCAGATCGTGCTGCGCGGCGCCGGCGCCGGCGAGGGCCCGACCGCCTCCGCCGTGATGTCCGACGTGATGGACATCGCCCGTGGCATCCGCGTGCCGACCTTTGGCGTGCCCGCCGAGGCGCTGGAAAAAGCGAACCCGGCCGTGGCCGCGACCCCCGCGCCCTATTACCTGCGCATGTCGCTCCTGGACAAACCCGGCGCGCTGGCGAAAATCGCCGCCGCCCTTGGCGATGCCGGCGTGTCAATCGACCGGATGCGGCAGTATGGCCAGCACGACAACCCCGAGGTCGCCCCGGTGCTGATCGTCACCGACGCCACCTCGCGCAACTCGCTCGATGCCGCGCTCGAGGGGATGAAAGCCACCGCGGTTCTGGCGACCGAGCCGGTGGCCCTGCGGATCGAGAACGTCTGAGCGGAACCGGCAACGCAATGGATCGGGCGGGCGGATAACTGCCCGGCCCTCTCTGACCGACACGGCCGAGCTCGATCCGTCGCCCCGCTTCGCATTTCCGCCTCCCCCGTCATGAAAACTTCACCAAATCAGACTGTTGGCGCAAACATCGCCATGTTAGCGCTAGGGATAGGGCACCGCCCTTGCTCGTGAGCGGAACATATGGTCATGAGGAGGGGCAAAGATTTTGTCCGCGTGAAAAGGGACCCCAATACCATGTCGCAATCGCCCACCTTCTACGACCGTATGCTGTCGCTCGGCCTCGCCCGTGTCGCCGAACAGGCCGCCATCGCCTCTGCCGATTATGTCGGCCACGGCGATGAGAAAGCCGCCGACCAGGCCGCCGTGAACGCCATGCGCGATCAGCTCAACTCGCTCGACATTCAGGGTGTCGTGGTGATCGGCGAAGGCGAGCGCGACGAAGCCCCGATGCTCTACATCGGCGAGAATGTCGGCAATGGCAACGGCCCGGCGGTGGACATCGCGCTCGACCCGCTCGAAGGCACCACGCTGACCGCCAAGGACATGCCCAATGCGCTGACCGTGATCGCCATGGCGCCGCGCGGCACGCTCCTGCATGCTCCCGATGTCTACATGGAAAAACTGGCGATCGGCCCGGGCTATGAAAAAGACGTGGTCTCGCTCGACATGACCCCGACCCAGCGGGTCGAGGCGCTGGCGAAAGCCAAGGGCGTCAAGCCGAACCAGATCACGCTCTGCGTGCTCGAACGCCCCCGCCACGAGGCGATGATCGAGGAGCTGCGCGCCACCGGCGCCGCGATCCGCCTGATCACCGATGGCGATGTCGCTGGCGTCATCCACTGCGCCGAGGCCTCCACCGGCATCGACATGTACATGGGCTCCGGCGGCGCCCCCGAGGGCGTGCTCGCGGCCTCCGCGCTGAAATGCATGGGCGGCCAGATGTGGGGCAAGCTCTTGTTCCGCAACGATGACGAACGTGGCCGCGCCGCCAAGGCCGGGATCACCGATCTCGACAAGATCTATACCCGTGACGAGCTCGTCACCTCCGACGTGATCTTTGCCGCCACCGGGGTGACCAACGGCTCCATCGTGCATGGTATCAAACGCGAACCGGGCTATCTCACCACAGAGACCATCCTGATGCGCTCGAAAACCGGCTCGATCCGCCGCATGACCTATCGCAACCCGATCAAGTAAGCGGCAGGCGATATCTTTTGCGAAAGGCGGTCCTTCGGGGCCGCCTTTCTTGCATCCGGCCGCGCGCCGGGCGATAGAGAGTCATGCGTGATTTTCTCGATGTCTCCGCCTCTTTGACCGGCCGCCGCTGGATCGGCCCCACGGACGAGCTGACCCGCCAGGCAGAGCTTCTGGCGCAACAGACCCGCCTGCCCCTGCCCTTGTGCCAGACGCTGGCCCGGCGCGGTGTGGCCCCCGAAGAGGCCGCCGGCTTTCTCGACCCGAAGCTCAAGGAGCTTCTGCCCGATCCGCTCACCCTCAAAGACATGGGCATTGCCGCGAGCCGCTTTCTGAATGCAGTCAAATCCCGCGAAAACATCGCCATCTTCGCCGATTACGATGTCGATGGCGGCACCTCGGCGGCGCTTCTGATCTCCTGGCTGAGGCAAATGGGCCTCGCCGCGACACTCTATATCCCGGACCGGATCGACGAGGGCTATGGCCCCAATGAACCGGCCATGGCCGGGCTCGCCAAGGATCACGACCTGATCGTCTGCGTCGACTGCGGCACGCTGAGCCATGACGCCATTGCCGCGGCCAAGGGCGCCGATGTCATCATCCTCGATCACCACCTGGGCGGCGAGACCCTGCCCGACTGTGTCGCCGTGGTGAACCCGAACCGTCAGGATGAAACGGGCGAGCTGGCACATCTCTGCGCGGCTTCGGTGGTGTTCCTGATGCTGGTGGAGCTCGGACGCCTGTTGCGCGCCGAGGACGTCAAGAGCCCCGATCTCATGGCGATGCTCGATCTCGTCGCGCTCGCCACCGTGGCCGATGTGGCGCCGCTGATCGGGGTGAACCGCGCGCTGGTACGCCAGGGGCTCAAGATCATGGCGCGGCGCGACCGTATCGGGTTGCGGGCGCTGGCGGATGTGGCCCGGATGGACAGCGCACCCACCTCCTATTCGCTCGGCTTCCTCCTCGGCCCCCGGATCAACGCCGGCGGGCGTATCGGCGCCGCCGATCTCGGCGCAAGGCTGCTGTCGACCGAAGATCCGCATGAGGCACAGGCGCTGGCCGAACGGCTCGATGCCTTGAACACCGAACGCCGCGAGGTGGAAAATGCCGTGCGCGAGGAGGCCTTGCTGCAAGCCGAGGCCCGCGGGTTTGACGCGCCTCTGGTTTGGGCCGCAGGCGATGGCTGGCACCCGGGCGTCGTGGGCATCGTCGCCTCGCGCCTCAAGGAGGCCACCAACCGCCCGGCCATTGTCATCGGGTTTGATGAGGAGGGCGTCGGCAAGGGCTCCGGCCGCTCCGTGTCGGGCGTCGATCTCGGCGCCTCGATCCAGCGACTGGCCGCCGAGGGCCTGCTGGTCAAGGGCGGCGGCCACAAGATGGCGGCCGGCCTCACGGTAATGCGCGATCAGCTTGAGCCCGCCATGGCGCGGCTGGCCGAGCTTCTGGCGAAGCAAGGTGCCGGCCGCCTCGGCCCCGCCGATCTCAAGCTCGACGGCATGCTGATGCCCGGGGCGGCAAAGATCGAGCTGATCACCCAGCTCGAGGCCGCAGGCCCCTATGGCGCCTCCGCCCCTGCCCCGCGCTTTGCCTTCCCAAGCTGTGCAATCCATTTCGCCCGCCGCATCGGCGAAAGCCATCTCAAACTGACCTTCTCGGATGGCCAGGGCCCAAGGCTCGACGCGATCTGTTTCGGCGCTTTCGACGGTCCGATCGGCCCGGCGCTCGAACGCCACGGCGGCGCGCGCTTCCATCTCGCCGGCCGGCTGGAGATCAACACATGGGGCGGGCGGCAATCGGTGCAGCTGCGGCTCGAGGATGCCGCAGAAGCCCTCTAGGTCGGACCAGCCAAGCCGGGCGAAAAAACTTCACAAAGGCGTCAAATTCCTCTTGCGCCCCCCGCCCGCATTTCATAAATACCCGCTCACACCAAGCGCGGTCCGTTCGTCTATCGGTTAGGACGCCAGGTTTTCAACCTGGAAAGAGGGGTTCGATTCCCCTACGGACTGCCACTTTTCCCCTTCTCACTGGTATCTGAATTGAGCGCTCTCCGCATTGGCGTTCGAGATCACCCGCATTCGGGTTGTCCATTCGGGGCAATGCGCCCTGTCGCAGGGGGCTGGCCGTGATCTCGCTGTTGCGACAGGCCGGCTTTATCCGCACCGATCACCGGGGCGCAAAGCTGATCTGAAGCGTGAATGTATAGCTGGTCTTGCCGAGACTATCGGGGGCCGGCCGGAACTGGCCGACACTCTGCACGGCGCGCAGCGCGGCCTGATCCAGTGTGCTGTTGCCCGAGGAGCGGGAGATCGCGACATCTCTGAGCGCGCCGCTGCGCGCGACCGTGATCCGCAAAGTCACCTGTCCCTTGGCGCCACGGGCCGCAGACGGGTAGCGTTTCTTTCGCTCGATGGCGCTGCGGATCTTGCCGCCCCATGTGCTCAGGTCGCGCTGAACCCGGCCGGCATCGAGGGTTGCGACCTGTGCCGTGCCGGCGGTGCCGCTTGCCCCGCGCGCGCCGCTGCCGCTGGCTGTCTGACCTGCCGATTGCACGGCGTTCTGGCTTCTCGGCGGCTGTGGCTTGGGTGGTTTCGAGGCTTGTGGTTTCGGGGCTTGTGGTTTTGGCGGCTCCGGGGCTTCCGGCGCCTCCGGTTCTTCGAAACTTTCCGAGGGCGGTGTGGGCAGGCCAAGGTTCGCCATTGGCATTTTGGGCGCGTCGAGATGCATCGGTGTCGGGCTGGCCAGTGGCAATGCGGGCTCTGCCGCGACCGGGTCAGGCGGCTCCGGGGCTTCCGGGGGCGCACTCTCGGCTTGCAGCTCCGGCGGGGCAAATTCATCCCAACGTTCAACGAGGCTCTCGAGCGCCGCCGTCGAGGCGGTGAGGCTGACCAGCTGGCTGCCGCCATCGCCCTGCGACTGCGCCCCGCCTTGCTCTGGGGGCAGACCGAAGAGCGCCGCATGCGCGCCCAGAGACAGGGCGACAAAGGCGGAAATCTCGACCAGACGGCTCATGGCTGTGCCGCCTCGGAGGTGCCCCGCCCGGCAGTCACCAGATTGACCTGGGCAAAGCCGATGGCGCCCAGCTCCGGCAAGATTTGCGCGATCAGCCGCGCCGGCGCGCCGCGATCGGCATGAAGCAGGAGTTGCGCCGCGCAGGGGGCATCGGCCTGGCATTGCGCGTCGTGCTCCGTTGCGAGCCGGGCCAAGACCGTGGCGCGCTCCGCGAAAGGAACGGTGAGATCGCGGAAGGCCAATTGCCCCTCGGGATCGAGATAGAGCGCCAGGCCGGTCTTCGCCTCTTCCGCCCGCGCCGTGTCGGGCGGGGTGATCTCGAGCGGGTCCGCCTGTTGCATCTCGCCGGCGATCAGGAAGAAAATCAACAGCAGAAACACGACATTGATCATCGGCAGAAGACCGGTCGAGACGGAGGATTTCGGCGGCGGATCAAAGCGCATGGGTCACTCCATCACGATCAGCCGGGTGATGCCATCACCCGAGAGCCGGTCCACCGTGTCGGCAAGCATTTGCAGATCGGCATCATGGGTGCGCAGGATCACCGGCGCATCCGGGCTGGGCATCAGCGGGCGCAGCCAGCCGGAGAGATGTTCGGCAAACACCTCTTCGCCATTGAGCCGGATCTCGCCAGAACCATAAAGTTCGACCACCCGTGGCGGGCCTTGCCATGTCGCCGCGCCGTCGCCACCTGCCGGGAAGAGCGGCAGGGCGCTTTGCGCGCCGAAACGCGAGACCAGCATGAAGAACACCAGCAGCAGGAACACCACGTCGATCATTGGCGTGAGATCGGGACGGCGCTTCTTGCGGGGCTGGGCAAAGCTGAACATGGCGCCGCTCACTCCCCTGCCTCGGGCGAGGTATCCGGCAGCGGCACGAAAATCCGCGTGGCGATGTCTTCCATGTCATGGCGCAGACCGTCAATCGCGGTCTCGAACCAGGTCAGCGCCACCTGTGCCGGGATCGCCACCGCCATGCCCGCCGCCGTGGTCAGAAGCGCCTCCCAGATGCCGCCGGCGAGCTGAGCCGGATCGGCGCGGGCGCCTGCGGCCTGCAGCGCCTGAAAGGCGGCGATCATCCCCATCACCGTGCCCAGAAGGCCAAGCAGCGGGCCGATGGTGGCGGCGAGTTCGAGCCCGCGCAACCCGGCGGAGGCGCGTTTCAACAAGGCCCGCGCGGTGCGGTCCACCTCTTCGCGCGCCAGCTCATCGGGCAGGTGTTGGGCCGCCTGCACCTCCATCGCGCGCCGGGCCAGCCGGGCACGCAGGCTGCGGCGCCGGCTCAGACCCTCGCGTGCGGCGCGCGTCTGCCCCTGTTGCCAGAGCCGGACGGCGGCCTCGGTGCCGCGCCCGCCGGACCAGAGGCCGGCGCGCAGCATGTCCCAGACTTTCCACAGGATCAGCGCCAGCGTGGCGACGGAAAGCGCGGCAATGGCCCAGATCGCAGGCCCGCCGGCGATCAGGAAATCGAGCATTTCGGGTGACATCATCTGCCTCCAACCGTGATTTCTCAATGGGATCGGGCGCGCCCGAGAAAAGGACGCGCCCGAGAGGGATCAGAGAGGATCAGAATTGCACCTGCAGGGTCAGGTAGACATTCCGGCCCGGCTCGTTGATCGTCCCGGTCGACTCGCCCAGAACCGTTTCGCGGTTCAGGTGGTTGGCGTAGGCCTTGTCGAACAGGTTATCGACGCCGCCGATCAGCATGACAGTGTCGGAGATCTCGTAGGCGCCGAAGAGATCGAGCGTCGCGTAGCCGGGCGTGGTGCTGGCGTCGCGCAGCGGATCGATCCGGTCCTGAGCGGCGGCGAAATTCACCCGCGCACCGGCCTGCCAGATCCCGGCGTCATAGCTGGCGCTGAGCGCCCCCATCAGCGGCGGGATCTGACCCAGCGGCTTGTCGTCGCTGCGGTTCTCGCCATAGGTGTAGGCAAGATTGCCGGCAAAGGTCCAGGCGCCGGAGGTGACATGGCCGCCGATCTCGACACCTGCGAGAAGCGCCGAGACATTGCTGTAGCTGGTCACCGTGCCGACGGTCTGGCGCAGGATGTAATCCTCGACCTTGTCGACATAGGCGGTGGCGTTCAGCCCCCAATCCGCCCTGGTGATCTCAATGCCGAGATCGAACTGATTGTGTTTCTCCGGCGCGATATCGGGGTTGCCGGCCCAAATGGTGGTGCCGACCTGACGCGCCATGGCGCGCTCATTGGCATCCGCCGTGCGCACCGAGCGCGACAGGCCCGCGAACAGCATGGTGTCCGGGTCGAGCCTATGTTCGAAACGCATCAGCCCGCCGAAGTTGTCCTCGGTCACCGCCCCGTCATAGCTCACGCCATAGACGCTGGTGTAGACATCGTTCGGGGTCACGGCATTCGGGTAGGTGGCATTGCCATCGGCATCGTCGATGGTGCTGCGTACATGGTCGTAGCGCAGGCCGAATTTCAGCGTATTGACCTCGGACAGCGCGGTCTCGGTCTCGGCATAGAGACCGGTCTGCTCGATCGTGACATCGGGCCACATCAGGGCGATGACCGCATTCGGGTCCTCGGCTTCGACGGTGGCGACGCTGCCGCGATAGGCATAGGCGATACGGTTGTTCGACTGGTAATCGACGCCGATCTTGGCCTTGGTCGCGCCGAAATCGAACTGGCCTTCGAGCTTGCCGCCCAGCGTGTCCGAGGTGGTCGGCACCCGCATCACCATCGGCATCATGTTGGTGCGCAGCGAATAATTGTCCATCACATGATCAACCTCGCTGCTGTAGAGCACGCCTTCGATCCGGGTCAGCGCCCCCATGTCGACATCCGTGCCGCCGCGCAGCCGGTAGGTCAGGGTCTCCGACGAGGGGCTGTCCATATTGGCGCCACCGAACAGCGTGTCGAGCGCTTCGTCCTTTTCGATGTCGAGCGCCAGGTCGGTGCCATTGGCGGCATAGCCCAGCGTCAGGCCGGCGCTGTTCTGGGTAAAGGCGCTGCGCACCTCGTCGCCATTGCCGTCCTCGTAATTGTCGGCTTCCTTATGCTCGCCCGAGAGCTCCGCGTAAAAGCCGTTGCCGAGATCGGCCGAGAGCGTTCCGGCCGCCGAGAGCCCGTTGCCGTTGCTAGAACCGCCCAGGAGCAGATCGCCGGAGAAGATCTTGCCCTCCTCGAAGTCGGGGGCGGCGCGTTCGAGACGCACGGTGCCGCCGGAGCCGCCCGGGCCGCTGGTCACGCTGGCATAGCCGCGCTCCACCACGACCTCGTCGGCGCGGTAGAAAGAGGCCATGGCACTCGGCGGGTCCATCCGGTTCGGACAGCCGCCATAGGTGAAACTGCCGGCATCGATGATGTTGAGCTGGTTGCCCTGCATGCCGCGGATGATGATGTCGATGCCATGGCCGCCCATGCGGCTGCCGGCGACACCGGGCACCGAGGACAAAAGCGCGCCGCCATCGAGACCCGCGGGCACCGGCAGAAGCGCCGGGTCGAACGCATAGGTCTGGGCGGTCTGGACGGCCTGGGCGACGCTTTGCTGGCCCTCGACGGTGATCGGATCGAGCGTCAGATCGGCCTCCTGGGCATAGGCCAGGCTCGCGGCCATGGTGGAAATCGTGCTCATCAGAAGAGCGGTGGCGCCGAGGCGCACCGGGTGTGAGATGGTCATGTCTGTGTCCCTCTGGGAATATTATCTGGTCATATGGTTTTGGACCCGGGCGGCGCCGATGGTGATCGGGTCCGGTCCGGGGAAAGGCCCTTTACGGGCGTCGCATGTGATCAGATGGACAGAGGGGGCGCGCGGCTGGTGCGGCTGAAGTCGAAACGCGCGGTGAGAAGCACCTCGGTCGCGCTTGGCGCGATCTCCGCCCGATGCGGCTTACCCTCCCGGGCGGGTGCCGCCACATCCGCGACAAAGAAAGCGGCGCCGACGACGCAATAGGGACAATCCGCCCCCTGAGTCGCATCGCCGGCGGGGGCTTCCCGGGTCTCCCCGCTGGCCGTGTCGAAGATGAGGGTCGTGCTGGCGCCGGGGGTGCTGCAGAGCTGCAGCAGCACTTCGGTCTCGGACAGGGTGACGGTGCTGCGGGCATCCGGCTGGAAGGCGATGGAGATCTGAACCGACAGCAGAACGGCGAGGCAGACGGCCCAGAAGCCGCGCAATATCCGCATATGCCGCATATTCAGAAAACCTTCCCCCATGGGTCCATATGTTCAGAAGCTCACAGATATGCAACTCTGAATTTATCCCGGGGCGAGGCAAAACAGCGCAGCGGAAGGGGCTGGTTTCTCGCGAAACGACACCTGCCCCGTCCGCCTCTCCGGGTGCTCAGGCCGCCGGATGCGGCCTGTGTGCGAGCAGATGTCGCAGTGGCACGAGGCAGACGAGCGAGGCCAGCGCGAATCCCGCGCCGGTGAAAAACGTCCATGGTGCCCCGGCGGCGGTCCAGATCGCACCGGCCAGCACGCTGGCGACGAGCAGCGCCAGCCCGGTGATCAGGTTGAACATGCCAAAGCCCGTGCCGCGCAGCTCGGCGGGCACCGCCCCGGCCACAAGCGCGGCGAGCAGCCCCTGGGTAAAGCCCAGGTGCAGCCCCCAGAGCAGGATCCCAAGCGCCAGCCCGGCAATGCCCTGGCTGAGGGCGAGGGTCAGATCGGCGGCGATCAACAGCGCCAGCCCGGCGACCAGCAGGCGCATCGGGCCGATCCGGTCGGAGAGCACGCCGACCGGATAGGCGCTCAGCGCATAGACCGCGTTCATGCCGACGAACACCAGCGGCACCAGCGTGGTCGGGACGCCCTGATCATGGGCGTGCAGCACCAGAAAGGCCTCGCTGAACCGTGCCAGGGTGAACAAGGTCGCCACCACGACCACCCACCAGTAGAGCCTGCCCAGCTGTCGCAGCTCGGCGCGGGCCAGCGGATTGCGCACCTGGCGCAGCCCCTGTGGCCGTGCCGGCTCCCGCACCACGAAGAGGATCAGACCGAGCGAGAGAAAGGCCGGCACCACGGCAACCCAGAACACCGACTGGAAATCATCGGCGAAAAGCCACATCAGCCCGATCGCGACGAGCGGGCCAATGAACGCCCCGGCGGTGTCGAGCGATTTCCGCAGCCCGAAGGCGGCCCCGCGCAGGCCGGCAGGCGCCAGATCGGCGATCAGCGCGTCGCGCGGGGCACCACGGATGCCCTTGCCGACCCGGTCGATGAAACGGGCGGCCACCACCCAGCCCAGCGTCGGTGCCAGCGGAAAGATCGGTTTGGTCAGCGCGGCCAGCCCGTAGCCCAGTGCCGCCAATCCCTTGCGCCGGCCGATCCGGTCGGACAGTGCGCCGGAGAAGACCTTGGTCATCGCGGCAATGGCCTGGGCCACACCTTCGATCAGACCGACCGCCAGCGCCGAGGCGCCGAGCCCGGTGGTGAGATAGATCGGCAGGAGCGCATGGATCATCTCGGAAGAGATATCCATGAACAGCGACACGAAGCCCAGCGCCCAGATCCCGGCGGGCAGCCCGCGCGCCGGTTTGCGCACCGATTTGTGCGTCGGTTCCTGTCCTGTCGCCGCGGGCGCTTCAATGATCCCGGGGGCCGTGAAATCCTGCTTGTCGCCGCTCATCGTAGATCCTGCCGCTGTCTGTCCCTGTCTGTTCGATAGCGCAAATCCGAGTGCCGCGCGAGACATCCGGGTGAGCTCACGATGATGTGCGCTGCCTGTGGATGAGATGGCCGTATTCTGCCCGTCGATCCGGGGCAACCGATGCCCCGGGCTGACGTATATCAATGCTGCAGGACAGCATGAGGGGTAGATTGGCGTCACTTGGCAAGGGCTTTCATCCTGCGGGCTGAGGAGGAGACGACATGACACGGATGACAAAGATCGCGAAAGAGGCCCCGGTGGCAAAACCGCGGGCGCCGGGCTGTGCCGCGCCCGAGGCGCAGGAAAAGCACCGCGTGCCGCATCCCTATCGCGATCTCGACCGGATGAGCCGGGCGATGATGGCGCGCTACACCGCCGGGGTCTCGCCATTTTCCATGCTGGAAGCCTGGAACGACTGGGCGCTGCACCTGAGCCGCGCCCCGGGGCGCCAGATCGAGCTGGCCGAAAAGGCGGTCCAGAACACGTTCAAACTGACCGATTTCGCGATTCACAAATCCCTCAACACCCCCGTCGAACCGCCGTTCAGCCCCTCGGCCTATGATCATCGTTTCACATCGGACAAATGGACCGCGATGCCCTATGCGCTGTGGCAGCAATCGGCGCTGGCGACACAGGATTGGTGGGAGGATGCCACCGCCGATCTGCGCGGGGTCAGCCGGGCCAATTCCGACCGGGTCGGGTTCCTGATCCGGCAGATGCTCGACGTTTTCGCACCGTCGAATTTCCCGGCGCTCAACCCGGAAATCCTCGACGAGACGATCAAGCAGCGGGGCATGAACCTGATCGAAGGCCTGCGGCATTATGGCGAGGATCTGTTGCAGACCCTGTCCCAGACCCCCAAGAAAGTGCCGGAAGGGTTCGAGATCGGCAAGGATCTCGCCGCAACGCCGGGTCAGGTGATCTACCGCAACGATCTGTTCGAGCTGATCCAATACAGCCCGACCACGGAAACGGTGCAAGCCGAACCGGTCCTGATCGTGCCGGCCTGGATCATGAAATATTACATTCTCGATCTCTCGCCGGAGAATTCGCTGATCCGCTATCTGGTGGGACAGGGCTTTACGGTTTTTGCCATTTCCTGGTGCAACCCGGTGGCCGAACAGGCGGATCTCTCGCTCGAAGACTACCGCAAACGCGGCGTGATGCAGGCGCTCGATGTGATCAATGCCGTGGTGCCGGATCAGAAGATCCACGCCACCGGCTATTGTCTCGGCGGCACGATCCTGTCGATCGCGGCGGCGAAAATGGCGCAGCTGGGCGATACCCGTCTGGCCTCCGTCTCGCTTTTCGCGGCCCAGGTGGATTTCTCCGAAGCCGGTGAGCTGTTGCTGTTCCTCGACGAGAGCCAGGTGGCGTTTCTCGAAGACATGATGTGGGCGCAGGGCTATCTCGACCGGCCGCAAATGTCGCGCGCCTTCGCCTCGATCCGGGCCGAGGACCTGATCTATGCCCGTGCCGTGCGGCGCTATTTCCTCGGTCAGGAAGACCTGCCCTCCGATATGCTGGTGTGGAACGACGACACCACGCGGATGCCGGCGAAAATGCATTCAGAATATCTGCGCGGGCTGTTTTTGGAAAACCGGCTCACAGCCGGGCGGTTCTGTGTCGAGGACCGGATCATTGCCTTGAAGGATATCTCGGCGCCGATCTTTGCCGTCGGCACGGAAAAGGACCATATCGCGCCGTGGAAATCGGTCTACAAGCTCAGGCTTTTCACCGAGACCGACATGAGCTTCCTGCTCGTCGGCGGCGGCCATAACGGCGGCATCGTCAGCGAGCCGGGACACCGGCACGCGCATTACCGGCAGGGCCATTGGCCGAAGAGCGCGCTCTATGAGGCGCCGGAGACCTGGCGCGATCACACCGAGGTGCAGGACGGGAGCTGGTGGCCTGCCTGGATCGACTGGCTGAGACAGCAATCCTCGGGGTCTGTCGCGCCGCCCGCCATGGGGGCCGAGGCGTTGGGCTACCCGCCGCTGATTGCGGCACCGGGACGCTATATCCACCAGCGTTGAGAGCAACAGCAGGCCTGCCGCCCCGGCAGGTTCTCGTGGCGTCAGGTCGGGTCCGCGGGCTGGTGGCTCTTGTCGATCAGGGCGAGCAATTGTGCCTTGGAGACGGGTTTCGAAAGCACCGCGTCCATGTCTGCATCGAGATAGTGCTGGCGTTGTTCGGGCATCGCATTGGCGGTCACGGCGACGATATAGCTGCGCGCCCCGCCACGGGCGTCTTCGAGGGCGCGGATTTTCCGTGTGGCTTCGACGCCGCCCATTTCCGGCATCTGGATATCCATCAGGATGATGTCGAATGCGTTGTCGCGCACCCTGTCCACCGCCTCCTGCCCGCTGGCGACGGTCTCGATCCGACCGGCAACATCGGTCAGGAATTTTTCCAGAATGAGCCGGTTCGTCCGATTGTCGTCGACCACCAGCACGGTATCGGGCCGGGCGCCGGCGACCGGCGGCGAGAGAGGGTCGGACGGGACCGGTTCCGCCGGGGGGGCCTCAGATGCGGTAAGTGGCAGCAGGATTTCGAAACAGGCGCCCGCGTCCACATCGCGGATCAGACTGAGCTCGCCGCCCATCTGTCGGCACAGTTGTCGCGAGATCGAGAGCCCCAGACCGGTCCCGCCGAATTTTCGCGTGTCGCTGGCATCCGCCTGTTGAAACGGCAGAAAAATCGCCTCACGCGCCTCGGCCGGGACCCCCGGTCCACTGTCGCTGACCCGAAGGCGGAGCATGCGGCCATCCGCGCTGGCGGCGGCATGGATCGCGACACCGCCGGCCTCGGTGAATTTGATGGCATTGGACACGAGATTGTGGAGCACCTGGCGAAACCGGTGATCGTCACCGGTGATGATCTCGGGCAGGTCCTTCTCAACGGTTACGGTGAGCGCGAGCGACTTGCCCATGGCGCTGGCCGAAAACAGCGCCCGTGCCGCCTCGATCGCATCTCGCAAGACGAAGGGGCGGGTGTCCAGAACGATTTTACCGGCCTCGATCTTGGACAGATCGAGCACATCGCCAATGGTGGTCAGGAGCACCTGGCCGGATTCTTCGATCACTTCGACATAGTCGCGCTGGTCCTTGTCCAGCTCCGTCTCTCCCAGCAGCGAGGCCATGCCGAGAATGCCATTGAGCGGCGTGCGGATTTCATGGCTGACATTGGCCAGAAAATTCGATTTCGCGCGATTGGCGGCCTCGGCATCGCTGAGCGCCTTGCGCAGGGCCTCGGCTGAATGTTCGCGTTCGGTGATGTCGATCAGCGAGATGACCCAGCCCAGAAGCGGGGTTTTGGTCCGGATCGGGCTTTCGATCGGCAAGGCACGCGGGTCGAAGATGCGCCCCCCCAACCGGATCGGCTCAGCAAACCCTTGTATGCCATTCTCGATCAGACGGTGCAGGTTCGGCCCGATCTGGCCGATCTGGTCGAGCTCGTCACCCGGTCTTGGCAGGTTGGTGCCAAACGCGGCTTTGGCGGCGGGGTTCGCCCCGACAAAGCGCCCGCCGGCATCCAGCAGGATCACCGGGTCCTGGCTGGCATAGAACAGCAGATTCCGCCCCTGCGCCGCGGTATCCATCATCGTATTGTTCAGCAACAGCCAACTCAGAGCGATGAGAGAGACCGCAAACATGAAAGGTGTCGGATCATAGCCGAAAACCGTGAAGCCCCCGAGCACATAGCCGAGATTGGCGGCCAGCGGCACGATGGTGATGCTGAACAGCACGCCGAGGAACGGTCGGATGACCTTTCTCGCCTTGAAAAAGGCATAGCCCAGCACGCTCAGCGTACTCATGACAAAGATATAGAGACAGGAGGCCACGGCATAGAACAGCGGCCCGTGATCGAAGACGACATAGGAATTCCCGTCCTCGGTCACCAGCCGGGTATCGGTGCCGTAAAGCAGATGGGTCTGGCTGTTGGTGAGGGCGATGAGCCCGGCAATGCCCGGCAGGCCGATATAGAGCAGGAGCCGCAGCGGTTGCCGGCGCGCGCTGGTGTTCATCGTGTAGTCGAAGACAAAGAAGGTCCAGGCGATGGGAAGCAGGGTGATCCCGGGCCAGGCGATCAGCGACCAGCCCACCTTGCAGCTTTCGTTCTGCGAACCGAGATCGAACAGCGCCGTGAACAACCACCACAGCATCGCCAGCAGGGTCAGCACAAAGGCCGGCTGACCGGCAAAGCGATTGTTGCGCACGACCCAGACCAGCACCAGACAGCACACCGCCCACAGGCCGGCAGCGGCGGCGGCGGCGAATGTCAGGTCCAGATCCGTCAGGCACTCCATGCTCTACTCCAGGACAGGACAATTGACATGGCAATTGCGGCTTGGGGCCCGGCGCAGCGAAATCATATGGTGGGTCCTCCGGGTCGACACCGACAGATTTCTATTGGGACAAGCTCGCTGTTGTTCCGTCGGTGACGGCAAGGCTACAAGCCGAAGACATTGAAAACAAGGCGTAAGTTTCCGCGTGTCGCGAAAACGATAATCCGCAAACCCACCCTCAGCCTGGCCGGAACACCCGGCGCCGATCGGTGCGGCAAACGCCTCGGGCACCGGCCGCCCCCAAAGCCACGGATATGCTTGAAAAAGAGCGGCAAAATCACCGCCCAATCCCCACCAGCACGACAGCCTCGGCCATGACAAGACGCGTCTGGAGCTGAACACATGATGCTGTCGGGGAAAAGTGGCAGTCCGTAGGGGAATCGAACCCCTCTTTCCAGGTTGAAAACCTGGCGTCCTAACCGATAGACGAACGGACCGCGCTTGGTGTGAGCGGTGTTTATGCAAAGCGACGGGGCGGCGCAAGAGGGATTCTGCGTGAAATGCAGATTTCCGTTGCAAGGGCATCTTCGCGCCGGAAACCCTCCGGCTCAGCGCCCCACCTGCACCGCGGGCAACTCACCGACATTGCCGTCATGGACCAGCGGATCAAAGACCGTCGCCCTGCCCCGGCCGTCATATTTCGAACTGTAGAGCGCCAGATCGGCATCGTGGATCATCCGGTCGGCATCCGGGTGATCGTAGAAATCCGTGGTGGTGATGCCGATCGAGCCGGAAATCCGGCATTCGGTCTCTTCATAGGGTACCGGCTCTTCCAGCCGGGTGATGATCCGCGCGGCCAGATGATAGAGGTGATCGTGTTCGACGATCTTGTTGAAGATCAGGATGAACTCGTCGCCGCCGACCCGCGCCACCATATCGTCGGTGCGGGTTTCCTCCGACAGGATTCTCGCCACCTGCTGCAACACGGCATCGCCGGCGGCATGGCCCAGGGTGTCATTGACCGATTTGAAGTAATCCAGGTCGAGATGCATCAGGGCAAAGGGTACGCTGGACCGCAGCATCCGGGCCAGGACGTGATCCATGGCACGACGGTTCTTCAACCCCGTCAGCGTATCGGTAAAGGCCTGTTCCTCGGCCGCCACCTTGGCGCCCTGCAAGCGCGCGTTCAGCTGCTTGGTCTCTTCCAGAACGGCGGATTTCGCCTCGACCAGATAGAGCATCTCGATCGCCAGATCGGTATGGGCGAAATCGCCCGCGGTGAGGCGATAATTGGCCACCGCGTCGACGATCGAAATGCCGAAAGACAGGTTGAGGATATTCACCTTTGCGGCGGGGATCGCCGCCGCCATGCCCTTGAGCGGGGTCGAAATCCCGGATTGGAAATTCAGATAGAGTTTCGTGCCCAGCGGGATCGGATCATCGCCACTCCCCCGACCATTGTCGCGGATGGTGAACACTTCCGTCACCGGCCTGCCGATCATGTCCTGGGCCGGGCGCAGTTTGGCCAGCGTCGGCCCGACAAAGGTGATGACCCCGGCATTGTCGAACACCAGGCTCATCGGCATGAAGGCAATCAACGCAGATGGATCAAACTCGAAACTACTCACACATCACCTCCGATTCGCTCGGACAGTTCAAAGGCGCGGCCTTCGGCATAAGCGGTTTCGAGGAGATTGATGGTGATCACCTCCTCGCCCGAATCCATCCAGCCCTGATGTTCGAGAAACACCAGCGCGCCGTAATCGTCGGCCATCGCCCGCATCACCCCGACCATCGCATAGCCAAAGCCCGGCATGGCGCTCGAACAGCTCAGCCGGAATGTCCCGTCCTCGACATGTTCGACGCGAAGCGACGGCATATCGAGATCGGGGAGCGCCAACCGGGCGCGCCCCTCCAAATCATTTAAAGAATAGAGAAATTCCGTGAAATTCTCGCCCCCGAACCGCAGCAGACGGCGGATCGCCTCGACATTGGGATGGGACACGAGATAGGTTCCGAGATCCTCGAGAAAGGTCTCGACGGGCTTGTGCAATTGCCGCGCGGCACGCCCCAGCACATCGAGGGTAATCTGATCGGGATAGCTCAACATGGCCTCGAAATTATCGAAGCCAAGATCCGCATTTTGAGCCACTTTTTCCCAAACATGCACGCCGTAAGTGTCGCGCATGAAACATTGGATAGCTCGGTTAATCATACCATGCATGATCGCCATGCCTCCCCGATTCATCTGCCCGGAGTGTTACGGACTCACCCTTAAGAAATTACCAACCTGACCGGTCAAACGCCGTTCCACAGGTTTAAATTGTGCAGGATTTTCGGCATTTTTGCCGGATCGGAACCAATCCCGCCATAACGCTCCCATGATGCCCGTGACGCCCATGTCACCCGGACACCTCGCGCCCCGGCAGAGCCGCGTTCAGAGGTCCTCCCCGGCCAGCCAGCCGGGCAACTCGGCGATGCTGTTGAGCACCGCCTGCGCCTGTGGCGCCAGTTCCGCCGCCCCTGCCACACCGGTCAGAACCGCAAGGCTTCGCATCCCGGCGCGCCGCCCTGCGATCAGATCGTGCAGGCTGTCGCCCACCATGAGACAGCGCTCGGGCAGCACGCCCAGACGCTCTGCCGCGCCGAGACAGGGGCCCGGCGCCGGCTTACCACCATAGCCGCTGTCATAGCCGACCACCGTCTCGAACAGGTCCGACACGCCCATCTGACTCAGATGATCCGCCCCGGCGCTTTCGAAATCATTGGTAACGACGGCCAGCCGAATCCCCTGCCCGGTCAGGCGTTCACAGGTCTCGCGCAGCCGCAGCACCGGCACCGGCCGGAAGGCCGCCGGGTCCGGGTCGAGCCAGGCGGAGATCTCAGCCGCGCTCACGGCGGGAAAGAACGGCTGCAACACCACCACCGCCTCCTCCGGCGTTCCGGCGATCACCGGGCTGTCGAGGGCGAATCTCTGTCGGTCATGATCGAATCCCAATGCCGCGGACACCGCACGTCTCAATCCCGCATCCGGGCCGCAAATGCGCCCGATCACCCCGGCGGCCCAGGGCCCCCAGCTGCTCTGGAAATCCATCAGCGTGCCGTCCTTGTCGAACAGCACCGCCGTGATCTCGCGCCGGCTTGTCGCGCTCATGCCTTGCCTTTCAATCACTTGCCCAGTGTCTGCCCGGTGTGTGCCCACTGTTTGCCCCGCGTTCACCCGCTCTCGTCCGCCGCCGGCTCAGGTCCAATGGATCTCCGCCCCACCCGGAAGCGCCTGTCGCGCCCGCATCGGATCATGCGGATCGAGACCGGTCGCCGCGGCACAGGCGTTAACCCATGTGTCATCCATTGCCACAAAGTCTAAGACCGCGGTAAGGATTTCGATCTCGCCGGCACGGGCCATCAGCTCTCCGGCGGAAATTCCGCTAGAGCCCAGAAAAACAAGGAATATTTCCTCGTCTGAGGCGAGCCACCCCAGCACTTTGAGGGCGATCAACTCGGCGGATTCTTGCTGCATCTGTGGACATCTCCCTCAGGTCAGAAACGGATTTTTAACCATTACTGCCTTACTTATTAATCAAACAGATCACTGGCACCATATCGCAAACGACGCAACGAAAACCAGGGCATCACACCAGCGGCATCACAGCCAAGGCACCAAAACCAAGACCGGGCGAACCCCGGCGAAACCGTAGTCAAAGAGGACGTCAATGGCGGGCAGCATCCTGATCGCAGACAATGTACCGACCAACCGGATCATCCTGAAGGTCAAGCTCGCATCGGCCTATTACGATGTGACACAGGCACCTTCGGGGGCCGAGGTGCTTGCGCTGGCACGCCGCATGCGCCCGAACCTGATCATCCTCGACATGGACCTTGGCGACATGACCGGGTTCGAAGCCTGTGCCGAGCTGAAATCCGATCCTGTGACCACGCATATTCCGGTGGCGATCATCACCCCGGCGCAGGACAAGGAAGCCAAGATCGCAGCACTCAAGGCCGGGGCCGACGAATTCCTGACCAAGCCGCTCGACGAGCTCACCCTCACGGCCCGCGTCCGCGCCCTGATGCGCGCCTCGGCCACCTCCGAGGAACTGCGCCGCCGCAACGAGACCTCGCATGCCCTGGGCTTCAACGAGGCGAGCAACCTCTATGACCATCCGGGCAAGATCACCCTCATCGGCAGCACGACCGAAGAGGCGATGTCCTGGCGCGCCGGGCTCAAGGGCATGGTCAGCGATCAGATCTCCATCGAACGCGCCGATCACCTGCTCGAGGCGATCTACCATGGCGATGTCGCCGATCTTTATGTCATTTCGGCCCAGGCCGGCGGCTCGAGCGACGGGCTGCGGCTGATCTCCGACCTGCGCGCCCGCGAACAGACCCGCAATGCCGGGATCGTGGTCGTGCATGGCGCGCAGGACCGCAAGGAAGCGCTGATGGCGCTCGATCTCGGCGCCAATGACCTGATCACCCGTGGTGCCGATCCGGAGGAAATGACCCTGCGCCTGCGCACCCAGATGCGCCGCAAGAAAGATGCCGATCTGTTGCAAATGACCCTCGACGAGGGGCTGCGTCTGGCCACCCGCGACAAGCTCACCGGGCTGTACAACCGTCATTACGCCATGCCGCATCTCGAAAAGATCGCCGCCGAAGCGCAAGAGACCGGCCAGCCCTATGCGTTGATGTTGATCGATATCGACCGGTTCAAGGCGGTCAACGACACCTATGGTCACGCGGTCGGCGACGCGGTTCTGATCGAGGTGGCCGAACGGCTCCGGGACAACCTGCGCGGCATGGATCTCGTTTCCCGCTTCGGCGGTGAGGAATTCCTGATCTGCATGCCGATGACCTCGCTGATGGAAGCGCGCATGGTGGCCGAACGGCTGCGCAGCGCGATCTGCGCCCACCCCGCCACGGTCACTCCGGAGGGCATTCCGGTCACGGTCTCGGCCTCGATCGGTCTGGCCATGGGCGGGACGCCCGGCGGGCGGGCCTCGGCCACCGACCGGCTGTTGGATATCGCCGATCAGGCGCTCTACGGGTCCAAGGCCGATGGCCGCAATCAGGTCACCTTGGGCGGCTCCTGCGCCGCCTGATCTGCCCGCCGCAATGTCACAAACGCAAACGCCCCGGATCATATGATCCCGGGGCGTTCGCACTTTTCCTGCACATGGATCAGAACCAGTTCGGCGATCAAAACCTGTCCGACGGTCTCAATCGTCTCTCGGACCGGCGCCCGGTCCGCGCGGGCCACCATCGGCCGGCGCCCCCTGATGCGGGCCGCGTCCCATCGTCGGCGGGCGTTTGAGCATCTCTTCGAGCCGCAGCGCATAGGCCTGACGCGCCTCCGGGCTCATCGCCGCAATCTGATCCACCACCAGTTGCGCGCCGATCTCCTGCCGTTCCGAGAATTGCCGTTGCTGCTGTAACAGCACGGAGCCAAAGGCCCCGGCATCGAAAGGTTCGGTCTTGAGCGTGGTCAGCATCGCGGCGAACATCTGTCCGACCTCCCGACGCGCCTGCATCGGATTGCCGGCGGAACGGGCGAAGGCCCGGCCCAGCGCCCTGCGCTGATCGGTTTCAAAGGCCCCGACGAAAGGCCCGAAGCCGAAATCCCGCGTCTGCAGGGCACGGGCCCGGTCGACGGCGGCGTCACGCCGCAGCGCCACACCGCCGACCACCCCGACCACCGCCAGGTTCAGCGCCAGCGAAGCGACGAGCACGACCCGGCTCCAGCGGATGCCTTTCTTGCCCTCGGTCTTGCCCTCGGCTTTGGCCTTCTCCGGTCCGGCTTTCGGCGCACCGGTTGATTTCAGATCGTCCGTCATTCTTACCCTTCCGCCGCCAGATCGTAGAAGCTCGGCACGAAGGCATCGAGCACATATCCCGAAGACGTCATGTCAGAGCGGGTTTCGGCGCTGAGCACCACGCTGCCGTCACTGCCAGCGCTGTAACCGCCGATGCTGTAACTGCCGCCATAGCCGTCGAGCGCCAGGCTGGTGACCGCCGCGGGCGCGCCCAGACCGATCCCGAGCCCCGCCACACCGGCCGTGGCCAGACCGGCCACCGTGCGCCAACCGCCCAGCGCCGCGACCATGGCCGCGATCAGCGGGTGGCGTTGCGGTTGCGGCCGCAGGCTCTCGATGCGGGCACGTTCCGCCGCCGCGCTGGCCGCGATCTCGGCCTCGGCATCTGCCATGATCCGCGCCATCAAATCGGCCGACGGCATAGCGGTTTCCGCCCGCGCCTCGCTGAAAAGCGCGTCCAGAGCCTGATCCGTGAGCTCATTCATCCGTTTGTTGTCACGATCCGTCATCTTCGAACCCCAATATCTTGCGCTGGGAGGCCAGAGCCTTCGCCAGTGCCCTCTTGCCCCGGGCGGTCAGACTTTCGACCGCCTCGACGCTGATTTCCAGAATCTCGGCAATCTCGGGATTGCCCAGACCTTCGATGTGACGCAACACCACCGCCTCGCGTTGTCGATCCGGCAGGCTGGCAAGCGCCGTTTCCAGCGCATCGAGCCTCTGACGCTGCATCAGCACCGCCTCCTGCGACGGGCGCTCGTCCTCCGGCTCGGCGATCTCGTCGAGCCCGGTGCCCCGCGCCTTGCGCAGCCGGTCGGTGCACAGGTTGGTCACGACGCGGTAGAGCCATGTCGTCACCTTGGCCTCGCCCTGACGCCAGTCCGGCGCGATTTTCCACAGCCGGAGCATGGCTTCCTGCGCCACGTCCTCGGCCTCGGCCCGGTCGCGAAGCATCCGTGCGGCATAACCCAGAACCTTTGGCGTCAGACGCATGGTCAGAGCCCGCGCAGAGGCCGCATCCCCATTGCCAAAGGCAATCAGGAGGGCTTCGTCCGAGACATCATTGAGGGCGTCGAAGGGCATGGTCATCACCGGTTCTGCGTAGCGCAATCGCACAGACAGGTCCATATGGCAGGTCCGTCACGTCCATGGTCGGGGGCCGTGGTCCCCGACCGGTGTCTTTCATCGGCTCAGTTGCCGCTGTCCTCAGGCGCATCTTGCGGCGCAACCGGCGCCTGCTGGCCATACATCGGGCCATAGCCCATCATGCCTTGCTGGCCATACATCGGCGCATTGCCCTGGCCGTACCCCATCATGCCCTGTTGGCCGCCCATCGGGCCGTAGCCCTGGCCTTGACCGTAGCCCTGACCATTCATCGGACCGTAGCCCATGCCCGGCATCTGGCCCGGCATCTGGCCTTGCGACCCGAAACCCTGGCCGCTCATCGGACCGTAGCTCTGACCATAGCCCATGCCATTCATCTGGCCGTTCATCTGGCCATAGCCCATGCCCGGCATCATCTGACCGCCCATTTGCGGCCCATAGCCCTGCCCGTAACCATAGCCCTGACCCTGCATCTGCCCCATGCCGCGCTGACCGCCCATCATGCCGGGATGCCCGCGCATCTTGCCTTGCATCATGCCCGGCATTCGGCCCTGACGGCTCATCTGTGCCAATTCGTCCTGGCTCAGGGCACCGTCACCGTCGCGATCGAGCCGCGGCAGGATCATACCGCCCCCCGGGCCACGCATCTCTTCGGCGCTCAACAGCCCGTCACCATTCTGGTCGCGGGTCTGGATCATCGAGGTCGCACGGTCCATCTGACGCTGCACGCGCCGCGCTTCCTGATGGGCGTAGAGTTCCTCGGCATCCACCTGACCGTCGCCATTGGCGTCGATCTCGGCGAAATTCGCGGCACGGAACGCGTCGATCTCGTCTTGCGTGATCTTGCCATCTTCATCGGCATCGACGGTGGCGAAATCGAATTGCGGACCAAGGGGCATCATGCCGCCACGGCCGCCCATACGCGCCTGTCCCTGCCCCGCAGCCACGGCGGCGGCGGACGTTCCCAGGATTGCAATCAGCGCAACGGCGGAAACAATCGATTTACGTGTCATGGTCTTTTCCTCTTTAAAGCATATCTAAGGTTACCCTTGCACGATCCGTCTCGGGGAGCGTCTTGCCGGAGCCCTCAGCCCCCCTCGCGCCGTGCTGTTATGTTCTACAAACGTGCCAGGACCGGTTTTCCGTCGCGTGCCACAGGGTAAAATGCCGCTCACGGTTACGTGACCATAGCCTCAGCGCTGGAAACATGTCACAAAAAGACCAAATAGCCGCGGAGCCTGTCGCCAGCGCGACATCGGGACGCACGGACAATCCGCGCGCTGTTGCCCTGACGAGGAGACAGGGTAAGCCAAAGCTGAATACGCCACGCCAAACCCGCACAAGAGGTGATGCGCACATGACTGATATGACCGAGGGCTTTTGCGCCCCCAAAACCACATCGACCACATCGACCACCACACCCGGCGATGGTGAGCGCGAGTTGCGCCCCGCCCTGATGCGCGGCTGGAAACGCCGCTGCCCCTCCTGTGGCGGTGGTCCGATGCTCAAGGGCTATCTCAAGGTGCGCGACGAATGCCCGGTGTGTGGCGAGGCGCTGCACCACCACCGCGCCGATGACGGTCCGGCCTATCTGACCATTCTGATCGTCGGCCATCTGATGGCGCCGCTTCTGGGCTTCGTCTTCATCGAATTCCGCCCCGATCCGCTGGTGCTGGTGGCGCTGTTCTCCATCGGCACGGTCGCGCTGTCGCTGTTCCTTCTGCCCCGGCTCAAGGGCATGATCGTGGCCTTTCAATGGGCCAAGCGCATGCACGGGTTCGAAAACGACGACTGACGTGGCGGCGCTCCGGGAGCGTCAGAGCGGCTTTTCGTAATGAATGCGCCTATAGCCGTCGCTCTCGCCGCGATGGGTCTCATGATAGCCGAGCCGCGGGTAGATCGCCTGCGGGCCGGTCATCACCGCATTGGTATAGACCCGCATCAGCCGGGCGCCCTCTACCCGCGCTCGATCCTCCACGTGCTGGATCAGGCGCTTGGCTATGCCGCGGCCCTGTGCAGCCTGTGAGACCGCGAGCACATCAAGCATCACCGCCCCGTCCGCTTCGACATAGCTGTAGATCACGCCCAGAAGGCCAGACCCGTCTTCGGCCAGGCTCACCCGCCCGGAGGCAATCAGCACCGTATAATCGTAGAGCGCCGGTGCCGGCGGCTTGCCAATGAGCGGCGTGTATTGCGCAAAGGCACGCTGCACCAGATCGGTCACGGCCATCGCGTCCTCTGGCAGTGCCCGTCGCAAGATAGGGTCGATCTTTTCACTCATCCGCACAGTCATCCACGGCAGCGAACGCCTCGGCAAGGCCGCGTGATAGGTCCAGAGCTGCCCGATTATAAGGCCACACCGCCCGCGCAACGGCCCTGTGCGCGCCTCCCAGCCCTGCAACAAATTGACAGCTCCCGCGGGCAGCTCTTCAATCGGGGCACAGCAACAGAAAGGCCCCCATATGTCAGATCACGCCACAGCGGATTTCCCGATGCTCGACCTTGCCGAATTCCTTGCCGCCGATGCCGCGGGCAAGGCCCGGATCGGCGCCGAGGTCGATCGGATCTGTCGCGAGACCGGCTTTCTCGCGGTCACCGGTCATGGCGTGCCCGACACGGTGATCGACGCACTCTGGGCGCAGGCGCGCGGCTTTTTCGATCAGGCCCCCGACGCCAAACACAGCGTCGCCCCGCCCCCGGGCGGTCCCTATGGCTATCTCGGCCCGGGCACCGAAGCCCTGGCCAAGTCGCGCGGCGAGGACACGCCACCGGATCTGAAGGAAAGCTTCAACGGCGGCCCCGCCGGCATTCCGGAAGGCGAGACCGACCCGGACGCGCTGGCCTTTTGCTATGCGCCGACGCCCTTTCCCGACCTGCCCGGCTTCAAGGAAGCCTGGCGCGGCTATTATGCCGAGATGGAGGCCCTCGCCGCCAGAATCATGGAGGTCTTCGCCGTGGCGCTCGATCTGCCACAGGGCTATTTCGCGCCCTTCATCTCGACGCCGATCTCCGGCATGCGGGCGCTGAACTACCCGGCCCAGGACAAGGCGCCGGAGGACAAACAGCTCCGCGCAGGCGCCCATACGGATTATGGCTCGCTCACCATCCTCTTGCCGGAACCCGGCTCGCGCGGGCTCGAGATTCTGACACCCGAAGGCGACTGGAAAGGCATCCCGCCGGTGGACGGCGCCTTCGTGATCAATATCGGCGATCTGATGGCGCTCTGGACGGCCGGCCGCTGGACCTCGACCCTACACCGCGTCGTCACCCCGCCGGACTGGGCCACCAGGCGCCGCATGTCGATTGCGTATTTCCATCAGCCGAACTGGCATGCCGAGGTGGCGCCGCTGTCGGGCGAGGCCGCAGAGCCAGTGATCTCCGGCCCCTATCTGATGAACAAATTCGCCGCTGCGAACGGCTAGGCGCGCACACAGCGCCCCAATCACGAAGGAGCCCCGCCTCAACCAAGAGACGGGGCTTTCCCACCATGGCCCCCTCAGGCCATTAACATCGATCCTATCACATTCTGCCGTTTTTGCCACGCCGAGTATCCGGATGCAGCGCCGTGCCGAGGATGTGATCGCTCTTGTGCACCACATGGCCGGCATTGCCGACGATCAGCGGGTCCGGTTCGCCGATCAGCTCGTAATCCTTGTCCGGATAGTCGATGGTCGACAGGAAATGCTTCATGCATTCGATCCGCGCGCGTTTCTTGTCATTCGACTTGATGATCGTCCAGGGCGCATCGGCGGTGTCGGTATAGAAGAACATCGCCTCTTTCGCCTCGGTGTAATCGTCCCATTTGTCGAGAGAGGCCTTGTCGATCGGCGAGAGTTTCCACTGTTTCAGCGGATCGTTTTCCCGCGATTTGAACCGGCGCAGCTGTTCCACACGGGTGACCGAGAACCAGTATTTGTAGAGATGCACACCCGAGCGCGTCAGCATGCGCTCGAATTCCGGCGTCTGGCGCATGAATTCGAGATATTCGTTCGGGGTACAGAATCCCATCACCCGTTCGACGCCGGCACGGTTGTACCAGGACCGGTCATAGAGCACGAATTCGCCCGAGGTCGGCAGATGTTCGACATAGCGCTGGAAGAACCATTGCCCGCGCTCCTCATCCGTCGGCTTGTTGAGCGCCACGACCCGGGCGTGCCGCGGGTTCATATGTTCCATGAAGCGCTTGATCGTACCGCCCTTGCCCGCCGCATCGCGCCCCTCGAACAGAAGCACGAATTTCTCGCCGGTCTCCTGCGCCCAGAGCTGGGCCTTCAGGAGTTCCGCCTGAAGCGCCACCTTGGTGCGCTCATATTCCAGCCGCGACATCTTCTTGCGATAGGGATATTTTCCGCTCTCGAATGCATCGCGGATCTTGTCCGGGGTCACCGTCGGAAAATTGCGCGTCCCGCCATGCACCGTCGCCTCGCCAACCGCCGCATCTGTCTTTGCCGCCTCTGCCTTCGGCGCGGCAGCCAGATCATTGGCGGGTTGCCCCTTTCCAGAGGTCACGGAAGTCTCGGGCGTGGCGGCGGGGGTTTTCGGCGTCGTCATACGGGCATATCTCCACTGATGGGCAAAACGGGTCTTGTCATATCCCTGTTACACCAATTTTCTTTCCCCCGCGTTGATCTGGGGCAAGAATGTCGCGAGCCCCTTCGCGCCAAACCGACCGCGGTCTCCAGGCCTTAGGCGGGCTCCGCACACACGACCAGACCACACGATCTGATCACAAAAATGCCTGTTTTTTAAACACTCCCCCCGCACACAAGGAAATTGGTTAACTTATCTTAACACCTAACACTCGAATCGGGTAATTTCGTTTCGATTAACAAGTCATTCAGGGAACAAGTGATATGAAAGCACTCTTTATCTCGGCTGCAATTCTTGCCTCCGCGACGGCGGCAAATGCCGCGACACTCGATTTTTCCGGAATTCAGGGCTTCAGCACCGGCTCGGCTTACGTGCCCGGCGGCGCCACCATCACCCATGAAAGCGGCGGAGGGATCTTGGCCGGCCCCGGCGTAGCCGGTCACACTGATGGGTTTTGCTTCCTGACCTCCAGCTATATTTGTGAAGCTGGCGGCACCATGGCATTCGACACGGCGGTCACCAATTTGACCTTCGACATTGACGGCGCCGCCCCGACCTATGACAGCGTCGAGATTTTCGCCTATCTCTCCGGCGGGCTGGTGTCCTCCTTCCTCTACGATTCCGGCGATCAGGGGGTCACGGATTTCTCGAGCTATGTCCTCGACACGCTGGTCTTTGTCGACAGTTCCACTGCGGCAGGTGTCGGCTATTCGACCTTCTCCTTCGACATCGCAGACATCCCGGCTGTGCCGCTCCCGGCTTCCGCTCTGCTCTTGCTGGGCGCCGTTGGCAGCATGGGGGCGCTGCGTCGCAAGCGCAAAGGCTGACACCGTCCCAAGCTCCCCCCTCAGAACATCGGGCCGAGACTTGCTCTCGGCCCTTTTCTTTGGCCTGAACGACAGGCAAAAGCCCCACCAGCACGTCAACAGCTTGCGCCTCGGGCGCGCGGATGGTCTAATCCTTGACCAAAGCAAAACAACCAAATCAGAACAGTCCGAGAATCGAGCGCGAAATGTCCAATGACCTGCTGGGCGCAGCCCCTGACGATTATGATGCCTCTTCCATCGAGGTGCTCGAAGGCCTCGAACCCGTGCGCAAACGCCCCGGCATGTATATCGGCGGCACCGATGAGCGCGCGCTGCATCACCTCGTCGCCGAGATCCTCGACAACTCGATGGACGAGGCGGTCGCGGGCCATGCCAACCGGATCGAGCTCATTCTCCACGCCGATTATTCCGTCACCGTGACCGACAACGGACGCGGTATCCCGATCGATCCGCACCCGAAATTCCCCGGCAAATCCGCGCTCGAGGTGATCCTCTGCACGCTGCACGCCGGCGGCAAATTCTCCGGCAAGGCCTATCAGACCTCCGGCGGTCTCCATGGCGTCGGCTCCTCGGTGGTCAACGCGCTGTCGGATCTGATGGTGGTGCAGGTCGCCAAGAACAAGGAACTGTTCGAACAGCGCTTCTCCCGTGGCATCCCGCAAGGCCCGGTGGAAAAGATCGGCGCCGCCCCGAACCGGCGTGGCACCTCGGTGAAATTCCACGCCGATGAGCAGATCTTCGGCCATCACCGGTTCAAACCGAAACGCCTCTTCACGCTGGCGCGCTCCAAGGCCTATCTGTTCTCCGGCGTCGAGATCCGCTGGAAAAGCGAGATCGACGATGGCGAGACGCCGACCGAGGCGACTTTCCATTTCCCCGGCGGTCTGGCGGATTACCTGACCGAGAGCCTCGGCAAATCCTCGACCTATTCCGAGCGGCCCTTTGCCGGCACCGTCGAATTCGGCCCGCGGTTCGGCACACCGGGCAAGGTCGAATGGGCGATCAACTGGACCCCGGCGCGCGACGGGTTCATCCAGTCCTATTGTAACACCGTGCCCACCCCCGAGGGCGGCACGCATGAGAGCGGCTTCTGGGCCGCGATCCTCAAGGGGGTGAAGGCCTATGGCGAGCTGGTCGGAAACCGCAAGGCCAAGGACATCAGTCGCGACGATCTTCTGACCGGCGGCTGTGCGCTGGTATCCTGTTTCATCGCCGATCCGGAATTCGTCGGCCAGACCAAGGATCGCCTCGCCACCACCGAGGCCGCGCGTCTGGTGGAAAACTCGGTCCGCGACCATTTCGACAACTGGCTCGCCGCCGACACCAAATCCGCCGGGGCCATCCTCGATTTTCTGGTCCTGCGCGCCGAGGAACGCATGCGCCGGCGTCAGGAAAAAGAGACCCAGCGCAAATCGGCGACCAAGAAGCTCCGCCTGCCCGGCAAACTGACCGACTGTACCTCGAAAGACCGCTCCAACACCGAGCTGTTTATCGTCGAGGGCGACTCGGCCGGTGGCTCTGCCAAGGGCGCGCGCAAACGCGAGACACAGGCGCTCCTGCCCTTGAAAGGCAAGATCCTCAACGTCTTGGGCGCCGCTTCGAACAAGCTCACCTCGAATGCCGAGATCAGCGACATTTGCGAGGCTCTGGGCGTCGGCATGGGCACAAGGTTCAATGTCGAGGACCTGCGCTATGAACGCATCATCATCATGACCGACGCCGATGTCGACGGCGCGCATATCGCCTCGCTGTTGATGACCTTCTTCTACACCCAGATGCGGCCGCTGATCGATCAGGGCCATCTCTACCTCGCCTGCCCGCCGCTCTACCGCCTGACCCAAGGCGCCAAACGCGTCTATTGCATCGACGAGGCGGAGCGCGACATGTGGCTCGAGAAGGGCTTGGGCGGCAAAGGCAAGATTGATGTGTCGCGGTTTAAAGGTCTTGGCGAAATGGACGCCAAGGATTTGAAAGAGACCACGATGGACCCCGCCACCCGCAAACTCATCCGCGTCACGATTGATGAGGACGAGCCGGGCGAAACCGCAGATCTGGTGGAGCGCCTGATGGGGAAAAAGCCGGAGTTGCGGTTCCAGTATATTCAGGAAAACGCACGGTTCGTTGAGGAATTGGATGTGTAGTTAGGGTTCTCGAAAGTATTACTTTCGAGAAGGGGGGATGAATTGACTGGATATGACAAGTGCATACGGTGCCGAAAACAGCCATCGATTAAGAATAGTCACGTTATCCCTAGGTTTGTATTCAAATGGATGATCGAGACGGGCGGCACCAAATATCTGAGAAACGGAACCGCCCCAAACAAAAGAATTCAAGACGGCTTCAAACTTCCGTTGCTTTGCTTAGAGTGCGAAAGAGAGACAAGCGTTGTTGAAAATCGATTTTCACAGCAGGTGTTTATTCCTTCAGTAACCGATCAATCGCTCCCTAAAAAACTAGGCCTAAATGAGTATAAATTCGTAGCGAGTGTACATCATCGTGTCCAAGCGTATTTCTGGCGCAATACACACACACCGTCTAAGTACAGCAACCAAGAACGAAAAGACTTACAGAAGTCAATCTCGCTACTGCGGCTTTTTCTTGTTGGAAAGAGACATAGCGTTATGCCAATGCAACTATTCCTGTTGCCATTTGGCTTAGGCGAGTTCTCAAATGTACGCAATATGCCCGCCAATTGGCATCGCTATATTCGCCGTCATATGGAAATGGACATCATTATATCAGAACGCGGCAAACTATTTGGATCATACTTCAAAATTGGACCATGGGTCTCATTTTGTCTGATCAAAAATAGCGCCCAACCATGGGTTGGTGCAGAATTGGGGCTGCGTAGTACAAAAATCGGTAGCACCCGGGTGATCCTCCCCCCCTCTGTTCAAAATTTTCTCCGGGATAGAGCACAAAACGCCAAAAAAATTGTGGATAGCATCTCTCAAAACCAACAAGAAAAAATTGGTCTCGCGCTTATGGAGGCGGACTTTTTAGTCGCTGGCCGTCCTATGTTCGAAGCAATCGAGGCTGATGTACATACATTCGGGGCGGCTGCGCTAAGAGATTAACCCCAAGCATCCCGCCTGGGGGGGGCGGGCAGGATGCTTGGCGATTGCTTTGCAATCGCAAGGGCACCCGGGTTTCAAGGAAATCAGACGGTCGCGCCCGTGGCTCGCAACCTGCCCAATGCCACCCCTGTGCACCAAACCACGCCCTCTTCCCCGCCCTCTGCGACAACCGCAGAATGGCGAAAATCCCCGCTTTTCCCGGCAATCCTTCGCCACCCCACGGTCCCGTGAGGTGACCTGTGATCACAGCATTCCTATCTTCGGAGGTATCGTTACGAACGGCCATAAGGAGGCCAAGATGACCACCAAGCAAACAACGCATCTGTCCCGTCTGGGCAAACCCGTTCTGATCGCCCTCGCGCTCACCGCCGCCGTGCCGGCGCTCGCCGCGCCCAATGGCAACAATCAGGGCCGCGGCTGGGGCGTCGGACAGATCCCGCCCGGGCATCAGTACAAGGCCCAAAAGCAGGCCCAGAACCAGTACCGACATCGGCATCAGTACCGCCACCGCACCGGAGACACCCTGCCGGATGGTTATGTGATCCTCAGCGATTACGCCCCCTATCGCCTGCCCGATCCGGGTCAGAACCGCTATGCGATCTCCGGCGACACGATCTACAAGATCGCCCGTGACGCGGCGGTCGTGGTCTCGGCCATGGGGATCTACAACAACCTGACGGCGAACTGACGCCCCCGTCTCCGCCCCCGGCGACGCGGCTTTTGCCGAGCGCCGGGGGCCCATCGCCTGCCCGACAGGCCACACCTCTGGCCACACGACAGGCCACACAACAGGCACGTGACTGGTGCCCGGCACGTGCCCGACAAGTGTCCGACGCAAAGCCGACGCAAATCCGACAGGCGTCCAAGCCCCGGATCGAAAGATTTTGACCATCCCCCGCCCTGTCGCCATAGTCCGGCCATGGCGCGTTCCTTTGACACTTTCGACCTGATCGAGGCCCAGCGGCGGCTCGTGGCGCTGATGCAGGCGCGCCCGCATCTGGGCGCCCGTCTCACGGTCCGCGAGACCTTGCAGACCTATGATCAGCGCGCCGTGTTCGACATCGACTGGGACGGGCAACGGGCCATCGCCAAGCTCATATGGCATGACAATCGCGCCCCCGCCGTATCGCAGCAATCGGCGGCGCTCAAACGCATGGCGGCGCGGCTGACACCGCCCGCTTTTGTGCCCGAGGTGCTGCATATCGCGCCCAAGGCCGGGCTTTTCATCATCTCCTACGCCGAGGGCGAAACCGCTCTGAACCTTATGAAAAAGGCCGACAGAGCCACCGCCGAACGGGTTGTCGAGGCGGCTCGGATCTGGCAGGAGGCGGCCACGAAAGAGCGTCACATCGCCCCCCTGCCGCGCGCCCGGATCGCCCGCCAGATCGCGGCGCTGCCCACCAATGAGGATCCCCTGACCCGCTGGCTGCGCGCCCGGCTCGACGCCGCACCGGAGGCGCTCACCCATGTGCCCGGTCACGGCGATTTCTGGTCCGGAAACCTGATTCTGGACGGTGATCGCATCACCGCCATCGATCTCGGGCCGCAGCAGCAGATGCCGTTGATCAACGATCTCGCGCGGTTTGCCCGCAGCCTGCTACAGCATTGCCCGGAGGCGCAGAACACCCCGCCCTGGTCCTCGGACCTGCTCGCCCCGCTGCTCTCCTTGCTGGAAACCGAGGAGGACAGGAACAGTTTTCCGCTGATCTACGGTGTGGAACTGGCGCGCTGGCGGGCCGGTCTCGTCGACATCCACGACGCCGATCCCATGGTCACCGCCCTGCTGTCGGCCTGATCCGCGAGGCCCTGATCACGCCGATTACGCTGGCACGATGCGGCCGGCGTCCAAGCGCAGCACCCGGTCCATTTTGGCTGCGAGTTCAAGGTTATGGGTGGCGATGAGGGCGGAAAGCCCTTCCTCACGCACAAGCCCCATCAGCACGTCGAACACCAGATCGGACGTGTCCGGATCGAGATTGCCCGTGGGCTCGTCGGCCAGGAGAAGCCCCGGCTTGTTGGCCAGCGCACGACAGAAGGCGACGCGCTGTTGTTCACCGCCCGAGAGCGCCGAGGGACGGTGCGAAGCGCGCGGCCCGACACCGACCTTTTCCAAGAGCATCATCGCCCGCTCCGCAGCCTCACGCTCCGGCACGGCATTGGCGAGTTGTGGCAGGACAACATTGTCCAGCGCCGAGAATTCCGGCAGCAGATGGTGAAACTGGTAGATGAAACCGACACCGGCGCGGCGCATGGCGGTCCGCGCCCGATCGCCGCGCCCGGCCATGTCCTGACCGGCGATCTCGACCTTGCCGGCGTCCGGCACATCCAAGAGACCTGCGATATGCAGAAGCGTCGATTTGCCGGCCCCAGAGGGCGCGATGAGGCCGACCACCTCGCCACGCGCCACCGAGATATCGACACCTCTGAGCACCTCGACCTGATTGGGTTTGCCGGCGTTATAGGTCTTGGTCACGCCCTGGATCGACAGCATCTCGCGCATCACAGTCTCATTCTCAGCTTCACTCATAGCGCAGCGCCTCCACCGGGTTCATCCGTGCGGCCCGGCGGGCGGGAAAGATGGTGACGACAAAGGACAGGCCCAAGGACAGGGTCACGGCCTTGGCCACATCCACCGCGCGCAGCTCGGCCGGCAGCGCATAGATGCCACGGATCGACGGGTCCCAGGCCCCGCCACCATTGAGCCAGTTCACGAATGACATGACCTGATCGATATAAGTGGCAAAAAGCGCGCCCAAGAGCACACCGAAGAGCGTGCCCAAGACGCCGGTGATGGCACCACAGATGAAAAAGACCCTGAGCACCGAGGCCTCGGTGAGCCCCACCGTGCGCAGGATGCCGATGTCACGGCCTTTGTTTTTCACCAACATGATCAGGCCGGAGACGATGTTCATCGCCGCGATCAGCACCAGCACCGAGAGGATGACGAACATCACATTGTCCTCGATGTCGAGGGCGCGCAGGAAAGAGCCGGACGCATCGCGCCAGGTCCAGACCATGCCACGCTCGCCGACCGCCTGCAAAAGCGGGATCGCCATGTCATCGACCTCTTCGGGATGGCTGACCATGACCTCGATCTCATCGGCCGCGCCCTGGCGGTTGAAAAACTTCTGCGCCTCGGCAAAGGGCAGATAAGCGCGGGTCTTATCAATGTCATAGCGCCCGGCGGTAAAGACATAAACGACCTCGAAGGAGGACACGCGCGGGCTGGTGCCAAAGGCGGTCTTGGCGCCGTTGGGCGAGATCAGCTTGATCTTGTCGCCAACGGTGACGCCCAATTCGCGCGCGACGCCGGAGCCGATGGCGATGCCCTCCTGAAACCGCGAGATGTCGCCCCAGTGTTCCTCCGGATGCTCGGCGACGCGCGGGATGGTCAACAAGTCGTCATAGGCCATGCCGTAGATTTCGACGCCTGCGTTCGTTCCGCCGTAAGAGGCCATGACCTGACCACGCACCAAGGGCGCGGCACGGGTCACGCCGGGCACGGCGGCGAGTTTCGTGGCCCAGTCGTCATAATCGGCGATGGCGCGCGAGGTCTTGCCGTCTTCGGTGACATAGAGCGAGGAATAGAGCGTCACATGGGCGTTGGAGCCGAGAATGGTATCGACGAATTCGCTGCGAAACCCGGTGCGCACGGCGAGCGTGATGATCAGCGCAGCCACAGCCAAGGTGATGCCGATCAGCGAGATCCAGGTCATCACCGAGACCCCGCCCTCTTCGCGTCTTGCGCGCAGATAGGCAAAGGCGATTTTCCATTCAAACCGGGCAAAGGGTTTGGTCGATCTGGCGGCGTCCATCGGGGCTCCCTCAAAGCTTTGCCAGACCAAACCCTTTGAGGTGCCAAAGGTCAAGCGCTGGCGAGAGCCGGAGAGATGTCAGCCGTTGACAGATCGGTGAGCGCAGCAGGATCGGGATGTGAGATCGGACGGTGCCGTCAGAAAGTCAGCCCGGCGCGGGACTTGCGCCGCTTGAACGGCCAGGCCAGAAGCGCCAGAAGCCCGGCCACCACGCCATAGCCGCCGAAATAGCCGACCAGCGCCGAGAGACCGCCTTCGATCGACAAGGGCAGCGCCGGCACGAAGGTCTCATAGGTCGCCTTGGCAAGCTTGGTATCGGCCACGCGTTGCGGCATGGTCAGACGCTCCAGCGGCGAGGCCTCGTTCAGAACCGCGAGATCGGCGGACAATCGGCTGTGCCGCGTGATGGTCTCGCGCATGTCGCGGCGACGGTTCTCGAGGAACACCGATCCGCCCATGGAGGCCAGAGCTTCCTCCCGGGTCATCTCTGCCCTTTCGGCAGAGGCATCGAAATCGGCGATCACGAGGCGCAGGGCTTCGACCTGACCACCGAGACGTTGCGTGTATTGCTGGGTGAACTCGGGAAACTGGGACACAACGGCGGCCCCCAACAGGCCACCCGCAAGGGCGATTGCTCTCAACATAGCTGCCTCTCTTCCGTCTTCTGCGGAGTTGATTGGCGAAAGGCTAAGGGGATTCGGGGGCGCCTGGCAAATTGGCCCGGGACAGCTCGGTAAATTGGCGCGAAATCCCGCCGATAGCGCAAACGTGCGGTGAAGGACGCGGGCGAGGCAGAGAGGTCCGAATGGCGGTATTGCGGACTTAGCCGTCATTCGAACGAAGGGCCATCGGCGCGGAACAAGGCGAAGCCGCCGCGCCTGCGCCTGCCCGTCCCGGCGGGCTCCTCACGGCTCGCGTTGTGCCAGGTTGAAGGTTCCCAAAAGCCTCAAAGCGACCGTCACCCGCCCATATGGAAAAGGCTCCAGGTCTCCCCGGAGCCTTCCAATCTTGTCGCCAATATCGATAGCTCAGCCTTTCAGCCCGGCGTAGATCATCGCCACCTTTTCGACCGCATCGACCGGGCTCAGCTCTTCGCTCTCGCCGGTGCGGCGGCAGGTCAGCTCGACAACGCCATTCTTCAGGCCCCGCGGCCCGACGGTGATGCGCCAGGGCAAACCGATCAGGTCCATGGTGGCAAATTTGCCACCGGCGCGTTCGTTGCGATCGTCATAGAGCGGGTCGAGCCCGAGCGCCTCGAAAGACTTGTAAAGGCTTTCGCAGGCGGCATCGGCTTCCTCGTCGCCCTGTTTCAGGTTGACGATGCCGACATGGAAGGGGGTCACGCCCTCGGGCCAGATGATACCCTTGTCATCGTGGCTGGCCTCGATGATGGCGCCGAGAAGGCGCGACACGCCGATGCCATGCGAGCCCATGTGGACCGGAACCGGCTTGCCATCCGGGCCTTGCACATTGGCGCCCATGGCCTCGGAATATTTCGTGCCGAAGTAGAAGATCTGGCCGACCTCGATACCGCGCGCGCTGCGGCGGCGCTCTTCCGGCACCTCGGCAAACACCGCCTCATCATGGGTCTCGTCGGTGCGGGCGTAGCGCGAGGTGAATTCCTCGAGCACGGCCTGACATTGTTCGACCGAGTCATAGTCGATCTCGCGCGAGCCGAATTTCAGATCGGTGATCTCGCTGTCGTAGAAGACCTCAGACTCACCGGTTTCGGCCAGCACCAGGAATTCATGGGTGTAATCGCCGCCGATCGGCCCGCCATCGGCACGCATCGGAATGGCCTGCAGCCCCATCCGCTCATAGGTGCGCAGGTAGCTCACCAGATGGCGGTTATAGGCATGCAGCGCGTCTTCCTTCGTGAGGTCGAAATTATACCCGTCCTTCATGTAGAATTCGCGGCCGCGCATCACGCCGAACCGCGGACGGATCTCATCGCGGAATTTCCACTGGATATGATAGAGCGTCAGCGGCAGATCTTTGTAGGATTTGACGTAGGAGCGGAAGATGTCGGTGATCATCTCCTCATTGGTCGGACCATAGAGCATGTCGCGGCCATGCCGGTCGGTGATCCGGAGCATCTCTTCGCCATAATCGTCATAGCGGCCGCTTTCGCGCCACAGATCCGCCGATTGCAGCGTCGGCATCAAAAGCGGGATATGGCCGGCGCGCTGTTGTTCCTCATGAACGATGGTCTCGATCTTCTTTAAGACCTTGTAGCCCAGCGGCAGCCAGGAATAGATCCCCGCGGCTTGCTGGCGGATCATGCCGGCACGCAACATGAGGCGGTGCGAGGCGATCTGTGCCTCGGCAGGGGTTTCTTTCAAAACCGGAAGGAAATAGCGCGACAAACGCATCGGGTGGTCCTCGACTGAACTGTGTTTGCATCGGTCTATGCCATCGCCTTGGGCCAGACAAGCCGGAGCACGGTGGAAATGCCAAAGAGATTAAGCATTCCGAAAGCCGTCCCTGCTACTGCTCAGCCATCTGTCACCAGAAGATTTGCTGATCACCATGGCCGTTACCCTATCCCGATTGAACGATATCCTCAAAGCCGCGCTCAGCCGCCCGACCGACGCCGCATCGCGCGATGCGCTCGGTCTGCTGGCCAAGATTTGCCTGCCGCTCGGCGCGATCCTGATCGCGGTGGTTGCCGCGGCGGGGGGCAACATGACCCTCGCCCTGACCGGCGGACCGGCGATGATGGTCCTAGGCTTTCTTGCGCCGCGCCTGCCCGGTCGTCTGGCCGCGATCATGGTCGGTCAGGCGCTCGTCGGTCTCGCCATCGTGCTCAATGCCGCCCTCGCCGGCACCCCCTTGCATCTCGACACCAATATGCTGTTCTTCGCGATGCTCGCGGGCATTGTCATCATGTCGGATTTCAGCGCGCTCTTGTGGGCGGTGATGACCATCACCCTGCATCACGTGCTGCTGCTCGCCCTGGCCCCCACACTGGTCTTTCCGCCGGCAGATTTCACCTCGAACCTCATCCGTCTGGGTTTTCATTCCGGCATCAGCCTGCTGGAATTCCTCGCCCTGGGCTATATGCTCGCCCGGCGTCACGAATTGAGCATCGTCGCGACGAACCGCACCCAGGAGGCGGAATTCCTGGCCGAAGAAGCCCAGAAGGCCCTCGAGCAGATCGAAGCCGAACAGGCCCGGGCTGAACTGGCGCTCGAAGAGGCGCGCGCCGCCAGCGCCAGCGCCGAAGAAGCCCAGCAGACCGCGGAAACCGCGCTCCGCGACAGCGAAGAGGCGCGGGCCGAACGCGAGGCCCTGCGCAAGCAGGAGGACGCGGCCCGGTCCACGCGAGATCAGGCGCTCCAAACGCTTCTGGATGTGTTCGAACACCATCTCGAGGAGCTGGCCGCCGGCAATCTCGCCACCCGGATCACCGAGGATCTCGACAAGGCCTATCTCGGGTTGCGCGACAGTTTCAACGTCTCGGTCGAGCGCCTTGGCGCAACGATTCAGGAGGTGCGCGAACAATCCACCGAGATGCAGAGCTTGTCGCGCGAGATCGCGGCCTCCGCCGATGATCTCTCGGTCCGCACCGAACGTCAGGCCGCCACCCTCGCCGATGTCGCCCGCACGGTGAACGATCTGACCGGCGCCCTGGAAACCGTGGCCACGGAGTCGACCGATGCACGGTCTCTGGCGGAAACCACCTCGAAAGATGCCGAAGACGGCTCCTCGATCATGCAGGACGCCGTCGCCGCCATGGATGCGATCGAGAAAAGCTCGCAAGAGATCAACAAGATCACCACGGTGATCGACGACATTGCATTCCAGACCAACCTCCTGGCCTTGAATGCCGGTGTCGAGGCGGCACGGGCCGGCGAGGCCGGGCGTGGTTTCGCCGTGGTGGCCTCCGAAGTCCGGGCGCTGGCGCAGCGCTCGTCGGATGCGGCGCGGGAGATCAACCAGCTCATCCTGCGCTCGACGCAACAGGTGAAATCCGGCGCCGATCTGGTCAACCGCACCGGCCACGCGCTGGGCGGCATCAAGACCTCGGTCGACACCATCACCCACCGGCTGAAATCCTCGGCCGACGCGACCCAGGCACAGTCTCAGGATCTCGCCAAGGTCAATCACTCGATCTCCGAGCTGGAATCGGTCACGCAACAGAACGCCGCGATGTTCGAACAGACCACCGCCGCCAATACCCAGCTCTCGGATGGTGCCCGCACATTGAGCGAGCTTGTCCAGACCTTCGTGACGGTGGCCGGCACCGCGCAGGCCGGAGAAAGTGACTGGAGCCAGCCGCCCGCCATGGCATTGCGCAACGCCGGATGAGCCCTGCCCCGGCGGCCACTTCCCCTTGAAACCCAATTCGTCCCGGGCGATATGGGATAAAAGGTACCCCGAGCACGGACAGGCAGCATGGCATTACCGGTCAGAGACCAAATGAAATACTGGGGAATCGCGGCCGCGGTCTTTCTGGCGCTGCTCTATCTGCTGGGCAATGTGATCCTGCCCTTCGTTCTGGGCATGGCGGTGGCCTATATGCTCGACCCGGTGGCCGACCGGCTCGAGACCTGGGGCTTCAGCCGCATCGCCGCGACGGTGGTGATCACGCTTGCAGCCGCGGTGCTGTTCGTGCTGGTGGCGCTCCTGGTGATCCCGACCCTGATCAAACAGGCCACCGATCTGGTCAATATCGCGCCGGAGCTGATCGACAATCTCCAGAACTTTCTGACCGAGAAATTCCCGGTCCTGCTCGATCAGACCAGCCAGCTGCGCCAGACCTTGGTGAAAATCGGCGAGACCATCCAATCCAAGGGCGGCGAATTGCTCTCGGGCGCACTGGCCTCGGCGATGAGCGTCTTCAACGTGCTCATGCTCTTGGTGCTGGTGCCGGTGATCACCTTTTACCTGTTGATGGACTGGGACCGGATGGTGGCCGAAATCGATGCGCTTTTGCCGCGCGATCACGCCCCGGTCATTCGCAGGCTGGCCGGCGACATCGATCGTACGCTCGCCTCGTTCATTCGCGGCCAGGGCACGGTCTGTCTGATCCTCGGCACTTTCTATGCCGCGGGGCTGATGCTGGTCGGACTGAAATTCGGCCTGGTCGCCGGCGCCATTGCCGGGGCTCTGACCTTTATTCCCTATGTCGGCGCCATCGTCGGCGGGCTCCTGTCGATCGGTCTGGCGCTGTTCCAGTTCTGGGGCGAATGGCATTGGATCGCCGCCGTGGTCGGTATTTTCGCCATCGGCCAATTTGTCGAGGGCAATATCCTGACCCCCAATCTGGTCGGCTCCTCGATCGGGCTGCACCCGGTCTGGCTGATCTTCGCGCTCTCGGCCTTTGGCACCATGTTCGGCTTCGTCGGCATGCTGGTCGCCGTGCCGGTGGCCGCAGCCTTGGGCGTGATCACCCGCTTCGCCGTGCTGCAATATCGTGACAGCCGGCTCTATCAAGGGCTCTCCGCCCTGCCGGATGACGACGAAAGCTGAGCCATGGCGGAACAACTCATCCTCGATCTTCCGGTCCGTCAGGCCCTCGGACGCGAGGCGTTTTTCGTCTCGCCCTCGAACGCGATCGCGCTGGCCACGCTCGATGCCGTGGACGGCTGGCCCTCGGGCAAGCTGGTACTGGTCGGTCCCAAAGGCGCGGGCAAGACCCATATGGCCCATGTCTGGGCCGCCGAGCATCAAGCGGTGATCGTCGCCGCCGCAGAGCTCGAAACCGCCGATATCCCGGCGCTGGCCGCCCGGCGTTTTGTCGTGGTCGAGGATGCCGACCGGCTGTCTGAGCTGCCCGACGGAAAACCGGCCCAGGATGCGCTGTTTCACCTGCACAACCTGACGCTAGCCGAGGGCGGCAGGCTCCTCGTCACCGCCCAGCGTGCGCCCAATCACTGGCGGCTCGACCTGCCCGATCTCGCATCAAGGATGCAGGGCACGACGGTGGCCAAGATCGATCCCCCCGATGACATGTTGCTCACCGCCATGCTGGTCAAGCAATTCGAAGATCGGCAAATCGCCGTGCCGGAAACCCTGATCCCCTGGCTGGTCAAGCGTATGGAACGCTCGGCCGCCGCCGCCCGCGACATCGTCGAACGGCTGGACAGCGAAGCACTGCGCCTCGGCAAACCCATCTCGCGCAGCCTCGCCGGCCAGATTTTTGCCGGGGACCCGGACCAGTAACATCGCAGGCGCGGCAAAGTTTCTTTTCCGCCCAATTATCACGCAATTGACGAAGCCACGGCCTTTTGGCACTGTCGCTTACGAGCTTGGGGATGAAGTTTGACCAACATGACCGATCTGCCGGAGATTGAGCTGAGCACTCAGGAATGGGGTGTCTTCGGTCGCCCGCTGTTTCTTGACGAAGAGGCCCGGGCGCTCTCACGGGTGGGCGTCGTCGATGTCGGCTCGAACTCGGTCCGTCTCGTGGTGTTCGACGGCGCGGCACGCAGCCCGGCCTATTTCTACAACGAGAAAATCATGTGCGGGTTGGGGGCAGGTCTGCGCGAGACCGGTCGGCTCAACCCGGAAGGAAAGACCCGTGCCATGGCCGCCATCCGGCGGTTTCAGAAACTGGCACAGGGCATGGGAATCCCACCACTGACCGCGGTTGCGACCGCGGCGGTGCGGGAGGCTGAGGACGGTCCCGCTTTTCGGGAGGAGATAGAGCGGGAGACCGGCCTCAGCCTTTGGGTGATCGATGGTGCGGAGGAAGCGCGGCTGTCGGCACAGGGCGTGCTTCTGGGCTGGCCGGAGGCGGACGGGCTGGTGTGCGACATCGGCGGCTCCTCGATGGAGCTGGCCGTGGTCTCGAAAGGCCAGGTCGGCAAGCGCATCACATCGCCTCTGGGGCCGTTGAAGCTGCAGGGGCTCAAGGGCGGGCGCAAAGGCATCAAGGATCATATCGCGCCGATCATGAAGGATCTGGCCGAGACCATGGGCACGGATCACAAACGGATCTATCTCGTCGGCGGCTCCTGGCGGGCGATCGCGCGGATCGACATGGAACGGCGCAACTACCCGCTGCATGTGCTGCATGAATATCGCATGTCGAGCCGTTCGGTGACCGACACGATCAAATTCATCCGCAAGAGCGACATCAACGAGTTGCGGGCGAAAACCGGCACCTCGGCGTCGCGGATGAACCTCGTGCCGATCGCCTCCGAAGTGTTGCGGCAACTGGTGCGCAGCTTTCATCCGAAAGAGATCTGCGTGTCGTCCTACGGCATTCGCGAGGGTATGCTCTACGAGCAGATGCCCGAAAGCGTGCGCGCCCGCGATCCGCTGATCGAGGCCTGCCGGTTTTCCGAACGCAAGGACGCGCGCATGCCCGGCTTCGGCAAGCAGCTGCATAATTTCATCGAACCGATCTTCCGCGCCCGGCAATATGACAAGATGCGGCTGATCCGCGCCGCCTGTCTGCTGCACGACGTGACCTGGCGGGCGCATCCGGATTATCGCGCCGAGGTCTGTTTCGACAATGCCACCCGGGCGAACTTGGGCGGGTTGACCCATAAGGAGCGGATCTTTTTGGGGCTGGCGCTCCTGCATCGCTACAAGAACTCGCGCGAGGGCACGCCCTTTACCGATCTGATCGCGATGCTCTCGGAAAAAGAGATTCAGGATGCCGAAGTGCTCGGCAAGGCCATGCGCTTTGGCGCCATGTTCGCCGTCGACGTGCCAACGGATCTCGCCAAGCTGACCTATTTCCCGAAGAAAAAGCACCTCATTCTCAGCCTGCGGCCCGAGGCCGAGGACCTGTTCGGCGAAGTCACACTGGCGCGGTTCCAGTCGCTCGCGTCCAGTCTCGGCGCGCGCAGCGACGTGCATCACATCAAGGTGTGACGCTCAAAGAAGGTGTGACACTCACAGATCGATGGAATTTTCCGGATCTCCGGGGGCGGTTTCATCCGGGCTGTCCGGCTGAGGGGCCTCCGGCTTGCGCCGGATCAGGATATCGCCATTGGGCAGGACCACCGGCGGCTCATAGGCGTTCAGATCATCGACGAAACCTTCGAGATCCTCGAGCGCCGGCTTCATCTCGTCGAACAGCTGTTGCAGCAAAAGCCGGGAGCCTTCGCGCAGCATGCTCCAGCCCTCCGCGCCGTCATCGGACGGGGGTGTTTCCTGAGCATGGGCCGCAGGGCTCAAACTCAGGCCAAGGATCAGAACAAGCCGTTTCATGAGACGCATATAAACCTTCCGGAGCAGAATTTCACCCCTGCGGGTTGTCGCGGGCGGAGGTTTGCTTTGCGGACGGAACGGACACTGATCACCGGACTGACGTGAGGGCGTGCGCCGGACCATGGGCAGGCGCTGCAACGACTGAACGTTGCGCTTTATGTTCGCCAAATCCGTAAAAGATCAGAGCGTTGCACGAAGATGGCAATGCGCCTGACCGCCGGAACGGGTCATGCCGGAGGCATGCTTTCAGCATGACCGCACGCCCGGGCAACTGCGTTGCCATTCCGGGCGGTTGCACAAAGTTCCCGATGTCCGCAATGGCCTCAAAACCCCGTTGGCAATTTGAGATCCACCGAAACAGGATAATGATCCGAGGCCACCAACAGCGCGCGCTGCAATTCCGGCGTCTCGAAACAGGCGGGATTGTCGAACGGGTGCCAGATCCGCCATTTCGCGCCCGGTCGCAGGTCTTGCGAGACCATGACGTAATCCAGAAGCGCCGAGAGATAGCGCTCTTCCTCGTCGATATAGAACCTTGCCGTGGTCGGGCCCTGATTGCCGCGTCGCGCCAGCGCCTCGGCGGCATTCGGATCAAACAGCCGCATCTCCTGCGGCACATCCGGATCTTCGCGGCCCATGACGATCTCGACGCCGGAACGGCCAAAGAGCTTCTCATATTCATCGAGCCCGGGACCGTCGTTGAAATCGCCCAGCACGATGAGCGGCTCCTGCGCCTCGAGATGCCCCTCGACCCGCTCGCGCAGCCAGATGCATTGCGCCAATTGCTTGCGCCGATTCTCGATCGAGATGCGGATCACATCGTCGCGGTTGCGCGCCCCATGCGGCGCCTTCGATTTCACATGCACACCGATCATACGAAAGGCGAACCCGGTCTCGCGATGTTCCATCGCCAGTTCCAGCGGCGGCTTGGAAAACCGCACCTCCTCCGGATCGCGGTCGGTATCGAGATCGAGGCGGTAGATCGAATTGAAGGCCGGCGGCTCGAACCCGTCGCCGAAATCCGCCGGCGCCCCCATCGGATCGTGATGTGCCCTGAGCACCAGAGGATCGTAGAGCAGCGCGATCTCCTGCTGGGTCTCGTTGACATAGCCCATTTCGACCGCCATCGCCCTGAGCCCCGCCCAATCGGCGAATTGCTCGAGCGCCCGCCGGGTGTCGCGCCGGCGATTGGTGTCCGGTGCCTCGATGATCATGATCGCATCGGCATCCAGGGCGGTGAACACCTTGCCCAGCGCCTCGAGCTGCATCTCGCGGGTCACATTGTGCCGCGCCGACCATCTGTCATCGGCCTGGGGCCGGCCTTTATTGTCGAAGAGATTGTCGAACCATTCGACGTTATAAGTGGCGATGCGCAGCATCACGCCGCCCGCTCTGCCGAGATCTCTTCCCAGGCGGCGTTGATTTCCACCAGCCGGTCCGAGGCCAGCTGCACCGCCTCTTCCGGCACGCCGCGGGCGATCATCCGATCCGGATGGGTCTCCCGCACCAGCGCGCGATAGGCGGCTTTGATCTCGGCGAGCGGCATGTCCGGGTCGACGCCGAGAACGTCGTAGGGGTCACGCACGGCATCGGGCACGTAGCGCGCCCTGAGCGCCCGGAAGGCCCGTTCGTCGATGTCGAAAATCTCGGCCACCCGGATCAGGAACGCATCTTCGCCCGGGTGATATTCGCCATCGGCCATGGCGATGTGAAAGAGCCCGTCCATCAGATCCATCAGCGGCCGGCATTCCTCGCCATACATCTTCTTGATGCTCTTGGCGTAATCCTCAAACCCCGCAACGTCCTGACGGGCGAGGTTGAAAACCCGGGCGGCGGCGGCCTCGTCTTCCTTGGCGATCTGGAACACTTCGCGAAAGGCGGTGACCTCATCGCGGGTGACCTGCCCGTCGGCCTTGGCCATTTTCGCCCCCAGGGCGATCACCGCGATGGCAAAGCCCACGCGCCGATCCGGGTCCGAGCGGAATTGCTCGAACACTTTGGCGAGGCTTTCGCCGGAGCGCAGCGCCTTGAGCGCTTCCAATATGCGTGACCAGATCGACATGGCGGTGAGCTTACCCGTTGCGCGCGCTCAAGTCCCGCGACAAATCTGCGAAATTAAAGGTTTTCGTTACAGAAATTTCTGCATGAACAGAACGTCGAGCCAACGATCGAATTTGAACCCGGCCTGCGGGATACGTCCTGCCTCGCGATAGCCGAGCGCCTTGTGAAAGGCGATGGAGGCGGCATTTTCCGCATCGATCACCCCGATCATCGAATGATGCCCGGCCTCGCGCGCGTGCTCCTCGATCGTCAACATCAGGATACGGCCAAGCCCGTGCCCCCGCGCACTGTCGAAGAGATAGACGGAATGCTCCATGGTAAAGCGATAGCCGTTGTTGCCGGGGCGGAACTGATCATAGGTGGCATAGCCCACCACCTCGCCATCGAGCTCGGCGACGTAGAACGCCCGCCCCCGCGCCAGACGATCTTTGATCATCGCCTCCCAGGCGGCCATATCGCGCTCTTCCGAGGAAAACGACGCGGTGGAGCCGGCAATCACCGGCGCCATGATGGCCTTCAACGCCGGGGCATCCGTGGCGAGGGCCTCTCTCAAATAGGGTTTCGCGCTCATGCGATCCAGATCTCCCCTGACGGTGTGCCAATCTCGGCGGTCATGCCCGGCGTCAGCCCTTGCACGATCCGAACATTTTCCATGGCGGAGACGAAAGGCGCAAGCGCCGCGCGCAGCGCGTCGGGCTCCGGATGGGTGATTTTCAGCCGACGCAGGATCAGCCCCGGATCGGGCAGCTTCGGACCTGGCCGCTCGGAATGCCATTCGATCAGTGCCGGAAAGCAATTGTCAAAGGGCAGAATGCCGGTTTCCGGCACGATCATCCGCCAGGCAAAATCGCCACGCCGGAACGACATGATTCGACCGACATCGGCCGGGGCCAATTCCCAGGCCTCTTCGAGATCGGGACAAGCAACGACCCAGTTGGTGAGCCGTGGCGGTCCTCCGAAATTGTCGAGATCGAACCAGCGCGGAAACTCCGGCCGCGCCACCGCATGATCCGGGGCGATCACCTCGAGATAGGCGCTTTCGCCATCCGGGCGTTTCATCGCCACCAGACGGTTCTCGGTGGCCATCTCGGCATGGCACCCGCGCGGCCCGAATTCCACGTCCAGAAGCGCCTCCATCGCGTCGCACCCCTGCTCGAGATCGGAGGCGGAGACCACAAGATGGTCGATCCGGTAAGACATTGCATTTGTCCTTATTGAATTGGTCAGGAAAGCCCCCATCTCTGAGGGACGCATATTTGACCCCAACCTTCAGGAAAGAACAGAAAAACACAATGCTCCTCAGAAAATTGGAACAGTTCTTCGACAGTGAGATCTCCGGCGGCATCGTCCTCATGCTGGCCGCCGTCGCTGCCATGTTCGTGGCCAATTCCTCGCTTTACCCGTATTACGACAGTGCCCTGTCGTCGTATTTCACCGTCCAGCTCGGCGAAAACGGCCTCTCCAAGCCTTTGATTCTCTGGATCAACGACGGTTTGATGGCGGTGTTTTTCCTGCTCGTGGGCCTCGAGCTCAAACATGAGCTGATGGAAGGCAAGCTGAAGAACCCGCGCGACGTGGTGCTTCCCGGCATGGCCGCCGTGGGCGGCATGGTCATGCCTGCCGTGGTCTATTTCGCGCTGAACGTTTCCACGCCGGAAACCCACAACGGTTGGGCCATCCCGGCGGCGACCGACATCGCCTTTGCCCTGGGCATTCTGGCGCTGGTGGGCGACCGTGTGCCCTCCTCGCTGAAGATTTTCCTGCTCACGCTGGCGATCCTCGACGATCTGGGCGCGATCCTGATCATCGCGTTTTTCTACACCGCCGAGCTGCATCTCGACTACCTGTTCCTGGCCACCATTCCGCTGGCGATCATGTTCTACCTGAACCGGGCGGGCATTCACCGGATCGCGCCGATCATCCTCCTGGGCACGGTGCTTTGGGTGCTGGTGCTCAAATCCGGGGTACATGCGACGCTCGCAGGCGTGATCACTGCCTTCTTCATCCCGATCAAGGACAAATGGGGCAAGTCACCGCTGCACGCGCTCGAGAACGCGCTCTCGCCCTATGTGTTCTTCCTGATCGTGCCGATCTTCGCCTTTGCCAACGCCGGCGTGGTGCTCACCGGCGTGACCTTCTCCGATGTGTTCTCGCCGCTGCCGCTGGGCATCGCGCTGGGTCTCATCCTCGGCAAGCAGATCGGCGTGTTCGGCATGACCTGGCTGCTCGTCAAGCTCGGCGTGGCCCAGAAACCCTTTGGCGCCACCTGGCTGCATATCTACGGCGTCGCCGCATTGGCCGGTATCGGTTTCACCATGTCGTTGTTCATCGGCGGGCTGTCCTTTGACGATGCCTTCCATATGAACGAGGTGCGCATCGGCGTGCTCTCCGGCTCCGTGCTCTCCGCCATCATCGGTTTTGCCGTGCTGAAACTGGCACCGGCGGCGGAAGGCCACAAGGCAGAGAAAATCGAAGAGGCGGATATCACCGCCGCCGAGGTGCAGGAACCTGCTCAGTAAATCTCGCCGACACCAACAGAAAAAGGGCCGGAGGAGCGATCCCCCGGCCCTTTTTTCATGTCCTGCCGTCGAGCTTACTCGACAGCGATCAGATCGAGGATCTGGCGCGCCGCCGCCGGGATATTGGTGCCCGGACCAAAGATCGCTTTCACGCCTGCCTTGTAGAGGAACTCGTAATCCTGCTGCGGGATCACACCGCCACAGATCACGATGATATCCTCGGCACCCTGTTCCTTCAGCGCTTCAATGAGCTTCGGCGCCAGCGTCTTGTGACCGGCAGCCTGGCTTGAGATGCCGACGATATGCACATCGTTGTCGATGGCGTCCTGGGCGGCCTCTTCGGGGGTCTGGAACAGCGGGCCAACGTCGACGTCAAAGCCGATATCGGCAAAGGCGGTGGCGATCACCTTGGCGCCCCGGTCGTGACCGTCCTGACCCATCTTGACGACGAGCATGCGCGGACGGCGCCCGGCTTTTTCGGCGAATGTCTCCACATCCTTCTGGATCTGGGCGAAGCCTTCGTCGCCTTCGTAAGCCGCGCCATAGACACCGGCGAGAGTTTTGACTTCGGCGCGGTGACGCCCGAACGCTTTCTCCATAGCCATAGAAATTTCTCCCACGGTTGCACGGGCACGGGCGGCTTCGACCGCCAGTGCAAGGAGGTTGCCCTCGCCGGATTTTGCCGCAGCCTCGAGTGCGCCGAGGGTCGCCTCGACGGTTGCGGCGTCACGGCTGGCCTTGATCGAGTTGATCCGGGCGACCTGGGATTCACGCACGGCGACGTTGTCGACGTCGAGAATGTCGATCGGATCTTCCTTGTCCTTGCGGTATTTGTTCACACCGACGATCACCTCGTCGCCGCGGTCGATATTGGCCTGACGCTTGGCGGCGGTTTCCTCGATCCGGAGCTTGGGCATGCCGGAATTGACCGCCTTGGTCATGCCGCCCATCTCCTCGATCTCTTCCATCAGCGCCCAGGCCTTGTCCGCGAGCTCCTTGGTCAGGCTCTCGACATAGTAGGACCCCGCCAGCGGATCGACGACATTGGTGATGCCGGTTTCTTCCTGCAAGATGAGCTGGGTGTTGCGGGCGATGCGGGCCGAGAATTCGGTCGGAAGCGCGATCGCCTCATCGAGCGCATTCGTGTGCAGCGATTGCGTGCCGCCCAGCGCCGCCGACATGGCCTCGTAAGCCGTGCGGATGACGTTGTTATAAGGGTCTTGTTCCTGCAGCGACACACCGGAGGTCTGGCAATGGGTGCGCAGCATCTTGGACTTGGCGAGCTTCGGTTCGAACTCCTCCATCACCCGGGTCCAGAGATAGCGCGCGGCGCGCAGCTTGGCGGCTTCCATGAAGAAATTCATGCCGATGGCGAAGAAGAAGGACAGACGCCCCGCAAATTTATCGACATCCATCCCGGCCTTGATCGCGGTGCGAACATATTCGCGCCCGTCGGCGAGCGTGAAGGCCAGTTCCTGCACCAGGTTGGCGCCGGCTTCCTGCATGTGATAACCAGAGATCGAGATCGAGTTGAATTTCGGCATCTCGTTCGAGGTATACTCGATGATATCCGCGATGATCTTCATCGAGGGTTCCGGTGGGTAGATATAGGTGTTGCGGACCATGAATTCCTTCAGAATGTCGTTCTGAATGGTGCCCGCGAGCAGCGCCTTGTCATGGCCCTGTTCCTCGCCGGTGACGATGAAATTCGCCAAAACCGGAATGACAGCCCCGTTCATGGTCATCGAGACCGAAACCTTGTCCAGCGGAATGCCGTCGAACAGGATCTTCATATCCTCGACGCTATCAATCGCCACACCGGCCTTGCCGACGTCGCCGACCACGCGCGGGTGATCGCTGTCATAGCCGCGGTGGGTGGCGAGGTCGAAGGCCACGGACACGCCCTGTTGCCCGGCTGCCAGTGCCTTGCGATAAAACGCATTCGATTCCTCGGCGGTGGAGAAACCGGCATATTGCCGGATGGTCCAGGGCCGGCCGGCATACATGGTCGCCTTCACGCCGCGGGTGAACGGCTCGATCCCCGGCGTATTGCCCAGATGCGCCATGCCCTCGAGATCGTCCTCGGCATAGAGCGGTTTGACCTTGATCCCCTCGAGCGTTTCCCACTCCAGGCTCTCGAGCGGCTTGCCGCGCAGCTCTTTCGTGGCCAGTTCTTCCCAGGTCTTCCTGTCCGTCATCGCAGGCTCCTCTCCATATTCCACACGCGGGGGTAAAACCCGCAATCATCCTTGGTTTGGACCGCCCGCTCCCCTATATAAGGGAGAGCCCGGGAGGTCCGATGAAACAACTCTATGTCGCCGCGTTCACAGCGCTTTTTCTTAGTCCGGCTGCCATTGCCATGGCCCAGGACACCGCCGAACCAGCGCCGCAAGAGCAGCTGCAAGACCCGGCCCCTCTGATCGCCCCGGCCGGCGAGACCGAGCTCGTGCGCTTCAAATGGGCCGCGCGGGTGATCCTGGTCTTCGCCGACAGCCCATTGGACCCGTCGTTCAACGAACAGGTCTCACTTCTCGAATCCCGTCCCGACCCGCTCTTGGAGCGCGACGTGGTGGTCCTGACCGACACCGACCCGGAGGCCCGTTCCCCCATTCGCACCGAATTGCGTCCGCGCGGCTTCGCGCTTGTCATCGTCGACAAGGACGGCCGCACCATGCTCCGCAAACCCGACCCGTGGGACGTGCGCGAGATCACCCGCGCCATCGACAAGACCCCGCTGCGACAGCAAGAGATGGAGAGCGGGCGATAATCCACCGCCCGGCTCACGCGCAGCTCCGCGCATTCCCGAGGGGATATGCCTGCGGAGCCGCTCATCGGATCACTCGAACTCCATGATCACTTCGTCGACGGCCAGGCTGTCGCCCGCCTTGGCGTTGATCTTGGACACCACCCCCTTGCGCTCGGCGCGCAGGATGTTTTCCATTTTCATCGCCTCGACGGTGCAGAGCGCCTGGCCCTCCTGTACTTCCTGACCTTCTTCCACGTCGACCTTCACGATCAGACCCGGCATCGGGCACAAGAGCAGTTTCGAAGTGTCCGGCGGCAGTTTCTCGATCATGAACTTGCTCAACTCGGCGGCACGCGGGCTGCGAACATAGACTTTCATGTCGGCGCCACGCGAGCGCAGGCGGAAGCCGCCCGGCACTTTGCCGACCTTCAGCGTCAGCGGCCCGCCATGGTCCATATCGATCACCGCAAGACTGTCGCCCGGGGTCCATGTGCTCTCGCAACGGATTTTCTTGTCGCCGATGGAGACGGTCGAGCCGCTTTTGTCGGCTTCGATCGACAGCGGGAAATCCTTGTCGCCGATCTGCACCACCCAGTCGGAGCCGACCATGCGTTCGTGATTGTCCATCCGGCCCGACACCCGGGCACGACGGATCTCGGCGACGCGGTACATTGCGGCGGCGGCCGCAGCGATGCGCTCCAGATCCTCATAGGGCAGTTCCACACCGTTGAACCCCTCCGGATATTCCTCCTCGATGAAGGCGGTGGTGATATTGCCGGTGATGAAGCGCTCGTGATCCATCACGGCGGAGAGGAACGGCAGGTTGTGACCGATGCCCTCGACCTCGAACGCGTCCAGAGCGTTGCGCATGTTCTCGAGGGCGGAGGCACGGTCCTTGCCCCAAGTGCAAAGCTTGGCGATCATCGGGTCATAATACATCGAGATCTCGCCGCCCTCGTAGACACCGGTGTCATTGCGCACGATGTCGTCCTCGGTGACGATTTCCTCCGGCGGGCGGTATTTCGACAGACGACCGATCGAAGGCAGGAAGTTGCGATAGGGGTCCTCGGCATAGAGGCGGGACTCGATGGCCCAGCCGTTGATGCCAACATCGTCCTGGGTGATCGAGAGCGGCTCACCATTGGCGACGCGGATCATCTGTTCCACCAGATCGATGCCGGTGATCAACTCGGTCACCGGGTGTTCCACCTGCAGACGCGTGTTCATTTCGAGGAAATAGAAATTCTTGTCGCCATCGACGATGAATTCCACGGTGCCGGCCGAGGTGTAATCCACGGCTTTCGCCAGTGCCACGGCCTGCTCGCCCATCGCCTTGCGGGTTTCCGGATCGAGGAAGGGCGAGGGCGCCTCTTCGATGACCTTCTGGTTGCGACGCTGGATCGAACATTCGCGCTCATTGAGCCAGATGCCATTGCCATGGGCATCGCAGAGCACCTGAATTTCGATGTGGCGCGGCTGGGTGACGAATTTTTCGATGAAAATCCGGTCATCCCCAAAGGAGTTGGCGGCCTCATTCTTGGACGACTGGAAGCCTTCGCGGGCCTCGGTGTCGTTCCAGGCGATGCGCATGCCCTTGCCGCCGCCGCCGGCAGAGGCCTTGATCATCACCGGATAGCCGATCTCATTGGAGATTTTCACCGCCTCATCGGCATCCTCGATCAGCCCCATATAGCCGGGCACCGTGTTCACACCGGCTTCTTTCGCAAGTTTCTTCGAGGTGATCTTGTCGCCCATGGCCTCGATCGCGCCTTTCGGCGGGCCGACAAAGGCGACGCCTTCGGCGGCCAGCGCCTCGGCGAATTTCGAGTTCTCCGACAGGAAGCCGTAGCCCGGGTGCACGGCCTGCGCGCCGGTCTGCTTGATCGCGTCCATCACCTTGTCGATGACGATATAGGACTGGTTGGCCGGCGGCGGGCCGATATGTACCGCCTCATCCGCCATCTGCACATGCAGCGCATGCTTGTCGGCATCGGAATAGATGGCGACCGTCTTGATCCCCATTTTCTTGGCGGTTTTCATCACCCGGCAAGCGATCTCGCCGCGGTTCGCAATCAGGATCTTGTCGAACATGTCCTGTCCTCTCCCTTTCTCAAGTCAGTCCCGCCCGGGCCGCGCTCCTCGTGCGCCCGGATCGGATCGTCGGTTTCAAACACGAAAAAGCCCCCCGGACGGACTGGTCCAGGGAGCTTTCAAAACGGATATCATCGCGGAGCGGCGCGCGGCCGCTCAAACGAGATGGATTAGTTACAGACGCCTGCGTCGTCGCAATAGGTGCCGGCAAGCGCACCCAAGGCTGCGCCGGTGAGCACATTGTTGTCGGTCGCATCGGCGACGACGGCACCCGCGGCAGCGCCCGCGAGGGCACGTTCGCCATCGGTGGACATGCAACCGGCAAGCGCCGCGGAAGAAACGAGGGCGAGAATGAGAATGGATTTACGCATTGTTCTGCTCTTGATGTGGTTGTGACTACCGTAATTTTACGCCAATCCGACAGAAACGCATAGGCAAATCGGCACGCAAACCTCGGTTCGGCGGAACTGCGCGCATGGGGCAACGGCCCCAAGGAAACCCGGGCCCGGAAAACGGGCAAGAAAGAGCGGCGAGGACCGTGCGGGGGATGCACAGACCTCGCCAAAGGGGAAGGGTAACGGTTTTCAGAACAGGCCGGGACGTTGCTGGTCGTCATCGGCCTGTGAGAAAGATGGGACCTGATCCGCTCGCTCACAAGGGCATGCCCGCCCTGCCCGCCGTCTTCGGCAGCAGTTCGCGCAAACAGCCCTGAGCCAAGCGAAAACCCGCGCATCAGTCCTCGTACTCCCCGTCCTCGTCGCCATTCCACATGGCGTCCCAATCGGGCATTTCCTCGTCTTCCTCAGAGGCGAAAAGCTCCGGGAAGGTGGCCATGGCACGCTTCACGTCGATCTTCAGCTCGGCCTCGTAAGACGCCGGATCGAAATCGTCGGGATCGGCCGGCACGACCTCGCGCCCGAACAGCCAAGACAGCCGCCCGGCGTCGAGATTGCCGCGTTCGAATGTCTCTTCGCCGAAATAGCTCCAGAGCGCCGACATGAAGGCGGCATCGGCGCGCTTGTCGGACGGTTTGCGATCCTTGTAGCGCTCCAGCGCCTTCAAGGGCGTCACGCCTTTCGGATTCGCCCGCCGGATCACGAATTGATAGTCGGACCCCGGAAGACGCCCCGGAAATCCCTTGTGTTTCAGCATGTAGTCACGTGCCATCAGCCTTCTCCCTCATCAGGTCTGCGGGCCACAAGGTCGATCTCGACCAGTGCGCCCACGGCCAGAGCCGTCACGCCCACCGTGGTGCGTGCCGGAAGCCGGTCCGCGGGGAAGTAGCTTTTGTAGGTGTCGTTGAACAGCGGGTAATCGCGTTCGAACTCGGTCAGGAAACACCGGCATTGCACGATATGCTCGGCGCCGAGCCCCAATTCACCGAGGATCAGCAGCAGATTGTCCATGACACGCCGGGTCTGCGCCTCGACCCCTTCCGGCAGCGCCGCATCGGGGGCGGCCGGGTCGGTCGGCATCTGACCGGTCAGAATGACCCAGCCATCATCCTCGACCGCATGAGAGAACGGCGCAACCGGACGTGGGCCATTGGAGAACATGTGAAATTTCATTGCATCGCCCTCCCCGAATGAGGAAGGGCGACATTATTACGCTCAGGTCCGCCCTGTTGGGTCCAGTTGCGGATTGTAATCGCGATCGTCGTGGTCATCGCGCGGGCGCTGCGGGATTGGCACACATTCCTGCGTGCGAGGATTGAATTCCATGCCTTCCGGGCAGCAGGGCACGAGCCCGTCGTCGATATAGTACCCCTGGGTCGGATCGAAAGTCTCTGGCCGGATTGGCACACAGCTGTCGTCCGGATTGTATTGGAGATTGCCGAACTTGTCGAAGGTCGGTTCAGGCATGATGGGTTCCGGTGCGGGCGTCGGCGCGCATCCGGCAAGAGCCATCCCCATGGTTCCGAGGAAGGCGATCGTAAAGCGATTGAACATGATGTCCCTCTTCTGTCACGTTTGGTCTTGTGCGTGTCATGATAGCACAGTTTGCGACAGAAAGCTGTGTTTACAGTCTCTGCGACCGGAAACAGACAGGGCTCACAGGCGTGATCGAACGGAAAAAAAACATAACAGTTCATTAAAATGCCTCCCATGCACAGGTACCTTCAACCGGACGATAGGCTTCGAACACCTGCGCCACATCCGGGGCCGGATCGCCGAATTCGGTCGGTTCGGAGGTGAGCGAAATGACGATCATTGCGGGGCTGGGCTCTCCCAGACGCGGCAGGGCATAGCCCACACAGAGCGCGGCCAGATCGGCCTCCAGCTCTTCGTAAGACAGCCGCTCGAGATAGCGCGGCAATTCCGGCGCCAGAAAGCGGAAGCGCGCGGTCAGCCCCATGGCGGGGCGATCCATCACGGTTTCAAAGAATTCCACCTTTTGCCCCGAAGGCACGATGAGCTCCTGGGTGAGCGCCTCGGCCGAGACCGGTGCCCGTTCCGCAGTGGCCGCAAACCCCAGAGCAGAGGCCAGCATGGCACAAGCGATCAGTCTTTTCCGCATCTAGGCCTCCTGTCTCTGGCGGGGCTGCGCGAAACGCACCCAGCGGCTTTGCAAATGATCCTCGGCGAGAAGCGCGGCGATCCGCGCCTCCACCTCAGATTTCGGAAACCGTCCGGCGATCGTGCCGCCGGCGGTGATCTCGAGATCCTCGCCCTGTGTCGTGACCTGCACCACCGGGGCAAAGCCCCGCAGATTTTGCAGCGCCCGCCACATATCCTGACGCACCTGATGCGCGATCCGGGCTTTTCCGAGCCCGGCGCCGCCCTTGATCACGGCCGTTGCCGAAACATCGAACCGCGCGGGGAGCCGACGCGCCAGCGTGAGCGCGCCGTCCACCTCAGAGATATGCCAAGAAGGACGAGACATGAGGAACCGACATTCCGCTCAGAGCGGGATATTGTCGTGTTTCTTCCACGGGTTCTCGAGCTTCTTGTGGCGCAGCGCAGCAAAGGCACGGGCCACACGACGGCGGGTCGAACGCGGCTGGATCACCTCGTCGATGAAGCCACGTTCCGCCGCCACAAACGGGTTGGCAAAGCGGTCTTCGTAGTTCTGCGTGTGCTTGGCGATCTTATCCGCATCACCGAGATCGGCGCGGTGGATGATCTCGGTCGCGCCCTTGGCGCCCATCACCGCGATCTCGGCGGTCGGCCAGGCGTAGTTGAAATCACCGCGCAGGTGCTTGGAGCTCATCACGTCATAGGCGCCGCCATAGGCCTTGCGGGTAATCACCGTCACTTTCGGCACGGTGGCTTCGCCATAGGCGAACAGCAGCTTCGCGCCGTGCTTGATGACGCCACCGTATTCCTGGCCCGTCCCCGGCAGGAATCCCGGCACGTCGACAAGGGTCAGCACCGGAATTTCGAAACAGTCGCAGAAGCGCACGAACCGGGCCGCCTTTTTCGAGCTGTCGATGTCGAGACAGCCGGCCAGCACCATCGGCTGGTTCGCCACCACGCCGACCGTCTGACCTTCGAGACGGATGAACCCGGTGATGATGTTTTTCGCGTGATCTTCCTGAATCTCATAAAAATCGCCCTCGTCGGCCACCGAATGAATGACTTCCTTCATGTCGTAAGGCGTGTTGGCATTGTCCGGAATGATCGTGTCGAGCGCCGCATCAAGCCGGTCGGGCGCATCGAAGAACGGGCGCACCGGCGGCTTCTCACGGTTGTTCAGCGGCAGGAAATCGACCAGACGGCGCACTTCGGAGAGCGCCTCGATGTCATTTTCGAACGCCCCGTCGGCGACCGAGGATTTCTTGGTATGGGTCGAGGCGCCACCGAGCTCTTCGGCGGTCACCACCTCATTGGTCACGGTCTTCACCACGTCGGGACCGGTGACGAACATGTAGGAGGTGTCTTTCACCATGAAGATGAAATCGGTCATCGCCGGCGAATAGACCGCACCACCGGCGCAGGGGCCCATGATGACGGAGATCTGCGGCACCACACCGGAGGCCTCGATATTGCGCTGGAACACTTCGGCATAGCCCGCGAGACTGTCGACACCCTCCTGAATACGGGCACCGCCCGAGTCGTTGAGGCCGATCACCGGCGCACCGTTCTGCACCGCCATATCCATGATTTTACAAATCTTCTGGGCGTGGGTCTCGGACAGCGAGCCGCCGAAGACGGTGAAATCCTGCGAGAAGACATAGACCATACGACCATTGATCGTGCCCCAGCCGGTGATCACGCCATCGCCGTAGAACTTGGTGTCCTCCATGCCGAATTCGGTGCAGCGGTGGGTCTTGAACATGTCGAACTCTTCGAAACTGCCCTCGTCGAGCAGAAGTTCCACGCGCTCGCGTGCCGTCAGCTTGCCCTTGGCGTGCTGGCTGTCGATGCGACGCTGCCCGCCTCCCAGACGGGCTTCATCGCGGCGGTCGTGAAGTTCTTTGATAATATCTTTCACGGGTAGGCCTCCTCGTCATTTCTGCGGCACCTTACGCGGCGCGCGCCCCTGTTCAAAGAAGAGTCTGGCAGATTTGCATAAACTGCAAAAGACCCTTGGCGCAAATTGCAAATCTGAAAATTATTCTGCATCAAACCCCTGCTCGGCTCTGCGTAGGAACGCCACCCCGGCTGTGCGCAAACGCGATGAGTTTTCCGTGGACAGGTGGGTTTTGCCCCCTATCCTGCCGCAATGTTACAGAAACCCGTGGTCCGCTTTCTGGACCGTTCCACACCGCCACATATTGTCACACTGGTGCTCATGGCCGGGATTTCCGCCATGACGATGAACGTGTTCCTGCCGGCCTTGCCGGAAATGAGCCGATATTTCGACACGGACTACAGTGTCATGCAGCTTTCGGTGGCGATTTTTCTGGCCGTGAATGCCGGGTTGCAACTGGTGATCGGGCCGCTCTCCGACCGGTTTGGCCGGCGTCCAGTGCTGATCGGCGGCATCGTGATTTTCCTCGCCGCGACGCTGGGCGCGATCTATGCCCCCTCGGCGCAGATCTTTCTGTTGATGCGGGCCGCCCAGGCCGGGATCGTCACCGCCATGGTGCTGTCGCGCGCCATCGTCCGCGACATGGTGCCGGGCGAAGAGGCCGCACAAATGATCGCCTATGTCACCATGGGCATGTCGCTGGTGCCGATGGTGGCACCGACCATCGGCGGCCTGCTGACGAGCCTCTATGGCTGGCAAAGCAGCTTCTGGCTCCTGTTCGCCGCGGGCCTTGTTTTGTTAACCATCGTGACATTCGACACGGGTGAAACCGCGCCGAAATCCAGCGGCTCGATGAAGGACACGCTCAAGGGCTTTCCGGAACTTCTGACCTCGCAGAGGTTTCTGGGCTATGCGCTTTCCGCCGCCACGGCCTCCGGCGCCTATTTTGCCTTTCTCGGCGGCGCGCCCTTTCTTGGCTCGACGGTCTTCGGGCTGACCGAAGACCGGCTTGGCCTCTATATGGCCGCGCCCGCCATAGGCTATTTCTTCGGCAATTTCCTTGCCGGAAAGTTCACCCTCCGCATCGGCATGAACCGGATGATCCTGATCGGCGCGACGATCTGCTCGGCCAGTGTGCTGGCCTCGCTCTCGCTGTTTCTGATCGGCAAGGCGACACCCGAAAGTTTCTTTGCCCTGATCACCTTTCTGGGCCTGGGCAATGGCATGCAATTGCCCAATTCCATCGCCGGTTCGCTCTCGGTCAGGCCGCATCTTGCGGGCACGGCGGCGGGGCTGGGCGGCGCCATGTATATCGGCGGCGGCGCCGTCCTCTCGGCCTTTGCCGGCTCGGTGCTGACACCGGAAAGCAGCGGCACGACGCTTCTCGTCATCATGTTCTGCGCCTCCCTGTCGTCGATCTTCGCCGCCCTGTGGGTGGTCCGGCGCGAACATGTGCTGCGCGATAGCTGAGCAACGCCACACCGTCCGAAGGCGCATTTTGCCCCCTTGCAAGACCGGGTTTGCACTGGCAAACCTTGATTTGCAAAAACCGAGTGGGGAGCGATCATGGCTCAGCAAAAACTCTACGCCGGCGCGAAACTGCGCGAGACCCGGACACGTCTGGGCCTGACCCAGCGCGCCTTTGCCGAGAAGCTCGGCGTCTCGCTGCCCTATCTCAACCAGATGGAAAACAACAACCGGCCGGTCTCGACCGGTGTGGTTCTGGCGCTGGCGCAGGAATTCGGCTTTGACGTCACGGAACTCAGCTCCGGCGATGCGGAACGCATGGTCACCGACATGCGCGAGGCGCTGGCCGACCCGGTGTTCGCCGATGGCGCGCCGCCCTTGGCCGATTTGCGGCTCGCCGCCTCGAACGCCCCCGCGCTGGCCCGCGCCTTTCTCGAACTGCACCGGGCCTATCGCCAGACCACCGAACGGCTTGCCTCGATGGACGAGGCACTGGATCGCGAAGACAGCCCGGCGCGCCCCAGCCCCTGGGAAGAGGTGCGCGATTTCTTTCACTATTGCGACAATTACATCGACGCGGTGGACCGGGCGGCGGAAAACTTTGCCCGGCCGCATGGCGAGGATCGCGACGTGGTCAAGGCGGCGGTGGAGGTGCTCGAAAGCCGCGGCATCACGCTCAGGGCCGGTGACAAGGATCTGCGCCGCTTCGATGCCGACAAGGGCGAGCTGACGATCTCGGCCCGCGCCTCGACCGCCACGCGACGGTTCCAGATCCTGCATCAACTGGCGCTTCTGACCCAGAGCAAGCTGGTGGACGCGACCTTGGATCTGGCCCGGTTTCAAAGCGAGGAAGCCCGCCAGATCGCCCGGATCGGCATGGCGAATTACTTCGCCGGCGCCGCACTTCTGCCATATAGCGCCTTTCTCGAAGCGGCACAGGAGACGCGGCACGATCTCGAAATGCTGGCCGAACGCTTCGGCGCCTCGGTCGAACAGGTGGCACACCGGCTCTCGACGCTCCAGCGCCCCGGCGCCAAGGGCATTCCCTTCTATTTCGTCCGGGTCGATCAGGCCGGCACGATCACCAAGCGCCATTCCGCGACACGGCTGCAATTCGCCCGCTACGGCGGCGCCTGCCCGCTGTGGAACGTGCACCAGGCCTTCGAGCGCCCGGGACATTTCCTCAGACAATTGGCCGAGACCCCGGACGGGGTGCGCTACCTGTCGATTGCCCGCGATGTCTCGAAACCCGGCGGCGCCTTTCACGCCCCTGTGCGACGCTATGCGATCGGGCTGGGCTGTGAGGTGACACATGCAGCCGAGCTGGTCTATGCCGACGATCTCGACGTGACCAAACCGGCCGCTTTTGAACCGATCGGGATTTCCTGCCGGATCTGCGAGCGGCGCGATTGCCATCAGCGCTCGATCCCGCCGCTCGAGCACCGGCTCACCATCGACCCGAACAGCCGCGGCACCCTGCCCTACAAGATCGACTGAGGCAGGCGCCCGCCGCCCTTATCGCCGGGCGGTGAGTGCGATCCCGCCCAGAATGAGCACGGAGGCCAGGACGAAGCGCGCGCTCAGCCCCTCGCCGAGGAACAGCACGCCGCCAAGCGCCGCGATCAGCGGCACGGACAGCTGGGCGCTCGCCGCCAAGGGCGTCGAGAGCTTCGGCAGCACCAGATACCAGAGCAGATAGCCCAGCGCCGAGGCCACCGCACCCGACAGCACCGCCATGAGCCAACCAAAGGGCGTGAGCACCGGCGGCACGATCAGAAAGATCAGCAGGACCAGCGGCACGGTGCCGAGAAAATTGCGGATGGTCCGGTCCACCGGGTCACCGCCGCCGGAACCACTTCTCTGCCCCAGAAGGCTGTAGATGCCCCAGGCCAGACCCGAGAGCGCCATCATGAGCGCCGCCCCCAGGGGCGGGGCCGCAAGCCCCGGCAGCAACAACCATGTCAGCCCGACCAATGCCAGCGCCACGCCGAGGAGGCCTAAGCCCCCGATCCGCGCCCCGCGCAGGGTCGCCACCGCAAGCATGGAGACCTGCACCACCGCGAAGAGAATGAGCGCCCCGCTGGCCGCCGCCATCTCGCGATAGGACAGGGAAAACGCCACGGCATAGGCGAAAAGCGCCAGAACCGCCGGGACATCCGCCCGGGTAAAGCGCGGCGGCACGCGCCGGAACGTGGCCACGGCCACGAGCAGCACGGCGCCGGACAACAGCCGCACCCCGGCAAACCCCAGTGCGCTGTTGTCGGGATCGACCAGCGCGGCGCGGGTCAAAAGCGAATTGCCGGCAAAGGCGATCAATGTCGCCGCCAAAAGCCCGATGAGCCGCAGCTGCGCCCCGCAATCCTGTAACATGCCCCCTCCTCCGCGCTCATGATCTTCGGGAGTCTGGTTCAAAATCCTGCCGTGACAAGAGCGCCAAAGGTCGAAATCCCGAAATGCCATCGCACAGAACGGTTTAGCAGAACGGCTTATCGGTGATGATCCGTCGAATGAGGAGAAAAGTGGCGCGGTTGACGGGGCTCGAACCCGCGACCTCCGGCGTGACAGGCCGGCACTCTAACCAGCTGAGCTACAACCGCGCATTTGTCTTTTCAGACTGTCTTCCGAGTTGCGGAAGACGGTGGGCAGCGGTGGCGCGGTTGACGGGGCTCGAACCCGCGACCTCCGGCGTGACAGGCCGGCACTCTAACCAACTGAGCTACAACCGCTCGCTACCCGATCAGGACCATGCCCTGAACGTGAGGGGCGTTCTATGGCCGGGGCGCGCCCTCGTCAAGCACGGAATCGCGAAAAAGCGACCCGCAGGGCGAAAAAACTTTGAACCGGAAATCCCGCTCTTCACCTACGCCCGCGGCAGACGAGACATCCCCATTGACGAACCCAGTATTCACCTTTTGCGTCGTCTGCCCCAAAGCCTTTTTTCAACCCCTTCCCGGGTCGTTGGAAACGTCCGGAGTCGCCATGCGACGACGCATGACACAAGACAGGCCATGACATGTGCAAGGTAGACAATATACTCGTGATCCTCCCACCACCAAAGTGGCTTGCAGGACACCAAAGAGAGGCGGAAACTTGCAAGCGCAGCGAAGAGAAGAAGCATCTTCACGACACCGCCTTTGCTGGCCGAGTTCCTGATCCGTATTCTCTCTACACTCCTGCGCCCCCCCCCTTCCTTCGGCGCAAGACCACATGGCGTCTTCACAGCCATCAAACAGATGCAAAGCAGGCCCGTGAAGCACATATCGCATGGATTCTGAGAGGAAATGGTGGGTCGTGAGAGGCTCGAACTCCCGACATCTTCGGTGTAAACGAAGCGCCAAGCGACCAAGCTATTGATGTTGCGTGCAAAGCACTGTTTTTAAACCGGGCTATTCCTGCCTCTCGCAAAACAATTCGCTTCCGCGCGGGTTCACGGAACCTTGGCGCACTTCGTAGAACACTCATCGATAAACTGAAACGCTATAAGCGCATCGATGTTCCCAAATGGCTCTGAGCATTCTGCTCCGAGGACACCTTCACTTAAATTGTTATAGATGAAAGGCACACATAACGGCTCTCGATCCCGAAAACGGATATCCATGCACTCCTCCGAGCTATGCTATTGCCGCTGGCGACGCAGCTAGACCCGACGCTCTCTGATATTGCCAGAGCATCTCACGTTTCGGCGCCCGTGAGATCTTGCGCGCTATTTCAGACCGACGTTTCTCACTGCGGACATGCCCTGCAGGACCCATTGCTTCCACGGCAGGATCGTGGCCGCCAGAAGAAAAGCGGCAACCGCCAGCAGCGCCGCGCTGCCGGGACGCGAGATGAAGACGGTCGGATCGCCCCGCGACAAGAGCATGGCACGGCGGAAATATTCCTCCATCATCGGACCGAGCACGAAGCCGATCAACATCGGTGCGGGCTCGAAGCGGAACAGGCGCAAGACATAGCCGATCACGCCAAAAGTCAAGGTGGCCCAGACATCGGTCAGAGAATTCGAGATACCAAAGACCCCGACGCAGATAAGCACGATGACGGTCGGATAGAGGTAATAATGCGGCACGCGCAGCAGGCGGACCCAGATGCCGATCAGCGGAATGTTCAGGATCAGCAAGAAAATATTGCCGAAGACGAAGCTCACGACGAGACCCCAGAACAGGTCGGGGTGCTCCGCGATCAGGCGCGGTCCCGGGGTGATGCCATGGATCATCAGGGCGCCGAGCATCAGGGCCATGGTTGTGGAGCCCGGGATGCCCAGAGTCAGGGTCGGGATGAAGGCCGTTTGCGCCGCGGCATTGTTGGCGCTTTCGGGAACGACAACGCCTTCTATGGCGCCCTTGCCAAATTCGGCGCGGTTTCTGTTCACGCGCTTCTCAAGCGCATAACCGACAAAGCTTGCGACAGTCTGACCCGTTCCCGGCAATGTTCCGAAAAAGGAGCCGACCGTCGAACCGCGGATTGCCGGCATGAAGCTGCGCTGCCATTCCGATCTGGTCGGCAAAAGACGACCGGTCAGCCCCGCTCCGGCATAGCTCTGGGTCGCACCACGCAGGGAGACCATGACTTCCGAGATGCCGAACAAGCCCATGGCGACAACCACCAACGAGACACCGTCCCGCAGCTCCTGTATGCCGCCGGTAAAGCGGGTCTCCCCGGAATTCACATCGACACCGACAGTCCCCAGGAGAATGCCGAGACAGACCATCATCAATCCGCGCACCGCGCCCGAAGAACTCACAACCGAGGCGGCGACGAGCCCGAGGACCATCACCGAAAAATATTCGGCCGGTTGGAAAAGCAAAGCAAATTCCGCGAGTTTCGGCGCGAGGAGCACCATGACGACAACGCCGAACATCGCCCCGAACATCGAGGCGATTGCGGTGGAGAACAGCGCAACGCCGGCACGGCCCTGTTGCGCCATAGGGTAACCATCGAGGCAGGTGACCGAGGCCGAGGGTGTGCCGGGAATATTGAGCAGGATCGAGGCGATCGAGCCACCGTATTCGGCGCCGTAATAGACGCCTGCCAACATCACCAGGGCGGTTTCGGGCGGAAGGTAAAAGGACACCGGCAAAAGCATTGCGACGGCCGCCAAAGGACCGACGCCGGGCAAGACACCAATGAATGTGCCAAGGAACACCCCGACGAAACAATAGAAGAGATTCTGAGCTGTGGCGGCGGTGGCTAGGCCCAAAGCGAGATTGGCGAGCAGATCCATTTTACAGTCCTCGAATTGCAACGAAGGGGATGCCGAGACCCAGAACGAAGATCAGCCATACAGCCATCGACACGCCCAGAGCCAAAGCGATCCGATACGGCCAACGGAACTCGGGAATGACCGAACCGGTGGCAAAGACCGCGAGGGCGGTCGCAGGCAACACCCCCGCCAGCGGCGTGAGAAAGGCAAAAGCCGAGACCCCTCCGATGACCCCCAGAACGGCCCAGGGATCGGCTTTATCGACATGCATTGGCCGGCGCAGGTTCTCGATTAACGCAGTGAGTGCCAGGAGGCTCAGCACCGCGCCCACGAGCAGGGGAAAGGCGCCGGGCCCCATCCGTCGAAACGATCCGAGCTCGAGCGACGTTGCTGCACCGATGGCGAAGCCGAGCCCAGCCATCAACATGATCACCGGGCCGAGATGCGAGATCAGCCGCCGCATGGCACCGTCTCCGGTTCGAACTCAGGGCCGTCATATCTGTCGGGAATGACGATACGGCCGGCGCGGATTTCCTGCACTGCCGCCAGAACCGCCTCGCGTGCGGCCTCTGGCACATCCTCGCCGAGCTTCAGGGAGACGACGTCGCCCTCGTCGAGACCGAATTCCACAATGTCGGACGGCGTTTTCCCCTCGACCATGTCGCGTATGGCCCATTCGACCCCGATGTCGATCCGGGCGAGCGCGGAAGCAACAAAGACATCGGGCTCTTTCTCGACCCAGTCCAGCGCGTTGCCGATTTGCCGGGCGCCCCTCGCGCGACAGGCCTCGATCGCGCCACGTCTCGCATCGTTCAGCATCGTGAATATGACATCCGCACCCTCCGCGATCTCGGCCTCGGCCCAGCGTTGCGTCACCGCACTGTCATCCTGCGTACCGCAAAACCCGGTGAGGGCTTTCACCGCCGGGGCGGCATGTTTCACACCTGCGACAAAGGCCGCCCGGCCCTTGAGACCGGGGCGCACCCTGTGCCCGGACAGATGTCCGACAACCCCCGATCTGGTCAGGTTTGCTGCGAGCACGCCCGCGAGAAAGGCGGAATCCTCTTGCCGCACATCATAGCTTGCCAGATTGGGGGCCGTTTTCTGGCCCTGGACAATGGCGAAACGCTTGTCCGGATGGGCCGCAGCGATCTCCGGCGTTGCGATATTGCCCTGACCGCCGATAAACACCAGCCCGTCGACATCGGGCACCACTTCGCTCAGGCGCGCACGGATCTCATCCTGATCGTAGCGTACACCGGACACGACGAATATCTCCGCGATCTCCGCCTTTTCGGCCCGTTCCGCACCGGCAAGCGCGCTGGCATTGAATCCGTCGTCCTGAACCTCGCCAACGAAAAACACCGCGATCTTCATAGGGTTACTCATTTCGAAACCGCTTCAACGAGCGGGGTCCATTGCGTCAGCTGTTCCGCGACATAGGTGCTGAATTCCGCGCTGGTTTTCGGCTTGCGGATCAACCCCCAGCTGTCGAACTGCGCCTGAACATCTTGCATTTCCATGGCGTCGAGCAAGGCGGCATCCAGCTTTGCCTTGATCTCAGCGGGGACACCCGCCGGCGCGCTGACCCCGAGCCAGTTCTCGGCGACAATATCGTAGCCGCTTTCGACAAAGGTCGGGACATCCGGCAGCGAGGCAATGCGTTCCGGGGCCGACACTGCCAGGGGGATTGCGGTCCCGTCTTCGACCGCCGGAAGGTTCTGGGGAACAGCGTCAAAGATCATCGGAACAACACCGCCCATGAAATCGAGACGCATGGGGCCAGAGCCCTTGTAAGGGATATGGAACAACTCAGCTCCGGTTTCGTCCTGGAATTGCTCGGCGATGATATGCCCCCAAGAGCCCACGCCAGAGCTGCCGTATTCGAACTTGCCCGGATCGGCCTTGGCCATCTCAACGAAAGAGGCCAAGTCCGTCGCTCCGACAATCGGGGCCGCGAAAAGGCCCAAATGTACGGTGCCGACATAGGTGATGTGATCGAAATCGGCAATCGGATCGTAAGGCGTATCCGGGAAACGGATCGGCGCCACGCTAAACGGGGTAAGGTTGGACAGCATCAACGTATAGCCATCGGGCTCCGCTTGCTGCAGCGCCGATGCCGCGACAGTGCCGGCCGCCCCCGGTTTGTTTTCAACAACGAATTGCGCCCCGAGACTGGCCGACAGCTTTTCGGACAGAAGGCGCGCCACGAGATCGGAGGACCCTCCGGGGGGAAAGGACACGAGAATGCGGACCGGGCGTTCCGGCCAGTCGCTTTGGGCAAGCGCAGGCATGGCGACAGCGGTAAATGTCGCGGCGGACAGGGCGAGTAAGGTTCTTCTGTTCATCGGGCTTTCCTCTCTGCGGTTTGTGAAACCATGGTTCCACGTTCGCGAAAATAGACAAATATTAAGAAACCACAGTTCCACAAAGACCCGCACATGAAACCATTTTTTCTCCAATTTCTATGCGTCCCCCTGCGCGATTGAGTGATTTGAAGGCAGTTTAAAAATTGAAATCTGCGAAGAAATGGCGCGAATCGGCGTCGCGACCGCCGCGACAAACCCGATGGAGACATTGATCTTGCCAAGAGGCGCCGCATGCCACAAACAGGAAATATGGAACCACAGTTTCACCAAAACCCGCAGGAGACGTTTCTCTCTCGCATCAGAGCCGTCCTGCCCGAGCTGCACCGGGCCGAGCGAAAGCTGGGCACGTTCCTGCTCGATTTCCCCGGAGATCTCGCCTCTTACGATGCACAGGAGCTGGCGCGCCTGAGTGGCGTGTCAAAGGCGACCGTCTCCCGCTTCATCCGTCGTATCGGGTTCGAGAACTACGAAGTCGCCCGCCGCGCTGCGCGCGACGAGCGGCAAACCGGGTCGCGTCATTTTCTGGCGCATGCGGAAAACGTGCCCACGGAAAGCCAGCTTTCGGTGAGCGTTCAGGAAGAAATTGCGAATGTTGCCTGGACATTCGAACGCATTGATACCGCCGAGCTCGAGGCATTGGCCGAGGCGATCCTCGCATCACGGCGGGTTTGGCTTATCGGATATCGCATCAGTCGGATTTTTGCCGACTATCTTTACTGGCAACTTCTGAAAGTCGTGCCCTCGGCGACCGTCATCCCGCAAGCCGGCGAGAGCCTGGGGGAATATACCGCCGAAATGACCCCGGAAGATGTCGTCATCCTTGTCGCACTGCGCCGCAAAGCGGCAAATACCGACCCTCTGATCGCGGAGTGCCAGAGACAAGGGGGCACCACGGCGCTGGTGACCGACGAGGGGCATCCGCCGGATCATCGGGCGCGCTGGCATTTCCGCTGCCGGATTGAGACGAGCAGCCCGCAATTCAACCACGCTTCGGTCATGTCCCTGTGCCATCAGATCGTGACACGCACGACAGTGAAAGCCGGACGTGACGCGCAGCACAAACTGCGCCTGATCGACGAGGCAAATGAGCGATTGGGCGAGGTTTGAAACAGGCCACTTGCAGCTCTCTTGACCTGCTCCCCAAGGAGTCCGCGTTTATTGGTTCGCTCTGTTCAGGGTTTGGTCCTCACTTGACCTTTGGTGATACTCCCACGGGGTAAGCCCGTCGAGGCTCGAGTGGGGGCGGTGATGATTGCAGTCGTCGCGTCATGCCGTGATCAGGGGCCGAGCGTGGCGCAGGAAGCGCTGAAGGGTGAACAGACAATAACGGAGCTGGCGAGCCAATTCGGGGTTCATCCGACGCTGATCCATACCTGAAAGCGAGCGCTGCTGGAGGGCGCATCCGGTGTGCGCATCTCCCACTCGGCAGATTGCTTTGCAATCGCCTGTCGGCAATGGATGGACGGCAAGGGTCCGTTCCTCGATAACATCTTCGTCGAACGACTGTGGCGATCCCTGAAATATGAGTGCATTTACCTGCATGCCCGGGAAACCGGATCAGAAGCAAAGGCCAGCGTCGAAAAGTGGATCGAGTTCTACAACCGCAAACCTCCGCATTCTGCACTTGGTGGCAAACCACCTGCTGTGGTCTATTGGCTGAAAAAAGATGAAACCCAAACCGATCAGCATGAGCAAAGAGTGGCTTAAACTACACCAGTTCCTGTCCAACGGATGGGGAGTAGCTCACACTGCCCGAACAGGTTTCGCCGAGTGGAGATTATCCGAGCCGGGGCACATAAGTCACGAAACCGTTGCTGAACGGCAGCACCAGGCGGATAGCCAAGACCTCTGAACAGGGGCCACGGCATAGCAGCCAGACAGTTTCGAAAAGTGCCCCCTCCGCCGGGAGAGAGACATTACAGAGTGGTAACACCGGCGGAGGGGGCGGGGGGGGTACGGATCAGATCACGGTGAGGTTTCCGTTCGCCAAAAGGTCATCGAGCACAGTAGCGCCAAAGGTTACACCCTCGAGATCAACCGTGACGGGGCTGTCAAGCGCCCCTGTACCGTCATGATCGATGGTGAGAAGAGTGCCCCCGCTGCCATCGTCCGCGGCGGTCACGAAATCGCCGAGCGTCCCGGTGTAGCCGATCAAGAGCTGCGAAATATCGAGCACGTCACCGCCCGCCGTGGCGTCGAAATCGGTGATCGTGTCGTTGCCAGCATCCTCGAAGGTCACCCAGAAGGTATCCCACCCGGCCCCGCCGGTCAGCGTGTCATCGCCGGCCCCGCCATAAATGCTGTCGGCCGCGCTACCACCGGTGATGGAATCGTTGCCGCCCAGACCATGCAGGATCTGAGAGATCGCTTCTGCCGAGTAGTCCATCGTGTCATCTGCGGCATTGTCACCAGCAACGGCCCCACCCGAGAGGGTGCCAGAAATGTTCCAACCGTAGTGATCGCGCAAATATTGCACGGCCGTCGCGTCGGTGTAGTCCGCTGTGGTCAGGTCCACACCGGACTGGATTGCCGTCTCGCCCGCAGTGGTGTCGAGCTTGGCCCAGCCTTCCAGCGTGGCATCCATATTTTCGAGCGACATACCGGAACCACTGAACATGCCGGCCATCGTCGTCACACTGCCAATGTCCCACCCCCCGATATCCTGGTTGAAGGAACTGGCGCCATAGAACATGGTG
>NZ_FORH01000001.1:0-1348 GCF_900113955.1 Celeribacter neptunius | reverse complement strand
CGTCACGAGGCCCGTGTCCCACCCCCCGATATCCTGGTCGAAGGAACTGGCATTTCGGAACATCCATCTCATATCCGTCACGAGGCCCGTGTCCCACGCCCCGATATCCTGGTTGAAGGAACTGGCGCCATAGAACATGGAGTTCATAGACGTCACGAGGCCCGTGTCCCACGCCCCGATATCCTGGTTGAACGCAGCATTGCCAGAGAAGGTTGCGATGGCACGTGTCGCGTGCGAAGTATCCCAGCCCGTGATATCATCAGAAGGGATTGTCGAGGAATTCCTAAACAGTCCGGCCAGCGACGCCACATTCGTGCCTTCGGCATTGCCATTCCCGGCAAGATCCGTCACCGCGCCAGCCGCGATCGTGACCGCCACGTTGGTATGTCCTTCGGCAAGATCAGGGGTCACTGTCGCGGTCCAGGTTGTCGCGTCCAGCTGGACCAGTGAGCCTGCGACAAGCGTTCCGTTGGCAACCGTGATATCGCTTTCGTCAAAGCTCGCGGGGTCGATTTCTTCGCTGAAGGAGAAGCTGATCGTGTTAGTGCCCGTGTCCGTTATTGTCGAGTATCCCGAGCCGCTGATCGCCACAGTTGGTGCGATGGATTCCACCGTGACATCGTAACCGGTCGAAACTGCGGAAAGGTTCCCCGCCTCATCCGTCGCCTGCGCGGTATATGTATACCCCCCATCAAGGAGGACCGTGCCCGTGTCGTCGAAGCTCCAGTTCCCGGAACCATCCGCCGTCGCCGTGCCGAGCGATATGCCGTCCCGGAAGACCTCGACCGTCGCATTCGCTTCGGATGTCCCGTTGATGATCAACGTGTTGTCGCCGGTAATCCCGTCGATCGCGCCACCGTCATCGCTGATCCCGGTCACGACCGGCGTGACAGGCGCGGTGGTGTCCACGACGACGTCGAAGCCCGCCGAGGCCGTGCCCTCATTGCCCACCGCGTCGGCGACGACAGCGGTGTAGCTGTGCGTCCCCTCGGCCAGCCCCGAGAGCGCCAGCGTCCAGCCCGTGCCTGCCACCGTGGCGGTGCCGACCAGCGTGGTGCCCTCGTAGATCCGCACCTCCTCGCCCGCGGCAAGCGCCGCGTCCAGCGTGCCGTTCAGCACCGGGGCGGTGTCGTCGGTCGCCGTCGTGCTCGGATAATCGGCCTGGTTGGTGCCCACATCGTCGGTAAAGGTGTCGATCGTGGCGGCGGTGGTCGGCGCCGTGCTGTCGAGCGTGACCGGCACGCTTGCCGTCGCCGGGTTGCCGGCGGCATCGCTGACATCCGCCGAGACCGTCACCGCGCCATCGGAAAGCGAGGAAATATCCGTCGCCGCGATGCTCCAGCTGCCG
>NZ_FORH01000013.1 GCF_900113955.1 Celeribacter neptunius | reverse complement strand
GTGACGTCGGTGGTGCGGAAGTAGAACTGCGGACGGTAGTTCGCGAAGAACGGCGTGTGACGGCCACCTTCTTCTTTGGTGAGGATGTAGACCTCAGCCTCGAACTTGGTGTGCGGCTTCACCGAGCCCGGCTTACACAGAACCTGACCACGCTCGACGCCTTCACGGTCCACACCGCGCAAGAGCGCGCCGATGTTGTCGCCGGCTTCACCGCGGTCGAGCAGCTTGCGGAACATTTCAACACCGGTACAGGTGGTTTTCGTGGTGTCTTTGATACCGACGATTTCGATCTCGTCGCCCACGTTGATCACGCCGCGCTCGACACGACCGGTCACAACCGTACCACGACCCGAGATCGAGAACACGTCTTCGATCGGCATCAGGAACGGCTGGTCGATCGCACGCTCGGGTTCCGGGATGTACGCGTCAACGGCGGCCATCAGCTCTTTGATCTTCTCTTCGCCAATCTCCGGATCGCGACCTTCCATAGCGGCCAGAGCGGACCCCGCGATGATCGGAATATCGTCGCCCGGGAAGTCGTACTCGGAGAGCAGCTCACGGATTTCCATTTCGACGAGCTCGAGGAGCTCTTCGTCGTCGACCTGGTCAACCTTGTTCATGAACACGACCAGAGCCGGCACGCCGACCTGACGGGCAAGCAGGATGTGCTCACGGGTCTGCGGCATCGGGCCGTCAGCCGCGTTCACAACCAGGATGCCGCCGTCCATCTGGGCCGCACCGGTGATCATGTTTTTCACGTAGTCAGCGTGACCGGGGCAGTCAACGTGCGCGTAGTGACGGTTCTCGGTCTCGTACTCGACGTGGGCCGTCGAGATGGTGATGCCGCGGGCTTTCTCTTCCGGTGCGCCGTCGATCTGGTCGTAGGCTTTGAAGTCACCGAAGTATTTGGTGATCGCTGCGGTCAGCGTGGTTTTACCGTGGTCAACGTGACCGATCGTGCCGATGTTCACGTGCGGTTTGGAACGCTCAAACTTTTCCTTAGCCATAGTGGCCTCCTGTTACATTCTGTTTGGGGATCGGATCGCCCCGATCCCCCTTGTTGGCTGAGGCCACGCTTACGCGTATTTGGCCTGAATTTCTTCCGAGATGTTCGAAGGCACAGCTTCGTAATGGTCGAACTGCATCGTGAACTGCGCACGGCCCGAAGACATGGAACGCAGGGTGTTGATGTAGCCGAACATATTGGCCAGCGGCACGAACGCGTCGATCGCGATCGCGTTGCCGCGGGTGTCCTGCCCCTGAACCTGACCGCGACGCGAGGTCAGATCGCCGATGATACCGCCGGTGTATTCTTCCGGGGTGATCACTTCGACTTTCATGATCGGTTCCAAGAGTTTCGCACCGGCTTTCCGCATCCCTTCGCGCATGCACATACGGGCAGCGATTTCGAAGGCGAGGACGGAGGAGTCCACGTCGTGGAATTTACCGTCGATGAGAGCCACTTTGAAGTCGATCACCGGGAAGCCGGCAAGCGGACCGGAATCCATCACCGAGTTGATGCCTTTTTCGACACCCGGGATGTATTCTTTCGGAACGGCACCACCAACGATCTTGGATTCGAAGGAGTAACCTTCGCCCGGCTCGGTCGGGGTGATGACCATTTTGACTTCAGCGAACTGACCGGAACCACCCGACTGTTTCTTGTGAGTGTAGCTGTGCTCGACCTCGTGGGAGATCGTCTCGCGATAAGCCACCTGCGGCGCGCCGATGTTGGCTTCCACTTTGAACTCACGCTTCAGACGGTCGACGAGAATGTCGAGGTGAAGTTCGCCCATGCCCTTCATGATGGTCTGACCGGACTCGAGGTCGGTTTCGACGCGGAAGGACGGGTCTTCGGCAGCGAGACGTGCCAGACCTGCGGACATTTTCTCCTGGTCGCCTTTGGTTTTCGGCTCGACGGCAATCTCGATCACCGGATCGGGGAAGGTCATCGTTTCGAGAACCACCGGATCTTTCGGATCACAGAGCGTGTCACCCGTGGTGGTGTCTTTCAGACCCGCCAGCGCGATGATGTCGCCCGCAAACGCTTCTTCGATCTCCTCGCGGTTGTTGGAGTGCATCATCATCATACGACCGACGCGCTCTTTCTTACCTTTGGTGGAGTTCAGCAGCGTGTCGCCCTTTTTCATCACGCCGGAGTAGATCCGGGTGAAGGTCAGGGAGCCGACGAACGGGTCGTTCATGATTTTGAACGCCAGGCCGGAGAAGGCCATGTCGTCGTCTGCACGACGCGGGATGTTCCGTTCTTCGGTTTCGTCACCCGGCTTAAAGCCCATGTAATCGACAACGTCGAGCGGGCTCGGCAGGTAGTCGATCACGGCGTTGAGCAGCGACTGCACGCCTTTGTTCTTGAACGCGGAACCGCCCAGAACCGGCACAAAGTGCAGGGCCAGGGTGCCTTTGCGCAGCAGGGCGCGCAGGGTGGCCACGTCGGGCTCATTGCCTTCGAGGTATTCCATCATCGCGTCGTCGTCTTCTTCGACGGCGGCTTCGATCATCTTACCACGCCATTCGTCGGCCATGTCCTTGAGAGAGTCGCGGATCGGAGCTTTGATCCAGGACGCACCCAGATCTTCACCCTGCCACAGCCACTCTTCCATGGTGACGAGGTCAATCAGGCCTTCAAGTTCGTTTTCCGCGCCGATCGGGATACCGACGGGAATGGCACGCGCACCGGTGCGGTCTTCGATCATGCGAACGCAGTTGAAGAAGTCTGCACCGATCTTGTCCATCTTGTTGACGAACACGATCCGCGGAACCTTGTAGCGGTCAGCCTGACGCCACACGGTTTCGGTTTGCGGTTCAACGCCGGCGTTGGCGTCGAGAACGGCAACGGCACCATCGAGCACGGCCAAGGAACGTTCCACCTCGATGGTGAAGTCCACGTGGCCGGGGGTGTCGATGATGTTCATCCGGTGCTTTTCGGTGTCGGCGGTTTCACCGTCTTCCGTGCGCTCCCAGAACGTGGTCGTCGCAGCGGAGGTGATGGTGATGCCGCGTTCCTGCTCCTGCTCCATCCAGTCCATGGTGGCTGCACCGTCGTGCACCTCACCGATGTTGTGGGACTTGCCGGTGTAGAAGAGGATGCGCTCGGAACAGGTGGTTTTACCTGCATCAATGTGCGCCATGATACCGAAGTTACGGTACCGGTCGAGGGGATAATCGCGTGCCATTGGTGTTCGGTCCTAAGGGCCTGAGTTGAGTTACCAGCGGTAATGGCTGAACGCTTTGTTCGCGTCGGCCATCTTATGGGTGTCTTCGCGCTTTTTAACAGCAGCGCCACGACCGTTTACTGCGTCGAGCAGCTCACCGGCAAGACGTTCTTCCATGGTGTTCTCGTTGCGGGCGCGGGAGGCGGAGATCAGCCAGCGGATGGCGAGAGCTTCGCGACGCTCGGTGCGCACTTCGACAGGAACCTGGTAGGTGGCACCACCCACACGACGGGAACGAACCTCAACCGAGGGTTTCACATTGTCGAGGGCTTCGTGGAACACTTCAACCGGCGCTTTTTTCAGCTTGTCTTCGACGCGGGTCAGGGCGTTGTAGACGATTTTCTCGGCGGCAGATTTCTTGCCGTCGATCATCAGGTTGTTCATGAATTTGGTCAGCACGCGATCGCCATACTTGGCGTCGGGCAGGACTTCGCGCTTCTCAGCGGCGTGACGACGAGACATTCCGTGATCTCCTTATTTAGGACGCTTAGCGCCGTATTTCGAACGACGCTGCTTACGGTCTTTGACGCCCTGGGTATCCAGAACACCACGCAGGATGTGGTAACGGACACCCGGAAGGTCTTTCACACGGCCGCCACGGATCAGAACCACGGAGTGTTCCTGAAGGTTGTGGCTCTCGCCGGGGATGTAAGAGATGACCTCGAAACCGTTGGTGAGACGCACCTTGGCGACTTTCCGCATAGCGGAGTTCGGTTTTTTCGGGGTGGTGGTGTAAACACGGGTGCAGACGCCGCGTTTCTGCGGGCACTGCTCCAGGTGCATGGACTTGGAAGTCTTGCGCTTGGGCTGACGCGGGTTGCGGATCAGCTGTTGAATCGTTGGCATAGGGGTATCCCGTTCCTAGATTTTTATGAACCTCGGTGGCGACCATGATGGCCCTGCCGGGGCGATTACGATGTCGATGTGCCACTTGCGTCCAAATAGCACGAAAACCCGCAATCGTTCCCATTCCGAGGTGAACGACGCGGTGAGTTCCCAGAGGATCAGTGCGCCTTAAATTGCCCTGATCTTGATCACTACGATTTAGAAGTCGGCGAACAAGGGACGTCCCCCTATGCCGGATGGGGCGCGGTATATGGAGAGTCGGAGGCCTTGTCAACTGCCGCAGCCGTTTCCCGCCCGGACCGTCCGTTCAGCCCCTGCGCCGGAGCCGCGCCTCGCGCAGAACCGTGTAGATCCCGGTGCCCGCGATCACCACCGCCCCGACAAGCGCCAGCGTGTTCGGCCATTCGCCAAAGGCCAGAAGGCCGATCAGCAAGGCCCAGACCAGCGCCGTGTACCGGAACGGCGAGACAAAGGACATCTCCCCCACCCGCATCACCGCCACCGAGGTCACGTAGCCGACGATCAGGAAAGACGCCGACCCGAGCAGCTGAGCCCAGGCCTTGACGGGCACCGGCGCCCAGCCCTGCCCCATGCTCAACAGGCCGGTGGCAAGCCAAACCGCCAGAATGGCGCCGAAGGTCACCGTCGCATTGGGCACGCTTTCATGCATCTTGCGCACGATGATGTCGCGGCAGGTGACACAGAGCATGGCCAGAACCGCCAGCAGCGCATAGGCGCTGAACCCCTCTGTCCCGGGCTGCACGATCAGCAGCACGCCGCAAAACCCGACCCCGATCGCAACCAGCCGCCGCCAGCCCAGCGGATCGCGAAACAACAGCCAGCCGGCCACCGTGATCGACAGCGGCATGGTCTGCATGATCGCGGTGGCATTCGCCAGCGGCATATGGCTGACCGCCGACAGAAAACACATGGCCGCCCCGACCTCGGCCAGCGAACGGACCGTGACAAAGCCCCAGTCGCGCCGCGAGAGATCGAAACGCACCGGCCCGATGAGCGGCGCCAGGACCGCGAAGAGCATGACGAGATTCAGGCTGGCGCGCAGGAACAGCGCCTGGAACAGCGGCACCTCGGCCAACACGCCCTTCATGAAACTGTCGTTGGTGGTAAAGGCCGCCATGGAAAGCGCCATCAACATCGCCCCGCGCGTATTCTCCGGCAAGCCGTGAAAAAAATTCATGGGGGAAAATTTCATGGAGACCGCCCTGTTTCATCGCCGATCATTTCCCGTATCACCGGTTGCCGCCCTGCGGAAGCGAAACGGCTGTGCACCTGCCATGATCCGGCTCTTGCTCTGGCGCACACGGCTTTGCATTGTGGGGGCATTGTCAAAAAGGGATTACGGTATGGGCGAGCGGCTTGTGGTCACCACGATGAAGGACGAGGGGCCGTTCATACTCGAATGGGTCGCCTGGTATCTCATGCTCGGCTTCGACCATATTGTGATCCTTTACAACGACTGTACGGACCATTCTCCCTGGCTGCTGACGGCGCTGGATGCCGAGGGGCTGATCACCGCCCTGCCCTATGCCGCCGAACCGGACAGGCCGGTCAAGCAAACCGCCCTGCGGCTGATCCGGGAGCATCCGCGTGTGCAGGAGGCCGAATGGGTCTTTCCCATCGATGTCGACGAGTTTCTGGTGATCCATAAGGGCGACGGGCTTCTGGAGGATCTGATTGACGCGTTCGAGCCGGAGCGCACCCACGGCATCGCCGTGCACTGGCGCTGTTTCGGAAGTGCCGGCTACGCAAGCTGGTCGGACGAACTCACCCATCGCCGCTTCCTGCTCAGTTCCGAGCATCAGCACAATTGCAATGTGTTCTTCAAAACCCTGATCCGCTGGCCGCGCGATTTCAAGAAGATCGGTGTGCATTCGCCCCGGCGCTGGAACGGCGAGGGAAGCTGGGGCACGGCGCCCAACCTGATGCGGCGGTGCGACGGCAGGGTGATGCGCGGCTATCACCCGAACCAGAGCAAGATCAGCATGACACCCGCGGCCTGGATTACCCATGAGTACGCCCAGCTCAACCATTACGCGGTGCGCACCCCCGAGAGCTATGCGCTCAAACGCGGCACCCCGTCTTCCGCCGCCGGGCGCGACCGCTACACCGAGGCTTTCTACAGGGGCAAGAACCGCAACGAGATTGAGGACGACAGCGCCCTGAAATACGCGGATCGCTTCGATGCCGTCTATGAGGAAATCACCTCCGAACCGAAGCTCATGCGCCTGCATCACCAGTGCTGCATGGATTACGTCGAACGGCTTGGCAGGGCGAACGGGTTCGAGGCCAAGGACGACCCGCGCTGGCAACATCACCGGACCGAGGCGGCGCGGCTGAGGTGAGCGAATAGCGCTTCTGCATTGTGCATCCGCTCGTATTGAACAGACGCGCCAGCCGGTTAAACTTTGCCTCTCACGACAAAGGTTCAAAGCCACCATGTTTCAGAATTTTTCCGAGACGGAAATTGAGGTCGACGGGGCAACCCTTCATGCCCGCATAGGCGGCACGGGGACACCGCTTCTCCTGCTCCATGGTTACCCGCAAACCCATGTGATGTGGCATGTCATCGCCGATCGGCTTGCGCAGTCCTACCGCGTGGTTGTGCCGGATCTGCGGGGCTATGGTCAGTCTGTTGCAAAGGACGGAGATTTCACCTTCCGCGCCATGGCCCAGGATCAGGTCACGCTGATGAAACACCTCGGACACGAGCGGTTCCATGTGATCTCTCACGACCGCGGCGCCCGCACGGCTCATCGGATGGTCCTCGACCATCCCGACCACGTGGCAAGCGTCGCTCTGTTTGATATCCTGCCCACGCTCGATGTCTGGCAAACCATGGATGACTGGCTCGCCAGACGCTATTATCACTGGCTGTTCCTGTCGCAACCCGGCGATATGCCGCAAAGGCTCATTGCCGCCGAGCCACTTCTGTTCCTGCATTCCGCCCTTGTCGGACTTTCCGGCGAACTGAACATATTCGCCCCTGAGGCCCTCGCCGCCTATGAAACCGCCGCCGAGAACCCCGACGTCATCGCCGCGTGGTGCGCAGACTATACCGCGGCGGCGACCACCGACCTTGATCACGACCGTGCCGATCTCGGGCGGACCAGCCCCATCCCCTGCCTTGTCCTATGGGGGAAACGCGGTGTGGTCGCCCATCATCTCGACCCTCTCGAGGCATGGCGCCGCTGGTTTCCCCACGCCCGGGGGCACGCGGTCGATGCCGGACACTTTCTGGTCGAAGAGCGCCCCGAAGAGGTTCTGACTGCCATCCAGCAGCATCTCGAGAAAGTGTAGAACCCCCTCGACATGCCGCCCGCGCATGGTCCCAAAAGCAAAAGGCCCCGCATCTCTGCGGGGCCTTTCATTTATCATATCAGCTCGACTTATTCGTCGAAGGAGCCTTCCGGGGTTTCGACGAAGAGCGTGTCTTCTGCCTCGTCGCCCATCACATCCATGACCGGGGCGGCCAGTTGTGCGGCGGCTTCGGCCTCTGCACGCGCCTCCTCGATCACCACATTGTCGCGCTCGGCGGCGATGCGGCGGACGCGCTGGGTGGCGCCGCCGGTACCGGCCGGGATCAGGCGACCAACGATGATGTTCTCCTTGAGACCCACCAGCTTGTCGCGCTTGCCCTGGACCGAGGCCTCGGTGAGCACGCGGGTGGTCTCCTGGAAGGAGGCTGCGGAGATGAAGGACCGGGTCTGCAGCGAGGCCTTGGTGATCCCCAGGAGGATCGGCTGACCTTTCGCCGGGCGACCGCCCTTGCTTTCCGCTTTCGCGTTGGCTTCGTCGAACTCGACCTTGTCGACCGCTTCGCCCTTGAGCAGCGTGGTGTCACCCGATTCCGAGATCTCCCATTTCTGCAACATCTGACGAACGATGACTTCGATGTGCTTGTCGTTGATCTTCACGCCCTGCAGACGATAGACGTCCTGGACCTCGTCGATCATGTAGTTCGCAAGCGCTTCGACGCCCATGATGGCAAGGATGTCATGCGGGGCCGGGTTCCCGTCCATGATGTAGTCACCCTTCTGGACGAAGTCGCCTTCGGCCACCGGGATGTGCTTGCCTTTCGGCACCATGTACTCGACGGTCTCCATCGTTTCATCCGACGGTTCGATCGAGATGCGACGCTTGTTCTTGTAGTCCTTGCCGAAGCGCACGTAACCATCGATTTCGGCGATGATCGCGTGATCTTTCGGACGACGGGCTTCGAACAGTTCGGCCACGCGCGGCAGACCACCGGTGATGTCCTTGGTCTTGGCGCCTTCGCGCGGAATACGCGCGACCACGTCACCAGCCTGAATGTCCTGACCATCTTCAACCGAAAGAATGGCATCCACGGACATCAGATAGGTCACCGGGTTGCCGGCATCGTTGCGCACCGCTTCGCCATCTTCGCCGAGGATCAGGATCTCCGGCTTGAGATCGCCACCGCGCGGCACAGAGCGCCAGTCGGACACGATCTTCTGGGTCATGCCGGTGGCGTCATCGGTCTCGTCACGCACCGACAGGCCGGTGATCAGGTCGACGAATTTCGCCTTACCGGATTTCTCCGCGATGATCGGCAGCGTGTACGGGTCCCATTCGAAGAGCTTGTCGCCACGCGAAATCGCAGCGCCCTCTTCGACGAAGACCTTGGTGCCGTAGCCAAGTTTGAACGACGCGCGCTCGACCTTGTTCTCGTCCACGATGGCCATGACCATGTTCCGGCCCATGACGATTTTCTCGCCATGACGGTTTGCCAGCAGGTTGGTATCGCGGAAGACCACCGTGCCTTCCTGGTTGGCTTCCTGGAAGGACTGTTGACCACCCTGGGCAACGCCGCCGATGTGGAAGGTCCGCATCGTCAGCTGCGTACCAGGTTCACCGATCGACTGGGCCGCGATGATGCCGACGGCCTCACCCTGGTTGACCAGCGTACCGCGGGCCAGGTCGCGACCGTAGCACATGGCGCAAACGCCCTCTTCGGCCTCACAGGTCAGCGGGCTGCGCATCCGCACGGTGGCGATACCAGCCGCTTCGATGGCGTCGGCCTTGCGTTCGTCGATCAGCTCGTTCTTGGAGACGATCACCTCATCGGTGCCCGGACGCAGAATGTCATCTGCGGCCACACGACCCAGGAGACGCTCGGAGAGCGAGGCCACGACTTCACCGTCGTTGACCGCAGCTTCCGCCGTGATCGCACGCTCGGTGCCACAATCGACCTGACGCACGATGCAGTCCTGTGCCACGTCGACGAGACGACGGGTCAGGTAACCGGAGTTCGCGGTTTTCAGAGCGGTATCCGACAGACCCTTACGGGCACCGTGGGTCGAGTTGAAGTACTCGAGCACGGTCAGACCCTCTTTAAAGTTCGAGATAATCGGCGTTTCGATAATCTCGCCCGAGGGTTTCGCCATCAGGCCGCGCATGCCGCCCAGCTGTTTCATCTGGGTGACGGAGCCCCGCGCACCGGAGTGGGCCATCATGTAAACCGAGTTCGGTTCCATTTCGGCGCCATTCTCATCGCGCTTGTTGGCGGAGATGGTGTTCATCATCGCCTCGGTGACCTTGTCGTTACACTTGGCCCAGGCATCGACGACTTTGTTGTACTTCTCGCCCTGGGTGATCAGGCCGTCCATGTACTGTTGTTCAAAGTCTTTCACCTGATCGCGGGTCGCATCGACGATGGTCCACTTGTTGTCCGGGATCACCATGTCGTCCTTGCCGAAGGAGATGCCGGCCTTGAACGCTTCCTTGAAGCCCAGGGACATGATCTGGTCACAGAAGATCACCGACTCTTTCTGACCACAGTAACGGTAGACGGTGTCGATGACGCGCTGCACGTCTTTCTTCCGCAGAAGCTGGTTGACCAGCTCGAACGGCGCTTTCGCGTTGAGCGGCAGCAGGCCACCGAGACGCAGACGGCCCGGGGTGGTCTCGTAGCGCTTGAGCACTTCCTGACCGTGTTCGTCGATCTGCTTGATCCGCGCGGTGATCTTGGCGTGCAGATGCACCTCGCCGGCGGTCAGCGCGTATTCGACTTCCTCGATGTCGGAGAAGACCATGCCTTCGCCCTTCATCCCTTCGCGCTCCATCGTGATGTAATAGAGGCCGAGGATCATATCCTGCGACGGCACGATAATGGGCGCGCCGTTGGCCGGCGACAGCACGTTGTTGGTGGACATCATCAACACGCGGGCTTCGAGCTGAGCTTCGAGCGAGAGCGGCACGTGGACAGCCATCTGGTCCCCGTCGAAGTCGGCGTTGAACGCCGAACAGACGAGCGGGTGCAACTGGATTGCCTTGCCTTCGATCAGCGTGGGTTCGAACGCCTGAATACCGAGACGGTGCAGCGTCGGCGCACGGTTCAGCATCACCGGATGTTCGCGGATCACCTCATCGAGGATATCCCAGACTTCCGGACGCTCTTTTTCCACCAGCTTCTTGGCTTGCTTCACGGTCGAAGACAGGCCCTTGGCTTCCAGACGCGAATAGATGAACGGCTTGAACAGCTCGAGCGCCATCTTCTTCGGCAGACCACATTGGTGCAGCTTCAGCTCCGGGCCGGTCACGATGACCGAACGACCGGAGAAGTCGACCCGTTTCCCCAAAAGGTTCTGACGGAAACGACCCTGTTTGCCCTTCAGCATGTCGGAGAGCGACTTCAGCGGGCGCTTGTTGGCACCGGTGATGACGCGGCCACGACGGCCGTTGTCGAACAGAGCGTCGACGGATTCCTGCAGCATCCGCTTTTCGTTGCGGACGATGATATCCGGCGCACGCAGCTCGATCAGGCGTTTCAGACGGTTGTTCCGGTTGATCACACGACGATAGAGATCGTTCAAATCAGAGGTCGCGAAACGGCCACCGTCGAGCGGCACCAGCGGGCGCAGCTCCGGCGGGATCACCGGGATCACGGTCAGGATCATCCATTCCGGGCGGTTGCCGGATTCAAGGAAGCTCTCGACGATTTTCAGACGTTTGATGATCTTCTTGGGCTTGAGCTCGCCGGTCGCCTCTTTCAGGTCTTCGCGCAGCTGTTCTGCGGTCGACTCGAGATCGATGTTGGAGAGCATCTTGCGGATCGCCTCGGCGCCGATGTCGGCTTCGAACGCGTCCATGCCATAGAGATCCTGGGCGTCCATGTACTCTTCTTCGGTCATCATCTGACCGTAGGAGAGGTCCGTCAGACCCGGTTCGATCACCACGTAGTTTTCGAAATAGAGCACGCGTTCCAGATCGCGCAGCGTCATGTCGAGCATGAGGCCGATCCGGCTCGGCAGCGATTTCAGGAACCAGATATGCGCGACGGGGGCGGCCAGTTCGATATGGCCCATGCGCTCGCGACGCACTTTCTGGAGCGTAACCTCGACACCGCATTTCTCGCAGACAACGCCGCGATATTTCATGCGCTTATATTTGCCGCAGAGACATTCGTAATCTTTGATCGGACCAAAGATACGGGCACAGAACAGACCGTCGCGCTCCGGCTTGAAGGTCCGGTAGTTGATCGTCTCGGGCTTTTTGATTTCCCCGTAGGACCACGACAGAATGCGTTCCGGCGACGCCAGCGAGACCTTGATCTCGTCGAAGGTCGCGGGAGACGCCAGCGGGTTGAACGGGTTGGTTGTGAGTTCCTGGTTCATCTCTTGAGTTCCTCAGATTGTCTCGGAAAGGGAGGGAGGGTAAGGGCCCAAGGCCCTTACTCCTCACCCTCCGAGTCCAGGAGTTCCATGTTGAGGCCGAGGCCGCGGACTTCTTTGACAAGCACGTTGAAGCTCTCCGGCACGCCGGCTTCAAAGTTGTCTTCGCCCTTGACGATCGACTCGTAGACTTTCGCACGGCCGGCCACGTCATCCGACTTGACCGTGAGCATTTCCTGCAGGGTGTAGGCGGCACCGTAGGCTTCGAGGGCCCAGACCTCCATCTCCCCGAAACGCTGACCACCGAACTGCGCCTTACCACCGAGCGGCTGCTGGGTGACGAGCGAGTACGGACCCGTGGAACGGGCGTGGATCTTGTCATCCACGAGGTGGTGCAGTTTCAGCAGGTATTTCACACCGACAGTGACCTTGCGGGCGAATTGCTCGCCGGTGCGGCCATCATAGAGCACCGACTGCGCCGAGGTATCGAACCCGGCCCGCGTCAGGGCGTCGTTGATGTCCGCCTCTTTGGCGCCATCGAAGACCGGGGTCGCGACCGGCACACCTTTGGTAACATTGCCAGCGGCTTCGATCAGGTCATCGTCTTCCATCGGGGCGAAGCCTTCGTCATAGACCTCTTCGCCATAGACGAATTTCAGAGCGTCACGCACCGGAGTCATATCGCCGGAACGACGGTATTCCTGCAGCGCCTCATCGACCTGAATGCCCAGCCCGCGAGAGGCCCAACCGGTGTGGGTCTCGAGGATCTGACCGACGTTCATCCGCGACGGCACACCCAGCGGGTTGAGACAGAAGTCGACCGGAGTACCATCGGCGAGGAACGGCATGTCTTCCATCGGAACAACGCGCGAAATCACACCTTTGTTGCCGTGACGACCGGCCATCTTGTCGCCCGGCTGAAGCTTGCGCTTCACGGCGATGAAGACTTTGACCATCTTCATCACGCCCGGCGGCAGGTCGTCGCCACGACGGACTTTCTCGACCTTGTCCTCGAACCGGTGCTCGAGCGCACGTTTCTGAGCCTCGTACTGAGCGTTCAACGCCTCGACGATCTGAGCATCATCCTCGTCTTCGAGGGCGAGCTGCCACCACTGACCTTTCGAGAGCATGGAGAGCAGCTCATCGTCCACCACGACGCCGGATTTGACGCCCTTCGGACCCTTGGCCACGACTTTGCCCATGATCAGGTCTTTCAGACGCGCGTAGATGTTGCGGTCCAGAATGGCCATCTCGTCATCGCGGTCACGCGCCAGACGTTCGATTTCCTCACGCTCGATCTGCAGCGAACGTTCGTCTTTCTCGACGCCGTGACGGTTGAACACGCGGACTTCCACGACCGTACCGTAGTCACCCGGTTTCACCCGCAGCGAAGTGTCGCGCACGTCGGAGGCTTTCTCACCGAAGATGGCGCGCAGGAGTTTCTCCTCCGGCGTCATCGGGCTTTCGCCCTTCGGCGTGATCTTACCGACAAGGATGTCGCCCGGCTCGACGTGAGCACCGATATAGACGATGCCCGCCTCGTCGAGGTTGCGCAGCGCTTCCTCACCGACGTTCGGGATGTCGCGGGTGATCTCTTCCGGCCCGAGCTTCGTGTCACGGGCAGCGACTTCGAATTCCTCGATATGGACCGAGGTGAAGACGTCGTCACGCGCGATGCGCTCGGAGATCAGGATGGAGTCCTCGTAGTTGTAGCCGTTCCAGGGCATGAACGCGACGATGACGTTTTTCCCAAGAGCCAGTTCGCCCATATCGGTCGACGGACCATCGGCGATCACCTCGCCTTTGGACACGCGCTGGCCAACCTTCACCAGCGGACGCTGGTTGATACAGGTGTTCTGGTTCGACCGCTGGAACTTGCGCAGACGGTAGATGTCCACGCCGGCATCGCCCAGTTCCAGATCCTCGGTGGCGCGGATCACGACACGGGTGGCGTCCACCTGGTCGATGATACCGGCCCGTTTGGCCTGAATGGCGGCGCCGGAGTCGATCGCGACCTTGCCTTCCATGCCGGTGCCGACGATCGGCGCCTCGGCACGCAGAAGCGGCACGGCCTGACGTTGCATGTTGGCGCCCATGAGCGCGCGGTTGGCGTCGTCGTTTTCCAGATACGGAATGAGCGCGGCACCGACCGAGACCAGCTGTTTCGGCGACACGTCGATCAGGTCGACGGAAGACGGCGGATTGAGCGCGTGTTCACCGGACTGACGAGTGGACACGAGGTCGTTCATGAAGCGGCCTTCGGCGTCGAGCGTCGCGTTGGCCTGGGCCACGGTGTGACGCATTTCCTCGGTCGCGGACATGTAGGAGACCTCATCGGTCACCTGACCGTCGATCACCTTGCGATACGGGGTTTCGATGAAGCCGTATTTGTTCACCCGGGCAAAGGTCGCCAGCGAGTTGATCAGACCGATGTTCGGACCTTCCGGCGTTTCAATCGGGCACATGCGACCGTAGTGGGTCACGTGCACGTCGCGGACCTCGAAGCCGGCACGTTCGCGGGTCAGACCGCCCGGGCCAAGCGCCGAGAGACGACGCTTGTGCGTCACTTCGGAAAGCGGGTTGGTCTGGTCCATGAACTGCGACAGCTGCGAGGAGCCGAAGAATTCACGCACCGCGGCGGCGGCCGGTTTCGCGTTGATCAGGTCTTGCGGCATCACCGTGTCGATCTCGACGGAGGACATCCGCTCCTTGATCGCACGTTCCATGCGCAGAAGACCGACGCGGTACTGGTTTTCCATCAGCTCGCCGACGGAGCGAACACGACGGTTGCCGAGGTGGTCGATATCGTCCACGTCGCCATGGCCGTCACGCAGCTCGACCAGCGCCTTGATACAGGACACGATGTCTTCGCGACGCAGCGTGCGCATGGTGTCCGGCGCATCGAGGGCCAGACGCATGTTCATCTTCACGCGGCCCACGGCCGACAGGTCGTAGCGCTCGGAATCGAAGAACAGGCTGTCGAACAGGGTCGAAGCGGCCTCGACCGTCGGCGGCTCACCCGGACGCATGACGCGATAGATGTCCATGAGCGCAGTTTCGCGGTTCATGTTCTTGTCGGCCGCCATGGTGTTGCGCATGTACGGGCCGACGTTGACGCCGTCGATGTCGAGCACCGGAATATCGGTGATGCCGGCATCCAGCAGCTCTTTCAGGGAGCCGCCGATCACGTCACCATCCTTGTCGAGCTCATAGGTGATCTCGTCACCGGCTTCGACATAGATCGCACCGTTCTCTTCGTTGATGATGTCCTTGGCGACGAATTTGCCGACGATATGCTCGAACGGCACCAGAAGCTCGGTGACGGAACCTTCGTCGATGATCTTTTTCACCGCACGCGGGGTCATCTTGTCGCCCGCTTTGCAGATCACCTCACCGGTGGCCGCATCGACGAGATCATAGGACGGACGGGTGCCGCGCACACGCTCCGGGAAGAACTTGGTCACCCAACCCTTGTTCTTCTCGAGCTTGAAATCGACGGTGTTGTAATAGGCGTCGCAGATCGCTTCCTGATCGAGCCCCAGCGCATAGAGCAGCGTGGTCACCGGCAGTTTGCGGCGACGGTCGATACGGGCATAGACGATGTCCTTGGCGTCGAATTCGAAGTCGAGCCAGGAACCGCGATAGGGAATGATCCGGCAGGCGAACAGCAGTTTGCCCGAAGAATGGGTCTTGCCCTTGTCGTGATCGAAGAACACGCCCGGGGAACGGTGCATCTGAGACACGATCACGCGCTCGGTGCCGTTCACCACAAAGGTGCCGTTGGGCGTCATCAGGGGCATGTCGCCCATGAACACGTCCTGTTCCTTGATGTCCTTCACCGATTTCGCACCGGTATCCTCGTCCACATCGAACACGATCAGACGCAGCGTGACCTTCAGGGGCGCCGAATAGGTCATGTCGCGTTGCTGACATTCCTCGACGTCGTATTTCGGGGTCTCAAGCTCGTAGCGCACGAACTCGAGCACGGCGGTCTCGTTGAAATCCTTGATCGGGAAGACCGACTGGAACACGCCTTTGATGCCTTCGCCGTCTTGCGGCTCGGCAGCGTCACCGGATTTCAGGAAAAGATCGTAGGAGGATTTTTGAACCTCGATGAGGTTCGGCATTTCAAGCACTTCGCGAATCTTGCCGTAGTACTTGCGGAGCCGTTTCTGGCCGAGGAAGGACGATGCCATAAGCGTCTATACCTTTCGAATTTTCGCGAGCGACAAAGATGCGTTGGGCGCCGCACCCTGTGCCCTGACGAAACAGAGAGGATCGGTCTATTCCTGCCCCCGTCCCAAAGGGGGCTCCCGACCATTGAACCTCTCCTGAGAAAAGACCCTCTCATCGCATCTTGCGAAAGGCCCTTTCTAAGACAGGTTAAGCTGGACCCGGGAAACCCGGGTCCAGCTCGTAATTTCAGTGGCCCTAGGGCCGTGGCAATTAGGCCAGCTCGACGGAGGCGCCAGCTGCTTCCAGTTTGCCTTTGATCTCTTCGGCTTCTTCTTTCGAAGCGCCTTCTTTGATCTTGCCGCCGGCTTCGACGAGCTCTTTGGCTTCTTTGAGGCCCAGGCCGGTGATGCCGCGGACTTCTTTGATGACGTTGATTTTGGAAGCGCCAGCGTCTTTGAGAACGACGTCGAATTCGGTCTTCTCTTCAGCAGCCGCACCAGCGTCGCCAGCCGGGCCAGCAACCATCACAGCGCCGCCAGCAGCGGGCTCGATGCCGTATTCGTCTTTGAGGATTTCTTTCAGCTCTTGAGCTTCGAGAAGGGTGAGACCAACGATCTCTTCAGCAAGTTTCTTCAGATCAGCCATTGTACTGTTTCCGTTCGTTTAAGTGTGTTCCAACGTTAGGCGTTTATGCGGCCCACGCAGGTTCATGAGGTTGCTCAGGCAGCCTTTTCCTCGATCGTGGAAAGGATGCCCGCGATGTTCGAAGCGGGTGCGCCAAGTGCGCCAGCGATGTTGGACGCCGGGGCCCCGATGCAGCTCGCGATTTGAGCCAGAAGCTCTTCGCGGGACGGCATTTTGGAGACACGGGTGACACCGTTGGCATCAAGACCTTCACCGCCCATTGCGCCACCGAGAATCTCGAGTTTCTCGTTGTCTTTGGCGTAATCGACGACCACTTTCGCTGCTGCGACAGGGTCCTCGGAATAGGCGAGAACGGTCATACCATTGAGAAGATCGCTGATCGGTGCGTTCGGCGTTCCTTCAAGGGCGATTTTGGCGAGCCGGTTCTTGGCAACGCGAACTGCACCACCTGCGTCACGCATTTTCGCGCGCAGATCCTGCATTTCAGCAACCGTAAGACCTGCGTAGTGTGCAACGACGACCACGCCAGAGCTTTCAAAGATTTGACCGAGCTCTTCGATCACCTTTTCTTTTTGTGCTCTATCCACAGTTTTACTCCAAGTATGGGAGGGTCGCCCCTCCCGGCTCAATTCTACCTCTTCCGGATGGTCGAGGCTCGAAGTCCGTATACGGGGCTGCGCCAAAGTCGCCCGAGGAATACCGCTAAGGGAATACCTTGGAAACTTATCGTCTTTCCCGTCTCAGGCAGGAATTATGCCAGCCAGATCGCTGACACCCACCGTCTCGGACGAAACGCAAAACAGCGCACGACGAATCGCACGCTGGGCTGCAAGAGGGTGTTTAGAGGGGATTGAAGGGGAGTGCAAGGCTCTCCGACGATCAATCCGCCCGTAGCCGCGCAACAGAGTGGATACACGACACATTTCCGAACCCGGAACGCAGACCACAAGAAAAGGCGCCCCAAACGGGACGCCTTTCAAACTTGTCAGAATCTGATCGCTCAGATCAATTGCCGGTGGCGGAGTCCACGGAGATGGAAACACCCGGGCCCATGGTCGAAGACACGGAGACCTTCTGCATGTAGGCACCTTTGGCACCGGTCGGTTTGGCTTTCTGAACCGCATCCACGAAAGCGCGGATGTTTTCGGCCAGCTTGGCCGCGTCGAAGGAGGCCTTGCCAACGCCAGCGTGCACGACACCGGCTTTCTCGGCTTTGAACTGCACTTCGCCGCCTTTGGCTGCTTCCACGGCCGCTTTCACGTCCATGGTCACGGTGCCGACTTTGGGGTTCGGCATCAGGTTGCGCGGGCCGAGGATCTTACCGAGACGGCCGACGATCGGCATCATGTCCGGGGTCGCGATGCAGCGATCGAACTCGATGGTGCCGCCCTGGATGGTTTCCATCAGGTCTTCGGCGCCAACGATGTCAGCACCGGCAGCGGTGGCTTCATCGGCTTTCGGGCCACGGGCGAACACGGCCACACGGACGGTTTTGCCGGTGCCGTTCGGCAGGGAGACAACGCCGCGGACCATCTGGTCAGCGTGGCGCGGGTCAACACCGAGGTTCAGCGCGATCTCAACGGTCTCGTCGAATTTGGCGGAGGCGTTGGCTTTGATCAGCTCAACGGCTTCCTCGACGGAGACATTCTCTTTGCCAGCGAAAGCTTCACGGGCAGCGGTGATACGTTTGCCAAATTTTGCCATCACTTCACCTCGATGCCCATGGATTTCGCGGAACCGACGATGATCTGCATTGCGCCTTCGATGTCGTTGGCGTTGAGATCTTTCATCTTCGCTTCGGCAATTTCACGCACCTGAGCGACGGTGACGGAAGCCACGGTCTCGCGACCCGGGTTCTCGGCGCCACGCGGACGGTTACGCTTGCCGACCGGCTTCAGACCGGCAGCCTTCTTGAGGTAATAGGACGCCGGCGGCGTCTTGATGTCCATCGCGAAGGATTTATCGGAGTAGTAGGAGATCACGGTCGGGCACGGCGCACCGGGCTCCATATCCTGCGTCTTGGCGTTGAACGCCTTGCAGAATTCCATGATGTTGATACCGCGCTGACCGAGCGCCGGACCCACGGGCGGGGACGGGTTCGCTTGACCGGCGGGCACTTGCAGTTTCATCGTACCTGCGAGTTTCTTAGCCATAGGCCTTTTCCTTTCCAACTGCCGCAAAACGCGTTCTGCGGCTCTCAAGTTGTGTGGTCTGGTTCAGGGCGCGCGCGCCCCTTGCCTCCCACGGGTGATATCCGGGCCAGAGACCCGGACGCTCGCTCAGACCTGTTTGTTGACCTGAGTGAATTCCAGCTCGACCGGGGTGGCCCGGCCAAAGATCGAGACGGAGACCTTGAGGCGCTGATTGGCCTCGTCGACTTCCTCGACCATGCCATCGAAGCCCTCGAAAGCGCCCTCGGCCACGGAGACCTGTTCGCCCACCTCGAAGGTGATGGTGTTGCGCGGTGCGACGGCTTCGCCACCTTCCTGCACGCGACCGAGGATTGCCTCGACCTCGCTGTCGCGCATCGGCATCGGCTTGCCAAAGGACCCGAGGAACCCGGTGACCCGGTTGATCGAGTTGATCAGGTGATAGCCCTCATCGGTCATTTCCATGCGCACGAGCACATAGCCCGGCATGAAACGACGCTCGGTCGTCACCTTCTTGCCCCGGCGCACCTCGATGACCTCTTCGGTCGGCACCAGAACCTCTTCGATCTGATCCTCAAGGCCTTTTTCTTCCACGGCCGTTTTGATCGCTTCGGCGATTTTTTTCTCGAAGTTCGAGAGAACGCTCACCGAATACCAACGCTTCGCCATGGTGCCTTTGCCTTTTCTTCTCTCCGGTCGCGATGACCGGATGTGTTTAAATTCCCTGCGCTTTTGCGCAACTCCCCGAAACAGTAAAGCGGCGCGCAACTCGAATCGCTGCACGCCCTGACGGATGAGTGCGCCCCCTCTAACGCTTCAACGCCTTGAGTTCAAGTCTCAAGCGCCACCTCGAGACCGGTCGGCAAGCCATCCTGGGACGCAAGCCCCTTGTCCTGCCAATAGGCCTTGATCCCGTCCTCGCCCTTGCGTTCGGACCATTCCCGCAATGTCGGGCGCTCGCCCTGATACTCGAAGAACGGCACGCCATAGCCGCAGGAACTCTGCGCCGCCTCGACCGTCTGCACGACGATCTGGCGCGCGCCGGGCAATTCCTTGCCATCGAAATGCGCGTCAAGCAGAGCCTGATATTCGTCGCTGCCCCGGAACACCGAGCGCCCGGTGCCAAAGAACCGCACGATCATCGGCTGCGCATCGAAGGAACAGAACATCATGGTCATCCGACCGTCGGCCTTGAGATGCGCCGCCGTTTCCATGCCGGAGCCGGTCATGTCGAGATAGATCACCTCATTCGGCCCGGTGATGCGCAGCGTGTCCCTGGTCGGGCGTGGCGAAACATTCACCCGTGCGCCCTCGGCGGCACTGGCGACAAAGAAGATGTGCTGACGCTCGGCAATGCGGCGCAGCGGATCGGTAATGCTGTCGAAAAACTTGGCCATGAGACCTCCCCTGAACAATGCAGAGGAGCATAGCGCAGAGGGCCTCAGCCGAACAGGTTCAGGAATCCTTGAAGCCCGTTGCGGATAATCAGGTCCACCAGGAAAAAGAACACCGAGGTGAGCGCCGCCATGACGAAGACCATCAGCGTCGTCAGCATCACCTCGCGACGGGTCGGCCAGACGATCTTGGAGACCTCGGCGCGCACCTGTTGGATGAACTGCAGCGGATTGGTGGTTTTCGTGGCCATATCTTTGTCCTGAACCTTGTCTACCCGGCGCAGATACGCGAGCGGGACGGTAATTTCAAGCCCGCCAGCCCTTCGTCCCGGAAAATTGAGGGAATTGGCAGGGGCAGCAGGGTTCGAACCCGCGACCTACGGTTTTGGAGACCGTCGCTCTACCAGCTGAGCTATACCCCTAAGGCCGAGGCTGGAGATACGAAAGGGCGTCCCGCTTTGCAAGCGGAAAACGTCGCCAATCACGATTTCGACCGCAAACTCACCTGCACCCGGCCTGGCATCGCGCCTCCCGCAGCACCAGCCCCGCCAGGAAGAGAAGCGCGAGAGCGGCGAATCCCGACGCGGTCAAAAGGCTCGCCCCGAATCCCCGGACCTGCGCCACCGCGCCCATGACGAGATTGGCGATCAGCCCGCCGAGGAACAATGCGTTCATATAAAGCGCCGTCGCCCCTCCCAGGCGCTCACCGGCAAACCCCTGCATATAGATCAGCCCCACCGCCGCGAAGACACCGTAATAGACCCCTTCGAACCCCGCCAGTATCAGAACCTGGACCTGCGTTTGCGCATTCGCAAACATCCCGTAGACGACCATGGCGAGACCTCCGGACAGGCTCAAGGCCCCGCGCGCACCAAGCCGCTTCAGGATGACCGGCGTGAACAGGATCACTGCAATCTCCATCGCGGTCTTCACCGAGAGCATCATCCCGGGGGTCGCCGCAGGCAAGCCCAGCTCGCTCAGAACGAACAACGGGATCGCCCCGGTGGCCGTCACATGCGCGAGCGCGATCAGAAAGCAGACAGCGGCAGCCAGCCAGAGCGGCCCCCGCAATGCCTCTTCACCCGCTTGTGCCCCCCGGTCTCTCGCGGGAGCGGCAAAGCTTTTGGGCATGGTGACCAACCAGATCAGAAACCACAGCGTTGCGAAGCCGAGCCCCAGCGCGAAGACCCATCTGTGTCCGAAGGCCCCCGCCAATGAATAGGCCAGCGCCGGCGCGATCATCCAGCCGAGCGAGGTGGTCGCCCGCAGATAGGAATTGTAGCGCGCCACCTCCCAGCCTTCGCGTTCCGCCATCAGCCGGCCATAGGAATACATGCTCGACACCGCGCCATTGGCCAGCGCCATACAGGGCGCCGCGATCAGCACCAGCGCGAGATAGCTGTGCAGCACGAGATTGCTCAGCGCAGCAATGACATAGGCGATCAGTGAAATCAGGATCAGAGGCGCAATCGGCTTCGCCCGATCGATCCGCTCACCGAAGTGACGATTGGTCAAAAGCGTCAGCGGCAGAACCACCAGCGCGTAGAGCGTGATATGGAGCGGCGCCTTGCCCAGCCCTTCGACGATATAGACGCCCATGAACGGTATGAGCGACGCGGTCGCGCAAGTGCCAGTCAGGAGCAGGAGCAACGGAGCAAAGGCTTTTGGGGACATGACAGGCAGGTCGCTCTATTGAACGGGGCAAAGGGCGCCTTCTTAGGCCTGACATGTGACGCGACGATGACACTGCCCAGCCGCAGCGCCGACCTGATCCGCCCTCCGATCAGCTCCCCCCAGCAGACGCGTCCCCATCAGTCGGATATCCCCCTGCATTCGGGACGGGTCGGGCAAGAGACGGTTGATCCCGTCGGCACAGGCGATCACCTGCCCGGCAAGATGCTCCGCCTCACCCGGCAGGCTTTGCCCCGATGTCCGAGCCCGAAATCGCCGAGACCCTGGCCAGAGCCGATCCCAAGTTGAAAGCGAAACTGCTGCGGCGCGGCGCGCCCGACTGGCTGGTGCGGATCATGGGGCTGTTCGACAGCGACATCCGCGCCGATGGGGCTCAAACCCATCGCCTCACCGCAATCCATTCTCGACATGACCGCCTCACTTTTGGAGCGCAACCTCATCGACACGCCGGATCACAGCACCAGACAGGCCGCTATGGTCTGACCCGATCATCCGATCCCAAACAAAAAGGGCGCTCCACGGAGCGCCCTTTTCTATTCTCAAATCAGCGAGAGATCACTCGATGATTTTGGAGACATGT
>NZ_FORH01000012.1 GCF_900113955.1 Celeribacter neptunius | reverse complement strand
CAAGATGGATGTTCGGACGATCGAAACCACGCAGGAATGTCTCGGGGGCCACGCCATCGAATAGGCGGGTGACGATCTCCTCGCGCGTTTCCTCATCGGCGGTGGCGGTGAAGGCCGCAAGCGGCACGCCCAGTGCCCGCTTGAGATCGCCAATGCGCAAATAGTCCGGCCGGAAGTCATGGCCCCACTGGCTGACGCAATGGGCCTCGTCCACGGCAATCAGCGAGACGTTCGAACGCCGCAGCAAAGGCAGCGTGCCGCCCGAGGCCAACCGTTCGGGAGCCATGTAGAGAAGTTTCAATTCACCATTGGACAGCGCCGCAAAGACCGCGTCGTTTTCCTCTTCGGTATTGCCGGAGGTGAGCGCACCGGCGGCGACACCCGCGGCCTTGAGCCCCTGCACCTGATCGCGCATCAGGGCGATCAAAGGCGAAATCACCACGGTCAGCCCGTCGCGTACCAGAGCGGGGAGTTGGAAACAGAGCGACTTGCCGCCACCCGTGGGCATGATCGCCAGCACGTTTTGACCGGAGGCAACCGCCTCGACGATCTCCGCCTGACCGGGTCGGAAATCGTCAAATCCAAAGACCGAGGAGAGCAACCCCCGCGCCTTGTCCGCCTGTACCCGTGACTGTGCCATCTGTGCCTGCTTTCTTGCTAAAGCGCAGACTCGCACGGGGAGCGGCAAGGCTCAAGGGCGATCAGGCCCCAAACGGGCCGCTTAGTAGAACATGCCGACGTTGTTGTAGATGATCCGCTCGATCGCATAGATCGCGATAAAGGCGACCAGCGGCGCCAGATCGAGACCGCTCATCGGCGGCAAGATCTTGCGGATCGGACGATAGACCGGCTCCAGCAGACGCGAGAGCCCTTCCCAGATCTGATAGACCAGCGGCTGGCGCACATTGAGCACCTGAAAATTGATCAACCAGCTCATGATGATCTGCACGATCATGACGAATTTCACGATGCCCAGGATCATGAGGAGGATTTGCATAAGAGACAGCATATGTTCAGGTTCCCAAATTAAAGCCTTTTGCGATGAACTTGCGACACAAGTTGACGGCAAAAGGCAGATCATATCGACAGACCGCAAACGCGTTTTTCGCACCCCTGAGGGTGAGATATGTCGCAAAACGCTTTTCGGTCGCCCATTCACCTAAGGTCTCTGTCCCGGTGGCGCAAGTACGGCCACACCGGCTTGTGCCGTGACGTTCAACTTGACCTCCCGGGTGCGCAGGACACATTCACCGGCATGTACCCATTTATCCGCATGACATACCAGGCGCTGAAACACCGAAACGCGCCAAAGCTCGGCCTGTTTGAGTCGCATCACTCCCGGCATATCTGCATGCCCTGGGACATTGACCTCTGGATGGAACTCAATAACGGCAGGACCTTAACACTCTTTGATCTCGGCCGGGTGCCGATGTCGATCCGCAATGGTGTCGCAAAAGCCGCGAAAGAGGGCGGTTATGGCATGGCCGTCGCCGGCGCCTCGGTGCGCTATCGCCGCCGGGTGACCACCTTTCAGACCGTCGACATGGTGACCACCCCCGTCGGTTTCGATGACAAGTTCCTCTATATCGAACAATCGATGTGGGACCGGAAAGGCGAGTGCTGCAACCATATCCTGCTGCGCGGCGCGGTGATCAAGAAACGTAAGATGGTGCCGCCGCACGAGCTCTTTGCCCTGATCGAGGACGGGGTGGAGAGCCCGCCGCTGCCACAATGGGTGCAGAACTGGATCGACGCGGATGACACACGGCCCTGGCCGCCTGTGCGCAACTGACGCTTAAGCATTGCGCCAGATCCGGTTTGCCTGTTCTATCGCCGCAACTGAGGTGAGAGGGCAGAGCATATGGGCCAACCGAGCCATCGCAAACGCATCTGGGGCTGGATGATGTACGACTGGGCGACACAGCCCTTTCATACCCTGATCATCACCTTCATTTTCGGGCCGTATTTTGCCGAACAGGTCATCGCCTATCTCACCGCAGGTGGCATGGAAGCCGGGGCCGCCAAGGCCGAGGCCCAGGCGGTCTGGGGCTACGGGCTGACCATCACCGGGCTGATCATCGCCTTTAGTGCCCCGGTGCTTGGTTCCATCGCCGATGAGAGCGGCGCCAAGATGCCCTGGATCAAGGTGTTCTCGCTGACCTATCTGGTCGGCACGCTGGGGCTCTGGATCGCTTCGCCCGTGGATTTTCCGACCACGCTGGTGCTGATTTTCTTCGGCCTGGGCCTGATCGGGGTCGAATTCACCACGATTTTCACCAATGCGCTGCTGCCAAACCTCGGCACGCGCGAAGAGATCGGCAAGATCTCCGGCGATGGTTGGGCCTGGGGCTATGTCGGCGGCATCATCACGCTGGCGGTCATGCTTTTGCTCTTCGCCGAGAACGCCGATGGCGTCACGCTCCTGGGCAAGCCGCCGATCCTTGGCCTTGATCCGGCGCTGCGCGAGGGGACGCGTTTCGTCGGACCTTTCGCGGCGATCTGGTTTGTTCTCTCCATGGTGCTGTTCTTTCTCTGGGTTCACGAACCCAAGGGGGCGAAGATCAACGTGGGAGAGGCTGTCTCCAAGGGCTTCCGCGATCTGGGCCGGACCCTATCGCATCTGCCGCAACAGAAGTCGCTCTTTGCGTTCCTGGGCTCCTCGATGCTCTATCGCGATGCCCTGAACGGCGTCTTTGCCTTCGGCGGCATCTACGCCCTCGGCGCATTGGAATGGAGCACGGTGCAGATCGGCGTCTTTGGCGTCCTGTCTCTGATCACCGGCACGGTGTTTACCTATCTCGGAGGCCGGGCCGACCGCGCCTATGGGCCGAAACCGGTGATCCTCGCGACCATCCTGATCCTGATCGCGGTCTGTGTCGCCGTCTTGGGCATCACCCGCGACAGCGTGTTTTTCATGCCGGTGCCCGAGGGCAGTGCCTTGCCCGATATCGCCTTTTACATTTGCGGCGCCGTGCTCGGCGCGGTGGGCGGCATTATCCAGTCCGCCTCACGCACGATGATGGTGCGCCAGGCCCATCCGGAACGCATGACCGAGGCCTTCGGTCTCTATGCACTTTCCGGCAAAGCCACGTCATTCCTGGCCCCGGGCCTGATTGCCCTGGCCTCCGATCTCAGCGGATCGCAACGTCTCGGCATCACTCCGCTCATCGCCCTTTTCTTTCTCGGGCTTGTGCTGCTAGCGTGGGTGCATCCAGAGGGAACAAAGGTCACGGATGATGCGTAAAGGTTTCGGTTTTATCGTTTCTGCACTGCTTTTCTCAACGCTGTCCGCCTGTGTCAGCGACGATACGGCAAAAACCTCCGGCAGCCATCTGGCCACCGTCTCCTCCTCGGATCATCGCCCGGCCAAGGAACTCTTCGGCGCCGCAGCAACCGCGTCTCATCAACTGCCCGAAGCTCTGGGCAGCTATGCCAAGGGATGTCAGGCCGGCGCCGCGCAATTGCCGGAGACCGGTCCGACCTGGCAGGCCATGCGCCTGTCGCGCAATCGCAATTGGGGCCAGCCGGTTCTGGTCGACTTTCTCGAAGACCTGTCGCGCAAGGCCGCCCAGATGCCCGGCTGGAACGGCATCTATGTCGGCGACATGAGCCAGCCGCGTGGCGGCCCGATGACCTCCGGCCACGCCAGCCATCAAATCGGTCTCGATGCAGATATCTGGATGTTGCCGGCCCGGCGTCTCGACCTGAGCCGTTCTGAGCGCGAGAGCCTGTCCTCGATCTCCATGCGCCGCGCTGCCGGCGCCTATACCAATGACAGCTGGACGCCTCAGCACCACGCGCTGCTGAAAGCCGCCGCCTCCGATCCTCGTGTCGCACGCATTTTCGTCTTTCCCGGTGCCAAGGTACAGATGTGCAAGGATGAAAAAGGCGACCGCAGCTGGCTCCGCAAGATCCGGCCCTGGTGGGGACACCATTATCATTTCCACGTCCGGCTGAATTGCCCGAAAGGCGACAAATACTGCGTCGATCAGGCGCCGCCTCCGCCCGGCGACGGCTGTGACGATGCGCAGGACTGGGTGAACAACATCCTCAACCCGCCGCCGCCCGACCCGAACGCGACACCGGCCAAACCCAAACCGCCGATCACTCTTGGATCTCTGCCCGCACAATGCTCCACAGTCTTGTCCGCGCGCTGAAACGTTGCGCCAGGCCCCGCGTTCCGGGGCTCTGGCGCAGCGCCTTCATTGCGATCATCCTGCCCGCATCGACAGTCGCTGCGGAGGCGACCTATGTCGGCTCCTTTCACTGGATGTCGTCCAATCCGCAGCTGGGCGGGCTCTCCGGGCTTGAATTGTCGCCGGATGGCTCACGTTTTCTGGCCCTGTCCGACCGGGCGGTTCTGTTTCAAGGCAAAGTGGACCGGGACAGCTCCGGCAAGGTCACACGGGCCTATGATCTGACGACAACACCTCTGCTCACCGAGAGCGGCACGTCTCTGCCGCGCTACTGGGACGACAGTGAGGGGATCGCGACAGCCCCCGACGGCACCACCTATCTGTCCTTCGAAGGCAAGCACCGCATTGCCCGGCTCGATCCCGACAGCGGCAGGACATGGAACCTGCCGAACCACCCGGATTTCAAAGGGCTGCAAAACAATTCCTCGCTCGAAGGCATCGCCACCGACGCGGAAGGCACCGTCTATGTCCTCCCGGAACGCTCCGGTGCAGTGGATCGCCCCTTCCCGCTCTACCGGTTCGCCCCAAACACACAGGCATGGCTGTCCGACTGGCAGATCCCGCGGGATGTCGAGACGGATTTCCTGCCAGTGGGGCTCGATTTCGGCCCCGACGGCAAGCTCTATCTGCTGGAGCGCTGGTTCACCGGCCTGGGCTTTGCCAGCCGGGTCCGACGGTTCGAGATCGGTCCCGACGGGCCGTCGCACGAAGAGACCCTGTTGCGGACCTACACCGGCACCCATGACAATCTCGAAGGGCTTGCGGTCTGGGCGAAAGACGGCACGATCCATCTCACCATGGTCTCCGACGACAATTTCCGGTTCTTCCAGCGCACCGAACTGGTCGAGTACATAGTCGAAGAATAGAGCTTGATTTGCGCCCCGGTGGGCGTTACATCGCCGCGTCGCCCCAATCCCGGGGCCGAGTTGCCGTCACCTTCGATAAAAAACGGATCATACATGAAACACCTCCTTCCCGGCATCCTTGCCATGGCCGCCGTCGTCGTGGCCTCCAATATCCTCGTGCAGTTCCTCATCCTCGATGGGCTGCTGACCTGGGGCGCCTTCACCTATCCTTTCGCCTTCCTCGTCACCGACGTGATGAACCGCGTCTATGGCGTCGAATCCGCCCGCAAGGTCATCCTCGCAGGCTTTTTCACCGGCATCATCTGTTCGCTCATCGGCACCGAGATCACCCTTCAGGGCGATGGTTATACCTATCAGGCCGTGGCGCTGCGCGTGGCCGTCGGCTCTGCCGTGGCCTTCCTCATCGCCCAGCTCACGGATGTTTTCGTCTTCAACCGCCTGCGTGAAGGCAGCTGGTGGAAAGCTCCCTTCGCCTCCTCGATCATCGGTTCGGCTCTCGACACCGCGATCTTCTTCACCATCGCGTTTTCGCAATCCATCCTGGTCTTTGGCGAAAACGCGGATATGGAGATTTCCTGGGCCTGGGACAGCGTTCCCTTCCTGACCTTCGGTAGCCCCGCGCCGCTCTGGATCTCGCTCGCCGTGGCCGATTGGGGTGTCAAACTCGCTCTCGCTTTGATCGCCCTCGTGCCGTTCCGCCTAATTGTTGGGCGCCTCACGGCACGTATGGTATAAATTTACTGGACATACACCAAATCTGTGCCACCATCATCTTATCGGCAATTCATCGAAAGGAGGTGGTCCAGTGTCTAGAGTGATGTTGGAGAGCGAGGTCAAGACAGTCGGGAGGGCCGCCACCTAGGGTAAAATCTAGTGTGAAACACTCCTGATTGGGTGTCCTAACTGACCCCATCTCCTGAGATCTCGGAGGGCTGCTCTATCTGGCAGCCCTTTTCCGTTTTTGCCCTTTTCATCCCGGTCGGATATATGTCGGCCCCGCGTCGGACTTCCATCTGGCACCTTTCTTTGTCAACCTTCCCGCCGAACCAGCCGGTCACACCATGCCCCTCACCGTCACAGATCAGATCGAGATTGCCGATTGGGAGCTGACCGAGCAATTCGTGCGCAGCTCCGGCCCCGGCGGGCAGAATGTGAACAAGGTCTCCACCGCGGTCGAACTCCGCTTCGAAGCCGCGCGCTCGCCAAACCTGCCCGAACCGGTGAAAAACCGCCTGCGCCGACTGGCCGGGCGACGCTGGACCAAGGAGGGCGCCATTGTCATCCAGGTCGAGGAAACCCGCTCGCAAGCCCGCAACCGCGAGATCGCGCGCGAGCGCCTCGTTGAGCTGATCCGAAAAGCCACGGAAAAGCCGAAACGGCGGATCAAGACGAAGCCCACCAAAGGCAGCGTCGAACGCCGGATCAAGGCGAAAAAGGAACGCAGTGAGGTGAAGAAACTGCGGGGGCGGGTGGATTAAACCGCCCCACCCCTCCGCTTCAGCGCCTCCTCCCCCGCCATCACCGCCACATCAGAAAAGATTTTCTGCACATATATTGCCCATACGGCATGAAAATCGGCACATCTGACAGAATATGATCCCGGGATCGGGACGGATGTCGGAGGAGCGGCGCGGCCGGCAGCGCTCTGCTCATCGAGGCAGCTCATTTTTCCAAATATAGTTATATGTTATATTTCAATGACCTATGTCCATTTCACCACAGAATATCGTGGGAAAGATCAGGCAATGCCGGTCCGTCTCACCCACATTCATGCATAGAATTCATATGATAGATTATAACAATCTATTTCATTTATTCATTCTCAGCCGATTTGATCTGAATCAATCGGAACGACGAGGTTAGAGATGAACCAGATCAATTTGCTGCAACAGGCCCCGGCCGGCGAAGACGCGCAAGCGGTGGATTTCGCCACGCTGACGGAGCAGCCCGCCTTTCTCGATATGCTCGGGGAATTGCGCGCACGGCGCGACGAGATTCACGCCAAACGCCATGTGCCGCGGGACATTGTCGCGAAAATGAAAGCGGCCCGGATCTTTCGCGCCTCGACACCGTCGAAATTCGGTGGTGACGTCCTGCCGCCGCATCATTTCCTCAAGATGGTGGAAAAGATCGGTGAGGTCGATGGATCCGCCGCCTGGGTTGCCGCCTTCGGCTCTGCCAACACCTATATCGCGGCCCTGCCGGAAGAGGCCCAGGCGATGATCTATGCCGACGGGCCCGATCAGGTCTATGCCGGTGGTCTCTACCCGCTGCAAAAGGCCGAGCGTGTCGACGGTGGCTGGCAGGTCTCCGGGCGCTGGAAATTTGCCTCCGGCTGCATGGGGGCCGATTGGATCGGCGTCGGGATCATCGGTTCGGACGCGGTGACCAAAGCAGCCGAAGGCGTGCCGCCGGAGGTCCTTATGGCGGTCTCGCCCGCTTCCGAGGTCGAGATCATCGAGACCTGGGACGTCATGGGGATGCAGGGCACCGGCAGCAATGACACTTCGGTCAAGGACAAGTTCTACGCCGATATGTGGACCTGCAAACGTGGCGCCATGGGGATTTTCGACGATACGCTCTATCGCTACCCGCCACTGGCCTATCAGGCCCAGGTCCACGCCGCCTGCAACCTCGGACTGGCGCGTGCCGCGCTCGATCTCGCGACCGAGATGTCCGGTGGTGCCAAGATCATGCCGGGCGCGCCGCGTCTGGCCGACCGTGCCTATTTCCGCACCGGACTGGCCCAGGGCGAGGCAAAACTGCGCGCTGCCCGTGCCTTTTATTACGAGATGGCGGAACAGGCCTGGGACGAGTTGCAGGATCGGGAGGCGGTCACGCTCGAGACCAATACCCTGTTGCGCCTGTCGGCGAGCCACGCCGCCCGCGCCTCGGAAGAGACGATCCAGACCTGCTTCCGTATCGCCGGCATGGCCGCCATTCAGGAGACCCATCAGATGCAGCGCATCCTGCGGGATTGCCTGGTGGTGACCCAGCACGCGGCGCTCAACGATGCGACGATGGAGAATGCCGGTGCCGTGCTCTCCGGCCTGCCGGCGCCGGCAGGTTTCCCGTAGGAGCGCGGAGGATGGATCTCTCCCGAAGCTTTCATCAGCGTCTAAGCATCACGCCCAAAAAGGGCGAGATGCGAGACGGTGCGATCCGCTATCTGATGATGCGCCCGGATGTGCTCATGGGCATGTTCGCGCGGCTCGACGGTCACACACGGTCCGAAGCGCTCGCCGCGCTCACGGCCTCGGTTGCCGAGAATGGCGGCAAGTCGGTGAAAGCCTATCGCGACAGCGGTGCCACCGACCCGGGTGCGATGATGCAGACCATCGCAGACACCTCCGCCGAGCTGGGCTGGGGCATCTGGTCCTTTGACACCATCGGCCCCGACCGGATCGAGGTCTCGGTCGAAAACAGCCCTTTCGCCGTCGCATTTGGCGTTTCAGACAGGCCGATTTGTGCACCGATCAAAGGTATGCTGTCAGCGATCGGACCTCTTCTACTGGATTGCGCAACAGTCGAAGTAACCGAGATCACCTGTCACGCAGAAATCGGGGGAGGGCCCTGCCGCTTCACTCTGAAAGGCTCAAATTCGTGAAATCTCTGCCAAAGGCGCACAAAGTGCCCGCGGCCAATAAAGACAAAAACCACCTTCAAAACCAAAGACCAAACTCCATACCAACAGGACGTGACATGAAAAAATCGTACATTTCCCGCCGTGGTTTCATGGCCTCTACCGCCGGTCTCGCGGCCTCCGGCCTCGTGCTCGGGGCGCCGTCGATTGCCCGCGCAGCAGCGCCGATCCGCATTGGCGTCGGCTCCGACCCGGTGTTCGCCGGCTATTTCATCGCCCAGCACGAAGGATTCTTCGAAGAGGAAGGCGTCGCCGTGAACCTTCAGCCCTATTCCGGCGGCGGCGAGGCGATGAATGCGCTGGTGGCCGGTCAGGTCGATCTCGCCTCGGCTTCTGAATCCACCACCATGGTGCGCATGGACCGCGCCGAGATCCGCCCCTTGGCTGTGGTCTATGATTCCGGTCTCTACGTGAAACTGGTTCTGCGTCCCGGGCTCGAAGACCCGAAGGACATCAAGACATTCGGCATCGTGCCGGGGTCGATTTCCGAATATTGCACCGGGTTGACCATCGCCCATTTCGACCTCGACGCAACCTCGCTCAAGATGGTGCCCTCGGGCCCGCCGGAATTGCCGGCCCTGCTCATTCGCGGTGATATCGATGCCTTCTTTGCCTGGGAACCATGGCCGGCCACCGCATTGGGCCAGGGCGCCAAGGTGGCTCTGACCTCGCGCGATGTGGGGTATACCGACACGATCTGGGCCAATGCCTCGCAAGCCATTCTCGACAGCAACCCCGAGGGGCTGCAAGCCATGCTGCGCGCCGTGAAACGTGGCAGCGACATCATGCAGAACGACCCTGAACGCGGTGCCGAAGGGGTCAAGGCGGTCACCCGCATCCCGATCGAGACCACGCTGAAAGTGTCGAAGGACATGTTCCTCACCGTGCGCGACTTCACCGACAAGGATTTCGAGAGCTTCGACGGGATCGCCCAGTTCCTCGTGGACAACAAGGTGACCGAGACCCCCGTGCCCTACCGCGACTACATGCAGCGCGGCTTCTACAAAGGATAAGACATGGCCAAAGGAGCTTCCATCCAGCTCGACCATGTCGGGATTTCATTTGGCGAGGCACATGTCGTCTCGAATGTGAATCTCGACATCCGTCCGGGCGAATTCATTTGCCTTCTCGGGCCGAGCGGCTGTGGCAAATCCACCCTGCTCAATGCGATCGCCGGGTTCTTGCCGGTGGCGGGCTCCATCCATGTTGGCGGAGACCGGGTCACCAAACCCGGTCTCGACCGCGGGGTCGTGTTCCAGTCGGCGGAGGTGCTTTTCCCCTGGCTGACCATCCGTGAAAATGTCGAATACGGTCTGAAACTCGCGGGGGTTCCGAAACAGGAACGCCACAAAAAGGCGGATCATTTCGTCGCCCTTGTCGGCCTCAGCCATGCGGCCGATAAATTCCCGAAACAGCTCTCGGGCGGGATGCGCCAGCGTGCCCAGATCGCCCGGGTTCTGATCAACGAGCCCTCGGTCGTGCTGATGGACGAACCCTTTGGTGCGCTCGATGCCCAGACCCGCGAAGTGTTGCAAAAGGAGCTCGACCGGATCTGGCGCGAGACCGGCTGCACCATCGTTTTCGTCACCCATGACATCTGGGAGGCGCTTTTGCTCGCCGATCGTGTCGTGGTGATGACCGCCGGCCCGAAAGCCGGGATCAAGACCATTGAAAATATCGACCTGCCGCATCCGCGCGATGCGGCGAGCCCCGAGTGTCTCGAGCTGTTCCGCCGGCTGCGCGACGACATTGGCGAAGAGGTCAAACGCGCCCTTGAACAGCAAGGGCTGAACAAAGAGGAGCCGGTGACATGACGGATGCAACCCAGGAGGCACCGATGAAATCCGGTCTGGCCAGGATCATGATGGGGCCGAATGCGCGCAAGGCGATGATCGGTGTGCTCTCGGTGGTCTGCGGCGTGATCCTTTGGCATCTCGCCTCGCTCAGGACCTCGCCCCTGTTTCTGCCCTCACCACTGACCGTCGCACAGACCACCATGGAGATGGTCGCGGACGGCTCCCTGTTCGTCGCCATCGGCGCGTCGGCCTGGCGCATTTCCGCCGGCTGGGCGATGGGCGTGGTGCTCGGCGTGCCGCTCGGCCTGTTGATGGGCCGGTTCCACGTGGTGCGGCTGATCGTCGATCCCTATATCGAGTTTTTCCGCTTCATCCCGCCGATCGCCTTCGTGACGCTGGCGGTGATCTGGTTCGGCCCGGGCGAATTCACCAAGATCGTGCTGATCTTTTATACCACCGTGTTCATCGTCACGCTCAACACGATTGCCGGCGTCAGCGCGGTGAACCCGCTCCGGCTTCAGGCGGCGCGTTCCATGGGGGCCACGAAACTCTCGGAAATGACCACCGTGATCTTTCCCTCCGCCGTGCCTTTCATGATCACCGGCGCCCGGATCGCCATGGGCAATTCGTTCCTGACCGTGGTCTCGGCCGAGATCGTCTCTGCCCAGACCGGGCTCGGTGCGATGATCTGGACCGCGCGGAATTTCGGTCGCACCGACTGGGTGTTTGTCGGCATCATCGCGCTGGGGATCCTCGGCTACCTGTTCGACCGCGCTTTCCGGCTGGCCACCCAGAAATGGTTCAAGCGCTTCCTGTTCTGAACTGAGCCCAACCCAATTCAACGGAGCTTTGCGGTGCCTGTCACGGGCACCGCCCGGGGAAAGAGTACCCGGCCTCCGCACTTCACCAAGGAGAGACATATGACACATATGGATACCCCCTACGCCGATCGCGTGCAGGACGACAAGGCACTGACCACGCTCTACACCGATGCGGCCCTGTTCGACGAAGAGATGCAAAAGGTCTTTGCCAAGACCTGGGTCTGGGTCGCGCATGAGAGCGAGATCCGCGATCCCGGCTCTTACAAGATGGCCAAAGTCGGCCTTGAGCCGGTCATCGTCACCCGCGACCGCAAGAAGAACGTCCATGTTCTGGTGAACCGCTGTCGTCACCGCGCCGCCACGGTCTGCGAAGCGCATAAAGGCAAGACCAACAGCTTCGTCTGCCCCTATCACGGCTGGGCCTATGGGCTCGACGGAAGCCTGCGCGGTGTGCCCTATGAGGAAAGCTATGCCGGCAAGCTCGAACGCGGCAAGCTCGGCCTGAAGAAACTCAGGACCGAGATCTACAACGGGCTGATCTTTGCCACTTTCAATGACGAGATCGAACCGCTCGAAGACTTCCTCGCCGGGGCCAAGAAATGGATCGACCTGTTCATGAAACAGGGCGCGGGCTACCCGGTGAAATGCAATGGCGAGCACAGGTTCACCTTCCCGGGCAACTGGAAAATCCAGCTCGAGAACACCACCGACGCCTATCACTTCCCGCTGGTGCACAAACCGTTTTTGAAGCTCACCGATGTCGAGACCGAGGAACAGTTCGACATCATGAACAAGGGCGGCTGGGTCGAGGATCTCGGCAATGGTCATTCGGTGATGATCATGATGCCGGAGCTCGTGGATCTCGAAGAGAACCTCGACGCGCCGATCCCCGACAAATTCGCCGATCTGGCGCAGGCGCTGCGCGATGAGGGGCATGAGGATCTCGAAGTCCGCCGCATCATCCGCGCGGTCGGCGGCTCCGGCTTCAACGTCAATCTTTTCCCCAACCTCGGCTGTTCCGCCGCCTTCTTCCGCGTGCTGCAACCGATTTCGGTCAACGAGACCGAAGTGCGTCACATCGCGCTTGGCATGGACGGGGGGCCCGAAATCGCCAACCGCGAACGCCTGCGCATCCACGAGTTCTTTCAGGGACCGATGGGCTTCGGCTCGCCGGACGATGCCGAGATCTGGGACCGGGTGCAGCAGGGCGCCCAGGGCGGCAAGGAGCTTTGGCTGATGCTGAATCGTTCGACCGAGCTGGAAGAACCCACCGATGAGGGCACGGTGAAAGGCGATGTCAGCTCCGAGATTGGAATGCGCGCCGCCTATCGCCAATGGAAAAAGCTGATGGAGGCCTGAGCCATGGATATGATGACACCTGTGAAAGACACCGCGCTTTTGGATGCGATGGCCTTTGTCTGGCTCGAAGCCGACCGGCTCGACCATCGCGAATTCGACGATTGGCTCACCATGTGGTCCGAAGACGCGAAATATATCGTCCCGATCGAGCCCGGCGTGACCGATTTCGAAGCCCATCTGAACTACGCCTATGACGATGCCGAGATGCGCGCCAAACGGGTCGAACGCATGATGGGCGGCGACTCGGTCTCCGCCTCGCCCCTCGCTAAGACGGTCCGCGCCCTGTCGCGGTTCCGGCTTCTCTCCGATGACGGCCGGATCCTCGAGCTGCGCTGCATGCAGAGCCTGACCGAATACCGTCGCGAGCGGATCAAGACCCATGTCGCCGATCTCGAGTTCACGCTCATTCGCGAAGGCAGCGGATTCAAACTGGCCCAAAAGGTCGTCCGGCTGATCAATGCCGATCACACGCTTTCGGGCATTTCCTACATCCTCTGACGCGCCATGGCTGCGCGTCCGGGCCCGGTGCTTTCTCCCCTGTGCCGGGCCCGTCCTGATCTTCGAAAGGGACCTGACATGATCGAAGCCAAAATCCTGAAACGCGAGACCCAGGCGCGGGATATCGTCGTCCTCGATCTCGTTGCCACCAATGGCACGCCCCTGCCCGCCTTCGAAGCCGGCGCCCATATTGACGTCGAAATCGAACCCGGTCTCACGCGGCAATATTCGCTCTGCGGCGATCCGACGATGCCAGACCGCTACCGGATCGGCGTGTTGAAAGACCCGAACTCACGTGGCGGCTCCACCCGGTTGCACGAACTTTTTGCCGAAGGTCAGGTGATCAGGATCGGCGAGCCGCGCAACCTGTTTCCGCTGGACGAGCGCGCCTCTGAGAGCGTGCTCCTGGGCGGTGGCATCGGCATCACCCCGATGATTGCCATGGCTTATCGCCTGCAGACCGAAGGCAAGCCCTTCACCCTGCATTATTGTGCCCGTGAAAGAGCCACCGCGGCCTTTCTCGACGAGCTGACATCGGCGCCTTTCGCCGACAAGGTGCATTTCCATTTCGACAGTGGTGAAGGCACCGACTGTTTCGATGCCACCGATCTGCCCGATCCCGACAACGGCGCGCATGTCTATACCTGCGGGCCGGAGGGTTTCATGACCCATATGCACGATCTGGCGCTGGCCCGTGGCTACGCCCCCGAAGCCCTGCATCAAGAATTCTTCTCCGCCGACGTGGACAACACGGGCGACAGCTTCGACGTGGAGCTGGCGCAAAGCGGCCAAACCGTCACCGTCGCCGAGGGTCAGAGCATTGTCGAGGCACTGGCCGAGATCGGCGTCAGGATCGAGGTCTCCTGCGAACAGGGGATCTGCGGCACTTGCCTCTGCGATGTGCTCGAGGGCGAGCCGGATCACCGCGACAGTTTCCTCACCGACGAGGAAAAAGCCGATGGCGATCAGATCACACTCTGCTGTTCACGCGCCAAGTCTTCGAAACTCGTGTTGGATCTGTGAGACGATGATGACCCCCGATCAAACCCGCTTTCGCCAGGCCATGTCGCGACTCGGCGCGGCCGTCAACATCGTCACCACCGATGGACCTTCCGGCCGCCACGGCATCACCGCCTCGGCCGTCTGTTCCGTCACCGACACGCCGCCGACGCTTCTGGTCTGCGTCAATCGCAGCTCCAGTGCGCATGACATGTTCGTCGAGAACGGCGTGTTCTGTGTCAACGTCCTCGGCCACGATCACGCCGATCTCGCAATGCAATTCGGTCGCCCCGGCCTCGCACCGGAAGAGCGCTTTGAAAGCGACGACTGGATCACGCTTGAGACCGGCGCACCGGCACTCAAAAGCGCGACGGTGAGCCTCGATTGCCGCGTGAGCAATGTCGAAACCGTTGGCACCCATAGCGTCATCATGGGCGAAGTGATCGCTCTCAACATTCACGAGGACAGCCAGAGCCTCGTCTATTTCGACCGCAACTTCCACCGGCTCGGGCCGGTCCCTACCACCCCATAAAACAGGATCAGACATGACCGACCCCCAGACCATCGCCGCCCTCACCCGCCGCATCGAAAATCTCGAAGCCGCGAACGCGGTGCGCAACGTGCAGATGCGCTACATGTTCCTCTGCGACACGCCACTGCCGGAGTACGGCGTCAAGGACGACGCCGAGCGCATCGACCGGATCATGGAGCTGTTCGCGGAAGAGGCCGTCTGGGAAGGCGTCGGCGAATATTACGACGGTCAGTTCGGCCGCGCCGAGGGCAAGGCGGCGGTGCGCAAGCATTTCGAAGGCTTCTGGGGCGGCAAGCAGGACCCGGCGCTCATTCTCAACTGTCACTACGTGACCTCGGAACAGATCCACGTCGCCGAGGATGGCCAGACCGCTACCGGCCAATGGGTGCATATGCAGCCCTGGCTGTTCTCCGACGGCAAGGCGCTCCTGCGGTCTTCGCGGCTCTTCAACGCCTTCAGGAAATGCGAGGACGGTGCCTGGCGCTACACGAGAAATCGCACCGAGAATGTCTTCGTCGCGCCGCTGCCCGCTACCTGGGCCTCCGACTACCCGTCGAAATCCGTGCTGATGAAGCCCTGAAAAGAGTCTAATCCAGCATAAAACTACCAGATAAGGAACCCAGCGATGAGCCATCAAACCGAGATGTGGCAGGTCTATCTCTACCAAGACGTCGAGGTGACCGTGATCCAGCAATGGGTGGACCCGTTCGGCACGGCGATGCTGCGCTTCGGCCTCACCCGCGACGGCGAAGTGCTGGCGGTCGGCATGTCCGAAACGGAGTTCCTGGCCGAGGCGACATTTCTGCGCGCCGAGGGCGACGAACTGGTCGAGGGCGCGCGCTGATGAGCTCCTATGTCAGCCGATTCTGCCTCGGCACCGAGGGCGGCGTCACCGTCGCCATCAAGGACACGATCGACATCAAAGGCCTGCCGACCCGCGCCGGGTCGAAAGCGCTGGAAGAGGCAGCGCCTGCGGCAGACCATGCCGAGGTGGTGCAGAACCTTCTGGACGCCGGCGCCGAGATCACCGGCAAGACCACCTTGCATGAGCTGGCTTTCGGCGTCTCCGGCATCAACGATCATGCCGGCACGGCGGTGAACGCGAAGTTTCCTGATCTCATCCCCGGCGGATCGTCGAGTGGCAGCGCGGCGGCGGTGGCCGAGGGCAGCGCCCGCATCGCGCTCGGCACCGACACCGGTGGCTCGGTGCGCATTCCAGCGGCCTGTTGCGGCGTCTATGGTCTCAAACCCACCTTCGGACGGGTCAGCCGCAAGGGTGTCATGCCGGACGCCACCAGCCTCGATTGCGTCGGCCCCTTTGCCAATTCGATCGAAGATCTCGAATGGGCCATGTCTGCCATCGATCCGACCTTCACCCCGGAACGGGTCGAAAGCGCCCGGATCGGCTATCTGCCCGGACAGGCCACACCGGAGATCGACGCCATGGTCCGCGCTGCATTGGAGCACGAGGGCACTAGGGTAGAAGAGGTCACCCTGCCCTCTTTCCTGGCGGCCTTCGAGGCCGGTGTCGCGATCATCAATGCAGAGAATTGGGCTGCACTCGGCTCTATTCAGGCGACAGGCAAAGTGAGCCCGGATGTCGGCGATCGCATCTATGCCGCCCGTCTGGTGACGCCCGAGGAGGTTGCGACATCCGAAGAGATCCGCAGCCGGATCACGGCGGAAATCGATGCGTTGTTCACAAAGGTCGACGTGATCGCCCTGCCGACCCTGTCGCAAGCGCCACCGACGCTCACCCGCGCCCGAACGGACCCGACCGCCGTCGCCGTCACCCGCAATGTCCGTGCCTTCAACCTCTCCGGTCATCCGGCACTGGCCATGCCGCTCGGCGCGCTGAACGACGCGCCGGTGTCACTGCAACTCGTCGGACCGAAACAGCGCGACGCCCTGCTCTGTGCCGTCGCCGGCCTGCTCACCCTCTGATCCACTCAGAGCTGAAAGCGATCCCGGGTGGTTGCGAATGTCGCGCCGCCCAGACGCCCCAGCGCGTCGATGCGCTCAGGATCGACATGCAACGCCGCATTCACAGCGCCTTCGCGGATGAAAATCCCCTCGACCGTGCCAATGACGATGTCGCGTGCGGGGCCGAGATCAAGCCGCTGATCGAAACGGCACTCGAGCGCCACCGGCGCCGCCAGCAGACGCGGGCAATCGACATGGGTGCCGGGGACACGCGCGAGCCCGCAAAGGTCGATTTCGTCGACCTCCGGCGCTTCGGGAGCGGCGATGTCCTGAACCGCCTGCGCCATGGCCACGTCCGGAATGTGGAGCGTGAATTCCCCGGTCTCGATGATATTGCGCGCGGTATCCTTGCGCGTCCCGTCCGGGCGCGGCTCGATGCCGATGGCGACCGTGGCCGGGGCATGGCTGAGAATGCCGAAAAAGCTGAAAGGGGCGGCGTTGGCGATGCCTTCGGGCGACCGGCTGGTGACAACCGCGATCGGCCGCGGCAGGACCGCACCGCTGAGCAGTTTGTAGACGTCGCCCTCGGCCATGTCGGAGGGGGTGAATTCTCTGTGCGCTGCGGCATGCGTCATCGGGCTTGGGCCTTTGTACCGGTCTCTTTGTCCCTTCCGGGTCCCCGCCGGGGAAGGCATAGCCTAGGTCCCGGCAATTGATTAATGAAATGAATTTTCATAATCAGAAGCATGAACCAGGTAAATTTCAATACATTCGATCTGAATCTCGTGCGGGTGTTTCTCGCGCTCTGGGAACAACGTTCGGTCACGGCGGCGGCGGATCGTCTGAACCTCACGCAACCGGCGGTGAGCCACGCGCTCAAACGCCTGCGCGATCATTTCGACGATCCGCTGTTCACCCGTGTCGGCAAGCGCATGGAACCGACCGCAGCCGCACAACGTCTTTATATCCCGTTCAAGACCTGTCTGGAGACGCTTCGTGGCACCATGTCGAGCCATGGCGAATTCGACCCGAAAAGCTCGAACCGGGTCTTTACCATCGCCATGTCGGATATTTCCGAGAGCTATGTGCTGCCGCGCGTCTTGGCGCCCCTGATCACCGAAGCCCCCGGCGTGCGGATCAAATCCGTGCAGCTCGAGGCCGAGGAGATCGAGGTCAAGCTGCGCTCGGGTCAGGTCGATATGGCCTTTGGCTATCTGCCGGACCTGTCCGGACCGGAAATCGAAAGCATGTTCCTTTTGGAGGATCGTTTCCTCTGTATCCTGCGCAAGGGCCACCCCTGGGCGGGCAAGCCCCTGACCCTAGAGACCATGCGCGAGTTGGAATTCGTCGAGGTCTCGGTCCACGCGACCGGCTACAAGATGGTGCGCGACATTCTCAACCAGAATGAGGTCGAGCGAACCGTCCGTGCCCGGATCGAACATTTCACGGTCATTCCCGAGATCGTCCGCTCCACCGATCTCGCCGCGATTTATCCGGCCTCGGTGGCCTCACGGCTGGTCGATAACGGTGCCTTCGAGACCCTGGAACTGCCATCGATCTTTCCATCGATCAACGTATGTACGCATTACCATGCAAGCTTTCGCAGCGATCCCGGCCTGCTCTGGCTCAACCGTTTCATGCGACCGCTTTTTTCCTGACATCGGATGAGCCCCACCCAAGGTGCTTCTACCCAAACGAACGCGCATGAACTCTGCCTCATGGAACGACGCCCAACTTGCACGCGCATCAGCGCGATCAACAAATGCCACAGAATCTGTTAACATGGCGCCATTGTTAAAGTTTGGATGTAATGATTTCGGAGTGCGGCCATGTCTCCCTATGTCGCGAGCCTTTGCTATATTTTTCTCGTCCTCCTGCTCGGGGCGATCAGCACATGGGCCTTTGACGGCCAGCTCTGGCCTCTTCTGCTGGCCGCTATCGCGATATTCTCCCTGTCGTTTCGCCTGTCCAAAACCGCACGGTTCCAGAAGTCAGCCGTCGACAAAGTGTATTATTCCTTTGCCCTGCTCGGCGCCGTGCTGTTCTTTCACGTCCGGCATGGCGACCGTATCGAATATGAGCTCTACGCCGATCTGAACCGCCAGATCGTATCAACCACACGCATGCAAGAAAGCGTTCGAACACTCGAAGGAACCCTCGAACGCTTTGGCGATCTGCAAATTCTCGTATCGGATCACCCCCAGAGCGTGGTCAACGCCATTGGTCAAGCCTATGCGGAATTCTCCGCTTCAGCAGTGATCAAAATGACTTTGATCGAAAGCGAAGCCTGTTTGGAAAGTTCGGGTTTCAAACTGGAAATGCCTGACGCGAATATCTCTGGACAAGACAAGTCCCCCGATTTGACCGACGCCCTGTTGGAACAAAACCGCCGCGAATTGGCTTCTTATGCCTGCGAAACAGCGATCGCGCGGCTCGCCAGTGAACGCAAAGCCTATCTTGCGACTTTCCAGAAACCAGAAACGCCGGAAGAGCTTCTGCCACTCCTTGCCAATACGACCTTTGCCAATGAGACCATTTCGCTTTCGGGACAAAACGCGCTCGTCTCGACATTGACCAAAATGGTCAATCAGGCCTTCGCTCTGGATGATCTGCGCCAAGATCTTTCCAACGCCCGCGACAAACTCAATGAACTCGCCAAGAGCGTGACAACGATGCGGGAACATATAAAAACCGTGATGGATGAAGAGAAACGCAAGGCCGCGACGATCTGGGGCCGGCTCGCGCTGTTCATCTGGCCTTGGATGATCCTGAGTCTGCTGGGGTTGAAGCTCTCAAGACAGGACTGACACAGGTTATGATTGCAGCGGCTGAAATCGCACCGCCGCAATCACCATTTCACCCCTAAAGCGCACCCAACCAGCTCACCGTCTCGACCAGCATCTGGTCCAGCGTGCTGGCGTCGGTGAAGACATTGAAACTGTGATCCATCGGGTAGATTTTCATCTCGGTTGCCCCGGGGTGGTAATTGGCGAAACGTTCGCCCATTTCGGGTTGCGGGCCGACGATGGTGTCCTTGCTGCCGACCATCAACAGGAGCGGGCCGTCATATTGCGCCACGGCGGCGACGGGATCGGTGGTGACCAGCTCGTCGAAAAACGGCGCGTTGAGCGCGGTTGTCGCGCCCCAGGGCAGGGTAAAGGTGAAGGTCTCCGCCGGATCGTCGGAAGCGATGGCGGTCGCAACCGCGTCCACCCCCAGAAGCCCCGAATAGGTCGGCAGCGGATCGGCCACCGGGGCCCAGAGAATGAGCGCCTCGGGATCGGCCTGTGCCGCAAGATGCGAGGCGACAAGCCCGCCCTGAGACCAGCCCAGAACCACCTGTGATCGCTCCGGCAATTTGGCGTCGAGCCAGGCCAGCGCCGAGAGACCATCGGCGATCTGACCGGAGAATGTCGTCTCTTGCCATGTCTTGTCTGTCGACTCGCCCGAGCCGATGAAATCGATGCGCAAGGACGGATAACCCGCCTCGGCCAGCAGCCGCGCGGCGCGGGAGAACACACCTTCGTCGGTACCCGCCACCGGCAGCTCGTCGCGCGAGCCGGTGAAGCCGTGCAGCAACAGGATCACGGGCGTATCAGCTGCCCCGTCTGCATCGTTGAACGTGCCGATGATCTTGCCGCCCTCGGCCGGGACCGTGACCATAGTTTCCGCGGCTTGGGCCGGAGAGAGGGAAAGCGGCGCCGCCAGAAGGCAAAGCACTCTGGCAAAAGGCGCCGTGGGGAAAGACGCGGGCAGGATGCGTGTCATGAGGACTCCTGAATGAAGGGATGCAGTCTGAAAATTGTCCGTGTGGTCAAAGTCAGAGACAAATACAGGCGCAAAACAAGAAAAGCCTGCGCCGCCCGATGGGGCGCGCAGGCCAGTGAATGAAATTTGTGCTTCTGTCGTGAAACTGAGCGATACGTGCCGGAAGCCTTCCGAGGTCAGACCACGACCTCTTGCACCTCTTGATCGCCGACGCCGAAGACGCGCTTGTAGCGTTCGATCTCGTCTGTCGGGCCCATCGCCTTGTTGGGATTGTCCGAGAGTTTCACGGTCGGCTTGCCATTGGCCTCGATCGCCTTGCAGACCAATGAGAAGGGCGCCAGCGCGTCGTTCTGGGTGAGGCCCCGGAAATCGTTGGTCAAGAGCGTGCCCCAGCCAAACGAGGTCCGGACCCGGCCCGCGAATTGCTGATGCAGCTCGACGATCTTGTCGGTGTCGAGCCCGTCGGAGAAAATCACCAGCTTTCTGGTCGGGTCTTCACCACGGGATTTCCACCAGTCGATCGCCACCTCGGCCCCGGTCGCCGGATCGCCGCTGTCGATCCTGATACCGGTCCAGCCGGCGAGCCAGTCTGGTGCGCCCTCGAGAAACCCCTTGGTGCCATAGGTGTCCGGCAGGATGATCCGCAGGTTGCCGTCATGCTCCTCGTGCCAGTCGCGCAGCACCTGATAGGGGGCCTGACGCAACGCCTCGTCGCTCTCGGCCAGCGCCGAATAGACCATCGGCAGCTCATGGGCATTGGTGCCCACCGCCTCAAGATCGCGCATCATCGCGATATGGCAATTCGAGGTGCCGGTGAACTTGTCGCCCAACCCCTCGACCATCGCCTGGACGCACCAGTCCTGCCAGAGATAGGAATGCCGCCGCCGTGTGCCGAAATCGGCGATCTTGAGCCCGTCGAGCGGCTGCAACCGTTTGATCTTTTCCCAGAGCTTGGTCATGCCGCGAGCATAGAGCACCTGAAGCTCGAATTTCTTCATCGGCCCCAGCACGGCGCGCGAGCGCAGCTCCATCAGGATCGACAGGGCCGGGATTTCCCAGAGCATCACCTCGGGCCAGCTGCCCTCGAAGGTCAGCTCATATTGGCCGTCGTGCTTTTCCAGCTGATAGGCCGGCAGGCGCAGGTTCTCGAACCATTCCATGAAATCGGAGCGGAACATCTGGCGTTTGCCATAGAACATGTTGCCGCGCATCCAGGTGCTCTCGCCGCGGGTCAGCGACAGCGAACGGACGTGATCCAATTGTTCGCGCAGCTCGCCCTCGTCGATCATCTCGGCCAGACGAATGTCCTTGGACCGGTTGATCAGCGAAAAGGTCACCTGCGTGTCCGGCTTGTTGCGGAACACCGACTGGCACATCAGGAGCTTGTAGAAATCCGTATCGATCAGCGAGCGCACGATCGGGTCGATTTTCCATTTGTGATTGTAAACGCGGGTGGCGATATCGACCATAATGGGTCCCTCTCCTATACCGGCCTTGTTAAATCAGGCGGGCCAAGCCTTTGGCAAGGTTGATGTGAGCGCTCACGTGTTTCCGATAACTGATCCCGGCTTATTTGTTCCGGCCTATTTGTCTCGCCTCATTTATCCCGGGGCGTCCAATCCGGATCTTCGACCCCGCGGCGCGACAGGCGGATGGCGAGGCCCAGTGCGATCCCGGTGCCGATGGCGACGGTGAGATCGGTGACGACCGTGAGCACCAGCGTGATCACCAAGAGCACGAGATCGCTGCGCCGCCCGCGCAGGTATTCCGGCCAGCGATGCGCCTCCGACATGTTCCAGGCGGTCAGGAGCAACAGTCCCGACAGCGCCGGCAGAGCGAGATAGCCCGCCAGCGGCGCCGCCAGCATCATGATCGCCAGAAGCGTCAGCGCATGGACGATCCCGGCCACGGGCGTCTTGCCGCCGGCGCGCACATTGGTGGCGGTGCGGGCAATCGCGCCGGTGGCGGGCAGACCGCCGAACAGCGACGAGCCGATATTGGCCCAGCCCTGGGCCATCAGTTCGGCATTGGAGCGGTGCGCCCCGCCGATCATCCGGTCCGCCACCATGGCCGACAGCAGGGATTCGACGCCTGCGAGAAAGGCGATGACCAAGGCAGAGGGCAAGAGCTCGCGCATGCTGTCGAGCGTCAGAGCCGGCAGATGCGGCGCCGGCAGCGCGCGCGGCAATTCGCCAAAGCGCGAGCGAATGGTTTCGACCGGCAGATCGAGGATCTGCACCAAAGCCGAGGTCAGCGCCACCGCGACGATCAGACCCGGCAGCCGCGGAAAGGCCCGGCGCAGGCCCCAGATCAGCACCATGGTCAAGAGACCGATGCCGAGCGAGGCGGGGTTGAGATCCGGAAGGGCGGCAAAGAGCGCCGGCAGTTTTTCGATAAAATCCGCCGGGAACGGTCCCGCAAGCCCCAGCAGATCGGGCAATTGGCTGGTGGCGATGATCACCGCGATGCCGATGGTAAAGCCGTTAATCACCGCCTCGGGCACATGGCGCACCAGCTGCCCGGCGCGGAACAGCCCGGCAATGATCAACACGATCCCGGCCATGAAACTGGCGGCCACCAACCCGCCATAGCCATGGGTGGCGATCACGCCCGCGACGACGACGATAAAGGCGCCGGTCGGGCCACCGATCTGTACCCGGCTGCCGCCCAGCGCAGAGATCAGAAAGCCGGCGACGATGGCGGTGACAAACCCCACGGCGGGCACGGCACCGGAGGCGATGGCAATGGCGATGGAGAGCGGCAAGGCGACCAGCGCGACCGTGATACCGGCGAAAAGATCAGAGCCGAACTCGGCCCGGGTGTAGGTTTTCAGCGTCGTAAGGATCTTGGGTGTCATGGCTCAGAGAACCTCGACACCGGCGGCCTTCATGCCGTCGATTGCGGCGGCAAGCGAGCCGTCCATGTCGATGGCGCGGCAGAGATCGCTGCGCACCGTGACCTTGAAGCCGAGCTTCGCGGCATCCACCGCCGAGAAATTCACACAGAAATCCGTCGCCAGACCGACCATGGTCAGCGTGTCGATCCCGCGCGTGCGCAGATAGCCCTCAAGCCCGGTCGGTGTCACATGATCATTCTCGAAAAAGGCGGAATAGCTATCGATCGCCGGGTTGAACCCTTTGCGGATGATCAGATCGCCATCCTCGCGCAGATCCGCGTGAAACGCAGCGCCCGGCGTCCCTTGAATGCAGTGATCCGGCCAAAGCACCTGTGTGCCATAGGGCATTTCCATGGTGGAAAACGGCGCGGCCTCGTGCGCGCTGGCGAATGAGCTGTGCCCACCCGGGTGCCAGTCCTGCGTCAGGATCACCGCGGGAAATTCCGCCATCAGCGCGTTCACACCGGGAACGATCTCGTCGCCGCCGGCGACGGCCAGCGCCCCACCCGGACAAAAGTCGTTTTGAATGTCGATGACGATCAGAGCTTCGTTGGCTGCGCGCATGGGGAGGTCTCCTTCAGCACAGACCTAGCGCGCAGCGCGTGAACGAGCAAGTGCAGCGAGAATTTTCTGCGACCACAGAACGGCTTCACGGGTTGCACGCCGGTCCGATCCCCGCGCGAGCGAAGACCCTGCTCTTGCGGACAGGGCCGAACCTAGCCGATGCGCAAGCGCAGGAGACGACCACCGCGATTGAGGGTGATGAGCCAGCGCCCGATCTTCTGACGCGCCACGCCGGCCAGATCCTGGCTCGAGGAAATCTCTGTGCCGTTGACCTCGACAATCTGGTCCCCCGGGTGCAGCCCGAGACGGGTTGCCACGCCCTGGGCATCGACCATCACCACGCCGGTTGCACTCAGCGGCAGGCCATATTGCTCGATCAATGCCGGGGTGACATCGGCGACCGTCAGCCCGTCGAGCGGCCCCGGTGAACGGATCTCGACCGTCTCGGTTGCGTCGGCACCGGGCGCCGGGATCAGGGTCAGATCCAGCACGACCGGCTCGCCGGCGCGAATGGCGGAAAGCTTGACCGTCGCGCCCAGGGGCGAGATCGACAGTCGGTAATCGAGATCGGAGGGCGAGAGGATCGGCTGACCGTCGAGCTCCAAAAGCACATCACCCGGCGCAAATCCAAGATCCGCGAAAGGCGACTGCGGATGCAACTCGGCAAGCACGACACCTTCGGGACGTTCCAAGCCAAGCGCCTCGCCCACGGCCTCATCCACGGCTTGCGTGGAGACCCCGGCCCAGGGGCGCAGGAACCGGCTCTCCCCCGCCTCGGCCTGTCGTGTGAATTCCCGCACCAAATTCGACGGGATGGCAAAGCCGATACCGTTGGAACCGCCGGACCGCGACAGGATCGAAGTGTTGATGCCGATGAGCCGCCCGGACATATCGACCAGCGCGCCGCCCGAGTTGCCCGGGTTGATCGCGGCATCGGTCTGGATATACGACCCCGCGCCCCCGGGGATGGCGGAGCCGGAGCGCGACAGGCCGGAGACGATACCCGAAGAGACGGTCTGACCGACGCCAAACGGATTGCCGATGGCCAGCGTCAGATCGCCGACCTCGAGCGCATCGCTGTCGGCCAGCGGCAGCGCCGGCAGGTCCGCAGCGCCTTCGAGTCGCACGACCGCAAGATCGGCATTCTTGTCGGCCAAGACCACGGTGCCCTTGTATTCACGCTTGTCCGCGAGCACGACGCGGATGTCGGAAGCCTCGCCCACGACGTGAAAGTTCGAGACCACCAAGCCGTCGCCGGAAACGATCACCCCGGACCCCAGAGAACGCTGCACGCGCTGACGCGCCGGACCGGAATTGAAGAATTGCGAAAAGAACGGATCGCCTGCAAAGGGCGAGAGCCGCTCCTCGACCACGCGCGAGGCGTAGATATTGACCACCGAGGGCGCGGTTTCCTTGACCACCGGAGCAAAGGAGAGCTGAACCTCGGCCCGGCTGGCCGGGACCTGCGGCACCTCGGCAAAGGCCGGTTGCAGGGGATTGGCGACGAAAAAGACGAGCGTTGCGGCGATCAGGGTGCGGGGAACCATCGCGGGGCCTCATGACAGTTTCGGAATGGTCCTAGATGAGCCAGAGCGCCGCGACATTGCAAGGTCTTGCCTGATCACGGCTTCGGGCGTATCGAGCACATTATGTTTACCGTCTGCGCCCTCTACCACTTCACCCGTTTCGATGACCCCGCCGCATTGCGTCAGGGGCTACTGGATCTCTGCCGTGCCCAAAGCATCACCGGATCGCTGCTTCTGGCGAAAGAGGGGATCAACGGCACGGTGGCCGGCCCGACGCCCGTGGCCATTGACACGCTGGTCGCCTATATCCGCGCCCTGCCTGGATGCGCGGATTTCGAATACAAGCTCTCGACGGCGCAAGAGCAGCCCTTCAACCGGATGAAAGTGCGGCTCAAAAAAGAGATCGTCACCATGGGCCAGCCGGATGTCGACCCGAAAGCCCGGGTTGGGCACTATTGCACCCCGGAAGAGTGGAACGCGCTGATCTCGGCCGACGACGTGGCGGTGATCGACACGCGCAATGACTATGAGGTGCAGATCGGCACCTTCCGCGATGCGATCGACCCGAAAACCAAAAGCTTCCGCGACTTTCCGCAATGGTGGGAAGAGAACAAGGAACGCTTTCACAACAAACGCATCGCCATGTTCTGCACCGGCGGCATCCGCTGTGAGAAATCCACCAATTTCCTGCTGGGTCAGGGGATCGAAGAGGTTTACCACCTCAAGGGCGGCATCCTGAAATATCTCGAGGAAATGCCCGAGGAGAAGAGCCTATGGGACGGCGAATGTTTCGTCTTCGACCAGCGCGTCTCGATCGGCCATGGCCTCACCGAAGGGCCGCACGAGCTTTGCCACGCCTGCCGCCGCCCGATCCTGCCGGAAGACAAGACCCGGCCGGAATTCGAGGAGGGCGTGTCCTGCCATCAATGCATCGATGAAACCGACGAGCCCCGCAAGGAACGGTTCAGAGAGCGCCAGAAACAGATTGCGCTGGCGAAGGCTCGGGGTGAACGGCACATGGGCGGGTGAGATGAACAGGCTTGGCGAAAACAGACGCAACACGCTTCCTTTTTTCGTATCTATCACTGGCTGCTTTCTCTTGCTCGCAATGCCTGGCGCCTATGCGATGGGCCAGAACAAAACGGCGTTTCAATTCGCATGTAGTCCGTTGGAAAGCACGTCACAGTCCTCATGCGAGCTCGCCCGACACGCGCTCGTACAGGTCCTGCCGGACGATTTCATCCTGACAGACCAACTTGCCCCAACGCGCCTCTCCGTCATCTTGCAGGACACCCCGCTCGGCCTGACGATGGACATAATCCTTGTCCGCCCAGACACCCATATGGTCGCGGACAGGCGCAGCCTGTCGATCATGGATCGAAACAGTCGCGATAATAGCGCTCTTCACCGGCGCTTCTTTGTGCGCATATTTGCGTCCCTCTTCGAATGGAGAACCTCAGAGGGCCAGCATGGGCAATCCCATGGCCAGCCGATCACAATCGTCCCCCAAAAGAACCGACAAGCAAAACCTCAATATCGCCATGCTCTCTCCTCGATTTGAGGACATCATTGCAGCAATGTCCTGAGGCCCAATCCCGCATTCCGGCGATCAGGAGACTGTATAAACGACATCCAAAGGTGTTCTATGTGTGAGATTTGTCAGCAATTCCGACCAGCCGACATGGATTGCGTCTATGAAGAGATGACAACATTTACGACCAAACGCGAAGAAACGGACGCCCCGGAAAGCACAAACACCGACTATAGCATTTCAGTCGGCGATACATTTACGGGATTTTTGTCCTCAAATAGCGATGTGGACTGGATCGAGATTACATTGCAAACAGGAAAAACTTATACCTTCGACCTCTCGGGCTCATCGAGCCTGACGGATACCGTCCTATATCTCTATGACACCAATGGAAATTTCATCAGCAACAATGATGATGGTGGCCCCGGTTACTATTCATCCCTGACATATACCGCAACGACAAGCGCCAGCTATTTCATCGGTGTCGCAGCCTACTCGTCCAGTAGCTATTATTCCGGTGGATACGGCGATTACACATTGCAGACCAATGTCGCGGCGCCACTGGTAGATGGCACGGTCAGCGAACTTTCAGACTATCTCATCAATGGCTATTGGACGGACAATTATGGCGACTGGCGCGCCTTCGACACCACGAGTTCTAATGCAATCACTATCAACATCAGCGATTTGAATTCAACCGAGCGCGCCTTGGCGCTCGCTGCCCTGCAAGCTTGGGAAATGGTCGCAGACATCACCTTTTCCGTTACCACATCGTCGTCTGCCGATATCACATTTGCAAATGACGTCAGTGGAAATTCCAGTACGCTCAATGCCTATTCAAGCTCTTCCACGAGCGGCCATACCATCTTGGACTCTGACGTCGTCATCACCAGCGGTTGGGTGAATTCTTCGATGGGCGACGAGATCGGCACATATGGCTTCCAGACCTATATCCACGAGATTGGACATGCTCTGGGACTCGGACATCAATCGAATTATAATGGCTCTGCCACATACGCCAGTGACGCGAACTTCGCCAATGACAGTTGGCAGATGTCCGTCATGTCGTATTTTTCCCAAAGCGACAACACCTCGATCGATGCCAGCTACGCCTATCTCGTCTCGGCGATGATGGCAGATATTCAGGCGATCCAAAGCCTCTACGGCGCGGCTGACGCCAACAGTGACACCTATGGCGACACGGTCTGGGGCGTCGGATCGAATCTAACCAACTATCTTGGCGATCTGTTCGACGATTGGGAAAATGGCACCAACAATGTCTATTCCGGAGATCCGTTCGCTTTCACCATCTATGATGCGGGCGGCACAGACACGCTCGATCTCAGCATTTCAACAGCAGACAATCGGATCGACATACGCGGCGGCACCTTCTCGGATGTCGACGGGCTGATCGGCAATGTCGCCATTATGGAAGGCACGGTAATCGAGAATGTGATCACGGGATCGGGAAATGACACGATTTACGGCAATGAGACGAACAACACGATCCTGGGTGGTTTTGGATCTGATAGCCTTTCAGGCAAGGATGGGGACGACCGCGTATTTGGCGAGGCCGGTGATGATTGGATATCGGGAGGTCTCGGGGACGACCGCCTGAGCGGAGATGGCGGCGCAGACATGCTTTATGGCGACGACGGGTCGGACCATCTCTATGGCGGAAGCGAAGACGACCTTCTTTTTGGCGGGAGACATCGGGACCGCTTGTATGGCCAAGACGATGATGATCGCCTGTTTGGCGGCGATGGGCTCGACCGGCTCTATGGAGGTTCAGGCAACGATCGCTTGCACGGCGATGAAGGCGATGACCGACTGTTTGGCGATCTCGGGTCGGACTATCTCTACGGCGGCACGGGGGATGATACGATCGCAGGCGACAGCGGCAATGATCGTCTCTACGGCCAGGATGGTAACGACATCCTTTCCGGGGGTGTTGGGGACGACCGTCTCTACGGCGCCGCGGGCAACGACATCGGCGACGGCGGTGGCGGCGATGATCGCCTGTTTGGCGGTGCGGGTGATGACATTCTGAACGGTGGAGATGACAATGATCGAGTGCATGGCGATGAGGGCTCGGATGAGCTCTCCGGTGGAGAAGGCTGGGATTATGTATTTGGCGGTGTCGACGATGACGCGATCTACGGTGCCTCCGGTAATGACCGTTTGTATGGACAGGACGGCAATGACCTTCTTGATGGCGGCACCGGCAATGACCGGCTTTACGGGGGCGCTGGTGCGGATCGTCTGATTGGGAATACCGGGCAGGATATACTCT
>NZ_FORH01000016.1 GCF_900113955.1 Celeribacter neptunius | reverse complement strand
GGCACCGTGGTCGAGGAGATCGTCAACCTGACCAAGCGTGGCGCCGATCAGATCGGCGGCGTGGATTACAGCTTTGATGCCACCGGCAACGTCAAGGTGATGCGCGATGCGCTCGAATGCAGCCACCGCGGCTGGGGCGTTTCCGTCGTGATCGGCGTGGCACCTTCGGGGGCCGAGATCTCGACCCGTCCGTTCCAGCTGGTGACCGGCCGGGTCTGGAAAGGCACGGCGTTTGGCGGCGCCAAGGGCCGCACCGATGTGCCGAAATTCGTCGAATGGTACATGGACGGCAAGATCGAGATCGACCCGATGATCACCCACAAGCTCACCCTCGACGAGATCAACCACGGCTTCGATCTCATGCACGAAGGCAAATCCATCCGCGCCGTCGTGGAATTCTGAGGAGCCGCGTTCCGATGGAGATCAAATCCAGCAATCGCAGCCATGGCGGGGTGCAGGGTGTCTACACCCATGCCTCCTCCACGACCGGGACGGAGATGGAATTTTCCGTCTTCGTGCCCGACCACGAAGAGGGGGAAAAGCTCCCGGTCGTCTTCTACCTTTCGGGGCTGACCTGTTCTCAGGCCAATGTCACCGAAAAGGGCGAATTCCGCGCCGCCTGCGCGGAGCTTGGCCTTATCTTCGTCGCCCCGGACACAAGCCCGCGCGGCGAAGGCGTTCCGGATGACGCGGAAGGTGCCTATGATTTCGGTCTCGGCGCTGGCTTCTACGTCAACGCCACCGAGGCGCCTTTCGATCAGCATTACCACATGCGCGACTATATCGAGAAAGAGCTCCCGGCGCTGATCGGTGCGGAATTCCCCGCCGACATGTCGCGGGTCTCGATCATGGGGCATTCGATGGGCGGGCACGGCGCGCTGACCATCGCGCTCAAAAATCCGGATGCTTACAAGGCGGTCTCCGCCTTTGCCCCGATCGTCAGCCCGCTGAATTGCCCCTGGGGCGACAAGGCGCTCACTGGCTATGTCGGTGCCGACAAGGCCAAGTGGCGGGACTACGACGCCTGCGCACTAATCGAGGATGGCGCCCGTGTGCCGGAAATTCTCGTCGATCAGGGCACGGCGGACAACTTCCTGGAGGGCCAGCTCAAGCCGGAGCTTTTGACACAGATTTGTGAAAAGAGCGACCAGCCCCTAACACTCCGGATGCAGGAGGGGTATGACCATAGCTATTATTTCATCTCCACCTTCATGCGCGACCATCTGGAATGGCATGCAATCCGCCTGAAGAGCTGAGACAAGCCTGAGGAGGCCCCTTTGCGCATCTATGCCATCGGCGATATTCACGGACAATTGGACATGCTCAAAGCCGCGCACGCGCGGATCGAGGCGGACAAGGCCCGGGTGGGCGATCCCGACGCGCGGATCATTCACCTGGGCGATTACGTGGATCGCGGACCGGACAGCAAAGGGGTCATCCAATACCTGATCGACGGCATTGAGGCCGGCAAACCCTGGCGGGTCATTCGCGGCAATCATGACCGGATGTTCACCCGCTTCGTGCGCCACGGCATTGCCCATGACGATCACATCAAATCCGGCAAGAGCTGGCTCCACCCGGCGCTCGGCGGCACCGACACGCTGGCCTCCTACGGCGTCGAGGCCCAGGATGGAGATTTCGAGATCGCCCATATGCGCGCGGCCAAAGCCGTGCCCGAGGCGCATCTCAAGTTCATCGAACAGGCGCCTCTGACCTATGCCTGGGGCAATTACCTGTTCGTCCATGCCGGTATCCGGCCGAAACTGCCGGTCGAGCGCCAGACCGAGGACGATCTGATCTGGATCCGCGAAGGCTGGCTCGATTATCACGGCCCCCTGCCCTTCACCGTGGTGCACGGCCATACCGCCTTGGATGAGGCGACGCATTTCGGCAATCGCATCGATATCGACACCGGTGCAGGCTATGGCCGTCCGCTCACCGCCATGGTGATCGAGAATGCCCATGAGCAGGTGGTCACGGAAACAGGCCGGTCGCATCTGACCCACGCCAATCCCGGGGCCACCCCCGGGTAAGACGTAGCGTTTCGCTTTCTCTCTCCACCCCGCGCGCTAGATTGCCACAAAGCATCACGCGACGGATCAGGGGAGAGAGATCATGTCCGACATCGTCATTCTGGGCGGCGCCCGCACCGCCATAGGCACATTCGGTGGCGCTCTGGCCGGGGTGCGCCCCGCCGATCTGGGCGCGCATGTCGCCAGATCCGCGCTCGAACGCGCCGGGGTTTCCCCCGAGCGGATCGGTCACGTGGTCTATGGCCATATCATCAACACCGAACCCAAGGACATGTATGTCTCCCGCCTCGCGGCCATGGGCGCGGGCATTCCGGAAACCACGCCAGCGATGAACGTCAACCGGCTCTGCGGCTCCGGCGCGCAGGCCGTGGTCTCCGCTGCGCAATCGCTGATGCTCGGCGATGCCGATTTTGCGCTGGCCGGCGGTGTCGATGTGATGAGCCGCTCGCCCTATATCCTGCCCGCCGCCCGCTGGGGCCAGAAAATGGGTGACGTCACCGCACAGGACATGATGCTTGGCGCGCTCACCTGCCCGTTCGGCACCGGCCACATGGGGGTCACCGCCGAGAATGTCGCCCGCGAACATGACATCTCGCGCGAAGATCAGGACGCTTTCGCGCTGGAGAGCCAGACCCGTGCCGCCCGCGCCATCGAAGCCGGGCTGTTCAAGGACGAAATCACCCCGGTCGAGGTCAAGGTCAAACGTGACCTCGTCGCTTTCGACACGGATGAACATCCGAAACCCACGACGCTCGAAGGTCTCGCGAAGCTGCGCCCGGCCTTTCAGAAGGACGGCACGGTGACCGCGGGCAATGCCTCGGGTCTCAACGATGGCGCCGCAGCGCTTGTCCTGGCCCGCGCCGATGCGGCCGAGGCCGCGGGTCTCACCCCGAAATTCCGGATCAGGGGCTATGCCCATGCCGGCGTCCGCCCGGAGGTCATGGGGATCGGCCCGATCCCGGCGGTCGAGGATCTCTGCCGCCGCACCGGGCTCAATGTCGAAGATTTCGACGTCATCGAATCGAACGAGGCCTTTGCCGCCCAGGCGATTGCGGTGAACCGCGCGCTGGGGCTCGACCCGGCGAAAGTGAACCCCAACGGCGGCGCCATCGCGCTCGGTCACCCGGTCGGCGCCACCGGCGCGATCCTGATCGTCAAGGCAATGTACGAGCTGGAACGCAGGGGCGGAACGCTCGGGCTGATCACCATGTGTATCGGCGGCGGCCAGGGTATCGCCGTGGCAATTGAACGGATCTGAGCCCCGCTGAAAGGTGAAATCACCCAGATTTCGCCTCAATTTTCGAGACTTGGTTAAGATTTTTTTCACCCTGTTTGGGGCATTCTGAGCAAAAGCCCGGGCCAGAAGGCCGGGCAGGGATTGAAGAGGTCTTCATGTCACTGTCGGAAACGCTGTCTCAGGAACGTCGCGCCCGCCTTGCTGCGGAACGCTTGTTGGAACTCAAACAGGCAGAACTGTTTGAGGCCAATCGCAAACTGTCGCAGCACGCCCGCCACCTCTCCGACGAGATCATCGTCAAACGCGAAGAGACCGAGGTGCTGCGCGACGAGAACATCCGCACCAAGGAAGATCTCGAAAAGGCCAACACCGCCGTCCATATCGCCGAACGCCGGCTTTGGGATTCGATCGAGACCATTCAAGACGGGTTTGCGGTTTTCGACCCTTCGGACATCATGATCGCCGCCAACCCCGCCTATCTGCGGGTGTTCGACGGGCTCGACGATGTCCGCCCCGGCATCAGCTATCCCGAAATCGTGCGACTGGCCGTCGAAGAAGGCATCATCGACATTGGCGAGCTGAGCCGCGACAGGTTCATCGAACAGGCGATCACCCGCTGGCGCGCCCCGGTGCGCGAACCGCATACGATCCGGCTCTGGAACAACCAGTTCGTGAAACTGGTGGACCGCCGCTCGTCGGATGGCGACATGGTGTCTCTCGGTCTCAACATCACCTCGACGATCCGCTACGAGGAACGGCTGAAAAAAGCCCGCAGCAAGGCCGAAGCCGCCAACCGCGCCAAATCCGCCTTCCTCGCCAATATGAGCCACGAGATTCGCACGCCGATGAACGGCATGGTCGGCATGGCCGATCTCTTGTCGGAAACCGAGTTGAACGAGGAACAGACGCTCTATGTCGACACGATCAAATCCTCGGGCGAGGCGCTTCTGGGGCTGATCAACGATGTGCTCGATTACTCGAAAATCGAAGCCTCGAAACTCACGCTCCATCCGGAGCCTTTCGATCTCGAACGCTGCATTCAGGACGTCATGGTGCTGCTGCAACCTTCTGCGGCACAAAAGGGCGTCGATATGATCATCGATTACGACATGTTCATGCCCACGAATTTCATCGGCGATCCCGGACGGCTTCGTCAGGTTCTGACCAATCTGATCGGCAATGCGGTGAAATTCACCCATTCCGGCCATGTCATCGTCCGCGTCGTCGGTCTGCCGGAAGAGACCGGCAAACGCCAGCGCGTCCATGTCTCGGTCGAAGACAGCGGCATCGGCATCGCGCCGGACATGATCGATCACATCTTTGGCGAGTTCAATCAGGTCGAGGATGAGCGCAACCGCAAGTTCGAGGGCACGGGGCTCGGCCTCGCCATCACCCGTCAGCTGGTCCAGCTCATGGGTGGCGATATCTGGGTCGACAGCGAAGAGGGCGTCGGGTCCTGTTTCGGCTTCCACATCACCATGAATGTCACCGAGGACGCGAAACCGATGCCTCTGCCGTCCTGGATGCACAAGGCGGCTCTGCTTGACCATATCAATGCCAACTCGCTCATTCTGGAAAAACAGCTCACGGCGCTCGGCTTTGATGTGTCGCCCTTTGACAATATCGACGATCTGCTGGCCTCGCCGCTCGATGCCCAGGTCTACCTGATCGACAACAACCTGCCCGAGACCAATATCGAGCACCTCATCGCCACCCTGCGCGAGCGCGGCGTCACGGCGCCGGTGCTTTTGATGACCTCCGGCCCGGTCTCGACCCGCAGCCCCAAGATCGAAGATGCCAGGACGCTCCAAAAGCCGCTTCTGCGCAGCGACCTCTGGCGCACCCTGACCGATCTGGTTCCGGTCGACCCCAAGGAAATCGACACCTCCGATCAGAGCGACCGGCGTATGCGCATTCTCGCCGCCGAGGACAACAAGACCAATCAGCTGGTCTTCGGAAAAATGCTCAAGGCGCTCGATATCGAACTGCGCTTTGCCAATAACGGCCGCGAGGCGGTGGAGCTCTATCAGGGCTTCCAGCCCGATCTGGTGTTCATGGATATTTCCATGCCCGAGGTCGACGGCAAGGAAGCCACCCGCGAGATCCGCACGCTGGAACTGAACACCGGGATCCACACCCCGATCGTCGCGCTGACGGCCCATGCCATGGCCGGCGACGAGAAGGACATTCTGGCCGCCGGGCTCGATCACTACATGACCAAACCGCTGCGCAAGGCTGCGATCATCGATCGTATCCTGATGGAACATCCGGAGAGCTGTCGCCCGATCATGCCGGAAGAGCCGACTGCGGCCCCGGAACCGCCGACGCCCCCGAGCACAGGCATGAACACAGGCACGAGCGCAGACTCTGGTGTCATGGCCGGCGCGTAAGCGGACAGCTCAGCCCGCGGCCAGGCCGTTACTCGGCGCCGATGGCCTCGAGCATCGCCGGGCCAAACCGCTCGGCCGGCTTGTCACCAATGAGCCTTGCCAGCGCCGCGAGGTCTCTCGGTCTCATCTTCACGATCTTCGAGAGTTGCCCGGGCGTGAGCGCCAGAGGTTTCAGCGTGCCGCAGTCGCCGCGCGCCAGATCCAGCTGAATACCCTGCAACCGGTCGAACAGATCGCCGCCGCCGGCGCTCGCCAGCCGGCGCCGCGCCGGGTGCATCTCCGGCGCCTCAGCGCCAAGGATGACCGACAGGAACGCATCGCCGTAGCGTTCGAGCTTCTTCGCCCCGACCCCGCCGATCCGCGCCATCTCGTCCAGGGTCTGCGGCCGGTTTTCCGCCATCTCGATGAGCGTGCGATCGGCAAAGACCACATAGGCGGGGACGCGTGCGTCTTCGGCCAGCGCCCGGCGTTTGGCCTTCAAGGCCGACAAGAGCGGCGCATCCTCTTCCGACACCAACGCCTTGGCCACCGGGCCCTTGCGCGCCTTCGCCAGCGTGTCCTTGCGCAGCGTGATCTCCGCCTCGCCCTTGAGGATCGGCAGCGCCGGTTCGGTCATGAACAGCGCGCCGTGACGTTCCGGATTGGGCCGCAACAGATCGGCGCCCATCATCTGTCGGAAAATCGCGTTCCACTGGCGTTTGTCATAATCCTTGCCGATGCCGAAGACCGACAGCTGGTCATGGTTCCACTGCCGCACCTTGTCGGTCATCTTGCCGGTGAGCACGTCGATCAGATGCCCGGCGCCGAAACCCTCGTCACAGCGCAGCACGGCGGAGAGCGCCTTGCGCACCGCCGTCGTGCCATCGAACAGCTCGGGCGGGCTGTCGCAGAGATCGCAATGGCCACAGGGCGCCGCCTCTTCGCCGAAATAGGACAGCAGCGTCTGACGCCGACAGCGTTGCGCCTCCGCGAGCCCCAGAAGCGCATTGAGCCGCGCGTGATCGGCGGCACGGCGTTCGGGCGGTGCGAGGCTCTCGTCGATCTGGCTGCGCCGGAACCGGATATCATCCGGGCCGAACAGTGTCAGCGTCTCGGCGGGCGCGCCGTCGCGCCCGGCCCGTCCGATTTCCTGATAATAGCCCTCGACGGATTTCGGCAGATCGGCATGCGCCACCCAACGGATGTCCGGCTTGTCGATCCCCATGCCAAACGCAATCGTGGCGGTGACGATCAGCTCGTCTTCCTGCTGAAATCGCCGTTCAACCTCGCGGCGGCGATCCGGCTCCATGCCGCCATGATAAGCCAATGCGAGGTGACCGGCGTCGCCGAGCGCCTTGGCAAGGCTTTCGGTCTTGGCCCGCGTGCCGCAATAGACAATGCCGGACTGGCCCTTGCGCGCGGCAGCAAATTCGAGGATCTGCCGGCGCGGGCTGTCCTTGACGGCAAAGGCAAGATGGATGTTCGGACGATCGAAACCACGCAGGAATGTCTCGGGGGCCACGCCATCGAATAGGCGGGTGACGATCTCCTCGCGCGTTTCCTCA
>NZ_FORH01000018.1:0-2500 GCF_900113955.1 Celeribacter neptunius | reverse complement strand
GTCCGAACCCACACCTGTTGAAAAAGGTCGGGATGAGTTGTGCCTAGGGGTGAAAGGCCAATCAAACTCGGAGATAGCTGGTTCTCTGCGAAATCTATTTAGGTAGAGCGTCATCCGAATACCCCGGGGGGTAGAGCACTGGATGGGTAATGGGGCCCCACAGGCTTACTGATCCTAACCAAACTCCGAATACCCGGGAGTACTAGATGGCAGACACACTGCGGGTGCTAACGCCCGTAGTGGAGAGGGAAACAACCCTGACCTCCAGCTAAGGCCCCTAATTCATGGCTAAGTGGGAAAGCAGGTGGGACGACCAAAACAACCAGGAGGTTGGCTTAGAAGCAGCCATCCTTTAAAGATAGCGTAACAGCTCACTGGTCTAGATAAGTTGTCCTGCGGCGAAGATGTAACGGGGCTCAAGCCATGAGCCGAAGCTGAGGATGCCGTAAGGCATGGTAGCAGAGCGTAGTGTGACATAGTCTCATGTGTCCTTACCTTCTTCGGAAGGCTTGGACACAAGAGGCTTTCTGTGAAGCCGGCGTGTGAACGATCCGGTGGAGAGATCACTAGTGAGAATGATGACATGAGTAGCGACAAACAGGGTGAGAGACCCTGTCGCCGAAAGTCCAAGGGTTCCTGCTTAAAGCTAATCTGAGCAGGGTAAGCCGACCCCTAAGGCGAGGCCGAAAGGCGTAGTCGATGGGAACCAGGTTAATATTCCTGGGCCAGAGAGAAGTGACGGATCGCAAAGGTTGTTCATCCTTATCGGATTGAATGGGCAGCTCAGCGGTCCCTGGAAATAGCCTCTCATTAGATCGTACCCTAAACCGACACAGGTGGACTGGTAGAGAATACCAAGGCGCTTGAGAGAACGATGTTGAAGGAACTCGGCAAAATACCTCCGTAAGTTCGCGAGAAGGAGGCCCAGTTTCTACGCAAGTATTGGCTGGGGGCACAAACCAGGGGGTGGCGACTGTTTACTAAAAACACAGGGCTCTGCGAAGTCGCAAGACGACGTATAGGGTCTGACGCCTGCCCGGTGCCTGAAGGTTAAAAGGAGGAGTGCAAGCTCCGAATTGAAGCCCAGGTAAACGGCGGCCGTAACTATAACGGTCCTAAGGTAGCGAAATTCCTTGTCGGGTAAGTTCCGACCTGCACGAATGGCGTAACGACTTCCCCGCTGTCTCCAACATCGACTCAGCGAAATTGAATTGCCTGTCAAGATGCAGGCTTCCCGCGGTTAGACGGAAAGACCCCGTGCACCTTTACTACAGCTTCACACTGGCATTAGGCCGAACATGTGCAGGATAGGTGGTGGGCTTTGAAGCAGGGACGCCAGTCCCTGTGGAGCCTCCCTTGAGATACCACCCTTGTTCTGCTTGATGTCTAACCGCGGTCCGTTATCCGGATCCGGGACCCTGTGTGGCGGGTAGTTTGACTGGGGCGGTCGCCTCCCAAAGAGTAACGGAGGCGCGCGAAGGTTGGCTCAGAGCGGTCGGAAATCGCTCGTTGAGTGCAATGGCAGAAGCCAGCCTGACTGCAAGACTGACAAGTCGAGCAGAGACGAAAGTCGGCCATAGTGATCCGGTGGTCCCGAGTGGAAGGGCCATCGCTCAACGGATAAAAGGTACGCCGGGGATAACAGGCTGATACTGCCCAAGAGTCCATATCGACGGCAGTGTTTGGCACCTCGATGTCGGCTCATCTCATCCTGGGGCTGGAGCAGGTCCCAAGGGTATGGCTGTTCGCCATTTAAAGAGGTACGTGAGCTGGGTTTAGAACGTCGTGAGACAGTTCGGTCCCTATCTGCCGTGGGTGTAGGATACTTGAGAGGAGTTGCCCCTAGTACGAGAGGACCGGGGTGAACGATCCACTGGTGGACCTGTTGTTGCGCCAGCAGCAGTGCAGGGTAGCTATGATCGGAAAGGATAACCGCTGAAGGCATCTAAGCGGGAAGCCCCCCTCAAAACAAGGTATCCCTGAGGGCCGTGGAAGACCACCACGTCGATAGGCTGGAGATGTAAGTGCAGCAATGCATTCAGTTGACCAGTACTAATTGCCCGATAGGCTTGATTTGATCCAGTAAAAGCAAAACTTTTGCTTCGCACTCAAGTAGCGAAGCGGTAGGGCTTCAAAGGACAATATCAAAAGCATACACACATACTTGACTTGGCTCTTTATTCGGTTTGGTGGTCACAGCAACAGTGAAACACCCGATCCCTTCCCGAACTCGGCCGTTAAGCACGTTCGCGCCAATGGTACTGCGTCTCAAGACGTGGGAGAGTAGGTCACCGCCAAACCTAATAAAGAGCCAATAATCTCTCAATCGATGAAATCAAATATAGTCGACCCTGGCGCGGGATGGAGCAGCCCGGTAGCTCGTCAGGCTCATAACCTGAAGGTCGTAGGTTCAAATCCTACTCCCGCAACCAAGGTCGAACAACTAAATACCCATATAATATCAACGATATAGCCGCCCATAGGGCGGCTTTCTGCGTTT